>CAVSUO010000004.1:0-36385 GCA_963731255.1 uncultured Actinomycetes bacterium | reverse complement strand
TAGCGAGACAGATGAGGGTGACGCAGAGCCCCAGCCTTGCACACATAGATCTCATGGCAGTCGCTCGCGCAGGACTCCCGCGTCCGTCAACATGGCCACCTCGTCGTCGGTCATCCCCAGGACCTCCTTGAGCACCTCGCCGTTGTGCTCACCCTGGTGGGCCGGGCGCCCGTGGGTGCCGGCGTGGGCCGCCGAGTATCGAACCGCGGACGGTGGGAGTCGAATCGGCCCCGTCGTCGCGTCGCCGACGTCGACCAAGGCCCCCCGGGTTGTGGCCCAGTCCGACGTGGCCGCCTCGGTCACGGTGCGGAGGGCACCGGCGGCAATCCGGATCGCCCCATGGCTGCCTCGAAGTCCGCGAAGGACTGGAACCGCCCTGCGAGCGCTTGGAGCTCCTGCAGCATCGCGGCACGGTTGTCATCACGACTCTCATGTGTGGCAAACCGCGTGTCGGCCAGGAGGCCTTCTTCGCCCATGGCCCTGCACCAAGCGGGGAAGGTGGACACGGGGTCGCCGGCGACACAGACGACGGTCCCGTCTCCTAGGCGGAGCACCGGCGTGTTGTAGCCGCCGAACACGTGGAAGCGGTCTCCCTCGCCCCCGGCCAGCTCTACTGCAGTCAGCTCCATGGCCTGCAACAGGGTCTCGGCCATCGACACGTCCACGCGCTGACCCCGCCCGGTGCGGTCACGCTGACGGAGTGCGGCCAGGACCGCGATCGTGGCCTGGAGGCCGGCGTAGAGGTCGGCATGAGAGACCGCCTCGGCCACGGGCTCCGACCTCCGACGACGAGCCGTGAGCTCCATGAGGCCGAGCTCGGCGTGCATCACCGGGGCGTAGGCCCGTCGATTGGCCGAAGGGCCGTCCTGGCCGTACCCGCTGACAGAGCAGTAGATCAGTGCCGGGTTGAGGGCCCGTACCTCCTCGTACCCGAGCCCGAGCCTTTCGAGCACCCCAGGTCGGAAGTTCTCGACCACCACATCGGACACCCGCACCAGGCGATGGATGAGCTCGCGACCCTTGGGGGTGGCCAGGTCGACCGAGATGCAGCGTTTCCCGCAATTCTGCTGGGCGAAGTAGACCGGGATCCCACCCGCCCTCGGCTGGGCCGTCCGAGTCAGGTCGCCTTCGGGCGGCTCGACCTTGATCACGTCGGCACCGAGGTCAGCCAGGGCCTTGGCGCAGCTCGGGCCGGAGAGGACCCGGGACAGGTCGACCACGCGCACCCCGGCGAGCGGCCAGTCGGGGCTCGCCGCCTCTTCGCCGGCCTGTTCTCGGGCGACGGGCTCGGTCATCGCTCGAAGAGCTCGGTGGTGATCACAGGGCAACCAGGTCATCCAGCGCCAGGTTCACGTCCGACAGTGCAAGTGACACCGACACGCGGATGTGGTCAGACGTCGGTGCGCGGGGGCTGGAGCGGGGTCCCGGCTGCTGGCGGCGACGCTGTGGGCATGCTGCTGGCCATCTTCTCGCGCGTCTCGGCGCGGATCTTCTCGACGGCGGCGTCCATCTTGGCGGTCGTCGTCAGCGTGGTGGCCGTGCGGGTCACCAGCCAGCCGGCGGTCCGTGTGGTGATGTCGGCGTGGCAGTAGTGGCACCGCCCGGTCTCCTCGGGCTGGGCCGGTGCCCCGCAGACCGGGCATACCGCTACCGCCCCGGACGCGTGCGTCCGCGACGACGACGGCCGCTGGAACAGCCACCGCTCCGACCACGTGCGGTTGCTGGCGCCGAGGCCCCACGAGGCGTACACGGCCGGATCGGTCGATACCTCGAAGCCGATGAGGGCGCTCTGACAGGTGGCGTCAGCGGCGGCGCCGTCGAGGTGCGGCGTGGCGCGCGCGGGCGCTCATGAGCGACCCGAGGAGGGGGATGGTGCTGATGGCGAGGAGGTGCTGGGCGTAGCTGTTCCAGACGGTGCCGTCCATCACTGGGCGGAGGGGCTCGGGACTCCGGGATCGCCACGCTGCCACCGCCCGGTCGAACACGGTCTTCGACCACTCCACGAAGGCATCGGCGTTGAAGGCAGGATCGACCGAGGCGAGGGCGGCGGGACCCGCTGAGCTGCCGCCGTCGACGGTTTCGACGGCCGGCTCGGTGCCGGCGATCGCCGCGCCAATCACCAACCATCCGCCCTCGACTCCTGGAGGCGGTTCCTCCTTGTCCCTCTTAGCCCAACGCATCGTCTCTCATCACGTGTGGAGGTGCAGGGCGGCCGCCCGCTCGGGGGCGACCTCGGTCACCAGGCTCACGGGGAGCAGCCGCACCAGCTCGTCGGGGATCTGCGCCAGCCAGCTCGGGTTCTTGCGGATCTCGCCGACCATCTGGTCGAGGTACATGTCCACCATCGGGTTGTGGGAACGCACGGCGGTGAGCAACCAGCCGCTGGTGAGCACGGGGATGGGCTGCCGGCAATGGGTGCAGAGTCCTGTGTCGTCCGTCGAGGTGGGCGCACCGCACGACGGGCACGACTGTGCTGGCTGCATCGGAGCCGATCCGGGCGTGACGGACCGCTGGAAGAGCCAGTCCTCGGTCCAGTCGGGGGTGAAGCCGGGCGGCATGCCGCCCGCGTCCGGCGGTACGTCGATGTGCACGGCCATCGAGAACCGGGCGGTGTCGTAGGACGGCCCGGACCACACGCCCACCAGCGACGCCTGTGCCCGCATGAGACCGAAGATCATCCCCATCCCGGAGGCCGTGCCGCTCGTGATGGCCGCACCCATGGGGTCCCACAGAGCGTCGGCCAGGACCGGGCGGACCGAGGAGGCATCGCCCGCGCTCCACGCCGCGGCGACCGCGGAGTAGACCTGGTCGGCGAACGTCGTCAGGGTCTGCGGGTCGAACGCCGAGTCCCGCGTCCGGATCGCTGAGATCCCGGCATCGTGTGCCGCTTGGTCCTGGGCGTCGAGCACGCCGGGTTCGGAGCCCGGGAGCGGATCACCGCGCTCGGGGGCCTCGCACACGAGGAGCGGGGTCATGAACTTCATCATCACGCCCATGAAGCCGGCCATCATTCCGCCGCCATCGTGGGGCGGGGCGTGGTGCCGTCCCGGTGGTGGGCTGGCGGCGGTGGAGGACGGGGCGCCACTGGCCGCCAGCGCCTTGGCTTCCCTCCAGGCCTTCAAGAGTCCCATCGGGCCTCGATTCGGAGCGTGTGCTGGGAGACGGCGGCAGCATACCTTGACCTGGCCGACCCGTGGATGGTCGATATCTCCCAGCCGCCAATGCCGGTGCGGGTCCGGCCACCAGCCGCTCGTCGAGCCTCCTTACGAGGAGAGGGCGTCGCCGTATATGGCGTCGATGGCGCGGTCGCGACGGCGAGTTGTCTCGAGCCTCTTCCGAGGCGATCCACTCCGAGTCATCCTCGGAGCGAACCACCAGGACTGAGCCGTGGAAGTGGTGTACCAGACCGGTGGCGACCGATCCGAGTAGCGCGCTCGTGGCGGCGTTGTGTGGGCGCCCACCCACCACGATGTACTCAGTCGAACGCTCCTCGGCCACGGCCATCAGCTCACCAACCGGGTCGCCACTGCGTACGACGAAGTCCCACCTGATGGGGGTGTCCTCGAGCACGTCGGCAGTCGTGTGCCGGGCCTCTTCCTCGACCTGGTCCAAGGTCTGTGCCATATAGCCAGCGGACATGGCCGAGAGCCCCGCCCACGTCGAGCTGTGGCGCACGTACACGGCGACGAGCGACGCGCCGGCCGTCCGGGCGAGCTCGGCAGCGTGCCTCAGTGCGGTGATGCTGTCCGGTGTGGCATCGACGCCGACCACCAACGATCGCTTCATGGCCTGCTCCTTTCACCCCCTGACAGGTCACCCCGTCAGGCTCTCCTCCGGCTAGAATTACTGGTATGGCTAGTAATGTAAACGCCAGGGAGGGCGGCCGGCATTCCCAGGGGGGCCGAGGTGGGCGCCCGCGTCGCCGTGATGGTCCTGATTCCGGGCTATCTCGTCGGGGGCAAGGCCGACCGAGAGCACCGGAGAAGGAGGAGGCGATCCTGTCGGCGGCGCTTGCGATCATGGCCGAGCGTGGCTACCGGGGGATGTCCATCCCGGCCGTGGCCGAGGCGGCCGGGGTCGGCAAACCCACGATCTATCTCCGCTTTCCCTCCAAGTTCGATCTGGCCCTGGCCGCTCTGGCCAGCCTGCCGGTGGTGGAGCGTGCTCCCGACACGGGCAGCCCCAGGACAGACCTCATCGCCCTGTTACAGGCGCGGCGGGAGGCCACCGAACAGATGGGCCTCGGCATCGTGGGCACCGTGCTGGCAGAGGAGGTGGAGCACCCCGAGCTCCTCGAGCGCTTCCGGGTCCAGCTCATCGGTCCGATGGCGAACGCGCTCCGCGCCGTGCTCCACCGTGGGATCGAGCAAGGAGAGGTCAGTGCCGATGCCGATGTCGACGTGGTCGTCGACCTGCTCAACGGGTCGCCGGTGAGCCAGTATCTCGTCGGAGGCCCGATGCCCGCAGACTGGGCCGAGCGACTGGTCGACGCCGTGTGGCCCTCATTGGAGCCGAGGCCCACGAGATGACGGGCCGCTTCGGATGCGGAAGCTTGGCCCCGGGCGTTTCCGACCATTCACTGTGTCGTTTGTGCCGTCGCCGATGTCGAGGTGGTCGACGTCGAGGTGGTCGTTGAGCTCGTTGAGGTGCTCGAGCTCGTGGTCGAAGATGGCGGCGGCGACGGGGGCGACGCCGGCTGGTCCCAACTCGGTGCATCCGGTGGCGCGGAGGTTGCCTGCGGCACCGAGGGTGCGGGAACGGCTGGAAGTGCCGGTTGTGGAGGTGGGACCGCCGGGACGCTGTAGTTGGGTGGCAACGGCGGGACGTAGTCCGGTCCGATTCCACAGTCAGACAGCACCGTGGCTGGATGCTGCAGGAACTGCTCAACCTCTCCTCTGACGGTGTCGGTTGTGAAGATGATCGCCACGCGTTTTGTCGGGTCCTGGGGCAGTGTCATCTGAGTGACGACCCCCACGGTGGCGCCGTCGGAGAGCAGCGCTGGCCCACCGCTGTTGCCGTGGTCGATGGCGGTGTTGGCCAGCACGGCTTGCCGGGCCCCGGGTGGCTGGAAGTTGACGATCGAGCCGGGAGATACCGTGAACACCCGGGCTGGCAGCGGATAGCCGAGCTCGACAACATGCTCGCCGGTTACCAGGCTCGCGGTGGGAGCCCATCCCACCACGACGGGAAGTGTCTCCTTGACTTCTATGACCGCGATGTCGGGGGTCTTCGAACTGCCGATGACCCGTCCCTGGTGTGCCTCGCCGGTCGGCGAGCGGACGATGGGTGCGGAGTCGTTGGATATGACGTGGTTGTTCGTCACGAGGTGGTGAGCGTCAATGGCGAAGGCGCTGCCAGAGCGCCAGAACCCACAGCCCAGAGTCTCGACCCGCCACACCGCGGCACCGAACCGCCTCGCCAACTCGACGTCAGAGAGCCCAGTGGCCGCGGCTATCGGTGGAGGCGCCGAGACCAAAGGCCCGGGCTTCCCCCCGGCCGCCACCGGTGTCGAAGAGCTCGCGCCGCATCCCACCCCAACGAGGCCGGCCGACACGACCCAGAACAGGACCTGCAGTCGGCCGGAACGTCGGCGTCATTCTTCACCCCGACAATGGCGCCGGATGGTACCAGGACGGGCAGCGATCACGTCCCGATGAACGGCAAGGCGGCGTTGATGGAGTCGACCTGATGCAAGTGCGACCGGCTGCGCCCCTAGGAGCTAGCGAGCCATGCTGTGGTTGATCCCAAATCACCAGCGACATCCCCAGCGTTGACAGCCCATAGTCGTGGGCGTCTGCGCTTACTAGCAGTCGGTTCCAGAGCTGGTCAACCGGGCCAAGAGCCTGCGCTGATCGTTTCGGCCACGTCGTCGAGCTCCTCGTTCAGCCTTCGTGAGTCCTCAGCGGCTCATCGAGCGAAATCTGATCGAGCTGCCAGATCTCGTCGCCACGAGCAGGTGAGTGGCACTCCGACGTGGAAGGGTTCGGAGTTTGGCGAGGGACATAGCTGGGATATGGAGGCTGGGGCGCGTGAGGATCTTCCGCATGGTCACCGTCGGGGCCCTGCTCTCGGGGCTGGCCATCCCGCTGGGTAGCCGGGTCGGTGCCGCGTCGCCGAGTACCTACCAGGTCACGATCCAGCGGACCCCCGGCGGGATCCCCCACATCACGGGAGGCAACTTTGGCGATGTCGGCTACGGCTTCGGCTACGCGTTCGCCCAAGACAACATCTGCACCATGGCCGAGGACTACGTCACGGTCGCGGCGCAGCGATCACGATTCTTCGGTCCGAACGCGACCTACACCGTCGTGGCCAACGGCACCACCGTGACGAACATCGACAGCGACATCTTCTGGCAGAACGTGGCCGACTCGGGGACCATCGGGAGGCTGCTGGCCGTCAGGTCCGGGCCAGCAGCCGTGTCGCCGGAGCTCCGGTCCGGCGTCCAGGGCTACGTCGATGGCTACAACGCCTACCTGCACGATGTCGGCGGCGCCGCCGGTGTGCCCGACACGACGTGCCGGGGCAAGCCCTGGGTCCGGCCGATCACCACCCTCGACGCCTACCTGCGCTTCTACCAGCTGGTCGAGCTGGCCAGCCAGGACGTCGCCATCCAGGGCATCTCGGAGGCGGCCCCGCCACCGGCGGGTCTGGTGGGAGGGCCGTCGGTCGCGGCCCCCACCCGCTCGCGCCCGGCAGCCAGGGCCTGCCGAGCCTGGCCCAGATCAGCGAGCTCGGAAGGGCACTGGACACCGCCGCCAGCGGCGGTCTCGGTAGCAACGCGGTGGCGGTCGGGTCGGCCGGCACCCGAGACCAGACGCACGGTCTGCTTCTCGGCAACCCTCACTTCCCCTGGGACGGGACCGAGCGCTTCTATCAGGCACAGCTCACGATCCCAGGCCAGCTCGACGTCGAGGGTGCCACGCTGTTCGGGGTTCCACTCATTCTGATCGGCCACACCGCCACCATGGCGTGGAGCCACACCGTGTCGACCGCCTATCGCTTCACACCGATACAGCTGACGATCGTCCCGACAAGCCCCACCCAGTACCTCTTCGACGGTAAGCCACAGGCCATGACCAGCCGGCGGGTGACCGTCCAGGCCCTCCAAGCCAACGGGAGCCTCGCCCCGGTGACGAGAACCCTGTGGTCGACACGGTTCGGGCCTGTGTTCACCTCACTCGAGGGCATTCCGTTCCCGTGGACCCCACTCGAGGCCTTCTCGATGGAGGACGCCAACGCCGACAACTTCCGGGTCTTCAACCACTTCCTGGCGACCGACATGGCGACATCGACCGCGCAGGAGCTGCAGATCCTGAAGAAGTACGAGGGTATTCCCTGGGTCAACACGATCGCCGCCGACAACACGGGCCATGCCCTGTACGCCGACATCGGCGCCATTCCCCACGTGACCGACGCAGAGGCGCATCAGTGCGACACCGCGCTCGGGGCGGCGACGTTCGCCGACCTGCGCTCTGCCGATCCTCGACGGCTCCCGTTCGGCCTGCAACTGGGGCACGGATCCGGACTCGGTGGAGCCAGGGCTGTTCGGTGGCAACGAGCTACCTCAGCTGGCGCGCCGGGACTACGTCGAGAACTCCAACGACAGCTACTGGCTGTCCAACCCCCACCAGCCCCTCACCGGCTACCCCCAGATCGTCGGCGACTACGACACCGCGCGGTCCCTACGGACCCGCATCGCGCTGATCATGACCCAGCAGCGGGTCGACGGGACGGACGGCCTGGGGCCGGCGGGGTTCACGCTGCAAGACATGCAGAACCTGGAGTACAGCGACCGCCAGTACGGCGCCCAGCTGGTGCTGCCTCAGCTCGTCAGCTATGTGCCGGTCGTTCCCGGGCGGGCTCGCTCCGACATCGAGCGGACCGCCGATCCCAGTGGGCGACTCGTGCAATGTACTGGCTGCCTGGAACGGCCACGAGAACCTCGACTCGGCCGGCGACGTCCTGTTCCGGGTCTTCTGGGAGAAGGCCCTGGGGCTCGCGGAAAGCCCCGTGGCAGCACCCCTTCAGCGCCAGTGACCCGGTGAACACCCCCTATGGGCTCGACACCGTCGACCCCAACGTGCAGACGGCATTCGGCGATGCGCTGCGCACCCTGAGCGACGCCCACATCCCCTACGGCGTCCAGCTCGGCACCGTTCAGTACGTCGTCCGCAACGGCCAGCGGATTCCCCTGCACGGTGGTCCTGGTGACCCTGATGGCGAGTTCAACGCCATCTATCAGGACGTGGTCAACGCACAGGGTCAGGACCCGTCCATCGGTTCGTCGTACATCCAGGCCGTCACCTGGCATACCGGCGACGCCTGCCCGGACGCGCAGACGATCCTGACCTACTCCGAGTCGACCAACCCGTCGTCCCCCTACTACGACGATCAGACCATGCTGTTCTCGAACAAGCAGTGGATGCCCGAGTACTTCTGTGCTTCTGCGGTGGACGCCCACACGATCAACCGCAGCCAGCTCCGCGGGACCGCCACCTCCAGTTAGGAACGTTCGGGTCCCTCGTCGTTACAAGACCATGTGGGCTATGAGCCGAAGAGCTCGGCGGCTCGGCGGTTCATCTCCTCGTGCGAGACGTCCTCGATGTGCTGGCTCATCATCCACTGTTGGCCGAAGGGGTCTCGTAGGCGGCCACCCCGCTCCCCGTAGAACTGGTCGGCGAGCGGAAACAGGATCTCGGCACCAGCGGAGACGGCTCGCTCCCAGGCGGCGTCGACGTCGTCCCAGTAGAGGGCCATGATGGCGCTGACGACACCACCGAGGGACTGCGGGGACCTTGCTGGGGCATCCGGGTCGGATTCCTCGGTGATCATGACGACCGAGTCGCCGATGCGGACTTCCGCATGGATCACCTCACCCCTCGGTCCCGTGAATCGCTCACCCAGCTCCTCGGCTGCGAACGTGTGGCGGTAGAAATCGATGGCGGCGCCGCCATCGCGTACCACCAAGCGGGGCGTGACCGTGCGAAGGTGCTCGGGGACGGGTTGCACTCTCGACATAGGGCTCCTCGCCGACCGTTGGCTATCGGGGTGTGCTGACCTGCCTGTATCGTGCCGCGGACACGAGTTGCCAGCCTACTGGCACATGAGACGAAGTAGTCGGGGCAAAGGCGGGAGGGGACGGACGACCTGGCTCGCGCCAACTAGCGGGGAGCGTGCCGGAGCGCAGCAACGAGCTGGGGGAGAGCCCAATGAAGGTCGGCTTGCCAGTAGGGCCAGTCGTGCACGCCCCCGACGTAGAAGTCGTCGTGGTGCGCGACACCAGCCGAGTCGAGCGCCCTTACGAACTGCAGGTTCATCTGGAAGACCCCGTTCTCGAGGGCATAGCCACCGGGGTTCGTGGGCTCCTCACCCTGCGGTCCGCCGGGGGTTCCGGTCCCACAGGCGATGAACAGCTCGGTGCCTGCCAGGCGGGCGGCCAATGCAGTGGGGTTGTGAGCAGCCCACGTGGATGCGTCGCTCAGCTGATCTCCCCAGACCCGGCCGTTGGGCGTCCCGTACTGGCCGTTCAGCTGGTCGAAGACCACGCCACTGGCGGGGGCGCCGTACTGCGTGTCGACGGCCCCCGAGAAGCTGGCGGCGGCGCGGAACATCCCCGGGTGCCGGGCCGCGTAGCTCATGGCGCCGAATCCCCCCATCGAGAGCCCGGCGACCGCGTCGTCTCCGGCGACGGTCCGGAGATGATGATCGACCCACGACTCGAGCACGCCCAGGTGATACGTCTCCCACTGGTAGCTCCCATCGAGCCAGTTGGAGTACCACCCGGCCTGGGAGTTGTGGCCACCGTCTGGCATCACGATGATGACGGGGAACCCGCCCGAGTACGCGGTGACGTCGGTCTTGGTCGTCCAGGACGTATAGGTGTCGCCGGCGCCGTGGAGCAGGTACAGCACGGGATAGCGCTGGTGGCCGGCGCTGTAGCCCGTGGGCAGGAGGACCCGGACGTGATTGTCGGTCACGTGTACCCCGGTGGGCAGCGGGATCGCTACGTCGATGCAGCGAGGGGCTGGACAGGCGCTGCTGGCCTCGGCGCCCGGCGCACCGACCGCGATCGCCCCGATGACCACGACCAAGGCGGCGAACCAACGTCGCACGCCAGATACTTCGTCGGCGCGGGGTCTCATGCCTGCGGGAGCCCCAGGGCGTGGGCCCCGGCCATCACGTCGATGAGCACCGGCTGGCCGTCGACGATCACGCCGCGCGTGGCGGTCGAGTACGGGTACGCAGTGCCGGAGGTGCCGGAGTCGGCGGTGGCCAGGTAGGTGGCCCAGGCGCTGGCGTCACCGGCACCGGTCCCGACGTCGATGGTCTGCCTGGTGCCGCCCGGCGTCACCACCCGCACGCCGACCGCTCCGGTGAAGGGAGCGCAGCCGGCCACCCATGATCCGGCCGACCTGCCGACGTCCTCGGGGGCGGGCGTCGGAAATGGGCTGTCGCAGAGATGGCCGGCGGCGGCGTCGGCCGCACCGACCTGGAATCCCGCCCGCCGGCCGGGAGCGACGCAGCCGAGCCGGACGATCCCGGCACGCCGATGGTCGCCGCCGCCACAGCCGACAGCAAAGCGGACGACAAGCGGAGCAGTCGTCTCACGGGGCGGGCCGGCAGGCGAAACCGGCGCCGGTGGCGTCGAGATCGTTGGTGTTGGAAAGGTCGTGGTGCGAGCGTGGCCACGGCCCGCTCGGCGAGCACCGCCCGGTCGGCGTCGACCACACGAAGAGGTCTCCTTCACGGGTGCCGGCCGCGAGCACCTGCTGCGCCATGGTGCCGAAGGCCCCGAACGTCGGGCTGTTCACCGTCCACTGGCCGGTGAACTTCGGGAAGCCCGGCGCCTCGCGGCCGGTCGCGTCGACGGCCCGTATGTCGGACATGGCGCTCGCTTCCACGACGTAGGGCCCGCTCGTCGAACCGCCGACATCGGCCGCGATGGGCTGCACGAAGAACTGGAGGTCGTTCATCACCTGGGGAAAGGCGGGCAGCAGCTGTCCCGTACTGGTGCTCCAGGCGTCAAGCTGGTTGTCGTTGGGCTGCTGCTGGTCGGGAAGAGCGGCGTCGAGTGCCTTGCCGGCGCTGGCAGCGGGGGCGATCATCGATATCCCCGGAGCGGCCGGTCCGAGTGGTGCGAAGATCGGCATGCCGAGGGCAGGGATGCTCACCGGTGAGTCGGAGTTCGACAGGGGACCGTTGGGCCCGGTCGCCATCGTGAGCGGGGCACCGTCGGGGCCCTTCCCGAGATACGAGGACCCGTCGGGGTTCAGGATGTAGCCGGGGCCGACCGAGGTCATGGCGGCCGTCTGGAGCTGGCCCTTGCCGTTCAGATCGGCCAGGGCGGGGCTGGCGGTGGTGCCGTCGCCCACGTCCGGCAGCAGCTCCATCTCGTAGTCGGTGACCGGGACCGGCCAGCCGGGCACGATGGCGCAGGCGTCGGGCTGGGCCGAGGACGCGCAATGCGATCCCGGAGACGCGGCCGTGCGTGCCCCGGTCGGGGCCAGCGTGTACACCCGGCTGTTACCGGGGCTGAGAAGTGGAGCGACACCGAGCAGGAAGTTGAGTGGATCGGCGACGGACTGGTTGGGCGTCTCGGCGTACTCCTCGTCGCTTCCGAGGACGAGGTCGGGGGGCCCGTTGCCGCCGTTGAGCGACCCGACTGCCGGCGAGTCGAGGAGCTGCGTGCCCATCCGCACGGCCGAGCCGACCGTGAACCGCACGATGTTCGTGGTCGGGTCGACCGACTGCACCTTCGATGGGTCGACCACCAGCACCGGCCAACCCGGCACGAGTCCGCCGGTCGGGGTGAAGGCGTAGACGTGGCGATCGAGCGATGACACAACGATGTCCAGCTGCGAGCTGCCTTCCAGGTGGGCCAGGGTGGGCGCGGCCAGGATGCCGGGAAGGACGCGGTTGTTGGGATCCCGGATGAAGCTCCCTCCGGCTGGCGCGCCGGTGCAGCCGTACAGGGAGTCGGCGCCGTAGGTGGGGTTGCCCGAGTAGCAGGGATCGGTGGTGCAGGGGAAACCCTGGGAGGAGCGCTCCCGACGTGTCCCAGGCGTAGATGTGGCCCCACATATCGGTGGCCACCACCTCGAGCCTGCCGTTTCCGAACAGGTCGCCGACGGCTACGCCTCCGACGATGCTGGCTCGCGGCCGAGTCGTCACCGGCCCCGAGGCAAATGCGGGCTCGGCGAGGTGTGTCGAGATGGGGACGGTCTCGACCGGCCAGCCGCGCAGATCCACCAGCCTGCTCTTGCCGGGGTGGGCCGGGTCCGGTTGCGGCACGTAGGCGTGGACAGCCCCGTCGGCGGTGGCCACGATCAGCGCGTTCTCGCCGTTCGGGCCGATGGGGGCGAGCGTCGGCGACGCATCGAGTGACCCTCCCGGCCGCAGCGGGTCGGCAGTCGCCATCGTCTGGTCGTGGGCCAGGTACTCGGTGCGCCGGTCCATCCCGACCAGCCCGTGCGCGTCGGTCGTGACCAGCCGGAACGTGACCGAATCGGCGTCGGGTGCAGGTCGCCCGGCCGTCCCGGTGCCGTTGTTCGACGGTGGAAGCTGGGCGGAGATGGTCGCCAGGTCGGCGGGGGTGAGCGTGTGGTGGACGGCTGTTGGCCCGCTGGAGCCAGGTCCCATGCCGCCGCTACCGGCCCCCGACTGGATGGTGGTCCAGGCGCCGGGCTCAGGCTGGGTGCCGATGCCGTACTGGAGCTCCCAGTGGAACGGGCCCGGGCTCGCACCGCAGCGACCGTTCCGTTCAGGGTCAAGGTGTCGGCGCTCGGGTCGTACGTCGTGAACCACGGCGTCGCGCCGAAGTCGGCCTCCGGCGGGATCTTCCCGCCGGCCAGCCACGAGAGGATGTTGCCGGCGTCGATCCGGCCGTGGCCGGTGAACATGTCGTAGCCGGGCTGGGTCGGGTAGCGCGTCGTCGGCACGGGGGAGACGACCGCATAGTTGTCGGGAGGTCCGAAGGGACGGGCGCCGCAGTCTGGAAGTCGACGTCGTCGGCCGACATCTCGATGAGCTCGCGCACCTCGGTGGCCGACAGGGCGATGGGCTGGCCGCCAACCGAGGTCACCCCCGGATACGCGGCGATGCTTCCCGCGCCAGAAGGTTCCGCGCTTCGGACTCGATGAGCCCCGTGATGCCGCCCGCCTTTCCCGTGGCTTCGGACGAGCAACTGGCGCTCTCCACGGTGACGCCGATGTTGGCGCCGTAGTTGGTGCACCCGTTCAGGAACAGGTATCCCGGCGGGTTGTACAGCGGAGCCGTCTGGCCCCCGGCCGTCTGCGAAGGAGCCCGGGTGACGCTGTTGACGACGACGGTACCGGGCAGGTTGCTGGGCTCGTTGTGGTGCTCGGCCTCCTCGTCGGCAGCGCTCGATATCACCGGCACGCCGTGGGCGTCGGCATAAGTCACGGCCTGGGCTGCGGTCGTCGTGATGTCGACGGTGCCGAGAGCCTCCTGGATGACGCTCACCCGGCTGTCGACGGCGAAGAGGACGCCCTGGGCGAAGCCGTTGCCTTCGGCGATGAAGCTCTCGCCTACTCGGATGGGCATGACGGTGCAGGAGGGGCAGGTGCCGACCTCGTTGCCGATCGAGTCCGCCGCACCGGTCGAGTCCTCGGCCTCTCCCGTTCCGTGGCCGTACTGGACGTCATCGAAGGGATCGTTGGTGTTGTCGACGAAGTTCCAGCCGGCGATGGCTTCGGTGAAGCCGGCGGGCTCGGACCCGGTAGGCGGGTGCCTCGCTGGCCGGGTTCGAGGTGGGGTAGTAGTAGGGCGAGGTCGAGCGTGCCGAAGGTGCGTATGAGGTCCTCGGGGGAGATGGCGCTGTACGCCGAGCCGGCCCGATGGGAGGCGGTGGCACAGAACAACGACGACTCCGCCCCCGAGACACCGAGGGTGGCCGATCCCAGGATGCGAGGATCGCTCGCGTACTGCTGGGCGTCGAGGATGCCCGAGTCGTTCAGGTCGTAGGGATCACTGTCGCTGAAAGGGCGCCTCGAGCCTCGAGCGTGGGTTTGGTCAGGCCCTGGGCGTTCTCGGGATAGGGCAGGGCGGCACGGTTCAGGGCGATCTTGTCGACCACCGAGGCGTCGCACCACTCGATGCCCGAGTCGGTGATGGCGATCACCGTGTCGGGCCGACCGGTGGTCCTCTGCCAGGCCTGGTCGACCGAGTTGCCCTCGACCCCGCACAGCTCCTGGGGGTTGTTCGCCACGGTCGGGTTCGTCGTGCGGGCGCTGGTCAGCTTCCAGTCACCTCCGCCGTTGGACCAGTTGGCCGGACGCACCGGTGGCTGCATGGGGGGCGTATGAAGGTAGGACGCGTAGCTCTCGGGATCGGATCCCTGCGGAGGCGGCCACGAGCGCGGTCCCCGTAGGGCTCTGGGTCTCCGTGCCGGGGCCGCCCTGGTTGGCCGGGACCGGCGGGCAGCTCGATGGCCGGGGGTTGTCCGTGGGGACAGGCCCGTGGCTCGCCACCGGGGTCGTGACAGGGCCGGCGGTCGCGGGACTGTCGAGCTGCGTCAGCCACAGCGGCGCGGCCATGGCCAGGACCGAGGACCCCACAAGGACGGCGCGTCGAAGAGACGACCGCCGCGGCTGCCAGCGCCACCTTTCAGCCGTCACTCGTGTCCCCAGCCCTGCCCTCACCGACTTCCTTCGTCCGGCTTCGGGCCCACCTCTTCTACCCCGGTGGCTCTCCTTCCTGCGCCAGCTCGGCAGGTCTACCTCGGCGGTATGGGTCAGTGGTGCATATGTTCGTCATGCGGCTGCCGGCCTGGGTGGGCGTTCGCCGCGCCCAGGGCTAGTGCAGCGGCGCCAGCTGGTATGACGGCAGGCTTCGGTAGTGCGGGCTTCCTCAGCGAGACGACGGCACGACAGGGGAGCGGCCACCGGGCGTGAGTACCTCGATACCGGCGTGGGACGCGTCATACGTCGTGCCCGTACCCATGACCAGGGCGTCACCCACTGTCGCAATGCCAGACCAGTTGGCTGCCGGGATCGTGGGGCGGTCGATCACCGTACCCGTCTTTGCGTCCCTGATGAGGATGAAGGCGCCGCTCAGGGCCGGGCCGTTGAATGTCATGCCTCCGGCTACGGTCGTCGGTGAGAGGGAGGCGCCGTTGCCCGCCTGCCAGACAACGGTACCCGTCCGGGCGTCGAGCGTATGGACGGAGGGCTCCTGCATGGCTGTGTCGCGCGGGTTGCTGGGATCGCAGAGCATGCTGCCGTTGCTCTCGAACCGCCCGAAGTCGCCCAGCGCCGTGGAGCCGTACACCCTTTGGCCGTCGTAGGCGTCGGTGGCGATGAACCCCCCCGAATACCCACCGAACACGACGTTGGTGCTCCAGCGAGGCTTGCCGGTACTCGGGTCGAGTGAGTAATACGTGCCATCCTTGCTCCCCGCCCCAAGAAACTGGGCGTCACCTCGAGCGTCGATGCCGGCGTTCGGGGTGGCGCCGAAGTCGAGGTCACACATGTTGTCAGCGCGGGTGGGCCTGAAGATCCAGCCCAGGTGGCCATCGCTGATGTGGAGGGCGAAGACCGACTCGCTGGTCGGAGGAGGATTCTGGAAGTGACAGTCGGCGGCTCCGAACACGACCAGGCCCAGGCTGGGGAGAACGGTGCCCGACGACCACACGCTGCCGCAGCCGTCGTTCATGACCTGTCTGCTGGTGTTCACGTCCGTCTGGTACTCCCACACCGGGTTGCCGTTGTCGAGGTTGGCGGCGACGATGTACCCCCGGTACCCGCGGGTGCCGTCGACGTCGACACCGATGAGAACCTTGCCGTCAGCGACCACAGGAGAGGAGAAGATACGGGTGCCGTCCTTGTCCGGGCTCGGCGGTTGGTCGGGACGTCCCGTGTAGTCATGACGCCAGTAGAGCCTGCCCGTCTGGGCCTCCAAGGCATAGAGGGTGTAGCCGCCGCCGAAGATCACCAGGGCGGGTCGGCTCCCCGTCGCCGGCTCGTACCAGGCCGAAGAAGTCACCAGTCCGCCGTCGGAGGTTATGTCGCGGGGCTGCTCTCCGGGGTAGGGCGTGATGGCGTTCTGCGAGCTGAGCCGGAACCTCCACCGTAGCTGTCCCGTCTGCAGGTCGACCGCGTAGAAGTAGTCGTCCCATGAGCCCACATAGACCATGCCGTCGACCACGGTCGGCGTGGCCGTGACAGCGTCGCCGGTGGGGAAGAACCAAGCCTGCTGCAGCGTGGCCGCAGTCTTCTCGGTGAGGGTGGTCCGTCCTTCGAAGGAATGCTGGGCGTCGTGGCCGTAGGTGGGCCAGTCCCAGGCGCTCGAGGCCGTCGGCGAAGATCCGGATCCGGAGCCGTGCACCCGGCCAGGATCGTCGCTCCGGCCACGACGGCTATCGCCGTCGCTCGGGCGAGGCGAGATACGCCCACTGGCCTTTCCCGCCAGCGAGCGATGCGACGGCTTCCGCCCACCCGGCTACCCGACGCCTGCCGTCGCCGGCCTGTCGGATGGTGGACCCTTGGCCGGCGAGGGGTTCTCGGACGGCCCCGATGCCGGAGGCACGACCTTTCCGGTCGGGTACGGGCAGACCTGCTTGGCCGGCACACATACCGTGACGCTGGTCGGGAAATCGAAACCCGAGTTGACAACGGTCGGAGGGCTCGGCTGGTGGTTGGTGAAGGTGACCTTCATGACCCGGCCGCCGTAGTCAGCCGGGCCACAGTTGTTGCCGACGATGTTGTTCTGGCATTTGATGTGGATATCGACGAAGTAGAGCGTCCCGTCGGGCGCAACAGCCAGGCCGAAGGGGTTGTAGCCGTTCGGGTTCTGTCCGAGCTGGGAGAGCGGAGCACCGGGCACCGGAGGTCTGCCGGGCTCGGGCTGGCCGGCGTTGTTGAACCAGGCGATGGCGGGATCGCCGAAGAAGCTGCTGACTGCGTAGCAGTCGCAGGTGGGGTCACGGGCGACGCCCGCGACGAATGGCAGCATCGAGGAGCTTCCCTTGAAGAACACCGATGTGTGCAGCTGTCCTTGGGGGTAGACACCGCCGGGGCAGTTGGCCGAGCTGGCCGGTAACGACGTGTGGTCGATACGGACGACCGCGTCCGGTCCCGCCTCCGGCAGCAGGATGTCGCCGTTGTCGGCCAGGGCCAGCATGCCGGGCTGAGCCAGCCCACCGGTCCCGTCGACGTGGTGTGGACCCACACCGCCCGCAGTCGGGCCATCGACGATGCAATACGTGTTGTACGAGGGGGCGAACCACTCGACGAGCCTGCCGTCGTCGGGCACGGGGAAGGCGCCCTGGGCGGTGCCGATGTCGGTGGCCAGCAGGTTGCCGCCTTCGGTGACGACGCACCCGGTGTAGGTGCTCTGGCCGTTGAAGACGCCCTTCGCGTCGGGCGGGGAGTCGCCACCGATCGTCTGGCCAGGCAGCTTGTAGGGACCAGGGACATAGAGGGTCTGGCCGCTGAACGCACCGTTGGCCTCGTCGAGCTCCTCGCCGATGGGCGGCTGCTTGTAGGGCTTGACCCCGCCGGGATTCTGCTGGTTGGGGAGGGTCGGGTCGTACCCGCCGACGAAGCGACCGCCTCCGTTGGGAACCATGCATATCTGGCCATTCAGATCCCAGGCGGGCAACAGCTGCCCTTGGAGACCCGACGGCACAGACAGGAAGTCCACCTCTTCGTTTTGGTCCCAGTAGACGAGGTAGCCCGGTTTGCCAGAGATCCCGCCGGCGCTGCTGGCAGTGGTCGAGGTGGAGGATCCCGATGAGCAGGCTCCCAGCAGGACGGCGCAGCCCGCCGCCACTACGGCGCCAGCACGCAAACCTCCGCCACGCAGCATCAACACTCCCGGTCGGTTCGGTTCCTCGCCCGCGTACTGTTAACGGGTTCGTAATGCTACGGGGCCAGCGGCCCGGGTGCTCGGAATCGGTGATGGCGCGTCAGCTTCGGCGAACGCCGGCGCATGCCTGGCCGACACGGTCGCGGCGTAGCGGCGGATGGCCGCGGCCGCTGCGCGCAGCTCCGGTACACGATCGGAGTCGCGATCGGCCAGTCAGCAGAAAAATCAGTATTCACTTCGGCCCCCAAGTCTGGTCGGGCGTAGGAAGGAACGTAGGAAGGGATGCGATGTCCGATTCGTTCTCCGTCTTGACCTCAGCCATCCAGCCGAGGATGATTGCTCGAATAAGCGGTGAGGAAGCGCTGATCCCCTGCCCGATAAGATGGTCGCGTAGGGCGGGGAGTAGCTAGTCGCGAAACCGGCTTCACCACACAAGAGGGAAGTGTGGTGTTCGGGTTCCGGGCTACTGAGGTGTTCCAGAGACTCCGGTTCGGTCGTTCCACGAGACGGCGGGCCGGTCGGCTGGCCCTAGGGCTGCTAAGCCTGGCGGGAGCGACCATGGTGGCTGCTCAAGCCGTCTCGGCTGACGTCACCACCATCAAGGTGGATCCCACGAGGGCCGGCTGGAGAGGCGACGAGGCAGGTCTGGCGCCTCCGATAGCCCAGCGGTTCGACACCCCGGTATCGGGTCAGGTCTATGCCCAGCCGCTGGTCTTTGGCAATACGGTCATCGTGGCAACCGAGAATGACATCCTGTACGGCATCAACAGGGGCACTGGTGCCATCGCCTGGCAACGGTCCCTCGGCACGCCGGAGCCGGCGAGCGCCATCAATTGCACTGCCATCCAGATCGATCCATTCGGTGTCACCGCCACGCCGGTGATCGATCCCGCTACCGGCATCGTGTACGTGACCGCGCGCACCTGGGACGGCTCCAATGCCAGCTCGGCCCAGTGGTTGATATACGCCCTCGACGCCACCACGGGCGCTCCGCAACCGGGCTGGCCGGTGGCATTCGGGGGCTCGGCCACGAATGACCCGACGACTTCCTTCGATCCGGTGCTGCACAACCAGCGCCCGGGATTGCTGTTGATGGGAGGTCGGGTCTACGCCGCGTTTGGCAGTTTTTGCGACCACGGCGACTACCGAGGCTGGGTGGGCAGCGTGTCGACGAGCTCACGCGCCGTCATCATGTGGGTGGACGAAGCGAACGCGTCCGGAGGCGAGAACAACATCCAGGGTGCCATCTGGCAATCGGGAGGCGGTCTCGGCTCCGACGGGCCCGGGCGAATCTTCCTCGCCACCGGCAACGGCACGTCCCCTCCGCCGGGTCCGGCCAGCTCGCCCTCCGACGCCCTAGGAATGTCGGAGGTCCGCCTGCAGGTCGACGCCAACGGGATCATGACCGCCGCCGACCGCTTCAGCCCGTACAACGCCGCCGCGCTTTCAGCCCAGGACCAAGACTTCGGTTCGAGTGGACCAACCGTTTTGCCCGACGGCTTCGGCAATCTGGCCAACCATCCTCACTTACTGGTCCAACCGACGAAGACGACCACCTTTCTGCTCGACCGTGACAACCTCGGCGGAGAGGCCCAGGGGCCCGATGGTTCGGACGCGGCGGTGGCCGAGATGAGCGGCCAGGCGACCTGGAGCCATGCCGCGACTTGGCCGGGCGACGGGGGGTTCTTTTACACGACTCCAGCAGGCGGTCCCTTGACGGCCTTTCGGGTTGGCGCCAACAGCTCGGGCCAACCCGTCATGACCATTGCCGGTACCAGCGCTGATCACCTCGGCTACGGCTCGGGCGCTCCTGTCATCACGTCGAACGGCAAGGTCGCCGGCTCAGCGATCTTGTGGGTCATTGACATCTCCGGCTTCCTGCGTGTCTACAAGACCGTCCCCAGCCATGGACAGCTCCAACTGCTTTGGACGGCGGCGATCAGCACCCCAAACAAGTTCTCGGTGCCAGCCACCGATGGGTCGAACGTCTTCGTCGCCACCTCCGGGCACCTGCTGTCCTTCGCCTCGACACCCCAGACCTGCACGACCTACTCCTCACCGGCCACGGGAAGCCACCAAGTCTGTGGCGCCATCAGGGCCAAGTATGAGGCGCTCGGGGGTCCCTTCGGCTTCCTCGGCTATCCGGTCACCGACGAGACGGGCACGCCAGACGGCATCGGACGCTTCAACCACTTCGCCAACAACGGCTCCATCTACTGGACCCCCTCCACCGGGGCCTGGTCCATCCACGGAGACATTCGGGCCAAGTGGGCTTCCCTGGGCTGGGAGCGGAGCTTCCTCGGCTACCCGGTGACCGACGAGACGCGGCACCCCCGACGGCATCGGGCGGTTCAACCACTTCGCCAACGCCGGCTCCATCTACTGGACGCCCTCCACCGGGGCCTGGTCCATCCATGGGGCCATCCGGGCCAAGTGGGCTTCCCTGGGTTGGGAGCGGAGCTTCCTCGGCTACCCGGTGACCGACGAGACGGGCACGCCCGACGGCATCGGACGGTTCAACCACTTCGCCAACGCCGGCTCCATCTATTGGACCCCCTCCACCGGGGCCTGGTCCATCCATGGGGCCATCCGGGCCAAGTGGGCTTCCCTGGGTTGGGAGCGCAGCTGTCTCGGATACCCGGTGAGCGACGAGTTCGCGATCTCGGGGGGCAGGCAGAGCAACTTCCAGCACGGCTTTATCACCTGGAACGCCAGCACGGGAGTGACGAGGTCCAGCTGTTAACAGCCGACGTCTGTATGGTCGTCGACCAATCGTCCATCAGAGAGTCGCCAGCTTGGTCGCCTGCTTCGTAGCCAGGCTCTCACTGAGGGAGCTGTCTACGGCTGAGAGCCCGAGGTTGATGATGCGCATATCGACGGACCTGACAGACCCCGCAGACGTCACGCTGCCCCAGAACAAACGACTGTCGAGTACCGCACGGGTGCCACGTAGGTGCCGATCGGAGACGGCACCACCGAATTTGAACGGCACTGACGGGACCTCCTACGTGGGTGATCGCCGAGGAGGTCTTCGAGACCGACATCGCGTTGCCCAACGTCAAGCGAGGTAGAAGCGCCGACTAGCCGCCCCGCACGCCGCGGGGCGCGTAGGGCGAAGTCGAGGCAATTCACGGCCCTTTGGGTTCCTCAAGCGCTTCTGGTGGTAGCAGAGGCTCGACTGTGTCCCGCAGGCGCTGGAGTAGCTTTCGTGGGACGGATCTAACCTCGTGACGCTTGAGGTCGTTCGTCGTCCAGTAGACACCCTCCAGCGGCCACCACGTCCTCACCTTCCAGCCGGTGATGGCGGAGTACGGATACCGGCTCGCTCGGGTCACATGACCCATGAACGTGTGCTGCATCACGATCAGGCGCTGGTACGTGGCAACGATTATGACCAGCGTCTGGAAGGGGGCCGCCCCGATGCCGCCGGGCGCCGTCGCCAGTACCGACGAACCCGACTCCACATACCTGCCTACTTCGTCTAGCACGCGGATGAATTGTAAAACCCCGGATAGCGCCGCTTCTCCAGCGCGCCAGTCAAACTGATCTGGCGGCGTCGGGGATGGGGTCGCCTCGCTGCTCACCTCTGGCTTCAGTCCTTCGGAGGCCTTGCCCGTGCCGCGAGGGCGCTGAGAAACTCGGGAAGTTGCTGTTTGGCAGCCCCACGGATCCGCATCTCTCCCTCTGGCCAGCGCAGGACAAACTCCTTCTTGCCGGTCGAGACGATCTGCAGACCCTCGAGAGGGACCGAACCGTGGGCTCGTGGCGCCCCTCCCACACCAGTGCCGACGATGATCAGGCGCTCCGTGGTCAGGGCGAGCACGGCGTTCGTGGTCTTTGTCAGCTCGAGAATATTTCCGATGATCATCCCTACCGGGATGGTGTCGGCATGACGGGTCCGTGGTCGCGGTGCTTGTAGTCCGGATTAAGGCCGACACATGAGGAAAGCAGCGTTTCGCCGGGACGCGAGATCTCCGCCAGGTGATCCAGCGACTTTCCGAAGCGACCCCACCCACACGGCAGTCGCTCCTTCTCTCGTGCGATCTCCTCAGATGTGATAGCCATCTCAATCCTCCGCCGAGCGCGGCACGCAGGTCGCCAACCACCTAGGCAGATGGCCCTAAGTTTATGGCCAGCGACGGCACGTCGACAGTACGAGCTAGCCGAGGGAAGCCGTCACCAGAGCAGGGGACTTGATGAACGCTGTCCCACGGTCAGTGGTCTTAACGTCCCCTGACGCCAAGAGGAGCCTCTGAGGTCGAGACTGAGTCCCGTGGCCACGGACAGATTGAAACGCACCGGGTGCTCCCCGTAGGCTCCGGCGCACTTTGGCTGGGACGGGAAGACACTCTCCGAAGGAGGCTTGCGCATGACCACCCTCGACGCATGGGTCTCGCCGCTACTGGAGGTCGAGCGGGCGGTCCAGGAGCGGGCCAAGACCACCTCCCTCGACCTGGCCGCCGACGGCTGGGGCCAAGCAGCTCCGCGGCCCTGATCGAGGAGGAGGTCGCCCGCTGGTCGGAGGACTACAAGCGCGGACTGCGGGCCTTCGACCTGGCCGATCCGGACATGGTGACCGAGCGAGCCTTTCGCAACCTCGCCGGCTACGGACCCTTGGAGCCACTGCTCGCCGACGACGACGTGTGGGAGATCATGGTGAACGGGCCGGACGCCATCTTCGTGCGCCGTCACCGTGGGCAGTCGCGGCTACCACGACGAGGTCTTCCACGACGACGAGCACGTTGTCCGGACGCTTGACCAGGATCCTCGACGGAGCGTCGGGCTCCCACCGCAAGCTCGATGCCGCCGAGGGGCTTCAGGACGCCCAGCTCGAGAGCGGTGCCAGGCTGCACATCGTCCACGGTGACGTGGCCAGGGAGGGCCACGTGCTCGTCAACATCCGGAAGTTCACCGGCCTGCCGCTCCGCTCGCTCGACGAGCTGGTCGAGCGGGAGATGCTGGACCGCGGTGCCGCGGAGTTCCTTCGAGCCTGCGTCGCGGGCCCGACTGTCCATCGTCTTCGCCGGACCTCCCGGCTCAGGGAAGACCACACTGCTCTCCTGCTGCGCGGCCGAGCTCGACCCGGCCTTCGGGTGGTGATCGCCGAGGAGGTCTTCGAGACCGACATCGCCGCTGCCGAACGTCGCCCATATGCAGACGCGCCCCGCTCGCGCCGACCGTCGGGAGGTCGACCTGCGCCGCCTCGTCGCCGGGTTCCTGCGCATGGCGCCGGACGTGGCCATCGTCGGCGAGGTCCGCGACCGAGAGGCCCTGCCCCTCCTGCTCACACTCTCCTCGGGTGTGAACGGGTTCACGACGATCCACGCTGGGTCGGCGCGGCAGGCGCTGAGCCGGCTGCGCTTCATTTGCCAGCTGGCCGACACAGCCCGCGAGCTGCCGCTCTCGGCCCTCAACACGCTGGTGAGCGAGGCCGTGGACATCGTCGTCTACTGCACGCGACGGGGCGAGCGGGTGGAGGTGACGGAGATCGTGGCGGTCGAGGACCTCCAGACGGCTGCCGACTCGGCCTCGTTCACCGTCACCGAGCTCTTCGGGCGGACTCGG
The DNA here is from genome assembly GCA_963731255.1 of uncultured Actinomycetes bacterium. Taxonomy (GTDB): domain Bacteria; phylum Actinomycetota; class Acidimicrobiia; order Acidimicrobiales; family AC-9; genus AC-9. The sequence goes on along the minus strand of CAVSUO010000004.1, from coordinate 12,991 downwards.
CCCGAGACGGAGCTGCGCTGGACCGGCAACCTCCCCACAAGAGCGACGCTCGCGCTCGAGGCCGCAGGATACGACTCGCTCGCACTGCTGGATGCCGAACGGCGAGGCGCCTGGGAGTAAGAGGTCGGTGGGCTCGGCCTGTGGCCAGGCTGACGTGCGATTTTGCCCCGACTGGCCAGGAGGCAGACTCGAGGGCATGACCGAGCTCCTCTATCTGCGGGATGCCTACCTCCGTCGCTTCACGGCGACCGTGGCCAGCGTGCGCCCCGGTGCGGTAGCCCTCGACCGGACCGCCTTCTACCCGACCGGCGGGGGGCGCCATCGGACACCGGACGCATCGACGGAGTCGCCGTCGTCGGCGTGACGCACGGGAGGGAACCCGGTGAGGAGGGCGTCGTGTGGCACGCCCTCGAACGCGATGAGCTGCGATCGGGGCAGGTGGTCGAGGGGGAGATCGACTGGGAGCGTCGCCACCAGCTGATGCGCACCCACACCGCGCTCCACGTGCTGTGCGGAGTGATCTGGCATCGATGGGGGAAGGCGGTCACGGGCGGCAACATGGAGCCGCTGGCGGCCAGGATGGACTTCGAGTTCGATCCCCTGCCCGACGACTTCGGCGCCACGGTGGAGGAGCTCGTCAACTCCGAGCTCGCCGAGGCACGACCAGTGAAGATCGAGTTCTTGCCGCGGTCGGTGGCGCTCGCTGACGCCGACCTGATCCGCACGAAGGTCAACCTCATTCCCGAGACGGTCGCCGAGATACGGGTCGTGGACATCGACGGCCTGGACCGTCAGGCGGATGGGGGCACCCACGTGCGGTCCACCGACGAGGTGGGGCTGGTGCGAGTGGTCAAGACGGAGTCGAAGGGCAAGGCCAACAAGCGGATCCGCCTCCAGGTGCGCTAATGCCCGCCTCAGTGTGACCGGTTGCCGAGGCGAACAACGGCGGTGCGGTACCGGCCCTGCTCGTCGACCCAGCTGATGTCAGCGGTGTCGCCGTCATGGCCGTCGAGGGCAGAGCCCAAGCTGCGGGGGAGTCGACCGTCGTCTCGTCGATGGACACGATGACGTCCCCTTCGCCCAGCCCGGCGTGGTGCGCAGGACTGTCCTGCTCGACGCCGACGACGAGGGCGCCGCGCAGTGCCCTCGGGGGCTGATCCGAGCCGTCGTCGACCGGGCCCGGCGACGATGCCGGCGGGACCGGTATCGGCGTGGGCGTCGAGACTGGTCACGTTGGCGCCCAGGACGGGTCGACGGCGGGCGGCACCCCGGGCGCGGTCGCGCGGTGTCAGCGGTCTGGGACCGGAGGGGCGGTCCTCAACGGCGCCGGCCGAGTGGGCGCCCATGAGCCCCTCGTCGAGCTCCGTCTCCGTGACGGTCATCTTGATCCCCCCGCCGAGGTCGCTGGCGAGGTTGAACACGACGACGACGAGCACGGCGACGAGGGCGCCGCCGAAGACGAAACACAGCCCGAGCACGAGCGCCACCAGCAAGCCCTGAAAGCCCAGCACGCTGAGCGACGGGTAACCGCTCAGCTCCTGGATGAAGTTGTCGATGCTGCTGGCCGTGCCGGTCACGTAGGCGCCGACCCAGAACAGCAGGCCCAGCCCGACCCCGATGACCACCATCCTCCAGAGGAATCCCAGCGAGAGGTTGAGCACGCTCCTCGGGTCGACCCGCACGATGGCCTGCTCCATCCGGCGGGCGCCCGCGGCGGTCTGTCCCTGGTCGGCCCCCGTCGGCGGGCCAATGCGGGTCCGCAGCGTCGGGGGTGCGGGCGGCGGGCCGGGCGGACGGCCGTGCTCGGTCGGGCCGAGTTGCTCTACCTGGGCCATGGCGCGTGACGATCCCCGTCGGAGGCTGGGTCAGGGCGCGTCAGCTTGCCGCCCCTACGGGAGCCGGGCATCTGGTCGCGTACGCACAGTCGTTGAAGCCGTCCGCGTCACGGTCAGTCGCCGACGGTGTCGCGAGCACGTGGCCGTTGGTGTCGGTGAGCTGGATCTCCTCGGAGGCCTTGAGCGCCGGCATGGCGCTGTTGGTCCTGGCCAGGTCGAACGTGACCCTCGACAGGTTGGGCAGCGGCCCGACGGTCGGCGCGCCGGTCCCGATCTCCACCGGCGTCTCCTGGATCCATTCTGCCGTGGCGTGGCTCGACGGGTAGGGCAACGTCTGCGTGAAGGACTGACCATTGGTGGTGTCTCGAAGCAGCATGATCCACCGCTCCGAGGCCGGCGGGCTCTCGAGGAGGGCCGCGTGGATGCGGTCACCGGGCCGCACGTGGACGGTGGTGATCGTCACGCTGGGGATCGGGATGATCTCCCACCAGGCCGAGTAGGTCGCGTGACCGCTGGCATCGACGTCTTGCTCGGTTCCGGTCTGGATCAGGGTCGGGTCGGTCACGGCGCAGCTGGCGTCGACACAACCACCGCCGATGCCGATCCAGGTCGAGGAGAACTCGGCCTCGCCGTGGCGATGGGCACTGGCCCTGGGCACCGTCCAGTCGGCAGAGACCTGGTGGAACATCTTGCCGCCCTGCTCCAGCAGGCCCTGGTTGTAGCCCGACCAGTTGTTCGACTTGTTGGCGCCGACCGAAAGGATGGGCCGGTGGAAGGTGGTGGCGGCAGACCCCGATCCCGCCGCCGTGGCGCCCGTCGACGCGGCGCTCCCAGGCGCCAGCGCCGCGAGAGGCAGAGCCAGAGCTGAGACGAACACGAGCGCGGCGCCACGGCGCACAGTAGAGGTTTCGCCGTCGGGGACGATATCTCCTGCCTGTCGAGGCCTCGCCGGCGGGTGGTCAGGCGGCCAGCAGGCTGTCCAGCTGGGCCAGGGCGTCGGCCCGGTTCTCGCCCACCAGGATCCCGTGCATCCCGATCTGGCGGGCCCCCGCCACGTGGGCCTCGAAGTCGTCGAGGAACACGGCCTGCTCGGGCCGAACACCGTTCAGCTGCTCGAGGGCGAGGCGAAAGATCCGGGGATCGGGCTTCCGCATCCCGACCTGGCACGAGTCGACGACGACCTCGAAGCAGCTCGTCCACAGGGATGAGCTGCCGCCAGCCGTCACCGAACTCGGAGATGTTGTTCGTCACCATGGCCGTCCGGTAGCCGGCCCGGCGGAGCGCCCGCACCCGCTCCACGACGACGACCCGGTCGTCGTCCTCCCGGCCGAGCTTGGCCAGGACCTCGAAGACGTCGAGCTCGACCCCGGCGGCGCTGGCGAGGGCGAGGAGCTCCTGGTGGGCGACATCGAGCGTCACCTCGCCGCGCTCGAGCCGGTGCCACGGGTGGTCGCCGTCCTCGGCGTAGGGTCCGAAGCACAGCTCGACGGCCACCTGCTCGCTGACGCCGAGCTCGATCGCGGCCGCGCGCACCACAGAGAACGGCGAGGGCGTGAAGACGCCGCCGAAGTCGAACAGCACCGCCTTGATCGTGTCTGGTGCGGGTGGAACACGGGCATTGAGGCGACACTACGTGTTGGCGACGGAGCTGCGCGCCGCGGTCGCGGGCTGGTGGCGCACGTCGGCCTCGGTGAGCTGGCGTGTCCAAGCGGCGAACTCGAGAAGGATGCCGTCAGGATCCATGAAGTAGATCGACCGGACGAACGTCGCCTCGTGGACCTCCTTGCTCACGCCGAGCTTGCTGTCGTCGTGGTTCATGATGTCGGCGGCCTCGATCCCCTTGGCCCTGAGCCGCACGAGGTACTCGTCGATCTTCTCGGGCGGGACGTCGAAGGCCACGTGGTTCATGGAGCCGATGGCGCTCGTCAGCTCGCCCTTTGCGGGCAAGGTCCTCGGGGCGGACACGCCTGGCGCCGGCTCCGGCGCGGTCGGGAACCAGAAGAACGCCAGTGAGTCCCCGTTGCCGACGTCGAAGAAGAAGTGCTGGCCCATGTCGAAGGGAAGCTCGATCGTCTTGATGAGCGGCATGCCCAGGACGTTGGTGTAGAAGTCGACCGTCCGGCCCATGTCGCGGCATACCAGAGCGAGGTGGTTGATCCCCCGCAGCTCGAACTCGCTGTTCGTCATCGATGACCTCCCTGCCACCTCGGTCCCACCTCTCCAGGGCTCACACGCCTGGCGCCACGGTACCGGGTGCAGGGCGCACCCATCTGGACGCTCACCTCCATCTCGCCAGCCAGTCGGCGACGAGGTCGGCGACCTCGCACCGGGCCTCGGGCGGATGCATCAGGTAGTGGTCCCCGGCCACCATCTCGAGGCGCTTGTCCTCGCCCCCGAGGGCGTCGAATATCGCCTTGGCGTCGCTCGGGTAGCAGCCCTGGTCGGCGGTCGCACTGCACGACGAGGGAGGGCTGGGTGATCCGGGCGAGGTGCGGGCGCGGCGCGGCACTCCGACTCGGCGAGGCTCCACATCGACAGCCACGACCGGAGCGTGCTCGTGCAGGCCAGGCCGAACGATCCGTAGTTGGCGGACCTCGCGTCGCCGAAGTAGCAGCCTGCGCTTCGGTCCGACGGGTCCAGGCCGAGGTCGAGAAACCGGAGGTCGGCCCAGGTGCGATGGACGGTGAAGACGCGGTCGACGCGCCGTGGGCGCGGAGCCGCTCGCAGCTCGCCGAGGACCCACTCGGTGATGCGGTCGTTGCGCGCCCGTTGCGCGGCGCGATAGCGCGTCACGAACTCCGGCGTATACGGCGGCCCGTTGCCGGTCTCGAACATGTCGATGCGCGGATCGACCGACAGCGGGTCGGACTCGTCGGTGACGGAGGGGTCGATCCACGAGGTGAGCACGTCGGGCCGTCCAGGGTGGGCGTTCAGCGAGATGAACAGGTCACCGGGTGGGAACAGCCGGCTCGGCTCGTCCGAAGCTCCGGCGCGCTGGCCTGGTAGGCGGCCATCAGCGAGGCGCCGCCCGAGTTGCCGAGCAGCGCCACCGTGCGCACACCGGCGTCCTCGCGCAGCCACCGGACTCCGACGGCGATGTCCACCAGGGCGCTCTCCAGGGTGAAGTAGGTACCGAGGCCCCGATAGCGGGTGTTCCAGCCAAGGAAGCCGAGGCCCCGCTCGGCCATGAGATCCGCCAGGTAGTGCTCGGAGAAGTCGACGTCGTAGTGCGTGGCGACGAGCGCCACCGTCGGACGGGTCGCGCCAGGCCGATACCAGACGCCCTGGCACGGTCGGCCTCCCGCGCCCGCCCGCCCCATCGTCGGCGACTCGGCCGAGACGAGCTCACGCACGATCTCGGTCAAGCGTCGCGCCCTCGCATCATGCGGGTGAGAACGCCCAGACACCGTTGACGTTCGACAACGGGTTGAGCGTGGCACTGAGCGGCGTGCCCTTGCACACCCCCTGGGCGGCCGGGGGCAGGTGGTCGCACGTCTTGAACTCGGCGTCGGTGTCCGAGGTCCCGGCGCCGATGACGACGACGCCGGCGCTGATCGCGGGACCCGAGGAGATGGATCCGCTGGCCGGTGAGGCCCACAACAGCCGGCCCGTGGCGGCGTCGTAGGCGCGGAAGATCCCGTCGAGGGCGCCCACGTACACGACGCCGTTGGCCACGCTCGTGGCGCCGTAGGTGTAGGCCTGGGTCGCCGACCAGGCGACCGATCCATCCGCCCCCGAGAACGACTTCATCGGCTGCAAGCCCAGCGTGGGGTCGGACTGGGGGACCGGTTGGCCGCTGTGGTTGTAGGTGAACGGCGTGTCGATGGCCGAACCTCCGAAGACCCGCGGGACGCCCTGTACCGAGGTCAAGGCCGTCGCCCCGATGAAACCTCCGAGGGCGAAGCTGTTCTGGACGTTGCCGTTGCCCTGCTCGGTCCGCTGCCAGATGAGCGATCCGTCGGATCGATCGAGGACGTAGTAGAGACCGTCCTTGTTGCCCTCTCCGACAGCCTGGCGGCCGCCGGGGAGCGTGAAGAGCTGGGCCGAGGCGCCGAAGTCGTCGTCGGAGGTGTTCATCGGATGGACCTGGTGGCTCCACAGCGGCGACCCGTCGACGGCGGACAGGGCAGTGATCGCCTCGGCGAACGGCTGCCACCGGCGGGCGAAGTCGTACTGCTGTCCCGGTGGACAATGGGGGTCCGAGCCGTCGGAGGGGCAGGCGGCGGGCGTGTTGTCGGGGCAGTCGGCGGGCCCGTAGTACAGCACGGCGCGCCGCCGGGGGTCGGGGTTCCGCGGATCCAGCCCGAGCGCCGGCGACGACCAGACGTTTCCGCACCCGTAGAGGGCGTGGCCCGTCGCCGTCTCCGGGTTGAAGTGCCACGCCAGGCGACCGGTGTCGGCTCGTACCGCCCACACGCCCTCGCCGGCGAACCCGCTGTCCTGGTTGGAGTCGGCGCCGAAGATGACGACCGGCCCGCCGGGCGCTCCGGCCCAGACCACAGGAGAGGACTCGATCTCGCCGTGGTTGGTCGGGTGGGTGGGGTCGACGTCGAAGCGCCACAGCACCCGTCGGGCGTCGGGCAGATTGTCGCGGGACGCGTCGAGCGCGTACATCGAGCCACCGCCGCCGACGAAGGCGACGCGACGGCCGCCCACCGTGGTGACGGCCGCGGAGGACGTGATCTCCCCGTAGGCTCCGGTGTGCTGGTCTGCGTTCCCGTCGGTCCGTCCCCGTCCGAGCAGGGTCGACCAGTGCACGCCTCCGGTCTTCAGGTCCAGGGCGTAGAAGCGGCCGTTCCAGTCACCCACGTACACCGTTCCCTGGGCGATCGCCGGGGAGGCCGTCACCACGTCATCGGCGTGGAAGAACCACCGGGGCAGCAGCCGGCTGGCGGCGGCGGCGTCGGGCGCCTGCGGGCACGTCGTGCTGTCGGTGCGCGAGGGGTCGTGGCCGTACATCGGCCATTCGCAGCTCGTGGCCGGGCTGGTCGACGCGACGGCGGGGATTCCGGGCGCCAGTACCAGGGTGAGGATGGCTGCCGCGGAAACGCTCGTGCGACGCCACCGGGTCGCCCGCACCGACCGCATGACCTTCCAGCGCGCGCGCGCTGGCGCCCGGAGGCCGAGGGGCGTCTCCCGGTTCATGGCTTCCCCCCGAGCGTGAAGTCGATGGCCGCGATGACATGACACGGTTTCGCCGCCGGGCGGCTGGTACCTGTCGCTGCGACCGCCCACCAAGCGCGACAGGAGAAGTTGAAACGACAAGAGATACGCCCGTATGATCCCGGCCACTCGGGCGAAAAGGGACATCTCGGGCTGAGAGGAGTGACCGTGGCGGCGACGATCTTGGCCCTCGTCGGCGCCTACGGCGTGTTCCTCCTGTACACCGCCATCGTCCTCGAATGGCGAGGGCTGGCGCCTGGTCCCGCTCGTGAGGGGCGCGCCCCACGGCGACGATGGGCGCATCAGTGGCTGGCCCAGGCCGGGCTCGAGGAGGTACGTGGCCGCGAGTTCCTCGCCGTGATGGTGGCGCTCACCGTCGTGGGTGGCGCCCTCGCCTTCACGGTCTTCGGCGGGCTCCTCCCCGCCGTGGCCGCGGCGGGCTTCGCCGGCCTCGCCCCCGTGGCGTGGTACCGCGCCCGGCGAGAACGCGCGGCGGGCCCGAGCTCGGGAGGCGTGGCCCGGCATGATCGAGGGGATCCGCCTGCACACCGGGTCCCTCGGTCGTTCCATCCCCACCGCTCTGTTCGAGGTCGGGCGCAGGGGGCCGGCCGAGCTCAGGCCCGGCTTCGCCGCCGCGGAGCGTGAGTGGCTCATCTCGACGGAGTTCTCCCGAGCCGTCGCCGTGCTGAAGGATCGCCTGGCCGATCCGACCGCCGACGCCGCGTGCGAGACGCTGCTCGTCGCCCACGAGATCGGAGGCGGCGGCCTGGACCGGAGGCTGGCCGCGCTGGTCGACGACCGCACCCAGGACCTCCAGGGTCGCAAGGACGCGCGCGCCAAGCAGGCGGCCGTGCGCTTCGCCCGCCGGTTCGTCCTGATCGTGCCCCTCGGCATGGCCCTGGCGGGAATGTCGATCGGCACAGGGAGGGCCGCGTACCAGACGCCGCTGGGCCAGCTGGCGGTGGTGCTCGGGATCGTGGCCGTGGTCGGGTGCTGGCTCTGGGCTGGACGGCTGATGCGTCTGCCCGAGGAGGAGCGGGTGCTCGGAGGCCAAGGCTGATGAGCCGCCTCGTTGTCTTGTCGTTCCTTCTCGGATGGGCGGGCGTGGCGCTACTGATCGCCGAGGTGCGTCGCTTCTCGCGTCCTTCGTTGGCCGACCGACTGCGCGCCTACAGCCCTGGCGGCATGGCCGAGCAGCGACGCGGGGGTCTCTTCTCCGTCGAGTCGTTCCGCGAGGTGATCGGGCCGCTCAGTCAGGCGCTGGCGTCGCGGGCAGCGCGGCTGTTCGGCGTGAGCGAGGAGCTCGGCGTCCGGCTCGAGCGGGTGCACTCCCGGTTGGATCCCACGGCGTTCCGGGTTCGACAGGTCGGATGGAGTGCCGCCGCCTTCGGGCTCGGGGCGCTGGCCGCGTCGGCCCTCGGTCTTCCCGCCGCTCGTGAGCCTGGTGATCCTGCTGGGGTCGCCGCTGCTTGCCTTTCTGGTCCTCGAGCAGCAGGTTGCCTCCGCCTCGTCGCGGTGGCAGCGCAGGATCTTTCTCGAGCTGCCGGTGCTGGCCGAGCAGCTGGCCATGCTGTTGTCGGCCGGATTCTCGCTCGGCTCGGCGCTCAACCGGCTGGCCCGCCGGGGCAACGGCGCCTGCGGGCGCGATCTCGCTCGCGGTGCGGGCGCGGATGCACCAGGGGCTGTCGGAGGTGGCGGCCCTGCGGGAGTGGGCGGAGCTGGCCCAGGTGGACGCCCTCGACCGCCTGGTGTCGGTGGTCGCCCTCAACGCCGATGCGTCCGATCTCGGTCGCCTCGTCTCGGACGAAGCCCGGGCCATCCGGCGCGACGTGCAGCGTGATCTCGTCCAGATCATGGAGCGACGGGGCCAGCAGGTCTGGGTGCCGGTGACCGTGGCGACGCTCGTACCCGGAGTGATCTTCTTGGCCATCCCGTTCGTCGAGGCGCTCCGGCTCTTCGCGGGATCGTGACGGCGGCGACCGAGGGACAGACGCAAAGGAGGAGCGATGCAGAACAGGTTGGTTGCGGCCTGGGTGTGGCAGCACACCGCCCGGGCGTGGCTGATGAGTCGCCTCGTGCGCGACGAAGCAGGAGAAGGGGTCATCTCGGCCGCCATCGCGGTCCTCATCATGGCGTTCCTCGGGGTGGCGATGTGGGTGGCGTTCAAGGCCACGCTCAGGGGCGCGACGACGAACGTGAACCATCAGGTGAGCAACATCGGCAAATAGGGCGGGGACTGGACGAGACAGGTACCGGACTCGTCGCCACCTTGGTGGGTGTCCTCGTGATACTGCTGCTGGTCCTGCTGGCGGTGCAGGTGCTGTTCGATCTGTACGCGCGCTCGGCGGTCACGGCGGCAGCCTTCGACGCCGCTCGTGTCGTCGCCGGGTCCGACGCAGGCGGCACCCCGACGTCGCAGGGCCAGGCGGAGCTGGACGCCCGCCGGGAGCTCGGCGCCTACGGCGAGCGGGCCACCTTCGACTGGGCGGTGGACGCCGAGGAGGTCCGCCTCGTCGTGCGGGTGCGCAACCCGAGCGTGCTGCCCGCCCTGGTCGCCTCGCCCCTCGGGTTGGACACTGTCGATCGAAGCGTCGTCGTCCGCCGGGAACGGGTCCGGTGATGCCGCAGCGAGCTCGAGGAGAGGAGGGCCAGGTGGGCGGGATCGAGGCGCTTCTCTTCGGGGTGCTGGTCCTGGTGCTCGGGACGCTCGTCGTCGCCAACGCGTGGGGGGTCATCGACGCCAAGGTGGCGGCCGCAGGGGCGGCGCGCGAGGCGACGAGGGCCTTCGTCCAGACGCCCGCCGGCTCCGACCCGGCGACCGTCGCCCAGGCCGCGGCGGTGCGCGCCATCCAGGGCCAGGGTCGCGAACGCGTCGCGGATGACGCTGCTCGTGACCGGCGACCTCACGCGCTGTTCTCGGGTCGTCGCCGAGGTGCGGTACCGGGTGCCGCTGATCGTCGTCCCCATGCTCGGGAACCTGGGCACCGGGTTCACCGCCGCCGCTCGCCACTCGGAGCTGGTCGACCCCTATCGAAACGGGCTCCCTCAGACCGCCAGCTGTGCGACGACTGGTTGACGTCGCGCGTCGGCGAGTCCGGGCGAAAGGGGAGGACGGCAGCGTCTTGATGCTCGTGCCCGCTCTCGTCCTCGTGCTGGTGGTGCTCGCGGCCATCGCCGTCGACTCGGCCGTCGTCTTCCTCGGTCAGCGCCAGCTCGGCGACGCCGCGGCAGCGGCGGCCAACGACGCGGCCAGTGCCCTTTCCGACCCCAGCTTCTACCGAGCGGGAAGCGTGGCCCTGGATCCGAGCGTCGCCCGGCGGGTAGCCGAGGCGTCCGTCGCCGCCCAGGACCACTCGGGCGTCACGATCGACGGTCCGGCCGACGTGCAGGTCGAGGGACGCCAGGTCTGCGTGTCGTTGACCGGCCATGTGGAGGCGATCTTCGGCCGCGCCATCCCGGGGGTGCCCCACACCACCACCGTGCGGGCCCGAGCCACCGCCACCGAGGCCGGCGACCGTGGCACCACGGTCCAGCACCGATCGCTGTGCTGAGTGCCCCAAGGAGGCGCTCGTCGACTAGGCCCTCGGCGGCCGGCCTCGACCCCACGGGCCCCCCGAGGCCCAGGAGACCCGGAGGGCGCCGTTGCTGGTCACGCTCGACACGTCGGTCTGGTTGGGCACGCCGAACTGCTGGGAACGGCCATGTTGGCTCCCGCCGGCGCGGCGCCGGCTGGGCTGATGGCCATGGCCCGCTCCACCGATCGGCCCCCTGAGCCCAGGAGACCTGAATGGCGCCGTTGTTGGCCACGGTGAACACGTCGGTCTGGTTGGGCACCCCGTACTGCGGGGAGCGCGGCCAGTTCGCCCCGCCGGGCGGTGCCGGGCGGCCGATGGCCATCGGCCCGTCTCCAGCGCCTCCTCCCTGGACCCAGGACACCCGACGGCCCCGTTGCTGGCCACGGTGAACACGTCGGTCTGGTTGGGCACCCCGTACTGCGGGGAGCACGGCCAGCGGCTCCCGCCGGCACCGGCGCCGGGCGCGCGATGGCCATCGGCCCGCTCCAGCGACCTCCTCCCTGAGCCCAGGAGACCCGACGGCCCCGTTGCTGGCCACGGTGAACACGTCGGTCTGGTTGGGCACCCCGTACTGCGGGGACACCGCCAGTCGGCTCCCGCCGGGCGCCGCGCCGGCGAGGCTGATGGCCATCGGCCCGCTCCAGCGACCTGCCCCCCGGACCCAGGACACCTGGATGGCCCCGTTGCTGGCCACGGTGAACACGTCGGTCTGGTTGGGCACCCCGTACTGCGGGGAGGCCGCGAGTCGCCCCCGCCGGGGCCGCGCCGGGCGGACTGATGGCCATCGGCCCGTTCCACCGACCTCCCCCCTGGACCCAGGACACCTGACGGCCCCGTTGCTGGCCACGGTGAACACGTCGGTCTGGTTGGGCACCCCGTACTGTGGGGAGACCGCCAGGTGGCCCCCTGGGGTGTGGCCGCGCCGCGGCAATCGGCGTCACGGGGTTGGACGGTTCGAGGGTGGCCGGGGCCGGCGGAGTTGGTGGCCGTGACGGTGAAGGTGTAGGTCGTGCCGTTGGGGAGCCCGGGGAGCGTGGCCGAGACCGAACCGGTCCCGGCGGTGACACTCTTGTTGCCAGGCGATGAGGTCACTGTGTAGGAGGCGATGCGGGCTGCCGTTATCTGGTGGCGGAGTCCACCCGACGGTGGCCGAGGCGTCGCCGGCAGTCGCGGGATCGCGGTGGGTGGCCCTGGCGCCGTAGGAGGCGAGGCGTCGAGCTGGTGGAACCAGTTGGCCCAAGTTTGGGTCTGGCTCAGCGCCGGGTGCCGGTCTGAACTCCGGGCGAGATGTTCGTCGCCTCGTACCACTCGTTCCAGGTGCTGACCAGGGCCCACTCGGGCTCAGAATCCCACGCGGCCTGCCAGGTAGCTGTGTAGCGGGTGCCGTTGAGGCGGGGGATCACGATCGTGTTGGCCGGGGGCCGCCCCAGGAGTGAGTCGTCCTCTCCCGGGGAACGGGCGCCGCCCAGAGCCGTTGTGGTCCAGCCGAAGGGTCGACAGCCGGGGCGTAGCGAGCTGTCGTCGCGAGCGAGGCATCCCAGTCGTCGAGCGAGGCGTTGTCGGAGACGACGTTCGGGCTGTAGGAGTAGAGGCCCTCGAAGCCATCCGCCGGGCTCGTGGTGTCGCCGACGATGAACGGATTGAGGCTCGACAAGGTCCTGGCGAACCTGGGCCCAGGCGGCCGAGGCCGACAAGTCGGCGTGATAGATGAAGACGACGGGTCGCCCTCCGACTTGGAGCGCCGCCGCCCTCGAGGCCCACGGCTTGGGCTGACGGCGTTCGCCATCTCCGGCGTTGAGAACGCCACCAGGTACCACCGAGCTCATCTGGTCCAGCTCGATCAGCGGGCTCACCGTGAAACCTGGATTGGCCGGGCCGCCTGCGCCACATAGCCCATCCTCGTGGCCAGCGTGCATTGCGTGTTGTAAGACACGATGAAGCCGTTGATGCCTGCCCCCGCCGCCTGCGAGACGATCTGCGACACCTGGGTGGGTCGTCCGTATTCAACGGGCCCGAGGGGTGTCGATCCACGCGGTCGGGATTGTCGAAGCTGTGGGCGTCATACCAGGGGTAATAGAAGGCAAGCACCCGGTGCTGAGGATCAACCGGTGGCGGCCATGGCGTTGGTCCGGCGAGCGAAGAGACAGAGACCTCCATCGTCGACGATGCGGCGCGACGCAGTCGTCGCGGGAATAGCGTCCGGCCCGGATCCGCCAGCGATGCCAATTGGGTCGGGGTGGCGGTGGTAGTGCGAACCAGGTCGGCGCGGGCCGCACCGTGCTCCCTTGCAGAGCCTCAGCACGGGCTTCGCCGGGGGGTATCGAGTAGACGAGGTCTACTTGACGCTCGCCTGAATGGGTGTCGTGTAGCTAGTCGAGGGGTTGGTGACGCCGAACCCGGCCGTCCCATGCTCACCGT
>CAVSUO010000003.1:0-381712 GCA_963731255.1 uncultured Actinomycetes bacterium | reverse complement strand
GGCGGAAGCGGACGGTCACGTCCTGCGACTTGCCCTGCGGAACGGTGATCGGTCTGGCCGAGCAAGTACGTCGGGCCCTCCCGTCCGGCGATCTCCGGCTTGGCCGAGCCGTTCAAGGTCGCTCCGGTCGCCGAGGCCGGGAAGTTGACCGCCGCCACGGCGGAGTACTCGTTCGGGGCAACGCCGGGCTGGGACCCCTCGCCCGCCACGTAGCTCGGCTGGCCGCCAGGAGTCTGGTTGCTCAGGTGCATCGTGATGGTGACGTCGGTGAAACCGGCCCCGGGCTGCACCTGGAGGGTGTTGCTCTCCTTGAGGAACCAGTCGAGCTTGTTGCCGGCGAAGTTGACCAGGCCGGCCATGACGTCGTTGCTCTCCATCTGGCCGGCCGCACCCGCTGTCACCCAGTCCGCCTGGACGTTGGGTGCCGCCGTCCAGACCATCATGTGGCGGCCGCTTGGCTGCCCGAGACAGGCCGGTGGCCAGCGTCTTGAGGTCCACACCGCCGCTCTGGAGGGCATGGAACGTGCTCCGGGAGATGCGATCCCGAGCAGCTCCCGCCGGTTCGTGTTGTCGTTGACGCCGCTCAACCCCTGGTACTGATCGTGCATCAGCAGGGGGACGACGTTGTCGGGCGTGACGGTCATGCCGTCGGCGTCGACCGGACCCGTCGCCGTCATCAGCTGGTGGAGCCCCTCGACGTCCACCAGGATCACACCGTCGACGTGCCCGGTCGTCGCGCCACCCCAGAGTTGGGAGGCGATGGGCCCCGTGACGTTGAACTGAGGCGTCACCCCCAGGCTCTGCCAGAACAAGCTGGGCGTGGTCTTGCTCCAGAGCGCCTGCACGTCAGCCGGCACTGTGGCTCCCGGCAGGCTTGGTCGGGCAGATCGCCGACCGTCTGCATGTTCACGAGGTGGGTCGTGCCGTTGTCGGTCGTCAGCAGCCCGGCCTGGAGCACGATGCCCTGGCCATCGCGCATCTCGGCGTTGTTGGCCGCCACGAGCAGGTACTGGCCCGGCGTCGCCAGCATGCTGGCCGCAGCACGGGAGGCAGCGGCGCTCTTGGTGAGGCCCAGCTGGGCCTTGGACAGGTCGCTCGCCAGTTGGGCCCGCCGGTGCGAGAGCGTCCCCACCAGACCGCTGGAGGGCCCGGTGTCCAGGCCCGCCAGCGAGGCCCGGGCGGTGTCGGCGATGCTCGCCATGCGGCGGAGGATGAGCACTCGACCGGGACCAGGGCCATGCGGCTGGGCCAGCGCCGCGTTGGCCTGGTTCAAGGCGACGACCCCGGCGGCCGACACCTTGTCCGCGGTGGTGGCGAGCGCCCGCGCCGAACGGATCTGGGTCCCGACCCACGGCAGGACCTGGAGCGGCGTCAGGGCGGGATTGGACAGGTCGCTGTCCAGCGCCGCCACCCGATGGTTGGCCAGCTGCAGGCTGGCCGTCGACTGCGTGGACAGGACCCCGGCGCCGGCACTGGTGAGCTGCGTCCTGGCCGTGTCGGCGGCGGACTGTGCCGTGTGGCTGTCCTGGAGCGCCCGCACCAGCGAGAGGGCGACGAAGGCCAGCCAGACGATGATGCCCAGGACCACGCCAGAGACGATCCACGGCCACCAGCGGCGCGCCCGCCGTGGGGAGCGCGCATTGCCGCCCCGGACGGGACCACTCGGTCGCTCCGCCGTCATCCGGTCCATGGGCGGGCGCTCCCGGTGGCTCTGTGCGAGTGAGTCTGGTCATCGTCGTCGACCTCTGCGTGGGCTTCCACCATGGCCGCCACCGGACGGTCGCCACTCTCGTCGTCGCTCCGGGATCTCCGAACGAGTCGCCCTCGCAGACGCGCATCCCTGATGACCGGGCCGCGCTCGTGCCCGATCCGTCGGAGAACATAGGCGTGGCGTTCATGGTCGTAGCGGAACCCGACTGCTGGCAGGGCCACGACGACCCAGTGGGGCAAGTAGTGGCGAGGCCTGCGTGTCCGTGCCATTCACCCCGTCATCCGGTCCGTCGTCGCGAAGGGGGCTCCGGCGGGCGAGGGGCGCGCCGGAGACGCCCCAACGGTAGCCAACCTCAGCCGCGGTCGGGGGGCGCCCGCCCCTTCCGGGTCGCTCTCGGAATCCCGCGACCCCCCCACGGCGTAGTACCTCGTGATGTGGGCCCCACCCCCAGGCGACCATGACGCGCTCTCCGACGAGGCCCTGCTGGCCGGGCTCGGCGTGGGCGAAGCGGACACCGGTGCCGCATTCGTGCGGCGGTTCCAGCGACGGATCTTCGGCCTGGCCCTCAGCATCGTGAGCGATCCCGGCCTCGCCGAGGACGTCGCCCAGGAGGCGATGGCCAAGGCCTGGCGTCACGCCCAGGCCTACGACCCCCGCCGTGGCTCGGTCGCCACCTGGCTGCTCACCATCACCCGCAACCTCGCCATCGACGCCCTGCGCCTCCGCCGGGCCCAGCCGACCGATCCGGAGGCCCTCGTCGCCTTCGAGGTTCCCTCCTCGGAGGGCGACCCGGTCGAGGTCGCCATCAGCAACGACGACGCCGGAAGGATCCGCGCCGCCGTCGGCCGCCTCCCCATGGACCAACGTCGCGCCCTCGTGCTTGCCGTCTACCACGGCCGGACGGCCAAGGAGATCAGCGCGACCGAGGCCATACCGCTGGGGACGGCGAAGACCCGCATCCGCTCGGGTCTGTTCAAGCTGCGAGCGATGCTCGTGGAGCAGGGAGCCGCACCATGACCACACTGACCTGCGACGAGCTCCGGGCCATGGCTGCCGAGGTGGCCCTCGGGATCCTGTCGGGCGCCGAGCGGGCCGACGCCCTGGGCCACATGGAGCACTGCGTCAGCTGCCGCGTCCTCGTCGAGGGCCTGGCCCAGACGGGCGACTCGCTCCTGCTGCTGGCCCCTGAGGCGGACCCACCGATGGGCTTCGAGAGCAGGGTCGCCGCTCGCGTCAGCGAGCACGCCGATCGACCCGAGCCGCAACCCACCCTCGGAGTCCCGGCCGCGGAGGAGGGCGGGATCGTCGAGCCGCCCGCTCCCGGCGGCCCCACACCGATCCGGCCCAAGCCGTCCGCCCAGCGGGCCAGCCCGGTCCGTCGGCGGCGGACGGCGCTGGCCGCGGCGGCAGCCGCCGCCGTCCTCGTCGGGGGCACGGCTGCGGGAGTGACCCTGCTCGAGCACAACGGGTCCGGCGGGCAGGCGCAGGTCGCAGACCAGACGACCCTGCGATCTGGGCACTTCCAGGCCGGCGACGGACGCCCGGTCGGACAGGTCTACACCTACAGCGGAAATCCGTCCTGGGTCTTCATGAACGTCGACGCCAGCGGAGCCAACGGCACCTACACCTGCGAGCTCCAGCTCGCCAACGGCACCACGGTGCCGGTCGGCCAGTTCGAGGTCCACGACGGGGTCGGCGAGTGGGCCCATACTGTCGGCGTCGACGTCAACCAGATCAAGACGGCGAAGCTCGTCACCCCTTCGGGGCTGACCCTGGCCACGGCCAAGGTCTCCTGAGCGGTTTCGCGGGCACGGCGACCGTCGATTTGCAATCCTTGAGCGTCACGCACCCGTAACACAGTGATGAGCCAGCCCCACCGGACTGCCGGCACGGGGCCGAGGAGGGAAGCCTGTGATGCGAGCCCCGACCACCACGTCGAGAGGAACGACCCGCCCCTGGATGCACCCCCGGCGGGCCATCCTCCTCGGGCTGGTGCCCGCCGCGGCCATCGCCGCCGCCTGCGGGTCCTCGTCCACCAGCTCGACGAGCAGCACCACCAAGGCGACAACGCGCACGACAGGGGCGACGGCGCCGGCCGTCAAGACGGCGAACAACGCCAAGTTCGGCACGATCCTGGTCGACGGCCAGGGCCGGACCCTGTACACGCTCACCAACAACGGCGCCGCAGTTGCCTGCACATCCAGTGCGTGCACCGCCATCTGGCCGCCATCTCTGCTGCCCGCCGGTCAGACGACCGTCAACGTCGGGTCAGGCGTGACCAACGTTTCGACGGTCAGCGCCAATGGGGGCAACGCAGGTGGCGTACAAGAACCTGCCCCTGTTCCGCTTCTCTGGGGACGCCACGACCGGAGCCGCCAACGGCGACGGCATCAACAGCTTCGGCGGGATCTGGCACGTGGTGAAGGTCGGCGGTGGGAGCACCGGCAGCGGCTCGACCGGCGGTGGAACGGCGACGACTGGCGGGGCGGGCACCACCACGACGACGTCCGGCGGAGGCGGCTACTGATCGCCCGGCTCGCCGCCGTTGCTCGACGTCGGGACCGGCGCGCCATTTTGGGCCTGGGCCTGGTCGCCAGTGGGTTCGTGAGGTTCCTGCCCATTGCCCAGCCCTCGGTCCGGGTGGAAGCCGTGCAGCGTTTCCCGAGCCCGGGCTAGCCCGTCGAGCGCCGACCGGCGCTCGTCCTCGAGCTCCTGCACGCTCGCACGCAGCTCGTCGAGCTGCGGACGGGTCGCGTCCCTGACTGTATTTTCCAGCTCCGTCGCCTTGGCATCGATCTTCTCGACGAACAGGTCGAGCGTCTGGCGGGCCTCCTCGATGGTCCGCTCGACGTTCTGGCGGAGTCGCTGTGGGGCCTCCGACCCCTCCAGCTCGGACAGCCGCGCCTCGAGGTCCGTGACCCGACCCCACGCCTCGGCTCCCCATCGGGCGTTCTCGGCCACGTAGGCGTCGACCTGACCTCGGTCGTAGCCTCGCATCTTGGAAGCGAACCGCGGAGTTGGTGCCCCATTCCGCATCATGTCATCGCCTGTCATCCGCCAACCCCTCCAGCATTCCCTACCCAATGAAGCGGCGCCTGCAACGTCGCCGAGGTTGGGCGAAAGTGGTCTCCCCGCTGGCTCCAGACTACGGCCACTTTCGAGCGGATGGGGCCAGAACGGAGCTCAGCGCATCAGCTCGCCGGCGTTGACCAGGAGCGACTGCCCGGTGACCATCCGCGCCCGGTCGGACGCGAAGAACACCACCACCTCGGCGATGTCGTCGTCGGCCGGGATCTCCCCCAGCGGCATGTCCTTGGTGATCCCCTCGATGACCTCGTTGGCGGGAACGCCCTGGGTCTCGGCCATGTACTTCACGTACCCTTCGACCGGCGGTCCCCACATCCACGACGGAACGATGGTGTTGACGCGGATCTTGTGCGGACCCAGCTCCTTGGCCAGGTAGTAGGTGGCGGAGAGCAACCCCGCCTTGGACGCCGCGTAGGCAGGCTGGGCGAGCTGGGGTAGGTACATCGCCTGGGAGCCGACGAAGACGACAGCTCCACCTCGAGTCTTCAGGGCGGGGATAGCAGACTTGCAGACCTGCAGGGATCCGATCAGGTTCGTCTCCAGGACAGTCCGCCATTGGTCGAACTCGGCGTCCTCGAATCCCCCGAAGACCGTGTCGAGGGCGGCGCAGTTGACGACGGCATCCAGGCGCCCGAAGCGCTCCACAGCCGTGGCCACGAGGCCATCGCAGTCGTCCGCCTTGGTGATGTCGGTCTGGCGCCAGGCGACCTTGGCACCCGACGCGTCGATCTCCTCGGCCGCGCTGCGGAGGTTGGCCTCCCGGCGCGCGCCCATGACGACGTTGGCGCCCTCCCGGACGGCGATGGCAGCGATCTCCCGCCCGAGGCCGGGCCCCACTCCCGAGACCACCATCGTCCTGCCGTCCAGCAGCGCGGTCGGGCTCATCGACCGACCGCTTCCTTGACGGAGCCGGGCTCAAGGTCGAGAATTTGTCGAATATCAGGACGTGATCGCCACATAATCGAAAGCGCACTGTTACATGCTCGGCGCTAGGTCTGTCAAGGATTCGGCGGGAGAACACCGTATGGGCGGGTGGGTGCTCCGTTGAGACGACGGTCGCCTCCCACCGACCGTGTCATCGCCCTGCTCGACGTCCTGGCCGCACGTCCTGGACAGCCTCTCACGTCCTCGGAGCTCGCCCGGCGGGTGGACATCACCCGGACCACGTGCCACTCGCTGCTCATGACGCTGGCCGACGCGGGCTACCTCGTTCGCGATCCCCGGTCGAAGACCTACACGCTCGGCCCAGGCCTCATCGCCCTCGGCCAGGCGGCGCAGCGCAGCTTTCCGTCGATCCAGCTGGCGCGGGGTGAGCTCGAGCGGCTGCACCGCCGTACGGGGATGGCAAGCACGGTGACTGCCGTCGTGGGCGGCGACATCGTCGTCATCGACCGGGTCGGCGAGGAGGACGATGTCGCTGCCACCCGGCGAGGCCAGCGCACGCCGCTGGCTGCGCCCTTCGGCGCCCTGCACGTGGCCTGGTCGAGCCAGGAGGAGGTCGCCACCTGGGTCGAACGGACGACCGAGGAGCTGACCGATGAGCGCGGCGCCGAGTACGACAGCCTGCTGGCCGCCATCCGGCGCCAGCGGTACACGGTGTCGCCGCTCGACGAGGCGGGGATCCTCCTGCGTGGGCGGCTCCTCGAGCTCGCCGCCGACGTGGCCTCCGACGACCTCAGGACCATGGCGGTCGCCCTGGCGTCGGCGCTGCGGTCCCGCGACTACCTCCCCGACGAGCTCGCTCCCGGGCGTCAGGTCGGTGTGGACACCGTGGCGGCGCCGGTCTTCGACGCCGGGGCCCGACCCGATTTCGTCGTCGCCCTTCAGGTCCAGCGCGATCAGGTGTCGACCGACGAGGTGGCGGCGCTGGCCTCGGATCTGCTCGACGCGACTCGCCGGATGACCCGGCTGGTCGGTGGCGGCGAGCCGGCGTCGGAGGTGGTCGAGGGCCTCGCTCGATCGGGGCCCAGGCCCTGAGGTCCTCTGCGCCGGTAAGATCTGACAGGCTGTCAGCTACGATCAGCCAGCGCTCGGCTTGGAGGTTCCGGTGCTCGACTACAAGATCGAACGGGCGACGATCGTCGACGGCACGGGCCGCCCCGCCGTGCGCGGCGACGTCGGAGTCCGAGACGGCCGCATCGTCGCCGTGGGAGCTGTCGACGAACCTGCGGCGAGGACCTTCGACGCCGACGGCCTGGTGGTCGCACCCGGGTTCGTCGACCCTCATACCCACTACGACGCCCAGCTCTTCTGGGATCCCTTCGCCACGCCTTCGAACGTGCACGGCGTGACCACGGTCGTCGGCGGGAACTGCGGGTTCACGCTGGCGCCCCTCAAGGCCGAGGATGCCGACTACATCCGCCGCATGATGGCCAAGGTCGAGGGCATGCCGCTCGCCGCGCTGGAGAACGGCGTCGACTGGAGCTGGGAGACGTTCGCCGAGTACCTCGACGCCGTCAGCGGCGGCATCGCCGTCAACGCCGGCTTCATGGTCGGCCACTGCGCCCTCCGTCGCTACGTGATGGGGGCCGATGCCATCGGCAACGAGGCCACGCCCGAGCAGCTCGATGCCATGGTGCGGGTCCTGCACGAGAGCCTCGATGCGGGCGGCCTCGGCTTGTCCACGACGCTGTCGAGCACCCACTCCGACGGCGACGGTCAGCCGGTGGCGTCGCGCCACGCGTCCGCACGAGGAGCTGATCGCCCTGTGCCGGGCAGTCGGCGAGCACGGGGGGACGACCCTCGAAGGGATCGTGCAGGGCTGCCTCAACACCTTCAGCGACGAGGAGATCGACCTCCTCGTGGGCATGTCGGTGGCTGCCCGCCGACCGATCAACTGGAACGTGCTGACGGTGGACTCGCGGGTGCCCGAACGGGTGACCCGCCAGCTGGAGGCGTCGAGCATCGCACAGCAGGCCGGTGGGCGCATCGTGGCGCTCACCATGCCCGTGCTCGTCCCCATGAACATGAGCTTCCGCAACTACTGCGCCCTCAACATGATCCCCGGGTGGGGACCGATCCTCGGACTGCCCATCCCCGAGCGCATCGAGAAGCTGCGCGATCCCGATGTCAGGCGGGAGATGATGGACAAGGCGAAGAGCCCGGAAGCCGGGGTGTTCCGCCGTCTCGCAGATTTCCGGCACTACGTGATCGGTGACACCTTCTCCAAGGCCAACGAGGGCATGAAGGGTCGCGTGGTAGGGGAGCTCGCCACCGAGCGGGGCGCCGACCCGTTCAGCACCCTCACCGAGATCGTCATCAACGACGAGCTGAAGACGGTGCTGTGGCCGATGCCCCCCGACAACGACCCCGCCACCTGGGAGCTGCGCAAGCAGGTGTGGTCGGACGACGCGCGCCATGCTGGGCGGCTCCGACGCCGGCGCCCACCTCGACCGCATGTGCGGCGCCCCGTACACCACGAGGTTCCTGGGCGACATGATCCGAGGCCGGCAGCTGGTCCCGATGGAGCGGGCCGTCCAGCTCATCACCGACGCTCCGGCCCAGCTGTTCGGCCTGCGGGAGCGGGGCCGCATCGCCGAGGGGTACCACGCCGACCTCGTCGCCTTCGACCCCGCGACCATCGACTCCGAGCCCGCCGCCCTGGTCGCCGACCTACCGGGCGGCAGCGTCCGGCTCACGGCCGACTCGATCGGCGTCGTCCGGGTGCTCGTCAACGGTGTCGAGACGATTGCCGACGGCAAGGCGACGGGCGAGACGCCCGGCCACGTGCTGCGCTCGGGCAAGGACACGGCGACCGTCGCCACCTCGTAGCGAAGCGCTCCGCTAGTCCGGGGACTGCTCCCTCCCTGATGGTGAGCCTTCCTCCTGCTTCGATCCGCGCCTCGTACTCGTCGAGGTACCGCCTCGCGTCCTCGGCGAGCGTCCCGGACACGTCGGGGGGAGTGGCTCGCTCCCGGCGGGACGACGCGGCGAGCGGTGTGGGCCTGCTCTTGGCCTCCGCGATCTCGCTAGCTCGCGCTCGGCCTCGATCTCGCCCTCCTCGGCCTGGGTGGCGAAGGACGCGCCTGCCGGTCGCGGTCCGTGGCGAAGCGACTCGAGCTGGCGCTGGAGCTCGGCCACCTCGGCCTCCAGTTCCTGGACGCGAACCCACGCGTCATTCGCCCAGCGAGCATGGGCGGCAAGATAGCCGTCGACCGGAGCGGGGTCGTAGCCTCGCCGGACGATCGGGAACTGTGCCTCTCCGCGACCGCCCTTCCTCATCAGGCCGGCGTCCTCCGCTCAGCCCCCCTCAGGGCGTCGACGCCCGCGCCGAGCCCTCGGAGCGACGGGCCACCAACTCGCATTCGCCAGACCTCCCTATCGCTTTTCGCGACTCTAACCGTAGCCCCATCGTGATCCGCCTCGACCCCTAGTCGTTCGGGCGCCCAGTCGATTTCTCGAGTTTGCCCCCATATGAAGCTGGGTAGGACGTGCCGTCGTGCGGTCAGGTCTGAACATCACGCGCGTTCGCTGGCCGCACGAGGGCCAGCCCGGCCGGTTCCGGTACGGCGCGCTCGCCGCCGCGGCAGCGGCCACGCTGAGCTACGCCCTGGTATCCGGCGCACAGCCCGCCGTCGGCGAGCCCGGTGTGCACCAACGAGCGGACACCGCACTCTCGGCGCTCCAGCCGGGCTCACAGCCTGCCGAGCTCGCCAGCCAGCCCGACGCCATCGGCCTGCAGTTGGCGGGCGACGTGGCGCAGCTGGCCCAGGTCCAGGGCCAGGTGGACGCCGTGGCATCCCGGCTACGCCAGCAGGCCGTCAACGCCTACGTGGACGGTACCCCTGCGAACCCGCCGTTCGGCGGTGGTGGCTACCAGGCCGTGGTGCAGAGGGAGTACCTGACCACCGTCACGAGCAACGAGCAGGAGACTCTTCGCCGCCTCGACCGCGCCCGCTCGGCGTTGCGGGCGGAGCAGGCCAGACTCGAGGCCGACGAGCAGACGGCCGAGTCGCTCGTCGCCCAGGCACTGGGCCCCCCGGGGGCCATCGCCGCTTCGGCCGGCCCGGACCAGTCGACGCCTTCCCCGCTCGCCATCAACGGCCCTCCAGACTTTGCCGTCGCCCTGCTCAGGACGCTCGGAGCTCCCGTCACCTTGCCGAACGTCGCCGCCATCGTGGCCTGGTGTCAGAGGGAGGGCGGAGGCTGGGGCAACGTCGCCCAGTTCAACCCGCTCAACACCAGCATGAAGATGCCGGGCTCTCACGCCATCAACGGCGACGGGGTGCAGTCCTACACGAGCTGGAGCCAGGGGCTGACGGCGACGGCCGCCACGCTCAACGGCGGGTCCTACAGCGGCATCCTCGCCGCCCTGAACGCAGGCAACAGCGTGACGGCGGTCGAGCGAGCCGTCGCTTCCTCACCGTGGGGTACCCACTTCTAGGTTGGGTCGCGTCCGGCATCAGGATGCGACGGCCACTCGGCTCGCCCCGACAGGGTTGGAGAACACGATGGCGTCGTCGCAGACGTCGCTCCGCTTCAGGGCGCGGTAGTCGCGCAGGTAGCTCTGGTGCACCTGCCAGGGAGCCTTCGACCCCTGCTTGGGGAAGAGGTGGGCAGAGCGCTGAATGTACCCCGACGTCAGCCCGAGGAGGGGCTCGGGACGGACGCCGGCGTCAGCGTTGACAGGCATGCACTGTCGCATACCCGCGGCCCGCATGTGGTTGAGCATGCGGCACACGTAGTCACACGTGAGGTCGCACTTCAGGGTCCAGGAGGCGTTGGTGTACCCGATGGCCATGGCCAGGTTGGGCACTCCTTCGAGCATCATGCCCTTGTAGGTGAGCTTCTCGGTCACGTCGACCTCGGCGCCGTCGACCGACAGCTGGACCCCGCCCATGAACAGCAGCTCGAGACCGGTGGCTGCGATGATGATGTCCGCCTCGAGCTCGGCACCCGACTCGAGCAGCAGACCCTTCTCGGTGAAGGTGTCGATGCGGTCGGTCACGACCGACGCAGCGCCACGGCGAATCGCCTCGAACAGGTCACCGTCGGGTGCAACGCACAGTCGCTGGTCCCACGGGTCGTAACGGGGTGTGAAGTGCGTGTCGACGTCGTAGCCGCGCGGCAGCTGGCAGCCGGACTCCTCTGCGCAGAGCCCGCTTCACCAGCGCCGGGCGTCGGCGACTCAGCCGGAAGAACCCCTGCGTCGCCAGGGCGTTGAACCAGCGGACGGCGGCGTCGGCTCGACGACGGGGCAGCACGCGACGAAGGAGGCCGGGCAGCGGGCTGCGCGCCGGCAGCGAGGCGACGTAGCTCGGCGAGCGCTGGACCATCGTGACGTGCCCCGCGGTGGCGGCGAGAGAGGGTACGAGCGTGACGGCAGTGGCACCGCTGCCGATCACGACGACCCGCTTGCCTGCGTGATCGAGGTCGTCGGGCCACGCCTGGGGATGCACGATCGGGCCCCGGAACCGGTCCATGCCGGCGAAGTCCGGTAGGTAGCCACGGTCGTAGCGGTAGTAGCCCGTGCAGGAGAACACGAATCCCGCGGTCAGCTCGACGCTGTCGCCGGTGTCCGTGCGCTCCGCGGTGACGTGCCAGACGGCATCGGCCGTCGACCAGTCGGCTCGGACGATGCGGTGATTGAAGCGGATGTGGCGGTCGATGCCCTCGTCGGCAGCCACGTCCTTGATGTACCGGAGGATGGAGCCGCCGTCCGCGATGACCTGGTCGCTCGGCCACGGGCGGAACCGGTAGCCGAGCGTGAACATGTCGGAGTCCGAACGGACGCCCGGGTAGCGGAACAGGTCCCACGTGCCACCAATGGCGTCACGTGCCTCGAAGACGGCGTAGCTGGCCCACGGGCATTCGGCTTGCAGGTAGTGGCTCGCACCGATGCCGGACAGGCCCGCACCCACGACCAGGACATCGACGTGCTCGCTCGACATGCTCTCCGCCATCAGGCCGCACCACCGACGAGCTTGTCGTTGAGGCTCCCGTCGGTACCGAACAGCTCCGTGCGCCACCGGTCGACGAGCTCGGTCGTGTCGCGGTCGTCGGGGTGGAAGTCGGGCCGGTCGTAGTCGCACAGCTGCTCCCACAGCTGCCGGGACAGCAGCGGCGAGCTCCGCAACCGGCGCCAGCTGCGGCAGGAGCTTGCCCCGCCGGTAGGTGGCACGGTCGCCGAGGAGCGACAGGATGACCTGGATGGACATGCCGATCACGAAGCCGAAGCGCAGCAGCTTCATCGTCAGGACCCGAGTCCGCTCGCTGCCGCCCACCGCCTTGTACACGTCGAAGGCGACCGCCTTGTGCTCCGACTCCTCGAGGGCGTGCCAGAGGAAGAGGTCCTTGCACTCCCTCGTGGCCGAACTGATCGCGGGCATCGGCGTTGGTGAGGACGAGCTCGGCCAGGGTGGCCGTGAAGTGCTCGAGGGCCGCCGTGGCGGCCAGGTTCGACTTCGGCGTGAGCACCCGCTCACGGATCCGGAGCCCCCGCTCGACGAGCCGTTCGACCAGCTTGGTCGGGTACCCGAGCGCGTCCAGTCGGTCGTTGAGGGCCCGGTGCTCCCGCCCGTGCATCGCCTCCTGGCCGATGAACCCGGCCACCTGGCGCTTGAGCGCCGGATCGGTGACCTGGTCGCGGAAGTGCCGCACCGAGCGCACGAAGAAGTCCTCGCCGTCGGGGAAGACCGCTGACAGCGCCGCCGCGATGTGGCTGGCGATCAGGTCGCCGTCGGCGGCGAAGTGCCGGGGCAGGTCCTGCCAGCGACTCCTCGAAGGAGATCCGACGGGTCGGGACCTTTCGGTCGCCCGCCTTGACCGGAGTGTCCGTGCTTGTCTGGGTCATACCGGCCAGACTAAACGATCAGAGCAAATCCTTCAAATCCTCAATTCTGGTAGTCTGGCCGGGATGGCAGTCGAAGCCCCAGGGACCGGATCCAGCAAGGGAGAGCGGACACGGCAGGCGATCATCGAGGCCGCCATCGCCCGCTTCGGGCGCAACGGCTACCGGGCGACCTCGGTCGCCGACATCGCCCGCCATGCGTCGGTGGGCGGGACCGTCGCCTACGCGTACTTCCCCAACAAGGAGGCCCTGTTCCTCGCTGCCGTCGACGAGGATGCCGCCGGCGTGATCCGGGAGGGCGCGTCCAGCTTCATCGAGGAGACCGAGCCCAAGGACTGGCGGGAGACCCTGATCTTCACGTTGTCGGAAGCGGTGGAGCGCCATCCGCTGGCCAGGCGCCTGCTCGCCGGGCTCGAGCCCGAGGTGACCGGCCGAGTGCTCGAGACTCCCGCCCTCGCCGACCTGCGCAAGGCGTGCGCAGATCGGCTTCGGACCGAGCAGCTCAACGGCACGGTGCGCCCGGAGATCGACCCCGTCAGGATCGCCAACGGACTGGTGAGCATCCTCCTGTCGCTGCTCATGTCCGTGGTGCAGGTCGGCGGGGATGCTGCCCGCGCGTACGGCGCCGACGTCGCCGCTGTGCTCGAGGCCGCCGTGAGCGCTCCGGTCCTCGACCACTCTCGTTGACTGATACACCCTCTCCGTACAATCGGTGTCCATGGATGCTGGGGCGCTGGAGGCGAGCACACTGGCCGAGCGGGCCGACGCCATCGACCAGCTGCACGCCCTCGTCACGGTCACCCACAGCCAGCTGCTCCAGGTGGTGGCCGATTGCGACCGGCGGGAGGACTGGCGCGAGGACGGCGCCACCTCCATGGCCGACTGGCTGGTGGCTCGCCTGGGCATCGCCCACCGCACCGCCCGGGAGTGGGTGCGGGTGGCCCGGTCCCTGGAGGAGCTGCCGAGGCTGGCCGAGACCTTCGCCGAGGGCGGCCTGTCCTTCGACCAGCTGGCGCCGGTGACCAGACTGGCTCGGCCCGAGACCGAGGCGGCCATGGCCGCCGATGCACCGGGGCTCTCGGCCGCCCAGCTGGAGACGGCCGCCCGCCGGGCACGCCCGGTGCCGGTCGCCGAGGCCAACGAGGCCCACCGCCGGCGCTACGTCCGCCTTCGCCGGCCGACGACGGCCGCTTCCGGCACCTCTCGGGTCGTCTGGCCGAGCCCGAGGCGGCGGTGGTGGCCGCCGCCCTGGGCCAGCTGGCCGAGGCGGCCCCGCCCGACCCGGTGACCAAGGTCTACGAGGACTTCGAGTCCCGCTGCGCCGACGCCCTGGTGGAGCTGGCCTCGACGCAGCTGGCCGAGCGAGGCCGAGGCCGATCGGGCCATGGTCGTGATCCACACCGACCCGGCCGTCCTCGGCGGGGCCGAGGGCTGGGCCGAGATCGAGGGTGGTCCCTCCATCGCCGCCGAGACGGCTCGCCGCCTGGCCTGTGACTGTCGCTGGCAGCTGGTGGCCGAGGACGACAAGGGTCGGGCCCTCGGCCTCGGGCGCACGACCCGCCAGACCCCCCGCTGGCTGGCCCGCCAGGTCCGTCGACGAGACGGGGGCTGTCGGTTCCCGGGCTGTGGGCGCAAACGGTGGCTGCACTCCCACCACCTGCGATGGTGGATCAGGGGCGGGCCCACCGATCCCGACAACCTGGCTGCCTTCTGCGGCTACCACCACCGCCTGGTCCACGAGGGGGGCTGGCGCGTCGAGGGCGACCCCGAGGAAGAGCTGCGCTTCGTGCACCCGCTGGGCAGGGTGCTGTCCACCCGGCCTGTCCCCCTGCGGCCCGAGGTCCGGGAGCGGCTGTTCGTCGCCTAGGTGCGCGCACACCTAACGGAGCCATCTGTCAGGGATGTGCCCGGAACGAGGCCATCAGGGATCAGTCCGGTCACAACAACGTGAGCGATCAGCTGTGTGAGCGGTCAGCATCTAGTCAGCATTCCGTCAGGCTGTCGTCAGACTCCGCGGCGAGTATCGCGACTGTCTGAAAGATCCGTCGTCGTGATAGCAGAAACCGCGGGCGCTTTGGACGGGTTATCCGGGTTGATCTCTTATCCAGCCTGGTGAAATCAAGGCGATTGCGTCCACAAGCGACGTACGGCTCGCCGTGGGGGGATTCTGTGGCCCTGACGACCCGGTGTTGGGACACGTGAGGACACTTCGGGCCTTCACCGTGGTCGCAGTATTGGGCCTGACAGCCTCTGTCGTCTGGGTGACCTCCTCGCCACCTGACGCCACCGCGTCGACCGCGAGTGCCACCCCTGCCCCGATCCAGTCGCAGTACGAGAACGCTTCCAGATCGGTGGGACGCGACGTCGGCCTTAGCGTCCCGCTACCCAATGGCAAAGAGCTCTGGATCTTTGGGGACACGAGCGTCTCGGTCAGCAACACGTCTGGGCAGATGGTGCTGAGCCAATTCATCCCCGGCGGAACCGGCGCCGAGGGACCATATGCCGTGGGTCAGATCCCGACTTCGTTGGGGGAGGTACCGAGTCCAGGCCAACCGCTGTCGTTGCCGGCCAGCAACCCGCCGGCGCGATTCACGCCGGCTCCCACCAACGTTTACATGCCAGATGGCACCGGTCGCCCGTGTGCGCCTCCTCTTGCCGCATACTCAGCGCGATGGGCCTCGGGGGCAGCGTTGATCCCCAACACCTCTGACGTTCTGATCACGTACGGGGATGCCTGCGTGGTAAATGCGACCAACTTTCGTGAGGAGGGCTGGGGCTTCATGGAGTACAACTCCATTACCAATGCGCTGGATGTCGCACCTACTGACGTTTTTCCGCCATCCCCGAGCGGCGCGGCACTCTCGTCGAACCTTGAATTGGGAAGCCCCGTGTTCAGCAATGGCCAGGTATCGCTCTTTTCGTCCGAGTGCACGAGCCTGTTCGTGGGATGCGGTGCGGGGCAGGTCTACACCACGACGCTTTCGAGCACAGTGTCGTCGCTCAGCAACCCCGCATCGTACTCAGTGACCGCTGCTGCAACGGATGGGTCCAGCGACTGGGAACCGGTGGGAATCGCCGTAGCAAGCTATTCGGACGCCGCGTTTCGAATGATCGAAACCACCGCCATCACTGGTGCGTACAACGTCGTCACGGCGCCGACTCCCGTTGGCCCCTGGCATGTGGAGGCATCGGGGTTGGCTCCAGGATGCGCGGGGCTTCTCTCGGGATTCTGCTACGCCCTGGTTGGTCACCCGGAGCTCAGCACCTTGTCTCAGCTTGTCATCAGCTACTTCGATCCGGGAGCTGGTCCAATGGGGACAACGGCTCCAGTGGGACACCTGGTCGGGGTTGGTGGGAGCTACACGGTGTCGGTCCCGAGCGCTCCACAGCAGCTGTCAGCGGTACCGAGCCAGACCAGTGTGTTACCCAGCGTGCAATTGAACTGGTCACCGCCCTCTGACAGTGCCCCTGGGGCGACCTACAACGTCTACCGCAGCACCAGCGCAGGCAGGGAGCAGACCAACCTTGCCGCGCCGATAGCCAAGGGTCTGACCGGAACCAGCTTCACCGACAACGGCCTCGCCAACGGCACGACCTACTACTACGTGGTGACGGCTGCGAACCCAGGGGGCTTTGAAGGCCTGGCATCCAACGAGGCATCGGCAACGGCGACCAATTGCACCATCTACTCCTCGGCCGCCACCGGCAGCCACCAGGTCTGCGGCGCCATCAGGTCCAAATACCAGGCCTTGGGAGGGCCCTCCAGTTTCCTGGGCTACCCCGTGACCGACGATACGGGGACTACTGACGGGATTGGACGGTTCAACCACTTCAGCAACGGGGGCTCGATCTACTGGACCGCGACGACAGGTGCTTGGTCGATCCACGGCGCCATCCAGGCCAAGTGGGCGAGCATGGGGTCGGAGCGGAGCGTGCTTGGCTATCCCACCAGCGACGAGACCGCCGCCCCAGATGGGGTGGGCCGGTTCAACCATTTCAGCAATTCCGGCTCCATTTACTGGACCCGTCCACCGGACCCTGGTCGATCCACGGGGCCATCCGGGGCAAGTACCTGTCCCTGGGAGGGCCTTCGAGCGTCCTCGGCTATCCCGTCACGGATGAGACCGGGACGCCTGACGGAGTCGGACGCTTCAATCACTTCAGCAAAAGCGGCTCGATCTACTGGACATCCGGCACGGGAGCATGGTCAATCCACGGGGCCATCCGGGCCAGGTGGGCGAGCATGGGGTGGGAGCGGAGCTGCCTCGGATACCCGGTGAGCGACGAGTTCGCCATCTCGATCGGTAGACAAAGCAACCTCCAGGGCGGCGCCATCACCTGGAACGCCAGCACGGGCGCGACGAAGTCCAGCTGTTAGTGCTGCCGGCTCGTCACTACGTCAAGTGTCGTGGGGCGCCGGGCCGTTACTACGACGCCTCGCAGGTGCTGGCCGAGCCCGGGGGCGGTACCGTCGTCGATAGCAACCGACGAAAGGACCCCACGATGGCGGAGAGTGTCTACAAGATCATCGAGCTGGTGGGTACGAGCGAGGAATCGTGGGAGAAGGCCGCCAGCGCCGCGGTGGCGAGGGCGGCGGGATCCCTTCGCGACCTCCGTATCGCCGAGATATCCGAGCTCGACCTCCAGCTCGAGGGCGGCGAGATCAAGGCCTACCGGGCCAAGGTGAAGGTGTCCTTCAAGTACGAGGGCGGCGACTGAGGGCCCGACGGCACCTGACGGCACCTGACCACGGCCGCCACCGGCCGGCTCAGGCCGACCGCTCGCCCTCCGAGGCCGTCCGCCTGGCCCACATGCGCAGCGACTGCCTGACGGCTGCCACCTGCCTGACGGCCTCCAGCCGCTCGGCTTCGAGGTCCTCGTACTGCCGGCGCAGGGCGTCCACGTGGGGTCCGAGCCCGTCGAGCACGGCGCGGGTACCTTCCGCCGTCGCCACCTGAACCTTGTCGCTCAGCCGCTCGACCTGCTCCCGAGCGGCCTCCATGCTCCAGGTGATCTCCTGGTGCTCACGCCGGGACGCGTCGACGATCTCCGCCGCCTCGGCCTCGGCGTCCTCGAGCAGCTCGGCCGCCCGCCGCTCCGCCTCCACCCGGTTGGTCTCGGCGTCCTCGAGCAGCTCGGTCGCCTGGCGCTCGGCCTCGGCCCGGTCGGCGTCGGCCTGCTCGACGAGGAGCCAGCGTTGTCGCGGTCGTGGGCGGACCTGGCCATGAGCTCGGACGCCCTGATCTCGGCGTCCTCGATGAGCTCGGCCGCCCGCCGCTCCGCCTCCAGCTGGTTGGTCTCGGCGTCCTCGATCAGCTCGGCCGCGTGGCGCTCGGCCTCGGCCCGGTCGGCGTCGGCCCGCTCGACGAGCAGCGCGCCGCTTCCCGCTGCTGACGGTTCCTCATTCTCCAGGTGATCTCCTCCTGGCGGCGGCGTGACGGTCGACGATCTCGGCCGCCTCTGCCTCCGCCTCCTCGATGAGCTCGCCGCCCGCCGCTCAGCCTCCACCCGGTTGGCCTCGGCGTCCTCGAGCAGCTCGCCGCCTGGCGCTCGGCCTCGGCCCGGTCGGCGTTGGCCCGGTCGACGAGGGCCAGCGTCTCTTCGCGCTCCTGGGCGGATGCCACCGTGAGCTCGGACGCCCTGGCCTTGGCCTCCTCGATGAGCTCTGCCGCCCTGCGCTCGGCCTTCGCCCGATCGGCGTTGGCCTGCTCGGCGAGAGACAACGCCTGGTCGCGCTCGGGCGGACGAGGCGGTGAGCTCGGCCGCTCGGCCCGGGCGCCCTCGATCACGTTGGCCGCCCGCCGCTCCGCCTCCACCCGGTTGGCCTCGGCGTCCTCGAGCAGCTTCGCCGCCTGGCGCTGCGCCTCGGCCCGGTCGGCGTCGGCCTGCTCGACGAGGGCCAACGCCTTGTCGCGCTCCTGGGCGGACAATGCGGTGATCTCGGCCGCTCTGGCCTTGGCCTCCTCGATGAGCTCCGCCGCCCGCCGCTCGGCTTCTGTCCGGTTGGCCTCCGCCTCCTCGATCACCTCGGCCGCCTGGCGCTCGGCCTCGGCCCGGTCGGCGTCGGCCTGCTTGCGAAGCTGGATCGCCTCTTCGCGGTCGAGGGCCGACTCGGCCGAGAGGTCGGCTGCGGTGGCCTCGGCCGCGGCGACGAGCTCGGATGCCCTGCGCTCGGCGTCGGCGCGTCAGCGCCGCGGCCTGCCGCACGAGCTCGACGGCCGCCTGACGCTGCCGCTCGGGCTCGGCGTACAGCTGGGCGGCTCGGGCCTCGGCCTCCTTGATCAGCTCGTCGGCCCAGCGCTCGGCGTCGGCCTTGGCCTCTGCGGCATCACGCATGAGCTGGGCCGCCTCCTCGCCGTGGCCGTCCGTCGACGCCGCCAGCTCGACAGCCTTCGCCTCCGCCGCCTCGATCAGCGCGGCCGCGTGGCGCTCCGCATCGGCCCTGACAGCCTCCGCCTCGGCCCTGGCCGCCTCCGCCTCGGCCCTGGCCATCTCGGCCTGCTGCACGAGCTCGGCCGCCTTCTCACGGTCGCGATCGGACGCCCTCGAGAGCTCGCCGACCCTCGCCTCGGCCGCGTCGACCAACGCTGTCGCACGCTCGTCCGCCTCGGCCCTGACCATCTCCGCCCGCCGGGTGAGCTCGTCGGCCTCCTCGCGGTACTGCCGCGACGACTCGGCGACCTCCTCGAGCTCGGACACCTTGGTCTCGAGCTCGGTGATCCGCCCCAGCGCCTCGCTCCCCCAGCGTGCGTACTCGGCCACGTAGGTGTCGACCTGGTCGCGGTCGTACCCCCGCAGCGCCCGTGCGAAGTGGGGTTGCTCCGCGTGCCCCTCGATGATCTCCCCGGTGCCTCGTCGTCGTGACCGTCCTCGGCGTAGACGGCGGCTGCTTCGTAGTCCTCGTCGTCATAGAGCGACGGACGATTCGAGTCCTCTGTCACCTCCGACTCCCACATCGACCGAACCACCTCGTGCTCGTCCCTAGCCAGCCCTCGCCCCGCCCAGGACGAGGTCGTACAACGTCTCCCGGACGCGGCAGAGGTGGGTCCGGTCGTAGCCGTGAACCACGGCGAAGGTCGGTCGGTCGAGCCGATCCCCGATCATGGGCTCCTTCCCGTTCTCTTCCGGCGTTTTCACCGCGCCTGCTCGAGCTGTCTCACGCGCTTCGGGGCGGACGTCGAGCGCCCCGAGTAGCTTGCGACGTTGGGTTCTCAGAGACTGTCGGTCCGATCGCCTGGTCTACGGGCCTCTCCGCGTCGCCGAACTGCTCGATCGGCGTTGGCCGGCAAGCCGGACACAACCACCGTGCGACGCCCCCCGGCCTCAGGAGCTCACCGAAACCCCAGCACTATTGTCACGTTTGCACGATGACGACGCTCATCGCAAATCAGCGGGTCGCGGCTAGGTCTTGCGACCGGTAACGGGGGGAGAAGTTGGCTCGGACCACGTGCGAAGCCGATCGGCTGACGGCGGAGGATGCGCGCATCCTCAAGCTCGAGCGGGGCACCATCGCCGGGCACTGCTGCGCGATCATCGTCGTCGATCCGCCACCTGACGGCGAGCCGCCGACGCTCGACGGGCTGCGCGGCGCACCTCGCCGGCCGCCTGGACCGGGTCCCAAGGTGCCGACAGCGACTGGCTCCGACACCGCTCGGCGTGGCCCCACCGCTCTGGGTCGACGACATCGGACTTCCACCTCGACCGCCACGTGCGTCAGCTGGCAAGGGACCAGGAGATCGACGATGACGCTCTCCGCCGCGGCGTCGCCCGGCTGATGGAGGGGCGGCTCGACCGCCGGCATCCCCTGTGGAGCCTGCACATGGCCCGGCTGACGCGGTGGGCGAACGGCGCTCCTCTGGAGGGAGCACCACTGCATGGCCGACGGCATGAGCGGGCTGCGGATCCTGTCCGCGCTGTTGTGGGACGCCGAGCCGCACACGGCGGCCGCCGAGCCGGCGCCCCGCGTGCGGACACCGTCGTACAGCGAGCGGGAGTTGCTGCGGTTCGGCCTCGCTGCCCGCCTTCGCCCATCGCTGGACGGCGGTGACGAGCGACGGGCGCGACCGGACTGGCACCGAGCGCCGGCCCAGGCCAGGCGACTCGTGGCTGCTGTTCGCCGTGAGCTGCTCCCGGGCTCGGACACCTCTCCCCTGGCCGCCCGGGTCGGGCCCGGCCGGACGGTGGACTGGCTGTCCGGTCCCGTCGCCGAGCTGCACGACGCCGGCAAGGCGGTCGGCCCGGGAGTCACCGTGAACGACGTGGTCCTGGCCGTGGTCACCGGCGGGATCAGGAGCTGGCTGGCGGCCCGCCACGCCAGGGCCGAGCACATCCGGGTGAAGGTGCCCGTCAGCCTCCATCGTCCGGGTGAGCGGCCCGACCAGGTGGGCAATCGGGACTCCTTCATCTTCGTCGATCTCCCGATAGCCGAGCCGGACGTTCGCGCCCAGCTGATCGCCATCTCCGAGGAGACGTCCGAGCGAAAGGATGCCCACGACGCGGCCGAGCTCGATGCCCTCGTGCGGGAGCTGCGCCACACTGCCCCTGGGCGACAGCGCCGTCGATCTGACCATGAGCCCCCGGGTGTTCGCCCTGAACGTCTCCAACGTCCCCGGTCCGAAGGGCCCGCTGTACGTCATGGGCGGTCGCGTGGCGTCCATCGACGGGTTGGCCGAGGTCGCCCAGGGCCACGCCCTGCGGATCGCGGCGCGATCGAACCTCGGGCGGCTGTCCTTCGGGCTGTGCGCCGATCCCGACGTGGTGCCGGACCTCGACCTCATCAGCGGGGGTATGCAGCGCTCGATCAACGACCTGCTGGTCCTGGCGGGCCGCTGAGGTTTGCGGTCCGGGGGAGGTGGGGAAAACTCCGGGGCCGAGATCACAGAATCCCGCTCCGGCCCGGCCCACCGAGCGTCTCGGGGCCCCGAGCGATGGCACGAAGGTGAGAATCCAGGTGTTCCAGCACGCAATCCAACAGGTCCACTTCGCCGTGGTGAGGAACGGCTACGACCGGCGCCAGGTCGATTCCGACGTGGCGGAACAGGAGCGTCGGGCGACCGAGGCCCGAAAGCGGATCGAGGAGGCCGAGGCGAGCCTGGCCGAGGTCACAGGCCGCGCCCGTGCGCTCGAGGCCAAGATCTCGGCGCTTCGGGCCCGTTCGAACGGGAGCTCGGCGCGCTCGGCGACTGCGGTGGACGAGCTGGCCGACCGGTTGATGGAGACGGTCAGCGCGGCGGGCCGCCAGCTGCCGGCGCAGGTCCTGTCCGAGGCGGAGACGGACAAGGCGAAGATCGAGCGCATGGCGTCGGATGTACGCCAGATCGCCCGCTTCCGCGCCGCGAGGATCGTCGGCACGGCCCGGCGCGATCAGCAGCAGGCGCAGGAGCTCGTCGAGGAAGCCCGCCGCCAGGTCGACGAGTTCCTCGACGAGGGCAGGAGCAGGGCCGAGGCGCGGGCACAGGCGGTCTGGAACGAGGCTCGAGGTCGCCTCCGCCAGCCCATGCTCGAGGTGGAGGAGGCCAGGAAGCAGGGTCGGGCGATGCGCAGCGAGCTCAAGCAGCTGCAGGACCTGCGCGACGAGTGTTGGGAGCGTGTGGCCAACGACCCCGATCGTCTCGACGAGGATCCTCTCGAGGACGTTCGATAGCCGCCGTGTTCTCACCGGCGGGCAGGGTCGGCCAGTATCCCGGGAGGGCATCATCACACATCGGAGAACGGCCAACGAGATGGAACCCTTGACCGTGTCGGTGTCCCGGCAGTTCGTCACGGGACGTCTCAATCCTTCGAGAGGATCACCTCCGTCGCCTTGATGATGGCTGTCACCCGGTCGCCGTCGCCCAACGAGAGGGCCTCGGCTGAGTCCCGAGTGATGGCGGCCGTGATCTCTTCGCCGCCGGAGAGCCGGACCGTCACCACCGACATCACCGAGCCGTGCTTGACCCCGGAGACCGTGGCGTCGAGCTGGTTGCGTGCGCTGAGAGGCATGAACGCACCATAAGCCAGCGGCCCATGAGGCTGGGTGCCGGTTCCCTGCCCATGCCGTATTTTCGGTCCAACCCGGCGAATCAGCTCGCGAAAGCGGCTCTCTCAGAGAGAATCCTCGCAGATGCGAGATAGAGTGCCGGACGTGCGGAGGTACCGGGTGAGCGAGGCCGCCGACCTCCTCGGGGTGAGCGCCGACACGGTCAGGCGCTGGACCGACTCGGGCCGCCTACCCGTGACCAAGGCTCCCGGTGGCCGGCGGCTGATCGAGGGAGCCGACCTGGCCAGCTTCGCCCAGGGGCTCGCCCACGTCCCGATCCCGCCCACCATCCACTCGGAATCTGCTCGCAACCGTTTCACGGGGATCGTCACCAAGGTGCAGAAGGACACGGTGATGGCCCAGGTGGAGATCCTGGCGGGACCGCACCGGGTCGTCTCCCTCATGAGCCGGGAGGCGGCCGACGAGCTCGGCCTGGCGCCGGGCGTGCTCGCGGTCGCATCCGTCAAGGCAACCAACGTGGTCGTCGAGGTCAGCGATCGGGGTGCCTCGTGAACCGGCGGACGCTCGGGGTCGTCGCGATCATGGCGGCGGTGGCGGCGGTGGCGGCGGGCTGCGGCTCGTCGGCCACGTCGTCATCGACGTCGTCCTCGACGACGCCGCTCGCGCGGGGGCCGGTCGACGTGCTCTACGCGGGTTCGCTCGTGAACCTCATGGAGCACGACCTGGGTCCCAGGTTCTCGTCGGCGACCGGGTACCAGTTCAGCGGCTACGGAGCGGGGTCGGCGCAGGTCGCCAACCAGATCAAGGGTGGAGTGCGGCAGGGTGACGTCTTCATCAGCGCCAGCCCCCAGGTCAACACCACGCTCGAGGGACCGGGCAACGGCAACTGGGTGAGCTGGTACGCCAGTTTCGCCAAGGGGAGCCTCGTCATCGGTTACAACCCCAAGAGCCGCTTCGCCGCTCAGCTGCGGACCCAGCCCTGGTACCACGTCATCACCCAGCCCGGCTTCCTCCTGGGTCGCACCGACCCGGTCCTCGACCCCAAGGGCCAGCTGACCGCGCAGGCACTGACGCAGGCGGCGACCACGTACCACGAGCCTGCTCTGCTGAGCATCACCAACGCGACGGCCGGCGTCTTCCCCGAAGAGACGCTCGTCGGCCGGCTCCAGACCGGCCAGCTGGACGCCGGCTTCTTCTACGCCAACGAAGCCAGGGAGGCGGGCATCCCCACCGTCAACCTCGGGGCCGTCCAGCTGGCGGCGACCTACACGGTCACGGTCCTCGAGCGGGCACCCCACGCCGCGGGAGCCACCGCGTTCGTCAACTACCTGTTGGGCAGCAGGGGCCAGGGCATCCTCGCCGCCCACGGACTCAGCGTCATCGAGCCTCCGCAGTTGTCGGGCCGCGGGGCGCCTTCCGGGCTGCGCTCGGTCCTCACGGGATCGTGACCCGGGGGACGGCCCGGAGCCCCCTCACCTGGCTCGGCGCGCTGCTCGCCCTCTATCTCGTCGTCCCCCTCGTCGGCCTCGTCTTCCGGCTCCAAGGCACGACCGAACGGGGTTTCCACGTCCCCGGTCTTGGCGCCGCCCTGGCCACCTCGGTCGAGAGCGCCACCATCTCGACCTGCCTCATCGGGCTCTTCGGGATCCCCCTGGCGTACCAGCTGGCCCGCCATCGCGGTCGCTTCGCCGGTCTCGTGGGGATCGCCGTGCAGCTTCCGCTGGCCCTCCCGCCGGTGATGAGCGGCATCCTGCTCATCTACCTGGTCGGTCCCTACACCCTGCTCGGACGGACGTTCGGCGGCCACCTCACCGACAGCCTGGTGGGCGTCGTCCTGGCCCAGACCTTCGTCGCCGCACCGTTCCTGATCGTGGCGGCCCGGTCGGCGTTCGCCAGCGTGGAGCCCGCCCTCGTCGACGTGGCCGCGACCCTCGGCCGCGGCGAGTGGTCCCGGTTCTGCCGGGTGAGCCTGCCGCTGGCCGCCTCAGGAATCGGAGCCGGGTTGCTCCTCGCCTGGCTGCGGGCCTTCGGCGAGTTCGGGGCCACCGTGATCCTGGCGTACCACCCGTACACCCTTCCCGTCTTCACCTACGTCCAGTTCAGCGGGACGGGGCTACCCGACACGATCGCACCGACGACACTCGCCGTGCTCACGGCGCTCATCGTCCTGGGGGCGGCTCACTGGCGTCCTCGTCGACGAACCGAGCCCGTTCCCAGCATCCCGGCCGCCTGCCCGCCGCCCGCGAGGAAGCCTGCGCCGCTGACCCTGGATCTCGACCACTGTCTCGGTGGATTTCGTCTCCAGCTCCGCCATCACGCCTCGAGCCCGCAGCTGTCGATCCTCGGTCCCTCGGGTGCCGGGAAGAGCGCCACCCTGCGCTGTGTCGCCGGTCTCTTCGGACCCACCGCAGGCACGGTCCGGTTCGGGGGCCGGGAGATGACCGACGTGGCGACCGAGCGACGTGGGGTGGGCTACGTCCCACAAGAGCCCAGCCTGCTCCCCCACCTGGGTGTCTGGGACCAGCTGCTGTTCGGAGCGGGCACCGACGCCGCCGTCGCCGCCTACTGGCTCTCCCGGCTCCGGTTGCGAGGGCTGGAGACGCGACGGCCCGGACAGCTCTCCGGCGGGCAGCGCCAGCGGGTAGCGCTCGCTCGGGCGCTGTCCCGCTCCCCCGATCTGCTCCTGCTCGACGAGCCGTTCTCGTCGCTCGACGTCCCCGTGAAGGCCGAGCTGGGCCGGGAGCTCCGCCAGCTGCAGCGGGCAACCGGCGTGTCGAGCGTCGTCGTCACCCACGACCCCGAGGAGGCAGCGCTGCTGGCCGACGAGGTGATCGTGATCGCCGAGGGACGGATCCTCCAGGCCGGGCCCCGAGCGGAGGTCTTCGGCCGGCCCGCGTCGCCCGAGGTCGCCCGGCTGGTGGGGATGCAGAACCTGAACACAGGCGTGCTGACCGGGCCCGAGCGGCTCGTCTCAGGTGGGATCGAGCTCAGGATCCCGCGGGCGGGGCTGGCTCCCGGAACGGCCGTCCTCTGGTCGATCCGCCCGGAGCGGGTCAGCCTGGCCCCCAGCGGTCCGCATCGGGGCGAGGTCGTCGATGCCGTCGACCTCGGTACCACCACCGAGCTGCTCGTACGCCTCGGCGACGACCTCGAGCTGAGGGCTCGTCCCGGGCCGGCAGCGGATGCCGAGCCGGGCCAGCACCGTTCCGTCGACATTCCGGCCGACGCCATCAACATCTGGTCTGCCGCCGGTGGCGTCGACCTGCGTAGCGACGGCGTCGATCCGCGCACGGATCCGAGGCCGGCGAACCGCTGAGGGCTGCTCGACGGTCCATCTCGTGGTCGGTCTGCCATAGCGGCGCCGTTTGGGGCAGGATGGGAGCGCGCGACGGCCGGTCCTCCGGGCCGAGCCCAGGAGCAGGAGGCAGCAATGGGTCCTGACTGGTACAGCCAGCACGGTTGGCACCATGCGGGGTTTGGCGACGCATTCGGGCTCTTGGCGATCTACGGTGCAGCGCTGCTGATCGCCGCGCTCGTCGCCGGCGGTCTCTGGTGGGCGCGCCATCGGCGCACCACGATGGAGGCGCCGCTCCACCGGTGGCCGACGGCAAGCCTGGCCAGCCCGCCCCCCAAGTGGGGACGGCCGCAGTGGCCCACCGACGAAGGTCGCCTCCGGGCCTCCCACGCCGATCGCGATCGGGCGGTGACGCTCCTACGTGAAGCGACCACGGAGGGCTACCTCACCCTCGACGAGTTCGAGGAGCGCTCGGGCAAGGCGTACTCGGCCCGCTATCTCCGCGATCTCGATCAGCTCGTGGACGACATCCCGGGGCACCCCCGGCCGGCGGCGCTCGAGGCCGCCCACGGCCGGCCCGGGAGGCCGGCCCCCGGTCAGGGGCAGTGGCGACCGCTCCCCGCCCGCGCCCACCCCGCGTTCGGTGGCGCCTGGATCGTCTTCGCCCTCATCGTCCTGACGATCGCCCTCCACGGGTGGTGGCTGCCGATCTGGCCCGCGGTGCTGCTCGTCTTCGTCGCCCTGAGGGTGGGCCGGCACCATCGCCGGGGCCTGGACGGCCACTGGGGATCGCGGGTCTAACCGCCGCCCCACCCTCCCGGCGCGGCAGGAGCGCCGGACCGACGAGACGAACTCCCACCTGTGAGGGCTCATCACCGCCTGTCGCGCGGCGGTGCCCAGGCTGGGGTGCTGGCGCTGGTCGTGTGCCTCGTCGCGGTGATGGCGCAGACGCCGGCCATGGCTGGGCGGGCGACGGTACCCGGCAGGGGCCACGGGCGCCAACGGTGTCGCCGTGTCGGCCTTCGACAGCCGCGCCTGTCGTCGTGACCGGGTCGCAGGTGCCGGACTGGTCGGCGGGCCCGGAGCTCACGGCCAGGGCTCCCCAAGCGCCGACGAACTACGGCACCGCCGACTCGCAGCGGGACACGCCCGCTCCCCTCCGCAGCGACTGCTACCAGGCCGATCCGCAGCCCGACGTGAACGGGTGGACGGACCCGGACCACGGGGACCACAACTGCTTTCAGTCGAGCCAGCTGCCCGTGCGCACGCTCCCGGGCCGGCGGGGTGTCCCGACCGGCAGCCTGCGCGGGTACCGCTGGAACGGGCGCGGCTTCGTGCAGATCCCGTTCCAGGTGGACACCAAGTGGGAGCACTACATCTCCAACAACGCGTCGGGTTTCGCCTTCTACTCGGGCGTCGACCAGGAGCTGACCTACACCTTCGACCGAGAGGGGTTTCGCTACACGACGAACGCACCGTTCGACCCGGCAGATCCGGCGATCGTGTGCCGGGCCCAGCCGGTCGGCGGCGCCGCCACGCCTGACCCCAACCCCGGCCTCATCGACACCGACGAGATGGCCTTCATGGCCCGTGACGCGGGGCCACCTGCTCCGGCTTCGGGGGCGCTGCCGAGAGGAATCGTCGCCGCCAAGCAGGTGCAGGTGACAGACCCGGCCACGGGCATCACCCGGTACGTGTACGTGATGCAGTCGGCACGCCGCAGGCCGGGGTGGCTGGGCCGTCCCCATGGCCTACACGGCCGACAACTCGCCGTACGTGCGCTACTCGCCGCGACGCCAACGCCGACACGTTCGTCGCCTCGCAGAGCTCGTACTCCGACTACGGCGCCGCGCCCAAGGGCCCGGTGTGCACCCCGCAGGGCCAGCCCGTCGTCGGGCAGGGGTTCAAGAGGCTGGCCGACGGCCAGCTCGCCCTCGACCCGCCGACGTACGTGCAGCGACGGCCGCTCGACACCGCAACCGTGCGCAGCACCGGGTACCGCTTCCGGTTCGACGGCCGGTGGCTGATGGACGACCTGCGCGTCTCGCCGGACGGCGCCGGGCTGGCGCGGGCCGACTACGGACCCAACATCATCGACCGGTTCAAGGGCCGGGCCTTCCAACAGTCGCCGGGGGGCAAGACCCCGTGCTGCGGCTACGAGGACGAGCAGAGCAACTGGGGCGGCTCGTCGCAGCTGATGGGAGAGCGATGGGGCCCGGTGCGCGTGATCCGGGTCACCTGGGGCGCCGACTCGGGCACGAACGTGGTGCGGACCGACACCTTCTACCCGTACTCGATCGACCACGGCTCGGAGCTGCGGGTGCACCCCATACCGCCGCTCGACGGCATCTACACCCAGTGGGACATGGCGGCAGGCCAGATCACCCGCTACTACAACCCCTACAACCCCCAGGGCGTGCCGGTCGCGGGCATCAACCCCGTGCTGTACGGCGACATGAACGCACACGTCGGCCCGGACGGCATCTCCTACTCCAGCAACGACACGGTCGGCCGCACCGTGCAGTCGGCAAACGGAGGAAAGCCCGTCCAGGTCGGCCACCCCGACAACGCGACCTGCACCTCGGACGCCTGCGTGTACGGGTCCTTCAACGTGCCCGATGCGAGGTTCTCGGGTCTGGCGTCCGAGGCCCTCTCGTGGGACGAGCTGGCGGGCCCGGCGGGGACGGTCGTGGAGCGATGGGGCGTCAGCCAGATCACACCGGTGGGCACGCCCGTTGCCGCCGTCGAGGCCGTGCCGTACTACGTCGACGACTCCTGCTTCGACGACGGAACCGGCAGTGATCCCGGTCCGCACCTCGCTCCCGCGCAGCCCGCACGAGCCGACGACGTGGGGCTACGACGCCAGCGGCGTTCCGGTCTCGCCCGCGCCACCGGGCTCGGTCGTCAACCAGCGCCGGTGCTGGAACCACCACGCCGACGGCACCCCGTACAACATCCCCGGCACCGCCACCTACGACCCGGCCAAGCCGCCCGAACGACCGGACGCCCCACCGGACCCGGCATTCTCGCCACAGGGCGACATCCGCTACCTCCAGGGCGACATCGCCACCCACGGCCTGCACCTGCTGTTCAACACCGAGAGCGACAACGCCGGTCTGACTGTGCCGGTGGACGAGGTCGACGCCGTCGACCATCAGGTGGTCCTGCCGGGACAGCAGGGCAACGTCGGGGCGAGCTACTCGCAGCGGTTCGTGACACCACCGGCCGCCGTGGCCACGCCCTGGCCTCGGCGCTGAACGGCGCGAACACGACGGAGGCCAGGACCGGCGA
This sequence comes from uncultured Actinomycetes bacterium, assembly GCA_963731255.1. GTDB lineage: Bacteria > Actinomycetota > Acidimicrobiia > Acidimicrobiales > AC-9 > AC-9. Next base: position 352,560 of record CAVSUO010000003.1, on the reverse strand, counting down.
GTACGGTCCAGTTGCATGGCCTCCCACGCTGACAAGGTTGCAGCCTTTCGTTCGTTGCACGTGCCCGGCCGTCCGCTGCTCATGCCGAACCCCTGGGATCAAGGGTCGGCCCGGCTGCTCCTCTCCCTGGGCTTCCAGGCCCTGGCCACGACGAGCAGCGGCTTCGCGGCGACGCTCGGACGGCTCGACGGCTCGGTGACCCACGACGAGGCGCTCGCGCACGCGGCATCGATCGTGGGCGCGGTCGACGCCCCGGTGTCGGCCGACCTCGAGAACGGCTTCGCCGACGAACCGGATGCCGTCGCCGAGACTGCGGCCGGCGCCCGCGCCGCCGGGCTGGCCGGCTTCTCGATCGAGGACTTCAGCGGCGATCCGGGCTCGCCGATCTACGAGCCGAGACTCGCGACCGAGCGGGTCGCGGCGGCCGCCGAGGCCGCCCATCGGTCCGGCGACACCGGCCTGGTCCTGACCGGGAGGGCGGAGAACCTCCTGCACGGCGTGCCGCGACCTCGCCGACACCATCGCCCGCCTGCAGGCGTACCAGGAGGCCGGCGCCGATGTCCTCTTCGCGCCCGGGCTCCGGCGGATCGAGGACGTTCGCCAGGTGATGGCGTCCGTCGACCGCCCGGTGAACGTGCTCCTGTTTCCCGGTGGGCCGACCGTCGCCGAGCTCGCCGAGGCCGGTGTCGCCCGGATCTCGGTGGGCGGGGCGTTCAGCTACGTCGCCCTCGGTGCGACGGCCCGAGCCGCGCGCGAGCTGCTCGAGTCGGGCACCTACGGCATGGAACTGGCCGCCGAGGGCCGCCAGCTCGCCACGGCGGCGTTCGGGACGTAGGTCCGCGACGCCGGTACTTCGTTTGCGGACGGCGGTCCAGTGCTCGCGTCGGCAGCGCCTGTCCGGTGACGGCTGGGCAACTCAGGGCTTCCTGGCGCTGAAGCGGACCTTGTAGTCCAGTACGGCGAGATCGACGCCGGTGAAGCCGACGGCTTCGAGGCGGCCACCCAGGGTGTCGGGATCGACGGGCACGAACACGTCGTCGGCGTGGAACTCCCGAAGCCACTCGGCGTCGACAGAGTCGCTGCCGATGAAAGCACCCGTGGGACGCAGGACGCGATGCACCTCGGCGAAGAACCGGTCCTGGATCTCGACGGACGGGACGTGGTGGAGCATGCTGAAGCAGGTCGCCGCTGAGAACCGGTTCGAGGGCAGACCCGAGTCGCTGGCGTCGGCGTGGACGACCTCGACGTTGGTGCCCTGCAGGCGCTCGGCGAGGGCCGTCGCCAGGTCGGCGTCCACCTCGACGGCGGTCAGCCTCGGTGTGCGCTGTCGAAGGAGATCCGTCGTCAGACCCGGCCCCGGTCCGACCTCCAACACGTCGTCGCCGAGGTCGGCGACCCCGAGGGCCCAGGGCAGGAGGTCGGTCTCCAGCATCTGCGCCCACTCGGGACTGGCCAGGAACTTCAGATGCCCTTCGTTCATCGTGTGGACAGTACCGCTCGATCGTGCCGACCTTCGACGGCATTTACGCGAGCCATCGCTCGGGCACGGTGAAACCGGCGCGCAACACGAGATAGGCGTGCAGCGCGGTGGCGTCCCGGAGGGGTCTGGCGGATACGACGCGAGGCGCGGCCGCCTGCGTGAAGGCGACCGTGCGGCCAACTTCGGGCATGGTGCGGGTCCGGTAGACCAACGGCGGAGGCCGACCGTCCCACCAGTCGTACACGGCGTCCGACAGCCGACCGCAGGTGTCGAGCAGCGGGTCGCCGTGGCGCCGTCGGCCCACGTCGAGGCGTCCGGTGCTCACACGATCGTCGAGGCCGAGCGCGTCGAGGTTGGACTGGTGCGTGAGTTGCAGCCCCGCGGGCACGGCCCGCAGACGCACGAGCCACAGCTCGCCATCGGCCTCGGTGAGCAGTCGGGCGGGAAACCGCTCCCGCGCCGCGGCTGCCGGTCGGTTGGCGGCGTAGCGGACCCGGAAGCGACCCGAGAGCGGGTCGAAGCGTCCTCGTGGTGACGGGAACGGCTGCCAGGACCAGTCGCCGGGTCGGCTGGTGTCGATCCGCCACCAGGTCCCGCGGTTCGCCGAGAGACGAAGTCCCTTCGGCCGCCCTTCGGGGAAGTCGCTCAGGACTGGTCCTGCGCCGCCCGGACGAGGCGCAGCACGGTCTCGATCTGACCAGCGGCCAGGAGATCGGCGAGCGTCCGCCCGCCGAGATCCTCTCGTGGCGCCCGCATCGAGCGCGTCCGCCACCTGTGGATCGGGCGTGACCTCCGACAGCGCTTCCAGCACCGCCGGCAGGCCCGACCTCGTGTCGCCGCGCCGGGCATCGAACTGCCAGGCGGGGTGCAGGGTGCGGGCACCGGCTCGCCACCCGAGCAGTTGCCCGCGCCGCCGACGCCGGTCGACGCCCTTGCGGTCGCTGATCGAGCGCAGGAGGTCCACCACCTGCGGCGTGGCCAGGGCGGCAGACGCCGCCTCCTCGCGTCGCTCGCGCTGGCGACGCTCGTTCACGACCGTCGCCGCACCGAGGACACTGGCGGCGGGACGGCCGAAGGGGTCCTCGGGACCCTCCGCCTCGCCCGCCAGGAAGACGACCGCCTCGGCCAGGGCGGCGTCCTCGCTGGAACGCTCCTCGAGCACCTTGATGGCGTTGGCAACCGTGGCGGGCATCCGGACCTCCTGACCGGAAGTCTACAGCGTCTACGGACTACCGTCTACGGCGTCTACTGAAGGCGGCGGGAGGCGAGATAGGCGGCGTACTTGACCCGGTCCCGGCCGGGATGACGGCCGGGGGGCGCAGGATCGCGCCCACGGCGGCGGGCCCGGGCGTTCCAGGCGTGCAGCGCCTTGTTCCGCATCACGGCCTGGGTGTGGAACGTCACCGAGAGCGAGATGGAGACGTCGCGCCCGTTCACCACCCAGTGCGGCACGTGGCTCGGCACGTAGGTGCCGGCGCCGGGTCCCATGGGGAACGACCGGGCGGGGCCGGGCGCGTTCTGGAGATTGCGGTGTCCCCCGCTGTAGAGCCGCTCCAGCTCGGCCTGAGCCGTGCGAGCATCCTCGAACCGGGCCACGTGGAGCTCCTTGGTGCCGCGGATCTGGAGCAGGAAGTTGTGCTCGGGATCGATGTGCACGGGCGTGACGGCGTCAGCCGCAGAGATGAACACGAACGCCTCCCGCTTGCGCTCGCCCCCTTCCCGTCGGCCGACGAGCCTGACGACGGGATCGAGGATCTCGTCCAGCAGCTCGCCGTACACCGGGTCCCGCTCGACGTTCCACAGCACGATCCAGCGCCGCTCCTCGGCAACCCGGCGCACCAGCTCTCCGGGCCGAGGCACGCCGCCACGACCGTTTCCCCCTTCGGCCAGGACGATCGGTTGCGCGCCCGGGTTCTGTTCGATGGAGTCCGGCGGCAGCCGATCGGCCAGCTGGGCCAGCGCGTCCAGCTCGAGCAGCGGGTGACCGGCAAGACCGTGCCCGAGCGCCAGCGGCTCCCGATCGAGGGCGCGCAGGTACGCGGCGCCGTCCAGGTCGAGCAGATCGCTCATCGTCACCTCATCCCGCTCGTCGGGCCTCGACGCGGCTCCGGCGGCGGGAGCGGGCCCCGTCGACCCGCGACACGCCCCGCAGCAGCACGGAGCCCAGGGCTCCGACCGGCACGGCGACGTCGTACAGCGTCCGTCGGGATCTCCACAGCTGGTTGATCATCGCATTGTCGACCGCCGTGCAGGAGTCCATCCACTCGGCGTGGCCGACCTCGAACTCGGCCATGTCGGCCACCTCCAGCTGGACGCCCGGCGACATGGCCGCGAGCTCCTCGTCGAACGCGCTCTTGAAGCAGAAGACGGCACGACCCGAGACGAGATTGCACTTCATGGCGACCGCCCGGCCGCCCACCTCCAACGACCTCAGCTGCAACTTGCCCCTGGCGGCGAGGCCGGCACACATCTCCCGGAAGAACTCCGCGTCCGCGCCACGACAGGCCAAGGCGGTGCCCGCCCTCCCCTTCCAGCCGGACAGCTCGAGGGCGAGGAACGTGTCCACCGCGGCGGGCTCGGAGGCCCGGTCGACCACCTTCGCTGGAGCCCCGATGCGCTCCTCCAAGCGCCGGCGGGCACGAGCCAACCGCCGGAGCCGGTCGTTGCTCGGGCGGGCCGGGTCCTGTCTGCGGTTGACGGCCCGGCTGGTCCTCCACACGACGTGCACGGGAGCACCGCGACGGGCGCACGCCGTACGCAGGGCGCGAAGTACCGGGCCGTCGTCGCCGATGCGCTCGATGACCTGGAGGGGGAGCAGGGATCGGCGCCGGTCGGCGAACAACAGCTCGAGCACGTCCTCGGCCCGGTCCCGATCGACCAGTGGCGTCCCCAGGTAGCAGTGGACATGGCGCCACACGGTCAGGGCCGGGAACCGCACGCCCGGTCCCCGCCCCATAGGACGCACGGGGAGACAACCGTGCAGCCGCCTGCCGTCGCCGACGAGGAGCAACGACACCCGGCGCGCACCCAGGTGCCTCGCCGCCAGCACGACGTCGGGCTCGTGGAACGGATTGGGCTCGGCGGCGCGGTCGGCCAGATCTCGCCAGGACGACACCAAGGCGTCGTCCACCGCCGCGAGCGGGACGAGATCGACGCTGAGCGCCCCGGCGACCACCCTCAGCGCCGTTCGAGGCTGCCGGCCGCCAGCCTCCCCCGTAGCTCCGCAACGGCGGGCGCGATGCGCCGCCGCTCCAGGTACCCCAGCAGCTCGGTTGGCGAGACGGGAACACCGAGGCGTCGGCTCCGGCCGACGAGGCGGAACGTGACGCGAGCCTCGACGAGGTCGGCGAACCGGAGCTTGTAGGGCTGCACCCCCTCGCCCAGGTCGACGATCCGATCGCCGCGCTGGCAGGCCTCCTCGATGGCGGCCAGCAGGACGACATGCCCGGGCTGGACCGCCGCCCACCGCCGGTCGTAGGCGCCGAGCCAGTAATGGACGTACCCGGCGTCGGCGACGAAGAGGTGAGCGCTCACCACCTCACCGCCGACCTCGGCGACCCACAGGCGTAGGGCGCCACGGTCGCGCGCCATCGCCGCCCGCAGCATGCCCTCGATCCCGCGGGTCGAGGACGCGGGAGCCGCCGTGTCGATGCCAACGGGCGCGATGCAGGCGGACGAAGGCCGCCATGTCCCGAGCGATGGTCTCCGGGCTCGACCGGTAGATGCGGCCCCCGGCCCGTTCGAACAGGCGTCGGCCCCTTCGCATGTGACTGCGGAAGTGATGGCTCCGGCCGGCGAACCACTCTTCGAAGCTGCGCCCACTGATCCGTATGAGGGGCGCGTCGGCGTTGGGTGTCACGTCCAGCCATGGCTGGCGACCCGGCCATGCCGTGGCGAGCACGCGGGGCCAGGTGGAGGTGGCGGGTAGACGGTCCAGCACGACCGCACCGGGCCGAGGCGACCCGTCCGCCAAGGCAGCAGCGACGCCCCCGACGACGTCCAGCTCGAGCCCACGACGGATGTGCGGTTCCACCGGTGAGAACACTCCGGTACCGAGCAGCCCGTAGCGCGCGCCGCCGCCGGAACCCCGAACCGCGAAGAGGGGGGCCACGCCGACGAGCGCGTCGTCGAGCCAGGCGGCCAGCAACCGCAGCTCGGCCCGGACGGGTCTCGCCGCCTCCCACCAGGCCAGGAGCCACGCGGGTGGCGGGCTCGGTCCCTGGGCGTCACGCGCCAGCTCTTCCCACGGAGGAAGCAGCTCCTGGGCTCGCCCCAGTCGATCGACCGTCTCCACCCGAACCGTCCGCAGAGAAGGGACGGTCTCGCAGGCGACCTCCTCGATCACCTGAACGGTGGACGCGCCCGAAGGGCCGCGCCGACCCCACGCGGCGCGATCCGGGTCGCCACGGCACATGCACCCTGCACGAGCCGCACGCGTACCCTCCGTCGGTCCGGTTGAAACGGAGGCGCCTCGTCCCGCCTGATCTCGAGGCGGTGACCCGCTGGTACATTGGCGGCTTTCCGTTAGCTGAGGACCTTGGCTGAGGCCGCCCCCACCGAGCCAGCAGGGCGATCGTCCGTGGCCCTGTCGCGCGCCGCCATCAAGGGAGTGGCCTGGATGGGGGCGGAGAAGTGGGCCAACCACCTGGTCTCTCTGGCGGTGTTCGTGGTGCTCGGCCGACTGCTGGCCCCGTCGGCCTTCGGGCTGGTGGCCGCGGCGAGCGTGCTCATCCTCTTCCTGCGCATCGTCGTCGATCAGGGGTTCTCGCGGGCCCTGGTGCAGCGCGCCGACCTGACCGCCGACCACGTCGACACGGCATTCTGGACGGCGGTCGCGACCGGCGTGTTCTTCACCCTGGTCGTCGCGGCCGGGGCGCCCCTCGTGGCTCGCCTCTTCTCCCAACCACAGCTGGTGTCGGTCGTGCGGGCTCTGTCGGTGGTGTGCCTGCTCGCCGCCCTCGACACCACGCAGAGCGCCCTGGCCGAGCGCGAGCTCAACTTCCGGGTCCAGGCCCTCCGCCGCCTGGTGGCCACGGCGGTCAGCTGCGGGGTGGCCGTTGGTCTGGCCGCGGCCGGAGCAGGCGTATGGGCCCTCGTGGCCCAGGCGCTGGTGCTGGAGGCGACGACCGTCGCGCTTCTGTGGCGGATGGTGAGCTGGCGGCCCCGCCGTCGGTTCTCCTCGGCGTGCTTCAAGGAGCTGTTCGCCTTCGGCTCCCGCTACAGCGGCATCCGGGTCCTGTGGTTCCTGGAGACCAACGGGGACGACTTCCTGGTCGGCGTCTTCCTCGGACCGGTCGCCCTGGGGTACTACGTCGTCGCCTACCGGGTGCTGGTCGTCTTCGGCGAGCTGTTCCAGCTGACCATCAACCACGTGGCGCTGACGACCTACTCCAAGCTCCAGGACGACCGCCAGCGACTGCACGAGGCCTTCTACCGGTCGGTCGGTCTGGCGTCCACGGTCGGGCTGCCCGCCTATACCGGCCTGGCGATGGTCGCACCCCACCTCGTGCCGGCCGTGTTCGGGGCCAAGTGGGCGCCCAGCGTGCCGGTGATCCAGGCGCTGTCGCTGGTCGGCATGGCGGACAGCGCCACCGCCTTCAACCACAACCTGCTCATCGCCCTCGGGGAGGTGCGGGAGGAGCTTCGCTGGTGGCTGCTCACCACGATCCTGGCCATCGCCGTGTTCGGCGCATCGGTGAGCTTCGGGATCGACGCCGTGGCCTTCAGCTACGCGGGCCTCACCCTGGCGCTGTGGCCCATCAGGATGATCAGGGTGCGCGCCCTGACCGGCATCAGCTTGCGGGCCTATGCGTGGCGCTACGTCGAGCCCCTCCTGGCAGCAGGCGTGATGGGAGTGGCGGTTGCGGCCGTCGGAGAAGCCGCTCAGGGCCTGGGTAACGTCGTGAACCTCACGATCGAGGTAGCTGTCGGAGTGATCGTCTACCCCCTCGCCCTCCGGCTGATCGCGCCGGCGACGGTCCACGATCTGGTGGGCGCATTGCACCTCGCCCTGGGCCGGTCCGCTGCTGAAGCCGGTTGAGCATGGTCTCCGCGGCGCGGGGCCGCTGGTGAGGACGTTCCCCGACTGGACGGCGCCGACCACCCGAACGATAGTGTCTGGTGCACTGCTGGGTTCCTGGGGTCGAGCGTTCGGACGGACGTTCGGTGCGCGACGACGCCGGGCACCGGAGGGGCAGCAGCGACGCTGGACCTGCCGACCGACGCCGACACAAGGGAGCCACAGTGCCGCACGGGCCGTCACTCGACCCGCGTACGAGTCGCGCCGACCCGGAGACCGATCACCCTGGCTGGTTCGGCGACCACTCCGTCAGCGTTGTCATACCAGCGCTGAACGAGGCCGACAACCTGGCCCACGTCCTGCCCCGAGTCCCGGCCTGGGTGCACGAGGTGGTGCTGGTCGACGACCACTGCACCGACGACACGGTCGAGGTGGCGAGGGCCCTGCTGCCCACGATCCGGGTCGTCGCCAATCGGCGCCCCAGAGGAAAGGGCAACGCGCTTCGCACGGGCTACGAGGCGGCGACCGGCTCCATCATCGTGCAGCTCGACGCCGACGGCTCGGAGGCGCCCGAGGAGATCCCGGCGTTCGTCGGCGCCCTCGTCGCAGGCGCCGACTTCGCCAAGGGAACCAGGTTCGTACCCGGCGGCGGGACCGCCGACATGACGGGCCTGCGGCGCTTCGGCAACCGGGTCTTCGTGTTGATCGTGTGGCTGTTGTTCGGGACCCGGTTCACCGATCTCTGCTACGGCTACAACGCGTTCTGGGCCCGTGTGCTGCCGGAGCTCGACGTGGACGCCGACGGGTTCGAGGTCGAGGCGCTGCTCAACCTGCGCGCCCTCACCAGGGGGCTGCGGATCCAGGAGGTGCCCAGCTTCGAGGCCGTCCGGGTCAACGGGACCGGCCGCCTCCTCACCTTTCCTGACGGCTGGCGGGTGCTCAAGACGATCGTCCGGGAGCGGTTCGATGCCCCGGCACGGCACGCCGACGCCGAGCCAGCGGGCACCAGGGTCTCCGCGACCCACGGACAACCACCGTACCGGTAGGTAGCTACCACGAATGAGTGACATGTCCGCCACGCGACGCGGTCGGCGTGGATCGTCGATGGTCCGGGTGCTCCTGGTCGTCGGCACGCGGCCGGAGGCCATCAAGATGGCGTCGGTCGCCCTGGAGCTCCGCCGGCGTTCGGAGGCCTTCGAGTGCAAGGTGTGCCTCACGGGACAGCACCGGGACATGCTCGACCAGACCATCGCGCTCTGGGGCATCCGCGCCGACCACGACCTCGACGTCATGCGGGCCTCCCAGAGCCTCACGGACGTGACGACCTCGGTGCTCGCAGGACTCGCTCCCGTGATCGCCGCCGAGCAACCCGACTGGGTGCTCGTGCAGGGAGACACCACCACCGCCCTGGCGGGAAGCCTGGCCGCCTTCTATCAGCGTGTGCCGGTCGGGCACGTCGAGGCGGGCCTGCGTACCGACGACTCGTCCAACCCCTTTCCCGAGGAGATGAACCGCCGTCTCACGGCCGTCCTCGCCAACCGGCACTTTGCGCCAACGGAGTGGGCCGCCGCCAACCTGCGGCGGGAAGGCGTCCCGGACGGCGACATCGTCGTCACCGGCAACACCGTCATCGACGCCTTCCGCCTGGTGGCCGACATGCCGTTCGACCCGACCGTCCTACCCGCCAGCCTTCCCGTGGGCCAGAAGCGCATCGTCGTCGTCACCGCCCATCGGCGGGAGAACATCGGTCGCGGCATCGACGGCATCTGCACCGCGGTCAGGGCGATCGCCGAGAGCCGCAACGACACCCATGTCGTCTGGCCCGTCCATCCCAACCCTGCAGTCCAGGGACCGGTCCACGCCAGGCTGGCAGACGTGCGGAACGTGAGCCTCCTCCCGCCCCTCGACTACCAGCCGCTCGTGTGGCTGCTCAACCACTGCTATTTCCTCATGACCGACTCGGGCGGCCTCCAGGAGGAGGCAACCGGTGTTGCCAAGCCCGTGCTGGTGCTGCGCGACACGACCGAACGTCCCGAGGGCGTCGAGGCGGGCACGGCGAAGCTCGTGGGCACCAACCCGCACCGGATACTCCTCTGGGCGGAGATGCTGCTCAGCCACAAGCCTGCCTACCGGGCGATGTCGCGTGCCACGAGCCCCTACGGTGTCGGGCGGGCGGCCAAGGCCATCGCCGACGCCCTGGTGCCGACCGGCACCGCCGCCGACGGAGCACCGAGCCCGCACCTGGGATCTCTCGTCGCCACCACCGGGGGATCCGACCGGTGACGCCGCGGCCCCAGCCCGCCCTCGACCGGGTACCCGACGGCGCCGGCGGCCGGGATGACCTGACGGGCGACCCAGCTCGCATCGTCGACGGCTTGCGGGCGTGGCTCGTCTCCTCGCCGGCGAGCCCGTCGGGCGCGTTCCACGCCTGGCTCGACGCGTCGAGCGGCGAGCCCTCCTTCGAGTATCCGGAGATCACCGGCTACGCCCTCACACACTTCGCCGGGCTGTCCGATCCGAGCGACGAGGAGGTGCGCGCAGGGCTCCGTGCCGGCAACTGGCTGGCGAGACGACTGGAGACCGGCGACCTGTCGGCCCGAGAGGGCTGGGAGGAAGGGGCCGTCTACAGCTTCGACCTCGCCATGATCGCCACCGGCCTGCTCGCCTTCGGCCACCGGTTCCAGGTTGGCCGCCTGGTCGACAACGGGCTTCGGCTGGCCGAGCTCGTCCGCGACCTGATCGACGCTGACGGGCGGCTGGCACCGGTCGACACCCGCCTGCCCCAGGCGGCGTGGCGCCGGTCGTGGTCGACGCTGGGTCATGCCCATCTCCTCAAGGTCGTGCAGTGCCTGCTGTGGGCTGATCGGCTGGAGGCCGCCGGATGCCGGGAAGCAGCCAGTCGCCTGATCAGCACCAGCCCGTCGGTCGAGCGCGAGGACGGCCGGTTCGAAACGGATCCGGACGACGACGACACGATGCTGCACGCCCACTGCTATGCCCTGTCAGGGCTGTGGATCTACGGCCGGGCGACCGGCGACCGGGGCGCCATCGACCGGGCCCGGCGAGCGGTCGAGTGGGTGTGGCGCCAGCAGCTCGGCAACGGCGGCTTCCCCAGGACGGTTCCAACCGCGCGTTCTGGCGGCGACGGACGCGGCATCGCCGTCGAGCAGACGGACGTGACCGCCCAGGCGATCTGCGCGGCCCTCACTCTCGGGATGTGTCCCGACGGCCTGCGCGGCAGCCGTGGGCCGACTGTGCCAGGTCGCGGTGGCGACGGGAGACGGGCGGTGGGCGCTGCCCTACCAACCGTCGTCCCCGACACTGCACTGCAACGTGTGGACGACGATGTTCGGCGTCCAGGCGCTCGGGATGTCGCTCCCGGACACGCCGAGGATCGAGTGGGACCTCCTCGTCTGATGGGCACCAGAGTTTGCGTCGTCGGGTCGGGCAGCCGTTTTCTCAGCGGGATCAGCTACTACACCCATCGCGTCGCCACCGCGGTGGCGTCGTCACACGACGTCTCGGTGATCCTGATGCGGGGCCTCATCCCCACGCGCTTCTACCCAGGTCGTGACCGGGTCGGCGTGCCGCTGGCCCGGTTCCGGTACCCCGAGGGGATGCCGGTGTTCGACGGCGTGGACTGGTACTCGCCGGCGAGCGTGGTCAAGGCGGCTGCCTTTCTCCGCCGCCAGCGTCCCGACGTCGTCGTGCTCCAGTGGTGGACAGGCGCCGTGCTGCACAGCTACCTCGTCCTCGCCGCCATCGCGCGTCTGGGTGGCAGCCGCCTCGTCGTCGAGTTCCACGAGGTGCAGGACACGGGTGAACGGGGCCTTCCGCTCGCCGGCGCCTACGTGAAGCTGATGCTTCCTCTGCTGCTGAGGCTCGCACACGGGGCGGTCGTCCACTCCGAGTTCGACCTCGGGGAGATACGACAGCGCTACGGCCGCCTCGCCCGCCACGTGGCCGTCATCCCCCACGGTCCGTACGACGGGTACGCCGACGACGGCGAAACCTCGATCGCCGGGAACGGATCGCGGGCGAGCGACGATCCCTGCCACCTCCTGTACTTCGGCGTCATTCGTCCCTTCAAGGGGCTCGAGGACCTCCTCGCCGCCTTCGAGGCCATCCCCGAGGACGAGATCGGGGGCTACCGGCTGACGATCGTGGGCGAGACCTGGGAGGGGTGGGACCTGCCCGCCACCATGGTGGCGGCGAGCCGGCACCGGGACCGCATCACGTTCGTGAACCGGTACGTGACCGACGAGGAGGTCAGCCGGGTCTTCCGCTCGGCCGATGCCGTGGTGTTGCCCTACCACCGGGCGTCGTCGAGCGGTCCGCTGCACCTGACCATGGCCCACGGCCTCCCGGTGATCGTCACCGCCGTTGGCGGGCTGGTCGAGGCGGCAGAGGGATACGGCGGGACGCACTTCGTGCCGCCACGAGATCCGGCCGCCATCCGCGCCGCCCTGCCCGAGGTCGCCGCCCGGCGCGAAAGCCGCTTCGTCGACCCCCACTCCTGGTCGCGCACCGCCGCCCGCTACGACGAGCTCTTCAACGCCATGAAGGTGACAGAAGGCAGGAGACCCGATCCGGTGCCGGACGGCTTCGAGCCGATCCGGCTCGTCGAGGTCGAGATCACCGAGCCCATCCCGCCCGTCCGCTCCGACGGGCGCAGTGCTGGAGTGCGCCGCTACGGGAGGGCCCACTCGTTGGTCCGGCTGCACGGAGCACCGCTCGGCGTGGTCGACGTCGATCTGTGCTCCAACGGAACGAGCTCCGGGGGCGTGACCGCCGAGGAGCACGCCGAAGCCATCTGGACGAGCCTGCGGGCCGAGGCCGCGGCCCACCTCCGGGCGGACGGGCTCGCAGCTCCGGACCGGTTGCACCCGTCCGGTCTCGACGGCGGCGAACGTCCCGCCTGCGAGCGGCCCCGCGACGAGCTGTTGGTCGATCCGCCGACGGTGTCCGTCGTGATCCCGACCCGCGAGCGGCCCGAGCTGCTGCGGCGCTGCCTGGAGGCCATCCTCGCCGGCGACTACCCCAACGACCGCCTCCAGGTTCTCGTCGTCGACAACCGGCCCGTCACCGACGGCACCCGCTGCGTGGTGGACGAGCTCAGCCGCGAGCTCCCGGTGACGTACCTGCGCGAGGACCGGTCCGGCAGCGCCAGCGCTCGGAACCGCGGGCTCGCCGTCGCTCGCGGTGAGATCGTCGCCTTCACCGACGACGACGCAGTCGTGGACCGCCGTTGGCTCACCCAGCTCGTCCTCGGCTTCCACGCCGCCGACGACGTCGCCTGCGTCACCGGTCTGCTCCTGCCCGGAGAGCTGGAGACGCCGGCCCAGGTGTGGTTCGAAGAGTACGGCGGCTTCACCCGGGGCTTCGAACGGCGGATCTACGACCTCGACGAGCACCGCCCCGCCGACCAGCCGCTCTACCCGTACAGCGCGGGCATCTTCGGCACGGGCAACAACATGGCGTTCGCCCGGGACGCGCTGGTCGAGATCGGCGGCTTCGATCCCGCCCTGGGGAACGGGACGCCAGCACTCGGTGGTGTGGACAGCGAGGTCCTGCTGCGGACCGTCGTCACCGGACATCGCCTCGTGTACGAGCCGTCCGCGCTCGCCTACCACGTGCACCGGCCCGGGTACGCGGCGCTCCGCCGCCAGATCTACGGCTACGGCGTGGGCACGAGCGCCTACCTCCTCAAGACCCTGCTGGGCAACCCCGGGCTGCTCCCCGACTTCGCCCGCAAGCTCCCGAGGGGGCTCGTCTTCGCCCTCAGCCCGGGCGCCGAGAGGAACCTGGCCAAGCGGCCCGGGTTCCCGCGGGAGCTGACGCTCCTCGAGCTGTTGGGCATGGCGCGCGGTCCCCTCGCCTACGCCCGCAGTCGACGCCGCTACGGACGGCACCCCGACGTCCGGCCCGACGGCCACCGTTCCCGCCTCCGGCGTCGCACGACGCCGTCGCAGGGAGACCGTTAGTGGTCGGGCTCCGCCGCCTGCGATCGCGGCCCAGGTCCGGGCTGGCCGCAGCGAGCACTCCGATCGCGCCGGCCCCGACCGTGATACCGGCGACTGGATCACTCACATCCCACCAGCCGTCCGGCCCCACGCCCCGTCGCGCCGGCGGCTGGGGGTGGCTTCCCGTCCTCGGCGTGGTCGCCGCATGCGCACTGGTGATGATCGCGTTCGCCGACTCGGGAGCGCGCTTCGACGACGGTTGGGCGCAGCCGATGTTCTGGTCGGGCCTCGTCGTCATGTTCCTCCCCGTTGCGGCCCGGCTGCTCTCGCGTCAGGCCGGACCGGGCGAACGTGTCGGCCTGCTCGTGGTCGTCGGCATGGGCCTGTACCTGGTCAAGGTGCTGCACGACCCGACCGCCTTCACGTTCCACGACGAGCTCGGCCACTGGCGGGGCGCGGCCGACATCATCAGGACCGGCCACCTCTTCCACGGCAACCCGGTCGTGGGCGCGTACCCCTACTATCCGGGGCTCGACACCGTCACCGCCGCCCTCGTGAAGGTGTCGGGTCTCTCGATCTTCCAGGCTGGGTTGGTCGTCACGGGGCTGGCCCGGTTCATCCTTCCGTTCGCGCTCTTCTGGCTGTTCGAGCAGCTCACCGGGTCGGCCCGGCTGGCCGGCCTCGCCGGGCTGCTGTACATGACCAACCCCACCTTCATCTTCTTCGACTCCCAGTTCGCCTATGAGTCGTTCGCCATCCCGCTCGCCGTCATCGCCGTCATCCTCGCCATCCGCCAGGCGCGGGCGACGCGTGGGCGCATCGCCCTCGGCCTGTTCTGCACCGTGTTCATCGCAGCGGTGGTCGCCAGCCACCACGTCACGGCCTACGCCCTGTGCATCCTGCTGGTGGCGTGGAGCCTCCTCACCGCCCTGTCGGCGACACGGGACCGAGCCCGGCGGACGGCCAGGACGGCGTGGGTCGCGGCCGTGGCCGTCACCGCCACCGCGCTGTGGCTGGTGCTCGTGGCGTCCACACCCACGCGCAGCGAGCTGGGACCCGTCGCGACAGGCATCGCCGGGTCCGTCGGCCAGCTGTTCTCCGGCGGGGGCGGTGGCGGCAAACAGGTCTTCCACGCCGGTACCGGGCAGGCCGAGGCGATGTGGGCACAAGCGGCCGGCTACGCGTCGGTCGCGCTCATCCTCGTTGCCCTGCCCTTCGCCCTCTGGCAGGCGCGCCCGTGGACGAGGCGGTACCCCATCACCGCCGTGGTCGTCCTGGCCGCCGCCCTGTACCCGGCGACCCTCCTGCTCGACCTGTCCCAGACCGGCACCGAGACCGCGAACCGGTCGTCGGCCTTCGTCTTCTTCGGCATCGGGGCCGCCGTGGCGATCCTCGTGGTGGACCGCCTGCTGACCTCCGCGCCACCGACGACGGCCCCGCCGGCGGATATTGGCGAGGGTTCGGGTGGCGACCGTGGCGACGGCGCTCTCGCTCGCCCTGACGCTCCTGCTCGTCGGGGGCCTGATCGTCGGTTGGCCGCCGTACGACCGGCTGCCGGGGCCCTACCTCACCGCCGCCGACCAGCGCTCGGTCGAGCCCCAGGGTGTCGAAGCCGCCGACTGGGCCAGGGCCCACCTCGGGCCGAGCAACCGTGTGGCCGCGGACGACACCAACGGTCTGCTCATGGCCTCCTACGGCGGCCAGGAACCTCAGCTCGGGCACGTGGGCACGCAGTCGGTCGCCGACCTGTTCTTCTCGGCAGCCTTCACGGGAGCCGATAGCCGCATCATCGCCGGCGACAAGATCGGTTTCGTCGTGGTCGACGACCGCCTGAGCCAGGCCCTGCCGCTCCGCGGTTTCTACATCGAGGGAGACGAACCGGGCGCGTTCGAAGAGCGCACGCCCATCCCCGCCCAGTCCCTGAGCAAGTTCGACGGCGCGCCCGGCCTCGCCCGGGTCTTCGACAGCGGCAACATCGCCATCTACGACAGTCGCGGGCTGAACGGCGGTGGCGCACCGTGAGCCAGGCCGTGCGACAGCGACGCCGGCGCCATCAGCTCGAGCTGCTCGTCCTCGTGGTGCTCGGCGCCATCGGCGTCTGGTTGGCGGTGGCGCCGGCGGGACCCGCTCCCCTCAGAGCCGTGCTGGTGTCGCCCCTGGTGCTGCTCCTTCCCGGGCTGGCCGCGACGGAGGCGACGTTCCTGCCCGGCACGCTCAGCGGCACACGGCGACTGGTGCTCGGCATCGGCGCCAGCCTCGCCCTTGCCGTCCTCGTCGGTCTCGTCCTCAACCTCTTCCCCGAGGGGCTGACCGTTCGACGCTGGGCGGCGTCGCTCGAGGTCCTGACTTTCGTGGTCGCCGGCGTGGCGCTGGTCCGCCAGCTCGTCTGGCGACGCCGCGGACGAGAGTCGACCCAGCCGTCGCCCGGGGTTCACGCCGGGAATGGAGACACCGGGCCGCCTGAAGTCCGGCTGCGCCCGTGTGCGATCTCGAGCTCCGCCGCCCTCGCGGTCGCCGCCGTCGTCGTCGTGGCCCTCCTCACGACGGCCTTCGTGGTCGCCCGCCACGGGGTCGCCAGCCAGCAGCGTCAGGTCGCCTTCACCCAGCTCTGGATGCTGCCCACCAGCTCCGGTCCGCCCGGCACCGTGAGCCTCGGCGTGCAGAGCCACGAGCCCCGAACCGAGCACTACGAGGTCGCGCTCCAAGCCGCCGGCAGGACGGTCTGGACGTCCCCCCGACTCGAGCTGGCTACGGGGCAGCAATGGGAAACCTCCGTCAGCATCGCGGCCGGCGCCTCCCGTAGGGGCACCGTCCCCACCCTTGGTCGCGCTGCTGTTCCGCCCGGGCTCGTCGACCGCCTACCGCCATGTCGACGCTCCCGCCGGCTGGCTGCAGGCAGCCCCCAGCCCATGACGGCGGTGCGAGCTCCGACGGTGGGTCGCCGGGACGTCGACGTGCTCGTCGTGTGCGCCGGCAGCACGACCGGGCACCGGCGCAACGAGGCGCTCGTGACCGCCGCCCTTCGCGATCTCGGCCTCGCCGTGGCGGAGGCCCGCACCGACTACCGGCTCGTCGACCTTCTCCGCCGGGGCCAGCCGTTCATCGACCTCGTCGAGGCGGCCGCCATGTCGGCGGCGACACGACGGGCCCTGCGCGACGTGCGGACCCGGTCGATCCTCTATCCCACGAGCCTGTCCGCGATCCTCGAGCCCGCCTCGCGGCTTCGCATGGGAGCAATCCGCTTCGACGCCTTGGCCGCCGAGAACCGTGGCGGGCACCGCAACGTCGCCCAGAGACGGCTCGAGCGGCGAAGCCTGGCCCTGGCCCGGGCTCTGGCGCCCACGAGCCTGCTCGCACCCGCCGCCGGGCTCGGCACGCCGCCCGGCACCACGGTCGTGCCCCTCCCGCCGCCGATCGACGGTCGAGCGGATCCCGCTGGGCGGCGCCAGCCCGCCACCGTGTGCTACGCAGCCGACCCCCACAAGAAGGGCCTGGATCTCGTCGTCAGCGCCTGGGCGCAGGCTCGTCCCCCAGCGGGGCACCAGCTTCTCGTGACGGGGATCGGGCAGGCGGTGGGCCGGCGCTTCCTTCGCCGGTCGGGTGTCGCGGAGCCGCCCGGCATGGTCTGGATGGGCCCCGTGCCCGCCGATCGGTTTCGGCGGCTCACGGCTACCGCGGAGGTCTACCTCGCCGCGTCGCGCTACGAGGACTTCGGCATGGCCCAGCTCGAGGCGCTGGCCGACGGCGCCATGCTCGTGACGACCCCGTCGGCCGGCCCCTTCGAAGCGCTGCCTCTGGCCCGGAAGTTGCACCCAGGCCTGGTCCCCGCGTCGTCGTCGCCCGGCGAGCTGGCCGCCTCGCTCCGACGCGGTGGGACATGACCGAGGAGCAACGACGGTCCTACCGCTCGAGCGCGCGCTGGGGCTCGCCGGCTACTCGAGCGAGGCACTGGCGGCGCGACTGCGAGCCGAGCTGCTGCCTGCCCTGCTCGGGGGGACCTGATCGTGCGCGCTCCTCGTGAGCGACGGCTATCCGCCCCTGATCGGCGGGGCAACACGGGCGACCCGGCACCTCGGCCGCCAGCTCGCACGACGGGGCCACGCGGTGACGGTGGCGACGGCGTGGCAGCGCGACCTGCCGGCGACCGAGTTGGACGGGGACGTCGAGGTCCACCGCCTCCGAGGACTGGTCAGCCGGGTGACGCGCCTGTCGGCCGATCCGTACCGCTACACGCCGCCGCCGTTTCCCGATCCAGAGCTGGTGTGGCGCTTGCGACGGCTGGCGCTCCGCACCCGGCCCGACATCGTCCACTCCTACGGGTGGCTCAGCTACTCGGCGCTCCCGGCGCTCGCCCGCCGACGCGTCCCGGTCCTCCTGGCCGCCCGTGAGTACGCCAACATCTGCCCCGTGCGCACCATGGTGCGCCAGGGCGCGGAGCGGGGATCGATCTGCGACGGGCCGGCGCCGGCCAAGTGCCTCGACTGCGCCTCCGCCTTCTACGGCACACCCAAGGGCGCGGCCGCCGTGCTCGGGGTCCTCGGCGGCAGGGTCATGTTGCGCAACACGGTGCGCGGGCTGCACAGCACGAGCAGCTACACCCGGGCGACGGTGCGCCGGCACCTGCGCCTACCTGCGGGTCGTCCCGACGCCGTCGTGCCCGACTTCCGCGAGGACGATCTGGTGGGCGGCCCGATCAGGGCATCCTGGCGCGCCTGCCGCGGGAGCCGTACATCCTCTTCGTCGGGTCGTTCCGTCGCATCAAGGGTGACAGCCTGCTCCTGGACGCCTACCGCCGTCTCGAAGCGCCACCTCCGCTGGTCATGATCGGAGCCCGCGGACCCGAGACCCTCCCTGCCTTCCCGCCCGGCGTGACGCCGATGTTCGACGTCCCCCACGACACCGTGATGGCGGCGTGGGACCGGGCGCTGTTCGGCGTGTTCCCTTCCGTCGTCCCCGAAGCCCTCGGCAACGTCGTCCACGAGGCCATGAGCCGGGGGCGGGCGGTCGTGGGCACGATCCCGGGCGGCCACACCGACATCGTGGTCGACGGTGAGAACGGGCTCCTGGTGCCCAGCGGAGATGTCGACGCGTGACCGTGGCCCTCCGTCGGCTCATCGACGACGCTCGGCTCCGGGATCGGCTGGGTCGGGCCGCCAGGTCGCGGGCGCGGCGGTTCACGGCCGACGAGGTCGTACCGGCGATGGAGGCTCTGTACGAGGACGTGATGCGCGTCGGCCCGCAGGGTGCGACCTGAGGACGTCGAGTCGAGGCAGGCTGTGGTCCAGGGCTCGGTGACGCACGGGGCTCACGACCCCCCGCTCGGCGGACAGAACGAGCCCGCTGACTGCCGTGCCCCGCGCCGCCGCCCGGGGCGTGGCGTGGATGGGGCTGGAGAAGTGGGTCGACCACGTCGTCGCCATCGGTGTCTTCGTGCTCCTGGGCCGACTGCTCAGGCCCGTCGACTTCGGTCTCGTGGCGGCGGCGAGCGTCGTGTTGTGGTTCCTCCGCGTCGTGGTCGACCAGGGGTTCTCGCGCGCCCTGGTCCAGCGCTCGGAGCTCACCTCGGAGCACGTCGACACCGCCTTCTGGACCGCGCTCGGCACGGGGGTCCTGTTCACGGTCGTCACCACGGTGGTCGCCCCACTCATCGCGCTCGCTCTTCGCCCAGCCCCGGCTGACCATCGTCATCCGCGCCCTCAGCATCGTGTTCGTCTTCAGCGCCCTCGACAGCACCCAGAGCGCCCTGGTCGAGCGGAACATGGCCTTCCCGTCCAGGCCGTGCGCAGGATGGTCGCCACCGCTGTCAGCGCCGGTGTGGCGATCGGTCTCGCCCTGGCGGGCACCGGCGTGTGGGCGCTCGTCGGCCAGAGCCTCACACTCGAGGCGATCACCGTCGCCCTGCTGTGGACACTCGTGCCGTGGCGACCCGGCCGGCAGTTCTCCCGTCAGTGCTTCAGGGAGCTGTACAGCTTCGGCACCCGCTACAGCGGGATCCGCGTGCTGTGGTTCCTCAGCGGCAACGCAGACAACTTCCTCATCGGCGTGGTGCTCGGCCCCGTGGCCCTCGGATACTACGTCGTCGGCTACCGGGCCCTCCTCGTCCTCGGGGAGATTCTCACCCTCACCGTCAACAACGTCTCCCTGGCGACGTCTGAGGCTGCGGCCGACCGCGATCGGCTGCACGCCGCCTTCTACCGGGCCGTCGAGCTGGCCTGCGTCGTCGGGTTCCCGGTCTTCGCGGGCCTGGCCCTGGTGGCGAACCGCTTCGTCCCGGTCGTCTTCGGCGCCAAGTGGTCACCGGCGGTGCCCGTGATGCAGGTGCTCGCCGCCGCCGGGCTCGCCCAGTGCGCCGTCTCGGTGATCCACAACTTCGTCGTGTCGCTCGGGCCGGGTGCGCGACGAGCTGCGGTGGACGGCATTGACCACGACGGCGCAGGTGGCGGCCTTCGCGGCAACGGTCAACTTCGGCATCGTCGCCGTGGCAGCCGGGTCCAGTGCCGTGATGGTGCTGGCGTGGCCCCTCAGGCTCGTCCTGGTCGGGCGTTGGAGCGGCGTCCGCGCCCGGGCCTGCGGCCGGTTGTACGCCGGCCCCGCCGTCGCCACCGTGGTCATGGGCCTCGGCGTCCTGACCGTGGGCTGGGCGCTGTCGGGACTGTCCCGCACGGTCGTGATGGTCGCCGAGATCCTCACCGGCGCAGTCGTGTACCCGATCGCCCTCCGCGTGCTGGCCCCCTCGGCCTTCCGCGAGATGCTCGGCGTCCTCCAGCTGCTGCGGCCAGCGGCTCCCGACGGGGTCGCGCCGCCCGGGACAGTCCGAGAGCCATGACCGACAGCGCGGATCGGAGCTACGCCGTCTCGGTGGTCGTGCCGACCTACAACCGGGCGCGTGTGCTCGGTGTCTGCCTGGACTCCCTCCTGGCCCAGGAGCTGGACGACAGCTACGAGATCGTCGTGGTCGACGACGGCTCGAGCGACGCCACGGCCTCGGTCGTCGACGCCGTGCGGTCGGCCTACGACGGCCCCGTACCGCTGCGGTACGAGCGACAGGAGCATGCGGGGATCAGCGTGGCCCGAAACCGTGGCGCCATCCTCGCTCGCAGCCAACTGATCGCCTACATCGACGACGATGACGACGTGCCCCCGTCGTGGCTCGGGGTCATCGTCGACGGAGCACGACGTCATCCAGAGGCCGACGCCCTCGGCGGCGCCGTCTGCCTGCGCGTCGAAGGCCGGGAGCCGCGCCACTGCCGGGGCGACCGACTGCCGGCGTCCCAGCTCGACCACGGGCCGCATCCCGTGTGGGACCAGATGCTCTACGGAGGCAACCTCGCCGTACGCCGCGCCGCACTGGAGCGAGTGGGGCCGTTCCGACCCGGCATGAGCCCGGGCGAAGAGGAGGACTGGGAGCGGAGGCTCCTGGCGGCAGGAGGCCACACGCTCTACCTGCCCGAAGCCTGGCTGTGGCATCGGCGGACCCAGCAGGACCTGGGACGGTGGCACCTCGTGCGCCGCTCCTACCGCAACGGCTACCACCACGTGCCCTACCTCCTCTCGGCCGGCGTGAGGTCGACACCGACCCGTGAGCTCGTGATGGCGATACGCGGGATCGGGCACGCCGTCGTCTTCGGCTGTTTCTACGGGACCCTCCGGGCCAGCCGGGCCTGGGGCGTACGCCGGGGCCTGCTCGTGGTGCGTCGCGCCGGAGGCTCATGAGCGTCGTGCGTCGCGCGGTGCGGGATCGGATCGCCGTCATGGCGCTCCCCGCCGTCCGCCGCGCCGTCCGGGTCCAGGATCGCCTGGACCCGGAGACGGGTGCCGTCGCATTGACCTTCGACGACGGTCCCGACCCCGACTTCACCCCGCTCGTCCTCGATGCGCTGGCCGACCACGGCGTCCACGCCACCTTCTTCGTGGCAGGCGAGCAAGCGGTGGCCCATCCGCACCTCGTGCGGCGATTGTCGACGAGGGTCACGCCGTCGGCACCCACTCGCGGTCGCATCCTCATCCCCCGAGCCTCCGGTACCGCGACCTGGCCGAGGAGTACCGGGGCCGGGCGGGAGGCCGTCGAGGTCGTCGTCGGGGCCTCCGTTACTCTTTTCCGACCACCCAACGGCCACCTCGACCCCGTCGGAGCGGCCGCCATCCGGGTCAACCGCCTTCGCCCCTGGCTGTGGACGGTGGACCCTCGGGACTGGGCCGCGGCCGGCGTTCGCCCCGAGGACATCGCCGCTGTGTCGGCAGCAACTCTGGCCGCCGGCGACGTCGTCCTGCTCCACGACGGTCTTTGCCAGCCGACGGCACCTCGAGCCCAGGACCGGTCCGCCACGGTCGAGGCCGTGGCCCTCATCATCGAGCGAGGGCGACGGCTGGGCCTGGGCTTCGTGCCCCTTCCCGTCGATCGGGCTGCAGGTCAGTCGCCGGAATACGGTATAAGTAGTCCGTACTACTGAGGTGACTACACCCCGTAGATGACCAATCGGCTACGTAATCTTTGTGTCTATTAACGGGGCTATACCGCCCGTAGCCTGTCGAAAGAGCAATACGAATCGTGTGGTGGACGGCACGAGCCTGGGGGAATCGGCCCAGAGCGCGTGATGGCACACAAGGGGGGGATGTGCCATGTCAGCGTGGTTCGCGGCGTCACGGCGCGGCCGGCGCTTGCCGCAATGGTCGCGGTGGCGGCGACGTCGGGGGGTCTGTGGTCGATGGTAACGGGCGCACAGCGACCGGCCTCGGCGCAAACCCCGAGCCTCGCCGTGGGGGTGGCCCTGGATGACGGCGACGCCACGGCGAGCGACCTCGACGCCTTCGCCAGCGTCGTCGGTCGCAAGCCGACCATCGTCCAGTGGTACCAAGCCTGGAGCGAGCCGATCTTCTACTCGGCGCAGATGACGGCGGTGTCGCAGCGGGGCGAGCTGCCGCTCATCACCTGGGACCCCGCTACGGGCTCGGGCAACATCCCGCTCACCGACATCACTGCGGGCACCTGGGACAGCTACCTCGACCAGCAGGCAGCGGCGGTGAAAGGAACGAACCAGATCCGTCTTCATTCGCTTTGCCCACGAGATGAACTTGAACAACTACGATCCGACTCAGTTCATCAACGCCTGGCGTTATGTCGTCAACCGATTCCGGGCTGACGGTGCAACCAACCGGCGATGGGTCTGGGCGCCAAACGTCGATTGCACGGGCAACTGTCCCTTCACGTCGGACTACCCGGGCGACCAGTGGGTCGACGTTCTCGGACTGGACGGCTACAACTACGCCCAGGTCGACGGCGTCCCCTGGATGAGCCTCGACCAGGTCTTCGCTCCGTCCTACAAGGAGATCACGGCCTTGTCGTCCAAGCCCCTCTGGATCACCGAGGTGTCCTCGGTCGAGGATCCGGGCAACGGCGGCGCCAAGGCCCAGTGGATCACCCAGGGGATGGGGACCGACGTGTCGACGAAGATGCCGAGGGTGTCGGGGGTCGTGTGGTTCGACCGGGTCAAAGAGGCCGACTGGAGAGTCAACTCCTCGACCGCCTCGCTGAACGCGTACGTCGCCCAGATCCACTCCGCCCTCTACGGCGCCACCACGGCCGACGTCCTCAACCAGACTGCGCCACCGCCGCCCAACTGCACGACCTACACTTCGTCGAGCACCGGCAGCCACCAGGTCTGCGGTGCCATCCGGGCCAAGTACCTGGCCCTGGGTGGTCCCTCTGGGTTCCTCGGCTATCCGCTCACCGACGAGACGGGCACTCCCGACGGCGTGGGGCGCTTCAACCACTTCGCCCAGAGCGGGTCGATCTACTGGACGCCATCGACGGGGCGCAGTCGGTGCACGGCGCCATCCGGGCCAAGTGGGCGAGCATGGGCTGGGAGCGCTCGCTGCTCGGCTACCCGGTCACCGACGAGACGGGCACTCCCGACGGCGTGGGGCGCTTCAACCACTTCGCCCAGAGCGGGTCGATCTACTGGACGCCATCGACGGAGCGCAGTCGGTGCACGGCGCCATCCGGGCCAAGTGGGCGAGCATGGGCTGGGAGCGCTCGCTGCTCGGCTACCCGGTCACCGACGAGACGGGCACTCCCGACGGCGTGGGGCGCTTCAACCACTTCGCCCAGAGCGGGTCGATCTACTGGACGCCATCGACGGGGGCGCAGTCGGTGCACGGTGCCATCCGGGCCAAGTGGGCGAGCATGGGCTGGGAGCGCAGCTGTCTGGGCTACCCGGTCAGCGACGAGTTCGCCATCCCGGGAGGGCGGCAGAGCAACTTCCAGCACGGCGTGATGACCTACTCCTGGAGCACGAGGGTGTCCGCGCCGAGCTGCTAAGGCGCGGCCCCAAGGCGATACCAGGGTGCCATCGGTACCCGCTGCCCGGAGACGACGCGCAACGGGCGGGGGCAGGTCAGCCGGGCGGCGGCTCGGGTGCGTGATGGGCGCCGGACAGCGGCGGCGCCACGCCCACCAGCCTCAACCCCCGCCGGTGGACGTCGGGGTACAGGCTCATCGACAACCTGCGGCCGGCGGGCTGGCCTGCCAGCACGAGCGTTCCCCTGTCGGCCAGGCGCGTGCTCGCCCTCACGATGGCTGAGGGGCAGCCCGTCGTGTCCACGATGCAGGTGGGCGCGGGACTCACCGCCGCCGGGCGCAGTTTCGACCATAGGTGGAACCGCGGCGACGCCCAAGCGGTGCGAGGAGCCAGCCCTGACGAAATCTGGCGGACCAGCTCCGCCATCACACCCTCGCCCTGGACCTCGAGGTGACCGTCCCCGACGGCCCGCACGGCCTCGTGGGCAACCGCGTCAGAGCTGCGAGGGCGGCGATGTCCGGGTCGCCGTCGCGCGCGGTGATCACCGACCGCTGTCCCGACCACGACATCTCCCCCGCCGGGCCGACGACGAGAGCGGGGACCGCGGTGTCCGGCCGGCCGAGCAGCCACTCGCGATCGAGATACGCCAGGGCTCCGGCGGGCAGGTCGGCCCACAGGACGACGGCGTCACCGCGACCGTCGACCCGGATCACGGGCCTGTCTCGGCGAGCAGGGCGGAGGGGCGCACGACCTCGCCCTTCGCCGCCGACCGGTAGCCGGCCTCGATGACCGCCTGCACCGCGAGGCCGTCCCGTGCCGGCACGTCGACCGGGCGTCCCTGGTCGATGGCGGTCGCCAGTCGGCTCAGGTAGACGGCGCGGCCGATGGCGCCACCCCGCCTCGACAGCGCCTGCCACCGCCCCGTCCGCAAGCCGTCGATGGCGCGCAGCGTGTAGATCCGAGCCTCGGGCTCGAGGACCACGTGGCCGTCCCTCCCCCAGACGCGAAGCTCGGCGGAGTCGGTCCCGCGCACGGCGGCCCAGCCGGTGAACGATCCCACCGCCCCGCCCGCGAAGGTCACGCCGATCGAGATGCTGTCCTCCACCTCCCGCTGCTCGTCGGTCACGCCGGCCACGGCCGTGACGGTCTCGATCTCCGCCCCGACGAGGTGGCGCACCAGGTCGATGTGGTGCGAGAGGTTCATGATGAGCACGCCTCCTCCGGCGCGTCGTGCCGATCCCCGCCAGTCCGACCTCGAACGTCCCGAGAAGCCGCCGTGCCAGTACGCCGGCGTCTTGTCCAGGAAGAGGCGGGCGGCGCTGCCGCAGAACGGACCCAGTGCCCCGTCGTCGATCAGGCGCTTCGCCAGCACGGTCTCGGGCTCGAACCGCTGAGGGAAGCACACCGAGAGCACCACGCCCGCATCCTCGGCCGCCTGGACGACGCTGTGCCGCCGCCGAGAGCGACTCGGCGAGCGGCTTCTCCACGATGACGTGCCGCCCGGCGTCGATGGCCTGCTCGGCCAGCGGGGCGTGCAGATGATGGGGCACGGAGACGAGGACGGCCTCCACGCCGTCGTGTGCGACGAGCTCGTCGGCGCTGGCGGCCACGTCACCACCGAAGCGCCGGGCGAGGTCGTGAGCGAGCTGCGGCTGCGGGTCGTAGCAGCCCGCCAGCTCGACGTTCGGTGCCGATGCGATAGCAGCGCCGTTGTGCACGGCGATGTCGCCGCAACCGAGCATCCCGATTCGCAGGCGCCCGGTCGCCCCGGCGAAGGGGTCGTCGAGCCCGAGCGACCCGCGACGCCGCGATCGCGTGACCCGGAGCGGGCGGCGTTCGGGCTCGACACCACGCACGGCCACGTCGGGCGGATCGAGGAGATGGCGGTGGAGATGCGCTCCCGTTCGGGGAGTCGGGCCCAGTCGAAGTGCGCGCCGACGACGTCGTTGGCGGTCGCCAGGCGACGGTAGAACATGCCCGCTTCGCGGGGATCGACGGCGGGACCGGTGAGGTCGGACACGGGGATCTCGCCACTGGCCAGGGCGGCGAGGAACGCCTCTCCCTCCTCGCGGCGAGCCGCGCCAGCGCCGAGCACGGCGACGTGTGCGCCGACGATCTCCAGGCGGCGAGCCTTCATCGCATCGACAGGCACGTCGGGCGTGGTTCCCCGCGGCGACCCGAGCAGGACGATGCGACCGCCGTCTCCCGCGGCGCGCACGGCGACGGCGAGGCCCGCGGGATCGCCGGTGGACTCGATCACCACGGGCGCGCCCAGCTCGGCGATGGCGTCGTCGTCCCGTTCGGTCACGAGGAAGCGCCGGGCCCCACCCGCGTCGGCTGCATGCCGCTTGTGGTCCGACCTGGCGATGACGGCGACAGGGTCGGCGCCGGCTGCCGCTGCCGTGCGCAGGGCGAGCGCCCCGACCACGCCCGCACCGACCACACAGACGGCCTGACGGGGAACGAGACCGGCACGCCGGACGCCGAGACGGGCGATGATGCCCAGCTCGGCCAGGGCGGCAGCTTCCCAGGACACGCCCTCGGGTACGCCGATAGACGGCATCGTCGGCGACCGTGACGACCGAGGCGTGCGCGGCGCCCGTGACCGCCACCCGGTCCCCCGCCCTGACACGGCTGACGCCCGGGCCCACCCGCACGGCCACGCCGGCGGCCGAGTACCCGGGCCGACCGAGCAGGCCGACCGGTGTATCGGGCAGCCGGAGGTACTGGGCCCGCTCGGTTCCCGGGCTCACGGCGCTGGCCTCCACCAGCACCGTCACCCTGCCTCGCCCGGCCACCGGCACCTGGGTGGGGACGAGCTGGGCGTACCCGTTGCTGCCCCAGGCGATGGCCTGCCCCCCGAGCAGGGGGCGAACGCTCCGCACGGCCTCCACCCGCGCCGAGACCCACCACAGGACCTCGCGCTGCAGCTCACCGAGCCCGAGGTGCGAGTAGCCGGCTCGGCCCATGCGCGTCCGGCGACCTGTTGTCGGAGCACGCGTGCTCAGCTCGTCGGGCATCCCGGGCACGGCTGGAGAACCCTATCAGCGCAGCATGTGGACCCAATTTGGGGCCTCGAACGGACGTGGGATGATGACCGGACCGCTGGGTGCCTGGCGCGGGTGCTGGTCTCGTCTCGGGGTCGTCCGCAGCCGCGGGGACGACGAGCGGAAGGTCAGACGCGCACGAGCCCGACGCTGTACAAGGAGCCCATGGCACGACGCATCCTCAGGCGGTCCCGACGCCACCTGACGCTGCTCGCGCTCGGCCTGGTGGTGGCGGCCTGCTCGTCGAGCGCCACGACGCCTGCGATCGCGCTGGGCGTGAGCCTGTCGAACGCGCCCGGCGACGGTGCCGTGATCGACCACTACTCGAAGCAGGTCGGGCGGTCGCCCGCGATCGTGATGTGGTTCCAGAGCTGGTCCGAGCCGCTCTTCTACAGCGACCAGGTGCCGAACGTCGACGGGCGGGACGCCGTACCTATGATCACCTGGGACCCCGTCATCGACGGACACGGCGTGCCGCTCGCCGACATCGCAGCCGGCGACCACGACGACTACCTGATCGAGGCCGCCCACCTGGCCGCCAGCGTCAAGAAGCCGTTCCTTCTCCGCCTGGCCCACGAGATGAACCTGCCGAGCTCGCCGTTCGGCCCGGGTGCCGACGGGAACACGCCCCAGTCGTTCGTCGCCGCCTGGCACCACGTCGTCGACCTGTTCCGACGTGCGGGCGCGACCAACGTCAGGTGGGTGTGGTCACCCAACACCGACTGCGGTGGGGATTGCCCGTTCCAGAACCTCTACCCGGGCGACGCCTGGGTCGACTGGGTCGCGCTCGACGGCTACAACACCGGCCGCGTGGGATGGAAGAGCTTAGGGCAGGTCTTCGGACCCTCGTACCGCAAGCTCATCGATCTGACGGGCAAGCCCGTCATGATCGCGGAGACGTCCTCCACGGAGGTGGGCGGCGACAAGGCGGCGTGGATCCGGCAGGGTCTGCTGCAACAGGTGCCCGCCGATCTCCCACGGGTCCGCGCCGTGGTCTGGTTCGACCAGCGGACCGACGGAGACTGGCGCGTCGACTCGTCTCCGTCTGCCCTGTCGGCCTTTCGCGAGGTCGTACGCTCGCGGACCTACAGCGGCAGCCTGAGCGGGTCCCTTGGCTGACCGGTTCGGGCCGCTGGCGGAGCGGTACAGCTCGTTCGCCCCGGCGGTCAAGCGTCAGGGGGGAACGCATCCGGTCGCCATCGAGGAGCTGTCTCACGGCATGCCCGCAGATCGAGTCGTCACCGTTGTCGGGGGCGGGTCTTCCGAGCCGCCCGCCATCGACGATCGGCTGCTGGCCGCGGGCGAGCCGCATCGGGCCGCCCTGGACCGGGAGGGAACCCGCCTGCACGACGGGCCGGTGCTGGTGTTGGACCGGGTAGCGGGCGGGCGCGTCGTTGTCGCGCCGTCGAGCTACTTCGCCATGCTGGCGACCTGCGACGCCCTGCGCGCCGAGTACCTGACCGCCGTGCCTTCGCGTTCTGCGCCGGGGTCGACCGTGACGCTCCCGCTGCGTGATCTGGCCGACGCCGCTGCCGACCCTGGGGCGGGGCCGCTCCGCTCCGGGCGCGGACGGGCCGCGGCCATCGGCCTCTCGGTGATCACGACGGTGCCCACGCCGACCGGCACCTCCTTCTTCGTCGGGAGACGACGGCCCGACCTCGCCGCCGATCCCGGGTTGTCGCACGTGGCCCCCTCGGGCATGCTCGAACCGGTTCCGTCGGGCGCTCCGGCGGACCCGCTGGTGGCCGCGGCCGGGCAGGAGCTCGGCGAGGAGCTCGGCGTCCAACTGCCCGGTGGCCACGCCGCGCTGGCCCCTCGGCTGCGGGTCCTCGGCGTCGCCTACGACCTGCTGCGGCTGCGTCCGGAGGTGTGCCTTCGGCTCGATCTGACCGCCGCCGAGGGCGAGCGCCGTCGCAGCCGGGGCGCGCCCCCGAGTTCGACCGGCTGGACCTCGTCGAGGTCTCTCGCGCCGGGCTGCGGCGCTTCTGGGAGGAGCGACCGCCGGGGTCGGTGACCGCCCCCGCTGCCGGTGCGGTGGCGCTCCTCGAGCGCTCCGTCTAGGTGGGCTCGGTCCTGGGCGTTGCCGTCACCGGCCCGGTAGTCCTCGTGATGAGCACGATGGGCGGCTGGGGCCGACCGCGCTGTCATCCCTCGAGCAGCACTCCCAGCAGGAGCGCGGCCACCGCGGTCAGCCCGCTGATGGCACCCCACACCGCCAAGCCCCGCCGAGAGCGCGCCCGGCCGTGAAGCCAGGCAGACAGGCCTGACAGGGCCACCGCCACCAACTTGATCCAGAGGGCCAACCGCCACGAGCCCGATTGGCGCGAGGGGTGGACGGCGATCACGTTCCAGACGCCCGTTCCCACCAGCAGCGCGAACGCGGGCCAGGCAACCCGAGAGAAGCGCCGGGCTACGGTCGAGGGGGCATCGGGCCCCAGTGCGCGCAGCCCAGGCACCAGTCCGGCCAGGGTGAGCTGACCCCCGACCCAGACGCTGGCAGCCAGCACGTGGAGGAACAGACGGACCGCGTCGAGCGCCGGAGTCAGCACCTCACGAGATCACGCGCCGCAGTCGCAGTACCGCCCCGCTCAGTGCTGCAAGCATCGACACGAGCGTAGCCACCCACGCAGTGACCCCTACCCACAGCCATACCGTGCCCACGGCGACCAAGAAGCCCAGGTTCGCCGCCCTGCCCAGGCTCACCGACGCGACCGTGTACATGCCGAGCGGGAACACGATGCTCCACAGCTCGGGCTCGAACGAGAGTGGGTATCGACGTAGGAGGTGGCGCCACACACCGAAGAGAACGAGCAGAGGGATCCACCAGCTCCCGAACGCCCATAGCGCGACGGACACACCCACCAGGAGCGGGTGCATCTCGTGCACGAGGGTGCTGGGGGGACGATCCCGGAGGACGAGGATTCCCGCCGCCGCCCTGACGCTGATGGCCGTGGCTCCCATCGTGATCCAGTACGCCGGCCCCATCTCACCCGGTGTGACCTCCACGAGCAGGAGCCGGAGAGATACTCCGACGATGAGAACGACGTAGAGCACCACCCCTACCGACCAGAACGAGACCGCCACAAAGGGCAGTCCCTGCCGTAGAGATGACCAGGGTGCAACCGGAGCCAGCCCGGCGGCGACGATGGCGAGCGACTGGATGGCGACGACCACCATCAGCCAAGTTCCGTTTATGTCCGCGAGAACGGGACGACGACCACCCGCCATGATGGAGCCGGGCAGACCGTAGGTCAGCAGCAGCCAGATCAGCGACGCCCCCGCGCCGAGCACCAACCCGACCAAGGGGTGACCGTCCATGATCAGCCGGATGGCCAGGACGTTGGTGCCGGCGACGAGCGCGAAGAAGGCCATGGCCCTCCTGGGGTCGCAAAGGGAAGCCTTGAACCGGTCAGGGAAGACGACCGCCCGGGCCACGTAGGCGACGATCAGCATGGCGAAGGCCACCTCGGTGATCCCCAATGAGACCAACGACAGGACGTGGAACCCCAGTAGCTCCGCTCCGACCGAGATGATGCCGCTCGCCATCACCCAGGCGAACCAACCGGGGTCGAGAGTCGCGACCCAACGTCGGACCAGCCCGCCCGTCACCCCGTCGGCCGCCAGCTCTTCGGCTGGAGACAGGTGTCCCACCGGGGTTCCGCCGTCGGGCCTGCCTGTCACCGGACCTCCTGGGGGCGACCGCGCCCGCCGACCATCACCCTCCAGGCCCTGCGGTAGCGTGACGGTGTGGGTGGCGACCGCCTGCGCGTCCGGCGGATCTACGAGAAGCCCGGAGCAGGGGATGGGCGACGCGTGCTTGTCGATCGGCTCTGGCCTCGAGGGGTGAGCAAGGACGCCGGGCTCTTCGACGAGTGGGTACAGGACGTGGCCCCGAGCGACGAGCTCCGCCGCTGGTACGGGCACCGACCTGAGCGCTTCGAGGAGTTCGCTCGCCGTTACCGGGTCGAGCTGAAGACGTCACCAGCGAAACCTTCGGTCGATGCTCTGCTGGCGCACGCCCGTAAGGGATCGTTGACCCTCCTGACGGCCACGCGCGACCTGGAGCGCTCGGGGGCGACCGTCTTGGGCGACCACCTCCGGCGGCGGCTGCGGTGAGAGCCGCACACGCAGAAGACCGTCATCCCGTCCCGTCGCCCGCAGGGTGGAGCCGGCGGGCTTCATCGTGCAAGACGGAGGCCTGTTGGCCGTCGTGATGGTCGCGGGCCAGGTGGAGGGTGTGCAGGGCCCGCTGGTAGTGGCAGTACGGGCAGGCTGACACCGACGGGGGGATCGATCTCACCAGATGGTGACATGACGGGCATGGCGCCAGCCGAATCGCTCCCACCAGCCCGATCAGCCCGACCACGGCCATCGCAGTGGTCACGACCAGGGTCAGCAGTACCAGCATCACAACGACGATCTCGAAGGGCATCGTTGCCCTCACCTCTCTCTGGCTGACGTGCGGCCTCGTCGTCCGATCGCGGCTCCTTCGCGAGCACTCCTTGTGGCCCAACTATATCGATACAAGATAGAATCGACAAGATGCCGCCGGTGCCCTGAGACAGGGTTGCCAGAGCCGGGCCCCCGCCGATGCGGTCGAGGATCGGCGCGATTGCGGGCACGGCCCGACCAGAGGGGGCATCCTGGTGTGGTGAGCGACGCACCAGGTAGCTCAGAGAGCAACCATCCGGGTCCGGCGAGCCCCGACAGGGGTGCTGACGAAGCTGGCGTCTCAGAGAATGCTCCAGCGGATCAGACGGACCCGTCGGCACCGACCGACGACCTCCGCAGCGAAGCGGATCGCGCCGAGGCTCTTGCTCGTGCGACCGTAGCCCGCGCCGAAGCCGCCCAACGGGCGACACGGGCTCGAGCCGAGGCCCTCCGAAGTATCTCCGATCAACACGTGCAAGCGGTCCGGGACGCTGAAGCGGTTCGCACCAGCGCTGTAGACCAGGCCGAGCAGCGCTACGCAGAAGCGCTACGAGCCGCAGAAGAAGCGGCGCGTACGGCAGTCGAGTCGGCGAGCGATGCGAGCAACACCGCCCTGGGAGCTGCCGCTCGGGCGAACAGCCAGGCGTCGGATGTCGCCGCGGCGAGCGCTCGCTCCCGTGACCGTCTGATCGATGAGGCTGAATCCCTCCGATCGAAGGCCGCCCTTGGCGCCAGCCGCGAGCGGTCCACGTCCGTCGTGGCCGCCTCGGTGGCCCACAGCGAGGCCCTCGAGGAAGCTGATGAAGCCCGCCGTCGACAGCTGGAGGACATACCGAGCCTCGTCGAAGAGGGACCGGACTAGAGGGCTCGACGAGACGATTGACCCGGCACTCCAGCTGCGTCTCGTCATGGTGTTCCGAACCAGGTGGTCAGGGCGTCACGCAACCCGGTATCTGTGCCGTCCCCAACCCAGGCGACGTATCCGTCGGGCCGGATCAACACGGCAGTGGGAGCGGTGACCGCGCCCGAGCACCGGAAGCTCCCACAGGCCGGCGTATGCAGCGTCGACCAGCTGGACCCGATCCGCCCATGGAGTGATGTCGAAGCCGCCGGGCTCACCGAGGTTGAGCAGCACCGGCCGGGCGTCGTGCAGCAGGGTGAAGACCCGCAGCGGGCCGTCGGCGGTCACGAGGTCCAGATCGGGCATGCGGCGTCCGAGCAGCGGGTGTCCCTCGCCGAGGTCGTAGTGAATGTCCAGACCGGACATCATCGCGGCGAACCGCTTGCGCGGCTCGTCCATGCTCAGCAGCTCGGTCATGGTGTCGCGCAACGCATCGGTGCGCTCGTCGGTGCCCGCTGAGCGCGACCTGCGCCATGGTGTTGCGCAGCACGCGGGCACCGACCGGGTGCCGCTCGGCGTGGTAGGTGTCCAGGAGGCCGTCTGGTGATGTCCCGTTGACCACCTGGGCCAGCTTCCATCCGAGGTTCACGGCATCCTGCACGCCGGTGTTGAGGCCCTGTCCACCTTGCGGGGGATGCACGTGTGCGGCGTCGCCCGCGAGCAGCACACGTCCCTTGCGGTAGGACGCCGCCTGCCGGGTCATGTCGGTGAAACGGGAGATCCAGGTAGGGCTGTGCACCCCGTAGTCCGTCCCGTCGACGGCGATGAGCGCCTCGCTGAGATCCTGCAGGGTGGGCTCGCTGGTGTGTTCGAGGTGCTGTTCGGTCAGTACGACCCGTACTCGCCCTCCGTCCGCCCGGCCGATGCCACCACCCTGGCGCAGGCCGAACTCCGGCTCCTCGTCCATCTCGACCTCGGCGATCAGCCAGCTGGTCGTCGGATCCCACCCGGGGAACTCGATGCCGGCCGCCTTTCGGATCACGCTGCGTCCTCCGTCGCACCCGACGAGGTACTCCGCCCGTAGCGACTGGCCGTCGGACAGCTCGACGTCGACGCCGGTGTCGTCCTGCGCGAAGCCCGTCACCTCACGTCCGCGAGCGATCGGCACCCCCAGCTCGCCGACCCAGGCGGCCAGTATGCGCTCGAAGTGGCTCTGCCACAGCGCGAGCCCGTAGTTGTGGCGGGTGGGGAAGTCGCTGATGTCCAACGGGATCCCGGCGAACGCCTGGACCTGCATCGCCTGCCCCTCCGCGAGGAACCGATCGGCGATGCCGCGCTGATCGAGCACCTCGATGGTGCGCGAGTGCAGGCCGCCGGAGCGCGAGCCGTCGAGCGCCTGGCTCGGCGCGCCGCTCGACGATCACGACGTCGACCCCCGCCAACGCCAACTCGCCCGCCAACATCAGCCCGGTCGGACCGCCTCCGGCGATCACCACCGCATGCTCGGTCATGCGCCACCCCCCGTGTGTCTCGTTCGGACCGGAGATTGTGCGCACCGACGAGGGCCTTGCCGCAAGGGCCCGGAGCGCGCTACATTGAGAATGGCAAGGAGTGAGTTACCCTCCTTCGTTTGTTCGGTGCGGACGGACAACCCCTTGCGATGCGGGTGCGCACGCGCGTCTGGCACCCTTCAGCAGTGGAACACCGACCAGCAGATGTCGTTCCGCAACCGCTGGTCGTCGAGTACGAGCTCGCGGATCGCCTCCGGGAGCCGGTCGCGCTGCCACCGGCACTCGAGTCGCCCTGCGCTCTCGCCCTCTCCCTCCGGCGCGGCGGCACGTGCGGCCTTGATCGCATAGGCGGCCGCGCCGAGCTCGTGGGCCGCGACGTGTGCGACGACCGCCGCCTGGCCGGCGGCGTACGCGGCGTGGCGTGGCGCCCCTCTCAGATCCCTCGCCGCGGCCATTGCGTGGCCCCCTGCCGAACGTGCCTCGGTCATGGTGATCTCGCCGCGCGCCCAGGCCCGCCCGAGCTCGATGGCGTGACGTGGTCGCGGGTCCTCAGGCCGAGCTGACTCGAAGAGGTCCAGGACGTGTTCCGCGCACGATGCCGCCCACAGGGCGAGGAGATGGTGATCCGAATCAGTGAGGGTCCCACCGCGGCGGATCGTCACGAGACGAGGGTCGCGTTCTTTCGGCAGGATCAACGCGGCACCTCGTCTGCTCGTATCGGCCTAACGTCTACCACGAAGAAGTTCCAGACATGTGGTTGACCTCAACCTTACCTGAGGTTATAGGTTGACGCCTATGACCTTCACCCCCGCCGAAGAACGGTTCCTCACCCGCCAAGCCCGGGGACATCTGGCCACCCTGGGCCCAGATGGGACACCCCAGGTGAAGCCAGTGGGCTTCACCTGCAACCGGGACTTGGGGACTATCGACATCGCCGGGTTCAACATGGGCCTCAGCGCCAAGTACAAGAACGTCCAAGCGAACCCCAAGGTCAGCTTCGTCGTCGACGAGGTAACCGAGCCGGGCATGGCTGGTGCTCATTTCCTGGAGATCCGCGGGGTGGCCGAAACAGCCATCGGTACCCACGATCGCGACGGTCACCTGGCGCCGGAGATCATCCGGATCAACCCCCGACGCATTGTCGGCTTCAACGTCGATCCTGACCGTCCAGGCTTCGAGTCCCGAAACGTGGCTCCGGACCGCGACAGCAACGAGGCCGCCTGAACGGTGCATGCCATAGAAGCAGCCACCTTCGGCGGACCAGACGTCCTGCAGCTCAAAGCCTTTGCGGACCCTGTCCCCCAGCCGGACCAGGTGCTCATAGCGGCCTCGGCCAGCGACGTGCTCTTCGTCGACACCATCATCCGATCCGGCCGGGGTGCCGACTACTTTCCCATCCGTCCGCCCTATATTCCCGGAAACGGCGTAGGCGGCACCGTCGTATCCGCCGGAGAGGACGTCGACCCGTCCTGGCTCGGTCGACCGGTGGCGGCGCACACCGGTGGTGCGGGCGGCACCGGTGGCTACACCCAACTCGCCGTGGCCGACCTGAACAATACCGTCGCCGTGCCCGACGGCGTCGAGCTCCACCATGCCACCGCCGTGCTTCATGACGGCACCACCGCCTTGCGGATCATCGAAACGGTCGGTGTCCCGGCAGGCGAGTGGGCGCTCATCCTCGGCGCCGCGGGCGGAATGGGGATCCTATTGGTCCAGTTGCTCGCCGCCCGCGGCGCGCACGTCATAGGCGCTGCTGGGGGCAAGGCCAAACAAGAGCTGATTGTCGCCACCGGTGCGAAAGCCGCCATCGACTACACAGAGCCAGACTGGCCTGACACCGTGTTGCAGACCACCGGCGGTATGCGACCTGCGGTCGTGCTCGACGGAGTCGGAGGACAACTCGGTGCCCAGGCGTTCGAACTGGTGGCTGACGGTGGCCGGTTCTCCGCCCACGGTTCGTCCAGCGGAACGTTTGCCCCTATCAATGCCGAGCAAGCTGGTCGCCGCGGGGTGACCGTTACCACGATCGTAGATCTGCAATATCGACCGGAGGACCGGTCCAGGCTCATGCGCGCCGCCCTTGACGAAGTCCGCGACGGCGCGATCACCCCGGTTGTGGGACAGACCTTTCCCTTGGCTGACGCCGCCCGAGCGCATCATGCCATCGAGGCCCGAGAGACAGTGGCGAAGACCCTGCTCGTCTCGGACTGAACAAAACGAAACGAGCGCCAATGGCCCTGACCAGCGGATTCAACCACGTCGCAACGGTGACTGCCGATCTCTACCGCTTCACGTGCACCACCATCATGTCGCCAAGACGACCTCAGACGCGCCGCTGACAAGCGCCTCGCTTCCCAATGGCGAAGGGGCCCAGCGGGACGCGGTCGACCTCGTCACCGCGAGCGATGGCAGGTGGTGGAACCCACCCTCATCTGCTGGAATGGAGCGCCGTGGCCGACCTGATCTACACATCCAACGTGTCCCTCGACGGCTTCATCGAGGACGACCGCGGCAGCTTCGAGTTCGGCGCCCCCGACGACGACGTCTTCGTCTTCATCACCGACCTGGAGCGGTCCGCCGGCACGTACCTGTACGGCAGGCGCTTGTACGAGACGATGGCCGTCTGGGAGACGAACCCCGGCCTGGGTGCCCAGTCGGAGCTCATGGCCGACTTCGCGAACATGTGGCAGGCGGCCGACAAGGTCGTGTACTCGACAATGCTCGAGGAAGTCGCGACCGCCAAGACTCGACTGGAACGCCGCTTCGACGCCGACGCGATCCGGACCATGAAGGCCTCCGCCACTGGCCACCTGACCGTGGGCGGGGCGAACCTCGCCCGGCAGGCCTTCGAAGCCGGGCTGATCGATGAATGCCGGCTGTTCATCTACCCTGTCCTCGTCGGTGGAGGCAAGCCCGCACTGCCGCGCGACGTGCGCGTCGAGCTCGAGCTGATCGACGAGCAGCGGTTCAGCCGCGGCGTGATCTACCTGCGGTACCGCATCGCGGTCTGATCGCAGACACCCACATCGAGGCCTCGGACCACTCGCGGGCGCCCGTTGGCAGCGAGAGGTCCACGGTGCGGGAGACCGGGCAGGTACCTTTCCACAGACGCTGTCCGGATCGAATAGCGTCAGCTCCAGGCGCCGACGAACGCCAGTGTCATCGCCGCGGCGTTGTCCGCAGCGAGCTGGTCATACACCACGAATTGAGCGGGGTAGCCGGGCAGCATCAACGGGTCGGGCGATCCGTCCGAGATCCCCCGGAAGCCGATGAACGGCACCTGGTGAGAGTTGGCCACCGCCCCGACTGCGCCCGTCTCGTCGTCGACCTCGATGAACTGGCCTGATCCCGATCCGCCCGACCCCGCACTCCCGGTAACCAGCCCGGGAACGAGCGCCGGGTTCGAGATGCCCGTGACGAAACGCTGCGGGTCCGGGGACGTACCGAGTGCCGCCGGACACGGCTCGCAACCTCCGAGATCGCCACCATGCTGCAGGCACGGGGAGGGCTGGCCCCCGAACGGGTCAGTCGTCGCGCCTTCCCCGTGCAGAAGGACAGTCGGGACGTAGGGGAACGTGAGGCCCGGGATGGTGCCCGGGTCGACGCACAGGCAGGCTCGGTCGCCGGCTGGCGTCGTGTTCTCCAGATGAACGCCAGGAGCGACCGCGGCTGCCACGGACATCATCGTGGTGTCGGTCACACCGTCGTACGGCCCTTGACCGTTGTTCCACCCGTCGGGCACGGTCACGTCACCGATCCGGGAGCTGCGTGGAGCCCCGCCAGGACCGAGGTCGTCGGAGCCCGCCCCCGCCACCCCCGAGAACACGATCCCGGTGATGCAGCCCCCGAACACGGCGAACGCGTCCTTGGTCGTGTGGGTCGCGTCGACCGGACCGATGCCAACGAGCGCCTCGATGACCGCCTTCCCCTCGAGGGTCCCCGTCCAGTACTCCTTGCTGTCGGGCGCCGCCGACCGGACCGGTTCGACGCTGTCCAGCTTGGTGGCCTTCATGATCTTGCCCATCTCCGCCGGGTAGGCGGAGACGATCATCAGCCTGGGCGTCCCGGCGCACGCCGGTGACGACGTAGCGGCGTGTGCGGCAACCGGAGGCACGAGCCCGAGAAGGCCCCCGACGACAGCAAGCGTGACGAACCGACGCATGACCAACCCCTAGCAATGTCAAGGAGTGGTTCGCCGCCCGAATTGTCAGTTCCTGCCTGGCGTCTATTCGGCCAGGCTCCGGAACGGCTCCCGGCACCTCGTGTCAGGCCCTGCCAGCCGACGGGACGAGGCCAATCAACTCGCGAATGTCCTACCCAGGTGGGCCAGTAGGTTCGGACTGGAGATCTTTCCTGCCCGGTATCCGACGTAGCCATCTGGCCGGATGAGGTATCCGCACCCGCCTGCGGCGTCGTAGGCAGAACGGAACTCTCCAGCGACGTCTTGAACCGTGGGAAGCAGCACATGAGCGGGATCCACGCTGGCGGCGAGGACCACGTAGGTGTGCAAGTGCCGAGCGGCTCGCTCTGTCGCTTCGGCTGCCAGCCTGCTGAACCCGGCGGCCTGGTCCTCGGCCTCGGCGTACAAGAGGAGCGTGTGCTCGCCCCCTCGGAGCAACTCGAAGAGCCGCACGGGGAAAGCGACCGACCGGCGTCGCAGCCCTCGGCAGTCGGGGGCGCGCTGGCCGGGACGCGGACCCTCAGCGAGCTGCGTGCCCTCTACGTCTTCGCCGACCAGTGGGCTGTCCGGATAACCGACCAGCAGCTGGGCCTCTCGAAGCACGACTGTCGACGGATCGTCTGGGTCGGCCTCGAAGCCGGCGCGGGCGTGTCGCACGGTGCGGCCTACGACCTCTTCGCCAACAGGGTGGCGTTCAGCGTTATAGGTGTCGAGGAGCCCATCGACGGCGACCCCTTGCAGGGTCAGGCCGAGCTTCCAGCCCAGGTTGTAGGCGTCCTGGATGCCGGTGTTCATGCCTTGAGCTCCCGTCGGAGGGTGGATATGGGCGGCATCTCCGGCCAGGAAGACCCTGCCGTCGCCGTAGCGGTCGACGATCCGGTGGCTGATGCGGAAGAGTGACGACCAGCGCATATTGGAGGCCCGCGTGGCCTGCGGCGCCAGGCGGTCGAGGACGGCCTGGATATGGTCCAACTCAGGGACCCGTGCAGCCTCCATCCCGTGAGCCACCTCGCCCTCGGCTGGCGGCTTCGTCGCCAGCTCCGAGGGAACCAGCATCGACATCCGGTAGCGATTTCGTCCCGGCAGCGGTATGCAGACCAGGAGGTCATCGACCTGCCCGTTCGTCTGGTGCATGGCCCGGATCACGAGACCCGAGGGCATGGACCAGTCGACTTCGACGTCCCCCAACATGTACTCGTCGGGGAAGGCATCGCCGGTGAACTCGACGCCGAGGCCTTTCCGGGTCGCGCTATGGGCACCGTCGCATCCCACGAGGAAGTGCGCCCGTACCGTCTCCTGGCCCCCGGGTCCGACGAGCTCTGCACTCACCCCCTCCGGGTCCGGGTTGAACGAGGTGAGCTCCACACCCCTCTCGATGGGGGTGTCCATGCGCTCGAGGTGGTCGGAGAGGATCCGTTCCGTCTCGTACTGGGGCAGTGAGACGAACTCGAAGGGCACCGACGACGGGAGGTTCATCCTCATCTCGGATGTCTCCTGGCCGTTGACGAAAACCTTCTGACCCACCATCGGGGTGCTCGCATCGAGCGCATCCGCCAGCACACCGGTGGCCTCCCAGATCTCCAGGGTCCGAGGCTGGACTCCAACTGCCTTGGCAACACCAGCCGGGGCCTCCAGTCGGTCGATGATGCGGCACCCGAGACCACGGCGCCGTAGCTCGCCCGCCACTGTCAACCCCACCGGTCCGGCTCCTACGACGAGCACGTCGACATCGGTCATCGTCAACTCCCCCCTTGCGCCCTCCACTCCCGGCGTGAGCGACGGATCGAAGATATCAAACCGCTCGATCTGCATTTGGGCTTGGGCGTGTTGGCTGCCGCGCCTCGCAAGGTGCCGGGTGTTTGCGACGATGTCTCGGCTCGCAGACGCCAGTCAGCGGCGCACCGGGTAACGGAGGTGGAGCGCCCGGGTGCCTTGGACCACGATGGGGTCCTCGAGCATGACGTGGCCGCCGACGAGCTCGCCGAAGTAGCGGATGCCGGTACCGAACAGCACCGGCACCTGGCTGATGCAGAGCTCGTCGACGAGGCCGAGGTTCAGCGCCTGCTGGATGATGTCGGCGCTGGCGATCGTGACGAACTTGTCGCCGGCGATCTCCTTCGCCGTCGCGATCGCCTCCTCGACGCTGCCGGTGAAGGTCGTCCGCGGGAACCGCTCGGCGGCGTCTTCGGGCGGCGGACGGTGGGTCACGACGACCACCGGGGCGCCGGCGGGGTGGTTGTCGCCCCAGCCGTCGGTCTGGTCGAACAGCCGCCGGCCGGCGATCACCGCGCCGCAGCCCGACGTGAGCTCCCGCAGCATCGGGGCGCTGGCGGCATCGACCGAGAAGCTCATGCTCTCCTGCGCGCTTGGCACCACGACGTCGCCGCTCCAGTACCAGTCGAACAGCTCCGCCGGGTTGTCGTCGGGCTGGGCGACGAACCCGTCCAGCGACATGCACATGTGGGTCAGCACCTTGGCCATGCCCGTTATGACTCGGCTGGCGCCGCCGACTCATCGGTCGACGACGGACATCTCCGGGGAGCCGCCCACCGGCGGGCGCCCGGGCGGTCAGGGCGTCGAGGAGGCATCGCTCGCCACGTCTTTCAGCCCCCGCCCCGCCGAACCGGCGTGTGGGGGCGCTCGCGCTCCGGGATAATAGGGCGCCGGGTGGGGATGCTCCTGGTCCCGACGGCGAGAATCGACCCTGTCATCGATGAACTGAGCGTGGGCGGGTCGTCTACCTAGACGGAGCCTGGTTGCCCGAACCGGGCAACCCCACGGGGTAATTTCCTATGAGTACCTTTTGAGGAGAGGTCTTATGTCACGAGTCCGGGTCCACAACTTCTCGGTGTCCCTTGACGGGTTCGGCACCGGTGATGGTCAAACTCTCGAGGCACCGTTCGGACATGCCGGCACCCGGCTCCACGAATGGTTCTTCCCCACCCGCACCTTCCGCGGCCACCAAGAGACGCAGGGCGACCCGGGCGGAAGCACCGGCGTCGACGATGCCTTCGCCAGCAACTGGGCTCCGGGCATCGGAGTGGAGATCATGGGTCGGAACAAGTTCGGACCCCAGCGCGGGCCGTGGGCTGACCAAGACTGGAGGGGCTGGTGGGGCGATAACCCGCCATTTCATACCCCGGTCTACGTGCTCACCCATCACCCCAGGCCCTCGATCCAGATGAATGGCGGGACGACGTTCCACTTCATCGACGCCAACCCCGCCGAGGCTCTGAAGGTTGCCCGGGAGGCCGCTGGCGGCCTGGACGTCCGCATCGGCGGTGGGCCGTCGACCATCCGCCAGTTTCTTGCCGCCGACCAGATCGACTACATGCACGTAGTGATCGTGCCCATAGTCCTTGGGCGGGGCGAGCGCCTCTGGGACGGGCTGGGGGAACTTGAGCAGCGCTTCGATATGGAGTCCGTCAGCTCCCCCAGCGGCGTCACCCACCTCACCCTCACCCGCCGATAGACGACTGGCTATGGACACTGGCAGCGATATCGTCCCGCTGCCGGCGTTTGGAGATATGGCCAGAGGCCGACCCAAAGGGTGATCTGGGATACCTCGGGCTCATCTTCCCGGACTCTGAGGCCACCGTCTTCGACCACACGACGATTTCGGATGGAGTGGCGCAAGGCGAGGTAATGTGTACCAAAGGACGAAGTCGCTCACCTTGAGCTCGCTGTAGTCCTTTCGGTTCGACATCCGCTCGAAGAGGGGCGCGCCGAGCGAGGAGAAGAATCGTGGTCTCGCACGAAGCATTGCATATGGGCAGTCGGCTCGATGGGGACCATGCTCCAGAGACAAACGGGCGAATGGCGGTCTGTCGGCGCTGTGGAGGACAGACGGACAGCTCAGAAGGCCGTCAACACGTTCCGGATGAGCGACAACTGCTTCGCTCCAACGAATGGCTGGACGCGCAGGCACGAATTAGGCACGTTGACCGCGCAAGGAAGCTGCTCAGCAGCTGAGCCTTCAGCCGGCATTTCGAGGACGATCGGTTCCTGTCGTTTTGGGACACGTCGGATGAGCGGTAGGGGTCGGTCGTCCGGTTGGAAACGGCGTCTCCGCAAGGATGTCGGTCGGGATCAGCTGTCGCACGCAAGCCCTAGTCGGGATGTCGTTATAGCGCCCGCCAGCAGAACCGTGTCGACACCACCGGGCGTACCGGCCAGCGGCGATAGGCTGCGCGTCGGCTGTCGGATCAAGGCCAGGGGGTGGAACCATGCGCACAGCTCGCAGCGGCGAGGTCAAGATCCACATCGACGCCCCGCCTCGGAGAGTCTGGGACACCTTGGCGGACGT
The DNA here is from genome assembly GCA_963731255.1 of uncultured Actinomycetes bacterium. Classification (GTDB taxonomy): domain Bacteria; phylum Actinomycetota; class Acidimicrobiia; order Acidimicrobiales; family AC-9; genus AC-9. Next base: position 310,484 of record CAVSUO010000003.1, on the reverse strand, counting down.
GGAGCGGATGGGCGAGTGGAGCCCGGAGTGCCACCAGGTCCGCTGGCTGGATGGCGCCCAGTCCCCGGCCAAAGTTGGCGCCCGGTTCAAGGGCTCGAACAAGTACGACTGGCTGAAGTGGTCCATGAGGTGCGAGGTGAAGGTGGCCGACCCCGAGCGCGAGCTGGCCTGGTCCACGCTCCGGGGCGACCGGGAAATGGTCCGATGGCGTTACGTCTTGGATCCCGCCGACGGCGGCACTGACCTGACCGAGTCTTTCGAGTGCATCTGGCTTCCCTTCAACGCCCGCTTCGCTGAGGACTTCCTCATGCGGGATAGGGACCGACGCCGGGAGGACGCCATGCGGACGACGCTGGAGCGGATCAAGGCGGCGTTGGAGGCACCTGCTCCGACCGGCTAGGAGCCCCGAGGTCCTCGCCACCGAGTAGAGGTGACTAACACCGAGGCAGGCTCATCGCTTCTCAGCGCTCCTTTGGGTCTCAGTCAGACGGCCTTGGGAGAGCAGTCTGAACCCTGAACCCGTCGGAACGCCCTCAGGGATGTCCTACGCCACTTGACGCCAGCGGGCTCTCCCGGTTCATACTGCTTTGGTGCGCTGGAGGCTCATTGGAGGCGCCGTCGTATTTGGTGTCGCGATGGTAGGTGCCGGCATCGGCATCGGGGCCGCCATATGGTCCGGAAGCTCGTCCACCTCCTCGTCCCTGTCGACGAGCACCTCGCGGCCATCAACAAGCTCCACTTTGCCCGCGGCGACCGTCAAGGTCACGCCCCCACAGGCCCCAGTGGGTGCGGTTTTCACCTTGGCGGCGACAGGATTTAAGCCCGGGGAGAACCTTCGGTTCGAGATCTCGAGCGCTCAGGGAAAGCCGTTTACGGGACCTCCGCACAAGGCTGGCGTCGACGGCACCGTGACCACAACGTACCAAGCGACACAGACCGACACGCCTGGCCTGTACACGGTCAAAGCGACTGGAGATCAAGGCACCGTCGCCCAGGGTCAGTTCACGATCACCGCTGGGACTGGGCAGAGCTCGACTACCTCGACGACGAAGCCCTAATGCCGTTCGTAGCAACAGTCTTAGGACAAACGCCGGGGCGGTGTGATGCATGCGCCATGGCTACACGATCGAGCTCTGAAGACCGCAGCTCAGCGAACCGACGAGGACGCACTGGCGCCGAGCCCGCGGTCAGGGATGCACCGTACTGCGGATAGGGGACAACCTTCGGTGTTCTGATGGGGCATATCCCCCGGGCTCCTGGAGGTCCCCGGTAGTAATGCCTGGCCGTCTTCGGGGGATCGGTCCTCGGCGTTGGGGTTAGGAGTCCCCGGAGGCGCACGACGCGATGACTCTGCCGACCCGTAAACGTCTTATGGACGACACAGACCGTGAGCAGTGTCGCCGGGCTACCAGAAGGGAGACGCAATGGACATCATCAACTTGGGTGCGGCGGACGGGCTGCCCCCAGTGAACTGGGCGAACGTGGTTGAGAAGCTCGATGCCGGATCGCCGCCGGCTCCGGACGCCCACAACGCTCGCACGACGTGGCTCTCGACGGTGAACGATGACGGCAGCCCGCATGTGACAGCGGTCGGTGCGCTCTGGCTGGACGGAAGCTTCTGGTTCCAGACCGGATCGGGAACCCGGAAGAGCCGCAACGTCGCCCGCGATCCGCGCTGCTCGATCGCGGTGTCGATCCGCGATGCAGACGTCGTCGTCGAGGGTGAGGCAGCGCGGGTGACCGACCCGGCCGCACTGGCGCGGGTTGCCAAGGCTTGGGCGGACCAGGGGTGGCCGACCGAACCGGATGAGAGCGGGTCCGGTATCACCGCTCCGTTCAATGCGCCGTCGCAGGGACCACCGCCGTGGAACGTGTATCGCATCACGCCACACTCGGCGACCGTGGCCCTGGGCACCGAGCCGGGCGGGCTGACTCGCTTCAGGTTCTGACCTCAGCCCAGGGAGGCGGCTGCCAGGAACCGATCACTGCTCGAACTCGATACTTGTGACTGGGACCGACTGCTTAATCGCTGTAGCCGGACAACGCTCGCTCGAAGAGCAAGGCCTCACCGAGACCGGCGTCTCCATGACCGTTCCGGTCATGACCACAGCGCTGGTCGCGAGGAGCTCGTCCACCGCCTTGTCATCGCCTGCGCACTGCGCCACCCGTGGCCGATCGAGCGGGAGGACGCCCTGCTTGTCATGGCCGGGATCATTGCCATGGTTCCCGAGTACCTCGACCAAGATAGGGCGGCGGGTCTTCACATCACCTATGAGTTGCGCTTCCGCGTGGTCCCAAATACCGGGTCGCAATCGAGGACCGGAAAGCCGTCGTGACGGAGCCCGACGGGAGAGTCGATTGCTGGCTCTCCGCCGATCCCGTTGCCTTCCTCCTCGTCGGATACGGGCGCATAGGCCAATGGGTCCCGTTCTGCGGAAAAAGATCATCCTCCGGCGGTCGCAAGCCCTGGCTAGGACTCAAGTTCGGTGGCCTGCTCACGGGCGTTTGAGGCTCGGCCACATCTCGACCACCGTGGCGGTGCCGCTGGCCGCTGGCCTCGCCTCAACTGCTGCCGGGCCAGTGCTCGCCTCGAATGATTCCGCTGCATACCTTCGCCAGCGCGTCATCTGTGGCATGCTTCGGCACCGGATGGTCGTGGAGATATCAGGTGACCGTGTCGAGTCGTGAGATCGAGGCGAACGGACTGCGGTTCTCCTGCCGTGAGACGGGAACAGGCGGCGAGCCGGTGTTGTTGCTGCATGGCTTCCCGGAAACCTCTCTTATGTGGGACGCTTCCATGGCGACGTTGGCCGACGCGGGATTCCATTGCCTCGCGCCGGATCAACGTGGATACAGCGCAGGCGCGGGCCTACAGAGGTGGAATCATACGGCCATGAGGAGCTGGCCGGGGACGTGCTAGCTATCGCGGAGGCGGCGGGCTTCGATCGCTACCACGTCATTGCGCATGACTGGGGAGCTGCTGTGACGTGGGCCGCGTTGTCGATCGACTCCAGCGCTGTCGCGAGCTACGTTCGCGATGTCGATCCCTCATTACCTCGCGTTCGCGCGAGCGGTCCGAGATGACCCCGATGAGGAGCTGTACCGCGGCTTTCTGGACCTGTTCACCGCTGACGATCACGCCGCGGAGGCCGTGTTGGAAGCAGACGATTTCGCGGGTCTGCGGACCGCATGGACGGCACATGACGCACGCGAAGTCGATGCGTACCTATCGGTCTTCCGCAGGCCAGGAGCACTCACCGGCGCGCTGAACTGGTACCGCGCGTCACCGGGCACCGCCGTGCGTTGGACGACCAGTCCTTTTTCTTCCGCGCGGTCGACACGCCGACAATGCTGATCTGGGGGCGAGACGACCCCTACGTCCGCCGGATGAGTGTCGACCTCGGCGCGGAGTACATGACGGGCCCGTACCGAGTAGTGGAACTTGACGCTGGGCACTGGCTCGTGCAGGAGCAGCCCGAGTCGGTGATGACCGCAGTCATCGAGCATCTCGCCGACTATCGAGTCCACTGAACCTCGGGATGTCTGAGGAGCGTCTCCACCTCCAGAATGGACCACCCGCCCCGATAACGAGGAGATCTCCTTCATGGCATATCATCCCTTCCTCGCCTTTCCAGGCAACTGCCGCGAAGCGTTTGCCGGTCTGGCGGATCAGTCGTGCTCGACCGTCTCGACGGCGACCTCGGGGAGCCTGCGCCGAAGGCGACGGGCCACTGACCCGCTGAGCAGGTCTAACCAGCGGGAGCGATGTCGACCCACGACCACGGCGCTCGCCCCGCGCTCGGTGGTGGCGATGGCAAGGCCATCTACGGCATCTTCGCTCCGTACCTCGTTGTAGCTGGCGCCGAGAGCATGGGCGAGATCCCGGTACTCAGCCAAGAGGCCCGAAGGCCCGCTCCGCGCGTCGCCTTCTAGGACATGGACGGCGACGAGATCGGCGTCGGCTGACTCGGCCACTTCCGCAGCCCGTCGCACGATCGCCTCGCCACCTCTGCGGCCCGACAGCCCAGCGACCACCACCGGCCTTGGGCCCGTTTGGGTGTAGCGGGCCACGATGGCCGGGCCCTCCTCGTCCACGGACCCAGCCATCCACGACCGACTCAGCTCGCTGAGAGCAGCCAGGTTCTCGGCCCGGAAGTAATTGGCCAGGGCCCCGCCGACACGATCAGCGGAATAGACGTACCCTTCTGCCACCCTTCGGCGGAGCACATCGGGGGGGAGGTCGACCAGCTCGACACGGGCGTCTCGCAGCACTTCGTCCGGCACCGTCTCGATCGTGCCCGCCCCCGTTACCTCCGCCGCGTACTCGCGCACCGACCGCAGGTTTGCGACGTTGAGGGTCGTGATCACGTCGATGCCCGTCAGCCGTATGTCCTCGACGTCCCTCCAGCGGGGTCGACCGTCGATGATCGTGGTGTGGGCCAGCTCGTCGACGAGGACCACGTCGGGGTAGCGGGCGATCACTGCTGCCACGTCGAGCTCATCGAAGGTGGCGCCGCGATAGGTGACCCGTCGGGGAGGCATGACCTCCAAATCATGGAGCTGAGCTCGGGTTTCGGGGCGACCGTGCCTCTCCAAGTGGGCGATCACCACGTCCTCTCCGCCCTGGGCTCGGCGCCACCCTTCGTTGAGCATGGCGTAGGTCTTGCCGACACCGACGGCGGTGCCGAGGAACACGTGGAGGCGGCCGGGCTTGGCATCAGCGGTCTCCTCCCGCTGGTTGCTTGCCACCTGCTCTACCGACTCGGACTGTCCGTCGGCGCCCGGCTTGCCGTGTGCGCCCCCGCCCGTCGCGCTACGACTCCTCGGCGATGCCGTCCGGGTCGGAAGACTCGTGGCGAACGTCCCGTCGAGCGATCACGTGCACGTCGGTGTCCACGTCGGCCGCGGCGCGGAGGATCCGCTTCGCCACCGATCCCTTGGTCAGCTCCTCCCATCTGCTTCGACGAGTGGAGCCGAGGACGATCTGCGTTATCTGGTGCCTGCGGGCGTACTCCATGAGGGCTTGGGCAGGGTCGTCGGCCTGTAGCTCGTCCCACTGAGCTCCAAGGTCGATGGCCAGCTTGTGGAGCTTCTCGACCCCCTTGCGGTTTGACTGACCCGCTCCATCCCCACCGCTGACGTGGACGACGTGAAGCTCGGCATGCACCCTCGCCGCCATGCGGGCAGCCCGTCGCATGATGGCGTCGGTGCCCGGCGCCCCGGTCGCGCCCACCAGGATCCGCTCGGTCGTCTCCCAGACTGGAGCTGACCTCGTAGCGCCGCAGGTGGTCCAGCAGTTCCTCCTCCGTCGCGTCGGCGACGAACCGGAGCGCCAGCTCGCGCAGGGCGACGAGGTTCTCGGTGCGGAAGAAGTGGGTCAGCGCCTGGGGGACCTTCTCCTTGGGATAGATGTTGCCGTGGAGCATCCGCCGCCGCAGCGCCTCCGGCGAGGAGTCGACGAGCTCGATCTGGTTGGCCTTGCGGACGACCCAGTCGGGCACCCGCTCCCGCACGGCGACCCCGGTCATGCGCTCGACGGCGTCGGCGATGCTCTCGAGGTGCTGGATGTTGACCGTGGTGATCACGTCGATCCCGGCGTCGAGGATCTCGAGGACGTCCTGCCAGCGCTTCTCGTTGCGGCCCGAGCCGGGAACGTTGGTATGGGCGATCTCGTCGATGAGGGCGACCTTGGGGTGGCGGGCCAGCACGGCGTCGAGGTCCATCTCCTCGAAGGCGCACCCCCGGTACTCGATCGACTTCTTCGGTATCGCCTCCAGGCCCTCGAGCAGCTCTTCGGTGTGCTGGCGCCCGTGGGTTTCGACGAACCCCACGACGACGTCGGTGCCGCGGCCGTTGCGACGGTGACCCTCGTTCAGCATGGCGAAGGTCTTGCCGACTCCGGCGACGGCCCCCAGGTAGATCCGGAAGTGGCCGGCCGGAGCCACAACGGCGGCTTCGTCAGAGCTCTGCTGCGGAACCGGACTAGCGCTCGCTGGGGGTGGCTGAGAAGACGGTTGAAGCGAACGGTCAGTCATGACACCACACCATCTACGGCTCGAGCCGGTAGAGGGGGTTCCAGATGACGAGCTCCGACCCCTGCTCCCTGATGGTTCCCTCCGCCGGGCACCGCTGGTCGCCCACCCCAGCGGTCATTTGCGGTGAACGCTGCGCCGGTCACCGCAGCTGGGCCAGAGCCTGGTTGAGCTCAAGGACGTTGACATAGTCCGAGCCGAGGAAGCCCAGCTCCGCCACATGGACGTGGCCCGCCACCAGTTGATGTACCTGGGGCGGGGACAGGTGCCGGTGCGGCGGCCACGGCGTTGACCTGCGCGTAGGCGTCCGTTGGGCTGATGTCCGGGTCGAGGCCGCTTCCCGAGGTGGTGACCAGGCCGGGGGTGGGCTGGATGCCCTGCTTCTTGAGGGCGTCAACCTGCTTGGCCACGGCCTGCTGCAGCGCCTGGGAGCGGGGCCCGAGGTTGGCGGCCCCGGACGCCATGGGCGTGTAGGGATCGGGGCGGCCCTGGAACCATCCGGGTCCGCTCCAGGACTGGCCGATCAACGTCGAGCCGTTGGCCGTGATCGAGCCGTCCGCCTGGTGCCTGAACAGGACGTGCGACAGGCCAGTCGCGGCATACCCGTACGCGAGGCCACAGAGGGCGAAGAAGATGATCGAGACGATGACGGCGCGGCGGAGGTGGACGAGCATCAGTAGCCCCCCGTCGCCGTGAGGATGAGGTCGATGAGCTTGATGAAGATGAAAGGAACGATGATCCCTCCCACCCCGTAGATCGCCACGTTACGGCGGAGGATCGCCGCCGGGCTCGTGGGGCGCCACCTCACGCCCCGGAGGGCGAGGGGGATGAGGGCCACGATGACCAAGGCGTTGAAGATGATCGCCGACAGCACAGCACTCGTCGGGCTGTGGAGCTTCATGATGTTGAGCGTGTTGAGCTGGGGATAGGTGGCGACGAACAGTGCGGGGATGATGGCGAAGTACTTGGCCACGTCGTTGGCGATTGAGAACGTCGTCAATGATCCCCTGGTGATGAGCAGCTGCTTCCCCACCTCGACGACGTCGATCAGCTTGGTGGGGTTGGAGTCGAGATCGACCATGTTGCCGGCCTCCTTGGCCGCGGTCGTGCCGGTGTTCATGGCCACGCCGACATCGGCCTGAGCCAGAGCGGGGGCGTCGTTGGTGCCGTCGCCTGTCATGGCCACGAGCTTGCCGCCTTCCTGCTCGCCTCTGATCAGGTCCATCTTGGCCTCGGGGGTGGCCTCGGCCAGGAAGTCGTCAACCGCCGCCTCCTGGGCGATGGCCGCCGCGGTGAGGGGGTTGTCTCCCGTGATCATGACCGTACGGATACCTATGGTCCGCAGCTGGTCGAACCGCTCACTGATGTCCTGCTTGACGATGTCCTTGAGCTCGATGACTCCCAGGATGACGGGGCCGTCGGCGACCACCAGGGGCGTCGATCCGGCCCTGGACGTGCGCTCGACGATCGCGTCGAGGTCAGCGGGCACCCCACCGCCGTGCTCGGTCGCCCAACGGCGCACCGCCTCAGCGGCTCCCTTGCGGATCTGCCGGCCATCGACGTCGAGGCCCGACATGCGGGTGAGGGCCGAGAAGGGAACGAAGGTGCGCCCGGTTCCGAGATCTCGCTCGCGGATGTCGAACCGATCCTTGGCCAGCACCACGATTGAGCGCCCCTCGGGGGTCTCGTCGGCCAGCGACGCAAGCTGGGCCACGTCGGCCAGCTCAGCTTCGTCATGGCCTCCCACGGGGATGAAGGCGGACGCCATCCGGTTGCCCAGGGTGATGGTGCCCGTCTTGTCGAGCAGGAGAGTGGCCACGTCACCGGCGGCCTCCACGGCCCGGCCGCTCAAGGCCAGCACGTTGCGCTGGATGAGACGGTCCATCCCAGCAATGCCGATGGCGGAGAGCAGGGCCCCGATGGTGGTGGGGATCAGGCACACGAGAAGGGCCACCAGGATGACCACCGACACGGTGGCCCCGGCGAAGTGGCCGAAGGGCTCGAGCACCACGACGACGGGCAGGAAGACGATGGTGAGGGCAGCGAGCAGGATCGTCAGGGCGATCTCGTTCGGCGTCTTCTGCCTCGCCGCCCCCTCGACGAGGGCGATCATGCGGTCGAGGAACGTGTGGCCCGGCTCGGCGGTGATGCGCACCACGATGCGATCCGACAGCACCTTGGTGCCTCCGGTGACGGCCGAGCGGTCGCCTCCGGACTCTCGGATCACCGGAGCAGACTCTCCCGTGATGGCCGACTCGTCGACCGAGGCGATCCCCTCTGTGATCTCTCCGTCGGAGGGGATCACGTCTCCGGCCTCGCACACCACCATGTCGCCCATGTTGAGCTCTGAGGCCGGCACCCTCTCCTCGGTCCCATCGGGCCGCAACCGACGAGCCTCGGTGACCGACCGCATCCGCCGCAGCGTCTGAGCCTGCGCCTTTCCTCGTCCCTCGGCCATGGCCTCGGCGAAGTTGGCGAACAGCACGGTCAGGAACAACCAGATGGTGATGCTCCAGCTGAAGATGCTCGGGTGGTAGATGGCCTCGATGAAGGTCACCACCGTGCCCACCAGGACGACGAACATGACCGGGTTCTTCACCTGCACCCGGGGATCGAACTTGCGGAGGGCGTCGACCAGGGCCTGTCGGAGGATCTCGCGATCGAACAAGCCCCGGGACTGGGCCACACCCCGCGCTGCGACCGGCTCCGGCGTCGGCTGGGGGGGAGTCATCGTCTCCATCAGAACAACTTTCCGTGGCTGAGCTGCTCGACGATCGGGCCGAGCGAGACGGCGGGGAAGAAGGTCAGCCCGCCGACGATCAAGATCACGCCGACAAGCAACCCGGTGAACAGCGGTGTATCGGTCTTGAACGTTCCCGCCGAGGCGGGCACGAGCTGCTTCGCAGCCAGGACTCCCGCCAGCGCCAGAGCAGGGATCATGATGGCGAAGCGACCGAGCAGCATGGCGATTGCCCCCGCCACGTTGTAGAAGGTGGTGTTGCCGGTGAGGCCGGCGAAGGCCGAACCGTTGTTGTTGCCCTGGGAGGTGAAGGCGTAGAGGATCTCGCTGAAGCCGTGCGGCCCGGCGTTCAGGGGGCCAGCTTTGCCGGCACTGGTCGCCACTCCCACGGCGGCCAGGGTCAGCACCGTGACGGGCATGATGAGCACCCCCAGGGCGGCGAGCTTCACCTCCTTGGCTTGTATCTTCTTGCCTAAGTACTCCGGCGTTCGGCCGATCATCAGCCCGCCCAGGAACACGGTGACGAGGGCGAAGAGCAAGATCGTGTACAGGCCGCTGCCGACGCCACCAGGCGACACCTCGCCGAGCATCATGCCGCTCAGTAGCCCGAACCCGCCGATCGGCGTGAAGGAGTCGTTCGAGGCGGAGACGCTGCCGGTCGAGGTCTGGGTCGAGGCGATGTTGTAGAGGGTCGAGGTGGTATCGCCGATGCGGGTCTCCTTGCCCTCCAGGTTGCCGGTCGGTTGGTGTATCACCCCCGCCGCGGCCACGGCCGGGTTGCTCTGGTGCTCGGCGTAGGAAGAGAAGCCGACCCAGACTCCGAAGATCAGCACCATGGCCGCCAGCACGGCGACGCCCTGGCGGATGCGGCCGACCATCTTGCCGAAGGTGTAGGTAAGCGCGACCGGGATCGACAGCAGGAGCACGAAGGAGAGCAGTGTGGTGACCCCGGTGGGGTTCTCGAAGGGGTGGGCGCCGTTGGCGTTGAAGAACCCGCCACCATTGGTGCCGAGCTGCTTGATGGACTCCATGAAGGCAACCGGTCCTCGGGGGATCGATTGGTTCGCGCTCGTCGAGCGCGTTGTGGACGTTCGCCGGGCCAGCCAGCGTCTGCACTGCCCCCTGTCCGACGAAGATGAGCCCGGTGAGAAAGGCGATCGGGATGAGGATGTAGATGACCCCGCGGGTCAGGTCAACCCAGAAGTTGCCGATCGTCGGCGATCCTTTACGGGCAAACCCTCTGATGAGGGCGATGGCGACCGCGATGCCGACCGCGGCGCTGACGAACTGCTGAACCGTGAGAGCAGTCATCTGCGAGAGGTACGACATCGTCGACTCGCCCGAGTAGTTCTGCCAGTTGGTGTTGGTGACGAACGAGACGGCCGTGTTGAACGAGAGCCCTGCGGGGACGGCGTTCTGGTGCTGCGGGTTGAGGGGCAGATGGCCCTGCAGGCGAATGATCAGGTAGGTGATGAGGATGGCCACGCCCGAGAAGATGATCAGCGCCCCCGTGTACCGCTGCCAGGACTGCTCGGCCTCGGGATCGACCCGGAGGGCCCGATAGATGGGGCGCTCCGCCCAACCGAGCCAGGACATGCGGCCCTCGTAGACCGACACCATGTACGCGCCCAGGTAGCGCCAGGCCAGGCCCAGCAGCACCACCATGACGACGATGGTCCAGAAGAAGCCCATCTAGAACCGCTCGGGCCGGAACATGGCGTAACCCAGGTACAGGAAGACCAGCGTCGACACGGTCAGCAGGATGGCGTTGCTCGCGCTCATACGTGCTCCAGTCCGCGAACGAGCGCCAGACCCAAGGCCATGAAGACAATCACTCCGAGAACCACGAGAAAGTCAGCCATGGCCTAAGCGTGACCCAGGCAGCATCAACAGTTTGTTAACAAGACCTGCGAATCCATAAAAAAGATGTAAACGACGACCGCAGCGGTGTCAGTCGGCCCCCAACACGTACCCGACCCCCGGCGCGGTCCGAATGATGCGACCATCCACGTCGCCCAGCTTGTGACGTAGCCGGTGCACATAGACCCGGAGGTACTGGGCTTCGTTTCCATACCCCGTCCCCCACACCTCCTGAAGGATCATCCGGTGGGTACAGACCTTTCCCGCGTGTCGAGCAAGGAAGGCCAAGAGATCGAACTCCTTGGCCGTGAGCTCGACCGGCTTACTCGCTGACGCGCGCCTGGTGGTGGAGCAGATCGAGCTCCAGGGAGCCAACCGTCAGCTCGGTTGCCTGCTCCTGCGACGTCTGGGCGGACGTGGCGAACAGCGGCTCGGATGCGCGCCTCGAGCTCGGCCATGCTGAAGGGCTTGGTGACATAGTCGTCGGCACCACCGTCCAAGGCCGCCACCTTGCGATCCTCGCTGCCCGTCGCCGAAAGCACGATGACGGGTACGTCGCTCCATTGGCGGATGCGGCGACAGAACTCGAGACCATCCACGTCGGGCAGCCCGAGGTCGAGAATGATGACCTCCGGAGGATTGGTCGCCGCCTTGCTCAGTCCCTCCTGGCCAGTCGCCGCGATCGAGACCTCGTGACCTCGGGCTGCAAGGCTGACCCGTAGGGCCCGGAGCAGCGACCGATCGTCGTCGACAACGAGCACCCTGGTCACGGCTCAGTCCTGGCCCTGGGCGGGAAGGGACGACGCGGGCAGGCTGAACACGAAGCGGGCGCCCGATCCAGCGCCTTCCTCGACCCAGATCCTCTCACCGTGAGCCTCGACAAACGCCTTGGCTATCGCCAGGCCAAGGCCGGCCCTGCCGCCTGCTTCCCTTCGGTTGTACAGCTGGAAGATGCTCGAACGATCTTTCGGCGGTATGCCTGGGCCTCTGTCGGCGACGGACACGCGGACATGTCCGTCGCCGTCCCGGGCGGCCGTCACGGTGATCTCGGTGTCCTCGGGCCCGTGACGGGCGGCGTTCTCTAGCAGGTTGGTCAGGACCTGACAGATCAGCACGTGGTCGACGTCGACCGAAGGAAGTGCCATCGGAGCCATCCACCGGATGCGGCTCGGGCCGATCGAGGGACCGAGCGTGGCGAGGGCCTCAGCGACGAGATCGGCGACGGAAACGGGTTCCCGACGCAGGTCAAGCGCTCCGGCCTGGATGCGGGTCATGTCGAGCAGATTGGTGACCAATCTGTCGAGCCGGTCGGCCTGCAGATCGATCAGCCCGAGCAGCTCACGGGAGTCTTCTCGGGAGAAGCTGACGTCGGGGTCTATCAGGTTGGAGGCAGAGAGCTTGATGGTTGCGAGCGGTGTACGCAGGTCGTGCGAGACGGCGCTCACGAGCGACCGTCGCAATCGGTCGACCTCCTCGAGCAGCTCGGCCTTGAGTGCCTGCTCGCGGAGCTCGGTCCGCTCAAGGGCCAGGGCTAGATGGTTGACGAAGGTCCGGAGTAGCTCCCTGTCGGCGCTGTCGACCGGTAGGCCTCGGACGGCCAGGAGCCCAACGGGTCGGTCGGACACGGACAGGGCGATGGCCTGGAGGTTCTCGGGCCCCGTGGCAGCCGTGGCGAGACTGACCGGAACTCCAGAGTCAGGAGCGAGCCGGCGAAGCTCGTCGTCGGTCAGCGGTTCACCCGTCGAGGCCACGACCTGGAGGCGCTCGTCTCTTGGAACGAGCAGGGCGGCGCTGCGCAGGTCGAAGGCCTGCCGCACGGTGGTCACGATCGTCTCGAACTGGTCAGCCGTTGTCTTGTCGGCGACCAGCAGCTCGGACAGCTCGAAGAGACGCCGGGCTTCCTCGGCCCGTCCTCTGGGCCTCCTTTCGGGTCGAGCCAAGACCGGCGACAACCTGGGTCACCAGCACCATGACCACCGCGTACACCCCCAGCGCAACCCAGTTCTGCGCTGCTCCGACCGAAAGGGTGTAGTAGGGAGGGATGAAGACCACGTCGTAGAGGAGGAACCCCGCGGCCACCGCCACGAGGCCCCCTATGAGCCCACCGACTACCACACCGGCCACGACCGGTACGACCAGGACGAGAGCAGTCGTGGCAACGCTCAGGTGGCTGCGCACCGGGAACATGACCGCTCCCAGGGCCACTACGAGCCCAACGGATACGAGGGACCCAACGATGCTGCGACGTACCGAGATCACGGGGTTAGGTCAATCATGTTGCAAGCCGGGTCATCTCTTGCTGAGCCTCTGGTCGTCCTCACGGGCTCAGCAAGACGAGACTATCTGGCACGGCCTAGAGCGGTTCGCTTGCTCCCTGGGCTGTCCAGCCGGACAGAGCGCCGCTCTAGCGCCCTAGACCGAGATCGTCCATGCCCAGGTCGCGAAGTGCATGTTCAGGGCACCCCGACCCCCAGGAGCGGACGGCCGAAGACCGGGCGGGCTGCGGCCCCTCGACCGCTGAGCCAGGACTGCTGCACGACTACGAGGCCGACCACGCGTCCGCATACTCCCAACTGCCCGCGACATAGCACTGCTGTCCGCCCGCGTTCCCGGACGAGCGTCTTGAAGTCGAGCCTTCACACGCTGGAGCCCTCCGCTCGGGAGGGCTCCTGACCAGCGCTTTTCTTGGTGGCGGGGGTAGGATTTGAACCTACGACCTTCGGGTTATGAGCCCGACGAGCTACCAGACTGCTCCACCCCGCGGCGTGGAACGTTCAGTTTAGCAGCGCCGGGGAGCCGCCACTCAGCGGCGGGACAACCGGATCTTGGGATCGCGGAGCGGGCGCCTCGTCGCAGTTTGCCCGGTCGCCCGGCCCTTTGTCAGGATCATGCTGATCCGGCTGCGTCACCTCTGATCACGCACGACCGAACGGCCGGTCATCGAACGCACCCACGACATTGTCGCGGCGAAAGGGAGTGATCGATGGTGGCGACGCGGACCGGAGATGGCGGCGCGACCGGCCTGAGCGCATGGTCCCGATGCCGGGCCTGCTGCTCATGGTGGTGCTCCTGGCGGCCGGGGTGCTCGGGTCGACCACCCACGCCGGAGCCGCCACCACCTCCTCCCCCTTGTCGTTCGCCCCGCCGGCGGTCATCGACAAGCAGCCGCCGCTCCAGAACACCCGCCACCTCGCAGCAGTCTCCTGCGCCACGACCTCGCTGTGCGTGGCGGTGGACGAGAGCGGGTACGCCGTCGCTTCCACCAATCCCGCAGGAGGCCCGGCAGACTGGACGCCGGCCCGACATCGACGGCAGCACTCCTTTCGGAGGTATCTCCTGCCCCACGGTCTCCCTCTGCGTGGCGACCGACTGGACCGGCAATGCTGTCACCTCGACCAATCCCACCGGGGGACCATCGGCCTGGAAGGTGACCAAGGTCGACGGCACCACGAGGCTCAACGGCATCTCGTGCCCGACGGCCTCGCTGTGCGCCGCCGTCGATACCGCTGGCAACGTGGTCACCTCGACCAACCCCACCGGAGGGACCACTGCCTGGACGGTGAGCAGCATCGATCCCAACAAGAATCTCAATGGCATCTCGTGCCCCACGACGTTACTCTGCGTGGCGTCAGGGCAGGACGGCAGCGTCTTCACGCTACCGACCCGACGGGGGGCCCCTCGGCCTGGACCGCAGCCGACGTGGACGGCGGCGAGTTCATCTACGCGGTGTCATGCACCTCGGCCCCGGTGTGCGTGGCCGGCGACCAGGCGGGGGACGTTGTCACCTCGACCAACCCGACCGGAGGGGCCACACAGTGGACGTCGACCCACATCAACGGCGCTGGTCGCATCTACGGCACCTCCTGTCCGTCCAACTCCTCCCTGTGTGTCGCCGTGGACGACAACAGCAACGCCATCACCTCGACCAACGCCACCGGGGGCGCCGGCGCCTGGACTGTCACCCAGGTCGACGGGACCAACACCCTGCGGGCCGTGTCGTGCGCCTCGTCGTCGCTGTGTGTCACCGTCGACGACTTCGGCAACGTGATCACCTCGACCAACCCGACAGGCGGCGCGAAAGCCTGGAAGGTCACCCGCCGCTGACGGCAGCAATGTCCTCCTGTCCGTCTCGTGCCACTCGGCGTCGCTGTGCGTCGCCACAGACGAAGGTGGCAACGTCGCAACCTCGACCAATCCCACGGGCGGCACGTCGGCCTGGAAGGTCAGCGATGTCGACGGCACTCGGCGACTGTTCGGCCTGTCGTGCCCCACCACCACGCTCTGCGTGGCGACCGATGACTCGGGGAACGTGGTCACCTCCACCAACCCAACCGGAGGAGCACCAGCGTGGACGGTGACCAACGTCGACGGAACGAACTTCATCTACGCCGTCTCGTGCCCCTCATCGTCGCTCTGCGTGGCGACCGATGACTCCGGGAACGTGGTCACGTCCACCAACCCCACCGGGGGAGCACCAGCGTGGAAGGTGACCAACGTCGACGACTCGAACTACTCCCTCGGGGTCTCGTGCCCGACAGCCACGCTCTGCGTGGCCGCCGACGGCTCCGGCAACGTGGTCACCTCCACCAACCCCTCTGGCGGATCCGCGGCCTGGAAGGTGACCAACGTCGACGGAACGAACGGCTTCAATGCGGTCTCGTGCACGGCGAGCCAGTTGTGCGCTGCCGTCGACTTCAATGGCAACGTCGTCACCTCCACCAACGCCACCGGCGGGACGCTGGCCTGGAGGGTCGCCAACGTCGACGGCGCCCACAGCGTCAACGGCGTCTCGTGCCCCTCGGCATCGCTGTGCCTGGCCGTCGACGACTCCGGCAACGCCCTCACCTCCACCAATCCCACGGGTGGTGCCTCGGCTTGGAAGCTGACCAACGTCGACGGCGCGACCGGCCTCAACGCCGCATCCTGCGGCTCACCCTCGTTGTGCGTGGCCGTCGACGGCGCCAGCACGCCGTGGTCGGGACCGGCCCAAACTCCACGCCCGTCGGTTCGCGTCTCAGCAGTTCGGCGTCCCCAACCAGACCGACGTGTTCATCGGTGGCCGACGACGGAGGCCGTCCAGGTGCCGGTGGGTCCAGGGGCCGGCTCCTGGCAGGGACCCCTCGCCCATTAAGCCCGGCCGGCGTTGCACCTCCCGGATGGTCACCTGGCTGCCTCCCAGCAGTTCGGCATCCCCAACCAGACCGACGTGTTCGTGGTCGGGAGGCGACGGGGCCGTCGACCCGTCCTCTGGGTCCAGGGTGCCGGTAACTGGAACGGACCACTCGCCGTCAGCCCTCGCGGGCTCGGTTTCCACCCGGCAGCCACCTGGCGGTGTCCCAGCAGTTCGGGATGCCGGACCAGACCGACCTGTTCGCGGTGGGGAACAACGGCGCCATAGCCGTGTCGTGGGTCGCAGGGCGGCGGCACGTGGCACGGACCCCTGGCCGTCGGCCCGAGCAGCTCATCCCCGCCGGGGGCCGGTCTCGCCGCCTCCCAGCAGTTCGGGATCCCCGACCAGACCGACGTGTTCGTGGTGGGGAACAACGGCGCCATAGCCGTGTCGTGGGTGCAGGGTGCGGGCAGCTGGCGCGGCCCGCTCGCCATCAGTCCGAACAGCTCGTCCCCGCCGGGGGCCGGTCTCGCCGCCTCCCAGCAGTTCGGGATCCCCGATCAGACCGACGTGTTCGTGGTGGGGAACAACGGCGCCATAGCCGTGTCGTGGGTGCAGGGTGCGGGCAGCTGGCGCGGCCCGCTCGCCATCAGTCCGAACAGCTCGTCCCCGCCGGGGGCCGGTCTCGCCGCCTCCCAGCAGTTCGGGATCCCACCAGACCGACGTGTTCGTGGTGGGGAACAACGGCGCCATAGCCGTGTCGTGGGTGCAGGACGGCGGGTCCTGGCGGGGACCCCTCGCCATCGGCCCTCGCAGCTCGGCGGCTCCGGGCAGCCAGCTCGCAGCGTCCCAGCAGTTCGGCATCCCCAACCAGACCGACGTGTTCGCGGCTCCGACGCCCGGTGCCGTCGACGTCTACTGGGTCCAGGACGCGGGCAGCTGGCGAGGACCGCTTCGGACCTGACCGCCGCCGGACGAGGTCCCGTCAGCCGTGGCCCGGTGGCCGCCCGAGGGCCGAGTTGGTGGAACCCGTCGTCGGCGCCGGCGGCGCTGTGGTGGCCGGCGGCGCCGTGGTCGACGGCGTGGTCGGGGCAGGTGCTGCGGACGCCGCCGCCGCCTGGGACGCCTGGTTGAGCAGGTCGCCGGCTTGGTTGATGTCGGTCTGGTACTTCCCGAGGTCTCCGGCCTTGAGATCGTTCTGGGCCTGGGCGTAGGCGGCCTGGGCCTGGGCCAGGAGCTGGGCGACGGTGGACGACACCTGGGGCCCGGGCGTCGACGGTGTGATCGTCGTGGGTCCGGTCGTCGCACCCGACGCCGACGTGGACGGAAGTCCCGGCACGGGTGCTCCGAAGAGATCCGTCAGGGCCTGACCGAGGCTGTCCTCCATGGCCGCCTGGTTGCCGTAGACGACGATGATCTTCTTGAACTCGGGCAGGGGGTTGCGCGACGACTGGACGTAGAGCGGTCGGATGTACAGCAACGACTGGTCGATCGGGATCATCAGGACGTTGCCGAGCACGACCTGCGAACCCTGCTGGTTGAGCAGGCTGATCTGTTGCGAGATCTGGGTCACGGCGCTGATCCTGGCGTCGATCAGTGCCGGTCCGTCGATCTGCTGACCCCTCGGCGTGACGTAGGCCTGGAGCTGTCCGTAGTGGTCGGGATCGGAGTCGGCGACCATGAAGCCGGTCAGGTTCTGCTGCTGGTCGTTCTGCGACACGGGGACGAAGGGCTCGAGGATATTGAAACTCGGTTGAGTCTGGCCCGGCAGCCGGGTGAGCTGGTAGATCGGCGCCATGCGCTTGGCCCGGCTGGGCCCCACCTGGAAGCCCTGGGCGTTCGTCGTCGCCGTCGTCTGCAGGGCGGCCGATGGGGAGCCCGATCCTGGGTCCTGGGACAGATCCCACGCGTCGCCGGCTGAGTAGAACTGATTGGCATTGGTGATGTGATAGCGACCGAACATCGCTGACTGCACCGTGAAGATGTCCTCGGGGTAGCGGAGGTGGGCCCGCAGCTCGGGGCTCATGTCCTTCGCTGGTGTGAACAGGTGCGGGAAGGCCTTGGCGTAGGCGTTCACCAGCGGATCATGGGCGTCCATCTGGTAGAAGGTCATCGTGCCGTTGTAGGCGTCGATCAGCACCTTCACCGAGTTGCGCACGTAGTTGAAGCTCGAGTTGAGGCCGCTGCCGCCGTTCACCGCAGACACGTTCGCGGTCTGCGCATATGGATATCGGTCGGTGGTGGTGTAGGCGTCCTGGACCCAGTAGATACGCCCGTTCAGCAAGACCGGATAGGGGTCGGCGTCGTACTGGAGGAACGGCGCCGCCTTGTTGACGAGATCCCTGATGTCGCGGACGAACATGACCCGCGAGTGGCTCGTCACCTGACCGGAGATGAGCGGGTTGATGTCGGCGAAGCGGAGAGCGAACGCCGCCCGCCGGAGGATCGATCCCGCCTCCACTCCGCCGGTCCCGTGATAGGTGCTCTCCTGGTTGGCGCCGTTCGGCTTCTGGAAGTCGATCTCCGGCTGCTTGGTGTCGGCGATCACGTAGCCGGGGTTGTTCAGGCCGAAATACACCGAGGGCTGTGTGATCTGAGGAGCGCCGGCCGACGACACCGGTGGTACGTCCTGGATGGCGAACGAGGGATTGCCGTCCGCGTTGGCCAGGTTGGCCTGCGACAGCACCGCCCCGTAGCCGTGGGTGAACTGGAGGTGGGAGTTGACCCAGGAGTTCGAGGGAAGCTGGCCCTGGTTGAGCTGGCGGACGGCGGCGATCACCGGCGTGTTCTGGCCGTTGAGCGCGTACCGGTCGAGCGCCAGCTCGTTGAACAGATAGTAGGAGCGGATGTCCTGGAGCTTCTCGAACGTCGTGACGGCGAAGTTGGGGTCCCACAAGCGCACGCTGGACAGCGTGGGCAGGTCGGCCGCCAGCTCGGGGGGTGTGAGGTTCTGGGCGTAGGAGAAGGGGATCGGGTACTGGACGTTGTTGATACCCATCGCCTGCCGGGTGGCGGTGATGTTGCGCGAGATGTACGGCCGCTCGAGGGTGGCCTGAGAGGGCTGGACCTTGAAGGTCTGGATGAACGCCGGGTAGATGGCGCCCACGACGAGAGAGATGAACGCCCACAACCCCACGCCGATGACCGGCAGGACCCATCCCCGGCGCCGGATGTTGACGAGGAAGATGACGAAGGCCGCCAGCGAGATGAAGATGAGCAGGGTGAGGGCGGGCAGCTGGGCGTGGACGTCGGTGTACGTGGCGCCCTGGACGAAGCCACGGGTGGACGCCGTGAGCTCGTAGCGCTGGAGGAAGTATCCCGCCGCCTTGACCAGGGCGATCAGCGCCAGCAGCACCGAGATGTGGACCTTCACCAACGGGTTGACCCGTTGTCCCGGTCCCTGGAAGCGGATCCCGCCGTTCAGGTAGTGGGCGACGACGGTGATGACGAGGATCACCGCCAGAGCCAGGAAGGTCCAGCCCACGAGGAAGGAGAGGAACGGCAGCTTGAAGACGTAGAAGCCGACGTCCATGTGGAACTGCGGATCCTGTATCCCGAACGGCACGGAGTTGCGAAAGAGGATCCAGTTGTGCCATTGCCCGGACGCTCCGACTCCGACCAGTAGGGCGAGGATGACGGCCGCGATGGTGCGGACGAGTCGGGCTCTGGGTCGGACGGCGTTCCGATAGCGGCGTACCAGCTCGTCCTCGGGTCCGAGCGGACTGAAGTTGAGGGCGATCCGATCGGCGATGGCCAGGCTCGCCCACATGCCGGCGAAGAAGATGGCGCAGAACACCACGGCCAGGCCGACCTTGGTCCCGAGGACTCCCTTCCACACCGTGGTCAGGTGGACCGAGCTGAACCACAGGTAGTCGGTGTAGAAGACGGCGATGCCCCGGAGCGAGGTCAGCAGGAGGAAGAGGACGATGATCGCGACGACGATCCAGATCCGCCCGCGTGTGATGCCGCGACCTCGCCGCGGCACGTCCTGGGGGGAACGCACCCCGCGAGCCTACGCGGGCGGGGGGGCGAGGAGACAGCGGCAGCCGCTGTGCGCCGGCGGGTGGGCCTGGCCCGTCGGATACCGCTCTCCCCGGGGCAAGGGTCCGGCCAGGGCGTTGTCGTCGCAGTCAGGGCACCGCTCGTCCCCGTCGTCGACGATCCAGCGCAGCGCAGTCCCCTCTCGGGCCACCCCCAGCTCGCCCTGCGAGAAGGCGGCGACGACGTGGTCCCCGGCCACCCGCTCGATCCGCGGCCCCTTCCACTCCCGGTACGCGGCACCCACGTTGTCGACCAGGCTGGCGTCGTCCGGGTCGGCCGCGTCGCCGAGCGACCGCTCGAGGCGCCTGCGAAGAGGGTCGGTGATGGCGATCGCCAACTCGCCGGCGAGGACGGTCGAGTCCCTCTCGACACCGCTGCCGTTCGCTCTGCCGTTGCCTTCCCTGCCCTCAGGCAGGAACGAGGTACCAGCCAGCTCGGCCCGGCCCAGCAGCTCGACACCGGCGCGCCGGAAGTGCTCCTGGTGCTCGGCGACCGGAGGCAGGATCTCGTCGAGCGGTCGCTTGCCACGGCTGCGGAGGCGGTCGAGGAGGTCGTTCTGATCGTCCTGCAGGGCGCGCTTGAGTCGGCGGGACAGCGCAACGGTGATGGGGGCGATGGCGTCGTCGCGCCGCCGCAGGAACGACCCCTCCGGACCCGACTCGCGCTCCTCGCCGGCGTCCTCTGCCGCCTCGGCGTTCTCTTCCGGCACCTGCGGCTGCTCGGAGGGCCCGGCCGTGGTGTCCGGCTCGCCGTCCGGCGCGGCTGTCTTCGCCTCCGCCGCTGGAGCCTCGTCCTCCGGCTGGACGGCAGGGGCGGAAGCAGCAGCACCGACAGTGGGCGTCCTGTCGTCAGGAGCGCGGCCAGCGGCGGGTGCCGCTTCCTCGCTCTCTGGCCGGCCTCCCGGGCCGGCTTCGCCCTCCTCTGGCCTGTCCGACCTCGCCTTCTCCGCGGAGGGCGAGCGACCGGCCTTGATCTTGGCGAAGAGGTCGTCGACCGCCGACGAGCCGGGCGCGCGATGGCGCCCGCCGCTACGTCCGCGTGGTCGAGCCGGGGGCGTCGCATCGGACGCGTCCCTCGCTCCCGCGACGGCTTGTCCTCCAGGTCCGCGGGGGTCGTCGGGACGCCCGTTGGGAGTCCTCGCCGTGTCGGGGGCGGACTCGAGGATCCGAATGCCTTCGTCGTCAGCGGGCGCCCCGGTGGTCGGCGCGTCGGTGGGCTCGGACTGCTTCTCCCGGCCCTCGTCAGCCGGGGCGTGCCGGGGCCGCCGGATGATGCGAAAGCCCGAGCGACGCCGTTCCACCGCCTGCTCGTTCTCCTGCCGACCTTCCGGAGCAGCAACCTCGGGGCCGGTTCCGCGCTCGGCGGAGCGCGCCGCCCCCGCCAGACGAGCCGCTGGCGAAGAGGCGGGCTCGTCGGGCGACGTCGGGCCGGAGTCGGCGGCCCGATCACCGACGACCGCGATCGTCGTGGGTGGCGGGCCCGGTCTCCCGGGGTCGACGGACGCCGCGGTCCTCCCACGCGATCCGCGCCCGGGATCGCCGGCATCGCCGGGGCCGGGCCGGCGGGGCGGCTCGCGCATGGGAGCCAGGACACGGCCGGCGTCTTCGACGGCGCGCGGCTCGGGCGACATCGCCCCGCCTCCATTGGGCTGTGGTGCGCCCAGCTCGCCCACGCCGTCCTCCACTGGAGGTTGCGCCGCACCGCCTGGATCGAAGTCGCGCTGCAGGGTCTCCAGGATGTGGTCGAAGGAGCGGCGCGCCTCCCGCAAGGCCTCCACCAGGTTCTGACGCCCGCCCCGCAAGTGCTCGACCTGGCCGTAGAGCGCGCGCCGGCGGCGAACGAGGTCGGCGAGCACCCGGGCCCGCACCTCCTGCGCCTCCCTCACCATGCCACGGCAGTCCTCCTGGACCCCCGCCAGCATGGCCTGCGCCTCCTGGCGGGCGGCCTCGACCACCGAGTCGGCCTCGGCCGCGGCGCCGCTGCGGATCCGGGCCACGGTCACCTCGGCCTCGCTGGCGCGATCGGACGCCGCCCGCTCTCCTTCGGCCCGAATACGGGCCGCTTCCTCGTGAGCCTGGTGGATCACGTGTGAGGCGCCCTCCTCGGCGCGGGCTTTCATGTCCCCGGCGGCGTCGTGGGCGCTGCGGAGGACCCTCGTCGTCTCCTGCCCCAGGGCCGCCGTCAGGGTCGCCTCGTCCATCTCCGGGTGGGCGGCCTGCTGCTCAGCCCGGGCGAGCCGTCGCCTCAGATCGTCCTCCCGGTCGTAGAGGGTCTGAAGCTGCTCGGCGACGCTGTCGAGGAACATGCGGACGTCGGTCGGGTCGAAACCCTTCCGGACGGTGGGGAAGCTCCGCCGGGCGACCTCGTCGGCAGTCAGCGAGGCCGAGTTGATCGAGGTGCGATGACCATCCTGCATTGACTGAGCCTATGCCGAGCGCCGGGGCGCCGCGCTCTGGTTCAGTCTGACGCCCCGACTCGGGTGTCCTGACGTGCGGTGATCGGCAGGAGCAGCGAGAACTTCGAGCCGCGCCCTGGGTAGGACTCCCACGCCACGCTGCCGCCGTGTCCCTCGACGACGCGCTGGACGAGCGACAGTCCCAGCCCCAGACCGCCGTACAGACGGGTGTCGGAGCTGTCACCTTGCACGAACTCGCCGAAGGCGGCCGTCGCCTCTTGCTCGGACATGCCTTTGCCCTGATCGCTCACCGAGATCTCCAGCACCCGACCGCCGCGGACCGCCCTGGCCATCACGGCGATCTCTCCTCCGTCGGGCGAGAACTTCACGGCGTTGTCGATCAGCTCGTCGATCGCGAGCCGGACCCAGCGGCGATCGGCGACGACCGGATCGAGGTCTCGCTCCACCCGGCGGCCGATCAGCCACGGCTCCTGGAGCCTCGTCTCCCAGACGGAGACGATCTCGTCCACCAGCAGGCGGATGTCCACCCAGTCGGGGCGCAGCCGTAGCCGCCCTGCCCCAGCCGAGGCGAAGAACTCGAGCCGCTCCACCACTCTGAGCAGGCGCTTGGACTGCTCGAGGATCTCCCCGTGCCAGACCCGGGCCTGGTTGGGCGGAACGGTCTTGCGAGCCATGAGATCGCTGAATCCCATGATGCCCGTGAGCGGCGTCCGCAGCTCGTGGCCGACCCGCGACAGGAACTCGGTCTTCATGCGCTCGACCTCGTGCTCCCGGCGCAGGTCGCGCAGCACGAAGACGGCGCCGGCATCCTCCGGTCCCTGACCTCGGAGCGCGCCCCGCTGACACGGCGACCGGCACGAGCCCCAGCTCCCGCTGCTGGAGCCAGCATTGCGTGCTCCAGCGCTGTGCGGGCGGTTGGCGCAAGTGAGGGCTGAGATCGGCGCCGTCTTCTCCGACAAGCGTGATCACCTCGTCCACGGGGCGGCCCCGAGCCAGGTTGTCGCTGACGAGGACGAGCTCCTCGGCTGCCTGGTTGAAGTCGGTGATCCTGCCGGCCGAGTCGACGGCCACCAGCGCTTCGCCCATGCCGGCCACCACCGCCTCGAGGCGGCCACGGAGCCGGCTCTCGTCCTGGGCTGCGGTCCGCAGTGCCGACGCCTTCTCGTCGATGGACGCGGCCATCGAGTCGAAGGCCGCTCCCAGCCTTCCCACCTCGTCCTCCGAGCTCACTCTGGCCCGGACGTCCACGTCGCCACGCCGGATGGACTCGGCTGCCGTGGTGAGCCGCCGCAGGTCCGAGCCAACTCGGTCTCCCACCAGCGACGCCAGCAACAGGGCGAGGAGCGTGCCGCCGAGGGCGATGATGAACAGCGTTCGGAACAGATCGTTCTGGGTCTGGTCGACCACCGTCGTCGGGGTGGACGAGAGAAAGGCCATCACCGGCTGGTTGTTGGTTGCAGCCACCGACTGCCCGGCGACGAAGTGGCTCTGCACCGTGGCCGAGGTCACCGGGGCGCCGCCGGAGAGCACCTGGGTGGCCAAGCTCCGCACGGCGCTGAACGGGGGGTTCCACCCTCCCGCGCTGCTGAGCACGCTGGCCGGCCCGACCAGAGCGACCGACAACGTCGGATCGTCCACCCTGAGCCCTTCGAGGTAACCGCGGTCGAGGGCGCGGACGGCGACCGCCACGCCCATGACGCGCGCGGTGCCGGGAAGGCCGGGTCCACGCGCGATGACCACGTCGGGGTAGGCACCGACCGCGATGGCTCCACCGCTCACGATGGCCGCGGTGCCCGTCGACTGCTGGGCGGCGAGGGCCTGGGCCACGGCGGGGGAGCTCGGAAGCGCGGCGGCCACACCTGGCCCGAGGACGGCACCCAGGTTGGCAGATGATGCGACGACACCACTGCCGGGCATGACCCATGCCACCTCCACCCCTGCCGGCACGGCAGATGCCGAGATCGCCGCCAGGGCGTCGCGTACACAGCTGGCCACGACGGTCTGGTCGGGCTGGACGCAATCAGCATGGGCGTTGAGGTAGGCCCGCACCGAGGAGCCCACGAGGACGGCCTCACCCCGGAGCTGCTCGGGGCTGCTCGACGTCTGGGTTGCCCCCGAGGAGGCGCGACCGTCCAGACGGCGGACAGCATCGTTGCGCACCGTCGAGGAGACGACTTGGGACAGGGCCAGAGAGAGGATGAACACGAGCACGAGGAGCGTGGCGGCGGTTGTCGCCGCCACCCGCGCCGCGATGACCTGCCGGCTGGCCGCCACGAGCGCAATGCCGATGCTCAGGGCTCCGGCGGCGAGGAGGCCGTCGGCCACCTGGCCCGAGGTGCCCCGCAGGACGATCGCCGCGCCCACGAGGCCGACACCGAGCCAGACGAGGGCCTGGGAGGCGTCTCCCGACCGCCACCGGATGGAGCCGATGAGGATCAGGATCAGGCCCGCCCCGCCGAGCCCGCCGACGACCGGGTTTGTCGCCGGCTGAACCAGCAGCGATCCCCGCAGAAAGGCGGCCGCGGCCAGCGCCGCGAACCCCAGGCCGAGGCAGGCTCGGGCCCAGGGTGACCGGCTCAGCAGCTCGGCTCTCAGTAGAACGAGGGCGACCCCGGCGGCGGCCACCAGGAAGATGGCGAACTCAGCGGCGAACTCGAACTGCGCGGGTACGGAACCCATGGCTCCTATCCCGTTTCTCCTCTCGGCGGTGGAGGAATGTCGCGGGTGTCGCCCCCGTGGCTGCTCAGGGCGGTGAGGGCCTGGTCGAGCGACGCTACCGGGACCACCTTCAGGTGGTTCCCCGCGTGTTGCATGGCCACCTTGTACTCGGGTGGAGGCACCAAGAACAAGGTGGCACCCGAATTGCGGACGGCGACGGTCTTCTGGGCCACACCTCCCACGTCACCGACGCTTCCGGTGGGATCGATCGTGCCGGTCGCCGACACCTTCTGCCCGCCGGTGAGGTCGTCGGGAGTGAGGGCTTGGATGATGCCGAGCGTGTACGCCAAGCCGGCCGACGGTCCACCGATGCCCTCGGAGTTGATCGTGATCGGGAAGGGAAGGTCGAACTGGGCGTGCGTCGTCAGTGCGATCCCCATGTACGCGACCTCCTGGCCCTGAACCTGGTGGCCGGCGAGGGTGAGGGGCACGTCCCGAGCTGGAGTGCCTCCGCCAGGATCGACGGTCAGATGCACGACGTCGCCGGGGTGCAGGGCGTGGGTGATCGCCACGGCCTGGTCGGCCGTCGGGGTCGGGCGGCCGTTGATGGCGGTGATCGTCTCTCCGAGCTGGAGCCTGCCCGCGGCCGGCGTCCCCTTCTGGACGTCGACCACCACCGCACCGGCATCACGTTCCGGGACCGGATAGTTCAGGCGGCGCAGCGCAGCAACCTGGGCCGCCTGCTTGGAGGCGTCCATCTCCAAGGCGTTCTGCACCTGCAACTGGCTCGGTGGCGTCGAGCCGAGAACCTGCTCGGCCGGTACCACCGACACGTCCGAGCTCAGCTGGTCGGGCACGTAGTCGATGGCCCTGACCTGGCTGAGCGAGACGGTCGTGAGGAAGACCTGGCCGGGAACGGTGTGGCTCTTGTCGGGCGGCACCTTGATGAGGTTGCCCACGGCGATCGCGGACCCGGGGGCCAGTGCGTAGTAGTCCAGCTTGATCGTCGTTCCGGCGACCGCGGCGGCGACGACGAGGACGACGAGGGCGATGACCCATCGCAGCCAGCGCCGGTGCCGACGGGGTTCGGAGCCAGATCGCGAGGGGCCTGGTTGTACCATCGGGTCGATCGTGCTCAAGTCTGGTTTGTGCCCCTCTGCTCCGGGCCTCCGGCGCGAACCTGCTTCGTCGCCGTCGCCCCGTCCAGCCTGCCACGGAACGCAGGTCCTGCCGACGCAGTCGGCCATTTGAGCGCCTATGGCTCCTCTGTTCGATCAGGACTCGGGCCCGAACGCTGAGGGCCGCCCCGCCGAGAGGGCCGGACCAGCGATCGCGGGCCACAGCGAGACTGTCGCGTCGCTGCCGTCCTCCGAGGAGCGCGCCGGGTACCCGGATGGAGCTGAGGCCGTCGGGCAGCCGGCGCTGGGTGGGCGGGACGGCGTTGGCGAGCCTGACCCCGCAAATGAAGCCGACGCGACGAAGACTTCGGTGGATCGGGCGCCGGCGGACGACCCAGCGGGGGATGGTGACGCGAATCCCCCGGCCGTGAGCGGCGCCGGGCCAGGAGATACGACCGACGAGACCGCACCGGCAGGCGGCACAGCCTCCCCCGCCGAGCCCGGAGAACCGGTGCCAGCGCCACCCGAGCACGTCGAGGACGAGACGTCGTCCGCCGAACACGCCGAGCCCGACGACGCCACGGCGCCGTCGGCCTCGCCTGCCGAACCCGTCACACCGGCGTCGACTGAAACGGCTCCACCGGCTGAACCGGTTGAACCGACTGAACGGGTTGAACCGGCTGCACCGGCTGAACCGGCTGAACCGACTGCGACGGCTGAACCGACTGCGACGGCGCCGGCGTGGCCCCTGCCGCCCCCGCCGAGTGCGGAACCGGCCCCGCCAACGGCATGGGCCCCACCCGCCCCGGCCGCGCCAGCCGAGGCCGAACCGGCTGTACCGGCGACCGCCGGGCCACCGACCCCTGCCGCGGAGCCCACGAAGATCGTGCCGGCCGCGCCCTCGTCGGCGGGACCCGCCCCCTCACAGCCCGCATCCGGAGCGACCCGTTCGCGCCGGCGTGGCTGGCCGTCTGGCGAGCCGCATCCGGCTGCTCGCCCGCTGGCCCTCGCCCGTCCGTGCCTCCCCCGATCAGCGTGGGTACTCGCTCGTCATGCTGTTCGTGCTGGCGGTCACGGTCGGAGTCGTCGGGGCCGGGATACTCCTCGCGCTCGTCTTCCTCGTCGTGGGGGCGCTCGGTCATGGATCCGGCAGCTGAGCGCCACGGTTCCGAGGCTGCCCTGGCCGAGGCGAGGTCGCGCCGAGTGGTCACGCTGGCGGGGCACGCCGGTGACGAGGAGGCGGCCAGGACCGGCCTGACCGAGGAGGCGGGAGGCACACGAGCGGCGGCACTCAGCGCCCTGGCTCGTATGGACCGGCTGGCTCCGGGCGACGTCGTCGCCGCCCTCGGCGATCCCGCCTCCGACGTCCGCCGGCGGGCCTGCGAGCTGAGCACCCGGTGTCCGGAGGTGGACCTGCGCGCCCCCCTCGCCGATCCCGAGCCGCTCGTCGTCGAGGCGGCGGCCTGGGCCGCCGGTGAACGGTGTGACCGCTCGTCGGTCGATGCGGTCGCGACGGTGGCGACGAACCACCCAGACCCCTTGTGCCGCGAGGCGGCGGTCGCGGCCCTCGGTGCCATCGGCGACGAGCGCGGGCTGCCCGCCATACTGGCGGCCCAGAGCGATCGGCCTGCCGTCCGCCGTCGGGCTGTCATCGCCCTGGCGCCCTTCTCCGGTCCAGCCGTCGACGCCGCCCTGGCGCGGGCCCGACAGGACCGGGACTGGCAGGTGCGCCAAGCTGCCGAGGATCTGCTCGAAGAGCCCACCGAGCGCTGAGCCCCGCCAGGGCTGGTCTCAGTGAGCGGGTCGGTCTGGCGGACGTGGCTTCCTTTCGACCAGATGCGGAACCGCAGGAAGGTGCCGACCTCGGCGGCCCTCGGCGGCTCGGCGCGCTCAGCGGTCCGAGCTGATGAACATCGCCTTCAGCGAGTCGAAGGAATCGAGACACCGACCGGCACCCACGACGACGGTCTCCAGTGGGGTGTCCACGAGACGCACCGGTAGCGCCGTCTCGTCGCTCAGCCGCCGGGCCATGCCCTGGAGCAGCCCACCGCCGCCGACGAGATGGATGCCCTGGAGGATCAGATCCTGGGCCAGCTCCGGCGGAGCCTGACCGAGACACCTGAGGACGGACTCGACGATGGCGCCGACTGCCTCCTCGGTCGCCTGGCGCACCTCGTTCGGCGAGAGGATGACGGTCTTGGGGAGCCCCGACATGAGGTCCCGTCCCCGCACCTCGGCCTTGATCTCCTCGTCCAGGGGGCAGGCCGAGCCGATCGCCATCTTGATCTCTTCGGCGGTGCGCTCGCCGACGGCGATGCCGTACTCGCGCCGGATGTAGGTCTGGATGGCGGTGTCGATGTCGAAGCTGCCCACCCGTATCGCCTGGAGGGACACGATGCCCCCGAGGGCGATCACCGCCGTCTCCGTCGTGCCACCACCGATGTCGACGACCATGTTGCCGACGGGCTCGTGGATCGGCAGACCGGCGCCGATGGCTGCGGCCATCGGCTGCTCGATCAGGTAGGCGCCCGCCGCTCCCGCTCGCCGGGCGGCCTCCTCGACGGCTCGGCGCTCGACCGCGGTGATGGCGGAGGGCACGCAGATGAGCACTCGGGGCCGGTTGAACCGCGACGTCCCGGCTCGGTGCAACAACAGCCGCAACATGCGCTGGGTGATGTCGAAGTCGGTGATGGCGCCCTGTCTGAGCGGGCGCACGGCGACGATGTAACCGGGCGTGCGCCCGATCATGTGCCACGCCTCGTGGCCCATCGCCAGCACGTCCTGGGTCCTCGAGTTCAAGGCGATGACGGTGGGCTCGTTCATCACGATGCCGCGCCCGCGCGCAATTACGAGGGTGTTCGCCGTCCCGAGATCGATGGCAAGGTCCCTAGCCAGGCCACGCCCTCCGATGCCGTCTTCCCCTCCGGGACCCTACATCCTCGGGGGCCAGGGCACGTAGGCCACGGGAGAACTCCTCGACGCCCGACTCCACTGAGGTCGGGCGTCGTCCTCGGACCGCCATCACGAGCGAGACGAGCAGCACCAGTACGATCGGCACGGCCACATACAACAGATTGGTCACGTCACCACTGCTCCACAGCTCCCCCCACTGATCTCACACCTGCTCCGCCACGCCGACGACGTCATGTGCGTCGGTGCCCCACTCGACACCTCCGGACCAACTCTCACGCTTCCAGATGGGAACTGTGGTCTTGAGCGTATCGATGCAGAACCTCGTCGCCGCGAACGCTTCGGCCCGATGAGGCGTCGAGGTGACCACCAGCACGGACGCCTCGGTGACATCGAGCGGCCCCACCCGGTGCAGCAACACGACGCGACCGAGGCAATTCCAACGATCCCGAGCCGCCCTGGCGATGGCTCCCAGCCTGGGCTCGACCTGCTCCGCATAGGCCTCGTACTCGATGCCCGTCACGCCAGGACGCCCCTCGGCGTGGTCGCGTACCGTCCCCACGAAATTGACCATGGCGCCGCATCCGGGCCGCACGGCCCACTCCAGCGCCGCTTCCACGGGCAAGCGACCCGTCGTGAGCCCCACCCAGTCGTCGCCGGTCGAGGGCGGTTTCACACGGTTCATGGTACGGCCCAGAGGGGGGTGGCGATGCCTCATGGGAGCATCACGTCGATATTCTCGACTTGATGACCGTCGAGAGCGGGGACTTCGACGACGATCACGACGGTCCTGAATCGTCGGAGGACCCGCCCACCCGCCCGTGGCTTCCGCCTGATGACCGGCTCTGGCGACACCCGTCGGAGCTGCGGAGCGCTGGCACCCCGCCGTCGGGCGTCCCCGGCGTCCCGGCCCAGGGGCGACACCCGGCGGGCGGCCGTCTCTGGGGGCGGGTCGTCCTGGGCGGACTGGTGGGTGCCCTCGTCGCCTCGGGCGTCATCGCGGGCGTGAACTGGCTGGGACCGGAGAGGACATCCAGCAACGCCGGCAGGGGCGGTCCGACCGGCACCCCGGTGACCACCGCCTCCGCGGTCGTGCCGGCGCCCGGCTCAAAGCCCGCACAGAACCACCCCTCGATCAGCGCCGGGCCCAGCTTGATGGGAATGGTGGCGAAGGTGTGGCCTGCCATCGTCACGGTCGACGTGGCGACCGGGCAGGGACATGTGCGCGAGTCGGGGCTGGTCTTCCGCAGCGACGGCATGGTCCTCACCGTGGCCCGCCTGCTGGCGGGGGCGGTGGGCATCAGCGTGATCACGTCCAACGGACAGGAGGAGACGGCGTCGATCGTCGGCGATGACGACGACGACGGTGTGGCCGTCCTCCGGGTGGACAAGCCGCTGCCCAGTGTGAGCCTGGACCCGAGCCCGGCGCCGGCGACCGGCCAGGTCACCATCGCCGTCGGCGCGACCGATCCGGTCGGGTCTCCTCCAGCGGTCGCCATCGGCACCATCAAGGGCGTCAACCAGCAGGTGCGAGTGAACGGCGGTCCTCCGCTCCTGGACGCCATCGACACCGACGCCCCGCCCGGACCCGCGCCCGGCGGTGCGCTCCTCGACCAGTCGGGGAGGGTCGTCGGCATCACGACGGAGACGACCGATGACGGCGGCGGCGCGCACTGGGTCGCGGCACCGGCAGCCCTGGTCGACGACGCCGCTGACCAGCTGGTCACGAAGGGCAAGGTCACGCGCGCATGGCTCGGCATCTCTGCCGACGATCACGCGCCAGCGGCATCGGGCGGTGGGGCCGCACCGGCCGGCGTTCAGGTCCTGAACGTGCAGAGCAACAGCCCGGCCGCCGCGGCCGGCCTGTTACCCCAGGACATCATCGACGCCGTGGACGGCCAGCCCGTACCGTCGATCCTCGACCTGCAAGGGGCGCTGCGGCTGCGCCGACCCGGCGCTCCCGTGATGCTGGACGTGGTCCGCAACGGCGGGCACTGGCCGATGCGCGCCACGCTCGGCGCCGAGGCGGCGTAGAGCACGAGCCCGGCTGGGACCTTCGCCCGCATAGCATTCGACGAGTGAGCACGCCCTCGCCCTTCGGAGGCGGCAACTTCTTCGAGAACATGCTGGGGGACCTGCTCAAGATGCTCGCCACGCAGGGTCCGGTCCACTGGGAGCTGGCCCGTCAGGTCGCCCAGGGTGTCGCCAGTGGAGGCCAGCCCGAGACCAACGTCGACCCCCTGGAGCGGATCCGCCTCGAAGAGCTCGTCAGGGTCGCCGATCTCCACGTGGCCGACGCCACCGGTGCGGCCACGACGGTGAGCGGCCGGGTGGTCAGCATCCAGCCCGTGACGCGGGCCGAGTGGGCCTGGCACACCCTCGAGGCGTGGCGCCCGCTGCTGGACTCGCTCGCTCGATCGCTGTCAGGCGGTCCGGACGACGTCGGCCAGGGAGGCCGGCACGAGGGCACACCTGGCCCCGGTACACCTCAGCCGGGCGAGCCGGGTTCGCTCGACGAACCGGGTGCTCCGGGCGGGCCCGGCGGGCAACCACCCATCCCCGGCTTCGATCTCGGTCCCGAGCAGGACCCGTCGGGGTTCCTCGGCCAGCTGGGTCAGGTCATGGGACCCACGCTCCTCGGTCTCCAGTTCGGCGCCATGGTCGGCCACCTGGCCGAGCGGGCCATGGGGCAGTACGACCTGCCCATTCCCCGAGCCGAGTCCGATCAGCTCATGATGGTGCCGGCGAGCATCGCCGCCTTCGCGACCGACTGGAGCCTGCCCCTCGACGACGTACGCCTCTGGGTGTGCCTGAGCGAGGTGACCCACCACGCCATTCTCGGTCGACCCCACGTCCGGGCCCGGATGCTGGAGCTCCTCGAGGGATACGTCTCCGGGTTCCAGCACGATCCGAGCGCCCTCGAGGACCGGTTGTCGGACATCGATCCCACCAACCCGAGCTCCCTCCAGCAGGCTCTCGGCGACCCGACTGCCCTGCTCGGCGAGCTGCAGACCCCGGCCCAGAGGCAGCTGCTGAGCCAGCTGGAGGCCCTGACGGCGGCCATCGAGGGCTACGTCGACCACGTCATGGACTCCGTCGGGCACCGGCTCATCAGCTCGTACGGCTCCCTCACCGAGGCCCTCCGGCGGCGACGGGTGGAGCGCGGCGAAGCGGACCGCTTCGTCGAGCGCCTGTTCGGTCTCGAGCTCGGACAGGCGCAGTTCGACCGCGGCGCCGCCTTCGTGACGGGCGTGCTCGAGCGGGGCGGCGAGCAGGCCCTGGCCCAGCTGTGGACCTCTGCTCGCCACCTGCCGACGCCCCCCGAGGTGGACGCGCCGGGCCTGTGGCTCGAGCGCATCAGCATCCCCACCGACGACGCCTGAGGGAGCTACACGACGACGATGCGGTGCTCGGCGACGCGCCCGTCTGCCAGCGCCAGCCAGCCCATGGTGTGGGACGGCTGGCGGCGACGCTCGGTGGGCGAGCCGGGGTTGAACAGGCGCTGGTGTCCGACGCCGACGGCGTCGACGGGATCGTGGCTGTGGCCGAACACCACGACGTCCGCGGTCGGGAAGCGCCGCCGCAGCCTGGCCTCGCGGCCCCGTCGCGGGCCGCTGTCGTGGATCATCGCCACTTCCACGCCGGCGAGGTCCAGCACCCGGGTACCCGGGAGCACCCGAGCCAGCTCACCGTCGTTGTTGCCCAGCACGGCGTGGGTCGGGGCGAGATCGCGCGAGCTCGGTGAGCAGATCGTCGTCCACGACGTCGCCGCGCGTGGAGGATGACGTCCGCCCGGTCGAGCACGGCGTAGGCACCGGACGGCAGGCGCCGTCGGCCACCCCGGCGGATGTGGGTGTCGGCCAGCACGGCCACGCCCAGGGACCCGCCCGTCACGAGCGCCTCACGATCCCGAGGCGGCCAGCCCTCCCGGCCACGCCTCGTCCGAGGCCAGCTCCGCCTCGAGAAAGGCGGCGACGTCGCTCTCGCCGGCGGCCCGTATCCCGACGATCGGCGTCACCGCCACGACGCCCCTCGCAACGAGGGCGGTGTCGGTGCCGGGGTCCAGCTCCACCTCGGTGTCGCGCAACTCGATCTGGAGCTTGCCGCGACCGGCGTCGGTGATGGCGCTGCGAACCGTCCCGAACGAGGCAAGGGAAGCGAGGCGCACGCCCATCACGTCCGACAGCGGCACGTTCGGCACGTTGAGGTTGACGACCGTCGTCTTCGGCGCGCCGATCAGCCATCGCGTGGCGAGCACGGCGATCCGGGCGCCGGTGTCCCAGTGGATCTCCGTGCCCGCTCCGGTGCTCACCGCCAGGCCGGAGATACCGAAGTTGGCGGCCGTGAGCGCGGCGCCGACGGTTCCCGAGTGCAGGGTCGAGCGCCCGGTGTTGTGTCCGGGGTTGATGCCGGAGACCACGAGCTCTGGCGGCGGCCCGAAGCCGCCCAGGCGGGCGATGAGGACGATCAGGGCCGGCGGTCCGTCGACCCCGAGGGCCTCGATGCCCTGGGGCACCGGGCAGGGCGACCGACTCGTAGGAGATCCCCTGGTTCTGGGCGACGGGGCCGATCGCCGAGCTGCTGCCGCTGCAGTCCTCGAGCGGCGCGGCGACGATGAGCTCGTGACCGTCCTCGGCCACGGCAGCGGCGAGGGCGGCGAGACCGGGACTGCCGACCCCGTCGTCGTTGGTGACGAGTACGCGCATCGCGGGCCGAACCGAGGCCGGCTACGCCTGCTCGTCGAGCTCGTCGACCTCCGGGATGCCGAGATCCCAGTCGAGCAGGAGGTTCTCCCGCTCGGCGTCTCGAACGACGCGCTCGCGGTTGCGGCGAAACTGGGGGTCGTGCGGCGGCAGCAGCACCAGCCGGGCCAGGGTCCGCTGCCGGAACTCCTCGATCAGCGCTCGGTCGCCGAAATCGGACTGGACCTCCCAATGGGGCGCGACCGGACCCAGGTAGACCACCCGAACATGCCCCCGGGGAGGCTGCGGTTCCTCCAGCTCCTCGGGTGACTGCGACATGTTCTCCTCCTCCCGGGCCGGCCCCACGGGCCGGCTGGTCAGCACCAGGTTAGTTGGGCGCCATCCCGGGACCCCTCAGCGCCGTAGACCCGACACACGGACAAGGGGCAGGAACCAATCGGCCGCCGCCAGCGTTGAGCAAGAAACGGAGGTGACATGGACACCGAATGGATGACAGCGGGAAAGTGCCACGACATGCCCCCCTCGACGTTTTTCCCCAACGACGGGGTCGGGGTCGAGATGGCACGCCGCATCTGCGTTGACTGCCCGGTCAAGACTCCGTGCCTGGAGTACGCCCTGCTCAACCGGATCGATCACGGCGTCTGGGGCGGCTCGTCGGAACGCGAGCGACGGCGGATCGCCCGTCGACGGAGGCTCGAGACGGTCAGTGACTCCCGCTGATGGTGTCGACCACCTCACGTGACCACGACCTGAGGCGGCCCAGCAGGCTCTGCTGGTGAGGCTGGGGGATCGACCGGGCGGCGGCGGTGACATCGGTGGACGGTCCGTCGCCGATCACGGTGAACACCGTCGGCCCACCCTGCCAGGTGACGACCTCGCCACCGGCCCACTGGGAGCTGCCCTTGGCGCCTGCCGAGATGGCCCGGCTGCTCGAAGATCGACAGCCCATGGACCCCGTCGCTGTAGATCACCCGTAGGCCGCCGGAGACGGACTCGGCCCGCACCCGCTGGTAGCCGTCGGCCAGCTGCGACGGCTCCGAGTACTCCGAGGACAGCCGAGCCGGAGCAGCCTTGGCGGTCGGCAGTGCCGACGGGCTGAGCGGGTTGCGTCGTGCGTGGCTCCGACGGAGCGTCAACGCCTCGAACTCCATCGACCGCACCACCGCCCCACCGGGGTCGAGCTCGGCCCGGGCGAGCACCAGCCCGGTCGCCTGGTCGAGGGCGAGTGTCTCGCTCGACCCGGAGCCCGACGAGATACGCAGCACGGTGGTGGGCCGACCCGCGACGGCGGGTCCGTTGGCCTCGGTGGTGTGGTACTTCCCGGAGAGCGACGGCAGCGATCCCACGCTCGCCGGCCACTCGACGCCCTGCGCGCCGCCCGGTCCGCCGATCCGGACCACGCCGTCCGCACCCTGTACGGGCAGTCGAGCGGTGTGCACGCCGGACCCGTCGGCCCAGGTGAACCGCACGAGACCATCGAAGTCGAGTCCGTCGAGGCGCCCGTCGGGGCTCACCACGTCGGTCCCGGCAGGACCGGCGGAGCGGCGCCGGGCCGCCCCCGTCGACGGCGGCCGCGGCCACCGCGGTGGTCGGGAGGGCGACGAGGGCGCCCGCCACGACGACGACGACCCTCCCGACACGTCGGCCCGTCACGTCACGGCACCGCCGAGGTCGGCACGCCGGCGGGGGCCATCTCGGTGATGGGGTCGGGGCTCGGGGTCGACGTGGCGTGGATGCGCTCGAAGCGGTTGACGGGCGGCGTCACGTCCTCGCGGGGCGAGCTCAGCGTGAACACCAGCGCGGCCACGACGCCGGCGATCACCGACACGGCGGCGACGAAGAGGGTCAGCCGGCGATGGCGGCGCAGCAGCCCCGAGACGAAGCCCTCGGGCGGCTTGGGAGGGTCGAGACCGCGCAGCAACTGGCGGGTCCGCTCCACCTCGTCGAGCTCGTCGGCGCAGGTCGAGCAGCCGTCGAGATGGCGCTGGGCGGCCGCCATCTCGGCGGGCGAGAGCTCGCCGTCCAGCAGGGAGCTGAGCCGGTCGCCGAGGTGGCCGTCGACGTCCGAGTCGCCAGGGCGACCGCCGGCCGGCGGGACGCCGCTCACGACAGGGCCCCGCGCAACAGCGCCCGGCCCCGATGGATGCGGCTCCTGACCGTGCCGAGCGGGGACCCGAGGGCCTCGCTGATCTGCTGGTAGGACAGCCCCACCACGTCGCTGAGCACGACGGCGACGCGGAACTCCTCGGGCACGCGCAGCAGAGCCTGCTGGATGTCGGACGGCAGCGCGTCGGCCATCATCGCCTCGTCGGCGGCCGGCACCGAGCCGAAGGCGCCCTCGGGCTCGTCCCCGAGCGATGCCACCGGGCGCCGGCGTCGGCGCCTCACGTCGTCGAGAAAGGCGTTGGTGACGATGCGGCTCAACCATCCCTCCATGGAGCCCGGGCGGTAGGTGCGCAATCCCTTCCGCACCCGCAGCAGGGTCTCCTGGACGAGGTCCTGGGCATCATCGGGGTCTCCGGTCAGGCGATAGGCGATCGTGTACAGAAACCGGCCGTAGGTGCGCGCCACCCCCTCCCAATCGGGGACCAGCTCGGTCTCTCCCTCAGGTACTCGAACGCCGGGAGCAGGGTCATGGGTTCCCGGGGACGAGCTCGAGTCAGACCACGGGGAACCTCGGCCACCGCCGCCACCTGCTCCGATGCCCTCACGGTACTGTGCCCAGGCGGACAAGTGCTGGAGTGGTGCGCTGCTGGAGTGTGTCGTCAACGTGAGCGAGGGGCGGCGAGGCGACGTGATCGCCCGTATCGCCGCCGCCGCCGGGGCCGAGCCTGCTCGATGTCCACAGCGACCGACACCATCACCGCTCGGTGCTCACGTTGGGCGGAGCCGAGGTCGAGGACGCGGCGCGCGCGGTGAGCGCCTGTGCTGTCGGCGAGATCGACATCACCCACCACGACGGGGTCCACCCGAGGATGGGCGCCGTCGACGTCGTCCCTTTCGTCCCGCTGCACGCACCAGCTGACGCTGGCCGACGCCGTCGCTGCCAGGGACCGCTTTGCGGCGTGGGCAGGCACGGAGCTCGAGCTTCCCTGCTTCCTCTACGGTCCCGAGCGCAGCCTCCCCGATGTGCGCCGGCAGGCCTTCCAGCAGCAACAGCCCGACCGCGGCCCCCCGACGCCCCACCCGACCGCCGGAGCCACCGCCGTGGGCGCCCGCGGCCCGCTCGTCGCCTACAACCTGTGGCTCGTCGAGCCCGACCTGGCCCTGGCCCGGTCACTCGCCGCCGAGCTGCGCTCGCCTGCTGTCCGGGCGCTCGGGCTCGAGGCCGGGGGCCGCGCCCAGGTGTCCTGCAACCTCATCGATCCCCTCGACGTCGGTCCGGCCGCAGTGTACGACGCCGTGGCGCGACGGGCCGAGGTCGACCGGGCCGAGCTGGTGGGCCTGGTGCCGGCCGCCGTCCTCGCCGACGTCCCGGTCCACCGGTGGGGCGAGCTGGACCTCCACCGAGAGCGGACCATCGAGGCCCGTCTCGAAGGGGCCGGGATCGGATGACCGCGCTCAGGTCGATCGACTCAGGCGGTGGACTTCGACAGCGACGCGGCCTGCCGCGGCGCTCAACGCTCGCGCCCGCCGGACCCGACGCCGCTCCCGCTCGCTCATGCCCCCCCAGATGCCGAACTTCTCCCCGTTGGCCAGCGCGTACTCGAGGCAGTCCTCGCGCACGACGCAGCCTCGGCAGACCTCCTTCGCCTCCCGGGTCGAGCCGCCCCGCTCCGGGAAGAACAGGTCGGGATCGACACCCATGCAGTTGGCCTGTGCTTGCCACCCGGTCTTGTCGTCGCCAACGAGCAGCTGCAACAAAGCCTCCATCGGCACACCTCCCCTCGTCGGTACGTCGCACCGATGTAATTACATTCGTGTCATCATGCTCCTCTGGGCGCGTCCGTGCAAGGGGGGACCGCGGGGGAAAGTGGGTGAGGGTGGGTCCAGGCCGGCCTCCCGGCCGGCCTGGGACGTTCAGGCCGTGCGCCCGGCCCGGCCTGGGCGCTAGCGCGCCGGCGGCTGAGCTCTCGGGGCCGGCCTCCCGGGCCGGCCTCGCATGGCCCGCTTCTGCTCGATGAAGTCGACCAGCACGTAGTCGCCCAGGGTCTCCGGCGTCGTGAAGAAGGCCCGCCCCTGGTTCAGTCGGGTCAGCTTCTCCACGAAGGTCTTGAGGTATCCGGTGGCATCGAGCATGAACGTGTTGATCCTGATGCCATCCCGAGTACACCGAGCGACCTCGGTGAGGGTGGCGTCGACCGTCTCGCGCACGGGCGGATAGCTGAAGAAGACCTCGCCGTCGGCCATCAGGTGGGCCGTCGGCTCTCCGTCGGTGATCATGATGATCTGCTTCGTCCCGGTCTGGCGACCGAGCATCCGCCGGCTCAAGAGCAGAGCGTGCTGCATGTTCGTGCCGTAGACGAAGTCCCACGACACCTCGGGAAGCTGCTGGGGCTTGAGCTCCCGGGCCACCTCGCTGAAGCCCACCAGGCCCAGGTAGTCACGGGGGAACTGGGTGGAGATGAGCGAGTGCAGGGCCATCGCCACCTTCTTGGCCGCGAGGAAGTTGTCGCGCATCGGCATGGACAGCGACAGGTCGACCATGAGGACGGTGGACGAACGGGTGAGGTTCTCCGTGCGCTCGACCTCGAAGTCATCGGGCGTCAGGCTGACCGGCGTCCCGCCTCCCTCGCGCTGGATGGCGTTGCGCACCGTTCGCTCGATGTTGAGGTTGAACGGGTCGCCGAACTCGTAGGACTTCGTCTCGTAGGCGAGCTCCTGTCCGATGCCCGAGCGGTCCATCTGGTGGCGACCCAGCCGGTCCTTGGCCAGCTTGGAGAACAGGTCGGACAGGGCGTTCTGCCCGATTCGGCGCATACCCCTCGGCGTCAGCTCGTAGCGGCCCTCCCGCTGCTCGATGAGGCCCGCCTCCTCCAGCATCCTGGCCAGCTCGCTGAGGCGGTCCAGCGAACGGGCGGCGTCGTCGCCCAGCAGGTCCCGAGCCCGGTCGATGTCCACGTCGGCGAGCGCTCCCGGGCTCGACGCCGAGCGGAGGAGGTTCTCGAGCTGGTCGATGTCGCCGAGGCGGTCCATCAGCTGGGCCGCCTCGGCGAAGCCCAACGGGTCGGTGCCGCTGAAGGAGTAGCGCCGTCCCCAGCCGGCGTCGGGAAACGCGCCCTGGAGGTTGTGGGCCAGCCGGTCGACCTGCCAGCGCAGGTCGAGGTCCTCGAGCAGCTGCTCGGCCAGGCCCTGCAGCTGGGCCCGCTGCTCGGGCGTCATCGAGTTGAGCATCGACTGCACGGCGGCCATCTGCTCCGCCATCTGCTCCAGCAGCTCGTCGAGGTTCTGGGGGTTGCCCGGGAAGAAGTCGCCGAAGCGCTGCATGAACTGCTCGAAGCTGGGGTCGATCGGCTCGCCCCCCTCGCGCTGCTCCAGCATGCGGTTCAGGGCGTCGAACATGTCCTTCATGCGCTGCATCTGCTCGGGGGTGGTGCTCTGCATGGCGCCCGACATCTGGTTGAAGTAGCTCTGCATGAGCTGCTGGCGGAGCTTGTCCATGAGCTGCGTCGAAACGCTCTCGCGGCCTCGGACGAGGTGAACTCGTACTCCTGCAGCGAGCGGACCTGCCCGGCCAGGTCGGGGGGCATGAGGTCGAGCTGGAGCCGGCGCTCGTCGGCCACCTGCTCGGTGATCTCCTGACGGCGCTCGTCGCCTGACGCCCGCGCCTCCTCCACCAGCTCCTCGATGCCGGCGCGCTCGGTGTCCATCACGTCGCGCAGCTCCTGGGCGATGTCGTCGTAGACGCCGCCCAGGTCGTAGCGCTCGAGCTCGTCGCGGCGCCGGCGCCTCAAGCGCTCCAGCAGCTCTCGGACCCCCGCCACCCGCTCCTGGTTGCGATCGCGGAAGCCCGACTGCAGCATGCGCCGCAGGGCGGCGTTGAGGTCGCCGTGGTAGAGCAGGTCGTCGGTGATCTCGGAGAGGACGTCGTCGGCGTCGAGCTCGAACCCGACCTGGGTCCCGTCCCAGCGACCGTAGCGGATAGGCCCAGGGCACCCGGTCAGCCCCGTC
This sequence comes from uncultured Actinomycetes bacterium, assembly GCA_963731255.1. Lineage (GTDB taxonomy): Bacteria > Actinomycetota > Acidimicrobiia > Acidimicrobiales > AC-9 > AC-9. The sequence continues at coordinate 270,785 of CAVSUO010000003.1, read as the reverse complement.
CCCGGTAGGTGGCCCGCCCGCCCACGGCGTCCTTGTTGAGCCGCTTGGACAGATGGAGGCCCTCGAGCACGAACTCCATGGCGCTCGCCACCGCGGCCGGCGTCTCGCTCCCGGCCAGCGCCATGACGGGAGCCTTGAGCCCGGGCATGTGGGAGAGGGTGTCCACGTAGGCCGAGGACCCGACGTCGTCGCCGGTGTGCACGACCGTGCCGTCCTCGAAGGCCTGGACGACGTCCCGGTACTGCTCCATGGGGCAACGCTGCTTGAACGTGCTCAGCACCGCCGCCTTGAGCAGGCGCTCGACGACCTGGTCGTCGCGTCCCTCCTCCAGCGTCTCGATCTCGACCTTTCCTCCGGTCGACGAGGCGAGGGCCTCGAGATCGCTGACCGCGGGGGACCACGTCCGGCTCGCCCGAGCGGAGCGCCCGACGGGCGGCGTTGGCGACCAGGGTCTCGTAGTTGGTGATGCTCAGCCGAACCGACACGCCCGAGCGCTGGTTGACGCTGCTGCTGCCGCGGGCCAGCTGGCTGAGCCCGGCCACGATGTCGGCCATGAAGTCCGGCACCTGGACCCGCAGCCCGTCGCTCGCCAGCGGACGGGCCTCCTGGTGCACGACCTCGAGCTCGGTCGGCAGGTCCAAGCGGGTAGTGGGTGCGGATCTGAGCGCCGAACCGGTCCTTCAGCGGGGTGATGATCCGACCCCGGTTGGTGTAGTCCTCGGGGTTGGCCGAGGCGACGAGCATCACGTCCAGGGGGAGCCGGATCTTGTAGCCCCTGATCTGCACGTCGCGCTCCTCGAGGACGTTGAGCAGTCCCACCTGGATGCGCTCGGCCAGGTCGGGCAGCTCGTTGATGGCGAAGATGCCACGGTTGGTGCGGGGCACCAGCCCGTAGTGCAGGGTGAGCTCGTCCGAGAGGTACCGGCCCTCGGCGACCCGGATCGGGTCCACCTCGCCGATGAGGTCGGCGATCGAGGTGTCGGGAGTGGCCAGCTTCTCCCCGAAGCGGACGTGACGGTGCACCCAGTCGATCGGGGTGTCGTCGCCCCGCTCGGCGACCAGGTCGCGTGCGTACCGCGAGACCGGGTGGTAGGGGTCGTCGTTGATCTCGGAGCCCGCGACGATCGGCAGCCACTCGTCGAGCAGCTCGACCAGCGAGCGGATCATCCTCGTCTTGGCCTGGCCCCGCTCGCCCAGGAAGATGACGTCGTGGCCGGCCAGCATGGCGTTCTCGAGCTGGGGCAGCACCGTGTCGTCGAAGCCGACCACACCTTCGACGAGCGGCTGACCAGCGGCGATGCGCGCCATGGCGTTGCGCCGGACCTCCTGCTTCACGGGCACGGACACCCAACCGGACTCGCGGAGCTGACCGAGGGTTGCGGGGCGAGAGCTCATGGCGGCAAGCCTAGGCCCGCTCGGGAGGCGGGTCGACGCGGAGCATCCGCTGGCGCCCGCGCCCGAGGCCGGCCCGGGGCCCGACACCGACGCGTCGCCACACGCCCGGCCTCTCCGGGGGCAGGGCGGCGTCGGGCGCCGATTTTTTTCTGCGGGCGTCACGGTGCGAAGATCGGGCTGAAACTCGACGGTCACAGCCCCGCCCAGTGCGGCGGTGCGACACCCGGGCCCGCCGTCCGTCCGTGGACGCGGCGCCGGTCAGAGCCACAGGGAGACTGCGTGAGCACGGTGCAGGAGACGACCGCCACCCCGGTCGTCATCGACGGCGTCCGCGGCGGTCCGCCAGTCAGGACCCTCAGGCGAGACCGGTGGTGGGTCGGCCCCATCCTCGTCGTCCTCGGGCTCAGCGGGTTCGCGGCGATCAGCACCTGGGCGGCGTTGAGGGGCAACAACTACTACGTCGGTCCCCAGCATGGGCCGCGACTACCTGTCGCCCTTCTACTCCCCCTGCATCGCCCAGATCTGCCAGTACAAGAACGACGCCATCGTCGGGCCCTGGTGGACCTGGTCGCCGGCGATCCTCGTCCTGGTCTTCCCATTGGGCTTCCGCGCTCACCTGCTACTACTACCGCCGCGCCTACTACCGCTCGTTCTGGTGGGCGCCCCCGGCGTGCGCGGTCGCCGACGCCCGGCCCCGCTACACCGGCGAGACGAAGTTTCCGCTCATCCTCCAGAACATCCACCGCTACTTCTTCTACTTCGCCCTCATCTTCGCGGGGATCCTCACGTGGGACGCCATCGCCGCCTTCCGCTTCCCCGGTGGGATCGGGGTGGCCCTCGGCACGCTGGTGCTGGTCGTCAACGCCGTGTTGATCTGGGGGTACACGCTCGGGTGCCACTCGTGCCGGCACCTCTGCGGCGGGAACCTCAACTCCTTCAGCAAGGCGCCGATCCGGCACTGGCTGTGGCGCCGCCTGAGCATCCTCAACGGGCGCCACATGTTCTGGGCGTGGGCCAGCCTGATCTGGGTGGCGCTCACAGATCTCTACATCTGGCTGATCGCCATCGGCGCCTTCCACGACCCGAGATTCATCTGATGGCCGAGTACGAGACCCACGAGCTCGACGTCTTCGTCATCGGCGCCGGTGGCGCCGGCCTGAGAGCGGCGATCGAGGCGTCGGCGCAAGGGCGCCCGCACCGGGCTGGTGTGCAAGTCGCTGTTCGGGAAGGCCCATACCGTCATGGCGGAAGGCGGCATCGCCGCCTCGCTCGGGAACGTGTACCCCGACGACAACTGGAAGGTGCACTTCAGGGACACGATGCGCGGGGGGAAGTTCCTCAACAACTGGCGCATGGCCCAGATCCATGCCCAGGAGGCGCCCGAACGGGTGCTCGAGCTCGAGGAGTGGGGCGCGCTGTTCGACCGCACCCCCGACGGACGGATCCTGCAGCGCGACTTCGGGGGTCACCGCTTCGCCCGGTTGGCCCACGTCGGAGACCGCACCGGGCTGGAGATGATCCGCACCCTCCAGCACCACTCCGTGCACCAGGGCATCGAGGTGTTCATGGAGTGCACGATCACCCGGCTCCTCATCACCGACGGCCACGTCGCGGGCGCCCTCGGGTACTGGCGCGAGTCGGGACGCTTCGTCATCTTCCGGTGCAAGGCGGCGATCCTCGCCACCGGCGGCGTGGGCCGGGCCTACAAGGTGACGACCAACTCCTGGGAGGGCACCGGCGACGGCCACGCCCTGGCCCTGTGGGCGGGGGCCGACCTGATCGACATGGAGTTCCTCCAGTTCCATCCGACCGGGATGGTGTGGCCCCCCTCGGTGCGGGGCCTGCTCGTCACCGAGAGCGTCAGGGGCGACGGCGGCGCCCTGCGCAACAGCGAGGGCCGCCGCTTCATGTTCGACTACATCCCCGAGCTGTACCGCGCCGAGACGGCCGACACCGAGGAGGAGGCCGACCGCTGGTACACCGACCGTACCAGCGCCCGGCGCACGCCGGACCTGCTGCCCCGTGACGAGGTGGCACGGGCCATCAACACCGAGGTGAAGGCGGGCCGCGGCAGCCCCCACGGCGGCGTCTTCCTCGACATCGCCAGCCGCCGGGATCCCGACTACATCAAGCGCCGCCTCCCCTCGATGTACCACCAGTTCAAGGAGCTGGCCGACGTGGACATCACGGCCGAGCCGATGGAGATCGGTCCCACCTGCCACTACTTCATGGGCGGGGTACGGGTCGAGGCGGACACCGCCGCCTCCACCGTGCCCGGGCTCTACGCCGCCGGTGAGACGGCAGGCGGCATGCACGGGGCGAACCGCCTCGGTGGGAACTCTCTCTCGGATCTGCTGGTGTTCGGACGCCGGGCCGGGCTCGCCGCCGCCCAGCACGCTCTGGGGCGGGCCCGCGCCGAAGAGATCGACGCCGCCCAGGTCGAGGCGGCCACGACCCACGCCCTCGCCCCCTTCGGGCGGGAGGAAGGTGAGAACCCCTACGCCATCCAGCAGGACCTCCAGGACTGCATGCAGCGGCTGGTGGGCATCATCCGCCGCGAGGACGAGCTCAAGGAGGCCCAGAAGGAGCTCGCCGCCCTCAAGGAGCGGGCCAAGCGGGTCAAGGTGGAAGGACACCGCCAGTACAACCCGGGCTGGCACCTCGCCCTCGATCTCGACCCGCTCCTGACTCTGTCCGAGTGCCTCACCATGGGCGCCCTGCAACGCACCGAGTCCCGAGGTGGTCACACCCGCGACGACTACCCGGAGGCCGACGACGAGCTCGGGAAGGTGAACATGGTCATCCGCCGACGGGAGGACGAGTTGTCGATCGACGCCGAGCCTCTGTCGCAGATACCCGACGACCTCGAGGCCCTGCTCGGGGATCCGCACTGATGCCGGACGTGACCATGCGGGTGTGGCGGGGCGACGCAGGCGGTGGCGCGCTCGAGGAGTACCAGGTGCACGCCGAGGAGGGCGAGGTCGTCCTCGACGTGATCCACCGCCTCCAGGCCGGCCAGGCCAACGATCTCGCCGTTCGCTGGAACTGCAAGGCCGGCAAGTGCGGCTCGTGCAGCGCCGAGATCAACGGCAAGCCGCGCCTCATGTGCATGACGAGGATGAACATCTTCGAGCCGGGCGAGGCGGTGACGGTGGCGCCGGTCAGGACGTTCCCGATCGTGCGCGACCTCGTGACCGACGTCTCGTACAACTTCGAGATGGCCAAGCGTGTCCCGGCCTTCGCACCCAAGCCCCGGGAGCCGGACGGCACCTACCGGATGAGCCAGGAGGACGTCGAGCGCCTCCAGGAGTTCCACAAGTGCATCGAGTGCTTCATGTGCCAGGACGTGTGCCACGTCATCCGGGACCACGAGGACAACAAGGCGAACTACGCGGGCCCTCGCATGTTCATCCGCTACGCCGAGCTGGAGATGCACCCGCTGGACACCGTCGACCGCCGCCCGCTGCTGCGGGGCGCAGGCCGGCCTCGGCTACTGCAACATCACCAAGTGCTGCACCGAGGTGTGCCCGGAGAGCATCCACATCACCGACAACGCCATCATCCCGCTCAAGGAGCGGGTGGTCGACAGCTACTTCGACCCGGTGGCCTGGCTGGGCCGGAAGATCCGCCGCGGGGGGCGCCGGAAGGCGACGGGCTAGAAGCGGGCCGTCCGACCGCCTCGGAAAACGGACTTTCCTCCCGGATCGGCCCATACCTGTGGTCATGCGTCCCAAAGGCGCACACCACGAACGCAATCGTACGCTTGGGTACTGTTGGCCTCGGTGGACACACCCGCTGAGTCACTGTCGGGCGAGAAGCGATTGCTCATGGTGCTCTTCAGCGATCTCGTCGGTTCCACCGAGCTGAGCCTGTCGCTCGACCCCGAGGACTACGCCGAAGTAGTCCTCACCTACCAGGAGACAGGTGGGCGGATCGTCGCATCGCACGGTGGTTCGGTCGCCAACTACCTGGGCGATGGGCTGCTGGCCCAGTTCGGGTACCCCATTGCGCACGAGGACGATGCCGACCGTGCGGTGCGCGCCGCCATGGCGATCCGGCAGGCCGTCGAACAGATGTCCCGGAGCTTCCGACTTCACGCAGCGGGGCTGAGTGTGCGCGTCGCCATCCATGCAGGCGTGAGCGTCGTGGGCCACATGGGGTCGGACGAGCGTGGTGACCTCGCTCTCTTCGGTGACACCGCCAACATCGCTGCTCGGGTGCAGTCAGCGGGTGAGCCGAACCAGGTTCTCATCACCGAGGACGTCGCCGCCCGTTTACGCGACGAGTTCCTGCTCGACGACTGCGGTGCTCCCGCCCTCCGGGGAGTGCAGAGACCCGTGAGGGTGTACGGGGTGATCGGTGATGCGTGCGGTCGGCCACGACGTCGGATCGGCGCCGATGGTCGGGCGTGACACCGAGCTGAGGTTGCTCCAGCAACGGCTCGAGGCCAGTCGCAACGGTGCCGGCGGTGGTCTGGGCATCTGTGGGCCAGCTGGCGTAGGCAAGTCGCGGCTCGTCGCGGCTCTCGCTGAGGACGTCGCTTCTCGCCAATGGTTGGAGGTTCGAGGCTCTGAGCTTGCCTCCGACAGCGCCTTCTCCACCATGACCCAGCTGCTGGCTCGGGCGCTCGGTCTCCCAGCGTCCGCGGACGAGCCGGTCAGGCCGAGCACCTGGAGCAGTTCCTTGACGCCCACCCGCTGCCGGATGTCTCGAGTGCGCCACTGGTAGCCGTGGTAACCGGCGACCCGTTGGTGACCTCCCAGAGCTCAGAGAGCGCATTCCATTCGGTCATCGAGCTGGCCCTGCATGTCGTGCTCGCCGCGGTGGAGGATCTTCGCCATGCCGTCGTCGTGGTGGAGGACCTCCACTGGGTCGATCCATCGAGCCGCGCCTTCGTCACACGCCTCGTGGATGCGGCCAGGACACGACCGATACTGGTCCTCCTCACCGAGCGCCCCGACCCTGCATCCGGCCACAGCACCGTCGCCGAGCTCATCGACGTCGTTCCGATCGAACCCCTGCCGGACGATCAGATGCGGCACCTCGTGGGCGGGTTGACCACGGTCAGTGTCGACGACCGCGTCGATGGAGACGATCGTGCACCGCGCCGAGGGTATCCCCCTCTTTGCGGAGGAGCTGGCGAGGGTGGCACGGCGGAGCTCGGTCTCGGAGCTGCCGTACACCCTCCAGGCCTCGTTCCTGGCCCGGCTCGACCGGACTCCTGACCTCCACGCGAGCTCGCTTGCCTCGCGTCAGCGGTCGGAACCCGCATCAGGTGGGACGTGATGGGCGCTGCGTCGGGACTGGACCTCGAGGCCACCCAGCAAGCTCTCGACCGGCTCGTGGCGACCGGTGTCCTCGTCCGCGATGCCGAGCTGGGGGCGCATTCCTTTCGCCATTCGTTGATACGGGACGCCATCTACGCGTCGCTCCTCCACGCTGATCGGTCGACGCACGCCCATCGAGCCGTGGCAGAAGGTCTCGAGCAACTCGGTGTGAGCGTCGATCGCCCGGCGGAGGTCCACGCCTACCATCTCGCCGAGGGCGGTGACCGCTTAGGCGCAGCGGAGCGGTTCGCGGCGGCCGCGCTCGTGGCAGCTCGTCGTGGCGCGTGCGAGGAGTGCCGAGTCCTGTGCAGCCGAGGTCTCGATCTGATACGGCACTGGCCTGACCGCGCGGTCGCCGCACCAATAGAGCTGGAACTGACGATGACGCTTGGAAATGCGACGAATGCACTGCTCTGGGAGGAGACCGAACCTGCCCGCTCGCTGCTGAAGGAGGCGCAGGCCGTGGCCGGGACGTATGGCCTTCCCTTCTACGAGCACACCGCCGAGTTGCTCGGCGCGGGAGCCGACGCCCTCGAAGGCGATTCCACTGCCTTGGACCTGGCCGTCCGCGCCGCCGACCGCGCTCCTCGACGCCGGGGCCGGTGTCGGCACCTCGGCCGGCTGGTGGGCCACGGCGCTCGCACAGGAGGGAGCCGGTCACCAGGACCTGGCCCGCGCCACCGCCGAGGCGGCCATCGAGGCGACAGCTGCCTCCGGGGAACGGATACTCGACGTCGAGCTCCACCGCGTCGCCGTGCGCACAGGCCTCGCCTGCGAGCAGCTCACGCCAGAGGACGGCCCGGTCACGGTTGTCCGCCATCGCAGAAGTGGGCCGCGGGCCGAGGCATGTTCCTCCAAGCCTGGCGGGCACGAACGCGATGTCGTCGCCCTGGACGACGAGGGCAACGCAGCCAGCCCTCTCTCGACCAGCAGTGGCAGCCGGTCAGAAAGCTGTCGGACGTGCCGGATGCCATGAGGGCGGCGATCAGCGGCCTGCCGGCCCGCCCCTACTCCTACCGCCCGCCCCCATACCTCGCAGAGGCAGCCAAGCTCGGTGCGTTCGTCGAGCAGAACCTGTCACCGCTGAAGGTCGCACTCGTCCAAGCCGCGCGAGAGGACATCACCAAGGCACTGGCTGCCCTCGCGCCTGACCTCGACACGCCCATCGATCAGCGATCGGTGAGGAAGTTCCTCGAGGATCTGCTGGCAGGCAGGCTGCGGGTACCCGCCCAGGTACCGCAGCCTTCAGCGCCAATGGCGCGATCTTCCCGGTGGCCGGTATGGCTGCCTCGACCACGCCGCACGAGCCGGGGCGGCCCGCGCCCCACTCCGTAGAACCCCCGAAGCTGCTCGTGGGGGAACCGCACGTGGCCTCGAAGCCCGGCTCTGGGCCACGATGATGAGATGGCCCGGTTCCTGTCCGACGAGTGGGTGGCCGAGCTGAACGGCGCCGTGGCGTCCGACGAGCAAGTCTCCTTGGCCGCGTCCGGAGTCCGTCTCACCATTCAGCAGGTCGTGGTCGGGCCGAACGGCGGCGAGCGGTGCTACACGACCCGGGTGGACGATGGCAGGGTCGAGCTGACACCGGGCCGGGCGGACGACGCCGACACCACGATCACCGAGGACTACACCACCGCGGCCGCCCTCGCCCGAGGGGAGTCCACGCCCCAGGACGCCATCCTCGCCGGCAAGGTCCGGGTGAGCGGCGACATGGGCGCCCTGTTGCGGGGCCAGGAGGTCCTCGAGCGGGTAAGGGCCCGCTTCGACGAGGTCCGAGCCCGGACCGAGTACTGACGGCGATGGAGGTGCTCGGCAGCCGGCTCCTGCTGCGGCCGTCCGACCTCGATCGGTCGCTGGCCTTCTACCGCGACACGCTGGGGCTGGCCGTGTACCGGGAGTTCGGCGAGGGCTCGCAGCGAGGCGTGGTCTTCTTCCTCGGCGGCGGGCTCCTCGAGGTGTCCGGGCGGGCGGAATCGCCGACGGCGCCCAACGTGGCCCTCTGGCTGCAGGTTCGCGACGTCGACGCCGCCCACGACGAGCTGACGGCGAGAGGCGTGAGCGTGGAGCGACCTCCGGTCACCGAGCCGTGGGGGCTGCGGGAGATGTGGGTGCGTGATCCCGACGGGCTGCGGCTCGCCATCATCGAGGTCCCCGCCGATCACCCGCTTCGACGCCGCTGACCCGATGGCCCTGTCTCGACCACGCCCGACGTCGAGAGCGGGCACGCGACACCACCGGCGAGATAGGTTGTGCAGACGACCCATCCCAGCACAAGGGGGCGCACGTGACGCTGACCGGAGTGATCGACGACCACGTCCTGCAGCGGTACCGGGCACTGCTCGATGCCGAAGACGCCGCCTTCGACCAGTTGGCTCACGCCTACGAGGACGGCGACCGTGATCACTTCGAGGCCGACATGGCCGCCTGGCAGTCGGCCATCGATCGCCGGCTGGCCTACCTGCGCCAGCTGGGGGTCAATTCCGCCTTCGCCTGAGCGAGCACCCCTGACTGAGCAGCCCTAACCGAGCAGCTCGGCCACCTCGGCCCGCTCTTCGAGGAGCTCCTCGGTCGTGATCCTGATGCGGTCCCGGCCGAAGCTCGTCGTGCTCGAGGCCGGCCGCCACCTCCCAGCTGCTGCCGGTCGATCGAACCGGGTAGCCGAACTGGAGACCCTCGGGCACGCCGTACTCACCCGAGCTCGGCACCGCCAGCGACACCCAGTCGTCCCGGTCGGTCGGCGTGCGGATGCTGGCGACCGAGTCGACGACGGCGTTGGCGGCCGAGGCAGCCGACGAGGAGCCCCGTGCCTCGATCACCGCCGCGCCCCGCTTCTGCACGGTGGTGACGAACTCGCCGCGTAGCCAGTCGTGGTCGGTGATCACCTCCGGCACCGGCCGGCCCCCGATGCGGGCGTGGGCGAAGTCCGGGTACTGCGTGGTCGAGTGGTTTCCCCAGACGCCGAGCCGTGGTGACGTCGGTGACCGGCACCCTGGCCCGCCCGGCGAGGAGGGCGACCGCCCGGTTCTGGTCGCAGACGGGTCATCGCGAACCAGCGCTCTGCCGGGACGTCGCGTCCGTTGCTCCGGGCGATCAGGCAGTTGGTGTTGCAGGGATTGCCGACGACGAGGACGCGTACGTCGCTCGCCGCGTGCTCGGCGACGGCCCGGCCTTGCGGCCGGAAGATCCCGCCGTTGATGTTCAGCAGGTCCCGCCGCTCCATCCCCGCCTTGCGGGGCACCGATCCCACGAGCAGCGCCCAGGAGGTGCCGTCGAACGCCTGCTTGAGGTCCGAGGTGACCACGAGGTCGGATAGGAGCGGGAAAGGCGCAGTCGTCGAGCTCCATCGCCACGCCCTCGAGCGCCTGCATGGCGGGCTCGATCTCCAGCAGGCGCAGCACCACCGGTTGGTCGGGCCCGAGCAGCTGGCCGGACGCGATCCGGAACAGCAGGGCGTAGCCGATCTGCCCGGCGGCACCGGTGACGGTGACCTGGACGGGAGCGACGTCGGCGCTGGGCACGCAGCCTCCTTCTAGAGCCGGTCGACGATGGCCGAGGCGAACTCGGAGGTCTTCACCTCGGTCGCCCCTTCGGTCAGCCGGGCGAAGTCGTAGGTCACGATGCGCTCGGCGAATGTGGCCTCCATGGCCCGGACGATGTCGTCGGCCTCCGCCTGCCAGCCCAGGTGCTCGAACATCAGAACGCCCGAGAGCAGGAGGGAGCCCGGGTTGACCTTGTCCTGGCCGGCGTAGCGGGGCGCGGTGCCGTGGGTCGCCTCGAAGATGCCGTGCCCGGTGACGTAGTTGATGTTGCCACCCGGCGCGATGCCGATGCCGCCGACCTGGGCGGCCAGGGCGTCGGAGAGGTAGTCACCGTTGAGGTTGGTCGTGGCGATGACGTCGAACTCGTCGGGGCGGGTCAGCACCTGCTGCAGGGTGATGTCGGCGATCGTGTCCTGGACGAGCACCCGGTCGCCGGGGTCGCCGCCGCAGTCCTCCCAGGCGACGGCCACGTCGGCGAACTCCTCGCGCACCAGGTCGTAGCCCCAGCTGCGAAAGGCGCCCTCGGTGAACTTCTGGATGTTGCCCTTGTGCACCAGGGTGACGGACCGCCGCCCTCGGGCCACGGCGTAGTTGATGGCGGCGCGGATCAGCCTCTTCGATCCCGTCTCGGAGATCGGGCTTGATCCCGACGCCCGAGTCGGGCCGCACCGACCAGCCCATCTCGTCGTGCAGGAACGTGATGAGCTTCTTCGCCTCCGGGGTGCCCTCCTGGACCTCGAGGCCGGCGTAGACGTCCTCGGTGTTCTCCCGGAAGATCACCATGTCGACCTTCTCCGGGTGGCGCACGGGCGAGGGGACGCCCTGGAACCAGCGCGACCGGCCGCAGGCACACGTACAGGTCCAGCACCTGGCGCAGGGCGACGTTGAGGGACCGGATACCGCCACCGACCGGTGTGGTGAGCGGTCCCTTGATGCCGATGAGGTAGTCCGCGAAGGTGCTGACGGTCTCCTCGGGCAGCCACGTCCCCGTCTCGTCGAACGCGTTCTGGCCGGCGAGGACCTCCTTCCAGGCGACCCGGTGCCCGTGCTTGGCCGCCGCCGCGTCCAGCACCCGCTGTGCGGCAGGCCAGATGTCGACGCCGATGCCGTCTCCCCTGATGAACGGCACGATCGGCTCGTCGGGCACCCGGAGGGCGCCCTCGCTCGACATGGTGATGCGCTCGGCCATGGAGCCGAGCCTAGTGTCGCTAAGCGGGGGTCGCCCCGAGGGCCCGAGGCCCAGGTTGGCGTAGATCTCCTTGGTCGCCGCGGCCTGGTTCATGGTGTAGAAGTGCAGGCCGGGGACGCCCTCGGCCAGCAGCTTCTGGCCCAGCTCGGTGGCCACCTCGACCCCGATGCGGCGCACCTCCTCGGGCTGGTCGGCCGACGGCTCCAGTCGGTCCGTCACGACCCGCGGCACCTCCGTGCCCGACAGCTCGCACATCCTGCTCACGGTGCGGACGCTGGTGATCGGCATGATGCCGGGGATCACCGGCTTGTCCACGCCGAGGGCCGACAGTGACTCGACGAGGTCGAGATAGTCCTCCAGGCGGAAGAAGAACTGCGTGATGGCGAAGTCGGCCGCCTCGAGCTTGAGCGCCGTGTGCCGGCGGTCGGTGGCCAGGTCCGGGGAGCGGGGGTGTCCCTCGGGATGCGCGGCCACCGCCACGCAGAACGGCGCCACCGAGCGGGCGAGCTCGACCAGGTCGAGGGCGTGGCGCAGGTCGCCGTCGGGGAGGTCGGCGTCGGCGTCGAGCGGCGGGTCCCCGTGGAGGGCCAGGATGTTCTCGCACCTCCTCGTCCCGGTAGCGGGCCAGGATCTCCTCCAGCTGCTCCCGGCGGTGGGCCGCGCAGGTCAGGTGGGCCATGGGGGTCATCGAGCTGTGGTGCCGCAGGCGCACGACCAGGTCGTGGGTCCGCTCGCGGGTCGACCCGCCGGCGCCGTAGGTGATCGAGGTGAACGCCGGCCGCAAGCGGCTCCAGCTCGGCCAGGGCCGCCTCCAGGCGACGCTCGGCCGTCTCGCTGCGCGGGGGCCACAGCTCGATCGAGAACGTCCGACCCTCTGCCGAGAAGGTCCGAGATCCTCGCCATGGTCCAGAAAGCGTAGTTCTCCCAGGGAAGGTCCGGCCCCGCCGGCCGCCTCCACGGCCCCCTGGGCAGCTACACCAACCGGGCCCGGCGCTCGGCGGCCCGGACGGCGTTGCTCAGCAGCATCGCCCTGGTCATGGGCCCGACCCCGCCGAGCCGGGGCGTGAGCCAACCGGCGACCTCGGCGACGGACTCGTCGACGTCGGAGAGCAGCCGCTTGCCCTCCCATGAGGTCCCCGCCGCGACCACGGCGGCGCCGGGCTTGACCATGTCGGGCCGGACCAGGCCGGCCCGGCCGGCGGCGGCCACGAGGATGTCCGCCCGGCGGGTGTGGTCGCCCAGATCCGGCACGCCGGTGTGCACGACGGTGACGGCGGCGTTGGCGTGCGGTCGCTTCAGGGCCAGCAGCAGGGCCAGCGGCCGCCCGATGGTGAGCCCCCGGCCGATGATGACGACGTGCCGGCCCTCGATGGCGACACCGTTGGCCACCAGCAGCGCCTGGATGCCGGCCGGTGTGCACGGGACAGGTCCGTCGGCGCCCATGACCAGGCGGCCCAGGTTCACCGGGTGCAGCCCGTCGACGTCCTTGTCGGGATCGACGGCGAGCAGCGCCGCCTCTTCGTCGAGGCCGCCGGGCAGCGGGAGCTGGACCAGGTAGGCGTCCACCTCGGGGTCGGCGTTGAAGCGGGCGATGGTGGCGTGCAGCTCTTCCTCGCTGGTCGTGGCGGGCAGGTGGGCGTGGACCGACGCGATGCCGACCTCGGCGCTGTCCTGGTGCTTCATCTCGACGTAGCGGGCGCTGGCCCGTCGTCGCCGACGAGAATCGATCCGAGGCCGAGGCTGGACGCCGGCGCCCTTGAGCTCTCGCACCCGCTCGGACAGCTGCTCGCGGATGCGCGTCGCCAGCGCCTCGCCGTCGAGGACGCGGGCCGCCATCAGTGCCGGAAGTGCCGCTCGCCCGTCAGGACCATGGCCAGGCCGTGCTCGTCGGCGGCGGCGACGATGTCGTCGTCGCGCAGCGACCCCCCGGGCTGGATCACCGCGGCGACGCCTGCGGCCGCCACGGCCTCGAGGCCGTCGCGGAATGGGAAGAAGGCGTCGCTGGCCGCCGCGCCCCCGTGGGCCCGGCCGGCCGCCTTGCGGAGCGGCGATCTCGCCGGGCTCCACCCGGTTCTGCTGGCCGGCGCCGATGCCGACGGCCTGCCCCCCGGCGACCAGCACGATGGCGTTGGACGAGGTGAAGGCGCAGATCCGCCAGGCCAGCTCGAGGTCACCCCACTGGGCCTCGGTGGGGGCGGCTTTCGTCACGACCCGCCAGGCGTCCCGGCCGGCGCGGGAAGTGGTCCGCCTCCTGCACCAGGTACCCCCCGTCGAGCCGGCGCAGCTCCCGGACGTGCGGTCCCGGCGGCGGCGCCTCGAGCACCCGCATGTTCTTGCGCTTGGCCGCGAAGCAGCTCGAGGCCGCCGGGGCGTAAGCCGGGCGCCACCAGGACGTCGGCCATCGGGTTGGCCACGATCTCGTGCCGCCAGCTCGCTCGCCGACGGGCCGGTTCAGCGCCACGATGCCCGCCGAAGGCCGACATCGGGTCGCACTCGAAGGCCCGCTGGTAGGCGGTGGCGATGTCGTCCGCCACCGCCGCGCCACAGGGGTTGGCGTGCTTGATGATGGCGGCGGCCGGCGCCGGTCCGGTCGCCGAGCTCGTGCGACCAGCCGCCAGGCGGCCTCGGCGTCGAAGAGGTTGAGGTAGGACAGGACCTTGCCCGCCGTGCTGGACGGCGCCGTCCCACCAGCCTCGGCTGCCGACGTCCCGGTAGCGGGCCCCCTCCTGATGGGGGTTCTCCCCGTAGCGGAGATCCTGGACGCGCTCCAGGGCCAGGTGGAGCGTCGGCGGGAGCTGTGCGGCAGGCCCGCCGGCGCCGCCGTCGTCGAGCCACCCGACGATGGCGGCGTCGTAGGCGGCGGTGTGGGCGAAGGCGGCGCGGGCAAGGCGACGACGGGTGTGCGTCCGACAGGGCGCCGTCCCGGCGGAGCTCGTCGAGCACCGGCCCGTAGTCGGCGGGGTCGACGACCACGCCGACGTGGGCGTGGTTCTTGGCCGCGGCCCGCACCATGGTCGGCCCGCCGATGTCGATCGTCTCGATCCCGGGTCGGGACCGGAACGGGTAGAGGTTGCACACCACGAGGTCGATGGGCGTGATGCCCCGCCGGTCCAGGTCGGCCAGGTGCGCGGGTTGCGTCGGTCGGCCAGGATCCCGCCGTGGATGCCGGGGTGCAGGGTCTTCACCCGGCCGTCGAGCATCTCCGGAGCGCCGGTCACCGCCTCCACCGGCGTGGCGGCGACGCCCGGCCTCGTCCAGGGCGGCGGCGGTGCCCCCGCTCGCCACCAGCTCCCATCCCAGCTCGGACCAGGCCGCGGCGCGAACGCCGTCAGACCGGTCTTGTCGTACACCGACAGCAGGGCCCTCATCGTCGTCGGAATCCCCTTCTTGGTCGATCACCTCGGCGATGGTGGCGGGGTAGAGCCGGCGCTCGACGGCCTTGATCCGCTCGTGCAGCGACTCGACGGTGTCGTCCGGCCAGCACCGGCACGGCCTCCTGGGCGAGGATCGGCCCGTCGTCGACCTCGAGCGTGGCCACGTGCACCGTGCAGCCCGGTGACCTTGACCCCGGCGGCGAGGGCCTCCTCCACCGCGTGCCACCCGCGGAAGGCAGGCAACAGGGCCGGGTGGGTGTTGAGGATCTGGCCGGGGTAGGCGTCGTGGACCGGCTTGTCCAGCACGGTGCCGAAGCCGGCCATGACGACCAGCTCGACGCCGTGGGCGCGCAGCGCGTCGACCACCTGGTCGGTGTAGGCGACGCGGTCGAAGTCCTTGCCGAAGCTGGCGCGCTCGACGAGCTCGGCCGGCACCCCGGCCTTCGCCGCCACCTCGAGGGCCCGGCACGGCCGGTCCACCACGACCACGGCCACGGGCAGGCCCGCCTCGAGGATGGCCTCGAGGATGGTCCCGCTCCCCGACGCCAGCACCCCGACCCGCACCCCTCGCACGCTACCAGCGAGCCCCTGCCGAGACCGCCGACGCGGGGATCGCGATCACCTGTGCGGCCGACCGCCACAACCCCAACTGCAAGCCCGGACCGGGCTCGCGCGGCACTCTCGGGGAGGCGTGCTCGCTGCCCATCGCGCTGCGGTTCGAGAGCGCTCCCTCGCCGCACGCCGCCGCGTGCTAGCGCAGGAGCTTGCGCACCACCTCGACCATGAGCTCGCCAGCCTCGGTGGGGTTCTGGGCCACGATCGCTCCGGCCGCGTCGAGGGCGTCCATCTTGGCCCTGGCCGTACCCGACGAGCCCGAGATGATCGCGCCGGCGTGCCCCATGCGCTTGCCCGGCGGCGCAGTGACGCCGGCGATGTAGGCGACGACCGGCTTGCTCATGTCCTTGCCGATGAACTCGGCCGCCCGCTCCTCCTCGGTGCCGCCGATCTCGCCGATCATCATCACCGCACGGGTCTCCGGATCGGCCTCGAAGGCGGCCAGGCAGTCGATGAACCCGGTGCCCGGTACGGGGTCCCCGCCGATGCCCACGCAGGTGGTCTGGCCGACGCCCTGGAGGGACAGCTCGTTGAGCGCCTGGTAGGTGAGCGTCCCCGAGCGGCTGACGATCCCGACCGGCCCGCCGGGCAGGGCGATGTCGCCCGAGGTGATGCCGATGTTGCACTTCCCCGGCGAGATGATCCCAGGGCAGTTGGGCCCGAGCAGCCGGGACGCGGGATGGTCCCGCCGCAGCTGGTTGTAGAGCAGCGCCTCGTCCTGGGCGGGGATGAACTCGGTGATGCAGACGATGAACGGGATGCCGGCGGCGGCCGCCTCGAGCGATCGCTGCGGGCGCGGCTCCGGGCGGCACGGAGACGAAGGAGGCGTTGGCCCCGGTCGCCGCCACCGCCTCGGCCACGGTGTCGAAGACCGGTATGCCCTCGACGTCCTGGCCGCCCTTGCCCGGGGTGACGCCGGCGACCACCTTGGTGCCGTAGTCGCGGTTGCGCAGCCCGTGGAAGCGGCCCTGGCCGCCGGTCAGGCCCTGGATGGCGACCTTGGTGTGCTCGTCGACGAAGATGCTCATTGTTCCCGCACCCGGCCCCCCTGCCAGCTCGACGGCCTTGCGGGCGGCGTCGAGCATGGTCGGCAACGAGATCAGGCGATCGGACTCGTGATCGGCGAGCAGGGCCCGGCCCTCGGCGACGTTGGTGCCGTCGAGACGCATGGCGATGGGCGCCCGCAGCTTCACCCGGCCCAGGGCCTCGACGATGCCCTTGGCCACCTCGTCGACGCGGGTGATACCGCCGAAGATGTTGATGAGGATCGAGCGGACGTTGTCGTCGGTGTTGATGACCTCCAGGGCGTTGGCCATGACATCGGCGTTCGCGCCGCCGCCCACGTCGAGGAAGTTGGCGGCCGACCCGCCGACCTGGTTCACCACGTCCAGCGTGCTCATGGCCAGCCCGGCGCCGTTGGCGATGATGCCCACCGTCCCTGACAGCCCGATGTAGTTGAGCCCCTTCTCTCGCGCCAGGCGTTCCCGGTCGTCGAGGTCCTGGAAGCTGGTGAGCTCGGCCCACTCCGGATGGCGGAAGGCGGCGCTCTCGTCGAGGGTCACCTTGGCGTCCAGGGCGTGGACCCGGCCGTCGGGGGTCAGGATCAGCGGGTTGACCTCCACCAGCTCTGCATCGCCCTCGACGAAGCAGCGGTAGAGCTTCACCAACAGCTCGATGGCGCCCTCGCTCGCCTCCCTGTCCAGCCCCGCCCGGCCCACCAGGCTGGCCGCGGCCTCGGCCGTGAGCCCCTCGACGGGATCGATGTGCTGCCGGGCGATCGCCTCCGGCTCCTCGGCCGCCACCTGCTCGATGTCGACCCCACCCCGGCTCGACACCATGCCCAGGTGCAGCTTCGCCGAACGGTCGAGCGTGAAGCTGGCGTAGTACTCCCTGGCGATGTCCGACGCGTGCTCGATCCACAGCCGGCGCACGACGTGGCCCTTGATGTCCATCCCGAGGATGGCCCCGGCGTGGCGCCGGACCTCGGCGGCGTCGCCCGCCAGCTTGATGCCGCCGGCCTTGCCTCGACCGCCCACCTGGACCTGTGCCTTCACCACGACGGGGTATCCGGCCCGGTCGGCCTCGGCGACGGCCTCGTCGGCCGTGTCGGCCACGCCACCCGGCGACACCGGGATCCCGTAGCGGGCGAAGTACTGCTTGCCCTGGTACTCGAACAGGTCCACCTGGCTGCCTCTCTCGTCTCGTCTAGGTCTGGCTGCTCTCGGCTGCGGCCTCCCGCCGGTCGAGCTCGCCGGCCAGCCACTCGGAGATGGCGGGCAGCGGCGCACCGGGGGTGAAGACCTGAGCGACGCCGATCTCCTTCAGCTTGGGGATGTCGGCCTCGGGGATGATCCCCCCGCACACCACGAGCACGTCGTCGGCACCGTGGGACCTGAGGGCCTCCATGATCTTGGGCACGAGGGTCAGGTGGGCGCCCGAGAGCAGGGAGAGCCCGACGGCGTCGGCGTCCTCCTGGATCACGGCCTGGACGACCTGGTCCGGCGTCTGGTGCAGGCCGGTGTAGATGACCTCGAAGCCGGCGTCGCGAAGGGCCCGGGCGATCACCTTGGCCCCCCGGTCGTGCCCGTCGAGGCCAGGCTTGGCCACGATGACGCGGTAGGGCCTGTTCATCGGAGCGAATACTACGGCAGGCCGTGCAAGAGCTGAGCAGCCGTCAGGCCGGCCCGGGAGGCCGGCACCGGAGAACAGCCGCGCTCAGGCTGGCCCGGGAGGCCAGCCCAGATGAACAGCCGCCAGCGCTGAGCGCTCAGGCCCGCTTGAGCGGGGCCCAGGCCAGCAGCAGCTGCTTCTCGCCGATGCCCGGGAACCGGATCGTGGCCTCCGACTTGTCTCCAGTGCCGCGCAGCTCGAGGACGACGCCCTCTCCCCACTTGCCGTGGACGACGTCGTCGCCGACCTTCAGGCCCAGCCGCTCGGCGCCGGTCGTCCGCGCCGGGCTGGTGCGTGCCCGCCCGGCGGGCCTCTTCGACGAGGGCGTCGCGGCCCCTGGTACCCGAACGGCCGGCGCCGTTGGTCGAGCTCGTCGGGGCACCGTTCCCCGCCGCCCGGAGCAGCATCTCGGGGACCTCCTTGAGGAAGCGGCTGGGCGGGTTCCACTGGACCGAGCCCCACAGTCCCCGGCAGGTGGCGTGGGACAGGTGGAGGTACTCGCGGGCCCGGGTCATGCCGACGTAGCACAGCCGGCGTTCTTCCTCGAGCTCGTCCGGCTCGCCCATGGCCCGCATGTGCGGGAACACGCCCTCCTCCATGCCGACCATGAACACCGCCGGGTACTCGAGGCCCTTGGCCGTGTGCAGGGTCATCAGGGCGACCCGCGAGTCGTCGTCGCCGAGATCGTCGGCGTCGTTGACCAGCGCCACGGCCTCGAGGAAGGCGGCGAGCTCCTCGTGCTCGCTGGCCACCCCGACCAGCTCGGCCAGGTTCTCGAGCCTCCCGGTCGCTTCGAGGCTGTGCTCGGCCTCCAGGTCGGCCCGGTAGCCGGTGAGCTCCAGCACGGCCTCGAGCACGACCGCAGGGTTGGTGCTGGAGACGTCACCGTCGGCCGGGCTACGCAAGCGCTCGAGCAGCTGGAGCAGGCTGCGGACCCCGGCGGCCGCCTTCCCAGCGACGCCGGCCCGGTCGGCCTCGGCGAGGGCGGCGCCGAAGGTCGTTCCGTGGGCCGAGGCCCACGCCTCGATGCGCCGGACGCTGGTGTCTCCCACCCCGCGACGGGGGACGTTGACGATGCGCCGGAAGGAGACCTCGTCGTCGGGGTTCACCAGGACCGCGCAGGTAGGCGAGCACGTCCTTGATCTCACGCCGGTCGTAGAAGCGCGGTCCGCCGACCACGACGTAGGGGACGTTCCGGCGGACGAGCTCCTCCTCGACCACCCGGCTCTGGGCGTTGGTGCGGTAGAACACGGCGACGTCGCCCCACCGGCACCGCCCGCTGCCGTGCAGACGCGCCATCTCCTCGGCCACCCAGAATGCTTCGTCCCGCTCGTCCTCGGCCTGGTAGTAGGATGATCCGCTCGCCGCCCAGCCGCTCGGTCCGCAGGACCTTGGGCTTGCGCATCATGTTGTTGGAGATGACGGCGTTGGCGGCGTCGAGAATGGTCTGTGTGGAGCGGTAGTTCTCCTCCAGCAGCACGACCGTGGCGTCCGGGAAGGCCTTCTCGAACTCCAGGATGTTGCGGATGTCCGCCCCCCGGAACCGGTAGATGCTCTGGTCGGTGTCCCCCACCACGAACACGTTGCCGTGGCCCTGGCCCAGCAGCAGGATCAGCTCGTTCTGGGCCCGGTTGATGTCCTGGTACTCGTCCACGAGGATGTGGGTGAACCGGCGCTGGTACTCCTCGATCACCTCGGGGTGGCTCTGGAACAGGTTGACCGTGACCATGAGCAGATCGTCGAAGTCCATGGCGCTGGCGGCCAGGAGCCGCTGCTGATAATCGCGGTAGACCTCGGCGATCCGCTCTTCCTTGACGTTCATCGCCCGGGCCGAGTAGGTCTCGAAGTCGACCAGCTCGTTCTTGGCGTTGCTGATGGCGGCGTGCACCGCCCGGGGAGGAAAGCGCTTGGGGTCGAGGTCGAGGTCGCGCAGCACGTAGCCGGTGAGCCGCACGGCGTCCGCCTCGTCGTAGATCGTGAACGACGACCGGTAGCCGAGCTTGTCGGCGTGGCGGCGCAGGATCCGCACGCACGCGGAGTGGAACGTCGACACCCACATCCGCTCGGCCACGGGGCCGACGAGGGCGGCGACGCGCTGGCGCATCTCGTCGGCCGCCTTGTTGGTGAAGGTGATGGCGAGCAACCGGAACGGCGACACGTCGCTGCGCCGCGATCAGGTGGGCGATGCGTGGGTGAGCACCCGGGTCTTGCCCGAGCCGGCGCCGGCGACCACCAGCAACGGACCGTCGCCGTGCAGCACGGCGCGACGCTGGGCCGGGTTGAGCCCGGCCAGCAGCTCGTCCTCCCCCGGCCGATCCGCCCCGGCCCTGGCCGACTCGCTCATCTCGTGCGCCACCATACCGGTGGTCACTCCCACTCGATGGTGCCGGGCGGCTTGGACGTGACGTCGAAGGCCACCCGGTTGACCCCGGCGACCTCACCGATGATGCGGCTCGAGAGCCGCTCGAGGAGGTCGTAGGGCAGCCGGGCCCAGTCCGCGGTCATGGCGTCATCCGAGGTGACGGCGCGGACGACGACCGGGTAGGCGTAGGTGCGCTCGTCGCCCATCACACCCGACCGTGCGGACGGCCGGCAGCACGGCGAAGCTCTGCCACAGGCTGCGGTACAGCCCGGCCCGCTTCACCTCCTCGAGGACGATGGCGTCGGCGGCCCGCAGCAGCTCGAGGCGCTCGGGGGTCACGGCGCCGACGATCCGCACCGCCAGCCCGGGACCGGGGAAGGGCTGACGCCACACGATCTCCTCGGGCAGCCCGAGCTCCTCGCCCACCGCCCGCACCTCGTCCTTGAACAGGGAGCGAAGGGGCTCGATCAGCTCGAGGTTCATCTCGGCGGGCAGCCCGCCCACGTTGTGATGCGACTTGATCCTCGCCGCGTCCTCGGTGCCGGACTCGATGACGTCGGGGTACAGCGTTCCCTGGACGAGGAAGCGGGCGTTGTCGACGTCGGCGGCCACCTCCTCGAAGACCCTGATGAAGGTGGCCCCGATGGCCTTGCGCTTCTCCTCGGGCTCGACGACCTCGTGCAGCGCCTCGAGGAAGCGGTCCCCCGCCTTGGCCCGCACCAGGTCGATCTGGAACTGGCCCCGGAACGTGTCCTCCACCTGCTCGGCCTCGCCGGCCCGCATGAGGCCGGTGTCGACGTACACACAGGTCAGCTGGGAGCCGATCGCCTTGTGGACCAGGGCGGCGGCGACGCTCGAGTCCACCCCTCCCGAGAGCGCGCACAGCACCCGGTCGGACCCGACCTGGGCCTGGATGGCCTGCACCGCGGCCTCGATGATCGACGTGCGGGTCCAGTTGGGACGGCAGCCGCAGACGTCGTACAGGAACCGCTTGAGGATCTCCTGACCCCGGGCGGTGTGGACGACCTCGGGGTGGAACTGGACGCCGTAGAGCCGGCGACCCCGATGCTCGAGTGCAGCCACGGGGGCGTCGGGAGCGCGGCGGTGGCGATGAAGCCGTCGGGCGTGGTCTCGATGGCATCGAAGTGGCTCATCCACACGTCCTGGGTGTCGGGCTGATCGGCGAAGAGCAGCGACGACGCCAGCAACGTCAGCGGCGTACGCCCGTACTCGCCCCGGCCCGTGCGGGCGACCGAGCCCCCGAGCTGGTGGGCCAGCAGCTGGGCGCCGTAGCAGATCCCGAGCACCGGCACCCCGGAGTCGTAGACCTCGGGATCGATGGCCGGCGCCGACTCGACGTGCACGGACTTGGGACCGCCCGAGAGGATGATGGCCTTCGGTCGGCGGGCCAGCATCTCCGCCACCGGCATGGTGTGGGGAACGATCTCCGAGTAGACGTGGGCCTCGCGCACGCGACGGGCGATGAGCTGGGCGTACTGGGCCCCGAAGTCCACGACCAGGACCGTGTCGAAGGCCGGGTCACCCGCGAGGGGACCCGTCGAGCTCAAGGGTGCCCCATGCCGACGCCCTGGGACCGCTGGGCCGCCTTGCCCTCGGTCTGCAGCGCCGGTGCCACCATGACCTCGGCCTTCTGGAACTCCTTGACCGTCTCGTAGCCGGTGGTCGCCATCGAGGTGCGCAGGGCGCCGAAGAGGTTGAAGCGGCCGTCGTTCTCGTGCGCAGGCCCCTGGAGGATCTCGCTCAGCGTCCCACGCATGCCGGTGCGGATCCGGGCGCCCCGCGGCAGGGTGGGGTGGAACGTGGCCATGCCCCAGTGGTAGCCGCGGCCGGGCGCCTCGTTGGCGGCGGCGAGGGGCGAGCCCAGCATCACGGCGTCGGCGCCGCAGGCGATCGCCTTGGCCACGTCGCCGCCGCGGCTCATGCCGCCGTCGGCGATGACGTGGCAGTACACGCCGGTCTCGTCGAGGTGGCGGATGCGGGCCCCGGCACCGTCGGCGATGGCCGTGGCCTGAGGGACGCCCACGCCCAGCACGCCGCGGACTGGTGCAGGCGTTGCCCGGCCCCACCCCCACCAGGATCCCCACGGCGCCGGTGCGCATCAGGTGCAGGGCCGCCTGGTAGGACGCGCAGCCTCCGACGATCACCGGGATCTCGAACTCGCGGATGAAGCGCTTGAGGTTGAGCGGCTCGGTGGTCTTCGAGACGTGCTCCGCCGACACGACCGTCCCCTGGATCACGAGCAGGTCGAGCTCGGCCTCCAGGATGGCCGGGGCGAGGCTCCGCGTCCGCTGCGGGGTCACGGCCGCGCAGGAGACGACCCCTGCGCTCCTTGATCTCCCGGATGCGCTCGGTGACCAGCTCGGGCTTGATGGGCTCGGTGTAGATCTGCTGCATGCGGGCCGTGGCCTTGTCGTCGTCGAGACGGGAGATCTCCTCGAACAGCGGCTCGGGGTCCTCGTAGCGGGTCCACAGGCCCTCCAGGTTGAGCACGCCGGTCCCACCCAGCTGGCCCACCTGGACGGCGATGGCCGGGCTCGTCACCCCGTCCATGGCCGCGGCCATGAGGGGGAGCTCGAACCGGTACGCGTCGATCTCCCAGGAGATGTCCACGTCCTCGGGGTCGCGGGTCCGCCGGCTGGGGACGATGGCGATGTCGTCGAACCCGTACGCCCGCCGACCCGACTTGCCGATGCCGATCTCGACCTCAGCCATCTGCGCTCCTCACGACTCAGGGAAGCCCCAAGATTACAGCGGTGAAGTCCCGACCAGGCGGCTCCGGAACGCCGATGTTCCCGGGCGGCTCGGCCCGGAGCACCCGGCCTCAGGCCGCGCCGACCACCAGCTCCAGGAGCTCCATGAGGATGCGGGCCGTGGCGCCCCACACCGTCTCGTCGGCGAGCTCGAAGAAGTGCATGGGCCGGTCCTCGAGCCCGGGCAGGTCCCAGCGCTCCTCGCGGTAGACGCCGTCGGAGACCAGCTCGGCCAGGCTGACGTCGAAGATGCGGGCCACCTCGGCGGGGTTCGGAGCGAGGGAGGGCCGCCGCCCGAGCGCCCCGACGAACGGGGTGATCCTCGATCCGCTCGACACGGTCTGCAGGGGGGCGAGCGATCCGAGGATCTCCACCTCGGCCGGGATCGAGCCCGACCTCCTCGTGGGCCTCCCGGAGCGCCCCGGCGACGGGCTCCTCCCCCGGCTCCAGCCGCCCCCCTGGGAAGGCGACCTCGCCGGTGTGCGACCGGAGGTGGGCGGCGCGCCGGGTGAGGACGACCCGCGCCTCGCGCGCCTCTTCGAACAGCGGCACCAGGACCCCGGCTTCCCTGGTCGACGCCACCTCCAGCCTGGTGACGGGCTCGGACGTGGCCGGGCCCTGGCGCTCGAGCGACGCCCGCACCCGCTCCATGGTGACGCCGCTGGTGGCATCCGGCCCGAGGTCCGCCCACGGCGGCGGCGCGCCCGGACGGGCTCCGGCGGGACGGGGAATCAGCTGCTGGCCGGGCACCCTTCGGCTCAGCTCGCCACCGGGCGGCCCTCGACCAGCGCCTCCAGCAGCTCGCGCAGGCCCCCGGTCTTGAGGTTGCTCATGACCCGGCCCGGCGGCGTCTCGGCCCGCTCCCACTCCATCCAGAAGCCCAGGAGCTTGGCGGGGTCGGGCGGCGGCCGGGGATCCATGTCGGCAGAATCTAGTGGTGGCATGCAGACGGCCGGGCCCTCGGGCCCGGCCGTCCGCTACGCGGGTACCGCAGGGGTCACATCATCCCGCCCATGCCGCCCATGCCTCCCATGCCGCCCATGCCACCGCCGGCGGCGGCAGCAGCGGCCGCGGCGGGGTCGGGGCCCTTCTCGGGCTTGTCGGCCACCAGCACCTCGGTCGTGAGGAGCAGGCCGGCGATGGACGCGGCGTTCTGCAGGGCCGAGCGGGTCACCTTGGCCGGGTCGATGACCCCGGCCTTGAGGAGATCCTCGAAGGCACCGCTGATGGCGTTGAGGCCGGTCGTGCCGCTCTCGGCCTCGACCTGGCGCACGACCACGGCGCCCTCGAGCCCGGCGTTGGCGGCGATCCAGCCGTGTGGGCTCCTCCAGGGCCTTGCGGACGATGTCGGCTCCGGTGGCCTCGTCGCCGCCGAGCCCCTTGGCCGCCTTGTCGACGGCGGCGCGGCTGCGGATGAGGGCGGTACCCCCACCGGCCACCACACCTTCCTCGATGGCCGCCCGGGTCGCCGACGAGCGCGTCCTCGATGCGGTGCTTCTTCTCCTTGAGCTCCACCTCGGTGGCGGCGCCCACCTTCACCACGGCGACGCCCCCGGCCAGCTTGGCCAGGCGCTCCTGGAGCTTCTCCCGGTCCCAGTCGGAGTCTGTGTCGTCGATCTCCCGCTTGATCTGGGCGATGCGGCCCTTGATGTCGTCCTGGCTGCCGGTGCCCTCGATGATCGTGGTGTCGTCCTTTGTGACGATGACGCGGCGGGCCTGTCCCAGCAGATCGAGGGTCGCGTTCTCCAGCTTGAGGCCGATCTCCTCGGAGATGACCTGGGCACCGGTGAGCACGGCCATGTCTTCGAGCATGGCCTTGCGGCGCTCACCGAAGCCCGGCGCCTTGACCGACACCGAGTTGAACGTGCCCCGGATCTTGTTCACCACGAGGGTGGCCAGCGCCTCGCCCTCGACGTCCTCGGCGATGATGAGCAGCGGCTTGCCGCCCTGCATGACCTTCTCGAGGACCGGGACGAGGTCGTGGACGGCGCTGATCTTCTGGTTGGTGATCAGGAGCAGCGGGTCGTCGAGCACGGCCTCCTGGCGCTCCGGGTCGGTCACGAAGTACGGCGACAGGAAGCCCTTGTCGAACTGCATGCCCTCGGTGAAGTCCAGCTCCAGGCCGAAGGTGTTCGACTCCTCGACCGTCACCGTGCCGTCCTTGCCCACCCGGTCGATGGCGTCGGCCAGCACCTCGCCGATCGAGGTGTCGGCGGCCGAGATGGCCGCCACCTGGGCGATCTCGCTCCGGTCGTCGATCTCCTTGGCCTGGTCGAGGATGGAGTCGACCGCGGCGGCCACGGCCGTGTCGATGCCCCGCTTGAGGGCGGCCGGGCTGGCACCGGCGGCCACGTTGCGCAGGCCCTCCCGGACCAGCGCCTGGGCCAGCACCGTCGCCGTGGTCGTGCCGTCGCCGGCCACGTCGTTGGTCTTGGTGGCGACCTCCTTGACCAGCTGGGCGCCCATGTTCTCGAAGGCGTCCTCCAGCTCCACCTCACGGGCGATCGTGACGCCGTCGTTGGTGATGGTGGGCGCGCCGAACTTCTTCTCGAGGACGACGTTGCGGCCCTTGGGGCCGAGGGTGACCTTGACGGAGTCGGCGAGCCTGTTGACGCCGGCCTCGAGGCCGCGCCGGGCGTTCTCGTCGAACTTGAGGATCTTCGGCATTACTTCTTGCCCTTCTTGGCCACCTTGGCCAGGACGTCACGGCCGGTGAGGATCAGCAGGTCCTCGCCCTCGATGGTGATCTCGGTGCCGCCGTACTTCGAGTACACGACGGTGTCGCCCACGGCGACCTCGAGGGGGACGAGCTCGCCGGTGTTCTCCGCCCGCCGGCCGGGGCCCACCGCCAGTACCTCGCCCTGCTGGGGCTTCTCTTTGGCGGTGTCGGGGATGACCAGGCCGGACGCCGTGGTCTCCTCCGACTCGCTGGGACGCACGACGATCCTGTCGTCGAGGGGCTGAAGGTTCATCTCCGCAGGCCTCCCTTGTGGCACGGGTGTTGGCTTCCGTGCTCGCTTAGCACTCTCAGATGTCGAGTGCTAACCCTAGCGACGGGCCCGTCGGCACGCAACCCCGCCCCGCCGCCTGCGGTGCCGGCCGGGGCTCAGCGGGCCCCGGCCAGGCGCAGGCCCGGATCGGCCCCGGTGTCGAGCGGGCTGGGACCGTCGCTGCGCAGCCGCCACCATCCGGCGGCCGCGACCATGGCCGCGTTGTCGGTGCACATCGACCGGCTCGGGACGAAGGCCCGGAGGCCGTCGGCGGTGCAGGCGTCGAGGATCCGCTCCCGGAGGACCGAGTTGGCCGCCACCCCGCCGGCCAGGCACAGCCCCCGGGCGCCGACGGCGGCCGCCGCCCGCCGGGCCTTGGAGACGAGCACGTCCACCACGGCCTCCTGGAAGGAGGCGGCGACGTCGGCGATCGAAGACTCGGGGTGCTTGCGCACGTGGGTGATCACCGCCGTCTTGAGCCCGCTGAACGAGAAGTCCAGGCCCTCGTCGGACAGCGCACGCGGGAAGGCGATGGCGTCTCCGCGCCCGTCGGACGCCTGCCGGTCGATGGCGGGACCCCCCGGATAGCCGAGGCCGAGGAAGCGCGCCACCTTGTCGAAGGCCTCCCCGGCGGCGTCGTCGATGGTCTGACCCAGCAGCCGGTAGCGGCCGTGATCCTCCATGGCCACCAGGAGCGTGTGGCCCCCGGACACCAGCAGGACGACCAGCGGCAGCTCGAGGTCCGGCTCCTCCAGGAAGGCCGCGTACAGGTGGGCCTCGAGGTGGTTCACGGCCACGAAGGGCACGTCCCACACCAGCGCCAGCGCCTTGGCCGCGCTCACCCCGACCAGGAGCGAGCCGATCAGGCCGGGGCCGACCGTGGCCGCCACGGCAGCCACGCCGGGGGCACCGTCACCGTCGGCGCCCCGTGCGTCGAGGCCCGCCTCGACCAGCGCCTCGGCGACCACCGGCGTCAGGAGGTCGACGTGGGCCCGCCCGGCGATCTCCGGCACGACGCCGCCGTAGCGGGCGTGGATGTCCACCTGGCTGCTGACCACCGACGAGAGCACCTGGTTGCCCCCGGCGACCACCGCCGCCGCCGTCTCGTCGCAGGAGGTCTCGATGCCGAGGATGCGGCCCGGCCCGTTCACCGGGTCACCAGCGCTCGTCGCCGCCCACCGTCGACCCCAGCCCCGCCTCCAGGGCGTCGAGCCGACCGGCGTAGTCGTCGGTGTCGATGTCGTCGACCCACATGACCAGGGCGTCCTCGTTGGTCTCGGCGTAGTAGTTCTTGCGGATGCCCGCGGGCTGGAACCCGAACCGGTAGTAGAGCGCCTGGGCGACGCGGTTGGCGACCCGGACCTCGAGGGTGAGGTTGCGGGCACCCCGGCGTCGGGCCAGCCAGGCCATGTTCAGCATGAGCCGGGTGCCGACCTTGTGCCGCTGCCAGGCCGGGTCGACGGCGATGGTGGTCACGTGGGCGTCGGCGCCGCTGAACATCAGGCCCGAGTAGCCGACCACCGTGCCCTGGGCCCGGGCGACGTGGTAGGCGCGGGTCGACCGCAGGGCGAGCTCGCTCATGAACAGGCTGAGCGACCAGGGGCGAGGATAGACCTGGGCCTCGATGCGCAGCACCGAGCGGAGATGCCGGCGGCGCATGGGCACGATCTGCACCTCGGGCAGCCCGCCGCGACGTGGCGGGACGAGCGCCCGCGGGGCGTCCTCTTCGGGTACGCGAGCAGCGGCCACGGTCAGCCTCGCCCCCCGACGGGGGCCCCGTCGCCTGCGGCGCGGCGCTGGTCCCAGTTGATCTCGGCGTCGGACTTGCGAAGGTAGAGCACCTGCAGATCGCGCGGCTGCACGAACTCCTCGCGGAGGGCTCGGGGTTGCGACAGCTCGACCAGTGCCGACGCCAGGGGGTAGGCGTAGCCGAGCCCGCCCAGCTCGACTCGGCTGTCGGCCGCCAGCACGTCGGCGTAGCGGACCGCCCCGTCGCCCACGACGAGGCACTCGTCGCCGCTGGCTTGGAGCTCGCAGGCCAGCTCGGCGGGCGGCTGGAGCCGGTAGTCGGACAGGCGCTGCACCCCGCCCTGGACCTGGCGGTACAGGGCGCTGTAGACCTCGCCCCGGCGAGCGTCGATGACGGCGGCGATGAGCCGGCGGGTGTGCCGCACCGGGAAGGCGAGCAGGTCGAGGCTGGACAGCCCGATCATCGGCAGCCGGAGGGCCTGGGCCGTCGCCTTTGCCGCCGCCACGCCCACCCGCAGGCCGGTGAAGAGGCCGGGGCCGATGTCGACGGCCACGATGCCCACCTCGTCCATCTCCACCTGGGCCTGGCGGCACACGAAGTCGATGGCGGGGGCGAGCGTCTCGGCGTGCCGGCGCCCACGGGCCACCCCGAAGGACGCGATCACACCTTCCTGGCCGCCCAGGGCCACCCCGACGTGCTGCGTGGCGGTCTCGATGCCGAGGATGATCACCGCAGGTCTCCCGGGATCGCTTCCCGGTCCGGCCCCGGGTCGACCAGCCAGCGGTCGACGGCCACGGCCAGGGAACGGAGCCGCGCCGACCAGCGACCGCCCACCGCGCGCAGCGTGAGCGTCCGGTCGTCGTCGCCCGCTCCCGGCTCCAGGCACACTTCGAGGAAGTCGGGGGCCAGGGCGGCGGCGGCGACGTCGCCCCACTCGACCAGGGCCACAGCGCCCTCGTCGAGCAGCTCGGGCAGGGCCAGGTCGACGACCTCCTGGAGATGGTCGAGGCGGTACACGTCGGCGTGGACGAGGGTGAGCCGGCCCTCGTAGGTGCGCACCAGGGTGAAGGTGGGACTGGTCACCTGCTCGTCGACACCGAGACCCCGCCCGAAACCCTGGGCGAAGACCGTCTTGCCGGTACCGAGCTCGCCCGCCAGCAGCAGGACGTCTCCGGGCCGCGCCAGACCCGCCACGGCAGCCGCCAGCTCCCTCGTGTCGTCAGGTGACTTGGTGGCCGTGACGATCACGAGCGCGACCCGAGCTCCTGCTTGGCCCGCACGAGGTCGGCGCGCATCTCGGCCAGGACCTCGCCGCCCCCGCCCCGCAGGGCGGCGGCCGGGTGGTAGGTGGGCACGAGGCTCCGCTCGCCGAAGCGGTACGTCCGTCCCCGCAGGCGACGGATGCCTTCGGTCGTGTCGAGCAGCAGGCGGCTGGCGAAGTTGCCCAGGGTCACCACGACGTCGGGCCCCACCATGCCGATCTGGGCCTCGAGGTACGGACGGCACGACGCGATCTCCTCCGGCCGGGGATCGCGGTTGCCCGGCGGCCGGCACTTGACGACGTTGGCGATGTAGACCTGCCGGCGCTCCAGACCGACCTCCTGGCGCAGGAGGCGGTCGAGGAGCTGGCCCGACCGCCCCACGAACGGCTCCCCTGCGAGGTCCTCGTCCCGGCCTGGCCCCTCGCCGACGAGCATGAGCGAGGCCTTGGGATCACCCACGCCGAAGACCACGTTCGTGCGGCCTGCCGACAGCGGGCAGCGGACGCAGACGTGTGCTTCCCGCTCGAGCTCGACGAGCGTCGCCACACCAGCATCGTAATCGCAGGGGTGGCCGAAAGCGCTGGGCAACTCGACAGGTCACGACCCGGTGGCCGGCGGCCCGGACGTCGAGCGCACGGCCTCGGCGACGGCCCGCGCCGCGAGGAACCGCACGAGATCGACCGGCGCCTCCACCTCCCCCAGGGCAGCGGCCACGATGGCGTCGCCGTCCACGGTGGTGTGGGCCGGCTCGATGGCGCGGGCCAGGCCGTCGTGCCCCGACTGGGCCACGAGGAAGCAACCCGCCTTGGTCAGGGCGGCGTTGGTCACCACCATGCCGATGGTGGTGCTCTCCAAGGCTCCGAACGTCGCCCCGGCTGCGGGCCAGCGGGCGTCCGGTCCGGGCTCCGGACGGCCGGCGCCCGCCGGCGGCGGACGCCTCGACCACGTCACCGAAGGCATTGACGGCCATCAGCGCCGAGACGATCAACCGGTCCTGCCGCTCGCTGGCCGTGCCGATCCCCGCCGGCACGGCGGCGTCGGGGCCCCTCCACTTGCCGACCGTCGCGCCGGTGCCTGCTCCCACCGTCCCGATCGCCACTGCGCCGCCCGTGGCGGCGTCGGCCGCGGCGTAGCCGGCCTCGGGGCCCGGCCGGACGGACGGATCACCGACACCGAGATCGAAGAGGACCGCGCCCACCACGATGGGCACGCAGCCCGCCGGCGTCGTCCAGGCCGATACCCCGCTCCTCACACCACCTCGCCACGCCGTCGCACGCTGCCAGGCCGAAGGCCGACCCACCGCTCAGCACCACGGCGTCCACGTGGGGCGCCATCCGCTCCGGAGCGAGCAGATCCCATTCCCTGGTCCCCGGCGCACCGCCGCGGACCTCTCCCGAGGCGACCGTCCGGGGGGGAAGGAGGACGACGGTGCAGCCCGTTCGGGCAGCCGGATCGGTCCAGTGGCCGACCCGCACACCGGGCAGCTCGGTGATCACGCCCTCATGCGCTCGTTGCCTCTCGCCGCAGGCTCCGGCCACCGAACCGCTCGAGGGCGGCGGCGAGCTCGTCCGGTCGCTCCAGCATGACCATGTGCCCGCACCCAGGCAGGACGAGCAGCTCGGCGCTGGGTAGCGCCGCCGCCAGCCCCCGGGCGTGCCAGGGCGGGGTCAGCCGGTCCTTCGAGCCGACGATGACCAGGGCCGGCAGGTCGGCGGCGCCGAGGCGGCCGGAGAGGTCGACTGTCATGACGTCGCCCAGGAGCTCGGCCACGACCGCCACCGAGGTGTCGTCGATGACGGATCTGGTCAGCTCGACGTCCGCCGGCCGCGGGGCGGCTCCGAACGAGCGCCGGGCGATCAGGTAGGCCAGATCACCGGGCGGCAGCAGGCCCCGCCCGACCCCGTCCAACCGGTGCAGCCGCAGGGCGACGAGGCGGGCCAGCGTCCGGGCCAGGAGCTCCCAGTACGGCAGCTTCGAGAGCGGGCCGCCCGAGGTGGCCACCAAGCCCAGCCCGACCACCCGCTCGGCGAGGGCGTCCGGGCGATCGGCCAGCAGGCGCAGCACGACCATGCCTCCCATCGAGTGACCGACCAGGACGGCGTCGCGAACGTCCAGGGCCTCGAGGACGGCGAGGAGATCGGTCCCCAGGCGGGCGAGGTCCGCCGGCTCCCGTCCCGGCCGGGAGCGGCCGTGGCCGCGCTGGTCGATGGCGATCACCCGGTGCGTCGCCGCCAGGTCGCGCAACTGGTTACCCCAGATGGCGGCGGCCAGGGTGATCCCGTGCAGCAGCACGATCGTCGGTCCCTCGCCCCGCTCGACGACGTGGATCGCGGCACCGTCGTCGGTCTCGATCGTCCTCTCGGTCACCGGGGGGACGAAATCGACCTCGACGCCTGGCTCGATCCGCGCCCGCTCCCGTCGGATGAGCTGGCGCTGGACGGCGGACCCGACACCGACGGCGGCGCCGACCCCCAAGGCGACCCAGCGCGCCCTTCACCGGGCCATCACCCCGGACAGCCAGCGCGGCAGGAGCCCGACCAGGTCGCCGGCCAGGAGGCCCTCGGACAACCCCAGCCCTGCGGCTCGACCGTGGGCGTGGGCACCGAGGGCCGCCGCCTCCACGGCCTGCAGGCCCCGCGCCAGGAAGGCACCGATGACCCCGGAGAGGACGTCGCCCGTCCCGGCGGTCGCCAGCCGCTGCGAGCCCGAGCTCGACAGGAGAGACCGGCCGTCGGGCGCGGCCACGACGGTCGTCGAGCCCTTGAGAAGGACGACGGCGCCGGACCGCTGGGCCAGGTCGCGGGCCGATGCCATCCGGTCGGGACCGGGACCGGAGCCCGCCAGGCGGGCGAACTCGCCGTCGTGCGGGGTGAGGACCACCGGCGTCGACCGGCGGGCGGTGAGCTGGGCGACCTCGCGCGCCCGGCCGAGGACGTTGAGACCGTCGGCGTCGACGAGGACGGGCACCGGGCACTCTGCGACCAGCCGGCGCACTGCGGCCGCGGCGGCGTCCGAGCGTCCGAGGCCCGGCCCCAGGACGAGGGCGCGGCAGCGTCCGACGACGCCGAGCACGTCCATGTCCCACCGCTCCGCCGGCAGCCCGTGGGCGACGACCTCGCTGCTCGGGAGGTCGCGGGGGCCGGCTCCGGGCACACCCAGCTGCACCATCCCCGCTCCCGCCCGCATCGCTGCCAACGAGCAGAAGGTGGCCGATCCCATCATCCCGGGCGAACCGGCGGCCACGTAGACCGCGGTCTCCCACTTGTGGGTGTCCCGAGGGCGCCTGGGCAGCAGGTCGGTGACGTCGGCATCCTCCACCAGATGGGCGCCGGCGCGGCTGACGTCGAGCCCGATGTCGACGACCTCCACCGATCCGGAGCGAAGCGGGCCCCTCACCGAACAGCAGCCCGGGCTTGAGGGCGGCGAAGGTCACGGTGACATCGGCGCGCACCGCCCCGGTGGCCGCCTCGCCGGTATCGCCGTTGACGCCCGACGGAATGTCGATCGCCACGACGCGGGCGTGCTCGGGGACCTCCGGCGCCCGGTACTCGCCTCGAAAGCCCGTGCCGTAGGCGGCATCCACGACGATGTCGCAGGCCGGCAGCCGCTCGTCGGCTGCCGCCGCGTCGACGACGCTGACTCCGACGCCGCGACGCCTGAGCCGCGCCGCCGCCACCCTGCCGTCGTCGCCGTTGTGGCCCTTGCCGGCCACCACCACGACCCGACGCCCGTAGGCGCCGCCCAACTGGCGGAGCACGGACCGGGCCACCGCCGCCCCTGCACGAGCGACGAGCGCGTCCAGGCTCACGTGCTGCTGGGCCTCGGCGTCGATGTCCTTCATCTCGTCGACGGTGACGACGGGCCTCATCGCCTGCCCCCGAGAGCCAGCACGACGGCCTCGGCCATCAGGTCGGTGTGGGTGATCGACACCCGCCAGGCCGTCACGTCCAGTCGCCCGGCCAGCTCGGACGCCCGGCCGCGCACGGAGAGACCCGGTGCCCCCCCGGGTTGGCGCACGACCTCGACGTCGTGGAAGCGGAAGGCGCCGAGACCGACACCGAGAGACTTCATGGCCGCTTCCTTGACCGCGAAGCGCGCCGCCAGCCTCGGGGCCGGGTCGGCGAAGCGGGCCGCGTAGGCGAGCTCGCCGCCGGTGAACAGGCGCTCCCGTAGACCCGGCCGACGGGCGAGCACCCGGCGGAACCTCGGCACCTCGACGGCGTCGATGCCGATCCCCACGCCCTCGATCGCCGCCGTCACTCGACGGTGACGGTCTTGGCCAGGTTGCGGGGACGGTCGACGTCGTTGCCCCGCGCGATGGCCAGGGCGTAGGCGAACAGCTGGAGGGGCACCACGTCGACCACCGGTTGGAACAGCTCGTGACCCGCGTCCGGAACCGACAGGACGTGGTCCGAGAGCGCTCGCACGTGGGCGTCGTCGGCGTCCTCGTCGTCGACCAGTGCGACGACGACCGCGCCCCGGGCCTTGACCTCCTGCATGTTGGCCAGCAGCTTGTCCCGGAGCCGGCTGCGGGTGGCGATCGCCACCACCACCACGCCGGGTTCGATGAGCGCGATCGGGCCGTGCTTGAGCTCACCGGCCGGATAGCCCTCGGCCCGGAGGTAGCTGATCTCCTTGAGCTTCAGCGCGCCCTCCAGAGCCATGGCGTTGCCGACGCCCCGCCCGATGAAGAAGAAGTCGCGGGCCCCTTCCACCCGCCGGGCCACCTCGGCCACGGCCGGGGCGGTGTCGATGGCAGCTTGGACGCGCTCCGGGAGGCGCTGCAGGCACTCCAGCTGGTGGGCCACCTCCTCGGGGTAGTACTTGCCCCGGACCTGGGCCAGGTACAGGGCCAGGACGTGCATGGCAACCAGCTGGGCGACGTGGGCCTTGGTCGACGCCACCGCGACCTCCGGTCCCGCCCGGGTGTAGAGCGTCGCGTCGGCGTCCCGACCGAGCGAGGAATCGACCACGTTGGTGACCGCCAGCACCCGGGCCTTGCTCATGGCCTTGGTGTGGGCCACCGCTTCCATCGTGTCCAGCGTCTCGCCGGACTGGCTGATGGCCACGACGAGGCTGGAGGAATCGAGCACCGGGTCGCGGTAGCGGAACTCGCTGGCGATCTCGAGCTCGGTGGGCAGCTGGGCGAAGTGCTCGATGGACAGCCGGCCCACCATCCCGGCGTGGTAGCTCGACCCGGTGGCGACGACGAAGACCTTGTCGACCTGACGCACGTCGTCGTCCGACAGCCGCATCTGGTCGAGCACCAGCCGTCCGCCCACGATGCGGCCGAGCAGCGTGTCGCGGACCGCGGCCGGCTGCTCGTGGATCTCCTTGAGCATGAAGTCGGGGTAGCCGCCCTTCTCGGCCGCCTCGAGGTCCCAGCTGACTTCCCGCGCGACGAGCTCCACCTCGCGGCCCGACAGGTCGGTGATGCGGACGCTGCCGGGTCGAACCTCCACGACCCTGTCGTTGTCGATCACGAAGAACTGGTCGGCCCGGCCGTGGATGGCGGGGATGTCGGAGGCGAGCAGCCCGGTGCCGTCGGTCTGGCCGGCGATGAGCGGCGAGCCCCGGCGGGCACCGACGATGAGCCCGGGCTCGTCGGCGTGGACGACCGCGAGGGAGAACTTGCCCTGGACCTCGGCCAGGGCGGCCCGCACGGCGTCGGCCAGGCCCATCCCGTTGTGCATGCGGGCGGCGACCAGGTGGGCCAGCACCTCGGTGTCGGTGTCGCTGGTGACCTCGTCGCCGCCCTGGGGCAGGGTCCGGGCCAGCTCCCGGTAGTTCTCGATGATCCCGTTGTGGGCGAGAGCCAGACGTCCGGTGGCGTCGGTGTGCGGGTGGGCGTTGGGCTCGGTCGGGGCGCCATGGGTCGCCCACCGCGAGTGGCCGATGCCCGTCGTCGCGGGCGGGGCGTCGCCCACGGCCTCGGTCAGCTCGGCCACGCTCTTGTTGCCGCCCGCCCGTCGGCGTCGCCACACACCGTCGTCGGCCAGGAGGGCGACACCGGCCGAGTCGTAGCCCCGGTACTCGAGACGGGCCAGCCCCTCGAGGAGGACAGGGAGGACAGGCTCCGAGCCGGTGGCGCCGATGATCCCGCACATGGCCTCAAGGCTACGGCGTCCTGTCACCGCGTCGCGGGCAGTCCGCGGGGCGGCGTCCGGGTCCGGGGGCCGGCCTCCCGGGCCGGACCCTCGCTGCGCCATACGATGCTCCGGTTCCACCTTCCGTCGAAAGCGCGGCGCGCTGCCGGCAGCCACCCGGTCCAAGTTCGACAGGAGGTGGAACCGGGTACTGGCCGAGGACGGGCCGCGCCCCCGCCTCACCCGTCTCCGAGGTGGCGGCGAACAGCGGTGCACAGGCGGTCGGCGGCGGCGCGGGCCTCGTCGAGGCTCTGGGCCTCGACCATGACCCGCACGACGGGCTCGGTGCCGCTGGCCCGAAGCAACACCCGGCCGGAGCGGCCGAGCTCGGCCTCGACCGCCGCCACCTCGTCCCAGACGGCGCCGGCCGTCTCCAGCCGGCCGGGGTCGGGAACGGCCAAGCTGACCAGCTCCTGCGGGAGGCGGGTCATCGCCTCGGCCGCCAGTGCAGCCAGCGGCCGGGCGCGACGACGAAGCAGGTCGAGGAGCTGGAGCCCCGTCAGTATCCCGTCCCCGGTGGTGGCGAGACGACGGAAGATGATGTGCCCCGACTGCTCGCCACCCAGCACGAACCCACCCTCCTCGATGGCCTCCAGCACGTGGCGGTCGCCCACCTTGGTCTGAAGCACCTGGATGCCTTTTGCTTCGAGGGCGAGCAGCATCCCGAGGTTGGTCATCACCGTCACCACCACGGTGTCCGAGGCGAGCAGACCGCGTTCCTGGAGATCGGTGGCGAACATGGCCATGAGGTGGTCACCGTCGACCAGGCCTCCGGTGTGGTCGACGGCGAGCATGCGATCGGCGTCGCCGTCGAAGGCCAACCCCACGTCGGCGCCGGCCTCGACCACGGCGCGCTGCAACCCCTCGGGGTGGGTCGAGCCGCAGCCGTCGTTGATGTTGGTGCCGTCGGGCGCGGCGGCCATCACGTGCACGACGGCGCCCAGCCGCTCGAGGACCGACGGGGCGATATGGCTCGCTGCGCCGCTGGCGCAGTCCAGCACGCAACGGACGCCGTCGAGCCGCCGGCCCTCCAGGCAGGTGACGAGATGATCGCCGTAGGCGTCGATCGCAGCCGGGTCCGGGTAGATGCTGCCCACCGAGCCGCCCACGACCGGCTTGACGTCGGCCGCCGACCGGGTCGCGGCCATCGCCGACCCGACGCGCTCGCCGACGAGACGACCGAGCTCAGCCTCCAGAGCCCGTTCGACCGGGTCGGACAGCTTGACCCCGCCGGCGGCGAAGAGCTTGATGCCGTTGTCGGGAAATGGATTGTGCGAGGCCGAGATCATGGCGGCCGGGGTGTCTCTGGTCGCCGAGAGCCACGCCACGCCGGGGGTGGGGATCACACCGGCGTCGGCCACGCTCACGCCCTCACTGGCGAGCCCGGCAGCCAGCGCCGCCTGCAGGAGGGGGCCCGACACGCGTGTGTCCCGACCCACCACGAACTCCCGGCCAGGGACGACGCGGGCCGCCGCCCGTCCGAGGGCGAGGACGAGCTCGGGGCTGAGCTCGTCGTTGGCGACGCCCCGGAGCCCGTCGGTGCCGAACTTGAGGCTCAAGCGGCGCTACCGCTTCGAGTACTGGGGCGCCTTGCGGGCCTTCTTGAGGCCGTACTTCTTGCTCTCCTTCTCCCTCGCGTCGCGGGTCAAGAACCCCGCCCGCTTGAGGGGAACCCGCAGGTCACCGTCCAGCTCGGCCAGGCCTCGGGCGATCCCGAGGCGGAGGGCCCCGGCCTGGCCCGACGTACCTCCGCCACCGATGGTCGCCTCGATGTCGTAGGAGTCCACGGCCGTCGCCAGTCGCAGCGGCTCGGTGGCGATCATCCGGTGGGTCGCCGACGGGAAGTACTCCTCGATGGGACGCCGGTTGATCGTGATGGTGCCGCCGCCGGAACGGAAACGAACGCGCGCCACCGCCGCCTTGCGGCGACCGGTCGTCTTTATGAGGGGTTGGGGCATGCTGGCGCTCCTCAGGCCGGGTGGGACCGCGCTGCCTCAAGCGGCAGGGGCTGGGGGTCCTGGGCGGTGTGCGGATGTTCGGGGCCGGCGTAGACCTTGAGCTTCTTCAGCGTGCGTCGGCCGAGGGGACCCTTGGGCAGCATCCCACGCACCGCCCGGCGAACGGTCTCCTCGGGCCGGGTGGCCAACAGCTCCGCGTAGGTGCGGCTCGTCAGGCTCCCCGGGTAGCCGCTGTGGCGGTAGTAGAGCTTCTTGTCGGCCTTGTCGGCGGTCATGACGACCTTGGCCGCGTTGACCACGATCACGTGGTCACCCATGTCGACGTGCGGGGCGAAGACGGGCTTGTGCTTGCCCCGCAGGACCCGCGCCACCTCGGAGCACATCCGCCCGAGCACCAGGCCGTCGGCATCGACCACGTGCCAGGCGCGGTCGACGTCGCTGGGCTTCGGTGAGAACGTACGCACAGAGAGCTCTTTCAGGGATACAGGCCGCGCCAATCCGGCGCCGGGCCGACCTAGAAGGATAGATCGCCGGCCCGGGACCGGCAAACGGGGGTTCCGACGACGAGCAGTAGGCTGACGCCGGCGTGATCGACCTCCGCGACATCGAGGACGCCCGGGCGACGATCGGGCCGGTCCTGCGGGTGACGCCGGTGACCCACTCCCACTCGCTCTCGGAGCTGGCTGGACGCGACGTCCTGCTCAAGGGCGAGCAGCTCCAGCGGACCGGCTCGTTCAAGATCCGTGGCGCCCGCAACTTCGTGGCCCACCTGGAGGAAACGGGCTCGGGCAGACCGGAGGTGGTTGCCGCCTCGGCCGGGAACCACGCGCAGGGCGTGGCCCTGGCGGCCCGCCTGTCCGGCCTGCCGGCCACCATCTTCATGCCCGCCAACGCAGCGCTGCCCAAGGTCGAGGCGACACGGTCCTACGGCGCGACCGTCCTGCTCGAGGGCGCCGTCGTCGACGACGCCATGGCCGCCGCTCGCGATCACGCCGACCGGACCGGTGCCGTGCTGGTGCCACCGTTCGACGACCCACTGGTCGTGGCCGGCCAGGGCACCGTCGGCCTCGAGCTGGCCGAGCAGGCGGCACGGGCCACGGTGGTGGCGGTACCCGTGGGCGGCGGCGGACTGCTCGCCGGCGTGGCCACGGCCCTGGCCACCACCCGGCCCGAGGTGAAGGTCGTCGGCGTCGAGGCGGCGGGGGCGGCGGCCATGCGGGCGTCGCTCGACGCCGGGCGGTGCGTGACGCTCGACAACGTGGCGACGATGGCAGACGGCATCGCCGTCCGCTGTGTGTCCGATCTGACGCTCGCCCACGCCCAGGCCTACGTGCACGACGTGGTCACCGTGACCGAGGAGGAGATCAGTCAGGCCCTGCTGCTGCTGGCAGAACGGGCCAAGGTCGTCGTCGAGCCGGCCGGCGCGGTGGGCCTGGCGGCCATCCTGGCCGGTCGGGTGCCTGGTACGGGCCCTGCCTTGGCGGTGCTGTCGGGAGGCAACGTCGATCCGCTCGTGCTCACCAAGCTCATCGACCACGGCCTGACCGCCGCCGGCCGCTACCTGCTCCTCAGGATCGTGCTCAGCGACCGGCCGGGCGCCCTGGCCGCCCTCACCGACGCAGTGGCCAAGATGCGGCTCAACGTGCTGTCGGTCGAGCATCACCGGGCCGGCCTCGAGCTCGGCGTGGACGAGGTCGAGGTCCTTCTGACCGTGGAGACGCGCGATCCCTCCCACCGCCACGAGGTGGTGCGCACCCTGCGGGATCAGGGATTCAACGTCGAGCTAGCGCGGTGACGCGCCGTCCTCCGGATAGGTGACCGCCCACAGGCACAGGCCGTGCGGGGGTGCCGGAGATCCGGCCAGGGCGCGATCGCCCGACCGCAGGACCCAGGCCAGGTCGCCGGCCCGCTTGCGGCCACGTCCCACCTCGACCAGGGTGCCGACGACCGATCGGACCATCTGGTGGCAGAACGCGGCGGCCACGATCTCGAAGCGCAGCAGGTCGCCTTCGCCCAGGCCGCCGTGGCCTCGGGTCCAGCGGGCGTCGAGGACGCGCCGCACCAGCGAGCCGCCGTCGGGAGGGCGACGGCAGAAGGTCGAGAAGTCGTGCTCGCCGAGCAGGGGATCGCTGGCCAGCTCCATGGCCCGAAGGTCGAGGGGATCCTCGACGTGCCAGGCCGTCGTGGCGAGGAAGGGATCGGGGTGTCGGCGGTTGAGCACGCTGTAGCGATAGCGGCGGGAGACGGCCGAGCGGCGGGCGTCGAAGCCAACCGGAGCCACCGCCGCCTCCCGGACGACGATGGCCGGGGCCAGCATGGCGTTGCACGATCGCACGAGGGCGTCGAGGTCGAGGCGCCCGCGGGCCGGCGCAGGTCGGCGTGGACCACCTGGCCCCAGGCGTGGACCCCGGCGTCGGTCCGCCGCGCAGGTCAGGCTGACCGGGTGGCCGACCACCTTCTCGATGGCCTCCGCCAGCGTCCCGCCCACCGTGGTCTGGCCGGGCTGGGCGGCGAAGCCGCGGAAGCCGGTCCCGTCGTAGGCGACGGTGAGGCGGACCCGCACACCGCCCCCCGGCTCCGAGGGCCCGGCCGCTTCGTCGGGCCCGAAGAGCGTCAAACGAGCTCGATGCGGG
The DNA here is from genome assembly GCA_963731255.1 of uncultured Actinomycetes bacterium. Lineage (GTDB taxonomy): Bacteria > Actinomycetota > Acidimicrobiia > Acidimicrobiales > AC-9 > AC-9. The sequence continues at coordinate 230,804 of CAVSUO010000003.1, read as the reverse complement.
CCATGGGGGCGTTGTCCCCATGGCGGGGCCCGAGCTTGAGGATGCGGGTGTAGCCGCCAGGGCGGTCGGACGTAGCGGGGGCCGATCTCCTCGAACAGCTTGTTGGCCATGTCCTTGTCCCGGATGAAGGCCACGACCTGGCGCTGGTTGTGCACGCCCCCCTTGCGGGCCTTGGTGATGACCTTCTCGACCACCGGGCGCATGGCCTTGGCCTTGGCCTCGGTGGTCACCAGGGCCTCGGCGGCGACCAGCGACGCCACCAGGTTGCCCAGCATGGCCTTCTGGTGGGCGGCGTCGCCGCCGAACCGGCGGCCCTTGCGTCGGGGTGCCCGGCACCTCAGCTCCTCCTTGACGCGCAGCGACAGGCCCCGCTCGTCCAGCTTGCTGGATGACCTCGTCGAGGGACTTCTGGCCGAAGTTGGTGATGGCCAGCAGGTCGTCCTCGGTGCGCTCGACCAGCTCGCCGACGCGTGTTGACCTGCGCCCGCTTCAGGCAGTTGCGGGGCCGCTCGGAGAGGTCGAGGTCCTCGATGGGCAGGTCGAGGTCGGGCGAGCCGCTGGTCATCGCTGCCGACGTCGCCGAGCTCGAGGCCCTGGGGATGGTCGCTCATGTCCGCCACCAGGCCGACCAGGGAGCGCAGGGTGTCGCCGGCCGAGGCCAGGGCCTCCCGCGGCGAGATCGAACCGTCGGTCTCGATGTCGAGGACGAGCCGGTCGAAGTTGGTCGACTGCTCGACCCGGGTGGGCTCGATCGTGAACGCGACCCGCCGCACGGGCGAGAAGATCGAGTCCACCGGGATGACGCCGATGGTCGAGGAGCGCTTGTTGCGCTCGGCCGAGACGTAGCCGCGGCCCCGCTCGACGGTGACGTCCATGGCCAGCCGACCCTTGGCGTTGAGGGTGGCGATGTGCAGCTCGGGGTTGAGCACCTCGACGTCGGCCGGGGTCTGGAGGTCGCCGGCGGTGACCGCGGCCGGACCGCGCACGTCGAGACGGAGGGTGACGGGCTCGTCGGACTCGACCCGGAGGACGAGGTCCTTCAGGTTGAGGATGATGTCGGTGACGTCCTCCTTGACGCCGGGAAGCGTGGTGAACTCGTGGAGGGCGTCGTCGAAGCGGACCTGGGTGACCGCCGCGCCCGGGATCGACGAGAGCAGGGTGCGGCGCAGCGAGTTGCCGAGGGTGTGGCCGAACCCGGGCTCGAGGGGGCCGATGGCGAAGCGCTGGCGGTCGTTCTCCTCCTCGCCGAGGGGCTCCGACGGTGGGGCGTTGGATGATGAGCATGGGCTGCGACACGTGGCTCCTTGACGCTGAGTACTGCTACTTGGAGTACAGCTCGACGATGAGCTGCTCGCGGACGGGCACGTCGATGTGCTCGCGCAGCGGGCAGGTCCGCACGGTGACGCTGGAAGCCGCCGGCCTCGGCCTCCAGCCACGGCGGGACCTGCCGGTCCAGGGTGTCGAGGTTGTGGCGGATGATGATGAGCTCGCGGGACTTCTCGACCTGAGCGCCACGACGTCGCCCTTGCGCACGCGGTAGCTCGGGATGGTGACCCGCTTGCCGTTGACCAGCACGTGGCCGTGGCGCACGAACTGGCGGGCCTGGGTCCGGCTGGCGCCCCAGCCGGCCCGGAAGGCGACGTTGTCGAGGCGCAGCTCGAGCATGCGCAGCAGGTTCTCGCCGGTGATGCCCGACTGGTGCGGTCGCCTCCTCGTAGAGGTTGACGAACTGCTTCTCGAGCAGGCCGTAGATGCGGCGGGCCTTCTGCTTCTCCCGCAGCTGGGCCAGGTACTCGGAGCCCTGGCGGACGCGGTCGCGGCCGTGCTCGCCGGGCGGGTAGGGCCGGCGCTCGATCGGGCACTTCATCGAGTCGCACTTGGGGCCCTTCAGGAACAGCTTCATCTTCTCCCGGCGGCACAGACGGCAGACCGGGCCGGTGTAGCGGGCCATCGGCTCAGACCCTCCGCCGCTTCTTGGGCCGGCAGCCGTTGTGGGGGATCGGGGTGACGTCCTTGATCCCGGACACCTCGATGCCGGAGTTCTGAGCGAGCGGATGGCGGTCTCCCGGCCCGAGCCGGGGCCCTTCACCAGCACGTCGACCTTGCGCACGCCGTGCTCCATGGCCCGCCGGGCGCAGGCCTCGGCCGCCAGCTGGGCGGCGAACGGCGTCGACTTGCGGGAGCCCTTGAAGCCGACGTTGCCGGCCGAGGCCCAGGCCAGGACGTTGCCCTCGGGGTCGGTGATCGACACGATCGTGTTGTTGAACGAGCTCTTGATGTGGGCCACGCCGTAGGCGATGTTCTTGCGCTCGCGGCGGCGGGGGCGCCGCCCTCCTGGCTTGGGCTTGGCGCATGTCAGTGCTTGCGGACCTTCTTCTTGCCGGCGACGGTCTTCTTCGGGCCCTTGCGGGTGCGGGCGTTGGTGTGGGTGCGCTGGCCGTGGACCGGCAGGCCCGCGCGGTGGCGGATCCCCTGGTAGGAGCCGATCTCCATCTTGCGCTTGATGTCCTGGGCGACGTCTCGGCGCAGGTCGCCCTCGACCTTGAGGTTGGCGTCGATCCAGGTCCGCAGGCGGGCGACCTCCTCGTCGGTGAGGTCCCGGACCCGGGTGTCGCGGTCGATCCCGGTCTGGCCTCGCAGACCTGCTGGGCGGTGGTCCGGCCGATGCCGTAGATGTAGGTGAGGGAGATCTCCAGCCGCTTCTCCCGGGGGATGTCGACTCCGGCGATACGCGCCATGCGCTAGCCCTGCCGCTGCTTGTGGCGGGGGTTGGTGCAGATGACCATCACCCGGCCGTGGCGGCGGATGACCTTGCACTTCTCGCACATGGGTTTGACGCTCGGTCGTACCTTCATGTTCCTGTCTCTACTTGTACCGGTAGGTGATCCGGCCCCGGGTCAGGTCGTAGGGCGTGATCTCCACCTGGACCCGGTCGCCGGGCAGGATGCGGATGCGGTGCATTCGCATCTTTCCCGAGCTGTGGGCCAGCACCTTGTGGCCGTTCTCCAGCTCGACTCGGAACATGGCGTTGGGGAGCGGCTCGACAACCGTCCCTTCCAGCACGATCGCGTCCTCCTTGGGCTTGGGCAGATGATCCTCCTACGGATGCGGAATATCAGACGCTGCTGGGGACGCGGCCGGCCGGGCAGCCGCTTCGGGTCGGACGCTGGATGGTCGGACGAGGTGGTCACGACCGCCGGGACCGGCACCCCCGCCCGAGACCGGGGCGCGGAAGCTCGAGCCCGGCCGATCGGACAGTCTTAACGTGTCAGGGCAGGGTCAGCACCTCGGGGCCGTCGTCGGTGACGGCGATGGTGTGCTCGAAATGGGCCGACAGGCTGCCGTCGGCGGTGACCACGCTCCAGCCGTCGTCCAGCAGCCGGGTGTCCGGCGCCACCGGCGTTGACCATGGGCTCGACGGCGAAGACGTTGCCCGGCCTTGAGCTTGGGCCCGGGCCGCCCGGCCAGTAGTTGGGCACCTGGGGCTCCTCGTGCATGGCCGTGCCGATGGCGTGGCCGACGTACTCCCGCACCACCGAGAACCCGGCCTCCTCGGCCACCGCCTGCACGGCCGTGCCGATGTCGTGCAGCCGGTTGCCGTCCCGCATCTGGTCGATGCCGGCCCACAGGCTCTGCTCGGTGACCTCGCATGCAGCTGGCGTCGGCCTCGGCCGACACGTCCCCGACGCCCATGGTGAAGGCGGCGTCGCCGTGGTAGCCCTCGACGATCGCCCCGCAGTCGATCGAGATGATGTCGCCCTCGTCCAGCCGGTAGCCGCCGGGGATGCCGTGGACGATCATGTCGTTGGGCGAGGTGCAGATGACGGCCGGGAAGCCGTGGTAGCCGAGGAAGTTGGACCGGGCGCCCCGCGGGCCAGGACCTCCACGGGCCACGGCGTCCAGCTCGGCGGTCGTCGACCCCGGGCGGGCTGGCCGCCCGGGTGCGCTCGTGCATCTCGGCCACGACCCGCCCCGCCCGGCGCATCTTGGCGATCTCGTCGGCGCTGCGCCTCACGTCCTCCACGCCCCGCGGTCTCATCACCCGGCGCCGCAGGCTGTGCTCGCGCCGGTGGTCGATCGGCCCGCACCAGGCGGCCGGTCACCTCGTCGGGGTCGCCCAGGCCGTCCACCGCGACCAGCTGGTCGGCGCTCGGCGTACCAGTCGATCAGCGGCGCGGTCTCTCGCTCGTACAGCTCGAGCCGGCGGCGGATGGCCGCCTCGGTGTCGTCCTCCCGCTGGACGACCTCGCCGCCGCAGATGTCGCAGATCCAGTTCGGCTCGCGGTGGGCTGTCCACGCTGTAGTTGGCCCCGCAGTCGACGCACACCCGCCGGCCGGCCAGGCGGTCGAGGACGACCTCGGTCGGGACCTCGAGGTCGACCACGAGGTCGATCTCGTCGGGCGCCAGCGAGCTCGGCCAGACGCCTCGGCCTGGTGGACGGTGCGGGGAAAGCCGTCGAGCACGAAGCCCCGCGCCTTGGTGTCGTCTGAGCCCGAGCCGCTCGCGCCACCAGCCCCGATCACCACCTCGTCGGGTACCAGCTCGCCCGGCGTCCATGTACTCCTTGGCCTTCGCGCCCGAAGCTCCGTGCCCGACTTCACCGCCGCCCGGAACATGTCACCGGTCGAGATGTGGGGCACGACGTAGTGGCGGGACAGGCGCACGCACTGGGTCCCTTTCCCGCGCCCTGCTTGCCGAGGATGACCAGCCGGGCGCCTGGTACCACCGGTGCTCCTGGCGCGTAAGCCGGCCACTATCTGAGGAAGCCCTCGTAGTTCCGCATCATCAGCTGGCTGTCGATCTGCTTCATCGTCTCCAGGGCCACGCCGACCGCGATGAGGAGGGTCGTCCCGGCAAAGGGGTATCTGGTGATGCCCCAGACGGCCAGGACGATCGACGGGAGCAGGGCCACGAAGGCCAGGAACAGCGACCCGGGCAGCGTGATGCGGTTGAGGATGCCGGCGAGGTAGCGCTCGGTCGGGGGGCCGGGCCGGATGCCGGGGATGTAGCCACCCTGCTTGCGGATGATGTCGGCCTGCTGGTGCGGATCGAAGGTGATGGCCGTGTAGAAGTAGGCGAACAGGATGATGAGCACCCCGTACAGGCCGATGTAGTAGAAGCTGGTCGGCTGCACGAGGTGGTTGTTGATGAAGTTCTGGCAGCGACTTCCACGGGATCACGTTGGACAGCAGCACCGGGAAGTACAGCACCGAGCTGGCGAAGATGATCGGGATGACGCCCGCCTGGTTGACCTTGAGCGGGATGTAGGTGCTCTGGCCGCCGTACATGCGCCGGCCCGACCACCCGCTTGGCGAATTGACAGGGATGCGCCGCTGGCCCAGCTCCATGAACACGATGGCCACCAGCAGGACGATGGTGAGGGCGAGCACGATCCCGAACTTGAAGCCGGCCGCCCTCGGCCAGGATCGCCGACGCCGCCCGACGGGCATGCCGGCCACCACGTTGGCGAAGATGAGGATCGACATGCCCTGGCCGATGCCCCGCTGGGTGATGAGCTCGGCCAGCCACATCACGAAGGCCGTGCCCGCGGTCAGGGTCAGCACGATGAAGCAGCACCCGGGGCACGGTGAACTTCGGGATGAGGTCGATGTTCAGTGCCCGTTGCCGAGCAGGCCCCGACCCGCCGTTGTGGAACACGAAGGCCAGCCCGGTGGACTGCATGAGGGCCAGGGCCACGGTCAGGTAGCGGGTGACCTGGGTCAGCTTCTGCTGGCCGACCGCCCCCTCGCTCCCGCCACTCCTCGAGCTTGGGGATCACCGCCACCAGCAGCTGGATGATGATCGAGCTGGTGATGTAGGGCATGATCCCCAGCCCGAAGACGGCGAACCGGGTCAGGGCGCCCCCGGAGAACAGGTTGAGGAAGCCCAGCACCCCGCCCGCCTTGGCCTGCTGCTCGAGCTGGCTGCACGGCGTTGAAGTCGATGCCCGGCACCGGGATGTTGGCCCCGAACTGGTAGAGCGACGATGATGAGCAGGGTGAAGAGGATCTTGTTCCGCAGGTCCGGGACCCTGAACATGTTCTTCAGGCTGGAGAGCATGGAGGCTCCTCGTCGCTGCGAACTCCGCTCAGCGGTTGGTCAGGGCGTTGCCCTTCGCCGGCGGACGACCGCCGCCGAAGGGGGGCGGGATGACCCTCACGGTACCGCCTGCTGCGGTGATGGCCGCCTCGGCCGAGGCCGAGAAGGCGTGCGCCTCCACCCGCACGGCCCGGTGGATCTCGCCGCCACCGAGGACCTTGACCAGGCCTCGCTTGTGGACCAGCCCGGCCGCACGGAGCGTCTCGGGGTTGACCTCGTCGCCCTCGGCGGCGTCCAGGGCATCGAGGTTGACGACGTTGTACTCGACCCGGAAGGGGTTCTTGAAGCCCTTGAGCTTGGGGATCCGCTGGGTCAGCGGCAGCTGGCCGCCCTCGAAGCCCGGCTTCACCGTGTCCCGGGCCCGCTGGCCCTTGATGCCCCGGCCGGCGGTCTTGCCGCCCTTGCCGGCGATGCCCCGGCCGACGCGCCGGCGGGGCCGGGTGGCACCCGGCGGCGGCTTGAGGTCGTGGAGCTTCATCGCCCGCCTCCTTCGCCTGCCGCACCGTCGCCCGGCGCGGGCGAGACCGACACCAGGTGGGGCACCCGGGCGATCATCCCCCGGATCTCGGGCCGGTCGGGCAGCACCGAGCGGTGCCCGATGCGGCGCAGCCCCAGGGCCCGCAGGGTGCCGCGGTGCTTGGGCTTGGTGCCGATGGCCGACCGCACCTGGGTGACGACCAGTTGCGCCTGGCTCTCAGCTTTCGCTCCTCGGGGCGCCATCGGCTAGGCCACCTCCGTGGGCACGTGGGCGCCGCGCTGGCGCTCCTGGTAGGCCCTGAGCACGCCGGCGGGGCTGACCTCCTCGGGCGACAGGCCCCGCAGCCGGGCCACCTCGTCGGGTCGCTTCAGCGCCTTCAGCCCGGCGATGGTGGCGTGGGCCACGTTGATCCCGTTCGACGAGCCCAGCGACTTGGCCAGGATGTCGTGGATGCCGGCCATCTCGAGGATGGCCCGGGCCGCGCCGCCGGCGATCACGCCGGTTCCGGGGGCCGCCGGCTTGAGCAGCACCCGGCCCGCCCCGCTCTCGCCGATGACGGGATGGGTGATGGTGGACCCGGCCAGGGCCACGTCGAAGAGGTTCTTCTTGGCCTCGTCGATGCCCTTCTGCACGGCCAGCCCGGCCTCCTTGGCCTTGCCGTAGCCCGAGGCCCACCTTGCCGTTGCCGTCGCCGATGACCATGAGGGCGGTGAAGGAGAAGCGCCGGCCTCCCTTCACCACCTTGGCCACCCGGTTCACCTTGATGGTCCGCTCTTCGTACTGTGACTCGGGCATCTCGCTACAGCTCCAATCCGGTCTGGCGGGCGGCGTCGGCCACGGCGGCCACCCGTCCGTGGTACAGGAAGCCGCCCCGGTCGAAGACCACCCGGGTCACGCCCGGCCGCCCGGGCCCGCTCCCGAGCAGCTGGCCCACCGCCGTGGCGGCGGCCACGTTGGCGGTGGACTGGCCGCGCAGCTCGGGCTCGAGGGTCGAGGCGGCAGCCAGGGTGCGCCCGTGGAGATCGTCGATGACCTGGGCGGAGATGTGGCGGTTCGACCGGAACACGGCCAGCCGGGGTCGCTCGGGTGTGCCCGAACACCTTCTTGCGGACCCGGCGGTGCCGGCGCTGTCGCAGGTCCGTCTCGGTAGCCGGTGCCGTCCATCACTTCGCCGCCTTCCCGGCCTTGCGGACGACCCGCTCGCCGCGGTAGCGCACGCCCTTGCCCTTGTAGGGCTCGGGCTTGCGGATCATGCGGATGGTGGCCGCCACCTGGCCGACGAGCTCCTTGTCGATGCCCCGCACGGTGATGCGGGTCGGGGCGGGCACCTCGAAGGAGATGCCCGCCGGGCGCGTCCACCCGCACGGGGTGGCTGAACCCGAGGGCCAGCTCCAGCTGGTCCGAACCCCTGGGCGTTGGCCCGGTAGCCGACGCCGACGATCTCGAGGTCCTTGGCGAACCCGGCGGTCACGCCGGCGACCATGTTGTTGACCAGCGAGCGGGTGAGGCCGTGCAGGGCCCGGCTGTGACGCTGGTCGTCCGGACGCTCCACGAGGAGGGTCGAGTCCTCCTGCCGGAGCGGTGATGTCGCCGGGCAGGGTGCGCGCCAGACTCACCCTGGGGGCCGGTGACCCTCACCTCGCGACCACGAACGGTCACCTCGACGCCAGCGGGGACGGGAATGGGGGCGCGTCCGACTCTCGACATCAGCCCACCCCCGTCCTCTCGGCGCTCATCCGATCACCAGACATAGCAGAGCACCTCGCCACCGACCCGGCGCTTGCGTGCCTCCCGGTCGGTCATGAGACCGTGGCTGGTCGACAGCACGGCCACGCCGAGACCGCCGAGCACCCGCGGCAGCTTGTCGGCTCGGGTGTACACCCGCAGGCCCGGCTTCGACACCCGCTTGAGGCCCGAGATCGTCCGGTCCCGCTCGGGCGTGTACTTCATCTTGATCTCGAGGACCCGCCCAGGACGGTCCGGATTGTCCCCCGACTCGTAACCGTCGATGTAGCCCTCCCGCTGGAGAATGTCGGCGAGCGATTCCTTGAGCTTGGAGCCCGGCATCAGCACCGTGTCGTGCATGGCCACGTTGGCGTTGCGGATACGGGTCAGCATGTCGGCGATGGGGTCCATCATGGTCATGGTCGCCGTCCTCCTCTCACCAGCTCGCCTTGGTCACGCCGGGGACCTCGCCGTTGTGCACCATCTCCCGAAGACAGATCCGGCACAGCCCGAACTTGCGGAGCACGGCCTTGGGCCTGCCCGCACCGCCGGCAGCGGGTGTAGGCCCGGACCTTGAACTTCGGCTTGTGCTGCTGCTTCTCGATGAGTGCCTTCTTGGCCATGATGTTCGCTACTGCCCCTCGCGTCTGAACGGGAAGCCGAAGGCCGTCAGCAGGGCGAGCCCCTCGGCATCGGTACGGGCGGTGGTGACGATGGTGATGTCCATCCCTCTCGTGGTGTCGATGCTGTCGTAGTCGATCTCGGGGAAGATGAGCTGCTCGGTGACGCCGAACGTGTAGTTGCCCCGCCCGTCGAAGGACTGGGCGGACAGCCCCCGGAAGTCCCGGACCCGGGGGATGGCCAGGCTCACCAGCCGGTCGAAGAACTCCCACATCCGGTCGCCGCGGAGGGTGACCTTGCAGCCGATGGCGTTGCCCTCCCGCAGCTTGAAGCCGGCGATCGACGTCGGGCCCTGGTCACCAGCGGCTTCTGTCCGGTGATCGTCGGTCAGGTCCCGCACCGCCCCCTCGAGCAGCGAGGCCTGCTGGGTGGCCCGACCCACGCCCATGTTGAGGACGATCTTGGACAGCCTCGGCACCTCCATGACGTTGGACAGGCCGAGGGACTCCTTGAGCTGGGCGCGGATCTCCGTGGCGTACTGCTGGCGCAGGCGGGGCCGTTCGCGGGTGGGCGCCGTGGTCGTGCTCTGGTCCGTCACAGGTCACCCCCGCACTTGCGGCACACCCGCACCTTGCCGCCCTGGTCGTCGAACCGGAACCCGATGCGGCTCGGTCCGCACTGCGGGCAGACGATGGCGACCGAAGAGACCGGCATCGGCATGTTCTTGTCGATGATCCCGGCCTGGCGCGCCGCTCTCGTGGGGCGGGTGTGGCGCTTGACCACGTTGACGCCCTCCACGATGACCTTGCCCTCGGCCGGGAAGGCCCGCATGATCTCGCCTTCCTTGCCGCGGTCCTTGCCGGAGAGGACCCGGACCCGGTCACCCTTCTTGAGCTTCATCACAGCACCTCCGGAGCCAGCGAGACGATGCGCATGAACCGCTTGTCCCGGAGCTCACGCCCGACGGGCCCGAAGATGCGGGTCCCCCGGGGCTGCTGGGTCTCGTTGACGAGGACGGCGGCGTTCTCGTCGAAGCGGATGTAGCTGCCGTCGGGCCGGCGCTTCTCCTTCTTGGTACGCACGACGACGCACTTGACGACCTCGCCCTTCTTCACCGCCGCGCCCGGTATGGCGTCCTTGACGGTGGCGACGAACATGTCGCCGATGCTGGCGTAGCGGCGCTTGGAACCGCCCAGCACCTTGATGCAGAGGACCTCCTTGGCCCCTGAGTTGTCGGCCACCCGCAGCCGGGACTCCTGCTGTATCACCGGGCACGCTCCGTGACCTCGACCACCCGCCACCGCTTGAGCTTGGAGAACGGCCGCGTCTCGGCGCACGCGCACGCGGTCGCCGACCCTCACGTCGTTGTCGGCGTCGTGGGCGTACAGCCGCTTGGTCCGCTGGACCGTCTTGGCGTAGCGGGGGTGGCGCACCCGCTCCACCACCGACACCACGGCCGTCTTGTCCATGGCGTTGGACACGACCCTGCCCTCACGGGTCTTTCGCCGGTTGGGGCGGGCGGTGGGGTTCGACGACGACTGGCTCATGACTCTTCCTCTGCCGTGGCGGGCGCAGCGGACGTGCGTCGGCACTGTCGCAGCCGCCTCGATGGCCTCGGCGGCGGTGATCTCCTGCTCGCGCAGGATGGTCTTGATCCGGGCCACGTCCCGCCGGACCTGGCGGATACGGCTCACGTTGTCGAGCTGTCCGGTCACGACCTGGAAGCGCAGGTTGAACAGCTCGCGCTTGGCTTCCGACAGGCGGGACTCCAGCTCCTCCACGTCGAGCTCGCGCAGCTCGGTCGGCGTCGCCATCACAGCTCGCCCCCGCTCGCGTCCAGTCCCGACCGCAGCACGAAGCGGGCCTTGATGGGCAGCTTCTGGATGGCCCGCTCCATGGCCGCCTTGCCCAGGTCCTCGTTCACACCGGCGAGCTCGAAGAGGATGCGGCCGGGCTTGACGACGGCCACCCAGTGCTCCGGGTTCCCCTTCCCCGAGCCCATACGGGTCTCGGCGGGCTTCTGGCTCACCGGCTTGTCGGGGAAGATGCGGATCCACACCTTGCCGCCACGGCGGACGTGACGGGTCATGGCGATCCGGGCCGCCTCGATCTGGCGGGCCGTGATCCATCCGGGCTCGAGGGCCTGGATCCCGTAGTCGCCGAAGCGCACCACGGTGCCACCCTTGGCGACCCCGGTGAGCCGACCGCGCTGCTGCTTGCGGTGCTTGACCTTGCGAGGCATGAGCATGCTCAGTCCGACTCCTTGCGGAAGTGCGGCGCCTCGTGGTGCTGCTCGCGGGTGCGGCGCTCGATCTCCTCCTCCTCGGCCAGCAGGCGCTCGAGGGCGTCGTCCACCGGGGGCTCCGGCACGGTCGGCTCGGCCGTGGCCTGGTCGTCCGCCGCGCCGTCGGCCTCTGCACCGGCCTCGGCGGCCTCGCCCGCTTCGGCTCCCTCAGCGGCCTCACCGTCGGCGGCCGTGCCCGGCTCGCCGAGCTCGGGACGACGCCGCCCTCCGCCGGCCGAGATGACCCGGCGGGGACGCCCCTGCCCCGACGTCTCGCCGACGGCCATGGCCGCCTCCCTGCTGATCTTCTCCTCGAGCGAGGTGCGGTAGGGCAGGATGTCGCCCTTGTAGATCCAGACCTTGACGCCGATGCGCCCGAAGGTGGTCTTGGCCTCCCGGAAGCCGTAGTCGATGTCCGCTCGCAGCGTGTGCAGCGGCACCCGTCCCTCGCGGTAGTGCTCCTTGCGCGCCATCTCCGACCCTCCCAGCCGTCCGGTGCACTGGACCCGGATGCCCTGGCCACCGGCCTTCTGCACCGTCTGGAGGGCCCGCTTCATGGCCCGGCGAAAGCTGATCCGCCGAGCCAGCTGGTCGGCGATGCCCTGGGCGATCAGGGCGGCGTCGAGCTCCGGCTGCTTGATCTCCTGGATGTTGAGCTGGACCTTCGGGTTGTGCGTGATCTTGGCCAGGTCGCTGCGCAGACGGTCGGCCTCAGCTCCTCGCCGGCCGATGACGATCCCAGGCCGGGCCGTGTGCAGGTCGATGCGCAACCGGTCGCGGGTGCGCTCGACCTCGATGCGGCTCACCGCCGCCGCCTCGAGCTGCGTCATCAGGTAGTCGCGGATCTTCCAGTCCTCCACCACCGAGTCCTGGTAGTGCCGATCGTCGAACCACCGCGACTTCCAGTCCGTGGTGACCCCCAGCCGGAACCCGTACGGGTTGACCTTCTGGCCCATCTAGTCCCTCTTCTCTTTCCTGGCCCGCGTCCGCCGCTTCGGCTTGGGCTCGTCGTCCTTTTGTTCGTCCTCGGCGTGCGGGCGATCCGGCTCGGCGTCTCGACCCGGTTCTTCGAAATCGGGTCGAGCCGCCGCCCGGCTCTCCCGTGTGTCCTCGGTCGTCTCCTCAGCGGCCCCAGCCTCGAGCTGGCCAGACTCCTCCTCCGGCGAGACGGCTTCGGGAGCCTCTTCGTCGGCGACCTCGCTGGCGGGCCCAGAGGGAGCGGCATCGTCGGTGGCCGCCATTTCGTCAGAACGGCGGCCAGCGACGGGTGCCGCTTCCTCGCCAGACTCCGGCGCGCCAGCCTCAGCCGCCTGGCTGGCGGCCACCCGCTGCCGGCGGGCCCCCGCAACCCTGCGGGCGCGGCGGGCGCCGGCGTCGCCGGTGTCCCTGGCCTGGCGGCGAGCGAGACGCTCGTCGGGCAGGCGGGTCACCACCACGGTGATGTGGGACGTGCGCTTGCGGATGCGGGTCGCCCGGCCGCGCGCGCGCGGCCGCCACCGCTTCATGGTGGTGGCCTCGTCGGCGTAGCAGGCCGACACGTACAGCTCGTCGGCGGACTGGGCATCGTTGTTCTCGGCGTTGGCCACGGCCGATGCCAGCAGCTTGGCCACCACCCGCGCCGCGTCGCGCTCGGAGAAGCGCAGGATGTCCTGGGCGTCCTCGAGGTCGCGACCCCGGATGAGGTCGAGCACGGGGCGGACCTTGAACGCCGACATGCGGCAGTAGCGGAGGACGGCGCGGGTCCCGAGCTGCTCGTCCATCCGGGTGGCGGCCATCGCTAGCGTCTCCCCGCCCGTTCCTGTCCGGCGTGGTACCGGAACGTACGCGTCGGGGCGAACTCCCCGAGCTTGTGACCCACCATCGACTCGGTGATGTACACCGGCACGTGCTTGCGTCCGTCGTGGACGGCGATGGTGTGGCCGACCATGTCGGGAATGATCGTGGACCGGCGCGACCAGGTCTTGATCACCCGCTTCTCGTTGCGGCTGTTCAGCGCGTCGACCCTGCGGAGCAGGTGGTCGTCCACGAACGGACCCTTCTTCAGGCTGCGGGGCACGACGGGCCCTCCTGCCTCAGCGCCTGGCGCCGCGCTTGCGGCGCCGGCGGACGATCAGTTTGTCGGATTCCTTGTGACGGGCCCGGGTGCGGCCCTCCTTCTTCCCCCACGGCGACACCGGGTGCCGCCCCCCGCTGGCCTTGCCCTCGCCGCCGCCGAGCGGGTGGTCGACCGGGTTCATGGCCACACCACGGGTCTGGGGGCGAACCCCCTTCCACCGGTTGCGACCCGCCTTGCCCCCCGACACCAGCTCGGCCTCGAAGTTGCCGACCTGGCCGAGGGTTCCCCGGCAGTCGATCGGCACCCGCCGCATCTCGGTCGAGGGCAGCCTGAGGGTGGCGAAGGACCCCTCCTTGGCGACCAGCTGGACGCTCATCCCGGCGCCGCGGGCGAGCTTGCCGCCCGCTCCCGGCCGCAGCTCGACGTTGTGCACGACCGAGCCCACCGGGATGTACCGCAGCGGCAGGGCGTTGCCGGGACGGATCTCGGCTCCCTGGCCGCTCTGGAGCAGGTCGCCGACCTCGACCCGGGCGGGCGCCAGGATGTAGCGCTTCTCGCCGTCGAGATAGTGGAGCAGGGCGATGCGGGCGTTGCGGTTGGGGTCGTACTCGATCGCCGCCACCTTGGCCGGCACCCGGTCCTTGTCCCGCTTGAAGTCGATGACCCGGTAGCGCTGCTTGTGCCCACCGCCGCGGTGGCGGGCCGTCTTGCGTCCGTAGGCGTTGCGTCCGCCGGTGCCCGGCTTGGGCACCACGAGCGACCGCTCGGGACGGTCACGTGTGATCTCGGCGAAGTCCGAGACGGTCTGAAACCTGCGGCCGGGGCTGGTTGGCTTGCGCTTGCGGAGTGGCATCGTCGTCCCTAGCTCTCGAACAGGTCGATCTTGTCGCCGGCCGCCAGGGTCACCATGGCTCGCTTGGTGTCGATGCGCTGCCCGTAGGCCCCGGTGCGCCGGTTGCGCTTGCGCTTGCCCTTGCGGTTGAGGGTGTTCACCTTGCTGACGCGCACGCCGAAGACGGACTCGACGGCCTTGCGGATCTCCACCTTCGTGGCCCTGGGGTCGACGACGAACGTGTACACGTTCGAGTCCAGGAGGGCATAGGACTTCTCCGAGACGACCGGCTTGAGAATCACGTCCCGCACGTCTTTCATCAGCCCTCACCCCCGTCGCCACTCTCCTCGGCGGAGTCGGCTTCGGCGGCGGGGCCCGAGGGAGCGACACCGGCGTTGGTCGCCCTTTCGTCAGAAGGGCGGCCAGCGGCGGGTGCCGCTTCCTCGCCCCCTGCCGGCGCGCGGACGGTAGACGCGCCGGGGAGGGTGGCGTCGGTGAACACCACCCAGTCGTTGCGCAGCACGTCGTAGGTGTTGAGCTCGCCGTCCGACACCAGCTGCACCTGGGGCAGGTTGGCGAAGCTGCGGGCGGCCACCTCGTCTTCGTCGCCGAGCACCACGAGGACCTTGCCCTCCAGGCCGAGTGCGCCCAGGGCGCTCACGGCGTCCTTGGTGCGGGGCGTGGCGAACGGCCACTCCGGCACCACCGCCACCCGGCCCAGGGCGGCCCGATCGGAGAGGGCCGAGCGCAGGGCCAGCTGCAGCATCTTCTTCGGGGTTCGCTGGCTGTAGTCGCGTGGCTTGGGCCCGAGGGCCTTTCCGCCGCCGACCCACTGCGGTGAACGGGTCGAGCCTTGACGGGCCCGCCCCGTGCCCTTCTGGCGATAGGGCTTGCCGCCGCCTCCCCGAGCCTCGGCCCTGGTCAGCGTGCTGTGGGTGCCCGCCCTGGCCTTGGCCAGCTGGGCGGTCACCACCTGGTGCATCACCGCCACGTTGGGCTCGACGCCGAACACGGCGGGATCGAGCTCCACCGTGCCCTCCTCGTCGCCGTCGGCATTGCGCCTGGCCACGGTGAGGCCCTCGACGACGCTCATGACGCCTGGCCCGCCTGCTCGGTCTGCCGGCCTCCCAGGCCGCCCTTCACCGCCTGGCGGATCAGCACCAGCCCACCCCGGGGGCCCGGCACCGCTCCCCTGACCATCACCAGCTCGCGCTCGGCATCGGCCTGGACCACCTCGAGGTTGAGCGTCGTCACCCGTTCGGCCCCGAGCTGGCCCGCCATCTTCGTCCCCTTGAAGACCCGGGCCGGCGTGGCGCAGGCGCCGATCGCTCCGGGCGACCGATGCTTCTTGTGGTTGCCGTGCGACGCGCCCTGACCCTTGAAGTTGTGACGAGCCATGGGCCCGGCGAAGCCCTTGCCCTTGCTCACGGCGGTCACGTCGACCTTCTCACCGGCGGCGAGGATGCCGGCGTCGATCTCCTGACCGACCGTGTAGGCGTTGGAGTCGTCCACCCGCAGCTCGACCAGTCGCCGGCCGGGCTCGACGCCCGCGCTGGAGAAATGGCCTCCCTCGGGCTTGTTGAGGGTCTTCGCCCGGCGCAATCCGTAGGTGACCTGGACGGCCGCGTAGCCGTCACTCTCGGGCGTCTTGACCTGCACGACCCGCATGGGGGCGACCTTGACCAGGGTCACGGGAACGGCGCGGTTGCGCTCGTCCCAGACCTGGGTCATGCCGACCTTCTCGCCGACGATCGCCTTGGATGCCATCTGTGGGCCTGCTGCCTCTCTGTGCCGTGAAGTACGGTCCGAACCTCTGGTGTGGAGCGGGGCGACCGGTCGACCGCCCTGCACGCGGACGCTCCGCCTGGGCGGAGCCGGGCGGAGCGCTGTCTGAGTTGTGCCGTGGGGTCCCCTCCAGCGATCGGGCTCCCACGGACCTATCGATGTGCGTACCCACCGGGCCGGACGACCCGGGCCAACCACTATATCCCAGCCCCGGCCCGCGCTTTTTCGGTCCTTCCCTCCCGGGCGATCCGGCTCCAGCGCATCGCCCCGTTCTTCGAAATCGGGCCGATGCGCTGGACCGGCTCACCCTGTGTCCTCGGCCATCTCCTGCGGTACCTCTGCCCCGCCCGCCTCGCTGGCGGAGAAAGGAGAGAGAGGAGGTGGCTGCTGGCTCGTGCTGTTCGCTCGCCCCGCCCGCACGGGGCAAGAGGGAGCGTCGCCTCGGCTGGGCCCCATTTCGTAGAACTGGGGGCTAGCCGAGCGTGCACGCTCCCTCCCCGCCCTACGGCGCGCCAGCTTCGCGTTACGCGGTCTGGATCTTGATCTCGATGTCGACGCCGGCGGGGAGGTCGAGGCGCTGGAGGGAGTCGACGGTCTTGGGGCTGTGCTCGACGATGTCCAGGAGCCGCTTGTGGATGCGCATCTCGAAGTGCTCGCGGCTGTCCTTGTACTTGTGGGGAGAGCGGATCACCGTGTAGCGGTGCTTCTCGGTGGGGAGAGGCACCGGGCCCCGCACCTTGGCCTGGGTGCGGAGGACGGTCTCGACGATCTTCTTGGTCGACTGGTCGATCACCTCGTGGTCGTAGGCCTTGAGGCGAATTCGGATCTTCTGGCGGGGACCGTCCGGCACCGAGACCTTCCTACTTCATGATCTTGGTGACGCGCCCGGCTCCCACCGTGCGCCCACCCTCACGGATGGCGAAGCGGAGCCCCTCGTCCATGGCGATGGGCTTGCCGAGCTCGACGGTCATGGTCGTGTTGTCGCCCGGCATGACCATCTCCGTGCCCTCGGGCAGCGTGATGGTCCCGGTGACATCCGTGGTGCGGAAGTAGAACTGCGGCCGGTAGTTGTTGAAGAAGGGCTTGTGGCGGCCGCCCTCCTCCTTGGTCAGCACGTAGACCTGGGCCTCGAAGTTGGTGTGCGGGGTGATCGACCCGGGCTTGCACAGCACCTGGCCCCGCTCCACCTCCTCCTTCTTGGTCCCGCGGAGCAGGGCGCCGATGTTGTCGCCCGCCCGTCCCTCGTCGAGGAGCTTGCGGAACATCTCGACGCCGGTGCACACGGTCTTCTGGGTGGGCCGCAGACCCACGATCTCCACCTCGTCGCCGACCTTGATGATCCCCTGCTCCACCCGGCCGGTCACGACCGTGCCCCGTCCCGTGATGCTGAACACGTCCTCGACCGACATGAGGAAGGGCTTGTCGATGATGCGCTCGGGCTCGGGGACGTAGGTGTCGACCGCTTCCATGAGCTCGAGCACCTTCGCCTCGGCGTCCTTGTCGCCCTCGAGGGCCTTGAGTGCGCTGACCCGGATCACCGGGGTGTCGTCGCCGGGGAACTCGTACTCGTTCAGCAGCTCCCGCACCTCGAGCTCGACCAGGTCGAGGAGCTCCTCGTCCTCGACCATGTCGGCCTTGTTGAGCGCGACCACGATGTAGGGAACCCCCACCTGGCGGGCGAGCAGCACGTGCTCGCGGGTCTGGGGCATCGGACCGTCGGCGGCGGACACCACGAGGATGGCGCCGTCGACCTGCGCAGCACCGGTGATCATGTTCTTGATGTAGTCGGCGTGACCGGGCATGTCGACGTGCGCGTAGTGCCGATTGTCGGTCTCGTACTCGACGTGGGCGATCGAGATGGTGATGCCCCGCGCCTTCTCCTCGGGAGCCTTGTCGATCTGCTCGAACGGGGTGTAGGTGACGTTGGGGTTGCCTTCGGCGAGGATCTTGGTGATGGCCGCCGTGAGCGTTGTCTTGCCGTGGTCGATGTGCCCCATCGTGCCCACGTTGAGATGGGGCTTCGAGCGCTCGAACTTCTTCTTGGCCATGGGACGGTACGGCTCCGTGTTCTCTGGGCGGCGGGTCGACTGCCGCCTGGGTAAAAGTGCTCTATTCGCCTCGCACCCGAGCCACGATCTCCCTGGAGATCGACTCGGGAACCTGCTGATAGGAGTTGAACTGCATGGTGTACGTCGCACGTCCCTGCGTGCGAGACCGCAGGTCAGTAGCGTAGCCGAACATGTCGGACAGGGGCACCAGGGCTCGCACGACATGGCTGTTGCCCCGCTGCTCCATTCCCTCCACCCGGCCCCGACGGGACGAGAGGTCGCCGATCACGTCGCCCATGTAGTCCTCGGGCGTCACGACCTCGACGGCCATGATCGGCTCGAGGAGGACGGCGCTGGGCGAGCCGGGCGGCCTTCTTCAACGCCATGGAACCGGCGATCTTGAAGGCCATCTCCGAGGAGTCCACGTCGTGGTACGAACCGTAGGTCAGCGTGGCCCGGACGTCGACCATCGGGTAACCGGCCAGGACCCCTGAGGTCAGGGCCTCCTGGATCCCGGCATCGACCGAGGGGATGTACTCCTTGGGAATGACCCCGCCGATGATCTTGTCCACGAACTCGTAGCCGCCGCCGGGGCCCGTGGGCTCGAGGTCGATGACCACGTGGCCGTACTGACCTCGACCGCCGGTCTGGCGGACGTAGCGCTCCTCGACCTTGGACGGCCGACTGGGTGATGGTCTCGCGGTAGGCGACCTGCGGGCTTGCCGACGTTGGCGTCGACCTTGAACTCGCGCAGCATGCGGTCGACCAGCACCTCGAGGTGCAGCTCGCCCATGCCCGAGATGACGGTCTGGCCCGTCTCCTCGTCGGTGTGGACCTGGAAGGTCGGGTCCTCCTCGGACAGCGCGAACAGCGCCTTGCCCAGCTTGTCCTGGTCGGCCTTGGTCTTGGGCTCGACGGCCACGTGGATGACGGGCTCGGGGAACTCGAGCGACTCGAGGATGATGGGGTTCGCCGGGTCGCACAGGGTGTCTCCGGTCGTCGTGTACTTGAGACCGACGGCCGCCACGATGTCGCCGGCGAAGATGGCTTCCTTGTCCTCGCGGTGGTTGGCGTGCATCTGCAGGATGCGGCCGATGCGCTCCTTGCGGTCCTTCGTCGAGTTGAGGATCGAGCTTACCCTTCGCCAGGGTGCCGCTGTAGACGCGGAAGTAGGTGAGCTTGCCGACGTACGGGTCGCTCATGATCTTGAACGCCAGGGCCGAGAAGGGCGCGGCATCGTCCGGCGTGCCGCTCCAGCTCCTCGATCCCCTTGACGTCCAGCCGGCCGTCGGAGGCACGTCGAGCGGGCTGGGCAGGAAGTCGACCACGGCGTCGAGCATGGGCTGGACGCCCTTGTTCTTGAAGGCGGACCCGCACAGCACGGGGACCACCATGTTCTCGATGGTGCCCTGACGAAGCGCTCGCCGGAGGTCGTCGGCGGCTGATCTCCTCGTCGCCGACGTACTTCTCCATGACGCACGTCGTCGAACTCGGAGAGGACGTCGATCAGCTCGTGGTGGGCGGCCTCGGCGGCGGCCGCCATGTCGGCCGGAATGTCCGTCGACCGACCAGCGCTCTCCCATGCCCTCCTCCCACACCAGGGCCTTCATGTCCGATGAGGTCGATGCAGCCTCGGAAGTCGGCCCTCGGCGCCGATCGGGAGCTGCACCACGGCGGGCATGGCGTCGAGGCGGTCCCTGATCATGTCCACGGAACGGACGAAGTCGGCGCCGATGCGGTCCATCTTGTTGACGAAGCAGATGCGGGGAACGCGGTACTTGTCGGCCTGACGCCAGACCGTCTCGGTCTGGGGCTCGACGCCGGCGACGGCGTCGAAGACGGCGACGGCGCCGTCGAGGACGCGCAGCGACCGCTCCACCTCGACGGTGAAGTCGACGTGGCCGGGCGTGTCGATGATGTTGATCCAGGTGTCCTTCCACTGCACGTGGTGGCGGCCGAGGTGATGGTGATGCCGCGCTCCTGCTCCTGGACCATCCAGTCCATGGTGGCGGCGCCCTCGTGGACCTCGCCGATCTTGTAGTTCTTGCCCGTGTAGTAGAGGATCCGCTCGGTCGTCGTGGTCTTGCCCGCGTCGATGTGGGCCATGATCCCGATGTTGCGGGTCCTGGCCAGCGGGTACTCACGGATCACTGTGGACTGGGGCATGGTTGTCTCGAGATAGCTGCGGAAGCCGGTGCTCCGGCTACCAGCGGTAGTGGGCGAAGGCCCTGTTGGACTCCGCCATCTTGTGCATGTCTTCCCGGCGCTTGACGGCGCTGCCCGACGCCGTTGGAGGCGTCCAGCAGCTCGTTGGCCAGGCGCTGGGCCATGGTCTTCTCCCGCCGCTGGCGGGAGTAGCCCACCAGCCAGCGGATGGACAGCGTGGTCGCCCGCCGGGGTCGGACCTCGACCGGCACCTGGTAGGTGGCGCCCCCGACCCGGCGGCTCTTCACCTCCAGCTCGGGCTTGGTGTTCTCCACCGCCCGCTTGAGGGCGGCGACCGGCTCGCCGCCGGTCTTGTCCCGGAGGATGTCCAGGGCGTCGTAGACGATGCGCTCGGCCAGGGTGCGCTTGCCCCGGGTGAGGATCTTGTTGACGACCTGGGTCACCAGCACCGACCGGTAGAGCGGGTCGGGCATGAGGTCACGGCGGGGGGCAGGCCCCTTGCGCGGCATCGCTAGCCCTCCCTCTTGGCGCCGTAGCGGCTACGGGCCTGCTTGCGGTCGCGCACGCCCGACGTGTCCAGCGTGCCCCGGATGATCTTGTAGCGCACACCGGGGAGGTCCTTCACCCGGCCGCCGCGGACGAGCACGATCGAGTGCTCCTGGAGGTTGTGGCCGACGCCGGGGATGTAGGCGGTGATCTCGACGCCGCTGGTCAGTCGGACCCGGGCGACCTTGCGGAGGGCGGAGTTGGGCTTCTTGGGTGTGGTCGTGTAGACGCGGGTGCAGACCCCGCGGCGCTGGGGCGCGCCGCGCAGGGCGGGCGTCTTGGTCTTCGACTGCTTGGATTCCCGTCCCTTGCGGACGAGCTGGGCGATGGTGGGCACACCAGACCTCTCGGAAGCTGCAGTGGAATTGGGCGCGGCACCCCGACGGCGCTGCGGCCCAGCTAGAAATGATAGCGGTTCAGCGGGCTCGGCCGTTCCGGCTTCGCCGCCCGGACGGCGGGACCCCAACCCCGCCGCCCCGGCCGTTACGCCGTGCCGTCCTCGGGCTCGGGCTGGGCCTCGAGAGCGGCGCCGTCGGCCTCGGCCAGCCAGCCGGCGGCGAGGTCGTCCTCGGCGGGGCGCTCCCCCGAGCCGATGTCCCGCAGCCACGCCGCCAGGTCCTCGGTCTCGCCCTCGATCTCCGACGACCAGAACGTCATCTGCTCGGCCTCGGGGGCGTCCATGTCGACCGAGCGGTACCGGGTCATCCCCGTGCCGGCCGGGATGAGCTTGCCGATGATGATGTTCTCCTTGAGCCCGAAGAGCTGGTCGGACTTGCCCTCGATGGCCGCCTCGGTGAGGACCCGGGTGGTCTCCTGGAAGGAGGCGGCCGACAGCCACGAGTCGGTGGCCAGCGACGCCTTGGTGATGCCCATGAGCTCGGGCCGGCCCTCGGCCGGGCGCTGGCCTCGGCCTGCACCAGCTCCCGGTTGACCTCGGCGTAGATGCGGGCGTCCACCCGCTCGCCGGGCAGGAACGTGCGAGTCGCCCGGCTCGGCCACCGAGACCCGCCGCAGCATCTGGCGCACGATCAGCTCGATGTGCTTGTCGTGGATGGAGACCCCCTGGTCCCGGTAGACCTTCTGGACCTCTTCGACCAGGTACTGCTGGGTCTCCCGGATGCCCTTGATCTCCAGCAGCTCCTTGGGGTCCTTCGGGCCCTTCGACCAGGGCGTCACCGGCGTCGATCTCGGTGCCGTCGGTGACCTCGAGGTGGGCCCGCGGCGAGACGTTGTAGTTGGTCCTCGGACCCGTCGTCGCCGACGATCGTGATGCGCCGGCCGTTCTCCTCCTCGGCGATCCGGACCACGCCCGACGGTGCGGGCGAGGACGGCGGCGCCCTTCGGGGTGCGGGCCTCGAAGAGCTCGACCACGCGGGGCAGGCCGTGGGTGATGTCCTCACCGGCGATCCCGCCGGTGTGGAAGGTCCGCATGGTGAGCTGGGTGCCGGGCTCGCCGATCGACTGGGCGGCGATGACGCCGACCGCCTCGCCCAGCTCGATGTGCCGGCTGGTGGCGAGGGACTGTCCGTAGCAGGCGGCGCACACGCCGTGGTCGGCCTCGCAGGTGAGCACCGAGCGCACCCGGACCCGGTTCGACCGTCGGGGTCGTCGCGCAGGCGGGCCGATCCTCGTCGCCGACGATCGAGCCCGGCCTTGAGCGTGGTGCCGTCCGACAGGGTGACGTCCTCGGCCAGGACCCGGCCGTAGAGCCGGGTCTCCAGGTAGCTGCGCCGACCGGGCTGGTCGGGCACGATGTCCTCGACCCAGATGCCCCGGGTCGTCCCGCAGTCCTCCTCCCGGATGATGAGCTCCTGGGCCACGTCGACCAGACGGCGGGTCAGGTAGCCGGAGTCGGCCGTGCGCAGGGCGGTGTCGGCCAGGCCCTTGCGGGCGCCGTGGGTGGAGATGAAGTACTCGAGCACCGACAGGCCCTCCCGGAAGGAGGACTTGATGGGCCGGGGGATCATCTCGCCCCGGGGGTTGGACACCAGGCCCTTCATGCCGGCGATCTGGCGGACCTGCTGGGAGTTCCCTCGGGCGCCGGAGTCCACCATCATGTCGAGGGGGTTGAAGGCCATGGTCGACAGGGTCCGCTCCATGGCCCGGCCCACCTCGGAGTTGGCCGAGGTCCAGATCTCGATCTCCTTCTGGCGGCGCTCGTCGTCGGTGATGATGCCCCGCTTGAACTGGGTCTCGGCCTTCTCGGCCTCCTTCTCGTAGCGCTCGAGGATCGCGGCCTTCTCCGGCGGGGTCCGGACGTCGTCGATCGAGATGGTCAGCCCCGACTGGGCGGCGAACCGGAAGCCGAGGTCCTTGATCTGGTCGAGGCTCTCGGCCACCTCCGCCTTGCGGTAGTCGGCCGCGATCTCCTCGACGATGGCGCCGATCGCTGGTGTTGCGGCGTCCGACGACGTCGTTGACGTAGCGGAAGCCGGGCGGCAGGGCCTGGTTGAAGAACAGGCGGCCCGAGCGTGCGTCTCGAGCTCCACCGACGCCCCGTTGGACCCGCCGGCATCGGACGTCGCCGTTGCCCGGGCCCGAGCCGTTCGCCGGACAGGACCTCGCCCAGTGGGCCCGAGCTGGCTCGGCGCCGGACGCCGCAGCTTGACCTTGGCGTGCAGAGCCCACCTCGCCGGCCTCGAAGGCCTGCTCCACCTCGTAGTGGTGGCGGAACGACGCGGCCCTCGCCCTTCGCCCCGTCGACGGCCAGGGTGAGGTAGTAGGCGCCGAAGACCATGTCCTGGGTGGGCACGGTGATGGGCCGGCCGGTGGCCGGGCGACAGGATGTTGTTGGCCGACAGCATGAGGATGCGGGCCTCGGCCTGGGCCTCGGCCGACAGCGGCAGGTGGACGGCCATCTGGTCGCCGTCGAAGTCGGCGTTGAAGGCGGTGCAGACCAGCGGGTGGATCTGGATGGCCTTGCCCTCGACCAGGACGGGCTCGAAGGCCTGGATGCCCAGGCGGTGCAGGGTCGGGGCCCGGTTGAGGAGCACCGGGTGCTCCTTGATGACCTCCTCGAGCACGTCCCACACCTGCGGCCGGCGGCGCTCGACCATGCGCTTGGCCGACTTGATGTTCTGGGCCAGCTCGGTGTCGACCAGCCGCTTCATGACGAAGGGCTTGAACAGCTCGAGGGCCATCTGCTTGGGCAGCCCGCACTGGTGCAGCTTGAGGGTCGGGCCCACCACGATGACCGAGCGGCCCGAGTAGTCGACGCGCTTGCCGAGCAGGTTCTGGCGGAACCGGCCCTGCTTGCCCTTGAGCATGTCGGACAGGCTCTTGAGGGGCCGGTTGCCCGGCCCGGTGACCGGACGGCCCCGGCGGCCGTTGTCGAACAGGGCGTCGACCGCCTCCTGGAGCATCCGCTTCTCGTTGTTGACGATGATCTCGGGGGCGCCGAGGTCGAGCAGCCTCTTCAGCCGGTTGTTGCGGTTGATCACCCGGCGGTAGAGGTCGTTGAGGTCCGAGGTGGCGAAGCGGCCGCCGTCGAGCTGCACCATCGGGCGCAGGTCGGGCGGGATGACCGGGACGGCGCTCGAGGATCATGGCCCGCGGGTCGTTGACCCGCCGGCCGTTGCTCGTCGCGGCGGTTGAAGGCGGAGACGATCTTGAGCCGCTTGATGGCCTTCTGCTTGCGCTGGGCCGACAGGGGACGGCGCCCGTCGCTCGGATCGATGGCGTCCCGGAGCTTGACCTCCTCCTCGTCGAGGTCGATCCGGTCGATGAGGCGGGCGATGGCCTCGGCCCCCATCCCGCCCTCGAAGTAGTCGCCGTAGCGGTCCCTGCAGCTCCCGCCACAGCAGCTCGTCCTCGATGATCTTGCGGGGGTAGAGGTCGCGGAACTCGTCGAAGGCCCGCCGGGCCAGGTCGAGCTCCGCCTGGGCCCGCTCGCGGAAGCGCGGCGATCTCCTTCTCGGCCGCCCGCTGGCGGGCCTTGACCTCGGAGTCCTTGGCGCCCTCGGCTTCTCCAGCTCGGCCAGCTCCTCCTCGAGGGCCTTGAAGCGCTTGTCGATGTCGAGGTCGCGCTGGCGCTCGATGTCGGCCAGCTCCTCGGCCAGCTCGGCCTCCAGGTTGGGCAGCTCGGTGTGGCGGCGCTCCTCGTCGACCCAGGTGACCAGGTTGGCGGCGAAGTAGATGACCTTCTCCAGCTGCTTGGCCTTGAGCTCCTCGCGGGCCTCGGTGCCCATGAGCAGGTAGGCCAGCCAGCTACCGGGTGCCCCGCAGGTACCAGATGTGCACGACGGGGGCGGCCAGCTCGATGTGGCCCATGCGCTCCCGGCGGACCTTGGACCGGGTGACCTCGACGCCGCAGCGCTCGCAGATGATGCCCCGGAACCGGACGCGCTTGTACTTGCCGCAGTAGCACTCCCAGTCCTTGGTGGGCCCGAAGATCTTCTCGCAGAACAGCCCGTCCTTCTCCGGACGCAGGGTCCGGTAGTTGATGGTCTCGGGCTTCTTCACCTCGCCGTTGGACCAGTTGCGGATGGAGTCGGCCGTGGCCAGCCCGATCCGGAGCTGGTCGAAGTTGTTGACGTCGAGCACCTAGAAGCTCCTCTCCCAGGCCCGTCGCTCGTCTTCCTCGTCCGACCCGCGTTCGGGCCGGCTGATGTCGATCCCCAGCTCCTCGGCGGTGCGGAAGATGTCCTCGTCCAGCTCCCGCATCTCGATCTCCTCGCCCGTGGTCGAGAGCACCTCGACGTTGAGGCAGAGGGACTGCATCTCCTTGATGAGAACCTTGAAGCTCTCGGGGATGCCCGGCTCGGGGATGTTCTCGCCCTTGACGATGGCCTCGTAGACCTTGACCCGGCCGAGGACGTCGTCGGACTTGATGGTCAGCAGCTCCTGGAGGGCGTAGGCCGCCCCGTAGGCCTCGAGGGCCCACACCTCCATCTCGCCGAAGCGCTGGCCGCCGAACTGCGCCTTCCCGCCCAGGGGCTGCTGGGTGATCATCGAGTACGGCCCGGTCGAGCGGGCGTGGATCTTGTCGTCCACCAGGTGGGCCAGCTTCAGGATGTAGACGTAGCCGACGCTGATCGGGTTGTCGTAGGGCTCGCCGGTGCGGCCGTTGTACAGCGTGGCCTTGCCGTCGGGCCCGATCAGCCGGGTCCCGTCGCCCGACTCGGGGTGCAGCGTTCTCGAAGATGATGCTTGATGGTCGGGTGGCGGCCGGCGTTGTCGGCCTCGTCCCAGTGGGCCCCGTCGAAGACGGGGGTGGAGACCCACACCGCCGGGCTCGGTCCGGGGGCGCGTCTTCGCCGTCCCGTTGGTCAGCTCGGCCTTGCCGTTGCCGTGCCTGGCGTCGCTCGCCGGCTCTCGCGAGCTGCCGTCGCCGTCCCAGCCCCAGCGGGCGGCGTAGCCGAGGTGGGACTCGAGCACCTGGCCGACGTTCATGCGGCTGGGCACGCCGAGCGGGTTGAGGATGATGTCGACCGGAGTGCCGTCGGACAGGTAGGGCATGTCCTCGACCGGGAGGATCTTGGAGATGACGCCCTTGTTGCCGTGGCGGCCGGCCAGCTTGTCGCCCTCGGAGATCTTGCGCTTCTGGGCCACGTAGACCCGGACCAGCTGGTTCACGCCGGGCGGCAGCTCGTGGGCGTCCTCCCGGGAGAAGACCCGGACGTCGATGACCTTGCCCGACTCGCCGTGGGGCACCTTGAGGCTGGTGTCGCGGACCTCGCGGGCCTTCTCACCGAAGATGGCCCGCAGCAGGCGCTCCTCGGGGGTCAGCTCGGTCTCGCCCTTGGGGGTGACCTTGCCCGACCAGCACGTCGCCGGGCTCGACCTCGGCGCCGATGCGGATGATGCCCCGCTCGTCGAGGTCCTTGAGGATCTCCTCGGAGAGGTTGGGGATGTCCCGGGTGATCTCCTCGGCGCCGAGCTTGGTGTCCCGGGCGTCGACCTCGTGCTCCTCGATGTGGATCGAGGTCGAGCACGTCGTCGCGTGACCAGCCGCTCGGAGAGGATGATGGCGTCCTCGAAGTTGTAGCCCTCCCACGGCATGAAGGCCACGAGCAGGTTCTTGCCCAGGGCCAGCTCGCCGTTGTGGGTCGAGGGGCCGTCGGCCAGGACCGTGGCCGGCCGCGACCTTGTGGCCCTCGCTGACCACGCGACCGCTGGTTGATGGAGGTGTTCTGGTTGGAGCGGCGGAACTTGGCCAGCCGGTAGACCTTGCGGCCCGGCCGCGCCCAGCCGGTCCGTCTGCGCCGGCGTGTACTCGACGGCGATCTGGTCGCCGGTGACCTCGGTCACCGTGCCGTCGCCCTCGGCCAGGACGACGTCGCCGGCGTCCTGGGCGGCCCGGGCCTCGACGCCGGTGCCGATGAACGGCGCCTCGGGGACGACCAGCGGCACGGCCTGCTTCTGCATGTTGGCGCCCATCAGGGCCCGGTTGGCGTCGTCGTGCTCGATGAAGGGGATGAGGGCGGTCGAGACCGAGACGATCTGCTTGGGGGAGACGTCCATGAGGTCGACCTCGGACGGGGGCACGTAGTCGACCTCGCTCGTGGTGCCGTAGGAGGTGACGGTGGCGCCCACCCGCACGCCGGCGCCCTGCGGGCCCGCGGCGGACCAGCACGCGGTCCCCGACGAGGCGGTCGCCTCGTCCAGGGCCGCGTTGGCCTGGGCGATGACGTGCTCCTCCTCGTCGTCGGCCGCCAGGTAGACGATCTCGTCGGTCACCCGGCCGTCGACCACCCGGCGGTACGGCGTCTCGATGAAGCCGTACTCGTTGACCCGGGCGTAGGTGGCCAGGGCACCGATCAGGCCGATGTTCGGACCCTCGGGCGTCTCGATCGGGCACATCCGCCCGTAGTGGGAGGTGTGCACGTCACGGACCTCGAACCCGGCCCGCTCCCGCGACAGGCCGCCCGGGCCCGAGCGCCGAGAGGCGGCGCTTGTGGGCCAGGCCCGACAGCGGGTTGTGCTGGTCCATGAACTGGCTGAGCTGGCTGGTGCCGAAGAACTCCTTGATGGCCGCCACGACCGGGCGGATGTTGATCAGGGTCTGGGGCGTGATGGCCTCGACGTCCTGGGTGGTCATGCGCTCCCGGACCACCCGCTCCATGCGGGACAGCCCCACACGGACCTGGTTCTGGATCAGCTCGCCCACCGAGCGGATGCGGCGGTTGGCGAAGTGGTCCTGGTCGTCGAGGCGGTAGCCGGGCTCGCCGTTGGCCAGGTGGAGCATGTAGGTCGACGCCGCCAGCATCTCGCTCGGGCTGAGCACGCCCTGGCCCTCGGCCGGACGCTCGAGATCGATGTCGAGCAGCTCGGAGATGCGCTCGATCTCGGGACCGAGCTTGCGGTTGAGCTTGTAGCGGCCGACCCTGGTCAGGTCCGAGCGCTTCGGGTTGAAGAAGGCGTTCTCGAAATAGGCCCGGGCCGACTCCACCGACGGCGGCTCGCCCGGACGGGCCCGCTTGTAGATCTCGAGCAGCGCCTCGTCGCGGGTCGGGCGCGATCTCACGCTCCTTCTCCCACTGGCCCTCGAGGAAGTCGAAGTGACGGACGAAGCGGCCGAGGAACGCCTCGTCCTCGTAGCCCAGCGCCCGCAGGAGCACGAACAGCGAGAGCCGGCGCTTGCGGGCCACCCTGGTGCCGGCGGTGATGTCCTTGCCCGGGCTTGGCCTCCACGTCGAACTCGATCCACTCGCCGCGATAGGGGTGGATGGTGCCGGTGACGATCGTCTTGGCGTCCCGTCCCGGCTGGAAGATGACCCCGGGAGAGCGCACGAGCTGGCTGACGACGACCCGCTCGGTCCCGTTGACGATGAAGGTGCCCTTGTCCGTCATCATCGGGAAGTCCCCCATGAAGACGGTCTGCTCCTTGATCTCGCCGGTGGTGGCGTTCATGAACCGCGCCCGCACGAAGATGGGCGCGGCGTAGGTCATGTCCTTCTCTTTGCACTCCTCCATCGAGAACTTCGGAGGCGGGCGAAGATCCTGATCGGTCGGATCGAACTCGAGCTCCAGCCGGAGCTGGCCGGTGAAGTCCTCGATGGGGCTGATATCGCGGAAGGTCTCCGCCAGACCCTTGTCGAGGAACCACCGGAACGAGTCCCGCTGGATGGCGACCAGGTCCGGCAGGGGCAGTACCTCGTCGAGGTTGGCGAAGGAGAAGCGTCGCTCCGGGATCGATGGAACGAGAGGGCAAGACCTACTCCTCTTTGAGGCGCAGTTCGGCGCGGTGGCCGACGGACAGGGGCGCACGGGCGCGCCCCATCAAGGGTTCAGAGCCGAAGGGACGTGACGGGCGGGCACGGCAACCCTCCATCATATGCAGGTGCGCAGGGAAATACAACCCCTGCGGGGGCCGCAGCGAGAAGGCTAGGGCGCCCGGCCCCGTCCAGGTCAAGGGACCGGCCGGGTCCGGGCAGGGGACCCCGCCGGGTGGCCCGCCTCCCGGGCGGCGGGGACCCACCGCCGGCCCGCTACTTGACCTCGACGGCGGCGCCGGCCCCCTCGAGCTGGGCCTTGGCCTTCTCGGCGTCCTCCTTGGAGACCTTCTCCAGGACCGGCTTGGGCGCACCGTCGACCAGGTCCTTGGCCTCCTTGAGACCCAGGCTGGTGAGGGTCCGCACCTCCTTGATGACCTGGATCTTCTTGTCGCCCGCCGAGGTGAGGACGACGTCGAACTCGTCCTTCTCCTCCTCGGCCGGCGCCGCCTCCGCCGCCGGCGGCCGGGCCGCGCCGGCGCAGCGACGGCCACGGGCGCCGCGGCCGTGACCCCGAACCGCTCCTCGAACTCCTTGAGGAGCTCGGTCAGCTCGAGCACGGTCATGTTGGCGATCCCGTCGAGGATCTCTTCCTTGGTGGCCACTTCTGTTCTCCTTCTTCTCTTCTGCTCGTTCTCGTGTGGGTGATCCGGCCGAGCGCCTCGGCGGCGGTCTCGAAATCGCCGCCGATCCGCTCGTCCGGCTCACCCTGCGCTCTCGGTCGTCTCTCCGTCGGCGTCTCCGTCGCCTCGCCCGAGCCCTCGGGCTTGATGTGGCTGCCGGCTCCTCGTGTGCGCTCGCCTCGGGCTCGCTGGTAGGAGCAGGGGGGGTCGGTGCCTCCTGTCGCCTCCTGCTCCGTCGCCTCGGCTGCAGGGGCGGAGGGAGCGGCATCGCTGCTGGCCCCCGTTTCGTCAGAACGGGGGCCGGTCGGCGGGTGCCGCTTCCTCAGCCCAGCGTCCGGCGGCGCCGCCCTGCTGGTCGAGATCGCCCGCAGGCCGTAGGCGAAGTTCCGGGGGAGGGCCTGGAGGAGGCCGGCGAGCTGCTGGAGCGGGGCGGCCAGGCCGCCGGCGAGCTGGGCCAGCAGTACCTCCCGGGAGGGCAGCTCGGCCAGGGCGCCGGCGTCGGCCGCCGACAGGACGTTCTCGCCCAGGAGGCCGCCCTTGACGACCAGGTGGGGGTTGGTGCGGGCGAAGTCGCGCAGGGCCTTGGCCACCGCGGCGGCGTCACCGTCGACGAAGGCGATGGCCGTCGGTCCCTGGACCAGCGGCTCCAGCTCGTCGAGGCCGAGGTCGCGCACGGCGAAGCGCACCAGGGTGTTCTTGTAGATCTTGTACTCGCCGCCGGCCTGGCGCAGGGCGCGGCGCAGCTCGGCCAGCTCGGAGACCTTGAGCCCGCGGTACTCGGTCAGGATGGCGGCGGAGGACGAGGACAGGCGAGTCCGCACCTCGTCGACCACCGCCACCTTCTCGGCCCTCGGGTTCTCCATCGCTTCCTCCTCGAGCATCTCCATCGCGGCCTACAGGACGAACGCCCTCGGATGCTCGAGGGTTCACCTCGTCGGGCGGGCCTCAGCCCTTTCAGCGCCATCTCTGGCGCACCGGATGTCTGCGGCGACCGGCGATCGGTTGTGGGATCAGGCTACTACGGGCCCTGCGGCTCCCAGGCCGGTCCGGCCGGTAGCGGCGCAGCTCCTCGTCGGTGATGCGGAGCCGGTTGGGGTCGACCCGGACGCCCGGCCCCATGGTGGAGGACAGGGTCACCGAGCCCGGACGTAGCGGCCCTTGGACGCCGCCGGCTTGGCCCGCAGCAGCTCCTCGATGACCGCCCGCATGTTCTCCAGCAGCCGCGTTCGGTCGAAGGAGACCTTGCCGATCGGGCACGTGGATGTTGCCCACCTTGTCGGTGCGGTACTCGACCCGGCCGCCCTTGAACTCGACCACCGCCCGGCCCACGTCGGTGGTGACCGTGCCGGCCTTGGGGTTGGGCATGAGGCCCCGGGGGCCGAGCACCCGGCCCAGCCGACCCACCTGGCCCATCAGGTCGGGCGTGGCGATGGCGACGTCGAAGTCGAGGAACCCCTCGTTCTGCACCCGCGCGACCAGGTCGGCGGCGCCGACGACGTCGGCCCCGGCCTCCCGGGCCTCGGCGGCGGCGTCGCCGGCGGCGAAGACCGCCACCCGCACGGCCTTGCCCGTGCCGGCCGGCAGGCTGACGCGTTCCCCGCACGATCTGGTCGGCCCGGCGGGGGTCGACCCCGAGACGGACGGCCAGCTCGACGGTCTCGTCGAACCCGGCCGTGGCCAGGCTCTTGACCAGGTCGACGGCCTCGGCCGGCGAGTGCAGCCGCTGGGCGTCGAACCGCCTGCCCAGCGTCGGCGTAGCGCTTCCCTCTCGATCCCACGATCGCGTCTCCCTCCCGCGCCTAGCGGGCCACGCTGATGCCCATCGACCGGGCCGTGCCGGCGATCTGGCGCTTGGCCGCCTCGAGGTCGTTGGCGTTGAGGTCGGGCATCTTGATCTGGGCGATCTCGGCCAGCTGGGCGTCGGTGATGGTCCCGACGGTCTCCTTGCCCGTGGTCGCGCGCCCTTCTCGACGCCGGCCGCCTGGCGCAGCAGCACCGGTGTGGGCGGCGTCTTCAGGATGAAGGAGAACGACCGGTCCTCGAAGATCGTGATCTCGACCGGCATGATCGTGCCCCGCTGGCCCTCGGTGGCGGCGTTGTACTGCTTGCAGAACTCCATGGTCTGCACCCCGTGGGGACCGAGGGCGGTACCGACCGGAGGCGCGGGCGTGGCCTGGCCGGCCGGCAGCTGGATCTTCACGACGGCGACGACACGCCTTCTCGCCACTGGGGTCTCTCTTCCTCGCGCCGACTAGAGCTTGGCGACCTGGCTGAACTCGAGCTCGACCGGCGTCTCCCGTCCGAAGATGTTGACGAGCACCTTGAGCTTGAGCTGGTCTTCGTTGATCTCGGCGATCTGGCCCGAGAAGTCGGCGAACGGACCTTCCCTGACCCGCACCGTCTCGCCCACCTCGTACTCCAGGCGGGGCCGGGTCTTCTTGACACCCTCGGCGCCCTCGGGCTTGACCTGCAGGATGCTCTCCACCTCGCGCCGCGACAGCGGCGTCGGCTTCGTGCCTGGGCCCACGAACCCGGTCACCCCGGGCGTGTTGCGCACGACCGACCAGGAGTCGTCGTCGAGCTCGCAGCGGACGAGCAGGTAGCCGGGGAAGACCTTCTTCTGCACGACGACCTTGCGGCCGCCCTTGAACTCGACGACGTCCTCCATGGGGATCACGACCTCGTAGATCCGATCCTCCATGTTCATCGACGAGATGCGGCTCTCGAGGTTGGACTTCACCTTGTTCTCGTAGCCCGCGTAGGTGTGGACGACGTACCACTGGCCGGGCCGGTCGTAGGGGCTCTCGACGACCGGCTCGACCTCCTCCTCGGGGAGCTCGTCCTCGGCGCCCTCGTCTCGGCGGCCGCGTCGCCCGGTCCGACCTCGAGCGCGTCCGTGAGCAGGGCCGCCGCCGACTCGTCGACCGACGGCTCCTCGAAGGCGGGCTCCTCGACCGACGGCTCGGGTACCGAGGACTCCGGGGACGTGGCGTCCTCGAGGCCGGCCAGCTCAGGCTCGGCGGCCGGCTCGGTGTCGGCCGTCGCCTCCTGACCCTCGCTGGCGGGCTCGGTCGGTCTGCTGGTTGGGAACAGTGGATCGTCGCTCATGATCGGAGGCTCACACGTTGAACAGGAAGAGGACGGCCTTGGAGAAGAGGTAGTTGAGCAGGAAGATCAGGGACACGAGGACCACGAGGGTGACGAGCACGACGGTGGAATAGTTGATGACCTCGGGCCGGGACGGCCAGGCGACCCGGCGCAGCTCGTTGCGCACCTCGCGGAGAAACTCGGCCGGGGTCGTCCGTCGCGGGGCATCCCGCTGGCGGCTCGGTGTCGGTTCGCTGACGGGTACGGCTGGGTCGGCCGCGACCTGGCCCTGGGTCTGGCCCTGGCGCTGCATCATGCGTTTGGTCTGACGGTTCACGGCGATCCTCGGCTCCGGTCACCGGGCGAGCAGGGCAGGAGGGACTCGAACCCCCAACCGCCGGTTTTGGAGACCGGTGCTCTGCCTATTGAGCTACTGCCCTTGGGGGCTCCGAGTGAGGATAGCACCGGCCAAACTTCCGACGGCCTGCGGTCTCCGCCCCCCGAGGGGCCATCCGACCTGGCCGACCTTGCCACCGCGGCTCCGGGTGGCCACGACGACGACCACCCCGGCGGTGGCCGCGGCCCCCGCCGCCGCCGTCAGGCCGGCCGCGTAGGCCATGCGTCGCCCGGCGAGGGCGGAGCGGATGGCGCCACGCTCGGCGGCCTCCTCGAGCCCGGTGAGGATGCGACCCACGGTCCCCGGCGGTGGCTTTGCCCCCTGGGCCCGCATCTGATGGAGGACCCGGAACAGCTTGCGGTACTGGACGAGCTCGGCCTGGCAGCGCAGGCAGGTCTCGATATGACGGACGACCTTGCGATCGGCAGTCTCCATGCCGTCCATGATCTGGGGCAGGGCGTCGACGACCTCCTCACACCGCACGGGCCCGCTCCTCTGCCTGTCGCTCTCCCCGGGTGGGGAAGAGCCGCTCGCGCAGCTTCTTGCGGGCCCGGTGCAGACGCACCTTGGCGGCCGCCTCGCTGATACCGAGCTCGGTGGCGATCGCCTCGTGGGGCAGGTCGTAGATGTCACGCAGCACGACCACGGCCCGCAAGCGGGGCGGCAGATCCTGGAGAGCGATGGCGACCCGACCGAGCTCCAGCGTCACACCCGCCATGGCCTCGGGGTCGCCGTCGATCCGACCGTCGGCGACGGGCGCGTCCCGGTCGAGCTCCTCGTGGCGGGCCCGGCCCCGACGCACCATATGGGTCGTGGCGCAGTTGGCGGTGATCCGGTACATCCAGGTCGAAAAGGCAGCGTCGCCCCGAAATCGCTTCAGTGACCGGTACGCCCGCAGATAGGCGTCCTGGAGCACGTCACAGGCGTCGTCCTCGTTGCCCGTCAGCCGGAAGGCCAAGGCGTAGGTATCGGCGTAGGTCTCCCGTACCAGCTCGTCGAACGCCGATCGCTCGCCCGACTTGGCCATCGCCACGAGCTCGGCGGCGTCGCCCATCAGATCTCTGACCCCCTGAGCGCCACCGCCGTTACCGGCTCGCCCCGGTCGAGCGGCCCGGCGGTCAGGGGGCGCGGCATCAGCGGGTCTCTCGGTGGAGCGTGTGCTGGCGGTCCCACCTGCAGTATTTCTTCATCTCGATGCGCTCGCGGTCGTTCTGGCTGTTCTTCATCGTGATGTAGTTGCGGCGCTTGCAGACGTCACAGGCCAGCGTCACCTTCACCCGCTTCTCCGCTCTCGGCATGGCCTGTCTCCGTCCTCCTGGGCCGGTCTCCCGGACCGGCCTGTCCGTTCTCCTGGGCCGGTCTCCCGGACCGGCCTGTTCGTAGCGGCGGTCGGACTCGAACCGACGACCCCACGATTATGAGCCGTGTGCTCTAACCAACTGAGCTACGCCGCCAGGGTGAGCCCCCTGTCGGAATCGAACCGACGACACCAGCCTTACCATGGCTGTGCTCTGCCGACTGAGCTAAGGGGGCCGAGCGGCCCTGGCCGGCCGCGGACCCGATGATAGTCCCGGCGCCAGGCGGCGGACCTCGGCCGCCCCGCAGGCGCGTCAGTGTCCAGGCCCGCCGCTAACGTCAGGCGGTGTTGATCCGGTTGGCCACGCTGGCCGATGCCGAGGCCATCCGCCTCATCTACAACCGCGAAGTGCTCTCGACGGCGACCTTCGACCTGGTCCCCCGCAGCGGCGAGGAGCAGCGGAGCTGGGTGGCAGAGCACTCGGGGGCCTATCCCGCCGTCGTGGCCACGTCGGGGAGCTCCCTCCTCGGCTTCGGGTCCCTCTCCCGCTACCGGGGCCGACCGGCGTACGCGACAACGGTGGAAGATTCGGTGTACGTGGACAGCGACCATCGGGCCAAGGGGGTGGGCCGCGCCCTGCTGGCCGAGCTCACCCGCCTGGCCACCGCGCACGGGTTCCACACCGTGGTCGGACGCG
Source organism: uncultured Actinomycetes bacterium (assembly GCA_963731255.1). Classification (GTDB taxonomy): domain Bacteria; phylum Actinomycetota; class Acidimicrobiia; order Acidimicrobiales; family AC-9; genus AC-9. Next base: position 195,849 of record CAVSUO010000003.1, on the reverse strand, counting down.
TCGTCGGGGACAACGAGGCCTCCATCGCCCTCCACCGCTCGTGCGGCTTCGAGCTGGTCGGAGTGGAGCGGGAGGTGGGGCGCAAGCTGGGCCGGTGGCTCGACGTCGCCGTGCTTCAGCGAATGCTCTGAGACGGTTCCGGCGCGGTGGCCGGGGGAAAGGCGCGTTCGACCACGAGGCGCCTGGCCCTGCGGACCGCGGCTCCGAACGGCGTGGTGACGGCCAAGGTCACCAGCAGGGCGGCGATCGACAGCAGGACGTAGGCGACGTTGTTGCGGCTGAGCTCGTCCAGGAGGAGGCGAGCCCCCGGGAGCTCCAGGAAGGACACCCCGATCGACAGCCCCACGAGCATGCTCCACGTCCGGCCGGCGGCCACCGGAGCGAGGACGATCAGCCCCCATGCCACGTACCACGGCTGCACCACGGGCCCGAGGAGGACGATGGCGAGCAAGGTGAGGGCGAGGGCCTGCACGGTGCCGATCCGCCGGCTCCTGACGAACAACATGGCCCCGGTCACACCCGCGGCGACCAAACCGAGGCCGCGCGCCATGGAGAGGATGCCGTGCGGGCTCGGCCCGACACCCAACCAATGGAAGAGGTGACCGCCCCACGTCCCGATGAAGGTGGTCGGGGCGATCATGGAACGGACGGCGTCAGGGGTGCCGAGCGCGGTGACCCAGCCCCACCCCATGCCGGTCACGTTGGCCAGCACGGCCATCACCCCCCCGGCGATGAGGCCGGCGGTCAGCACCGGCCGGACGCGTTCTCGCCAGGGCACGTCGGTCCCGAGCCAGTCCCATCCGATGTAGAGGATGCCGACCGCGGCGGGGACCTTGATGGCGGCGGCCAGGGTGCAGATGACGATGCCCAGCACGGGTCTTCCCCGTTTGGCCAGGGCCACGCCGGCGACGAGCAGACCGAGCATGAGGGCGTCGTTGTGGGCGCCCCCGATGAGGTGGAGGAGCGTGATGGGGTTGAGCACCGCCAGCGTGAAGGCGCTGGCGGGATCACGACCGCAGGCCTCGGCGAGCTTGGGGACGAACACCGCCAGCAGGACCACCCCCAGCAGGGCCAGGAGGCGCAAGCCCACGACGGTCGCCAGCGGGTTGTGGCCGGTGATGGAGACGAGCAGGCCGTCGACCCGCAGGAAGACCGGGCCGTAGGGCGCGGGGGCGTTGCCCCACAGCGGGTCCACGTTGGTGACGAACGGGCCCGCGCCCAGCGTGCTGGGGCCGTACTGGTAGGGGGTGATCCCGTGGGTGACCATCTCCCCCTGGGCCGCGTAGCTGTACACGTCCCGGCTGAACAGCGGGGGCGCCACGAGCAGGGGCACCACCCAGACGGCGAAGATGACGGCGAGCTTTCGCACGGGCACGCCGTTGTGGCGGTGGAGCGCCCGGGCGAGGTCGTACCAGACCCTCGACAGCACCAGCATCCCCGAGAACACGAGCACCAGGCTGAGGAGGAGCCCTTCGGCGTGCGCTCCCGGATCCGGGATGCCGAAGTACCAGGCGTCAGGCTGCTTGAGGCTGAAGGGTGATGCCGGCTGCGACGCGCCGATGGTGATCGCCGTGGTGGCGAGGAACCCGAGGATCGCCGGACGTGCGAGCGAGGTGGACCCCCCGTCGGGATCGACGGCGCCTCGCACGTCCGTGTCGTCCGGTCGTGACCGGCGCCCAGGATCAGCCCACAGCAGTCGCATTGCCCTCGCCCTGTCAGCTCAAGCCAGGCCCACTCCGGCCCTCGCTGGCATCGGCCGAGAGACCGACGCCCGCATTACGGTTAGGTTACGTTACCCCAGACTGACGTGGCGAATGCGGCACGTGCCGGAAAATGGCGTCGGCCCGGCCAACGGCCGGGCCGACGAACATGGACGGAACGGACGGAGCGGCGCCTGGTTCTCTGGGCCGGCCTGCTGCGGCCGGCCTCGGCGCCGATCCTCTAGCAGCTGGCGGAGTAGGTGCAGACGCTGAAACCGTCGGCGGTGCCGTTGGGCGCCGACGGCGTCGCCAGCACCTGGCCGCTCGAGCTCACGAGCTGGATCTCCTCCGATGCCTTCAGGCCGGCGTTGGCCGAGTTCGTCTTGGCCGACGAGAAGGTCGCGCCCGAGAGGTTGGGCATGGCCGCCAGGCCGGTGCCACTGGTGCTGATCAGGGTCGGCGTCTCGGTGATCCATTCGGCCGTCAGGTGGCTGGAGGGGTAGGGCACGGTCTGGCTGAAGGACTGCCCAGTGCTCACGTCCTGCAGGGTGATCGTCCACACCTCCGAGAACGGCACGAGCTCGGCGATGCTGGCGTGCATGTGGTCACCGGGATGGACGGCGAGGGTGCTGATGGTCAGGCTCGGCGCCGGGATGATCTCCCACCACGCCGAGTAGCTGGCGGTGCCGTTGGCGGCGACATCCTGCTCGGTGCCGGTCTGGATCAGGGTGGCGTCGGTCGCCGTGCACCCGGCGTCGACGCAGCCGCCCCCGATGCCGATCCAGCTCGCGGAGTTCTCGGCCTGGCCGGCGGTGTGCTGGGTCGCGGTGGGAACGTTCCAGTCACCTGCGATCTGGTTGAACAGCTTGCTTCCCTGCTCGACCGTCCCCTGGTTGTACCCGGACCAGTTGTTCGACTTGTTGGCTCCGAACGGAATGATGAGCCGGTGGGACTTGGCCGGGGTGGAGGCACCGGCTGCTGTGGCGGGTCCAGCTGGCGATGCTGCGACGAGTGCTGTCATGAGAGGCAACAGGGACAGGATGGCGGCACGGCGCAGGGATACCATGTCCGAGCTTTTCGGCGGCTTGTCCGTTTTTCCTGGCGTTGCTCCCGAGTGTTCTTGGGGTTTCTGGGATTTCACCCGAACGAGGGAACATCCCAAGCACCCGACTAGTCACAACGATCTACGGCGAGGTAGACCGCTCAGGCGGTGGTCCGGTGGGCGATGCAATCGATCTCGACTGCCGCGCCGAGCGCCAGTGCGATGCCGCCGACGGTGATGCGAGCAGGGAGGTCCCCGGTGAAGACCGAGAGATAGGCCTCGCTCATCTCCGGCCCGGTCGCCATGTCGGCGAGAAACACGCTCACCTTCACCACGTCGTCGAGCGTGGCGTCGCACGCGGCGAGGATCCGCTCGATGTTGCGCAGGGCCTGGAGCGTCTCGGGACCGGTGCCGCCCGCTGCCAGCTCGCCGGACTCCCCCACGGTTCCGAGGGCGCCCGATACGTAGACGTGGTCTCCAGCGACGGCCGCGTGCGGGAAGGCGGGTAGACGCCATAGGCCGGGGACGTTCACGGTCCTTCGCACGGCGCCGGACCTTAGACCGCCTTTGTGGGCCGGGGAGGATTTGAACCTCCGAAGGCGTGAACCGGCAGATTTACAGTCTGCTCCCTTTGGCCGCTCGGGCACCGACCCGCGCTGCGAACGATACTGCAGCGCCCCAGCTGTCCAGTCGCCCGTGGCACGGGTACCGCAGGCCTGGATATAGCGTCTGGGACCATGCCCACGTTCGACATCGTGTCCGAGGTCGACTTCCAGGAAGTCCGCAACGCCGTCGACCAGACGAACCGGGAGGCCTCGACCCGCTTCGACTTCAAGAACACCGACTCGAGCGTCGAGCTGGCCGACCGTGAGCTCCGACTGCGCTCGTCCACCGAGGACCGTCTCCGGGCCCTCCATCAGGTGCTGGAGGAGAAGCTGGTGCGCCGGCAGGTCTCGCTCAAGGCGCTGGAGTCCGGCAAGGTCGAGGAGGCCGCCAAGGGGACGGTCCGCCAGTCGATCGCCATCAACGCCGGCATCTCCGCCGATCACGCCCGGCGGCTCAACCGGTTCGTGAAGGACCTCAAGCTCAAGGGCGTCTCGTCCCAGACCCAGGGCGACCAGCTCCGGGTCTCGGGCAAGAAGCGGGACGACCTTCAGGCCGTGATCGCGCCGTGAAGGCAGAGGACTTCGGCATTCCCCTCCAGTTCGGCAACTTCAGGGACTGAGCGGCGCCCGAGCCGGCTCAGTACCGCCACTCGCCGGACCGCAGCCGGGCGATGCGCTGCTCGGTCGGCGGGTGGGTCATGAAGAGGTTGGCGAAGTTGACCCGGCGTCCGCTGAGGGGGTTGACGATGAACATCGAGGCCTCGGCGGGTGCGCACGTTCATCGGCACGGCCTTGACGCCGGCCTCGATCTTGGCCAGCGCCCGGGCCAGCGGCTCGCCGTCGCCGAGCAGGCGGGCGCCGGAGCGGTCGGCCCCGTACTCACGGCTGCGGGTCAGCGCCAGCTGCAGCAGGACTGCGGCCAGCGGCGCGAGGATCACGAGGGCCAGCAGCACGAAGATGTTGTCGCCACCCTCGTCGTCACCACCGGTGAAGATGCTGGTCCACAGGGCGATCCGGGACGACGAACGTGATGCCCATGGCGACGGCGGCCGCCACCGAGCCGATGAGGATGTCGCGGTTGCCCACGTGGCTGAGCTCATGGGCGAGCACCCCGCGCAGCTCTTCCCAGTCGAGGATCGCGAGGATGCCCTTCGTCACTGCCACCGCCGAGTGGTTGGGGCTCCGGCCGGTCGCGAACGCATTGGGCTGCATCTCGGGCGTCACGTAGAGCTTGGGCATGGGCATGTCCATGCGCTGGGTCAGCTCGCGGACGATGCTGTAGTACTCCGGCATCTCGGCCTCGCTGACCGGCACAGCCCGGGCCGCCTTGATGGCGATCGTGTCGGAGAACCAGTACGACGCCCCCGTGATGACGAGCCCGATGACGAGCCCGATGGCGGCGCCACCGCTGCCGCCGATCGCAAAGCCGATGACGACGAGCAGGCCGCCCAGGGCGGCCAGCAGCACGTACGTCTTGAGGGTGTTCCTAAATCCCATCGACCACCATTCCTAGTCTCTCCCCACCTGAACGTCTGCCTACGGTGCTTTCGTTCCTGGCGGGCCGGCTCCCGGGCTCAGTCGTAGTAGCCCGAGTGAATGTAGAGGCACGGGACTCCTTCTCCCCGGAACATCTCCAGGTTACGCCGGTCGTCCTCGAAGGCGAGCAGCAGCTGGAACCCGTAGGCCCGCAGGTCGGACACGGCCTGGTGCTTGAAGCGGGGGGCTGCGGCGTAGTCGCCGAGCTCCCGCATCACCAGCAGGTCCCAACGCATCCGGTAGCGCTCGAGCCAGGCCAGCGTCTGGGGTTGGACGCGGATGGGCCTGGCCGTCACCAGGATGATGGCCAGCGCCGGATCGAGCAGGTCGAGCAGGCGGTCGACCTCCTCGATCAGGGGATCCTCGCCGCAGGCGTCGAAGAAGGCGTTCCAGTCCCGCTGGGGGACTCGAGGAAGTGCTGACGACTGGCGGCGTCGGACAACACGCCGTCGAGGTCGAAGACCACGGCGGGCCCCGGGAGGTACGGGCTCGGCCGCCCACCTCCAGTTGTCGGGCACCCCGAGGGGCGTCGTCGCCTCGGCCATGCTCCTCCAGAGTATTGTTCGGTTGATCGGGTCCACCCGCCGCCGCTGCCAAGATGGCTCGTTATGGCGTTCGCCACCGCCGCAGCCATTCCCGACCAGCTCGATGTCGAGGTCGGGCTGGGTGGCCGGGTGCTCGTGGTGAGCGACCTGCTGCTGGGGCCCACGGCCACGCCCGCCTCGGCCTCGGCCACGACCGACCTGGCCCGCGCCGTCGAGGCGTGGAGCGGTCCCGGAGCGCTGATCGTCGCCGGCAACCTGTTCGACCTGCTCGTCGCCGAGCCCACCGCCGGTACGCCCGACCCCGGCGCCGCACTCGACGCCCATCCGCGGCTCGCGGCCGCCCTCCGCGCCTTCGGCGCCGGCGAGGGTCGCCGCCTGATCTGCCTCCCCGGAAGCCGGGATGCCCGACTGGCCTGGGACGACGTCGTCGCCCGCTCCGTGGCCACGGAGCTCGGAGCCGAGCTCGCCCTCGCCACCGAGGTCGTCCTCGAGACCGGAACGGGGTCGCGATGCGTCCGGGTCGAGCCCGGCCACCGCTTCGATCCTCGCCACGCCCTGGCCGACCCTCGAAACCCCGCCTGCACCCCGGTCGGTCACCACGTGCTGGCCGAGATGCTGCCGGCCCTGGGCGGGGCTCGGTCCTCGTGGCTCCAGGGCGTCGACCGCATCCCCGAGCCGTCCAGCCTCCCCCGCTTCCTGGCCTCCAGGCTGGCCTACCGGCGGCTGGCCCGGCACGCCTGGTGGCTCCTGGTGCCGTTGGCCCTCGCTGTCCTGCTCAAGGTCCCGATCTCGTACCTGTGGGCGGCTCCCGCCCAGCACCTCTCCCATCTGGGGGCCTGGCCCCGGCGCCTGGGTCTGGTGGGCCTGACCACCGTCCTCGACCTGGTGCTGGTCGTGCTGGGCGTGGCCTGGGTGAGCACCGCACCTGGGCAGCCATCGGAGGCGTCGCCCTGGGCGGCTCCGGCGAGGACCCGAACGAGCGCGGCCCGCGCCGCGGCCAGGTCACTCGTGGGCGCGGACCGAGCCGGGCTCGTGACAGGCCACACCCGACAGCCCGAGCTGACCCTGCTCGGGCCAGGCTTCTACGCCAACGCCGGAGCGGTGACCGAGGTCGTCGACGAGTGCCCCGCCCGCCTCGGGCTGCCGCCGGTCTTCCTGCACCGTCGCCAGCTGTCGTGGATCGAGCTCGAGGCCGGTGCTGAGCTCCACGCCCGCCTGCTCCAGGCCCGCCTCGACCTGGAGGGGGCGACGGTCATCGAGCGGCTGGCCGCCCGCCGAGGCCACATCGGCGACCCGCACCCGGCCGTCGTGGCCACGTTCCCCCACGGACCGCCCTATCCCCAGGTCGCCGACCCCGCCTGCACGCCAGCGCCGGGTCCGGCGCCTGGCCGCCGTCGCCCTCGCGCTCGCCGGCGTGGTCAACCTGGCCTCGGCGGTGACGCCGCCGTTCCGGAACCACCTCGACTTCGTCTTCGACGTGCTGCCGCTGTCGGTGTCCCAGGCCGCCTCGGCCCTGGTCGCCCTGGCCGGCCTGGCGCTCCTCGCCCTGGCGCCGCGGCGTCCGGAGGGGCCAGCGCCAGGCCTGGACCGTCGCGCTGGGCCTGCTGGTGGGCACCGGCGTCCTGCACCTTGTCCAGGGCGGTGGTCTGGAGGAGGCCCTGATCGCGCTGGCCGTGGCCTGGTTCCTGGTGGTCAACCGCTCGTGCTTCCGGGGCGCCGTGGACCGCCCCTCCCGACGGAGGGGCGGTCTTGCGCTACTGGGCGCGGCCGTGGTCGTCATCGTGGTGACGACCATGTCGATGGAGGTGGCGCTGGCGCTCGACGCCGACACCCGGCCGCTCGGCTTCGTGCCGGCGCTGCAGGCGGTGGCCGGGCGGATGGTCGGGCTGCGAACCGTGCGCCTGCCCCACCGTCTGGACGAGTTCCTCGCCCCGACCCTGCTCGCCATTGGGCTGGGCCTGGCGCTCATCGCCCTGATCCTCGCCTTCCGCCCCGTCGTCGAGCAGCGTCTGACCGGTGCCGATGCCCAGCGCCGGGCCAGAGACATCGTGCGCCGCCACGGGCGGGGCACGCTGGACTACTTCGCCCTCCGTCACGACAAGGTCCACTTCTTCGAGGGCGACAGCCTCGTCGCCTACGCCGTGTACGGCGGCGTGTGCCTCGTCTCACCCGACCCCATCGGCCCCGAGACCGAGCGCGACAAGCTGTGGTCGTCGTTCCGGTCCTACGCCGACGCCCACGGTTGGACCGTGGCCGTCCTGGGCGCGGGCGAGGACTGGCTGCCGACCTACCGGTCGTCGGGCATGCACGACCTCTATCTCGGCGACGAGGGCGTCGTGGAGATAGCCGGCTTCTCGCTGCAGGGCGGTCGCAACAAGGGGCTCCGGCAGGCCGTCAACCGCATCGCCCGCTACGGCTACACCATCTCGTTCCACGATCCGGCCCGTCTGGCCCCGGACCTGGCCGACGCGCTCCGCGAGGTGATGACCCGTAGCCGGCGGGGCGACGTCGAGCGGGGCTTCTCCATGACCCTGGGGCGGCTGTTCGAACCCCGGGACGAGGGTCTGCTGCTGGCCGTGGCGGCGGCGGCAGACGGGACGCCCGTCGCCTTCTGCCAGTACGTGCCCGCGCCGGGGATCAACGGGTACTCGCTCGACCTCATGCGCCGCGACGACGGCGACCACCCCAACGGCCTGCTCGACTTCGTGATCGTCGAGACGATCGAGCATCTCAGGGCGCAGGGATGCGAGGGCCTCGGCCTCAACTTCGCCACCATGCGCTCGGTTCTGGCCGGCGAGAGCGGCGACGGCCTGCATCGGCGGGTCGAGCGCTGGATGCTGCGGCGTATGTCCTCCTCGATGCAGATCGAGTCGCTGTGGCGCTTCAACGCCAAGTACGACCCGTACTGGCAACCCCGCTACGCCGTCTACGACTCGCCCGAGCACGCCCCAGCCGTGGCCGTCGCCATCGCCCGGGCCGAGTCGTTCTGGGAGCTCCCCCTCATCGGCCGCTTCCTCGTCCCGGACGTCGGCCCGCTCCGGAGCTCCAGAACGGAGAGCACAGCGCTGCGCCGGCCGAGCAGGTCGACGAGCACCCGCCTCCGGAGGACGGTGAGCGCAGCGGCACCCGCCGCTGCGGTCGCTAGAACAGCAGGGTCGCGTGGTGGGCGAAGTTGATGAGGGGCGCCGGGTAGAGGCCGAAGAACACGGTGAAGGCGGCGCAGACGAAGAGGCCGACGCCGGCCAGCGAACGGGGACGTGGATGGGGGCTTCGGGCTCCTCGTCGGTGGACGACCGCTGTGCGCTCCGCCACGGCGACAGCGCCCGGCGCGGTCGCCTCGCCACCATGACGGGTCCCGGTGTCGTAGGCGTCGGCGCCGGCTGACGCCGGCGCCGCCGCCTCCTCGGGGCGGGTGTACGTGAGGACGATCACGCGCAGGTAGAAGAAGGCGGCGATCACGGCGGCGATCATGGCGATGAGCGCCAGCGGGTAGGCGCCGCTGTCGACGGCGGCGGAGATCACGTAGAACTTGGCCAGGAAGCCCGTCGTGAAGGGGATGCCGGCCTGGGCCATGAGGAACAGCGCCAGCAGCAGGGACAGGCCCGGGTTGCGGGCCGACAGGCCCCGGTAGGAGTCGAGGTCGTGGTGTGCATCGCCCCGCCGGCCGACCAGGGTCACGACGGTGAAGCTGCCGACGACCATGAAGACGTAGGCGAAGAGGTAGTACAGGCCACCGGCGATCCCGTTCTTGGTCGCCACCTCCAGTCCCACGAGGACGAACCCGGCGTGGCTGATGGACGAGTAGGCCAGCATGCGCTTGACGTCGCGCTGGACGATGGCCACCACCGCTCCGACCAGGAGGGTGAGCAGGGCGAGGGCCCATATCAGAGGCTTCCAGTCGAGACGCAGGACCGAGAAGGTCGAGAAGAAGAGCCGCAGGAGCCCGGCGAAGCCGGCGGCTTTCGCCATCGCCGCCATGAAGCCCGTGACGGGCGTGGGCGAGCCCTGGTAGACGTCGGGCGTCCAGAAGTGGAACGGGACGGCCGCCACCTTGAACCCGAGCCCGACGAGCAGCAGGGCCATGCCCGGCGAGAAGCAGGCCGTTGGACACGGTGACGTTCTGGGCGAGGAACTTCGTCGACCTGGCCGAGGTTGGTCGACCCGGTGGCGCCGTAGGTGAGGGCGACCCCGTAGAGGAAGATGGCCGAGGAGAACGCCCCCAGCACGAAGTACTTGATCGCCGCCTCTCCCGACTCGGTGCGCCGGGCGTGGTAGCCGGCCAGCACGTACAGGGCGATGGAGAGGATCTCCAGCCCCAGGAACAGCACGATCAGGTCGTTGGCGCCCGCCATGAACATGGCGCCCGACGCCGAGAGCATGGCCAGCACGTAGAACTCGGGGCCGTCGAGGCCTTCCTGGCGCAGGTAGGCGTCGGCCGACAGGGCCGACACGACGAGCGCCGCTCCGATCAGCAACGTGAAGAACACGCTGAACCCGTCCACGGCGATGGATCCGGCGATCGCCGTGTACCCGCCCCGAGCGATGTGGTTCCACAGCAGGTAGGCGTAGGCCATCGAGGCACCGGCGGCGGCCACGGTGAAGACGGCGTAGGTCCCTCGGGGCAGCGGGCGGCGCTTCAGCGCCGCCACGGTCATGAGCACCAGCGCCAGGCCGATCAGGAGCAGCTCGGGCATGATGGCCGAGTAGTCGATGCGCGGCAGCTGGAGGGCCGGCAGGTCCGGGTGCAGCTGGGCGAGCAGCGGGCTGTAGCTCATCAGGGCGCTCCCGGCGCCGAGGCCGGCACGGACGCCGACACCGGCACCGCTGACGACCCCTTGGCCACCGCCGGCTGGCGGTAGGTACTGCCGTGCTCCACGTGGCTGACGAGGCGGTTGACCGACGGGGTGATGCGGTCGAGCACCGGCCGGGGGTACACGCCGAGGAACACGATGGCCAGGATCAGCGGGGCCACGACGGCGCGCTCTCGCCACGACAGGTCGGGGATGTGGAGATTGGGGCCCGTCGTCCGGCCGTGGAACACCCTCTGGAACGCCCACAGCAGGTAGATGGCGGCGAAGATCACGCCGATGGTGGCCGCCACCGCCCACCAGCGGTGGCTGAGGAAGGTGCCGATCAGGATGAGGAACTCACCGACGAAGCCGTTGAGGCCGGGCAGCCCGATCGAGGCCATCATCGCCACCGTGAACACCCCGGCCATGATGGGCGCGGCCCGCTGGAGGCCGCCGAGGTCGGTCGTCTGCCAGCTCTTTCGTCGCTCGTAGATGAACCCGATCAGCAGGAACAGCGCAGCGGTGAACAGGCCGTGGTTGAGCATCTGGAGCACGCCGCCGGAGACGCCCTGGGTGGTGATGGCGAAGGTGCCGAGCACGATGAAACCCAGGTTGGTGAGCGACGAGTACGCGACCATGCGCTTGAGGTCCCGCTGGGCCGCCGCCACCACCGCCCCGTAGAGGATGCCGATGGCGGCGAGGGTCAGCATCGTCGGGGCCAGCTGCGCCGCGGCCTTGGGGAACAGCTCGAAGTCGAAGCGGACGATGCCGTAGCTGCCGATCTTGGCCATGACGGCGGCGAGGATCACCGAGCCGGCGGCCGGCGCCTCGGTGTACGCGGGTGGGGACCAGGTGTGGAGCGGGAAGATGGGCGCCTTGACGGCGAAGGCGGCCATGAACGCGAGGAACAGGACGATGCCCACCGTCGACGAGAAGGGCTGGGTGGCCGACAGGGTCACGAGATCGAACGTCAGGTGTCCCGTGCTGCGCTGGTGGAGGTACACCACGGTCAGCAGGCCGACGAGCATGACCGCCGACCCGAGGAAGGTGTACAGGAAGAACTTCAGCGCCGCGTTGCCCCGTCGCTCGTGACCCCACCCGCCGATGATGAAGTACGTCGGCACGAGGGTGAGCTCGAAGAAGAGGAAGAAGAGGAAGAGGTCCAGGGCGAGGAAGCTCCCGAGGCACGCGCACTCGAGCAGCAGCATCCAGGCCACGAAGCCCTTGGGATTGCTTCGTACCCGCCCGCCGAGCAGGGCGACGGGGAACAGCACCCCGCACATCAGCACGAGGAACAGCGATATCCCGTCGATGCCGAGCTTCCACGAGATGCCGAACTCGGTGATCCAGCTGTGCTGGGAGACCATCTGGAAGCCCCCGTCGCCCACCCGGAAGCGAACGGCGATGAACACGGCGAAGCCCAGCACGGCCACCGAGAAGGCGACGCCCAGTACCTGGATGAGCCGTTGACGGGCCCGAGGCAGGGCGGCGACGACCACCGCTCCCCCTGCCGGGATCAGCACGAGCGTCGTCAACAGCGGAAAGCCGGGCCCGGGATGGGCGGCAGCCAGGACCGGCGCCGCCACGCCCGCGACCCCGCTCACGAGCCCACCCGGCTGGCCAGGTAGGCGAGCACCAGGGCGGCGCCCGTGGCGATGGCGAGGGCGTAATTTCGTACGTAGCCCGTCTGCAGCCGGCGTAAGCGTTCGCCGCTGCCACGTATGAGCGTCGCCGTGCCGTTGACGACGCCGTCGATGACCTCGTTGTCGAACACCATGGCCGAGAAGTTGGCCAGCGCCGTCGAGGGCCGGGCGATGAAGGTGTCGTAAGCCCAGTCGACCCACCAGGCCCGCTGGAAGAAGACCGGCGTGAGCCGCGGCCGCTGCCAGCGCCGCACCCACAGCCCTGCGGCGAGCAGGACGCCGATGACCGCCACGACCCCGTCAGCCGCCTCGAAGGCGTCCTTGGCACCCGTGCTGAACGTGAGCACCCGCTCGGCCGATCCGAACAGCGGGTCCAGCCACCTGGCCAGGTAGTCGAGGTTGGCGTAGGGCAGGTCGATGAGACCGGCGGCGAGAGACGCGATGGCGAGGATGACGAGCGGCACCAGCATCACGGGCAGGTGACTCGTGGGGGAGGACCTCCTCCGGTCCCGACGTGCGCCAGCGTTCGGGCCCGTAGAAGGTGAGGAACACGATCCGGCCCAGGTAGTAGGCGGTGAGCAGGGCGGTAGCCAGGCCGACGGCGTACAGCGCCGGGCTGCGCGCGTAGGCGTTGCATGAGCACGTCGCCCTTGGAGAAGAACCCGGAGAACGGCGGCACCCCGGCGATGGCCAGCCAGGCGACGATGAAGGTGCCGGCCGTCACCGGCATGAATTTTCGCAGGCCGCCCATGCGGTTCATGTCCTGCTCGTCGTGGAGGCCGTGGATCACCGAGCCGGCGCCGAGGAAGAGCAGGGCCTTGTAGAAGGCGTGGGTGATCATCAAGAAGATGGCGGCGACGTAGGCGCCGGTACCGACGGCCAGGAACATGTAGCCGAGCTGGGAGATGGTCGAGTAGGCCAGGCCCCTCTTGATGTCCTCCTGGGCGCAGGCGCTCGTGGCGGCGAGGAAGGCCGTGCCTATCCCGACGATGGCCACCACGTTGAGCGACGACGTCGTGTGGCTGAGCAGCGGGCTGACCCTCGCCATGAGGTACACACCGGCGGTGACCATGGTGGCGGCGTGGATGAGGGCCGACACGGGCGTCGGGCCCTCCATGGCGTCGGGGAGCCAGATGAACAGCGGGATCTGGGCCGACTTGCCCACCGCTCCGAGGAACAGGAGCAGCGTGATGGCGGTGAGGGTCGTCGGGCCGATGCTGCCGACGGCGCCGAACACGCCGCTGTAGCTGAGCGTGCCCACGGTCGAGAAGATCAGGAACATGGCGATGAGGAAGCCGAAGTCGCCGATGCGGTTGACGATGAAGGCCTTCTTGCCCGCGCTGGCGGCGGTGTCACGGTCGAACCAGAAGGCGACCAGCCAGTACGAGCAGGCCCCCACCCCCTCCCAGCCGAGGAAGGTGAGCACGAAGTTGTCCGCCATGACCAGGATGAGCATGGAGAACACGAACAGGTTGAGGTAGACGAAGAACTTCGAGAACTGCGGGTCGCGGTGCATGTAGCCGATCGAGTAGAGGTGGATCAGCGCGCTCACCGCAGTGACGAACAGCACCATGGTGATCGACAGCGGGTCGATCAGCAGCGCCGCCTTGATCTGCAGACCGCCCACGGGGATCCAGGTGAAGATCGTCTGGTCGAAGGAGCGGTTGCTGCTGGCCCGATTGAGCAGGTCGAGAAATACGAAGACGCCCACCACGAAGGACGCCGTCACCAGCAGCGTGGCGAACCAGCCGGCGAGCGGATTGCCGAGCGCGCTTGCCGAAGAAGGCCAGCAGGACGGCCCCGGCCAGGGGCAGCAGGGGGATGATGTAGGCGTAATGGAGCACGCTCGGGGTCAGCCCTTCAGGATGTGGAGATCGTCCGCTGTGGCGCCCTTGCGCCGGCGGAAGATGGCGACGATGATGCCCAGCCCCACGACGACCTCGGCCGCCGCCACCACCAGCACGAAGAAGACCAGGGACTGGCCGCCGATGTCGTTCAGCATGCGGGAGAAGGTGACGAAGGTCAGGTTGACGGCGTTGAGCATGAGCTCGACGCACATGAACATGACCAGCACGTTGCGCCGAAGGAGGAGCCCGACGCCGCCGATGGTGAACAGCACGGCCGCCAGCGTCAGGTAGTAGGGACCCCCGAGGCTCACGAGCCACCTCCCGGGCTCCCGGTCGGAGCCGGCTCCTCCTCGACAGCCGGCGGGGCGGTCTCGGCCCGAGGCGGCTCGGTCTCGGGCTCCGGCTCGGTCGCCGTCTCCGGCGGCTCGGGCTCGGCCTCCTTCGAGGGCCGGCGGGAGAGCACCACGGCGCCGACCACGGCGATCACCAGCAGGACGCGACGTGACCTCGAACGGGAGCAGGTAGGTGGTGAAGAGCGACCGGGCCGAGCTTCTCGACGTTGGACCCAGGCCCTCCGGAAGGACCGGCCACCGAGCGGGCGCCCGTCACCCAGTGGATCCCCGCCAGGAACAGCAGGAGGGACAGGCCCGCGGCCCCGATGACGAGGGCGAGGGGCCGCTGTCCCGGGAGCGGGTCCCGCCGCATCACGTCCAGCCGGTCCACGCCGAGCAGCATGATGACGAACAGGAAGAGGACGACGATGGCGCCGGCGTAGACGATCACCTGGACGACCGCCAGGAAGTCGGCCGACTGCTCCACGAACAGGACGGCGATCCCGAACAGCGTCATCACGAGCATCAGGGCGGAGTGCACGGGGTTGCGGGCCGCGATGACGCCGATGGCCCCGGCCACGATGACCGCGGCCGACACGGCGAACACGGTCGCGTCGGTGATGGTGACGGCCAGGAAGGGGACGTGGACGAGCGGCACCGACGAGCACTATCGGTACCTCCCCCCGTATCGGTGGGAGATGTCGGCCGAATTGACGTCTCGGATGGAGATGTTGCCCGTGGCCTCGTCGTCGCGGTCGCCGACCTGGCCCGCCTCGGGGTACCGCACGCCGTAGCCGAGCTCGCCGGACCACTGGACCCGACCCTCGAAGGCGGCGTCGCCGTTGGGCGAGGTCGCCCGCATCCAGCCCGAGGTGTGGGCGTCGTCGCCCGGACGCCAGTCCTCCCACGGCAGCTGACGGGGGCGCCCCTCGTCGTCGACGACGAGCTCGTCCTTGGTGTAGATGGCGTCCTGGCGGTCGACGAAGGAGAACTCGAACAGCTTGCTCTCGGTGATGGCCTCGGTCGGGCACGCCTCCACGCACAGGTCGCAGTGGATGCAGCGCAGGTAGTTGATCTCGTACACGAACCCGAACCGCTCCCCCGGAGACACCGGGGCGTCGGGCGGGTTGTCGGCGCCCCG
This sequence comes from uncultured Actinomycetes bacterium, assembly GCA_963731255.1. Classification (GTDB taxonomy): domain Bacteria; phylum Actinomycetota; class Acidimicrobiia; order Acidimicrobiales; family AC-9; genus AC-9. Next base: position 180,668 of record CAVSUO010000003.1, on the reverse strand, counting down.
CACGTAGATGCAGCGGGCCGGGCAGACCCCGGCGCACAGCTCGCACCCGATGCACTTCTCCATGCCGTCCTCGTACCGGCCCAGCACGTGGCGACCGTGGAAGCGGGGCGGCTTGAGCCGCTTCTCGTCGGGATAGCGGTGGGTCACCCGCGGCTCGAAGACCTGGCGGATGGTCACCCGGAAGCCGTCGAAGAACCCCATCAGGCCACCTCGGTCCGGCGCCGCGGTCGACACCCGCAGCGCCTGGTACAGCATGAGCCCGAACGCCAGGCCGCCGCCGAAGACGGCAGAACCAGCCCCATCGCGTGTCGATGAGCATGCCCGCCACGACGAGGAGCCAGAACAGCGACAGCGGGATGAGCCGCTTCCACCCCAGGTCCATCAGCTGGTCGTAGCGCAGGCGGGGCAGGCTGGCCCGGATCCACACGTACACGTACAGGAAGACGATCGTCTTGCCGAGGAACCACAGGATCGGCCACAGCCAGCGCACGACGTGGGGAGCGGGGCCGTCGGGTCCCCCGAAGAACAGGGTCACGACGATGGCCGACATCGTGATCGTGTTCATGAACTCGGCCAGGAAGAAGAGGGCGAAGCGCACCGAGGAGTACTCGGTGTGGAACCCCCCGACCAGCTCCTGCTCGCCCTCCACCAGGTCGAAGGGCGGCCGGTTCACCTCCGCCGTGACGGCGATGAAGAAGATGGCGAAGGGCACGACGCCGAGCCGGAGGACGTTCCAGTTGGGTATGAAGCCGTAGCAGGCTGCCGTTCTGGGACTCGACGATGTCGCGGGTGGACAGCGAGCCCGGTGATGAGGACGGCCGCCGCCGTCGACAGGCCCATGGCCGCCTCGTAGGAGACCATCTGGGCGATGGCCCGCACCGAGCCCAGGAGGGGGTACTTCGAGCCGGACGCCCAGCCGGCCAGCATGAGTCCGTACACCGCCACCGACGACATGGCCAGGAGGAACAGGATCCCGATCTGCGGATCGGCCACCTGGATCTCGGTCGTGTGGCCGAAGACCGTGATCTCCCCGCCGATGGGGATGATGGTGAAGATGAGGAAGGCGGGCACCACGGCGAGGTAGGGCGCCAGGTAGAACACGCTGCGGTCGGAGCCCGTCGGGACGCAGGCCCTCCTTGAAGAACAGCTTGATCCCGTCGGCCATGGTCTGGAGGATCCCCCAGGGCCCGGCCCGGTTGGGCCCGATCCGGCTCTGCATGTCGGAGATGACCTTGCGCTCGAACCAGATCATGAGCAGCACCGACACCAGGAGGACGACGAAGGCCACGATGACCTTGACGGCGACGATGAGAAAGACCCAGGGATCGATGCCGTGGACGAAGAGCGGGTCGCCCATCAGAGGGTCTCCAGGCGCACGTCGGTGACGGTCCTGCCGCTGTCGATGAGGTCTTCCGCACCTTCGTCGGCCAGGTCGAGGTCGACCACGGCGACGCCTCTGGGGCACGTCGGTGTCGGCCAGCACCTCCATCACCAGGGCCTCGCGGCCGCGGACTCGCACCCGGCCGCCGGTCTGCACACCGAGGCGGTCGAGGTCGTAGGGGTTGGCCCGGAGGCCCGGTGCCGGAGCGAGGGCGGCCAGGGAGGGGCAGGCCTGGACCAGGGTCCCCTGGTCGTACAGGCGGTGACGGGCGACGAGGCGGAGGGCGTAGCTGTCGGGCGCGGGTACCGACGGCGGCTTGGCCGGGGTGAACCGCACGAGCGCGGCGGTCGGCGGAGGAAGGGACGTCGGGTGGCCGACTCCAGCGCGCCGGGTTGCGACGGGCCGGCGACCGGCAGTTGCGTCTCGGGCGGGCCTGCCCGTGGCGCCGGACCCGCGTCCGCCGGGACGTCGGACGCGACGCCGGGCACCTCGCCGTTGGCCGTCGGTGGTGCCCCGGCGATGTTGGGGATCCCCTGGCTCTCGATGGCGCCGATGCCCGGCGTGGCCATGGGGTCGATGGGGCCGGGCGCGGGCTGGGTGGCGCCCGCACCGGTGTCGGTGGCACCGGCGTGCACGGGCGCCGCACCGCCGGGGCGGCCGGTGCCGACGGCGAGCCGGACCGGCACCCTCGGCATCGGAGCCACGATCCCGTCGGCGGCGCGCGGGTCGCCGATCAGGCGGCGGGTGATGCCGGCGTGCGACGGGGCCACCCGCTCGATCTCGTCCCAGATGGCCTCCACGCGTGTCCATGCCCAGGTCGGCCCCGAGGCGGGCGGCCAGCTCGGCGGCGATCATCCAGTCGGGTCGCGTCGACGCCCGGTCCGACGACCTTCTGGCCCAGACGGCTGATGCGACCCTCGAGGTTGGTCGTGGTGCCGGGACGCTCGGCGTACATGGCGGCGGGCAGGACGACGTCGGCCTGCCCCGAGGACTCGTTCAGGAAGGCGTCGACGGCGACGACGAAGCCGGCACCCGCCATCCCCCGCTGGGCGAGCTGGCGGTCGGGGAAGTCGCTGAGCGGGTCGGCGCCGAGGAGGACCAGCGCCTCGATGCGCTGCTCGGCGGCGGCCGAGAGGATCCCGGCGGTGTCCAGCCCCCGCTCCTCGGGCACCGCGCCCCACGCCGCGGTGTACCACGCCCGCGCCTCGTCCAGGCCGACCCGGCCGGGCAGGATGCCGGGGGCGAGACCCATGTCGAGGGCGCCGTGGACGTTCGACCGCCGCAGGGCGGGCAGGAAGCGGGCCTCCGGCCACGCCCCGAACAGCGCCGCCGCAGCCTCGTCGACCATGTCGTCGGACTCGGCAACCGACGGGCGGCCCAGGACCACGACGACGCCCGTGCCGTCGGCACCGGGGCCCTTGCCGTCCCGGCCGCGCAGGATGCCCCGGGCGACCTGCAGCGGGTCCTCGGCATCGCCGGCTGCGGCGTCGGGCGCAACGAGGGCACGGGCCAGCGCCGCCACCTCCCCGGGACGGTAGGTGAGCGATGCGGTGGCGTACCGGGTCATGGCGGTCGGGAACGGCCGCGAGCTCGATCACCGGGCACGCCCCGCTCGACCGCCGCCTCCCGCAGGCGAAGGAACAGCACCGGCAGCTCCTCGCGCAGGTCGGGCGCCAGCAGCACGAGGGCGTCGGCCGAGCAGGCCTGGTCGATGGTCGCCCGGGGCAGGCCCAGAACGACCTCGGCGGGCAGGCCGTCGCCGAGCTGGGCGTCGACCGAATCGGTGCCGATGACGGCCTTGGCCAGCTTGGCCCAGGCGTAGGCGTCCTCGTTGGGCAGCCGGGCGCCGCCGATGACGCCGACGGCCGACGGCCCGCCCCGGTGCTTGACCCCGGCCAGCCCCTGGGCGGCCGCCGCCAGCGCCTCGTCCCAGGAGACCTCGACCAGCTCGTCGCCTCTGCGCACCAGGGGGTGGGCGACGCGGTCGTCGCTGTTGACCGCCTCGAAGTCGAAGCGGCCCTTGTCGCACAGCCACGTCTGGTTCACCGGGATCGGAGTCGACGCCCAGGTACCGGGTGAGCCGGTTGGAGGACGACTGCACGACCACCCGGCAGCCGACGGCACACGAGGTGCACGTGCTCTCGACCTGCTCGAGATCCCAGGGCCGCGCCCTGAACCGGTAGGGCGCGGCGGTGAGGGCGCCGACCGGGCAGATCTGGACGGTGTTGCCGCTGAAGTACGAGGCGAAGGGATGGTCGGGGTAGGTGTTCACCTCGAGCTGGTCGCCCCGGCCGATGAAGTTGATGAGGGGCTCGCCGGCGTGCTCGTCGGCGAAGCGCGTGCAGCGGGCGCACTGGATGCAGCGCTCGCGGTCCAGGTCGACCAGTCCGCTGATGGGGATCGGCTTGGCGAAATGCCGCTTCTCCTCGACGAAGCGGCTCTCTCCGGGACCGTAGGTGAGGGTCTGGTCCTGGAGGGGGCACTCCCCGCCCTTGTCGCAGACCGGGCAGTCGAGGGGGTGGTTGATGAGGAGGAACTCGAGCACCCCGTCCTGGGCCTTCTTCACCTTGTCGGAGGTCGTGCGCACCTCCTGGCCGTCGGCCACGGCGACGAAGCAGGCCGGCTGGAGGGAGTAGCCGCGCGGCCCCCTGATCTCGACCAGGCACATGCGGCACATGCCCACCGGCTTCATCCGGGGGTGGTAGCAGAACCTCGGGATGTAGGTGCCCGCCCGCTCGGCGGCCGCGATGACCATCTCGCCCGGCCGGGCCTCGACCTGACGGCCGTCGACCACGATGCTGAGGCGTCTCCGTGGCGGTGTCAGCCATACGGGCAGGCGCCTTCCTTGATGTGCACGAGGAACTCGTCCCGGAACATGCGGATGGCCCACACGATCGACGACGGGATCGAGGGCCCCAGGACGCAGATGGTGGTCTGCTGGGGCGGCCACGACAAACCGGGGGAGATGTTGTCGCACACGTCGAGGAGCAGATCGAGGTCCTGCTCCCGGCCCGAGCCCTCCTCGATGCGGCGGACCACCTTCTCGATCCAGCCCGCGCCCTCGCGGCACGGGGTGCACTGGCCGCAGGACTCCCGGTAGAAGAAGCGCACGATGCGCCAGGCCGCCCGCACCACGCAGGTCTGGTCGTCCATGACGACGACCGAGCCCGAGCCGAGCATGGAGCCCGCCTTGCCCACGGCGTCCTGGTCGAGGGGCAGGTCGACCTGGTCGGGGCCGAACCAGGGGGCCGACACCCCGCCGGGGATGAAGGCCTTGAGCTGGCGGCCGTGGCGCATGCCGCCGCCCAGCACGGGGGCGAAGATCAGATCGCGGAAGGTCGTCTTGGCCATCTCGAGCTCGTAGTTCCCCGGACGCCGGACGTGGCCCGACAGGGCGAACATCCGCGTCCCGGTCGAGCTGCCCTCGCCCAGCGCGGCGAAGGCGTGTCCGCCGTGCTGCATGATCCACGGCAGGTTGGCGATGGTCTCGATGTTGTTGACGATGGTCGGCTCCCCGTAGAGCCCGATGGCGGCGGGAAAGTACGGCGGCTTGATGCGTGGGAAGGCCGCGCTTGCCCTCGAGGCTCTCCAGCAGCGCCGTCTCCTCGCCGGCGATGTAGGCCCCGGCGCCCGGATGCACGACCACGTCGACCGAGAAGCCCGACCCGAAGATGTCGCGGCCCACCGCTCCGTGCTGGTAGGCCTCGTTCAGGGCGGCCTGCATCCGCTCCAGCCCGAGGGCGAACTCGCCCCGCACGTAGATGAAGGCCTGCGTCGACCTGGTTGGCGTAGGCGGCGATGAGCGTGCCCTCGATGATCCCGTGCGGGTCGCGCTCGATCAGCAGGTGGTCCTTGAAGGTGGCCGGCTCGCTCTCGTCGCCGTTGACGACCAGGTAGCGCACCGGCGCCGGGCGGAGCATCGACCACTTGCGCCCGGCGGGGAAGCCGGCGCCCCCGCGCCCGAGCAGGCTGGCCGCGTTCACCTCCTCGGCGACCTGCTCCGGCGTCATGCGCAGGGCCCTGCGCAGCCCGTCGTAGCCACCGGTCGCCAGGTACCGCTCGAGCGTGTGCGAGTCGCCGATGGCGCAGGCGGGCGGTGACGATCGGTGAGGCGTCGGTGAGCGCCATCAGGACCTCTCGGCCTGGGCGGCCGCGGCGCGCTCCGCCCGGGCCCGGTCGGCCTCGGCCCGCTCGGCCCGGACCTGCTCGGCGGGCACGGCGAGCCCGCCCTGGCGGCGCACCCGGCGACAGCACCCCGTGGGGCGGCACGTCGTCGTCGAGGCGGCCGGCGGCGAGATCCTCGACCAGGGTGTCGAAGCGCTCGTCGTCGACCGACCCGAAGAAGCGGTGGTTCACCTGAAGGCAGGGCGCCCGGTCGCAGAAGGCGATGCACTCGGCCTCCTCGAGGCTGAACATGCTGGTCGGGAGTGGTCGCCCCGACGCCGATGCCGAGCCGTTCCTCGGCGTGCTCGAGCAGCTCGTAGGCGCCGTTCAGGAGGCAGGCGATGTTGGTGCACACCGACACCACGTAGCGGCCGACCGGCTCGGTGCGCAGCATCTCGTAGAAGCTCGCCGTGCCCAGCACCTCGGCCGGGGTGAGGCCCATGAGCTCGGCGATGTGCTCCATGGCCTCGGGGCTGAGCCAGCCCTCCTCGGCCTGGGCCAGGTGGCAGATGGGCACCAGCGCCGAGCGCGAGTCGGGGTACAGGGACATGAGCTCGCGGGCCTGGGCCACGGTCTCGGGGCTGAGGCGGGCCATCAGCGGTCGACCTCCCCCAGGATCGGGTCGATCGAGGAGATGATGGCGACGGCGTCGGCGACCAGGCCGCCGTGGACCATGTTCGCCATGCTCTGGAGGTTGTTGAACGACGGCGCCCGGATGTGGAGCCGGTAGGGCTTGGGTGAGCCGTCGGAGACGATGTAGCAGCCGAGCTCGCCGCGGGGCGACTCGATGCCGACGTAGACCTCGCCCTCGGGCACCTTGAAGCCCTCGGTGAAGATCTTGAAGTGGTGGATCAGCGCTTCCATCGACTCGTCGATGCGGGCCCGGGGAGGCGGGGTGACCTTCTTGTCCTGCGTGCGGTAGTCGCCGTCCGGCATGCGGTTGACGATCTGGCGGATGATGCGGATCGACTCGCGGATCTCGTTCAGCCGCACGGCGTAGCGGTCGAAGCTGTCGCCGTAGGTCCCCACCACCACGTCGAAGTCGACCTGGTCGTAGAACAGGTACGGCATCGTCCGCCGCAGGTCCCACGGCACGCCGGTGGACCGGAGGATGGGCCCGGTGGCCGAGGAGGCGATGGCCGCCTCGGCGGTGATCCTCCCGACGCCCTCGGTGCGCTCCCGGAAGATGGGCTGGCCCGTGAAGAGGTCGTCGTACTCGGCCAGCCGGGGCGGGATGGCCTGGCAGATGGCCTCGACGTCGTCCTGCCAGCCATCGGGGAGATCCGCGGCCACGCCGCCCGGGCGGATGTAGTTGTGGTTCATGCGCAGGCCGGTGACCTTCTCGAGGAAGTCGAGCACCACCTCGCGCTCGCGGAAGCCGTAGATCATCATCGACGTGGCTGCGAGGTCCATGCCGTTGGTGGCCATCCAGAGGAGGTGCGACGACATGCGGTTGAGCTCGACCATGAGCATCCGGATCCAGGTCGCCCGCTCGGGTATCTCGACGCCCAGCAGAGCCTCGGTCGCCAGCGAGAAGACCAGCTCGTTGTGGAGCGGCGAGAGGTAGTCCATGCGGGTCACGTTGGTGGCGCCCTGGATGTAGGTGAGGTCCTCGCCTGTCTTCTCCATGCCGGTGTGGAGATAGCCGATGATCGGCTTGGCCCGCAGCACGGTCTCGCCGTCGAGCTCCATCATGATCCGCAGCACGCCGTGGGTCGACGGGTGCTGGGGACCCATGTTGATGATCATCGTCTCGTCTTCGCCGACCTCGATGTCGATGTCGCCGGCGTCGAGGGCCGTCGCCCCGCTCGGCCGCTCGCACGATGCCACCTTCCTCGATGCGCCGCTCGGCTGCGGTCGTTCCCTCGCGCGAGAGCATCTCCTGGGTCCCCTCCGAGGTCTCGGCGACCAGGCGGCTCTCGTCTTCGGTGTGGCTCATCGTGGCCTCAACGGGGTCCGGGGGCTTCCTTGAACTGCACCGGCACCCGCCCGACGGCGTAGTCCTTGCGCAGCGGATGGCCCTCCCAGTCCTCGGGCATCAGGATCCGGGTCAGGTCGGGATGGCCGGCGAAGCGGATCCCGAACATGTCGAACGTCTCGCGCTCGGGGGCCTCGACGCCGGGATAGAGATCGAACAGGGACGGGATCGTCGGATCGGACTCGGGCACCTGCACCCGGATGCGGATGCGCCGGCGCTGCTCCATCGAGACGAGGTTCACCACGACCTCGAAGCGCTCGGGATGGACCTCGGGCGGCAGGGTGCGGCCGGGATGGCTGAGGTAGTCGACTCCGCACACGTCGACGCACATCTCGAAACCCTCGTCCTTGAGCCCGGCAACGACCTGCAGGTAGTCGTCACGAGACGGGTGGATGACCTCGCCGGTGACCGCCGCCATCAGCGGGGCGTCCCCACGTGCACCGGGGCGGGCTGCTCGACCTGCAGCTCGGCGCCGGCGCCAGAGGCCCGCCGGCGGCGGGTGATCTCGCCGGTGCGGATCTTCTCGTGCAGGGTGAGGATCGAGTGCAGCAACGTCTCCGGCGTGGGCGGGCACCCGGGGGTGTACACGTCGACCGGAACCACCTGATCGACGCCCTGGACGATGGCGTAGTTGTTGAACATCCCGCCGGTGGAGGCGCACACACCCATCGAGATCACCCACTTGGGCTCGGGCATCTGGTCGTAGACCTGGCGCAGCACGGGAGCCATCTTCTGCGAGACCCTGCCGGCGACGATCATGAGGTCGGCCTGCCGGGGCGACGCCCGGAACACCTCCATGCCGAAACGGGCGAGGTCGTAGTCGGCCGCCCCGGCGGACATCATCTCGATGGCGCAGCAGGCGAGGCCGAAGGTGGCCGGCCACACGCTGTTGCGACGGGCCCACTTCACCAGGTTCTCGAGGTTGCCGGTGAGGAAGTTGTGGTTGAGGCTCTCGAGCCCCATCGTCAGGCCGCCTCGCCGGTGTCCTGGGCGATGCGACGGACCGTCGTGTCGGTCGTGCGCTCGGTCGTGGTGCCCGGCAGGGGGCGAAGGCGCTTGACGGGTCCCCAGTCGAGGGCGCCGTTGCTGATCAGGTAGATGAACGACAGCAGGACGGCGACGGCGAACAGGACCATCTCGACCAGACCGAACGTGTTCAGCTGGCGGAAGATGACCGCCCAGGGGTACAGGAAGATGATCTCGATGTCGATGACGATGAAGACCATGGCGACGATGTAGAAGCGCACCGGGAAGCGCTCCGCTGGCTCACGCTCGGGCACGATGCCGCACTCGTAGGGAGCCGCCTTGGCGCTCGTCGGCCGCTTGGGTCCCAGCAGCGTGGAGGCGAGGAACGAGAGCGCAGCGAAGACAATCGACAGGACGAACATGCAGACGATCGGCAGGTAGTTATCCATCGGCGGGCTGCCCCCCTGGTGGCGAGGCCGGCATCGTCTGACCTCGCCGCCTTTGTACCACGGCCCCTCGAAGGCGGTCAGATCGGCGCCGCCCCCGGGTGGGGGCGAGACGCCCCAGTAGAGTCGTCGCCGTGAGCACGTCCGTCGATCGCCGTCACGACGTCCTCGTCGTGGGGGCGGGCCCGTCGGGGTCGGCGTGCGCCTACTGGCTCGCCGATGCCGGCTACGACGTGACGCTGGTCGAGCGAAAGCGCTTCCCCAGAGAGAAGACGTGCGGGGATGGCCTCACCCCTCGCGCCGTGCGCCAGCTCGACGACATGGGCCTGACCCAGGAGCTGGCCCGCTTCCATCGCTACGACGGGCTCCGGGCGTTGGCCTTCGGTCGCCAGCTGGAGCTGGCCTGGCCCGACCACCCCGATCTCCCGGCCCACGGCTACGTGGTCACCCGGCGGGATCTCGACCACCTCGTGGCCGAGCGGGCCCAGAAGGCCGGCGCCGCGCTGCGGCAGGGCACGGAAGCGGCGGCACCCGTGATCGAGGACGGCCGGGTTCGGGGAGCGGTGGTGGCGACCCGGGAGACGGGGCGGACCGAGGAGATCAGGTCCCGCTACGTCGTCGTGTCCGACGGCGCCAACTCCCGGTTCGGGCGGGCGCTGGGCACGAGCCGGGACCGCGGCCTCGCCCTCGGCATGGCGCTGCGCGGCTACTACCGCTCGCCCCGCCACGCCGAGCCCTGGATCGAGTCGCACCTCGACGTCCGCGATCGCAGCGGCCAGGTCCTGCCCGGCTACGGCTGGATCTTCCCGCTGGGCGACGGCCGGGTGAACGTGGGCGTCGGGCTGCTCTCCACCTCCGACCGCTGGGCGGCCGTCAACACCACGGAGCTCATGGCCGCGTTCGTCGACACGGCTCCCAGCTCCTGGGAGCTGTCGCGCGCCACCTCCTGCGGGGCGCCGACCGGCGGACGACTGCCGATGGGCCTGTCCGTCGGTCCCCGGGTCGGTCCGGGCTACCTGGTCGTGGGCGACGCGGCGGGATCGATCAACCCGTTCAACGGTGAGGGCATCGCCTACGCCTACGAGACGGGCCGCCTGGCCGCCGTCGCGGTCGGCGAGGCGCTCGCCAACGACGACGACGACGCCCTGCGGGCCTACGAGTCGGCGCTCCAGCACCGCTACGGGCTCTACTACCGGGTGGCGCAGGCGTTCGTGCAGCTCATCGGGCGACCCCAGCTGATGCGGGCGCTGGTCGGCACCGGCATGCACAGCCGCACCCTGATGGAGTGGGTCCTGCGCATCATGGCCAACCTGTTGCGGCCCGACGAGATCGGGCCGGCCGAGGCCGCCTACCGGGCCGTGGCGGCACTGGCGCGTCTGGCGTAGCCAGCGCGGCCGCCCTGGATCTCCTCCTCAAGAGGTCGCGGCTCAGGACGGTGAGGGAGCGTCTCCGCTGGCCAGCTCGAGCCGCGACCTCGGCCGCTGCCTCCAGCGTGAACGCCACGTCCTCCTCGCTGTGGGACAGGCTGGGGAACATGGCCTCGTAGGGCCCGGGAGCCAGGGCCACGCCCCGTGCCAGCATGGCGTGGAAGAACCGGGCGTACTGCCCCCCGGCGGCCGCGGCCTGGGCGCCCTCGTAGTCGGTCACGGGTTCGGCGCGGAAGAACAGCCCCATCAGCGGCCCCACCACGGGGACCTGGGCGGCAACGCCAGCGTGACGGAACGCCTCGGCCAGGCCTGCCGACAAGCGCCCCACGCGCTCGGAGAGGACGCGGTAGGCATCCGGCGTCAGCTGCTCCAGGGCGGCCACGCCCGCCGCCGTGGCCAGCGGGTTCCCGGCCAGGGTGCCCGCCTGGTACACGGGACCGACGGGAGCGAGCACCTCCATGGTCGAACGCCGGCCTCCGAACGCCCCCACCGGCAGCCCGCCGCCGATCACCTTCCCGAAGCACCAGAGATCGGGGACGACGCCGCTCGTCTCGGTCACGCCGCCAGGGGCCACCCGGAAGCCGGTGATGACCTCGTCGAAGATCAACAGCGCGCCAGCGGCGTCGCACGCCTGACGCAGTCCCTCGAGGAACCCTGGGCCCGGAGGGACGAGGCCCATGTTGGCGGCCACGGGCTCGACGATCACGCACGCCACGTCGGTCCCCACCTCCGGGACCCGGTTGTAGGGGGCGACGACGGTGTCGGCGACCGCGGCCGGCGGCACCCCGGCGGAGTCGGGCAGCCCCAGCGTCGCCACCCCGCTGCCGCCGCCGGCCAGCAGGCTGTCGCTGTGGCCGTGGTAGCAGCCGGCGAACTTGACCACCCGCGACCGGCCGGTGGCTCCCCGCGCCACGCGCACGGCGCTCATGGCCGCCTCGGTGCCGCTCGAGGTGAGCCGGATCAGCTCACACCCCGGCACCCGGTCGCGGATGACCTCGGCCAGGACCACCTCTCCCTCGGTCGGCGCACCGTAGGAGGTGCCTCGGGTCGCAGCCCGCCGGACCGCGTCGACCATCGCGGGGTGGGCGTGACCCAGGATGGAAGCTCCGTACGACTGGACGTAGTCGACGTAACGACGGCCCTCGACGTCCCAGACGTAGGCGCCCTCGGCCCGCTCGACGAAGTAGGGCGCACCACCGACGGCCGTGAACGCCCGCACGGGTGAGTCGACCCCACCCGGCAGCACCCGGCAGGCCCGCTGGTAGAGCTCGGCGTTCGTCGTCGCCTGGGGGCGTGCCTCAATCACCGAGCATCTCGGCCAGCTCGGGAGCGAAGTAGGTGAGGATCAGGTCGGCGCCGGCGCGCTTGATGGCGCCCACGTGCTCGAGGGCCACAGCGGCGCCGTCGATCCAGCCCCGCTCGCCCGCCGCCTTGACCATGGCGTACTCACCGCTCACGTTGTACGCGGCCACGGGGACGTCGAACCTGGCCCGCACTGCGGCGATCACGTCGAGGTAGGCGAGGGCGGGCTTGACCATGACGATGTCGGCGCCCTCGGCGAGGTCGAGGGCGACCTCGCTGAGCGCCTCACGGCGGTTGGGCGGGTCCTGCTGGTAGTCGCGCCGGTCCCCACCGCCGGCGATCGTGACGTCGACCGCGTCGCGGAACGGTCCGTACAGGGCGGACGCGTACTTGGCCGCGTAGGCCAGGATGCCGACCTCCGCCCGACCGTCGTCGTCGAGCGCGGCGCGGATGGCCCCCACCTGGCCGTCCATCATCCCGCTCGGGGCCACCATGTCAGCGCCGGCGTCCGCCTGAGCCACGGCGACCCGTCCGTAGAGCTCGAGCGTGGCGTCGTTGTCCACGGTCCCGGACGTCGTGAGCACCCCGCAGTGCCCGTGGTCGGTGTACTCGTCGAGACAGAGGTCAGCGACCAGCACCATGGCGTCGCCCAGCTCGTGGCGCAGCTCGCGCAGCGCCACCTGGGTGACCCCGTCGGGGTTCCACGCCTCGGAGCCGAGCGGATCCTTGGCGGCAGGCAGACCGAACAGGACGAGGGCCGGCACCCCGAGCGAGCTCAGACGGCGGGCTTCCTTCACGAGCGAGGCGGTGGTGTGCTGGACCACGCCCGGCAGCGACAGGACCGGCTGGGGCTCGTCGATGCCCTCGCGCACGAAGAGCGGCGCCACGAGATCGTCGACCGACACCCGCGTCTCGGCGACCATGCGCCGCAGGGCGGGCAGGCGCCGGAGCCGGCGCAGTCGCCGGGCGGGAAAGCTCACGCCTTCAGCCTAGGGCGGGCTTCCACCAGGGCGTCGACCAGCCCCTCGATCGTGTGCGTCGACGCGACCACGTCGACGTGCAGCCCCCTCGATCGGGCCGTGTCGGCGGTGACGGGCCCGATGCACGCCACGATCGGGGGCACGTCCTCGCGGCCGACGACGTCGAGGAAGCCCGTGACCGTCGAGGAAGAGGTGAAGGTGACGACCTGGGCGCCCCTGACCGCGGCCAGCTCGTCGGGGGACGGGCGAAGCCGCTCGGTGCGGTACGCCTCGACCACGTCGACCTGCCACCCCTTGGCCTGCAGCCCCTTGGGGAGCACGTCCCGGGCGTCGGCCGCCCGGGGCAGGAGCACCCGCCCGCTGCCCACCGGGCCGGCTGGCGGCCCGTCGGGGAAGGCGTCGACGAGATCCTCGGCGACGAAACGCCCGGGCACGAGGTCGGCGACCAGGCCGAAGCGGGCGAGGGTCTGCGCCGTGCCGGGGCCGATGGCGGCGACGCTGGCGGCCCCGAAGGCGCGCGCGTCGCGCACCTCGGCCATGAGCGCCTCCACGGCGTTGGCCGAGGTGAAGACGACCCACTCGTAGCCGTCCAGGCGGGCGGCGGCGGACCGCAGCGAGGCGCCTCCGTCGGCCGCCCCGGCGACCGAGATGACCGGGAGCTCCACGGTCCCCGCTCCGACCGCCCGCAGGCGATCGACCAGGGTGGAGGCCTGGGACCGTGCCCGGGTCACGACCACCGTCCAACCGAGGAGCGGCCGCCGCTCGAACCAGGCCAGGTCCATCTGGGCGACCGCACCGATCACCATGGTGACCGGCGGCGCCAGCTCGGTCGCGGCCAGGCCGGCGAGCGTCGTGCGCACACTTCGCTGGCCCGGTCGGGTGCCCCAGCTGACCGCGACCACGGGCGTCGTGGCCGGTCGCCCTCCTTCGATGAGCCGCCTGGCGATCTCGTCGCGGTGGGCGACGCCCATCAGAACGACGATCGTCCCGCCGACCTTGGCCAGGGCGCCCCAGTCGACGTCGGCGTCGAGGGCCTGGCGGCTGTGGCCCGTCACGACGGTGAACGACGTCGAGAGCCCGCGGTGGGTCACGGGGACCCCGGCGTAGGCGGGAACGGCGACCGCCGCCGACACACCGGGCACGACCTCGAACTCGACGCCTCCGGCGGCCAGGGCCTCGGCCTCCTCGCCTCCGCGGCCGAACACGAACGGGTCGCCCCCCTTGAGCCGCACGACGCTGACGGCCGGCGCGGCCCTGCTCCACGAGCAGGGCGTTGATCTCGTCCTGGTGCACGGGAAAGCCGGGCCGCTTGCCGACGTCGATCCGCTCCGCCGCGCCGGGGGCGAGGTCGAGGAGCGACCGCTCCGCCAGCCGGTCGTGGACCACCACCTCGGCCCGGCCGAGCACCTCGGCGCCCCTGACCGTCAGCAGGCCGGGGTCGCCGGGCCCGGCACCGACGAGGTACACGGTCACGGGACACCCGCGCCGGCGAGGTCGTCGAGGACCGCCTGCCCGCCGCAGTCGTCGAGGAGGTGGCGGGCCAGACCCCGGCCGAGCGATCCCGGGTCCGTTCCCACCATGGCCTGGCGGAGCATCACCCGCCCGTCGAGGCTCGAGACCATGCCCGAGAGCTGGAGATCGGCGCCGCCGCCCGGCTCGGCGTACGCACCCACGGGCAGGTCGCAGCTGCCACCGAGCTCGGCCAGGAAGGAGCGCTCGGCCTCGACGGCCCGCCTCGACGGAGCGTGGTCGGCCGCGACCACGGCCTCCAGCGTGGCCTCGTCGCCCAGACGGCACTCGACGGCGAGAGCGCCCTGGCCGACCTGGGGCAGCATCAGGGCGGGATCGAGAGCTTCGGCCACACGGTCGGTCCGTCCCAGCCGGCGCAGCGCGGCCAGGGCCACCACGACGGCGTCGTAGCGAGCGGCCTTGGCCAGACGGGTGGCGATGTTGCCCCGGAGGCCGGCGAAGGTCAGGTCGGGCCGGGCCCAGGCCAGCTGGGCCCGCCGGCGCACCGACCCGGTCGCCACCACCGCGCCCGGCGGGCAGCTCGTCGAGCGCCCGCCCCACGAGGGCGTCACGAGGGTCCTCGCGCGTCGGGATGGCGGCCAGCACGAGCCCCGGCGTCGGGGCGGACGGAAGGTCCTTGGCCGAGTGGACCGCCACGTCGGCCCGCCCGTCCAGCACGGCCGCCTGCACCTCGGTGACGAAGACGCCCTGCCCGCCGATCTCCCAGATCGGCACGTCGCCCTGGCGATCGCCGCTGGTGTCGACGACGACGGCCTCGATCTCCCGCCCGAGGAGCTCGCCGATGTGGCTCGTCTGCCAACGGGCGAGCTCGCTGCCCCGGGTGGCCGCCCGCAGCGCCGGCCGGGCAGCGCTCACGACGCCTCTCCCTACAGGTCGAAGAGCGTGCGCAGGGCGTCCCCGAGCCGCTCCGCCCGAGGCGAGCCGGCCGACTCCTTGAGCTGCACCGTCGGCTCGTGCAGGAGCTTGCCCAGGATGCCCCTGGTCAGGGCCTCGACGGCCTCCCGCTCCTTGGGGTCGAGACTGCTCAAGCGGGAGCGGAACCGCTGCAGCTCCCCCACCCTCACGTCCTCGGCCCGAGCTCGCAGCGACGCCACCAGCGGCGCCGCGCCCCGTGCCGCGGTGCTGTCGAGGTACCGCTCGAGCTCCTCGTCGACCAGCGCCCGGACCCGGGCGACCTCACGACGGCGACCTGCCATCCCCGCCTCGGCGAAGGACCGGAGGTCGTCCATGTCCAGCAGCGTCACGCCGTCGAGCGCGGCGACACCGGGATCGACGTCGCGGGGCACGGCGACGTCCATCACGAGCAGCGGCCGGCCGCGGCGGCGACGGACCACCGGGGCCAGGTCGGACGCCTCGAGCAGGATGGACGGCGACCCCGTGGACGTCAGCACCACGTCGACTTCGGCCATCGCCTCGCCCAGGGCGCCGAGCTCGACCGTCTCACCGCCGACCCGTTCGGCCAGCTCGACGGCGCGGCCCTGGGTCCGGTTGGCCACCATCACCCGCCGGGCGCCGGCCGAGGAGGCGAGCGCCGCTGCCATCCCCTCGCCCACATCGCCCGCGCCGACCATCAGCACGTCGTAGCCGTCGAGCGACCCCCCCAGCCGCTCCTGGACCAGGGCGACGGCAGCCTGGGAGAGGGACGTGATCCCCCGGGCGATGGCGGTCTCCGAGCGTGACCGCTTTCCCACCTCCACGGCGTGGCGGAACAGGTGCGAGAGCGTGGGTCCGGCCGCCGACTCCTCCCACGCCCGCTCCCAGGCGTTGCGCACCTGGCTCAGGACCTCGCCCTCGCCCAGCACGGGTGAGTCGATGCCGGCCGCCACCTCGAACAGGTGCGCCGCCGCGCCCTCCTCGAAGTAGCTGTAGAGGTCGTCGGCGAAGTCCTCCGGCGGCGTGGAGCTCAGCCGGGCCAGGAAGCTGCGGATGTCGCTCACTCCCCCGTGGAAGCGCTCGACGACGGCGTAGACCTCCGTCCGCATGCACGTGGAGAGGACGACGACCTCGGAGAGGTGGGAGCTGTCCCTGAGGTCGCGGAGCGCCTTGGGGAGCTGGGCGTCACCCACCGTCATGCGCTCGAGCATGTCGAGCGCCACGGTGCGCTGGTTGAGCCCTACGACGACGACAGACACGCCTGCAGCCGCTCCCTCGCTCGGTCGACCTGGCCGCTCCTTATGAGATCGAGCATGTCGGAGTCGAGCGCCTTTTGCCAGTCGAGTCCCTCGGTCGAGCGTCCCGCCGCCCTGAGGCGTTCCCGCTCGGTCGACAGCAGCTCGCCCAGCACCCCGTACTCCGGTCCGAGCTGGGCGGCGAGCCGGGCCCCGAGCCAGGCCGACAGGGCGGGACTGCGCCCGCCGGTCGAGACCGTGACCATCACCGCCCCCTGGCGGATGACCGAGGGCAGGGTGAAGGCGCACGACGCGGGGTCGTCGGCGCTGTTCACCCAGACCCCCTCAGCCTCGCCGTCCTCGTAGACGGCCCGGTTGACGGCCTGGTCGTCGGTGGCGGCGATGACGAGCCGGTAGCCGGCGACATCGCCTCGCCGGTAGGGCCGCTCCTCCCAGCTGACGCCCTCGAGGGAACGGACCTGGCTGTCGACCTGTGCGGCGATCACGTGGACCCTGGCGCCGCAGGCCAGCAGTCCCTCGGCCTTGCGGGCCGCGATCCGCCCCGCCCCCACCACCAGACAGGGCTGATCGTCCAGGACCAGGTTCACCGGGTACTGGGGCGTGTCGACAGCCACGGCATCGGTTCCGATCTAGAACGACGGCGCCGGGCGGGCTGCCAGGTCGCCCACCATCTTCGCCCGTCGCATGGCGACCTCGAGCGGATGGCGCTCGTAGAAGCTGAGGATCTGCAGCTCGATGGAGAGGTCGACCTGACGGAGGAGGACGTGATCGGGCGTGGTCAGCACGGCCGGCGCGAAGTTGAGCAGTGAGGTGACCCCGGCGGCCACGAGACGGTCGGCGACGCCCTGGGCGGCCGTCGCCGGCGTGGCGATGAGCCCGATGGCGAGCCGCTCGCGCTCGACCAGCGACCGGCAGATCGTCGACCGGGCTCACGACCAGTCCCCCCATCACCTGGCCCACCTTGGCCGGATCGGCGTCGACCAGGGCGGCCACCCGAAAGCCTCGGGACGAGAACCCCCGGTAGTTGGCCAGGGCCCGGCCGAGGTTCCCGACGCCGACGATCACGACCGGCCAGTCCTCGTTGAGGCCGAGCTCGTGACCGATCTGGGTCGTGAGCAGCTGCACGTCGTAGCCGGCGCCCCGCGTGCCGTAGGAGCCCAGGTGGGAGAGATCCTTCCGGACCTTGGCCGCGTTCTCACCCGCCATCTCCGCCAGCCCCTCGGAGGACACGGTGGGGGTCCCGGCCTCGGCCAGCTCGAGCAGAGCCCGCCAGTAGACAGGGAGCCGTGCGACCGTCGCCTCCGGGATACGCCGGAGCCGTCCATCGGCCATGACGAAAGCGTACCCGGGTGCTAGTGCAGCGCCCGGCGCAGGAGCTTGCCCGTGCGGCCGTGGGGAAGCGACGTGGCGAAGGTCACCTCGGTGGGGCACTTGTAGCGGGCAAGGCGCTCGGCGCAGTAGTCGATGACCTCGGCGGCGTCGAGGCGCGCGCCCGGCTCGAGGACGACGATGGCCTTGACCGTCTCGCCCGAGGACGGATGGGGCACGCCCACGGCCGCCGCTTCGGCGATGGCGGGATGGCTCATCAGCGTCTCCTCGACCTCGGCCGGGTACACGTTGAAGCCGAGGACGATGATCAGGTCCTTGGCCCGGTCGACGATGTGCAGGTAGCCGTCCTCGTCCGCCACGGCCACGTCCCCCGTGCGCAGCCACCCGTCGGGCGTGAGGACGCGGGCCGTGGTCGACGGGTCGTTCCAGTACCCGGCGAACACGTTCGGTCCCTTCACCCAGATCTCGCCGGCGTCACCGAGGAGGGTCTCCTGGCCGTTGCTGTCGACCAGGCGCAGCTCCACGCCGGGCAACGGACCGCCGATGGCGCCAGGCCGGGGTCGCCCGAGCATCAGCGACGACGTCACGATCGGCGCCGCCTCGGTGAGCCCGTAACCCTCCCAGAGCGGCACACCGAAGCGATCCTCGATGGCCTGACCCACCTCCGCAGGCAGGGGCGAGGCACCCGACACGGCCAGGCGCACCGAGCGCAGCTCGTCTCCCTTGGCGCCCTCGACCGCCGCCCAGGCGGCGTACATGTGTGGCGTGCCGGCGATGATCGTCACGCCGCGTTCGGCGATCAGGGCCAAGGTGGCGTCGGCATCGAAGCGCTCGACCAGCACCAGGCTCGCCCCGGCCAGAAGGGGAAGACCGAGGACGACGTTGAGCCCGAAGATGTGGAAGAACGGGATGATGGCGATCCCGACGTCCTCCGGGTGCATCACCTGACCGGCGAATGCCTGCACCTGCTCCAGGTTGGCCACCAGGTTCCCGTGCGTCAGCATGGCCGCCTTGGGATCACCGCCGGTCCCGGCGGTGAACATGAGGACGGCGAGGTTGGCGTCGGCGCGGGCGACCGTGTCGGCAGGTGGCCCCTCGACGAGCTCCCCGTAGTCCTCGGCTCCCTCGACGCGGCTGCCTTCTGCCGCCACGACCGAGGCGAGCCCGACGGCGTCGCGGTCGAGCGCGGCGACGGCGTCCGCGCCGGCTCGACCGACCACAGCCACCCGGGGCCCGATGGCGCGCAGCTCGCGCTCGATGGCGGCGAGCGGGTAGGCGGGGTCGATCGGCACGGCCACGGCGCCGACGCCGAGGATGGCGAGGTAGGCCACGACGAAGGCGGGCGTGTTGGCACAGATGATGGCGACGCGGTCACCCGGGTGCACGCCCAGGCGAGCCAGACCTCCCCGCATCCCCGCCACCTGACGGCGGAGCTCGCCGTAGGTCGTGATGACTCCGTCGTCGCTCAGCAGGGCCGGCGCGTCGGCGGGGTGGGGATCGATGATGGTGGCCAGGTTCACCGTCGGCTTCTACCCACGTTTCGCGTCCATCCTGTCGAGCACGACCTCGTCGCCCGCCGCCAGCCCCAGCTCGCCAGCCGCCGACCGGCGATCCAGGGCCACGGCGATCATGCCCGAGGAGTCGACCACCAGCCCAACCTGGTCCGGCCCGATGTCGGCGAATGAAGCGACCCGGCGAGCCACCACCTCGCCGCTCGGGAGGATCAGACGCACGAGCTCGCCCAGGTCGGCAGCGTCCTCGGGCCGCGCCGCGAGCTGCGCGTTCCCGAACCGGTCGATCCAGAGGACCTCGGTGGCCACGCCCGTCTCCTTGTGCACGACCGACGGTCGGGGCCCGGGCACGAGGCTGGCGGTATCGATCAGCGGACCGAGGTCCTCCAGGTCGGCCCCGGTGCACAGGCGCGCGGCAGCGGGCGCGAAGAGGTCCCGGCCGTCGAAGGTGGCACCCGTGGCCGGCCCAACGGCAGAGCGTCGGCGATCGCCCAGCGACACGGCCCGGCCCCTCGCACCGAGCGCGTCCAGGGCCGGGGCCAGGACCCCGTTGTCCGGACCGACGAACACCCAGCGGGGGTCGGGCTCCACCTCCACGGCGACGGCCCGGCGGGTCGTGCCCACGCCGGGGTCCACCACCGCCAGGACCACACCGGGCACGAGGAACGGGGCGGCGCGCTGCAGCGTCAGGGCTCCTGCCCTCACGTCGTGGGGCGGCAGCTGGTGGGTGATGTCGATCACGACAGCATGACGAGCGAGCTGGCGCAGCACGGACTTCACGACGCCGACGAACTCGTCGTCGGTGCCGTAGTCGGAGAGAAACGAGATCGTGTCCCGGTTCCTGCGCCGAGCTGACACCGGCGCCAGCCTGTCAGCTCGGGCCGCCAGCGGCGTGATCCCGGACGGGGGAGCGGTCAGCCAGCCTCGGTGTAGCGGTCGGTGAGGTACTTGTCGACGTCGTCCTCACGGAGCCGGTACGACTTCCCGATGCGCACGGCCGGCAGCTCGCCGGCGTTGATCAGCCGGTACACCGTCATGCTGGAGACCCGCAGGAGGCTGGCCACCTCGGCCACGGTGAGGAACCGGGCCGTCGCATACTGTGCCTTGGTCAGCGGAATCACCCCTCTCCACCCAGGAGCGACTGTACGCCACGGGGCCCGATGGCTCCACCTGGTCAGTGCAGGCCGAGCTGGTGGGCCCGCTCGGTGGCGGCGGCGACCGCCTCCAGCACGGCCCCTCGCACCGCCCGCGACTCGAGGACGGCCAGTCCCGCGGCCGTCGTCCCCCCCGGCGAGACCACGGCGCTGCGCAGGGATTCCGGCCGTTCTCCCGTCTCCTGCAGGAGCCGGGCCGAGCCCAGCACGGTCTGGACGACGAGGTCCCGGCTCAGGTCCCACGTCAGCCCGTTGAGCACGCCCGCCTCCACCAGCGCCTCCACCAGGAGGTACACGTAGGCCGGACCCGAGCCCGACAGCCCGGTGACGGCGTCGAGCAGGTGCTCGGGTACCCGCACGACCCGACCGACCGATCCGAGGACGTGCTCGGCCCAGCTCACGTCTGCCTCGCCGGCATGGTTGCCGGCGGCGATGGCGGTGGCCCCCGCCCCGACGAGGGCCGGGGTGTTCGGCACGGCTCGCACCACCGCGGCTCCACCGCCCAGCCAATCCTCGAGCCGCTCGATGGGCACGCCAGTGACGATCGAGACGAGCCGCTCGGCGCCGACCTCGGCCACCTGCCGACACGCCGCTTCGGCGTCGTCGGGCTTGACGGCCAGCACCATGCCGTCCGCAGCCACCGGCGCGGCATCGACGGCGACACCGGGATGCCGATCGACGAGCGCCGAGCGAACACCTGGGAGCTTCTCGCTCACCGCCAGCTCCGACGCCTCCGCCCACTCCGTGGCGAGCAGCCCACCGAGCAGGGCCTCGCCCATCCGGCCTCCGCCGACGATCACCAGACGCGGCCTCGACATCGGGCGGAGGCTACGCCATCGGTCGGCCGCCCAGGCGCGAAACGGGCCCGAGGAACCTCACGACAACTCCCGCACTTCCCCGAACGAAAGTCGCCGCTCCGCCCCTCGGGCCTCGCCCACGCACGCTAGCACGCGCCTGTCTCAGCGGCTCCGGTGATCGCTAGCCGCGCCGGGGGCGGCGGAAGCGGCTGGCGTAGCCGATCGACATCGCCGTCGGGAAGCACTCCTCGGTGTACGCGTAGGCCGACCCCACGATGTGGTCCAGAGCGGCGTCGCTCACCGCGTCCACGGGGGTCTGCCCGACGAGGTACACCGCGTCCTCCGCACCGAGCGCGAAGCGTGCGCCGATCAGGCTGGCATTGCGGCGCAGCAGGTACTCGTAGCAGGCCTCGACGTTCTCCTCGGGAGCGGGCATCACCTGGGTCTCGTGGTGCAGGCTGCGTTCGCGCAGGGTGAGCCAGACGGTGATGACGGCTTTCTCCTCTCCCCGCATGCGGGCGTACCACCGGCGAGCCTCCGGATCGTGGTCCACGGCCACGAGCATTCCGTCAGCCTTCAGCTGGCGCTCGGCCCAGTCGCTGATGCGGGCGGCGATGTCGTCCAGCTCCCGAGCCGACGCCGCGCCTGTGCCCATCTACAGGCAGTCCACCAGCTGACGGTCGGTGAGCTCGGCGTAGAGGCTGCGCAACCGGGCGGCCGCCCCCGACCAGGTGTAGACCCTGGCTCCGGCGGCGGCGTTGACCGCCAGCTCTCCGGCCAACGCGGGGTCGTCCAGCAGGGCGGCGACGTAGGCGGCGAAGGCCACCGGGTCGCGGTCCTCGACGAGGAAGCCGGTACGGCCCTGGTCGACCAGGGTGCGAAGCCCGCCCACGGCCGACGCCACGACCGGCGTGCCACAGGCGGCGGCCTCCAGGGCCACCAGCCCGAACGACTCCGAGCGGCTGGGTACGAGACAGACGTCGGCCGAGCGGTAGTACGTCGACAGCATCTCGTGGCGCTGGGGCGGAACGAAGCGAACGCGGCCGTCCAGCCCGAGCTCGTGGACGAGGGTGTGCAGCCTGCTCAGCTCGGCCTGTCCCCGCGGTCCGCTGGGGCCCCCGACCACGACGAGCACGGCGTCACGCACGGGCTCGAGGCGAGCGAGCGCCTCCACGGCGACGCTCGCTCCTTTCAGCGGCTGGATGCGCCCGACGAACAGCAGGACGGGCCCGCAGCTCGGGAAGGCCCAGCGCCCGGCGGGCCTGGGGGCGATAGCCAGGCGAGAAGAAGGCGTGGTCCACACCCGGGGCCACGATCTCGATGCGTGACGGCTCGCCTCCGTACAGCTCGGAGATCTGGTCCGCCTCCACCGAGCACGAGGCCAGCACGGCGTCGGAGCAGCCGATCACGCGCGCCTCGGCCTCGGCCCGCCGGGCGGGCTCGGCCGCGCCCACGTCCTCGGGGCTGGCCTCGGCCCTCACCCGGTCGAGCGTGTGGAACGTGGACACCAGCGGCAGGCCGAGCTCGTGCTTCAGAGCGTGGCCGGCCATCCCCGACAGCCAGTAGTTGGCGTGGATGGCGTCGGGACGACTCTCGACCCCGCCGATGCGCCGTTCATCCGGGCGAGCACACCTTCGGTGAACTCCTCCACCACGCCGGGGAGGGCCTCCTTGGGCAGGTGCGCCAGAGGGCCGGCGGGCACGTGGTGGACCCGCAGGCCGGGCTCGACCGGGACCGTCGCCGGCAACGTGTCCGACCAGGCCCGCGTGTAGACGTCGCACTCCACGCCCGTCCGCGCCAGGGCAGCCGAGAGCTCGCGGACGTACACGTTCATCCCGCCGCCGTCTCCGGTGCCCGGCTGCGCCAGCGGCGAGGTGTGCATGGAGAGGACGGCGAGGCTGCGCATCGAAGGGTCACCCTAGCGGCGCGGTGGCCCGCCGCCCCGCTCGATGGGTCCGGCCCGCCCGCTCGGCCCGTAACGGTAGATCGCCCGTCCCAGCACCGTTCTCCTGGGAACGGGGCCGAAGCTGCGGCTGTCGGTGCTGGCCGAGGGGTCGTCACCGAGCACCGTCAGCTTGACCCCGTCCACCAGGCCGACCCGCTTGACCAGGGTCCGCGCCGGCTCCCGAGGATCGGGCAGGGCCACCAGGTCCCCGGCGCGGATCCGACGCCCGGCGAGGACCAGCAGACGGTCGCCGGGCTCCAGCGTCGGACGCATGCTGGCGCCCGTGACCTCCACCCGCCGCACCGAACGCAGTGCGACCGCACCGGCGAGGACGGTCGCCGCCCCCGCCGCCGCCCTGGCCGCCAGCCTCCCCCAGGTCACGGTGTTTTCCTTCGCGGGGCCGGCGGTAGGGTAACTAGGTGCGGAATTGGAGTCATCGAGCCCACCGAGCGTCTCTCCCAAGGAGCTTCCTCATGCGAATCGCCTCCCGTCTTCTGGCCCTCGTCGACCGCATCTCGGCCCCCGAGCCGGTCCACGCCCACTGCGACCTGCCCTGCGGCGTGTACGACCCGGCCCAGGCCCGCATCGAGGCCGACTCGGTGAAGGCGATCATGGAGAAGTTCAACGCTTCCGACGACAACGTCTTCAAGACGCGGGCGGTCGCCATCAAGGAGGAGCGGGCGGAACTGGTCAAGCATCACCTGTGGGTGCTGTGGACGGACTACTTCAAGCCGCCGCATCTGGAGAAGTACCCCCAGCTGCACGAGCTGTTCTGGAATGCGACCAAGGCGGCCGGGGCCTCGAAGGCCAGCACCGACGAGAAGGTCGCGCGAGAACCTGCTCGACCAGATCGGCGAGATCGACAAGATCTTCTGGGAGACCAAGAAGGGCTGACGGCCACCCGAGCTGATCAGGCGGCTCCACCCGACACGGGAGGCAGCACGGCGACCTCGTCGGTCGCCGAGAGCGGGCTGTCGTCGTGGACAGGCTGTCCGTTGACCCACACGCGGCTCGTGGCCAGCACCCGGGCGAAATCGTCGCCGAACCGCTCACGGGCCTCGGCCAGCACCTCGGAGACCGTGTGCCCGCTCATCTCGGCGCGGCCCGTGCCGGCCGCTTCTCTCGCCGCCGCGAACAGACGGAGCGCGACCATCACCGTCGCGGCGCGGCCCGCACCGGCCGGCCCTCAGGCGCCGACCTCGGCGCGACCGTGGGTGATCACCCGATCGCCACGGCTGGTGGCCTCGAAGGCGTAGACCCGCCGACCGTCGGCGGTGCCGGCGTCGTAGACCGTCGTCGTCACGTCGTCGCCGGGGAAGACGTTGCCGGCGAAGCGCACGGCCAGCCGCCGCACGCGACTCGGATCCCCGTCCGCCCCCAGCTTGACCACGGCCTGGCTGGTCATGGCCATGGTGCACAACCCGTGGGCGATGATGCCCGGCAGGCCCACGCTCTTGGCGAAGGCGTCGTCGACGTGGATCGGCATCATGTCCCCCGACGCGTCCCGATACCGGAACGTCTGGTCCTCGTCGACGTGCACGGTGTGCTCACCGACGGGCGCCGATCGTGCGTCGCGAGGAAAGGTGTGGTCGGGCTTGTCCGGGCCGCCGCTCTCCCCGTCGGTCATTCCGCGAACGAACATCGTGACGTACTGGTCGAGCACCGGCTGGCCGCTGGGTGTCGTGCTCACCACCTTTATGGCGTACCGCGTCCCCGACTTGACGACGCGGATGCTGTACGCCTCGGCGCGGGTGGTGATCTCGAGGCCCGGCACGAGCGGCTGGTGGAAGTGCATGTCCTGCTCGCCGTGCACGATCATCATCACCGCCTCCGAGGGAACGATGGTCGCCGCCAGGCCCATGGCCTCCCAGGTGGGCACCACTCCGAACACGGGCGGGGCGTACTTGCCGGAGGTGTAGGCGGGGTTGTCGTCGTTGGTCGCGGCGGCATATGCCTTGGCGCGCTCGCCGTCGATGACCGCGGTTCGCTCCTCGAAGACGGTCCCCAGCTTGTCCAGCGGCAGCGCCATCGTCGGTGTCCTCCCACGCTCGGTGCTCGTCACGACCGGTCGGGACCGGCCCGCACGGCCGCGAGGCTACCGGCCCATCGCCCCCGCCGGCCCGTTGGGAGCGGTAGGTTCC
Organism: uncultured Actinomycetes bacterium; assembly: GCA_963731255.1. Taxonomy (GTDB): domain Bacteria; phylum Actinomycetota; class Acidimicrobiia; order Acidimicrobiales; family AC-9; genus AC-9. The sequence goes on along the minus strand of CAVSUO010000003.1, from coordinate 155,488 downwards.
CCGCCGTGGAGGTGGAGGTCGTTCGCAGCCCCCGGCGCCGGCGCACGGTGCAGGCCCGTCAGGTGGGCGACGTGCTGCGGGTGTCGATCCCCTCGACGATGACCAAGGCCGAGGAAGAGCGCTGGGTCGCCGAGATGGTCGGTCGCATGGGGCGGAAGGCGGTGGCCGAGAGCGTCGATCTCCAGCGCCGGGCCAAGACCCTCGCCGCCCGCTACCGGCTGCCTCCGGCCCGCAGCGTCCGCTGGGTGGACAACCAGCAGTCGCGGTGGGGGTCCTGCACCCCGGCGGACGGCTCGGTCCGCATCTCGACCCGTCTGGCCGGCCTGCCCGGCTGGGTGCTCGACTACGTCGTCGTCCACGAGCTCGCCCACCTGGAGATCCCTCTCCACAACCGGGACTTCTGGGCCATCGTGAGCCGCTACCCCCGATCCGAGCGGGCGCGGGGCTACCTCATGGCCAAGGGGATGGACGACCTCGACGCGCCAGGTGATGTCGAGCCGCCTGCCTCTGCGCCCACCCCCTCGCCCCGCCGGCGCCGTGGTGCAGATCCGGGCCCCGCGCAGGGACAGCTGCCGTGGTGAGGGCGCCCGACGGCCGTAGGCGGACGTCGATCTCCAGGAGCAACCGCTCGGCCAGCTCGGGTGTGAGCAGATCCGTGCCGTGGCCGGCACCGGGGTACCACCAGAGATCCTTGGGCTGACGGGCCCAGTCGTAGAGCCGCTCGGCGTGCTCAGGACCGAAGTACCGGTCGTCGGGATCGTGGACCACGATGGTGAACGCGGGCGAGATCGAGCCGACGACCTCGCTCGAGTCGGGCACACCCTCGCAGCTCGAGACGACCCGGGTCCGCAGCAACACCCCGAGGACCGTGCGGCCGACCGGGGAGCCGATGCAGCGACGAACCCGGTCAGAGCCCTCGCGCTCGAACGACCCCCACCAGGCCGGCGCGCTGATCGCCACCGTGCCGGCCACCCCCGCGAACCTGCCGGCATGGAGCAGCACCGAGGCGCCACCGAGGCTCGTCCCCACGGTCACCACGGGCAGCCCCGGCGCGGCGGCGGCGACAGCCGCGGCGACGTCCTCCGGCTCTTCCACGCCCATCGTGCAGCGACCGCCCGACCGGCCGTGTCCCCGGAGATCGGGGACGATGACGTGCACACACTCGGGCCAGACGGCGGGCGAAGTCGTGGATCGCGGGGGTGCGCGACGAGTTGACGAAGCCGTGCACCAGGACCACCGTCGCCGGCGCCGAGGAAGGTCCCTCCAGGCGGGCCGCCGACAGGCGCGTGCCGTCGGCACTCGCCAGGCTCAGCCGCTCGTGGGGTCGATAGCGCGGCGCGAACACATACCGGCGCAGGTAGTTGGCCACTGTCGGGCCGACGGCTCGTAGACGCTCGCCCACGGAGCCAGCCCGCAGGCGCCGCACTACGACGATCGGGATGGGCCCCGCACGTCGCGCTCGGCCCTGGCCTGGTCGTCGAGGCAGAACCGGGCCTCGGGCTTGGCCTCCAGCCGCGAGTCGCCGATGACGCGGCCGCAGGCTTCGCACGTCCCGTACGTGCCGTCGTCGAGACGCCGGAGAGCGAGCTCGACGTCGGCCAGCTCGGCCTCCACCTGCTCCAGGATCGAGACGTCGCGCTCCCGGTCGAACGTCTCGGTCCCGATGTCGGCCTGGTGCTGGGCCGACGAGGAGAGCTCGGCCAGGCTGTCCTCCTCCGACTGCGAGGTCAGGCCGCCTTCGATGAACTCGTCACGCAGCGCCTGGAGCCGATCGTGCTCGGCAGCGAGCTGGCCACGGACGCCCTCGATGTCCATCACCGGGATGGTAACCCGAGGCGTCGGGGTCCGTGCCGATGGGCCGCCGGGAGACCGAGCAACCTGCGCCGGGCCTCGGTACTCTGGTATTGAGTCGCACTGGTGGAGGTGCGCTAGCCCCGATATTGGGGATCTGGACTTCCGCGTCGCGCAGTGCCCGAGGCGAAGGGCCGCCATGGCAGCAGCAGCCGTTCCAGCAGCGCTGGTATCGCCATGCCCCTTCCTCGATGCGTCCGCACCGGAGGTCTCCGGTGCGCCGTAAGCGTGCCGCCAGGCCCGTCCGGGTTCTGATCGTCAGCGACCGGGACATCGTCCGCACGGGTGTGACGGTGGTGCTTCGCCCCTATCAGGACCGGGTGAGGGTGACCGGGGAGGGCGCCAGCGTGGCCGACGCCCTGGCCGAGGAGGGCAGGGCGACCGCCGACCTGGTGATCTTCGACGCCCGCCTGGGCGGAGGAGACGGCCTCGACGAGGTGGACCGGGTGGCCACGGCGTGGGGAGATCATCGTGTCGTGGTCCTGGCCCGGCCGGACGAGGCACGGTTCGCGCAACCGGTCCTCCAGCGGGGCGCCGCCGGCTTCCTCCTGATCACCATCGGCGGCGAGGAGCTGGTCGAGCAGATCGAACGGGTGGGCGACGGCGCCATCGTGGTGGATGCCGGCGTGGCGGGCGCCGAGAGACGGCTCGACCACCTCGGGTCGCGTGGGCAGTGGGCCGGCGCCCAGCTCGATCTCACCGAGCAGCAGAGCAAGGTGCTGGAGCTGGTCGCTCGGGGCGACCGCACGACGATGGTCGCCTGCCGCCTGGGCATGAGCGAGATCGAGGTCAAGAGCCATCTGCGCTCGGCCTACCGGTGCCTGAACGTGCGGGACCGGCCCCAGGCGCTGGCCCGCCTGGCGCAAGCGGGCGTGTTCCAGTGACGGCGACCGAACCGGGAGAGACCGGCGGGCGGCCGGTGCGCGTCGTGCTGGTCAACGACGACGAGATCGTGATGGAGGGCCTGCAGGGCATGCTGGCCCGCCACCCTGACCGGGTCGAGCTGGCCGGCGGTGTCCTCCTCACCAAGGACGTGAGCGCCAAGGCCCAGGAGCTCGACGCCGACGTGGTGCTGCTCGACATCAACATCCGCGGCACCAACGGGCTCGAGGTCGCGGCGGAGATAGTGGCCGACAAGCCGCCCTTCCGGGTGGTCATCTTCACCGACGACGCCGAGGAGCGCCGGCTCTTCGAGGCGCTGCGCATGGGCATGTCCGGCTACCTGCTCAAGTCGACCTCCGGCGTCCAGCTGGCCGATCATCTGGTGCGGGTACGCAATGGCGAGGTGGTCGTGGACCCCACCATGGCCACCAAGATCGCCATGCGGGCCGCCCACATCGGCAGCGGCCGGATCTGGCCCGGGAGCCAGCTCGGTCTGTCCCAGCGCGAGAGCGAGGTCCTGAGCCTCCTCGTCGACGGTCTCAGCAATCGCATGATCGCCGCCCAACTGGTCGTGGGCGAGGAGACGGTGAAGACCCACCTGCGGTCCATCTACCGCAAGCTCGGAGTGAACGACCGGGCTCAGGCCATCGCCACCGCGCTGCGCCAGGGCCTGTTCACCTGAGTCAGGCCAGCTCGAACCACACCGCTTTGCCGTGACCCTCCGGGGAAACGCCCCACGAGGCGGCGAGCGCCTCCACGAGCCGCAGCCCCCTACCTCCTCCCAGGTGGTGGTCGGCCCCGTCCCGGCGGTTGGGCGGCTCGGCGCTCTCGTCGACGACCACGACCCGCAGGCTGGCGTCATCCAGGTGCACGGTCACCGCCACCTGCGTGCGGGCGTGCACGATGGCATTGGTCACCAGCTCGCTGGTCAGCAGCACCGCCGCCTCTGTCTGGTCGGGGCGCCCCCACCGGAGCAGCGTCTCGGCCACGAACTCTCTGGCCGCTCGGGCGCTCGTGGGATGTGGGCTCAGTCGGGTTGTTGCTTCCATGGCGCTCCCCTCTGAGCACTCCACTTCCCGTTATCCCCCAAATGGGTGGAGAGCCTAACCTCACCGTCCCATCCGGCCCGCGGATCACCTCGGGCGTCAGGACGCGTCGGCGCCGAGCAGCCAGGCCACGTTGCCGCCGTACAGGCGATCCGTGGCCGCCTCCTCGACCGGGCCGCACAGGCCCCGGTAGTCCTCCAGGGGACGGGCGAGGCCCTCGGCGTGGGGGAAGTCGCTGCAGAACATGAAGAGCTCGCCGGCCTGGTGGATGAGCCGGTCGGGCCGCTCGTAGCCGAAGGCGGCGACCCGGACCTGGCGCCGGATGTACTCGCTCGGGCGCAGGTCGAGATCGTGCAGCGGGCGGCCGTTGAACCGGGCATGGAAGTCGAACCCGCCGTCGAGCATGAGGAGGAACATGGGCACCCAGATCGCCGACAGCTCCATGACACCGACCCTGAGGCGCGGGTGCCGAGCCAGCACACCGTTGACGGCGAGGTCCGCCAGGGCCAGCGCCGGTGGCGTCCAGATGAACACCGACGACAGCACGGGGGCCACGTCGTCAGGGTCGCCGGTGTACCACCCCTCGTGGAACGGCTGGGGGAAGTTGGCGACGTGGAAGACCGGAGTGACCCCGTGGTCCTCGAACGCCGACCACGCCCAGTCGAGGTCGGGATGCGACAACGGCATGCCGTCCACCAGGGCGGGGGCGATCATCGCCAGCCGCAGCCCGCCCGCCGCCATCTGCCGCAGCTGGTCCTCCAGGAAGGGCCGGTCCCGCAGGCTGAGGTGGGCGACGGGGTGGAGGCGGCCCCGCCCCTCCTGGGCGACGGCCACGGCCCACCGGTTCCACGCCGCCATGTTGGTCTTCGTCGCCTCGAGGTCCGAGGCCAGGTGGCGTTCCCACAGCAGCCCGAAGTTGGGAAAGACCACGGCTTCGTCGAGCCCCATCTCGTCGAGGCGGTCGCGCCGGACGGCCGGATCCCAGAAGTGGCGGGGAAGGGCCTCGTCGTACGGCACCTCCGCTGGCAGCCCCTCTCGGACCCGCCGTCTGTAGTGGCCCATGCTCGTCACGTCGCCCGGGTGGTGGACCTCGGCCAGGTGGATGCGGCGGTCCCCGAGCATCAGCCAGGCGTGGCCGCGATCGTCGTCGGCGATCCGCAGGGCCAGGTGGCGCTGGTCAGGATCGGCGTGCGCCGCCCAGACGTCGCGCCCTTCGTACAGATGCGTGTCGGCATCGATGACCGTCACCGGAGGTCTCCCCTTTGGCTCGAGCCTGGTGGCGAATCTAGCCGGCCCGCGCCGGGCACCACGGGTTCGCCGGCACGCCGGCACACGGGTTCGGCATGGTGGGCTGGCGGGGGACCGGCGGCAGCACGACGTGGGTGGCACGCGGGTAGCTGGCGCCCGGGAGGCTGGGGCACGGCGCCAACAGCTGGGTGGCGCACAGCACCTCGGCCGTCAACGGTCCCTCGTCGCCGGCGTTGGGCTGGCCGCAGGGGTTGTACGGGGGACTCTGGATGTCGGGCGGATCGCTCGTGAGCCCGGCCGGATCGGTGTTTCCCTTGAAGCAGTTGCCGGGGTCGTGGGGAAGCGCGACGAGCCCGATGTCCCCGTTGGTCGGGTTGCCGTAGAAGCCGTTGTGCCGGAAGGTGTTGTCGAACACCTGGTTGCCGAAGGCCTGGTAGTAGCAGTCCTGCCCCGGCACCAGGTAGATCCCTCCCTGGCACTGGGCGAACGGCGGAGGTGTCCCCATGTAGGGCTGGTCGACGATGAGCGTTCCCCAGGCCCCGTTGTTCACGATCGTGTTGTGGTACTCGGTGACGTTCCTCGTTCCGGCCAGCACCATCGCCGTGCCGATGGGGGCGGCCCCGGCCAGGCCGTTGGTGGCGTTGCCGGGCACGTTGGGATTGTTGTTGTCGTGGATGTAGTTGTCGTGCCAGACCTCGCAGGAGTGGCCGCCCACCGGCCCCGGGGCTCCGTTCGGGCAGCTGCCGTCCGCCGGCGAGGGGGCGTCGTCGTTGTTCTCCGAGTCGCTGGTGATCCCGGTCTTGTTGTGGTCGAACTCGGAGTGCTCGATGACCAGGCTTCCGCCCGAGTCGGTGCCGGAGTAGGCCGAGCGCGTTGTACTGGGCGTGGGCGTTTCGCACCACCGTGTTGCAGTTGGTCTGACAGCCCCCGATGTAGTAGCCGGCATCACCCATGTTCGAGGCGTAGCTGTGGTCGATGACGCCCGGTCCGCTGGCCTTGGAGGCGAAGATGCCGTAGTCGCCGAACGGAGGGTTCACGCCGTTGGAGTACGTGGACGTGGCGGTGAGGTAGTCACCCCAGTAACTCCCCATCCCGATGGTGGGATCACCGTCGCCGCCGTTCCACCAGATCTCGTTGCCCTGCTCGCCCTTGTCGTTGGTCAGGTAGTTGCAGACGCTGAGGTTCTGGACCCAGACGTCGCTGGCTTTGTAGACATCGATCCCGTTTCGCCCCGTCGATGGCGTCGACTGGTACTGGGCTCCTGAGGGGCAGCGACCGGGGGATCCAGGCTTGGTGCCGTCGACGACGACGTTGTTGCGATCCATTCCCCGCAGGTAGATGCCCGGTGTGGTGATCAGCACACCGGCGGGATGGGCGGGGTCGGCCGAGCCCGACTCGTGGTAGTCGCCCGGTCCGACCAGGATCCAGTCTTCCGGACGCGCCGCGTTGACGGCCGCCTGGATCGAGCTGTAGGGGCCGGGGATCCCCTTCCAGGAGCCGACGCGAAGGACCCGGGGCGAGGAAGAGGTCGATGCCGGAGAAGCCGGCGCGGCGGCGATGGCGGTCAGCACGAGCGCCAGGGCAGCCGCCAGGGCCAGGGCAGACCTCGTGAACGGTGCTCGCATCCCCAGATCCTTGTCCCCCGCTCGGCGGACGTGTTCAGGCCTACTTCTTCGGGGGGCTCGGTGACTCCTGCCGCCCGGGGTTCGGGTTCATGCGACCACCTCGTGGCGGCCCTTGGGCACCGCCACGACGGCGGTGCCGTCGGGCCCGACCGTGGCGGCGTCGCCGCCGTCGAGGAGCACGGTGGCGCCCGGCTGGAGGCTGCGGAGGGTGAGGCGGGTGGAGCCGTCGGTGGCCACGTGGATGGCCCCGGCCTCACCCGGCAGGAAGCCGGCTCGCGCCACATCGATCGCCAGCGCCGCCGTGTTGCGCAGCCGCAGCCCGAGCTCCAGATGGCGGCGAGGCGGCGAGCTGGTCGCCCACGTCTGCTCGGCCACCAGGCCGGGTGTGGGCTCGCCCTTCAGCTGCAGGCCACCGTGGAGGTGGGCGACGATCGTCGGGTCCGGTCGAGCCAGCGAGCGGGCGTCGATCTCGGCCAGCACACCCGGGCCCGTGTCCCGGCCCTCCAGGTCCTGCACCCACCACACGCGCCCGGACCCGATGCCGAGGTCCGCCCGGACGAGGGCCGGATACCAGGCGAAGGTGATGTGGCCGGGATCGGCCTGGCGCAGGTCCGTCCCCATGTGAGCCGCGGCGGACGAGAAGGCGTCCTGCACCACCCAGCCGATGTGGTCCTCCAGCGGGTAGAGCTCGAAGCGGTACCGATAGCCGAGACGGTCCAGCTCGACCACCTGCTCGAGGACCGACTCCACGGGGACGAGCTCGTCGAGGGCGCCGTGGGCCACGAAGAACGGGAGCCAACGGGCGTTGCCCAGGAGCCTGAACGTCTCCCCCTCGCGGGCGCAGTGCGAGCTCGGATCGAGCGCGCCGGGGATGTCGACGCCGGGCAGCAGGCGCACACCACACGTGGGGGGTCCGGCCAGCACGACGGACTTGGAGAAGACCTCGGGGTAGCCGAGCGCCAGCTTGTAGGCGCCGTAGCCACCCATCGAGTAGCCGCCGACGACGGTGCGGTCCGGGTCGGTCTCGTAGGCGTCGGCGACCCGAGCCCACGTCTCCCAGACGTCGAGCTCGGCCTCGTCGAAGTACCACCCCGTGGGCCCCCGGCCGAACGGCATGACACAGATCGAGGAGCGATCGTCGGCGGCCTGCTGGAGGAAGCGGGGATCCAGCGAGCCGAACTGGTTGTGCTGCAACCCGAGCGAGTGCAGGAGGAAGGTCAGCGGCGCCGGCCGGGCGGGATCGTACGTGCCGGGCACGTACACGGCGTAGGGCTGCACCCGTCCGAGGAAGAACGGCTCTGTCTCGAAGACCGGATGGGCTCCGACCCCTTGGCCCAGGTCGAGGCTCGACACGAACCAGCGGTTGGTGTGGCCGGTCGGGAGCGGCTCCGGGGTGGTCCGGCCCGCAGCCAGGTCGGCCCACTCGACGGTGAGGGCGAAGGCGGACACGTCTCCCTCGGTGAGGGCGGCGGCCTGGGCCTGGTCCATCCAGAAGTTGAGATGCGGCGCTTCCTGCTCGTAGGTCCGGAAGGCCACGTTGTAGACCGAGGGCTGGCCGGGGAGGGCGTGCTGGTCCTCGTCCACCGAGGCGAAACCGTCCCCCGTGTCGGTGGCGAGACCCGCGGCGAGACGTACCGTCCAGGTCCCGGTGGGATCGAGGGCGGCGCGGGGAAGGCGGACGACGAACGACCGGGCGGCCAGGTCCACGTGGTGTCCGCCCCCGAGGGAGGCGATGGTCTGCCGGTTGCCGGTCGCCAGCTCGACCAGCCACGCGCCGGTGCCCGAGACGACCAGCAGATGGTCGACGCCGGTGGCCCGGATGCCCGTGCCCGCTCCCCACTCGGTCACGTCCGTGCGGCTCGGATCGACACCGAGGGCCCAGGCGGCGATCGGCACGGTCGGCTCGATCAGGGTGTTCCAGTCGACCCGCCACCAGGTCGAGGTGGCGTCGAGGCCGACCGCGGCCCGGAAGAGGTCGGCCCCGTTGCCGGCCGCCGGGCCCTTTCGATACGTATAGGTGCCGCGCGGGATTGTCAGGCTGAGCGGCTCGAGGGTGACATCGGGGATCCCGGTCGCACCGTGGTCGTCGTAGAGGAAGTCCGTCCAGTACACAGCGCCGGAGTCGAGCCGACCCGCGCCGCATGTCCGCGGGAACGACTCGCCGAACGGCCACCCGACCGGTGTCGGCAACGACGGCTCTGGCCGCAGCGCGGCGGGGGGCACGCCTTCGGGCAGGCGGCCGAGGACCGGACGCTGGGCGGGAGGCGGGGCCGGCTCTGGTGGGCGGGCCCGACCGAGGCCGCCCAGCACCTCGCCGACGAGCTCCATCGGCCAGCGCAGGATGCCGCCCGCCGAGCGGGCCAGCTGGCGCAGCGAAGCCTCGTCCATGACGTCTAGCGGTCGCCCGCCTTTCGGGCCTCCAGCTCGAGGTCGTGGTCGACCATCACCTTGATGAGAGTCTGAAAGTCCAGCGTCGGCTCCCAGCCCAGCTGGTTCCGGGCCTTGCTGGCGTCGCCGATCAGGACATCCACCTCGGCGGGGCGGAGGAACCGGCGATCGGTGCGCACGTGCGGCCCCCAGTCGTCGATGCCCACGGCGCCGAACGCCACGTCGAGCAGCTCGCGGATCGTGTGGGTCTGGCCCGTCGCGACCACGTAGTCACCGGGCTCGTCCTGCTGGAGCATGCGCCACATGGCCTCGACGTAGTCGCCGGCGTAGCCCCAGTCGCGGGAGGAGTCGAGGTACCCGAGCGTCAGGGTGTCCTGCAGGCCGAGCTTGATGCGGGCGACGGCGTTGGAGACCTTGCGGCTGACGAACTCGAGCCCCCGCTTGGGCCCGGTGTGGTTGAACAGGATCCCGCTCGAGGCGTGGAGCCCGTACGACTCCCTGTAGTTGAGCGTCGTGTAGTGCCCGAACACCTTGGCCGTCCCGTACGGAGATCGCGGGTGGAAGGGCGTGGTCTCGTTCTGGGGTGTCTGGCGGACCTTGCCGAACATCTCCGACGACGACGCCTGGTAGAAGCGAATGGGATTGGCGTCGGACCCACCGACGACACGGATCGCCTCCAGCAGCCTGAGCACCCCGGCGCCACTGATGTCCGCCGTGAGCTCGGGCTGGCGAAACGACAACGCCACGAAACTGACCGCGCCGAGGTTGTAGACCTCGTCGGGCTGGACCTGCTCGACCACGGCGATGAGCGAGGAGAGATCCTGGAGGTCTCCCTCGATGATCTCCAGCTCGGGCGTCTCGTCCTGGACCATCTGGATCTTGGGGTTGTTCTGGCCGCGGACCATGCCGTGGACGTCGTAACCCTTCCCGACGAGCAGGCCGGCCAGATGCCGGCCGTCCTGGCCGGTGATCCCGGTGATCAGGGCGCGGGGCACGGCCGAGCATGCTAACGGAGCAGAGGCGGGAGCTGGGATGGCGGTACGGCACCGAGTCCGGCGTCGGCCGCCCTGTCCTGAGTGGTGCGACCCAAGTGCCAGGATAGGGAACATGGAGCTGGTCGACGGGTCCGACGTCGTCGCCCCGGCCGACTCCGCTCCTCGAAACGCTCACGGCGCAACGGGAACCGACAGTCGGCGGGGTCAGCGCCTCCGAGCACTGAGAGGTGCGGTTCCCCTCTCGTTCGCCATCCTGCTGGTGCCGCTGCTGGTCGGGCTCGTCAGGGTCCTGGTCAGCCTGCACCAGCCCTTCGTCCACTCCGGCGACGTCGCCATCATCGAGTCGGCCATCAGGGACTCGCTCGGCGGGCATCAGCTCCTGGGGCCCTACTCCCACTTCCGTTGGTTTCATCCCGGTCCCACCTACTTCTACCTGGTAGCTCCCCTGTACTGGGCCCTGCACCAGAACGCACGGGCGCTGTTCCTCGGTGCCTTTCTCATCAATGCGACCTGTGCCATTGCCATCGTCGCCGTCATTCGCGCCAGGGCGGGAGAGTGGGCCGCTCGTTGGGGAACCTTGGTCGTTGGCGCTCTTCTCTTCTTCACGGAGGCCTCGGGCATCTCGCTCTACAGCCCGTGGAACCCGGCCCTTCTGGCCCTGCCGATCCTGCTGGTGATGGTCCTCGTCGCCGCCTCGGCGACCGGCTCGACCATCTCGCTGCTCTGGGCCGTCGTGATGGGCTCCTTCGTCGTCCAGACCGAGCTGGGAACCGCTCCGACCGCCCTCGCTGTGCTCGTGGTGGGCGCAGTCCTGTGGGGATGGGTCGCCTGGAGGAGGAGGGGTGGCGAGCCGCGGGTGGGGCGGACGCGCCACCGGGTCGGCATCGCGGGGGCCGGTGTGCTCGTCGTGCTCATGTGGGTGCCTCCACTCGTCCAGCAGACGACGCAGTCTCCGGGGAACGTCCGTCAGATCGTGACGTTCTTCGAGCACCCGCCGAGCGCGCAACAGGCAGGTGGGACACACACTCGTGGTCAGGCGCTTCGAGGCGTGGCCGAGTACGCCACCACCCTCCCCCTGAAGTCGGACGCGTTCCCCTGCTGTGAGCCCAACCAGTTCACGGGACCGCGATCCAACTACACCGTCCGCTACATCGGTTTCGGGGCCGGTGTCCTGCTGGCTATCGGCGTCGCCGCCATCGGCTGGCGGCGTCGTGACAGGTTCGCGACGGCCCTCGGGGCCGTATCGGTGGTGGCAGCCGCATCCGCGGTCGTGGCAGCCCTACAGGTCGTCGGCCCTCTCTTCGAGCACCTGGTGTGGTGGACGACGGCTGTCTTCGTTCCTGGGTGGATCGGTGCCGGCCTGCTCGCGCTCGGCTGGCTGCAGACGAGAGAGCGTGGGCGGCTGTCGACTCCATCCTTCCGGGCGACGGTTCCCATCCTGCTGGCCGTGGCCTGCGCCGTTCCGTGCCTGGCCCTGGCCTGGTCGTTCCTTCGGGATCCCCCGATCGCCTATGCGGACGATCCTGGTCGAGGTGCTGCAGCCCAGCTGGCCGAGCGGCCGGTCCGGGCGATGCACGTCCACGATCTCAGAGTCCGGATCGCCGACCCGACCCAGTCCGCCCTGGCCGCCTCGGTGGTGATCGAGCTGCAGAAGGCTGGCGTCGCCGTCCACATCGAGCCGCCCGGGAGCGACGCCTACGGCTCTCAGGAGCAGCTTCGGGGCGCCGATCAAGCCCTGCTCGTGATCAGCGGCCCCCATGACAGCGCGCCGGCATCCTCGACCGCCGGGGCCAACCACCTCGGGACCGTGGAGGGTATGGAGCTCTGGCTGCGGCCGCTGCCGACCCGCTGATGGTGCACGTGTCCTGGCCCCCCAGGCCACCGGCCATAATTGATCACGGCCTGGACGGTCGCAGCAGTTGGGGCTGGGCCCAGGATGTCCGCCGGGATGCCGCGACGGTGTCTACCGGCCACCCCTCGATGAGAGACGAACGGGAGCGATAGTGGCAGACCTGGACCTCCGGGCGCGGACTCCGTCACCGCGGCGGGCATCGACGCCTGCGCTCCCGGCCGGTCTCGCCGGGGCCAGCAGGTTGGCGTCCGAGCGGTTGTGGCCTGTCGCCAAGACGCTGGCGAGGCCTCTCGGTCTGTACCTGGCGTCGAGAGTGGTCGTCTACGTGGCCATCGGTGTGGTGATCATGCTGCACATCGGCATCTCGACCCAGCACTTCACGGGACCGTGGCCGGCCCACTCGCCGGGCCGACCCCTGCTCGAGGCGCTCGGCACCTGGGACGGCAGCTGGTACATGCGCATCGCCAGCCACGGCTACACGACCGCCCTCAACCCCCCGACCTCGTTCACGGCCAGCAGCGCCTTCCTGCCGGCGCTCCCGGTGCTGTTGCGGATCTCCCAGGCTGTCACCGGGCTCAACATGCTCTACGCCGCCGTCCTCACCAGCTTCGTGGTGGGCGCCGTCGCGTCGATCTGCGTGTGGCTGTTCGTGCGGCACCTCACCGACGTCGCGACCGCAGACAGGGGTACGGCCCTGTGGTGCTTCTTCCCGGGAGCAGTGACTCTTTCCCTCGTCTACGCGGAGGGACTGCTGGTCGTCTTCGCCGTGGTGTGCCTGTACGCCCTCCTCCGCGGCCGCTGGCTGATCGCCGGCATCGCCGCGGCCGGTGCCAGCGCCACCTCTCCGGAAGGACTTGCGCTCCTGGCCTGCTGTGCGTGGGCGGCGGGCGCCGCCATCCTGGCCACGAGGAAGCGAGCCGCGCAGCTGGCCGGCGGGGACGGTGCCACGAATGATGACGGCGCTGGTCCGGCCTTCCACGGATCGGCGTGGCGAAGACGGGCGGCGTGGACCGCGCCCCTTGTCGCCCCGCTCCTGGCTCCCATGGGTTGGCTCGCGTACCAGGCCTATTTGTGGCGGAGAACGGGCGACCTCACGTTCTGGTACCAGGTCGAGAAGCGCTTCTGGAACGGAGGGTTCCACCCACGGGCAGTCACGGTCACGATTGCGCATCTGGCGTTCGACCACCCGGGGATACCGAACTACGTGATCCCGACCTTGGGACTGTTCGTTCTCGCCGCTGCAGCCGTCGCCCTTTGGTACTGGAAGCCGCCAGCCGTCGTGACGATCTACGCCGCCGTGATCATGGTCCTGGTGCTGTCGTCCGGAGTCCTCGGGGCGCGACCCGCGGTTCTTCATCGCTGCTTTCCCCCTCGTCGTGGCCCTCGCCCGGCCCGTCCGGGGCACGGCGTTCCACGCTCTCCTCGGCGTCTCCGCTGGCGCACTTGCGTTGCTCACGTTGATTCTCGTCTCGTTCATCCCGGGTCTGGATTTCGTCCCGTGACACCAGCCACGAAGGGCGCATCCGCCATTGGTCGATCGACATGCATGAGCAGACGATGATCGGGACCCGTCCCCAACGGAACGAGGTGTCGGAGGTGTCGGCACCGCTGTCCGGGTCGGGTGGGAACGGGCGCGATCGACTGTCTCCAACGGTCCGAAGCCTCGTCCGACCTCTCGGGTTGTACCTCGCGTCCAGACTCGTGGTCTACGCCGCCATCGGTGTCGTGATCATGCTCCACCTCGGGTTGTCCACGCACCACTTCAACAGCTACTGGTTTCCGCCCCACTCCACCAGCCGACCCTTCTTCGAGGCGTTGGGAATGTGGGACGGAAGCTGGTACCTCCACATCGCGAGCCACGGCTACGACACACAGCTGCACCCCGTGGGGGCGTACCTTCCGTCCGTCGCCTTCCTGCCGCTGCTCCCCATCCTCGTGAAGACGACGGCGATCGTCACCGGCCTCACAGTCCTCCACGCCGGCATCCTCACGGTGTTCGTGATCGGGGCCATGGCGTCGGTCGGCGTCTGGCTGTTGGTTCGCCACCTGACAGACGAGTCGACCGCCGATCGGGCCACCGCGCTGTGGTGCTTCTTCCCGGGCGCCATGACCCTGTCGTTCATCTACGCCGAGGGTCTGCTCGTGATCTTGGCGGTGGTGTGCCTGTACGCCCTCCTGCGGCGGCGATGGCTCGTCGCCGGCCTGGCCGCACTACTGGCCGGCGCCACCGCCCCAGAGGGGCTCGCCCTGGTCGGCGCCTGTGCCTGGGCCGCTGGAGCCGCCCTCCTCCACCGCCCGCGGTTCGCAGCCCTCGAAGGCCTCGGGCCGGGCGCTCAGGCCACGATCGAGCGAGCGCCCGCGTCCACGGTCCAGGGCCAGCGGCCGTGGTTGGCGCTCGCAGCACCGCTGCTCGCTCCCATGGGCTTCCTCGCCTACCAGGCGTATCTCTGGCGACGGACCGGCAACCTCACCTACTGGTACTGGGCCGAGAGGAGCTTCTGGGACGGACGGTTCAACCCGTATACCTCGACCATCGGGAGGGCCATACAGGCGTGGCACATGCCCGGGATATTCGACTACCTCGTGCCGACCATCTGCCTCGCCGTGCTGGCGGTCGCGGCGATCATGCTGTGGCGCTGGAAACCGCCGGCGGTCGTCACGATCTACGCCGCCCTCACCATCGCCTTCGTCATCTGCTCCGGCACGCTGGGTGTCCGGCCGCGGTTCCTCCTCGCTGCCTTCCCTTTCGTCGTCGCCCTGGCCCGACCGGCGAGGGGCCCCGTCTTCAGTGCCCTCCTCGGCGCGTCGGCCGCACTGCTCGCCCTGCTCACCCTGGTCATCGTCGCGGCCGTCAACACGGCGTGGACCTTCACCCCCTGACGTAGCGTGGCAGCAACTCCCCCGACCGGAGCGCGAGTGGCCGACATCGAGCTTCGAGAGAGACGACCTTCGGGCCGCCAGCCCGCGCTCGGCGACCTGCGGGCCTCCGTGGTGGATCGCGGCCAGCGAGCAGCCGCCGGCCTCGGGCCGTCGTTGCGGATCGTGGTTCGGCCCCTCGGGCTCTACCTGGCCTCGAGGGTCGTCGTCGCCACCGCCATCGGCGTGGTGATCATGCTCCACATCGGCCTGGCCACCCAGCATTTCCACGGCAGCTCCTTTCCCCTCAACCCTCCCAAGGGATCCCTCTTCGAGGCGCTCGGGATGTACGACGGCGCCTGGTACATGTGGATAGCCGTCCACGGCTACGCGACCCAGCTGCACCCGGTCGACTGGTCCTCCACCCCGTCCGTCGCCTTCCTGCCTTTGCTGCCGGTCCTGCTGCGGATCACGGTCTTCGTCACGGGGCTCAACATCCTGTACGCCGGTGTCCTCACCAACTTCGTGATCGGCGCCGTGGCCTCGATCTGTGTATGGCTGTTCGTGCGGCACCTGACCGACGCCCGTACCGCCAACCGGGCCACCGCGCTGTGGTGCTTCTTTCCCGGAGCGATGACGCTTTCGCTCGTCTACACCGAAGGGTTGCTCGTCGTCCTGGCCGTGGTCTGCCTGTACGCCCTGATGCGCGGTCACTGGCTCATCGCCGGTTTGGCCGCCGCGGCAGCCAGCGCCACCGCCCCCGTGGGTCTGGCCTTGACCGTCTGCTGCGCCTGGGCCGCGGGAGCGGCCATCCTTCGCCCTCGAGAACCCAGTGACGACGGGCCGGGATCCGAGACGCTCGTGAACCGGCTGCCCACCCGACGATGGTCCGCCCTCGTCGCTCCCCTGCTGGCTCCGACCGGTTGGATCACCTACCAGGCGTACCTGTGGCGGCGGACCGGGGACGTCACCTTCTGGTTCCGGATCGAGAAGGAGTTCTGGCAGGGTGGGTTCCATCCGTGGACGGCGACGGTCGACAGGGCCCGCCTGGCCTTCGACCATCCCGGCATGCCCGACTATCTCGTCCCGACCCTCGGCTTGTTCGTGTTGGTGGCCGCGGCCGTCCTGCTCTGGCGCTGGAAGCCACCGGCCGTGGTCACCATCTACGCCGCGGTCGCCATGGCGCTCGTGCTCAGCTCCGGGCCGCTCGGCGCCCGGCCGCGGTTCTTCATCGCCGCCTTCCCCTTCGTGGTCGCCCTGGCCAGGCCGGCGAAGGGACCCGTCTTCAGCGCCCTGCTCGGGGTCTCCGCCGGAAGCCTGGCCCTTTTGACGCTCATCATCACATCCGGCGTCACCGCGGCCCTGGCGTTCACTCCCTGAGCACGGCGAGTCCCTCTCGTGTCTCAGCCCAGAGTCGGAGCAGGTTCGCAGTCACAGCACCGCGCTCTGTCTGTGACAGGTTCATTGCTGCAGCGGCGCCAGAGCCGGGTCGAAGAACTGAGGGTCGACGAATTTGAGATGGAGGTACCTGCCGTCTCCTGGTTGCGGCAGGCGAGGTGCGTCGGTCGATATCGTGATCACAGACTTCCCGGGTGGGATCCGCGCCTCGGTGGCGAAGGGCGTGCCGCCGTTTGTGGTCGTGAGGACCTCGTTGACCCCGTCGCCTGTGATCGTGACCTTGGACGGCGTGGCGCCCGGCGTCACGAGAGTGCCCTGGAGCCTGAGCGTGGTGGGCTGTGGGTCGGGGTTCGCCAGCTCCAACTGGGCCCGACCGGAGGCCCACCGCCATACGGTGGTCGGGTCGTTCTCCTCCTGATAGAAGCCCGACCCGTACTCCACCGTTGTCTGATGGAGCACGGCGTACGCCAACGACGCCAGCTGTGCCGGCGTGAACCGCGCCCGTAGTTGGGCGGCCAGCGGCTGGAGGTCGTAGAGCTCCAGGGTGCCGTCGGATGACGTGACGACCGGCGGGCCGGTGATCTGGCGGAGCGTGCCGTCGACGCCGACGCCCCCGTCGCTGTAGCCCGTGCGGTTGACGTACACCCCGGCGAAACCGGCGACTGCCGCCCCTCGGGCCACCAGCGGCAAGGGATACCGGGTGAGCGGCCGAGCCCAGTCCTGGGGACGGCCCTTCATGACGCCGTAGCTCCACCTCAGGTCATCCGAGAACAGGTATCCCGCCGCTTCCTCGTAGTCCTGCATGCCGTACAGGGGACCGCCGTTCTCGGGAAACTGCAGGTAGGGCAGCTGGAAGATCATGGCACCGCGGGGAACGTGGCGCTGCACCGCGCTCACGAAGCCTTGATCGACGGCCAGGCGGTCGGAGACGAGCCGGTAGTCAGGGACGTTGGACGTGGTGGTCTGGTCCAGGGTGCCGACCACGACCAGCCCGGCCATCAGGAGCGACGGGAGACCGATGCGCCAGGTCGGCGCTCGGAGCCTGGCGAGCAGTTGGTCGAGGAGGAGGCCGAGCCCCGCCGCCGCGCAGAACGCGATGAGCACCGATATCCGGTTCCACGAGCGAATCTGCGGAGTGATCGCCAGAGCGATGATCCCCGACAGACCGGTCATGGCTCCGACAAGGATGGCGACCAGGGCGGCGATCGCAAGGGTGTTGAGCGTGCGCCGGACTCCTGTGCCGTCCGAGGTCACCTGGAGACGACCAGCAAGTCCACGGGCCAGGAGAAGTATGAGCCCGACGCTGAAGATGGCTCCCAGAGCCTCGGTCCCCTCGCTGGGGAGCGGGAAGTTGTTGTAGCTCGCGGTGAAGCTGGCGAAGGGGCCGAAGCGATGCCCGGTGACGGGCAGGAAGAGCCGGGCGATCTTCAGTCCCAGCAGCTCCGAGTCCTGAGGAAACCGCAACGACGCAATGGGGTCGACGCCGTGAAGATGCTGGTAGATCAACGACGGAGCCAGGTTCACGCCGAGGACGAGCAAGATGATCGCCGCCATCACGGCGCACGTGGCGAGGTTTTGCCACCCGCGTCGTCCTATTGCGACGACAGCCCCGCACCCCAGGAGCGTGACCACGGCAAATATGGCGTAGTAGGAATCGGTGCTCCCGAGGACGACGCAGCAGGCGAGAGCCGCGAGCGAACGGCGACGATCGAACTGGAGTCGTATGCCTCGCGAGTGCATCGACTCCGTGCGCCATGCCAGCGGCGACTCCCCCAAGGCCCAGACGATCAGCAGGACCGCGAGCGGCACGGCGTAGTAGCCGGAGAGGAACAGCTGACCTTCGCCCCGCACAAAATGGTACGGGAGGAGCGCGTAGAGGATGGACAGCCCTGCGGACACGATCCGGGACACCCGCAAGCATCGAAGGACGAGGTACGCCGAGAGAGTGACCAACACGAAGGTGGCAGCGAAGAAGAGATTGATAACCACGAAGGCGTTGGAGGAGAAGAGCCCGAACCCCTTGATCAGCAGGAAATGGAGGTTGTCGCCCCCGAGGGGAAAGTCGTACAGCTCCTGGTGGAACGGGGCGCCGAGATTCGGGTTCGTGAAGTACCACCCGTGATGCAGGACGTCCTTGACGACCATGGTGTTGAAGATGGCGTCCCCGCCGTATCCGCTCGGGCTGTGGAGCGACCAGTTCCAAGCCTCCATGACCACGGCCGCGATGAGCAGAGTGACCGCGGCGGCGCCCGTCGCCACGCCGACCTCTTCGAGCAGCCAGTGGCGCCCTCTGTCCCGGGTCGCTCGGCCCACCCCCTTCTCGAGCGGAGCCACGATCGCCCGCGCCTTCTCGCCGACCGACATTCGTCAGGGCTGTTGATCGGACTCGGGAACTCGCGCCACCACCATGATGGACAGCCCTACGGGGATGTGGATCACGTGTGCGAGCCGGCGCTCGGCCCGTGTGACCGCGAGGAGGACCCGGTTCACCGCTGGATGCACGAAGCTCGCTTCCTCGGCGGTGCTATCCCCCCCGACGAGACGTCGTAGCGGCGTCTTCCTGAGGGCGATGGCGACGGGGACGAGCCAGGAATGGAAGTAGTCGGAACGCTCGATGACCAGGCCCGCTCGATGGATGACGGCCTCGAGCCGACGGGCCGTATAGCGACGGCGGTGGCCCAGCGCCTCGTCGTGGGCGCTCCATGCCCACTGGTACGCGGGTACGGCGACAACGATCGTCCCCCCGGGCTCGACGACCCGTCGGTACTCGCGAAGCGCGGCCCCGTCGTCGTCGAGATGCTCGATCACGTCCATGCTGACCAGCGTGGACGCCGTCTCGGTGCGGAGGGGGAGGTGCTCGGCGCTGGCTCGGAACAACTGGAAGCCGGTGCCGAACTCGCTACCCAGTCGCTTGTTGGCGTGGGCCAGGGCGTACTCGCTCGAGTCCACGCCGACGACCTTGTGCTCTCCCAGTCCCCTCAGGGCCGTGGCCAGCTCTCCCGTGCCACAGCCGACATCCACTGCCACCCCACGCCCGACCGGCCTCGACGCGAGCTCCTGGATGGCGCGCTCACGCTTGGCGCGGAACCACCAGTGCTCCCGCTCGACATGAGCCATGGAGTCGAAGGTCTCCTGGCTCATCTGTGTCACTTGTGCCGCTCTGCCACGACGACCGGTGCGAAGGCGGTAAGCGAGCACCGAGCGGAGCATCGCCGTGCTGTCCCGGAAAGCCCGGACCCGGCTCTCCTCGACGTGCTTCCATATCACGGGCACCTCGATCACCCGATATCCGCGGCGAACGGCACGATCCAGCACCTCCACGTCGAACCCGAAGCGGTGGATCGTCAAGGCTCCGAACAGCTCGCCCGCAGTGTCGCGCCGGAAGGCCTTCAACCCGCACTGCGTATCGGCGAACGGGGTCAGGCCGAGCGCTCTGAGGATCAGGTTGAAAAGCTTGCCGGACATCTGCCGCAGCATCGGCTGTGGTACGGCGATGACGCTCTGGGCGTGCGCCCGGGACGCGAACGCCACGTCAGCACCGCCCTCCTCGACCATTCTCAGACAGCGCTCGATCTCTTCGACTCCCGTCGAGAGGTCGGCATCGACAAAGGCGACCACCTCGCCGTCAGCGATCTCTACGCCGCACTTCACGGCGTAGCCCTTGCCGTGGTTTCGATCGAGTACGTGCACACGGGCGCAGAGGCGGCCGCCGGCCAGAGCATTCTGCGCGATGGCGGCAGTCTCGTCGTCACTCCCGTCGTCGACGAAGATGAACTCCGTCCGGTCGTCGCCGAGGGAGGACGCCGCCAGCAGGTCGATGGTGGCTCGGATCCGAGGCGCTTCCCGGTACATCGGGACGACGATGCTCCTGGTCACAGCCCCGCTACTCAGCCCGTTGAACCTCACCGTGGCAGGGGAGCCCGATCGTCGGTCAGACGCCACCCGGGACATCGCCGGATGATACCGGAGCACCCACGGGAGCCCGGGAACACGCCTCCCGCCGCTGCCCGTGGGCCTCAGCCCAGTTGGGGCAGGAGGGCCTCGGCGATCTGCACGGCATTGAGGGCGGCCCCTTTGCGGAGGTTGTCTCCGGAGACGAACAGGGCCAGCCCGTGCTCGCTTCCCGGGATCCTGTCGCAGGCGGCCGACCTGTACCGGGTCCGATCCGGCCACGCCGAGCGGAGTGGGGGCGGAGGTGACCCGAACGCCGGCGGCGCTGGCGAGGAGGTCGAGGGCCCGCTCGACTCCCAGCCGGCGGTGGAACTCGACGTTCAGCGAGAGGCTGTGCCCGGTGAACACCGGGACC
This sequence comes from uncultured Actinomycetes bacterium, assembly GCA_963731255.1. Taxonomy (GTDB): domain Bacteria; phylum Actinomycetota; class Acidimicrobiia; order Acidimicrobiales; family AC-9; genus AC-9. Next base: position 135,041 of record CAVSUO010000003.1, on the reverse strand, counting down.
CGGACGCAGGTGCAGGAGACGGCCAGGTCCGGAATCTCGAGGATCTTGCGGCTCTCGTCGCGGAACTTGTGCTCCTCGGAGGTCTCGTCGTCGACCACCCTGCCTGCCACCGGGACGACGTTGAAGGCGACGTGGTCCGGGAAGACGCTCGGCGCCGGCAAGTCCGCGGCCGAGCCGTCGAAGGTCAGACCGGTCGCCCGGTCGAGGCCCTTGCGCAGCTGCTCGTCCAGCTCGGCGACACCTGCTCCGCCTGCACCAGACACCGCTTGGTAGGTGGAGGCGACCAATCGCCGGAGCCCGGCCTCGTCGTGCAGAGGCTTCAACACCGGCATCGCCACCATCGTCGTGCAGTTGGGGTTGGCGACGATGCCTTTGGCGATCCGCGACAGGGCGTCTCCGTTGACCTCGGGCACCACGAGGGGCACATCCGGGTCCATGCGCCAAGCGGCAGAGTTGTCCACCACGATGGCGCCGGCGTCTGCTGCCCGGGGCGCGAGCTGACGGGACGCAGAAGCGCCGCAGGACAACAGGGCGACGTCGACGCCTCTCAGGTCGGCGACCTCGGCGTTCTCGACCTCGACCTCGCCTCCGGCCCATGGCAGTCGGCGACCGGCCGAGCGCGACGAGGCCAAGAAGCGGACGTCGTCGAGGGGAAAGCCGCGCTCGGCCAGCACCGCACGCATGACCGTGCCCACCTGGCCGGTGGCTCCGAGAATGGCGACTCGCACGCTCAGATTCTACGTGGCAGAAGGGGGTACCGAGCCGCTGGCCGCCGTCAGCCGCTGGTTCTTCGACAGCTCAGGCGAGCTTGAAGGCCTCGTGGAGCGCCTGCACGGCGGGCTCGACGGCATCCGTGCGGACGACACAGGAGATGCGGATGGAAGACGTCGAGATCATCTCGATGTTGATCCCCTCGCCCGAGAGCGTCTCGAACATCGTCGCTGTGACGCCGGGGTGGGTCTTCATCCCGGCACCGACCAGTGACACCCGCCCGACATCGCTGTCTCCGGTCACGTCGGACGCGCCGATCTGGGGCGCCAGCTCCCTGGTCACCTCCAGGCTGACAGCGAGATCGTCCTTGGGCACGGTGAAGGAGATGTCGGTCGTCCCATGGAGAGAGGTGTTCTGCACGATCATGTCGACGTTGACCGTCCGGTCGGCCAGGGCACGGAACAACCGGGCCGCGATGCCGGGCCGGTCGAGCACTCCGGTAACCGTGACCTTCGCCTCCGAGGTGTCGTGCGTCACGGCCGAGACGATCGCCTGCTCCATGGAACGGTTCTCCTCCTTGACCCATGTACCCGGCTCCCAGGTGAAGCTGGATCGAACGTGCAACGGCACGTGATGATTGCGAGCGAACTCCACCGATCGCAGGGCGAGGACCCGGCCGCCGGTGGCGGCGATCTCGAGCATCTCCTCATAGGAGAGCTGGGGCAGCCGGTGGGCGCTCGGGACGATGCGGGGGTCGGCGCTGAACACCCCCGAGACGTCGGTGTAGATCTCGCACGCCTCGGCACCCAGCGTCGCCGCCAGGGCCACCGCCGTGGTGTCGGAGCCTCCCCTGCCGAGGGTGGTCACGTCCCGGCGGGACGAGACGCCCTGAAAGCCAGCGACCACGGGGACCCGTCCCTCGGCAAGAGCCTCGCGGAGGCGATCACCCTTGACCTCGAGGATCATGGCCCGGGTGTGGGTGGTATCGGTGATGATGCCGGCCTGGCTACCGGTGAACGATGCCGCTCCCACGTTCAAGTCGGCCAGAGCCAGGCACAGCAGGGCGGTCGACACCCGCTCTCCGGCGGTGAGGAGCATGTCCATCTCCCGGCCCGGCTGGACGCGGCTGACGTCGTTGGCCAGGCGGATGAGGTCGTCCGTCGTCTTGCCCATGGCGCTGACGACGACCACCACGTCGTGGCCCTGGCGGCGAGTGCGGGCAACGTGGTCGGCGACCGCCCGCATGCGGTCGGTGTCCGTCACCGACGTGCCACCGAACTTCTGCACCAGGAGGGCCACGGATCGAGGCTATCGGAGACGTCGATGGGGCCGGGTCCCTTTACGAGGCGCACCACCGGGCGCTTTTGCGCTCGCAACCCCGAAGCAGTCTCGAAGCTGGACACTGGAACACCCAACGACCACAATCGCGGAGTGTTCTTCGGCGTCTGGCGGAGCCGTCAGCATGATGCGGTGATCAGGGCCGCAACTGCGTCGTGATGGTGGCTCGAGCGTCGGCGGGCTCCCTGCGAGGTTGGCGACGACGTGTCCTTCTCGCCGCGCTCGTGGCGGTGGCCTCGCTTCTCACCGTCGCCCAGGCCGCCTCGGCGAACGTGACCACGATCAAGTTCGACCCCACCCGCCAGGGTTGGAGGGGCGATCTACCCAATCTCAAGCCTCCCGGGTACCAGCAGTTCGACACTCCTGTGTCGGGCCAGGTCTACGGCCAGCCCCTGGTGTGGGGCAACACGGTCGTCGTGGCCACCGAGGGCGACGTGGCCTACGGCATCGACAGGACCACCGGAGCGATCACCTGGCAGCACTCGCTCGGCATCCCCGAGCCCGCGAGCGTCGTCGGGTGTGGGGAGGCCGGACCCGTCTGGGGAGCGACGGCGACGCCGGTCATCGATCCGGCCACGCACATCGTCTACGTCGTGGCCCGTACCTGGGACGGCTCGAATCCCGGCTCGGCCGCCTACCGAGCCTTTGCCTTCGACGCCGTCACCGGCGCACCTCAGCTGGGGTGGCCCGTAACAATCGGGGGCACCGCAAGCAACGATCCGAGCAGTGTCTTCGACCCGACCGTCCAGGACCAGCGCACGGGCTTGCTCCTGCTCGGAGGTCGCATCTTCTTCGGCTTCGCGTCCTTCTGCGACCTGGGCGCCTACGAGGGCTGGGTCTCTGGCATCTCCACCACCACCAGAGCCCGATCGTTGTGGGTCGACGAGACGGGAAACAACATCCAGGGAGGCATCTGGCAGTCGGGCGGCGGGTTCGCCTCCGACGGGACGTCCATCTACCTCGCAACGGGTAACGGAACGAACCCGCCTCCCGGTCCAGGGACGACCCCCCAGGGGGCTCTCGGCAACTCGACCCTGCGGTTGACCGTCGACAGCAACGGCAATCTCCAGCAGGCCGACCGCTTCACGCCCTTCAACGCCGACATGCTCAACAGCCGGGACCTGGACCTGGGTGCGGGCGGGCCCACCATCCTGCCCGACGGCTTCGGAAACGTACCCGGCCATCCCCACCTGCTCGTGCAGCCGAGCAAGGCGACCCTCTATCTGCTCGATCGGGACAATCTCGGGGGACGGGCAGGGCCCGCCGGACCTGACAACGTCGTGTCGGAGCTGGCCAACCAGCAAGGGTTCGGCCACGCCGCCGTGTGGCCGGGAGACGGCGGGTTCTTCTACCTGAACGGTGTGGCCGCGGCGGAGTGCGGACCGTGCCGCGCGCCGTTGAAGGCGTACCAGGTCGCTCCGAGTGGTGCGCTGAGCGTCGCTGGTACCAGCAGCGAGCAGTTCGGCCCGCTGCCAGGCCCCCCCGTCATCACATCCGACGCACAGACGCCAGGTTCGGCGACGCTCTGGGTCATCGACAACGCCGGCTTGCTGCGCGCCTACAACCCGGTGCCGGTCAACGGCAAGCTGCAGCTGCTCTGGTCGGCTCCCATCGGCGTGGGTATCAAGTACACGGTTCCGACCGCCGACGGCAGCGACCTCTTCGTGGGCACCGACGGCCACGTGCTGGGCTTTTCGGCCCCGAAGGCTCCGACCCCCACTCCGGTCGTCACCTCCCCGCAGTTCGGCGTGCCCAACCAGACCGACACCTTCAGCGTGGCCCCCGACGGCGCCGTCCAGGTGCGCTGGGTAACGGGCTCCGGGCCGTGGTCAGGGCCCCTCGCCATCAGCCCGCCCGGCCTCGCCCCACCAGGAGCGCGGTTAGCGGCCTCCAACCAGTTCGGCATCCCCAACCAGACCGACGTGTTCGTGGTGGGGACCAACGGGGCGGTCCAGGTTCTCTGGGTGCAGGGCGCCGGAGCCTGGAAGGGACCGCTGGCATCTCCGCCGCCCGGTCTCGCCCCGGCAGGGGCCGGACTGGCGGCCTCCAACCAGTTCGGCATCCCCAACCAGACCGACGTGTTCGTGGTGGCGAGCAACGGCGGCACTCAAGTGGTCTGGGTGGACGGGGGCGGAGCCTGGAACGGACCGTTGGGCATCTCGCCGGCCGGACACGCCCCGGCCGGGGCCGCACTGGCGGCCTCCAACCAGTTCGGCATCCCCAACCAGACCGACGTGTTCGTGGTGGCCAGCAACGGCGCAACTCAAGTGCTCTGGGTGCGACGGGCGGCGGAGCCTGGAAGGGACCGCTGGGCATCTCCGCCGCCCGGTCTCGCCCCGGCCGGTGCCGCCTTGGCTGCGCTCCAACCAGTTCGGTATCCCCAACCAGACCGACGTGTTCGTGGTGGCGAGCAACGGCGCCACCCAGGTTCTCTGGGTGCACGGGGGCGGCGCCTGGAACGGACCGTTGGGCATCTCGCCGGCCGGACAGGCCCCGGCCGGTGCCGCCTTGGCGTGCGTCCAACCAGTTCGGCATCTCCAACCAGACCGACGTGTTCGTGGTAGGGACCAACGGTGCGATCCAGGTGCTCTGGGTGCAGGGCGGCGGAGCCTGGAACGGACCGTTGGGCATCTCGCCCACGGGCCTCGCCCCGGCGGGCACCGCGCTGGCTGCGTCCAACCAGTTCGGCATCCCCAACCAGACCGACGTGTTCGTGGTCGACAACACCGGCGCCACCGACGTGGTCTGGGTGCAGAGTGGCGGGCCCTGGTTCGGTCCTCAGTTCACCTGAGACAACGAGCCTCAGGTCGGGGCACCGTGCCGCCCAGGCCTCGTTGGCAGCGTCAATGTCGGTGTGACGCGCACATCACGAAGGTCTGCTGATGGATCCTTCGTAATCGCGCCGGGCTGAGTCGAGGAAATCTCTGTCACCGCCTCGACGTCGAGCCGTTCGAAGTTGCGAACCGGACCTCGTCGCGATGCTGGGATTTGCTCGCGCTGTGAGGTAGCTCCTACACAATGTGACCTGCACGTTGGGTATCTCATCGACTGGACACTGGAACAACCGGGCGACCACAGTTGAACAAGTGGTGATCGGCCCACGGCGGAGCCGTCAGCAGAGGTGGTGATGACGAAAATCAACGGCATCACGTTCCGCGTCCCCGTCTTGGTCGCGGTAGGAACGGCGCTGGCCGCATGCGGGGCGAAGGCCAGCATTGCGACAACGACTGCCGGCGATCCCACCACCCAGGGCGCGGTGGTGTTCCAAGGCAATTTCTCTGATCCCTCCCAGCAGTGGCCGACCTCGAGCGACGGCAACAAATCCGAGTCCGCGAGCGACGACACCTACACCGTGCAGCTCAACTCCGCCGGCAGCTTCGATGCTTCCCCCACGATCGCGACCGTGCAGCCCCAGGACCTGGCCAACGTGAGCGTATCGGTCTCGACCACGCCGACGAGCGTCCGACCCAATGACAGGTTCGGCGTCTTCTGCCGCTCCCTCCAACAGCACTCGTACGCCTTCTTCGTCGGGCCGAGCTCGTCCGGCAAGCTCGCCTGGTCGATCCAGCTCCGCCGCTCCTTCGGCGTGAAGCAGTTGGCGAGCGGAACCACGGCTGTCCCCACCACGTCCTCGTACGTCGTTCGGGGGGACTGCATTCAAGGGGGCCAAGACCGCAAGCCCGTTCTTCTGGCGTTGTACCTGGGCGGCAAGCTCGTCGGTCAGGCCCAGGATGCCAAGCTGCCGGCGCCGTACATCGGACGGCCCGGCCTCAGCGTGTCGAGCGCCGGCGGCGGCACCAGGGTCGATTTCTCCAACTTCCAGGTCAGAGCGGCCTCTGCCTCGTGATGTTGACTCGAGCGGCGGCGGGCTCCCTTCGGGGCTGGCGACGACGTGGCCTTCTCGCCGCGATCGTGGCGATGATCTCACTCGTCACCGTGGCTCAGGCGGCCTCTGCGGAACGTGACCACGATCAAGGTCGACAACACCCGCCAAGGCTTCAGAGGCGACCTACCGAGCCTCAAGCCTCCCGGGTACGAGCAGTTCGACACTCCCGTCTCGGGCCAGGTCTACGCCCAGCCGCTGGTATGGCAGAACACGGTCGTCGTGGCCACCGAGGGCGACGTGGCCTATGGCATCAACCGGACCACCGGTGCGATCACCTGGCAGCACTCACTCGGCACCCCCGTGCCCTCGACCGTCATCAACTGCCCCGAGTCCGATCAGTCCGACCTACGGCGTCACCTCAACGCCGGTGATCGACGCCAGTCTCCGGCATCGTCTACGTCACCGCCTTCACCTGGGACGGCTCCAATCTCGGCTCGGCCATGTGGCGCGCCTTTGCCTTCGATGCCAGCACCGGCGCCCTCCAGCCGGGGTGGCCGATCACCATCGGGGGCACGGCCAGCAACGATCCCAGCAGCGCTTCGATCCGACCGTCGAGCTCCAGCGCACCGGGCTGCTCCTCCTCGGAGGACGCATCTTCTTCGGCTTCTCGAACGGATGCGACCTGGGCGCCTACAAGGGCTGGATCTCGAGCATCTCCACCACCACCCGGGCCCAGTCGCTGTGGGTCGACGAGACGGGGAGCCAACGTCCTGGGCGGCATCTGGCAGTCCGGTGGTGGGTTTGCCTCCGACGGGACGTCCATCTTCGCCACCACCGGCAACGGCGTCGACACCCAGTCCCGGTGGGCCCCGGCACGACGCCCCAGGGGGCACTGGGGGAGTCGACCCTGCGCCTGACCGTCGACTGCAGCGGCAACCTGCACCAGGCCGACCGCTTCACCCCCTTCAACGCGGCATCGCCCTCTCCAACCAGGACTACGACCTCGCGGCGGGGGCACCCACCCTCTTGCCCGACAGCTTCGGCGCCGTCCCCGGCCATCCCGCACCTCGTCGTCCAGCCGAGCAAGGCCACGCTTGTACCTGCTCGACCGAGACAACCTCGGGGGGATGGCCGGGCCGAGCGGTCCTGACAATGTCGTGTCGGAGCTGCGCCAACCAGGGGACCTGGGGCCACGCCGCCGTCTGGCCCGGAGACGGAGGGTTCTTCTACCTGACAGCCGTGGCTCAGGCCGGGGATTCTCCGAAGCCGGGGCCGTTACGCGCGTACCAGGTGAGTCCGACTGGCGCCTTGACCGTCGCCGGGACGTCCAACGAGCAGTTCGGCCCGGGATCAGGCCCGCCGATCATCACCTCGAACGGGCAGACTCCGGGGTCGGCAACTCTCTGGGACATAGACCGGAGCGGCCAACTGCGGGCGTACAACCCCGTCCCCGTCAACGGCAAGCTCCAGTTGTTGTGGTCGGCTCCGATCGGCACTGTCATCAAGTTCAGTGTCGCCGCCGCCGACGGCAACAACGTGCTCGTGGGGACCGACGGCCACGTGATCGAGTTCAAGGCCCCCCAGGCTCCGACTCCGACTCCGGTGGTCACCTCCCCGCAGTTCGGCGTGCCCAACCAGACCGACACCTTCAGCGTGGCCCCTGACGGGGCCGTCCAGGTGCGCTGGGTAACGGGCTCCGGGCCTGGTGCGGCCCGCTCGCCATCAGCCCGCCCGGCCTCGCCCCACCAGGGAGCGCGATTAGCGGCCTCCAACCAGTTCGGCATCCCCAACCAGACCGACGTGTTCGTGGTGGGGACCAACGGGGCGGTCCAGGTTCTCTGGGTGCAGGGTGGCGGAGCCTGGAAGGGACCGCTGGGCATCTCGCCGCCGAGCACTCGCCCCGGCAGGGGCCGGGCTGGCGGCCTCCAACCAGTTCGGCATCCCCAACCAGACCGACGTGTTCGTGGTGGGGAACAACGGCGCCACTCCAGGTGGTCTGGGTCGCAGGGCGGCGGGGCCTGGCACGGGCCCGCTGGCCATCATCGCCGGCCGGACACGGCCCCGGCCGGTGCCGGACTGGCCGCGCTCCAACCAGTTCGGCATCCCCAACCAGACCGACGTGTTCGTGGTGGGCAACAACGGCGCCACTCAGGTGGTCTGGGTGCCGGGCGGCGGGCCTGGAACGGACCGCTGGCCATCTCGCCGGCCGGCACAGGCCCCGGCCGGTGCCGCACTGGCTGCCTCCAACCAGTTCGGCATCCCCAACCAGACCGACGTGTTCGTGGTGGGGACCAACGGGGCGATCCAGGTTCTCTGGGTGCAGGGCGGCGGGGCCTGGAACGGACCGCTGGCCATCTCGCCGCGCCGGACCAGGCCCCGGCGGGCGCCGGCCTGGCGGCCTCCAACCAGTTCGGCATCTCGAACCAGACCGACGTGTTCGTGGTGGGGTCGAACGGCGGCACCCAGGTGGTCTGGGTGCAGGGTGGCGGAACCTGGAACGGTCCTCAGTTCACCTGAGACACAGCCTCGGGTCGGGGCGCCCTTGCGGCCCACGCCTTGTTGGCAGCGTCGAGTTCGGTGTGATGCGCACACCAGGAAGGTCTGCTGATGGGCCCTCTCGTTATCGGGCCCGGCGAGTCGAGGAAATTCCTGTCACCGCTTCCGCCGTCGAGCCGTTCGAAGTTGCAAACCGGACCTCGTCGGGGATGCTGGGTTTGCGCGCGCTGTGAGGCAACCCCTACACAATGTGATCCTGCTCGTTGGGGATCTCATTGACTGGACACTGGAACGACCGAGCGACCACAATTGAACGAGTGGTGATCGGCCCGCGGCGGAGCCGTCAGCAGAGGTGGTGATGACGAAAATCAACGGCGCTACGTTCCGCGTCCCCATCTTGGTCGCGCTGGGAATTGCGCTGGCGGCATGCGGCGCAAACACAGCTATCGCCACATCAACCGCCAGCAATCCCACCACCCAGGGTGCGATGGTGTTCCAGGGCAACTTCTCCGACCCGATCCAGCAGTGGCCGACCTCGAGCGACCCCAGCAAGTCCGAGGCCGCCACCGGCGACACCTACATGGTGCAGCTCAACTCCTCCGGCAGCTTCGACGCCTCGCCAGTTCTCGTCTCCGTGCTGCGCCAGGATCTGGCCAACGTGAGCGTGTCGGTCACGACCACACCGACGAGCGTGCGACCGGGCGACAAGCTCGGCCTCTTCTGCCGATCGGCCCAGGGTCATTCGTACGCCTTCTCTGTCGGACCGCGATCGCCGGGCCAGCTCGCCTGGTCGATCCAGCTCCGCCAACCACAAGGCGTCCGGCAGCTGGCGAGCGGAACGACGTCAGTTCCCACTACGTCCTCCTATGAGCTTCGTGCGGACTGCACCCGCGGCGGGCGGGATCACAAGCCCGTGGTCCTCGCGTTCTCCGTGGCCGGCAAGCTCGTCGGTCAGGCCCAGGATGCCAAGCTCCCCGCGCCATACGTGGGACAGCCCGGCCTGAGCGTGTCGAGCGCGAGCGGCGGCACCAGAGTCGATTTCTCCAACTTCCAGGTCAGGGCGGCCTCTGCCTCGTGACGACACGTCGAGCGGCGGCGGGGTCCCTGCGGGGGTGGCGGCAGCGTGTCCTTCTCGCCGCGCTCGTTGCAGTCGCCTCGCTTCTCACCGTCGCCCAGGCCGCCTCGGCCAACGTGACCACGATCAAGTTCGACCCCACCCGCCAGGGTTGGAGGGGCGATCTTCCCAATCTCAAGCCTCCCGGGTACCAGCAGTTCGACACTCCTGTGTCGGGCCAGGTCTACGGCGAGCCGCTGGTGTGGAACAACACCGTCGTCGTGGGCACCGAGGGCGACGTGGCCTACGGCATCGACAGGACGACAGGGGCGATCACCTGGGCGCAATCGCTTGGAACGCCCGAGCCGGCGACCGCCACGAACTGCACGGATGCTGTCTTCCCACAGTACGGGTCGACCGCGACGCCGGTGATCGATCCAGCGACGGGGATCGTCTATTTCGTCGCCCGCACGTGGGACGGTTCGAACCCCGGCTCGGCCACGTATCGCGCGTTCGCATTCAACGCCACCACCGGGGCTCTCCAGCCGGGTTGGCCCATCACTATCGGAGGGACAGCCAGCAACGACTCGAGCAGCACGTTCGACCCGACCGTCGAGCTCCAGCGCACCGGCATCCTCCTGCAGGGAGGTCGCATCTTCTTCGGCTTCTCGTCCTTCTGCGACCTGGGCGCCTACAAGGGCTGGATCTCGGGCATCTCCACCGGCACGAGGTCCCAGTCGATGTGGGTCGACGAGACGGGTGGCAACATCCAAGGCGGCATCTGGCAGTCGGGCGGCGGGTTCGCTTCCGACGGAACGAGCATGTACGTGGCGAGCGGGAACGGGACGCCCCCCAGCCCGGGGCCGGGGACGACCCCCCAGGGGGCGCTGGGTCAGTCGACCTTCCGCCTGACGGTCGACGGCAACGGCAACCTGCAGCAGGCCGACCGGTTCACTCCCTTCAACGCCAACCAGCTCAACAGCATCGACGGGGACGTCGGCGCGGGCGGGCCCACGCTGTTACCGGACAACTTCGGCACCGTCCCCGGTCATCCCCACCTCCTCGTCCAGTCGACCAAGCAGACCCTCTACCTGCTCGATCGAGACAACCTCGGGGGGATGGCCGGGCCCAATGGCCCCGACAACGTCGTGTCCGAGCTGCCCAACCAGCCCGCCTTCAGCCACGCCGCGGTCTGGCCCGGTGACGGGGGGCTCTTCTACCTGACCAGCCCCCTGCGCGCCTTTCGTGTCGCCCCCACCGGCGCCCTGAGCCTCGCCGGGGCGGCGGCGAACTTCAGCCCTGACCGCTCGGGCCCGCCGATCATCACTTCCAACGGGACAACGGCCGGTTCGGCGACGCTGTGGCAGATCAACCAGCAGATGGGGCAGCTGCAGGCCTACAACCCGGTGCCGGTCAACGGCACGCTCCAGCTGCTGTGGTCGGCGCCCATCAACAGTGGGGCACTCGGCACCAAGTTCGCCGTCGCCGCTGCCGACGGCAACAACGTGATCGTGGGCAGCGACGGCCACGTGATCGAGTTCAAGGCCCCCCAGGCTCCCAGTCCGGCTCCGGTGGTGAGCTCCCCGCAGTTCGGCGTGCCCAACCAGACCGACACGTTCAGCGTGGCCCCTGACGGGGCCGTCCAGGTGCGCTGGGTCACGGGCTCCGGCCCCTGGAGCGGGCCCCTCGCCATCAGCCCGCCGGGCGTCGCCCCACCAGGAGCGCGATTAGCGGCCTCCAACCAGTTCGGCATCCCCAACCAGACCGACGTGTTCGTCGTGGGAACCAACGGGGCGGTCCAGGTCCTCTGGGTGCAGGGCGCAGGGGCCTGGAACGGGCCCTTGGCGATCTCGCCTGCCGGGATGGCCCCGGCGGGCGCCGGAGTGGCCCCGTCCAACCAGTTCGGCATCTCGAACCAGACCGACGTGTTCGTCGTGGGGACAAACGGCGCCGCCCAGGTGGTCTGGGTCCAGGGTCAGGGCGCCTGGCTCGGTCCCCTGTCCATCTCACCGACAGGGATGGCCCCGGCGGGCGCCGGAGTGGCCGCGTCCAACCAGTTCGGCATCTCGAACCAGACCGACGTGTTCGTCGTGGGCAACAACGGCACCCAGGTGATGTGGGTGGAGGGCCAGGGGTCCTGGCTCGGGCCGATGGCGATCTCCTCCGCCGGTCTCGCTCCGGCGGGGGCGGCACTGACGGCCTCCAACCAGTTCGGTATCCCCAACCAGACCGACGTGTTCGTGGTGGGGGCCAGCGGTGCGGTCCAGGTGCTCTGGGTGGACGGTGGTGGCGCGTGGAACGTCCCCCTCGCCGTCAGCGCGCCAGGCGCAGAGCCGGTGGGGGCCGCGCTGGCCTCGTCCAACCAGTTCGGGATCCCCAACCAGACCGATGTGTTCGTGGTGGGAGCGAGTGGTTCGGCCCAGGTGCTCTGGGTGGACGGCGCCGGGTCCTGGAACGGGCCACTCGCCATCTCACCCCGCGGACTCGCCCCGCCTGGAGCCGGATTGGCGGCCGCCAACCAGCAGGGCATCCCCAACCAGACCGATGTGTGGGTGGTGGACGACACGGGCGCCACCGACGTGGTCTGGGTGCAGAGTGGCGGGCCCTGGTTCGGTCCACAGTTCACCTGAGGCCCGAGGGGCTGCCGGCGCTATCCCCCGGGCGCGAGCGGAACCGGCGCCATGGGTGACCCCTGGTTGGAGAGGTACAGGACGGTGTCGTTGGCCTGACCCAGCCGCACGAAGCCGGGCGGCGGTGTCGCCGGCGGATGGGCGGCTTGGTACAGGGCTATAACGTGCGCCCCCACCTGACCGCTCACCTGGCGCGATCCGAACAGCAGGCCCCAGCTGGGTGCCACCTTGGCGTGCTCGCCGTGCTCGACCATGGCAGATGCCAACCCGGCGGCGATGGACCAGCTGTCGTGCCAGCGCATGTCCAAGAAGACTGTCTCCCCCTCGCGTAGCTGGGGCGCCACGAGCGTCCAGGCCGCTCCGGTGTTGACCTGGATCCACTCGGCAAACAGGGCCGGCTGGCGGCTGGCCTGCACGCTGAAGACCACCGACACCACCAAGGCCCCCATCGCCAGGACCGCGCCTGCAATCGCACCCGGGAGCCACCCTGTCGCCGAGCCCCGTGACAGAGCCCCTCGACGGGTCCCCATGTCGACCGGCGCGCGGGTCCCCACGACCGCCACCCCCAGGGCGATGACGACGACCAGGGGCACCGCCAGGGACCACACGAACAGATAGCTGGAGAAAGGACCCACGATCCTGGTGATGGCGATGACACTCGCCGCCTCCGCCAAGAGGCTGGCGCCGCCCAGGGCCATCCCCAGACGCTGGCCCCGCACCCATCCCACCCCCACCGCCAACCCGGCCACGACGAAGATCCCGATGACCACGGCGGTGGGATGGGGGCCCTGCAGCACGCCTCCGCTGCGGCTGTTGATGCCGAACGACAGCAGGCCCTGCATCGAGCCCAGGGCGTCGACGGAGGGTCGCAGCGCATGGTGGGCGTGGGAGGCGGTGAAGAACCGCCAAAGCTCGGTCAGGTTGCCGGGGTGCCCGGTCACCTCCTCGACTATGGGCGGGATCCAGATCACCACCACGCCGACCAACGCGGCCGCCAAAGCCACGACCCTCCAGGGGGATCCCCTCATTGGCACGCCCAGGTCGGCGAGTGACCGGCGTCGGCGAACAATGATGGGGCCGAGCGTGACCAGCACCACCACGAGGAACACAGTCCCGACCACAGGCGCCGTGCCCACGTTCGTCTGCACCGCGAACGACCCGGCCAGGGCGGCGCCGGCCAGGGACAGCAGGGAACGGCCTGCCACCGCCCCACCGCAGAGCATGATGAAGAGGGCGAGAGGGATGATGACCACGAACGGATTCCACGCGTCGGCGAACGTCTGCGTCCCGGCGGCTATGGCGAGAAAACCGAGGCATACCGCGGCCCAGAGCCCGGCCACGGCGCCCGCTCGCCTCCACGCCACGCCGACCAGGGCCACGGCGGTCGCGCCGTTGATCAGGCTGGCCCCGACCCACACCCCGGTGGAGAGGCCGAAGATCCAGGTCGGGAAGAGCAGGAGGTAGAAGTAGACCGGTCCCGGGTGGTGCCAACCAAAGCGGTCGTAGGGCCCGAGGGCCTGCTGCAGATGAGCAGCCCCGTTGGTTGCCAGCCCGATGAGGGCGTTGTCGCCGAACAGATTGACCGGACCGGCGGTCGCCATCCGGCCGGCCTCGAAGGCGAAGGGAACACCCGTCGTAACGAGGGCGAGGGCGCCCAACCCGAAGAGGAGGCGACGGGCCCAGGGGACGGGCTTGGCCGAGCCAGGACCGGACTCGACCCGGTCGGTCGGACGACCACTCGTCTCGAGGGATGTCGCCGCAGTCACCCGCGACATGGCCAAGACACCCCGGCCAGGAAAGTCGGCCGGCGATCGTCGACCGCGAACCGGTGCTCAGCCAGCGCCGAGCGAATGAACCCGCCCGCCTTGGCGGTGTCACCGACGACCGTCACCTGCACGCCCCGAATCCTACGAGACCGTGACCGGCGCCGAAGAGGAATGCGGGGTTTGCCTGCGAACCCAGATCACCCCGACGATGATTGCCATAACGAGCAGTGAAGCCAATACCGAAACGATCAACCCGGTCGCCGCACGCGCTGGGGCCCAACCTGCCCACCAGAAGTTGAAATGAGGCACAGGGACTGGGAGCGCACCCTTCACCTTCGCCGCTGAGTATGGCTCCACGCCATGGAGGGCCTGGTTGAGTGTCCGCCACCCGTTCAGGATTTGGCTGGAGGTCCAATTGCCACCGGAATGCATCAGAGCGACGCCGAGGTCATCGGTAGTGACCCCGATGACCTGCACCAGAAAGCCGATCACCGAGGTGATGACCACCGTGGTCTTGGCCCACACCCCGAGCTCTCTCCATCTGGCCAGCACCACGCCGAGCGGCAACATCATGAGGCCGATCACCGGGACAACGAAGCGAGGTCCCCAGGCTGCAGATCCCGACCAATCGTTGAATCCGGAATGGAATAGCACGTAGCTCAGAACGGCAGCTCCGACGACCATCACAAGAACTGGCTCCTGGCGCCTTAGAAGCCACCACCCTGCAAGGGCAATGAGAAGGGTTGGGGTGAAGAACACGATGCCCTTCCCGGGACTGAGGAGCTGGCCCAGAAATCCGTCCCAGATGGGTGTTGAAAAAGCAACCAGCGGGTCGTGCCTGTGCCCATTGTTGAGCCACGATCCAAACCGGGCATGGTTGTACCAGAGCGTGACGGCTGCGGCGACCGCGAGAGGCGCCAGCCACGACGTGGCGACCTGCACCTTCGTCCGACCTGTGCTCCTCCAGTGCAACCCAACGAGAAGCAGTGACTCCACTCCGACAATGAGCACAGAGTCAATCCGTACCAGGATGGCCGCTCCGGCTGCCAAGCCGGCCAGCAACGGCGCCACCCCCAGCTTCTTTCGCCTGAGGGAACTGGCGAAGAGGAGATAGACGCTCGCGAGGATGAAGAACCCCGCGGGCAGGACGTCGAAGGAGCTATGAGCGTAAGGCCAGAGGATCGTGGTCAACCCGAACAGTGCCGCCGAGACTGCCGACACAGCGAGCCTGACCGTCAACAGCCAGGTGAACAAGAAGAAGATGGCTATCATCGCCGCCCCGAAGAGAGGGTTGACGAGGGGGTAGAGGAACTCTGCGGTACTCGGGCTGATCCAGTGCCATTGGAGCGCGGCCGAGATCGGCAGGAAGATGACGGCGAGACCAATGTCGTGCTCGGCGTAGGCGTGGCCTCCCGTACCGATCACCGCGCCTCCGGCCGGAGTAGTCGGAAACCCCGTGATTGCCACCTGCCCGTGGGCGACGATCTGCTGCGAGAGGGCCTTGCTCTGGTTGACATCGATTGTCTGAATGTGACCCGATGCCGTGAGGACGAAGAAGAGCAAGGCTGCGAGGAAGACCAGGAGGGCCAGAGCCCGGAGCGGGTGCGGCACCGATCGGAGCGAGGTCGCTTCGGGGCGGCCGTGGGCCCTGTCGAGTTGCGCAGCGACTTCCCCCATACTGGTCATCTCTCCCGGGTGGGCGGACCGGCGCAGCGGACGCTATCGGGCTTCGTGGTGGATCAGATCGAGTCCGATTGTGCTGGATAGTAGCCATCGGCTGCCCCCAGTCCGGAGGACGGCACCTCGCAGGCCAGGGTCTGGGGGACGTTAGTCCGTGCGGTGTCCGTCGCTACGGGTCCCAGTCCGCCACGCGCTGTGCGGAGGGAGACGGCCACGACCAGAAACGCCGATGGCCCGGATCGACGTCAACAGCTCGACGTGGCCTGCAAAGTGGCGAAGGAATAGGTGATGTCGCCGTGCTGGAGACCGCTCTGCCGGCCATCCTGAACGGCGAACTCATCACTCACCGGATAGCCGAGACAGCTGCGCTCCCAGCCCATGCTGGCCCACTTGTCGAGGATCTTGCCGTGGATCGACCACGCCCCGGTCCCGGCAGTCCAGTAAATGGAACCGTCCTCGCTGAAGTGATTGAAACGGCCGATCCCGTCCGGAGTCGGGGTCTCGTCGGTGACCGGATAGCCGAGGATGCTTCGCTCCCAGCCCATGCTGGCCCACTTGTCGAGGATCTTGCCGTGGATCGACCACGCCCCTGTGCCAGGGGTCCAGTAAATGGAACCGTCCTTGCTGAAGTGATTGAAGCGGCCGATCCCGTCCGGAGTCGGGGTCTCGTCGGTGACGGGAAAGCCCAGGGCGCTGGTCTCCCAGCCCATGCTTGCCCATCGGTCGAGGATCTTGCCGTGGATCGACCACGCCCCTGTGCCAGGGGTCCAGTAAATGGCCCCGTGATTGCTGAAGTAGGTGAAGCGACCGACCTTGTTCGGCGTGGTTCCCTCGTCGGTGACCGGATACCCGAGGAAGCTGGTCTCCCAGCCCAAACTGGCCCACTTGTCGAGGATCTTGCCGTGGATGGACCACGCAGTGGTGCCAGGCGTCCAGTAGATCGCCCCGTGGTTGCTGAAGTAGTTGAAGCGACCGACCCCATCGGGCGTGGTTCCCTCGTCGGTGACCGGATACCCGAGGAAGCTGGTCTCCCAGCCCAAGCTGGCCCACTTGTCGAGGATCGCGCCGTGGACCGACCACGCCCCGGTGCCGGGGGTCCAGTAGATCGCCCCGTGGTTGCTGAAGTAGTTGTAGCGGCCGATCTTGTCAGGCGTCGTGTTCTCGTCGGTGGTCGGATAGCCCAGGACGCTGCGTTCCCAACCCATGCTGGCCCACTTGGCCCGGATGGCCCCGCCGATCGACCACGCTCCCGTACCGGGGGTCCAGTAGATGGAGACGTTGTTGGTGAAGTGGTTGAACCGTCCGATCCCGTCCGGGGTCGGGGTCTCGTCGGTGGTGGGATAGCCCAGGAGGAAAGGTCCTCCGAGAGAGATGTACTTGGCCAGGATGGCCCCGCAGACCTGGTGGCTCCCCGTGACCGGTCCCGTGAAGGTCTGACAGACCGGCGCTCCGTTCCCGGTCAGCGCGCCGTCGGCGAAGTCCAGGTCGATGTTGAGGGTCACGTTGCCGAAGGTCTGGTTGGTACCGCCCTGGTACTGGTGGATGCGCTGGTGGTTGAGGTACGCCGACGGGAGCACGCTCCCCGTCTCGACGGACGCGTCGCCGTTCCAGGCGGCGTACCAGATGTCGTCGGGGCTGCTCGAGTTGTGGGCGGCGAGGTCGTCGATGGTGGAGTCCAAGGCTGCCGTAGACACCGGCGACGAGGCCCAGCCGGTGCATCTCGGCCGTCCAGGCGTCCTCGAAGGCGAGGGTGGCGGTGACGCAGGCTCCGTTGCTGTTGTCGTAGGCCTCCATGTCGAAGTAGATCGGGGTGCCCGCCCCCAGGCCGAAGTTGGCCGCCCGCTGCGCGGCGTCGTCGGCCGCCTGCGTACCTTGGCCGGAGGCCGTCGGAGGGTCGAGGCTCATCGTGGCCAGGCCGCCCTGGTTGACGCAGTTGGCCTGGAGGCCCACGTACAGCGGTGCCAGCTTCCAGCCCTGGGCCTCCACGGCGTTGACCCATCCGGTCGAGAGGTTCCCGTCCCCACACGCCCGGTTCGCCCCCCCGACGTAGATCCCCAGAGCCCGGTAGGGCGACGCCAGCCATGCCTGCATCGTGCCCGCATCGGGTGCCGAGCACGTGTCGAAGCCCTGGCCGGTGAAGACAGCGGCGGCACGGGCAGGCGGCGCCGCGGTGGGCGAGAACACACCCGCCACGACGAGGATGATCAGGATGGGCATGCAGAGGGCGAACAGGCGGAGGAGCCACCGCCGCCGCGCCTTCACGCTCGGCCCCCCCGTTCGCAAGGGCCCTCGGTCACGGGTTCGTCCTGAGGGTGGCGAGTATCGACTGGTCGAGCGCCGGGCTCGAGTTGTACGAGAGCGTGAGCAGCACGGCCGAACGCTCGAGGGCGACGACGATGCTCCTCGTGGTGGCACTGGACGGATCGGTCAGCGCCGGTTGGCCGGCCACCGTCGTCGGCGTTGGCCCCAGTACCACCTGGGCGCGCGACTGGGCGTCGAAGGGTTCGACGTGCACGGCGTCCGTCTTGCCGACCGCCATGGCCGGACAGGCGGGGTGCGGGCCGACGTGGCCGAGGTACACCGCGTTCACGTCCAACCTGACGCAGCGACTGGGGTCCGCCCGCAGGTCGTACACGGGCCAGGTCGCGGGCACGGCGAAGCTCACGGACTCGTAGACCACCGGCTTCCAGCCCGGGGGAACCTGGCCCGTCGTCGCTGGCGACGTCGGTGCCGCCGGACCTGCGGTCGTGGATGTCGCCGACGATGCAGCGGACGGTTGGCCGGCAGCGACGTGGGCGACCGAAGCGGTGCCACAGCCCGCAAGACCGAGCGCGACGCAAGCGCCCACGACCACCAGCAGAGGCTTCGTTTCCCGCATTCCTGGCCTGCTCTCAGCGGCCACGCCCACGGCGCGCACTCCCAAAACCACGGGAATTTGCGCTGCCCTACGACCGCCTCTGAGACGGCGCCAGGTTGCTCATCGATCGTGTTCCCAGCAGCCCCCCCGGCTGAGCTGGGCGATAGAACAGCTAATGGAGCCGCCTTGCTATAGAGCTTCCCCCCTCCCGATAGACCCAACTTACGGATTCACATCGGTCTGTCAACCCGTTCACACGGTGCTATGGCAGGCGGGTCGAGATATGAGAAGTGGACCCCCTGTTCGGGGGGGATTTCGAGTTATTTCTCTCACCCGCCTGGGGTACCCCTCGACGACTCCAGCAGCCGTGCCCCGGCGACGAAGGGGGTGGCAGCAGCGACTACGGTGACCGCCCGTGGCAACCGCCAAGCGCCAACGCAAGCGTGCGTTTCGCCAGGCCCGCCAGGCCCAGGCCCAGGCGGCCCGCCGGCGGGCCCGGTTGCTTCGCCGCGGCGGCCTAGTGCTCGCCGCCGTCGCCGCCGTCGTCGTGGTCATCTATTTCGTCAACCGGGGAAGCTCGAAGTCCACGGCTGTCTCCACCTCGAAGACGACAGCGGCCGTCAGCCACACCCAATGTCCGAACCCGAACGGGAGCTCTCCTCGCATGACGTCGTTCTCCGCCCCACCGCCTATGTGCATATCGACCGGGAAGACGTACTCGGCGACCGTCAACACCGACGTCGGTACCTTCACCGTCGCCCTGGACGCCAAATCTGCGCCCAAGACCGTCAACAACTTCGTCTTTCTGGCCCGGGAGCACTTCTACGACGGCCTGACCTTCCACCGGGTCATCCCCGGCTTCGTCGTCCAGGGGGGCGACCCGCAGGGCAACGGCAGCGGCGGTCCCGGCTACAAGTTCGCCGACGAGCTGCCCAAGGCCGGCGCCTACAAGGTGGGGTCCCTGGCCATGGCGAACTCCGGCCCCAACACCAACGGCAGCCAGTTCTTCATCATCACCGGGTCCCAGGGCACCCAGCTGCCGCCCAATTACTCGCTGTTCGGCAGCGTGAGCTCGGGCATGGACGTGGTCAAGCAGATCGAGGCTGGCGGCAGCCAGTCGGGCACACCGACCGCCGTCCACAAGATGACCAAGGTGACGATCACGGAGTCCTGACGCGGCGCAGGTGATCGGGCTCGGCGCCACGGTCCCGAACCGTCCGAGGGTGACGCCCGCTCGCCGCCCTCAGCCCGGGAGGACGTCCAGGCCAGCCTCGTGGTGGTCGACGAAGACGGAGGCGGTGCCGGCGCCGGCGACGCGCCAGCGTCCGTCGGGATCCCTGAGGAGGGCCGTGCGCTCCTCGATGCGCGCCACCGGGACACCGGCGGGAGCGAGGGCGAGGGTGCGGTCGATCTTCTCGTGCGACCAGGTGGCGGCGTGGGGGATCACCGCCAGCTGCTCGAGCAGGCCGAGCCCGACGGTGAAGGCGCCTCCTCTCGGGTCCACCATCGGATCGGTCAGCACCATGGCGCCCGGCCGAGGAGCCGGCGACGGTCGCCCCACCGTGCCAGGCGTCGAGCAGCGCGTCCCAGACCAGGGAGTCCTTCAGCACCGATCGCAGGTGCAGCGGCGAGCCGCCGCCCAGGTACACGAAGGAGCTGGACCGCAGGGCCGCGGCATTGACCTCCTGCTCGGCGTCGGCCCGACCGAGCACCATGAGCCCCCGCACCCGCCCGCCCATGGAGGAGAACCACCGCTCGGCCGTCGCAACGGCCCGATCGGGGTGCTCGTAGGCCGCGGCCGTGGGCAGCACGAGCACCTCACCGCCAGCCTGGGCGAGCAGCTCGGCGTCGAAGGAGCACCCGTCCTGCCACTCGGCGCCCCCCACCAGGGCGATCGTTCCCGCCACATCGACGACGCTACCTCGCCGAGCAGAGGACGCTCAGCAGCTCGAGGTGGCCTGTCCGCTCGTGGCGTCGACGTTGATCACCCCTCGCTGGAAGGTGCCCTGCGCGCCGGTGGCGTCGCTGATCGGATAGCCGAGGCAGCTCTGCTCGGCGCCCATGGCAATCCACTTCGCCCGGACCGCCCCGTACACGTCGTGGGCGCCCGTGGTCGGCGTCCAGTAGATAGAGCCATCGACGTTGTTGAGGCTGCGGGTCGACGAGAAGTTGGTGAAGTGGCCCACCTTGTCCGCCGTGGTGCCCTGGTCGGTCACCGGATAGCCGAGCACGCTGCGCTCCCACCCGAGCTTGGCCCACTCGGTGCGAATGTCACCGTGGATCTCCCAGGCGCCGGCGGTCGGCGTCCAGTAGATGGAGCCGTTCTTGGAGAAATGGTTGAACTGCCCGATGTGATCCGGCGTGGGAGTCTCGTCCGTCACCGGGTAACCGAGCACGCTGCGCTCCCAGCCCATCGCTGCCCAGTGGTTGAGGATGGCGCCGTGTATGGACCACGCGCCCGGTGCTCGGAGTCCAGTAGATCGAGCCGTTCTGAGCGAAGTGGTTGAAGCGCCCGATGTGATCCGGCGTGGGGGTCTCGTCGCTCACCGGGTAGCCGAGCGACGCTTCGCTCCCAGCCCATCGCTGCCCAGTGGTTCAGGATGGCGCCGTGTATGGACCACGCCCCGGTGTTCGGAGTCCAGTAGATCGAGCCGTTCTGAGCGAAGTGGTTGAAGCGCCCGATGTGATCCGGCGTGGGGGTCTCGTCCGTCACCGGGTAGCCGACGACACTTCGCTCCCACCCCATCGCTGCCCAGTGGTCGAGGATGGCGCCGTGTATGGACCACGCACCGGTGTTCGGAGTCCAGTAGATCGACCAGTTGTTGGTGAAGTAGTTGAAGCGTCCGACCTGATCCGGCGTGGGGGTCTCGTCGGTGAGGGGCCAGCCGAGCACGAAGGCCCCTCCAAGGGACAGGTACTTGTCCCGGATCGCACCGCAGACCTGGTGACCTGCCCAGACCGTGCAACTCGAGTTGTCACTGGGGCCCGTCGAGTTGATGTAGTTCAGCATGGCCTGGCCGGCGCCAAAGGGGCCCGGCGGATAGAACCCGATCTCGAGGTGCGGACCGGTGGAGAAGCCGACGATGCCGTTGCCCACCTCGGTGATCTGCTGGCCGCTGGCGACGTGGGCGCCGACGGGGACCAGGTCGGGTCCGGCGTGGCCGTAGTACACGGTCTGACCGGCGAGCGGCCCGTCGTCGATGTGCAGGGCCGGCGCCCAGGGGCCGAAGCCGTTCAGTGACGGTCCCCCTTCGTCGATGATCGTGCCGTCTCCCATGGCACATTCGGGTGTCCCGCCCGGCGCGGCATAGTCGACTCCCTGGTCGACGCTGCCGTTCACCAGGTAGCCGGCCGGCAGGGGCAGGCCCCAGCCGTTGTCCGCACCGATGCTCCCGAGAGCGCACGGAGATCCAACGGAAGCGAGCTTCGCCTTGATGGGTGCATGACTCGTGCCACGCGCCGGTTGCGCCTGCTGAACCGACGGTTGGATGAGCGCGAGCTCGCCCACGGCGACACCGGTGATGCCCCCCGTGACCAGTGCGATCAGCCCAATTGTCGCGACGGCGCCACCCCGGGCGCGAGAGAATACTCGCATCCGCCCACTCCGCCCCTTTACTTGTTTCGCCCCACCCCCGCGAGCAACGCATAGGGGTTAACAGGGGTTTGGGGATACGGTAAAGCAATTGCGAAATTTGGCAAGGCCTGCTTCGTGGGACTTTGTCCAGGTGTGACACGGATGTCACGAACCAAGTCAGCGGCCCTGACGCGACCGCCGCTGGAGGGCGGCACCCCGGGCGGAGCGCCACGGTGCCCAATGGAGCCCGGAGGTTACCCACCAGTAGCATGCCGGTATGTCGACCAAGCGAATTGGAATCGTCGGTTCGGGGATCATGGGCTCGGGCGTCGCCGAGTGCGCTGCGGTATCGGGTCACGAGGTGGTGCTGCGCTCACGCCAGCAGGCCACGGCGGACAAGGCCGTGGCCAGCCTGGACAAGTCGCTCTCGAGGGCGGTGTCGAAGGACCGCATGACCGAGGCCGACAAGGAGGCGGCGCTCGCCCTGGTCACGCCCACCTCGGAGCTGGACCGCCTGGCGGACTGCGACCTGGTCCTCGAGTCCGTCGTGGAGGACCTGACCACCAAGAAGCACCTCTTCAGCGAGCTCGACCGGGTCTGCGGCGAGTCGACCGTGCTGGCGACCAATACGTCCACCCTGGCCGTCATCGACATGGCCATGGAGACGGGACGCCCCGATCGCGTGTGCGGGATCCACTTCTTCAATCCCGCCCCCTCGATGGCGCTGGTGGAGCTGGTGCGCCCGCTCACGGCCAGCGACACGACGATGGCGACAGCCCGCACCTTCGCCGAGGAGTGCGGCAAGACCCCGGTCGAGGTCAAGGACCAGGCCGGCTTCGTCGTGAACGCCCTGCTCTTCCCGTACCTCAACAGCGCCGTCAAGCTCTACGAGCAGGGGGTGGCGACCAAGGAGGACATCGACGCGGCCATGAAGGGAGGCTGTGGCTTCCCGATGGGTCCCTTTGCGCTGCTCGACCTCGTCGGGCTCGACACCAGCCTGGCCATCCTCGATGCCCTCTACGCCGAGCACCGGGAGCCGAGCCAGGCCGCGGCACCGCTGCTGCGTCGCATGGTCACCGCCGAGCACCTGGGTCGAAAGTCGGGCCGGGGCTTCTACGACTACCACCGCTCCTGAGCGGCGCGTGAGAATGGTGCCTATGGCCGACAGACCGTGGGTGATGCGGACCTACTCGGGCCATTCCAGCGCCGAGGCGTCCAACGAGCTGTACCGGACCAACCTGGCCCGGGGCCAGACCGGCCTGTCGATCGCCTTCGACCTGCCGACCCAGATCGGCTACGACCCCGACTCTCCCGAGGCGGCGGGCGAGGTGGGCAAGGTCGGGCGTACCCGTCGCCCACCTCGGTCACATGGCCCAGCTCATGGACGGCATCCCCATGGGCGAGATGAACACCTCGATGACGATCAACGCCACCGCGGCCTGGCTGCTCGGCCTCTACATCGCCAACGCCGAGCGCACCGGCGTCGACCCCAAGGCGCTGGCCGGCACCACGCAGAACGACATCATCAAGGAGTACCTGTCCCGGGGGACGTTCATCTTCCCGCCCGAGGCGAGCCGTCGCCTCACCGTCGACACGATCGCCTACACCGTGCGGCACGCGCCGAAGTGGAACCCGATCAACGTCTGCAGCTACCACCTCCAGGAGGCCGGAGCCACCCCGGTGCAGGAGCTCGCCTACGCCCTGGCCACCGCCGTCGGTGTCCTCGACGCCGTGCGGGAGTCGGGCCAGGTGCCGGCCGAGGAGTTCCCCACTGTCGTGGGCCGTATCTCGTTCTTCGTGAACTCGGGCATCCGCTTCGTCGAGGAGACCTGCAAGATGCGGGCCTTCGCCCGGCTCTGGGACGACATCTGCCGGTATCGCTACGGCGTCGAGGACCCCAAGCTGCGACGCCTGCGCTACGGCGTCCAGGTGAACAGCCTCGGGCTGACCGAGAGCCAGCCCGAGAACAACGTGCAGCGCATCGTGCTCGAGACCCTCGGCGTCACCTTGAGCAGGGACGCCCGGGCCCGAGCCATCCAGCTGCCGGCCTGGAACGAGGCACTCGGGCTGCCCGCGGCCGTGGGACCAGCAGTGGTCGCTCCGGATCCAGCAGGTGCTCGCCTACGAGACGGATCTGCTCGAGCACGGGGACATCTTCGACGGCTCCCACGTGGTGGAAGCAAAGACGGCGGAGCTGGCCGAGGCGGCCAGGGCGGAGCTGGACGAGGTCATCGGCATGGGTGGCGCCTTCGAGGCCATCGACGAGCTCAAGGCCCGCCTGGTGCGCAGCCAGTCCGAGCGCACCCGTCGCATCGAGACGGGCGAGCTCAAGGTGATCGGCGTCAATTGCTACACCGACACGGCGCCGTCGCCGCTGAACCCGATAACCGAGGACGAGGGGCTCGAGGGCAACTTCCTCACCGTCGATCCGGCGGTCGAGGCGAAGCTGCGCGACGACGTCGCCGCCTGGCGCCGGCAGCGTGACCAGGCCGCCGTCCGCGGGGCGCTCGACGACCTGCGCCGGGCGGCCGAGTCGGGCGAGAACGTGATGCCACCCACCATCGCCCTGGCCCACGCGGGGGGCACGACGGGTGAGTGGGCCGGCGCCCTGCGGGAGGTCTTCGGCGAGTACCGGGCGCCGACCGGCGTGGGCGGCGGCGTCGGACACCGCGGCAGCGAGATCGCGCGGCGTCAAGGCGCGGGTGCGCGACCTACCGGGCGGTCCGCCCCGCCTGCTCGTGGCCAAGCCCGGTTTGGACGGGCACTCCAACGGCGCCGAGCAGATCGCCGTCGCCGCCCGCGACGCCGGCTTCGAGGTCGTCTACCAGGGAATCCGGCTCACGCCGGCCCAGATCGCAGCCGCGGCCAGGGACGAGGACGTCGACGTCGTCGGCATCTCCATCCTGTCCGGCAGCCACCTCCAGCTCGTCCCCGAGGTGGTGCAGCTGCTGCGCGAGGAAGGGGTGGACGCACCGGTGGTCGTCGGCGGCATCGTCCCGGCCGCCGACGTGGCCCGCCTGAAGGCGGCCGGCGTCGTCGCCATCTACACGCCGAAGGACTTCGAGATCACCCACCTGGTCGAGGAGCTGGCGGACCTGGCCGAGCGCCACCGCGACCGACCGGACCGTGACGTCGCGCTAGTTGGCGCGCTGCCTGCCGCGCCGTCCCCAACCGGACCGAATCGCTGCAGGTTGACCGTGCTAGGCGCCGAAGAACCGTTCTTGTCGTGGCGACACGCGCTATGCGCACCCAGCCGCTGCAAGGTCGCTCCGGACGGCGCTGGAGCACTGTTCTTGCGCGCTGAGCACCGCCACCGCTTTGCGCTACACCGCCAGCGCCCGCCGTGAGCCTCCGGCGACCATCGGCCGGTGACACAGGCTGAGCGTCACGACCGTGGCCAGACAGCGAAGCAGCGGTCGGACAGCTGGCCGAAGGCGTACTGGGCGTAGAAGCCGCCGAACATCGCCCGGGTGCCCTCGGACCAGGCCAGGGCCTCGGGGCTGGAGATGCGGCGGTGGACCTGGAGGATCCACCCTCGAAGACCCGGTACTCGGCCCAGGTGCCGGGGAAGTCCTTGACGCAGGCCACCTCGGCGCAGGGCACCTCGCCCGCTCGGCCCGAAGCGGCGGACCCGGTTGCGGTGGGTGTGGCCGGCGAAGTACCCGACCAGCGCGGGGCGGCGGGCGATCACGTCGACCAGCGCCTCGGAGTCGGCGGGGCTGATGCCGAAGTAGTCGTCCGGGCGGGCCCGCGACGACGGGTCCCACGGGTGGTGGTGGCCGAAGACGAGCACCAGCCGGTCGGCCCGCGAACCCAGCTCGTCGAGCCACTCGAGCTGGTCGGCGTCGACCCGGCCGCTCGCCCGACCAGGGATCGTGGTGTCGAGCACGGCCAGGGTCACGCCGGGCAGCGTCAGCTCCGATCGGCCCACGCCGGGACGACGGAGAAGTCGGCGCTGGCGTCGTGGTTGCCCGCACGTAGTGGAGCCGCTCGCCGAAGGCGGGCCGGTAGCAGGCGAGGAAGGCCTCGAGCTCCTCGGCCGTGCCGTGGGTCGGTCAGGTCACCCTTGGCCAGCACGACGTCCGGCTCGATGGCGGCGATCTCCTGACACAGCGGCCCGGTTCATCGTGTCGGGGTACGGCGTCTCGCCGGGGCCGACGCCGCAGGACGGGCCCCGAGGTGTTGCCCTCGAGCACGCCGCACTCGACCTCGCCGAAGTGCACGTCGTTGACGGTGGCCACGGTCGCCAGTCGCTCGCCTGGCGGCCGGGGCAGCGTCCGGAACGGCCGACCCCCTCCACCTCGTGCTCGCGGCCGGGCTCGAGTCCCGTGCGCCGGATCGCCTGGGCCGGGTGACCCGGTCTCGCCGGCGCGTGCAGCACGACCTCGTCGTCGGCGACGGTCGTGAGCTCGATCGCCTCGACCGAGCCCGCCGACGAGGGTGCTCACGGCTCGGCCCAGGGCCGGTCCCGCCGGAGCTGGGGTGGCTTGGACCACCAGCGCCCCGAGAAGCGCCACGCCGGCGTGGCCGGACGGGCCTCCCGCTTCGGAACGGACGCCACCGGACGCGGCCAGCACAGCTCGACGGCGGCGGCGATGGCGGCGATCACCTCGGCGTCGTCGACGGGCCGATCCGGGCCGGCCGTCCACGGGCCGGTCCCGGGCCCGCATCCACCGGCGGGCCTCCCGGGCCCGCCTCGTGCGCCGCCTCCGAGTCGTGCTGCGTGGCCATCTCGCTCAGAACGGCATGTTGCCGTGCTTGCGCTTGGGCAGGTCCTCGCGCTTGCTGCGCAGCAGCTCGAGGCTCCTGACCAGGACCCGCCGGGTGTCGGCCGGATCGATCACGTCGTCGACGTACCCCCGCTCGGCCGCGATGTAGGGGTTGGCGTAGCGCTCGGTGTACTCCTCGACCAGCTCGCTGCGGCGGGACTCGGGGTCGGCGGCCTCCGCCAGCTCCCGGCGGTGGACGATGTCGACCGCGCCCTGCGGGCCCATGACGGCCAGCTCGGCGGACGGCCAGGCGTAGGCGAGGTCGGCCCCGATCGACTTGGAGTTCATGACCACGTAGGCGCCGCCGTAGGCCTTGCGGGTGATGATCTGGATGAGCGGCACGGTCGCCTCGCAGTAGGAGTAGAGCAGCTTGGCGCCGTGGCGGATGATGCCGCCGTACTCCTGATCGGTCCCGGGCATGAAGCCGGGAACGTCGACGAAGGTCACGAGCGGGATGTTGAAGGCGTCGCAGGTGCGGACGAAGCGGCCGCCCTTCTCCGAGCGAGTCGATGTCGAGCACTCCGGCCAGCACCTGGGGCTGGTTGCCGACGATGCCGACCACGTTGCCGTCGATGCGGGCGAACCCACAGGTGATGTTCATGGCCCAGTGCGGGCAGTACTCGAAGTACTCGCCGTCGTCGACGACGGCGGCGATGACCCGCTTCATGTCGTAGGGCTGGTTGGGGCTGGTCGGCATGAGCTCGGACAGCTCGGGGGTGGCGCGGTCGGCCTCGTCGGCCGGGATCGAGGGCCGGCGGCTCCTCGAGGTTGTTGGCGGGGAGGAAGCCGAGCAGGTAGCGCACCTCGTCCAGGCACGACTTCTCGTCGGCGGTCACGAAGGTGGCGACCCCGGACTTGGTGGCGTGGCTGGTGGCGCCGCCCAGCTGCTCGAGGGTGACGTCCTCGCCGGTCACCGTCTTCACCACGTCCGGCCCGGTGATGAACATGTTGCTGATCTCGCGGACCATGAAGATGAAGTCGGTCATGGCCGGGCTGTACACGGCGCCGCCGGCGCACGGACCGAGGATGACGCTGATCTGGGGGATGACGCCCGACGCGGTGACGTTGCGGAGGAAGATGCCGCCGTAGGCGGCGAGCGACGACGACACCCTCCTGGATGCGCGCGCCGGCGCCGTCGTTCAGGCCGATCATGGGCACGCCGACCGAGGCGGACAGGTCCATGATCTTGTGGATCTTCTCGGCGAAGACCTCGCCCAGGGCGCCGCCGAACACGGTGAAGTCCTGGCTGAACAGGCACGACCCGCCGTCCGTCGATGGTGCCGAAGCCGGTGATCACCCCGTCGGTGTACGGGCGGTTGTCGTCGAGGCCCCCGCCGTGGGCCCGGTGGCGGGCCAGCATGTCGAGCTCCTGGAAGGAGCCCTCGTCGAGGAGGTACTCGATCCGCTCTCGCGCCGTCATCTTGCCCTGGGCGTGCTGGCGCTCCACCGCCCGGGCCGATCCAGCGTGCCTGGCCTCCTCCCGGCGGGCGGCGAGCTCCTCCAGGCGCTGGGTCATCGAATGCTCAGCCATGTCGGGCAGGCTACAAGCGCGAGTCTGGGCCGTGCCCATCGAGCCGGCCCCGTCTTCCTGGCACATTTCCGCGACCCGGCGCAGCGGCGCGCCGTCACCGCAGGGTGAGCAGGAGCGCGCTCATGGACGATGTCGTCGCCGTCGGCGCCGACCTCGAGCCCGGCACCCTGCTGGCGGCCTACCGCAGCGGGCTGTTCCCGATGCCGCTCGACGCCCCGGGTGGCCGGTCCGTCATGGGCTGGTGGTCGCCGGACCCCAGGGCGATCCTGCCCCTGGACGGTCTGCACGTGAGCCGGTCGCTGCGCCCGCTCGTGTCGCCGCTTCGAGGTGCGGGTGAACACCGCCTTCGACGGCCGTGAGTCGGGCCTGTGCGGATCCGGGCCGGCCTGGTCGGTGGATCACCGCCGACATCCTGGAGGCCTACGCCGCCCTGCACCGGCTCGGGTGGGCACACAGCGTCGAGGCGTGGGCTCCCGGGGAGGGGCCCGGCGGCGGGGACCTGCTGGCCGGTGGCCTCTACGGCGTGGCCATCGGCGGCTTCTTCGCCGGTGAGTCGATGTTCCACCACCGCAGCGACGCCTCCAAGGTGGCGCTCGTGGCCCTGGTCGAGCGCCTGGTGGCCGGCGGGGCGACGCTGCTCGACGTGCAGTGGCGCACGCCCCATCTCGCCAGCCTGGGCGCCGTCGAGGTCAGCCGCGAGCGCTACCTGGACCTGCTGGCGGACGCCACCGCCAGGCCACTCCCGCCGGCGTTCGGGGGACCGTAGATCAGCGCCTCGACGCCAGCGACTCGGCCCGACGGCGCAGGTCGTCGGCGTCCAGCCGTCGGCACAGCGCGCCGAAGTCCTCGGTCGGGCCCTGCCAGCGCAGGCTGTCCACGCCGTCGAGCAACGACGGGTCGACCCGCAGGGTGGCCAGGTCTCGGAAGAGCAGGGCCAGGTCGCGCTGCTCGGCCAGCGTGCTGGCCAGGGCGGTGCCGCCGCGAACCGTGATGTCCCAGCGCAGCGCCAGCTCGGGCACGTCCTCGAGGTGGCCGTAGCGGCGCCAGGACGGCAGCGGTGGACTTGGCTCCCCATCCGGGCAGGCCCGGGTAGCCGTCGGACGAGTCCCCGACCAGCGCCAGGTAGTCGGGGATCGAGCTCGGGGGGACCCCGAACTTGGCCACGACGCCGGCCTCGTCGGTCACGATCGGCCCGCTGTCCGCCCGCCGACGGCGGTCGAGCTGCACGACCCGTCGGTCCACCACGCACTGGGCCAGGTCCTTGTCCGGGGTGCAGATGAGGACCTGCTCGACCTCGGCGTCTGTCGGCGGCCACGGCGGCCGCCGAGGCGAGGGCGTCGTCGGCCTCGACCTCGACCATCGGCCACACGACCACTCCGAGGGCGGCGACGGCGTCCTCCAGAAGGCAGGAACTGGGCCAGCAGCTCGGGCGGCATGCCGGCGCTCGACTTGTAGGTCGGCCACATCTCGTTGCGGAACGACTCGATGACGTGGTCCGTGGCCACGCCCAGGTGGGTGGCCCCCTCCCCCAGCAGCCCGAGCAGGCTCGCGACCACCCCGCGGGCGGCGGCCACCTCCATGCCTGCGTCGTCGAGGTGGGACGGCTGGCCGAAGTGGTGACGGAACAGCTCGTAGGTCCCATCCACGAGGTGGACTCTCACAGGGCTCCCGGTCGTTGCGGCCGCCTACTCCTGCGACCAGCTCGATGAGGGTCCCGAAGGCCGCCTTGGGGTGCACGAAGGCAACCGTCGTGCCGCGCGACCCCGGCCTCGGCTCGCTCGTCGATCACCGGCGCCGCCGGCGTCCTTCACGGCCTGAAGGGCCGACCCCGCAGTCGTCCACCCGGTAGCCGACGTGATGGAGGCCCTCGCCCTTGCGCTCCAGGTACTTGGCCACGGTGGAGTCGTCGCCCGTCGGGGTGATGAGCTGGATGTAGGAGTCGGCCACCTTGATCAGCGCCTCCTCCACCCCATCGGACTCCACCCGCTCGCGGTGGGCCACGCGTTGCTCCGAAACGTCGACCGGTAGTACTCGATCGCCGCGTCCAGGTCGCGCACGGCGATGGCCACGTGGTCGATCTCGGTGAGGAGCAGGCCCCCGGCCGGGCTGCTCACTGCGCCGTGCCTCCGGAACAGCGTGATCCGGTCCTCGCCGATCCTCGCACGCGCCTCGGGGTCCTCGATCCCAAGGCCCTCGGACGGGCGCCAGGCACAGCACCCCGACCTTTCCCTCGTGCAGGTTGTGGTGCACGAGCCGAGTGGCCTCGCCGACCTCCTCGAGGGGATGCACGGTCGACAGGATGGGCTGGATCATGCCCCTGGCGATGAGGTCGTTGGCTTCCCACGCCTCCCGATAGTTGGCGAAGTGACTGGACTTGATGCTCTTCAGCTTCATCCACAGGTGGCGGTTGTCGTACTCGATCATGTAGCCCGACGTCGCCGCGCACGTCATGATCAGACCGCCGCGCTTGGCCACGAAGACCGAGGCGCCCATGGTCGAGCGGCCCGGGTGCTCGAAGACGATGTCGGGATCCTCTCCCACGAGGGCCCGAACGTCCTTGCCGAGCCTGCGCCACTCCCGTTCGTCCTGGGTGTGCTCGTCGGACCAGAACTTGTAGCCCGCCGCCTTGCGGTCGATGACGGCCTCGCAGCCCAGCTCCTCGAGCAGCTTCACCTTGTCGGCCGAGCTCACCACGCCGACCGGGATGCCGCCGCCGTTCAGCACGTACTGCACGGCGTACCCGCCGAGGCCGCCGGTGGCCCCCCAGATCAGCACGGTGTCACCCTGCTTCATGTTGGCGCCGTTGTGGCTCACCAGCATCCGGTACGAGGTGGAGTTGCACAGGGCGTTGCAGGCCGCCTCCTCCCACGTGAGGTGG
This sequence comes from uncultured Actinomycetes bacterium, assembly GCA_963731255.1. Lineage (GTDB taxonomy): Bacteria > Actinomycetota > Acidimicrobiia > Acidimicrobiales > AC-9 > AC-9. The sequence continues at coordinate 103,931 of CAVSUO010000003.1, read as the reverse complement.
GCCGGCTTGGGCATCAGCTGGTTGGCCTTCACCACCGTGAGGTCGGCCAGGCCGCCGAAGTTGGACTCGAAGCCCCAGATGCGCTGGTTGTCGGCCAGCATGGCGTCGTCGTGGGACGAGGGGTCCTGGTCGTCGATGTAGTTGCAGTGGATGGTCACACGGTCGCCGGGCTTCCACTTCCGTACCGCCGAGCCCGTGCGGATGACCACGCCGGCGCCGTCCGAGCCCACGACGTGGTACGGCAGGTCGTGGCGCGCTCCCCATCGGCTCTCGCGACCGAGCCGCTCGAGGAACATGAAGGTCGGCAGGGGCTCGAAGATCGACGTCCAGACGGTGTTGAAGTTGATGGCGCTGGCCATCACGGCCACGTACGCCTCGTCTGGCGCCAGCTCGGGGACGGCGACGTCGTCCACGTGCAGCGATCGCCGGGGGTCCTTGTCGGCCGAGTCCATGCCCTCGAACATGGCGGTCTCCGACTTGCGGACCACGGCGGCACGGTAGGACTCGGGCAGGGGGAGGGCGGCGATCTGCTCCCCGCTCGCGCCGTCCTGTATGGCCTGGAGGAAGTCTCGCATGGGCGCCCAACTTACTCCCCGGTAGCGACGACCTACACTGGGGCGCCGAAAGCTGCCTGGGAGGTCTCTGATGCCCGGTTCTGTCATCGTCGCAGGTGCTCGCACGCCGATCGGCCGGCTGTCGGGTGCGCTGGCCGGCTTCAGCGCCATGGACCTGGGCGGGTTCGCCATCGCCGCCGCCCTCGAGCGGGCGGGCGTGGCGCCCGAGCAGGTCGATTACGTGCTGATGGGACAGGTCCTGCAGGCGGGCCAGGGCCAGATCACCGCCCGGCAGGCGGCGGTGAAGGCCGGCATCCCGATGACCGTGCCGGCCATGACGGTCAACAAGGTCTGTCTGTCCGGCCTCAACTCGATCTATCTCGCCGACCAGATGATCGCTGCCGGCGAGGCCGAGGTGGTGATCGCCGGGGGCATGGAGTCGATGACGAAGGCGCCCTACCTGCTCCCCGAGGCTCGGGCCGGCTACCGCATGGGAGACGCCACCCTGGTCGACTCGATGATGTTCGACGGGCTGTTCTGCGCCTTCGACGTGTGCGCAATGGGTGCAGGGACGGAGAAGCTACAGCCGCGCCGCCAGCATTCCCCGCGATCGCCAGGATGCCCTGGCCGCCGCCTCGCACGAGCGGGCCGCCGCCGCCATCAAGGACGGCCGCTTCGCCGACGAGATCGTCGCCGTGTCCGTGCCCCAGCGCAAGGGCGACCCGGTGGTGATCGACACCGACGAGGGCGTGCGCCCGGGCACGACGACCGAGTCGCTGGGCAAGCTGCGTCCCGCCTTCGCGGGCGACGGCACGATCACGGCCGGGAACGCCAGCCAGATCTCCGACGGGGGAGCCGCCGTGGTGGTGACCTCGCGGGCCAGGGCCGGCGAGCTCGGCGTGCGTCCGCTGGGCGAGGTCGTGAGCTACGGACAGGTGGCGGGCCCCGACGCCTCCCTCTTGACCCAGCCGTCGCGGGCCACCAGGCAGGCCATCGAGAAGGCCGGTCGGGCGGTCGGCGACGTGGACCTCTTCGAGTTCAACGAGGCCTTCGCGGCCGTCGGTCTGGCGTCGATGGACGACCTGGGCATCAGCGAGCAGGTGACGAACGTCAACGGCGGCGCCATCGCCCTCGGGCACCCCATCGGGATGTCCGGGACCCGGCTGGCGCTCACGCTGTTGACCGAGCTCGGACGCCGAGGAGGCGGCCTGGGAGCCGCCGCCCTGTGCGGGGGCGGCGGGCAGGGCGACGCCCTGCTGGTCCAGGCACCGGCTGCCTGACCCGTCAGGCTTCGACCTCGCGGCGCCCTTCGAGCGCCCGGCCGAGGGTCAACTCGTCGGCGTACTCGAGGTCGCCGCCCACCGGCAGACCGCTGGCGATCCGCGTCACCCGTATGCCGAGCGGCTTGAGCAACCTGGCCAGGTACATGGCGGTCGCTTCGCCCTCGAGGTTGGGATTGGTGCACAAGATGGCCTCGGCGACGCCCTCGGGCTCGATGCGTGCCAGCAGCTCGCGGACGCGCAGCTGGTCGGGTCCGATCCCCTCGATGGGATTGATGGCGCCCTGGAGCACGTGGTAGCGGCCCCGGAACTCGCCGGTCTTCTCCACGGCGACGATGTCTCTGGGGTCCTCGACCACGCAGACGGCCGACGCGTCCCGACGGGGGTCCGTGCAGAGAGAGCAGAGCTCCGCCTCGGCCACGTTGAAGCAACGCGTGCAGAGCGACGTGCGCTCCTTCACCTCGGAGACGGCTCGAGCCAGGCGGAGCGCCTCCTCCTTGTCCACCTTGAGCAGGTGGAAGGCGATGCGCTGGGCGGACTTTGGTCCGATGCCGGGGAGGCGACCCAGCTCGTCGATCAGGTCCTGGACGGGGCCGGCGTACACAGCGGGGATTGGTCCTGGCTGCCCGTCACCGGTCCGAACCGGGTGGCGCCGCCGCCCCCGGCACCTCCCGGGCGCCCGGGAAGGTCTGCAACAGGCGGGCCTCCACCGAAGAGGACCCCGGCGGGGCGTCGGTCAGCTCGTCGGGATCGAGGGGGTCGTCCGCCACGGTCGGAGCAGCGGGGGCCGACGGCGAGCCGGGCGAGTCGTCGTCGACGACCAGGCGGAGCCGGATCGGCACGCCGAAATGAGCCTCGAGCGCCGCCTCCACGTCGACCCGGCACTCCTCGCTGTAGGTGCGGTGGATCTCGTCGGGCAGGGCGAAGGTGGCCACCCCGCTCTCGGCGGCGACGAACCTCCCCGCTCGAAACCGGGCTCGGGCCCGACCCTTCAGGCCGGAGAGCACGGTGTCGCCCCAGGCCTTGACCAGCTCGTCTCGATCGGGTTGGCCGGCTGTGGGCTTCGAAGCCGGCGCCGAGGCGGGAGACGGCGCTGGGCCCTCCAGCTGGAGCTGGACCCGGCGCCGGTGTGGGTTCCGATCCCGCTTCGGGCCCCCGAGCCTGTCGACGGATGGCGCCCGAGCGCAGCCTTTCCTCCGGGGTCGCCCCCGCGGGGCAGCCGGGGGAGCGTTCGGACGCGGGCGGCGCCGGCTGAGCCTGCGGTGCCGGCGCGGGCTGCGGGGCCGGGTCGGCGCCGCCGGCCGGTGTCGGCGGCCCCCCGCTCGAAAGGCGACGCTCGAGTCCTTCGATGCGTTCCAGGAGCGCCTCGGGCGAATGGTCGGCGTCCGGACGGGCCAGGCGCACCAGAGCGACCTCGAGGGTGGCGCGCGGATCGAGGGCGTCGCGCATGTCCACCAGGGCCTGGCCCGACCACTTCGATCGACCTGACCAGGGCGGCGGGACCCAGGCGCCTACCCTGCTCGTCCACCCGCTGGCGGGCCTCGTCGGTGAGGGGGACGAGCCTGGGAGCCATGGTGGCCAGGAAGCCCCACCGCAGGTGCTCGACCAGGTCGTTGGCCAGGCGCTGGACGTCCCAGCCGGCGGCGCAGGCCTCGGCCACGGCCACGAGAGCCCGTCCTGCGTCACGCTCGGTGAGCGCCTCGACCAGCTCGTCGAGCACGGCCACCCCGTCATCGACCGTGCCGGCGGCGGAGATCTGGTCGAGCACCGAGAGGGCGTCGCGGGCAGAACCGTTGCCCCGCCTGACAGCGAGGTCGACTGCCTCGGCGGGCAGGTCCAGGCCGGCGTCGTCCTGGACGTGACGCACGAGGTCGGCCAGGGCCGTGCCGCTGAGCAGCCTGAACTCGAAGTGCTGGGTCCGGCTGCGGATGGTCGGGATGACCCGCTGCGGATCGGTCGTGGCCAGCACGAACACCACGTGGCCCGGCGGCTCCTCGAGCGTCTTGAGCAGGGCGTTCGAAGCGGCCGTCGACAGCATGTGGACCTCGTCGACGATGTACACCTTCCAGCGGCCGGGAGTACCGAGGGCGGCCCTGGCCACCAGATCCCGCATCGCCTCGACCCCGTTGTTCGACGCCGCGTCGAGCTCGTGGACGTCGAAGGAGGTGCCCAGGGCAACCTGCACGCACGACTCGCACGTGCCGCAGGGCTCACCGTCGCGCTGGTTGGCGCAGTTGAGGACCTTGGCCAGGATGCGCGCCGTCGAGGTCTTGCCCGTGCCCCGAGGTCCGCTGAACAGGTAGGCGTGAGCGACCCGTGCCGTCGCGCGCCGCGTTGCGAAGCGCTCGGGTGACGTGGTCCTGGCCCTTCACCTCGCTGAACCGCTGGGGTCGGTAGCGACGGTAGAGAGACTGATAGGACTGATCGGCCACGGCGGACCAGACTACCGGCGAGCCGTGTCATCTCCTCCGGTTCTCGACGGGCGCGCCCGCCGGGGACCCGGCCGCCGACGAGCGGTCACTCGGTGCGGCAGCCAGGCTGACTGCGGCACACGAGAGGGCCCGCTGAGAGCTGCTGCCTTCCGGCCCTGACTCGGTTCACGGGGATCCCGTTGCGCAGGACCCGGCCGCCGCACGGAGCGACCGCTCGCAGGCCGAAGATACCCTGACGCCCGGAGGGGTGCGAGAGCGGCCGAATCGGCACGACTGGAAATCGTGTGTCGGGCAACCGACCGTGGGTTCGAATCCCATCCCCTCCGCCATCCCCTCCGCCATGTGATGTCGCCGGGAAGGATGGTGGGTGCGCCCCCTCAGAGGGAGCCGTTTGATCGACCGCGCCGGTAGTGGGTCCGGTGGCGGTCCGTCAGCGGCGGCGACGAGCGCGCCCATCCGGATGCTTCGGACCCGGCCGGAGTGCCTGCTGACACCGGCCGGACGGCCCCAGCACCGCCCGAACAGCTCCGCTCGCCCCCCGCGCTGGAGGCGGGCTCTCCCACACGTGGCTCATGATTTCGACGGGTAGGCGACGATTCCTTCCGGAGCGGGCTTCATGGAAGGGGCTCGGCGCAGGAGGCGGCCGGTACCGTGGCCGCCGTGTCGAGCGCTCCGCCGCCGTCCAGGCTCCAATCGCCCCCGGGCCGAGCTGCGGACCACGAGGCCATGGCCATCGCCCTGGCGGAGGCCCGAGCGGCCGTTGCTCACGGCGACGTCCCCGTCGGGGCGGTGGCGGTGGATGGCGGGCTGGTCCTGAGCCGGCGACACAACGAGCGCGAGCTTCGGCGAGATCCCACCGCCCACGCCGAGATCCTCGCCCTGCAGGATGCCGCCCAGGTGCTCGGCACGTGGCGGCTCGAGACCCTGACGCTGGTGGTCAGCCTCGAGCCGTGCCCGATGTGCGCCGGCGCCCTGGTGGCGGCGCGCGTCGGCCGTCTCGTCTTCGGCGCCGTCGACCCCAAGGCCGGCGCCTGCGGGTCGCTCTACAACCTCTGCGCCGATCCGCGGCTCAACCACGAGCTCGAGGTCGTGCCCGGGGTGCTGTCCGGGGAGAGCGCGGAGCTGCTGGCCTCGTTCTTCGCCGAGCGGCGGACTCGCTAACCTCCCCCGTGGAGGGATGCGAGAGCGGCCGAATCGGACGGTCTCGAAAACCGTTGTGTCCTCGTGGCACCGTGGGTTCGAATCCCACTCCCTCCGCTCATCGGAGGGGGTTTCCTGATCGGGGTGCTCGGCGGGGTCAGGAAGCCATCCCTCGGACGTCCCTCAGCCCCACCAGAACGACGCCGCGATCACACCGTAGAGCCCCACCAGGGTGACCCCCTCGAGCCAGTTCGACTTGCCGTCGAAGACGACGATGACGACGACCACGGTGGTGATGGCCAGCACGACCACCAGCACGAGCGGGAGCACGAGGGTGAGCTGTGCCCCACCCAGCACCGTGGACAGGAGGACGAGAGCCGGGATCAGGGCCAGGGCGATCTGGACGGGGCTCTGGAGGATGACCGACAGGGCATAGTCGGCCCGGTTCCGGTAGGCGAGCTGCACCCCGACGACGTTCTCCACCGCGTTGCCGGCAATGGCCACGATGACCAGTCCGGCGAAGTTCTGCGAGATGTGAAGCGTCGACAGGGCAGGGGTCAGGGCGTGGACGAACCAGTCGGACACCAGGGCAGCGGCGCCGCTCGACGCAGCCAGGAGACCGACGGCGAGACCGAGTGGCCATGCGCCCGTCGCACTGGCGGAGCCCCCCGTCTCGGCGGCGGGCTCTCGACCTCGCTCCAGGGCGGAGGGTATCGAGAGGGCGAAGACCAGCAGCAGGATCACGGCGGCAACGTCCGACAGCACGCCCTCGTGGTCTGCCGCGGGTACGTGCAGATGCGACGTGGCCGTGGGGATGATGAGCACGGCGACAGCCAGCGCGAGCAGGAGCACGACGTTGCGTGCGGGATCGGCGGAGAACGTCTGGACACCGTTGCGGAGCCCACCGGCGATGAACGCCAGCCCCAGCACCAGGAGGACGTTGGCCAGGATGGAGCCGATCAGGGCGGACTGGACCACGCTCACCAGCCCGGCCCGAAGGGCGAAGATGCCGAAGAACAGCTCGGGGAGGTTGCCCAGCGCAGACTGCAGGACGCCGGTCGCGCCGGCCCCGAGCCTGCTGCCAAGGCGATCGACACTCCGGCCGACCAGAGCGGCGAGCGCTGCGAGGGCCAGCCCGGACACCACGAAGGGCAGCACCGACCCGCTGGTGACGAACCGGGTCACGCCGGAGGCTGCGCTGAGCACGCCCGCCGCCGTCAGCAGGCGGACGTCGCCGGCCGACAAGGGCCCCGCGCGGTTCACCGGCGAATCCATGCCGCGGTCAGTGTGTCGCGACGTGCTCCGTGAGCCGGAGCTCGGCCTCCAGCTCGCCCTTGGCCTTCTCCATCTCCTGCTTGGCGGCCGTTGTCACCTCGGGGTAGCGGGGATCGAGGTCCACGAGGGTCTCTGCCAGCACGGCGGCGGTCGCCAATCGTGCGAACCACTTGCGGTCGGCGGGCACGACGTACCAGGGAGCCCACTCGGTGCTGGTGTGGCTGAGCATCGCGTTGTACGCCCGCTGGTACTCGTCCCAGCTACGGCGATCGCGGATGTCGTCGGCCGAGAACTTCCAGTGCTTCGCCGGGTCATCGATGCGCTTGCGGAGCCGCTCGGCCTGCTTGGTCCTCGACAGGTTGAGAAAGACCTTCACGACTCGAGTGCCGTTGTCGACGAGGTAGCGCTCCCATTCGTTGATCTCCCGGTAACGCCGCTTCCAGAGGCTGTCGCCTCGGGGAAGCTCGGGAAGGCGCTGGGGAACGAGCAGCTCGGGATGGACACGCACCACGAGGACCTCCTCGTAGTGGGAGCGGTTGAAGACGCCGATCCGGCCACGCTCCGGAAGTGCCCGCTGGCAGCGCCAGAGGAAGTCGTGGCGGAGCTCCTCGGCCGAGGGCCCAGAGAAGCTGCGGACGTCGACCCCCTGAGGGTCGATCCCCCGCATCACGTGCTTGATGGTGCTGTTCTTGCCGGCGGCGTCCGGCCCCTGGAGGACGAGGAGAACGCTGCGCGACGCCTGGGCGAACAGGCGGTCCTGGTACTCCGTCAACAGCTCGATGCCCTGGGCGAGGAGGTTCGCTGCCTCCGGGCGCTTCATCCCGCCTGAGTAGGCCGGGTCGAAGTCGCCACCCAGCTCCACCGCCCGCCCGGGTGCGACGCGAAGCGGTGCCACCAGCTTTCTGATGAATCGAACACGCTCGTCCATGAACACACACTGCCGCGCCGCCGGCCGCCTCGCACGCCAAACACTCCACGAGTCGCTATGTTCCGACCGTGGACGAACGGTCGGTGGAGATCAGACCAGCGGCGACAGAGGACCTGGATCAGCTCAACGACCTCTACAACCACTACGTCCTGCATTCCCATGTGACGTTCGACATCCGCCCGTTGACGATGGCCGAGCGGGTCGAGTGGTTCCGCCACTACGGGGAGACCGGCCGACATCGCATCCTCGTGGCGGTCACCGGCACCCAGCTCCTCGGCTTCGCCAGCACCAGCCCCTACCGCCCGCGCGAGGCGTACGAGACGACGGTCGAGACCACCGTCTATCTGGCACCGGACGCCATCGGCAGGCGGCTGGGCAGCCGCTTGTACGCCGAGCTCTTCCGGGCCGTCGACGGTGAGGACCTCCATCGCGCCATCGGCGGCGTCGCCCTGCCCAACGAGGCGTCGGTGGCGCTGCACCGACGCTTCGGCTTCACCCAGGCCGGCCGCTTCAGCGAGCAGGGCCGCAAGTTCGGCCGGTACTGGGACGTCGTCTACTTCGAGAAGCCGCTGCCCTGATCGCGGGCCGGGTCCACCGTCACCGGCTTCGGAGGTGGTCGGCCGTGGCCCGGTCGGCGGGAAAGAACGACTCGATGGCCAGCTCCGAGATGGTGACGTCGACGGCCGTACCGAACGTGGCGACGGTGCTGAAGAAGGCCAGCTCGGCGTCACCTGCCCGCAGCCGGAGACAGACCACGATGTCGCGGGCGAGCTTGGCCGCGGTCGTGGCGACCGGTGCCTCGGCGCCGTCGCCGTGGGCATCGCCGCCGGGGCCGCGCCGCCGGGCGTGGTCACCGTTGCCGCTGGCGGGCACCTCGTAGCCGTTCAGCTCGTCGCGCAGCGCGACCAGCGCACGGTCGCTGGTCGCGGCGATCTGACGGTCGAGCCGCTCGAGGAGATGCGTCCGCCACTCAGCGAGGTTCACGATGCGCGGGGCCAGCCCGTCGGGGTGCAGGGCGACCCGGAGGACGTTGACCGGCTCCGCCAGCAGCTCGGGTGCCACGCCCTCGGTGAGCGTCGCCAGGCCGCGGTTGGCGGCGACCATCGTCCAGTGCTGGTCGACCACCAGCGCCGGGTAGGGCTCGTGACCAGCGAGCACGAGCCCGATCGCCTCCCGTACCGGCTCCATCTCGGCGTCGTCGAGTGTCCGCTGTCCGAAGACGGGCGCGTAGCCGGCGGAGAGCAGCAGCTGGTTTCGCTCGCGCAACGGCACCTCGAGACGCTCGGCGAGGTGGAGCACCATCTCGGGGCTGGGTCGGGCCCTGCCGTTCTCGACGAAGCTCACGTGGCGCGCTCGACACCCCGGCTTCGACCGCCAGCCCGAGCTGGCTGAGGCGGCGGCGTTCCCGCCATTCCCTCAACAGCGGGCCCACCTGCACGCTGGTCATCGACCGAACCTTAGAGTTCGCCTCCGTCCGGGCGCACCCGGGTCTCGGCGATCGAGGGTCGAGGACCGCGAGCCAGCTCGGCGCGGGAGCAACCAGGTGAGGCCGGCCACGGCGAGCAGCAGGCCGGTGAGCTCGACCAGGCTGACGCCGAAGGCGTGCGAGTAGCCGCCGCGTAGCGCTCCGAAGAAGATGACGCTGGTCACGGCGACACCGACGGCGTTGCCCACCTGCTGCACGGCCGACAGCACGCCCGTCGCCGCCCCGGCGCGCTCGGCCTCCATGGCCGACAGGACGGTCGTCATGAGTGGAGTGATGACCAAACCCATGCCAGCGCCCTCCATCACCAGTCCCGGCACCAGGAGTGCCACCGATCCCCCGCCGTCGACGACGGCGACCGCCAATGCCGCGTGCCCGGCCGCCAGCACCAGCGCGCCCAAGCCGGGCAGACGCCGCCCGAGACGGATCGTGAGCGCTGGCGCCACCATCGACGTGGCGAAGTAGCCGGCGGCGAGGATCGTGAACACGGCGCCGGCCGCCAAGGGGTCGAGACCCCGGCCCTTCTGCAGGTACAGAGCCAGGACGAGGAAGAAGGAGGCCTGGCCGCACCAGAAGGCCAACTGCGTCACCAGCCCGGCGCTGAACGCCCGCCGGGCGAACAGGGCCGGCTCCAGCAACGGGTCCCTGCCTCGCCGACTGAGCCGCCGCTGGTACACGGCGAAGGCAACCAGCAGCGCCGGCGCCAAGGCGAGGGAGACCCAGGTCCACGCCGGCCAACCGTGCTGCCGGCCCTCGACCAGCGGCAGGACGACGGCCACGAGCCCGCCGGTGACGAGCCCCGTCCCGACGAGGTCCAAGCGGCTGGCGCGCTCGGCACGGGACTCAGGGACGAACATGGCGGCGGCGAGGAGCCCCGCCAGACCGATCGGCACGTTGATCACGAAGATCGCCCGCCAGCCCAGGCCGGCGATGTCGGACTGCAGGAGGACGCCGCCGATGAGCTGGGCGCCGACGGCAGCCAACCCCAGCGTGAGCCCGTAGGCGGCCAGGGCCTTGGCCTGCCTGGCGCCGGGGTAGACGACACCGATGATGGCGAGCACCTGCGGGGCGATCAGCGCGGCGGCGAGACCCTGCAGCAGACGTGCCACCACGAGGATCGTCGGGGTGGGCGCGGCGGCGCAGACCGCCGACGCCAGCGTGAAGAGGGCCAGGCCGAGCGAGAACATGCGCCGGCGTCCGAATCGATCACCGAGCCGGCCGGCGGTGATCAGGGTCGTGGCGAACGTCACGCCGTACCCGGCGACGACCCATTCGATGGCGCCGCTGCTGGCATGGAGCTCGGCCTGCATCGCCGGCAGGGCGACGTTGACGATGAAGAAGTCGAGCACGATCACGAAGGTGCCCGTCAGCACCACGGGCAGGGCCGCCCAGCGACGCCAGGGCGCCGGCTCCAGCCGACGCGCCGCTGGGCGGGTGAGGGCGAGATCGAGTCCACTCATGGCGACTCCCGGGAGGTACGTGCACGGTCAACCGTGATCGTCCTCCTGGAGGGGAGCCGGGTCGATTACCTGTCAGGTAACCGACCGAGCGCGCCGAGACGGGCTACGGCTGCTGCACGAACTGGCGGGAGGCCGGGGTCGTAGTTGAAGAACACCGCCTCCTGGTTCCCCGCCGCGCAGTTCGGCGTGCACGTGTTCATCTGGGAGACGGGACGGCCGTCGGTGAAGTGGAGGTCCTGCGCCTGGTTCTGAACCCCGGTGCTCGTCCGGAAGGGCACGATCTGCCAGGTGCCGTTGATGTTGCTGAGCACCGAACCCACGGCCTGGCTGGCCCCCTCCTGCTGGACGAGGAAGTCCGGGTCGGGCCCACCGGTGACGCTTCCCGACACGATCGGCGTCCCGGCCATGAGACTGAACCCGAGATCCTGGGAGCTGAGGACGTTCCAGCGGCCGCCGGAGAACGCGTAGACCGTCGCCGTGGAGCTCACCGAGGTCGTGTCGTGCGCGATCACCGCGATCAACCCCTGCGAGGAGTTGACGGGCCCGGACGTCACGGAGTCCTTCCACTGGCCGAGCAGGGGTTGCAGGGCGGCGGAGGCGGCGGCCGTCGAGCTGGCCGCGCTGGTCGTGGCGCTGCCGCTGGATGTCGCGGCCGTGGAACCCGACGTCGTGAGGTGGGACGGGGAGGAACGGCCCCCTCCGAGCACGACCAGCGGCACGACCACGGCGGCCACGACCGCCACGGCAGCGGCGGCGACCAGCAGCAGCCACCGTCGAGGGCGGCGGCCAGGGCGGAGCGGTTCGTCGCCTGCTCGGAGCCCGCCGGGATGGATGACCGTCGACAGCGACCCGGACGCACCGTCGGTGCCCGTCACTCCGGAACCGGCCAGGGACCGGCTCATCTCGTCGGCTGAGGCAAATCGGCGCTCGGGATCCTTCTCGAGCGCCCGGAGGACGACGCCTTCCAGGGCTGGCGGTACCTCCGGCCGTTGCTCGCGCAGCGGGCGGGGAGCGGACTCCAGGTGCTGAGCGATCACACCGACCGGCAGCTCCGCCTCGAAAGGTGGGTGACCGGCAAGACAGTGGTACAGCACACAGCCGAGCGAGTACAGGTCGGTGGCGGGTGTGGCCGGGCGGCTGCCGAGCTGCTCGGGCGACGAGTAGGACGGAGTCCCGATGAACGACCCGATGGCTGTGAAGCTCTCGGCGTCGCTCGCCGCTCTGGCGATGCCGAAGTCCGCCAGCTTGGCCGTTCCCTCCCGGGTGATGAGGATGTTGGCGGGCTTGATGTCCCGGTGGACGATGCCCTTCTGATGGGCGTGGCTCAGCCCGGCCAGCAGCTCCTTGCCGAGCTCGGGAACCACGCCCAACGGCATGTAGGGCGACGCCCTCGCGAGTGCCGACTGAAGCGACTCGCCCTCGACCAGCTCCATGATGATGTAGTAGGACTCGCCCTCGCTGCCCGAGTCGTAGACGGTGACGATGTTGGGATGCTTGAGCGACGCCACGTGGACCGCCTCGCGCTCGAACCGGTCGCGGAAGGACTGGTCCGACGCCAGCTGCTGGCTCAGCACCTTGATGGCGACCTCTCGGTCGAGACGCCGGTCATGGGCTCGCCACACGGTGGCCATGGCGCCTGATCCGAGGGCCTCGAGCAGCTCGTACCGCTGGGCCAGCACCCGTGTCGCCATGCCCACACCCCCTGTCGACGTTCGCCATGGTGATCACAATTCGCCCACGCCGCAAGTACCGGCGCCCGAGCCGGGAGCCGATCATCGAGGGCGACACGACGCCAGCGGGCGCTCCAGGCCGGTCGGCTACGCTGCCGGCGCCGGCGCGTCGCCAGAGTGAGCCGCAGGAGCGCTCGTGAGCCAGGTCAACGAGTACCGCCAGCACCGCTTCGTGCGTCCGGCCGGCGCGACCGAGTTGCTGCTCGTCCGGCACGGCGAGTCCGAGCCGGCTCGTCCCGACGAGCCCTTCCCGATGGTCGACGGTCAGGGCGACCCCGCCCTGCACCCGGAGGGGCACCAGCAGGCCTTGCGAGTCGCCGAGCGGCTCCAGGGCGAGGACATCGCCGCCATCTACGTGACGACCCTCCGGCGCACGGTTCAGACAGCTGCGCCCCTGGCCGAGCGCCTCGGGCTGCCGCTCATGGTGGAGCCCGACCTCCGGGAGGTGCACCTCGGGGAGTGGGAGGGTGGCAGCTTTCGCAAGCACGTCGCCGACGGTCATCCCCTCGCGCTCAAGATGCGCGCCGAGCAGCGCTGGGACGTCATCCCTGGCGCCGAGCCGGCAGACGTGTTCGCAGCCCGGATCCGCGACGCGGTCGATCGCCTCGCCGCCCGCCACCGGGACCAGTGCATCGCCATCTTCAGCCACGGCGCAGCCATCGGCCAGGTGCTGGCCCACGCCAGCGGATCGCGGCCGTTCGTCTTCGCCGGCTCGGACAACGGCGCCATCTCACATCTCGTCGTGGCCGAGGAGCGCTGGGTCATCCGGTGCTACAACGACGCCGGGCATCTCCGCCCCGCGTTCAGCACCACCTCCGAGCCCCTCACCTAAGCCGGGTTGCCGGCGCTCCGCCCACGCCCTCACACCGAGGCGTCGGCCAGGGCGCGACTCGTGACCCGGCCCCTGTCGGGAAGCAGGTACACGGCGACCGTGACGAGGGCGAAGACCGCATAGGCACCGACGAACACCCACAGCGCCGGCACCGACCAGTCGGAGTGGGCGGCGGCGACGGCGACCTTGGCCGCCGGTGTCTTCGCCGCCGTGACGAGAGCTGAGACGTCCAGGCTGGCCTGTCGGAAGACGACCTGGATGAGAACACCGCCGAAGGCGCCGATGGCGCCCGCAACCCCGATGGCAGCCGCCGCCCGCCGCTTGAACTCCACGGCCGCACCCTCGACGTCGATGCCCTTGTCGAAGGCTTCCTTGCGGCCGAGAACCGAGAAGATCGCCGGGATCATCTTGTACGTCGACCCGTTGCCGATGCCGGCGAGCAGGAAGATCACCATGTAGGCGCCGAAGAACACGGCCGAAGCTCCGGGTCTGGACGCCGTCGATGGCGACAATGGTGAAGATCGCCATGCCGACGAACGTTGCGAGGGTGACGCGGGCCCCTCCGACCCTGTCCGACAGCCACCCGCCGATCGGCCGGGCGAGCGATCCGACGAGCGCACCGATGAACCCCAGGCCGGCCAGGTAGGTGGCGATGAAGGGATGGTGGGCGAGGAACTCGGGGAACGTGTTCTTGATGACGAGCGGCAGGGCGAACGAGAACCCGATGAACGAGCCGAACGTGCCGATGTACAGGAACGACATGATCCACGTGTGGGCGTAGCGGAGCGACGCCACGTAGGACCGGGTGTCCGCCCTGGCCTCCGTCAGGCTGTTCATGAACCGCCACGCCGAAGACGGCGAGGGCGATCAGCGGGAGCCACATGAGGCCCGCATAGGACATGTGCACGTGGTGCTTGGTCAGCTTCACGGCCGCAGCCGGGATGCCGATGATGATCACGAGCGGGACGAGGAGCTGGGCGGAAGCGACCCCCAGGTTGCCACCCGCCGCGTTCAGCCCCAGGGCCCAACCCTTCTTGCGCTCAGGATAGAAGAAGGAGATGTTCGCCATCGACGACGAGAAGTTGCCGCCGCCGACGCCCGCCGTGGCCGCGCAGAGAAACAGCACCCACAGCTGGGTGTCGTGAGCCTGGTGCAGCAGCCAGCCACTGGGCACCAGGAAGGCGAGCAGCAGCGTCGGCAGGAACAGTAACGTCGCGCTCACCGTGGTCCACGCCCGCCCGCCGAAGCGCGGGACGGCGAACGTATAGGGGACGCGCAGCATCGAGCCGATGAGATTGGGAACCAGCGTGAGCAGGAAGAGCTCGGACACCGACAGCTTGATGCCGATGTTGGCGAGATTGAGGACGACGATCGTCCATATCACCCACACGCTGAAGCCGATGTGCTCGGCGAACATCGACAGCCAGAGGTTCTTGCGGGCGATCTTCTCGCCCCCGGTCGACCAGAACACTTCGTCGTCCGGCCGCCAGTGGTCGATCCAGACGCCGGGCCGGCGTGGTGCACCAGCCGAGGTCACGGACGAGGGATGCGCGGTCTGTCGCGCGAGATCCGTATCGGTCATGGCCGCTACTCAAGCGAAGGCGTGTTTCGGCCGGGTTACCGACCGTTTGTATCCGCACATCAGCCTCCTCACCGTCACCCGTTCGACCGTGTGAGGAGGACGAAACCTGGGCGTCACCGACGCCCGGGCGGTATGGACGGCTCAGGTGCCGCCGGTCACCTGACCACCACCGTCCCCACCATGTTGATGTGGATCGTGCACCGGTACCGGTAGACGCCGGGCGTGTCGAAGGTGTGGAAGTAGGTACCGGTGATCTTGGTCGAGCTGCGGAACGTGTCGAAGGTGACGTTGTGGGGGACCTGGCCGTCGTTCCACTTCCACTCCACGGTCTGGCCGGCGTTGATGGTGACGACCGCCGGAGCGAAGCTGGTGTTGACCAGCGTGACCGTCGCCGCGACAGGGCCGGTGGCTGGTGGGGAGTCCGAGGATCCTGATGCCGACTGGACCGGGACGTTCTGGACCGACGAGCAGGCCGCCGTAGCCACCGCCAGCGTGAGCGCGGCAGCGATCATTGTCAGCCGGTGACGGTTCATCGCCTCATCCTCGCAGGCCCCCAAGTCCAGAGTGAATTCCCGGTCCGCGCCTCAGGTCGGCCGGTCCGGGCCAGCGCGGGACTCTAGCCAGCGCCGCAGCCCGGCTGCATTCGAGTGGACCCCGTTCAGTGTCTCCAGCTTCTCCCGGTGGGCGGGGTCGACCTTCTCCACGTCGCCGGCGAAAGCCCGGCCGAGGGCCTCGGCGATGTCGCTTCCCTGCCGCCAGGCCCGCTCGGCCTCGGCCGCCCACGCCCGGAGGGTGACCTCCGCCTCGGCCAGCAGGCCCTCAGGTTCGGACAGGACGCCGTAGTGGGCCAGCGCGAGGGCGGCCGGCCGACGCTCGGCGAAGCGATGGAGCGAGTGGACGGCCTGGTCCAGGTCGAAATCGGGGGGCGGGGCGGCGGGACGCAGCACGCCCGCGTCGGGGAGGCGCACGCCGACGGCGTCACCGGCGAAGAGGATGCCGCTCTGGGAGTCGTGGAGGCCCAGGTGGTGTCGGGCATGCCCCGGTGAGTCGACGGCGGTGAGCTCACGACCGCCGCCGAGGCGGATGACCTCGCCGTCGCCCAGCACGTGGATCCGCTCCGACGGAGTCGGATCGAGCCGGCCGTAGAGGGAGTCGAGGAGGTCGCCGTACACGCGCGCAGCCGAATCCACGAGCCGAGCCGGGTCGACGAGATGGCGGGCGCCCTTCTCGTGGACGTAGACGGTCGCCCGCGGAAAGGCCTTGGCCACGTCACCGACCCCGCCGGCGTGGTCGAGGTGGATGTGGGTGACGGCGACGCCCGCGAGCTCGTCCGGAGCCACGCCGAGGTCGTCGAGGGCCCCGAGGAGGACGGGAACCGAGCTCTGGCTGCCCGTCTCGACCAGCACGGGCGCAGCGCCGTCGATCAGATAGCCCGCCGTCACGCGGTCCCAGCCGCCGAGCCGGGTGTCGATCTCGGTCACCCCCGACGCGATCGTCGTCGCCATGGTCACCGACGTTAGCGTGACGACTGCTGAGGTCGTCCGAGAGGCGCTACTTGGCTCTGATCGAGTCCCGGCTGTGGACTCCCGAGAGGCATTGGGCGGCGCTCACCAGCGACATGTGGGAGAAGGCCTGGGGGAAGTTGCCGACCTGGCGGCGGGCTTTGGTGTCGTACTCCTCCGCCAGCAGGCCGAGGTCGTTGCCGAGGCCGAGCAGGCGCTCGAACAGCGCGCGACCTTCGTCTTCCCGTCCACTCAGGGCGAGGTTCTCCGCCAACCAGAACGAGCACGGAAGAAAGGCGCCCTCACCGCCGGTCAGCCCGTCGACGTGGGAGGCGCTGTCCGCCTGGTAGCGGAGGACGAGACCGTCGACCACCAGCTGGTTCGATATGGCCTCGATCGTCCCCGTCACCCGAGGGTCGGTCGCCGGCAGGAACCCCACCAGCGGCATCATGAGCACGCTGGCGTCGAGCTCGTGACCTCCGTAGTACTGGGTGAACGCCCCCACGTCGGCGTTCCAACCCTTGGCACACACCTCGTCATGGATCTCCTGTCGCAGCGCCCGCCACTTGTCGACCGGACCCCGCACGCCGAACCGCTCCGAGCTCTTGACGGCTCGGTCCATGGCCACCCACGCCATGACCTTCGAGTGGGTGAAGTGGCGTCGGGGACCCCGCATCTCCCAGATGCCGTCGTCGGGCTCCCGCCATCCCGACTCGAGGAACTCCATCAACTTGAGCTGCAGGTCCCACGCCGCCGGCACAGGGTCGATGTCGCGCTCCCGGGCGAGGTAGAGGGCATCCATCACCTCGCCGTAGACATCCAGCTGGTACTGGTCGGCAGCCGCGTTGCCGATCCGCACCGGGCTGGCTCCCTCGTAGCCGTCCAGCCAGTCGACCTCGTACTCGGAGAGCCGCCGCTCTCCGGCCGGGCCGTACATGATCTGGAGGTCGGCCGGATCGCCGGCGACGGCCCGCAGGAGCCAGTCCCGCCAGCTCTCGGCTTCCTCCTGGTAGCCCGCCACCATGAGCGAGTCGAGGGTGAGGGTGGCGTCCCGCAGCCAGCAGTAGCGGTAGTCCCAGTTGCGGATGCCTCCGAGCTGCTCGGGCAGCGACGTCGTGGCGGCGGCGACGATGCCCCCCGTCGGCGCGTAGGTGAGCGCCTTGAGGGTGAGCAGGGAGCGGCCCACCACGTCGCCCCATCCCCCCTCGTACTCGCAGGCGTCGGACCACTTCTGCCAGTACTGCTCGGTCTCCTCGACGACGTAGTGGGCGTCGGATGGGCGGGGAGGCGGCTGGTTCGACGGGTACGAGTTGAACACGAAGGGCACGCGTCTGTCCTTCCCCGATGGAGAAGTCGGCCACCGTGGTGAAGTTCTCGCCCCGCGTGTGGACCGGCGTCCAGAGGGACACCGCCTCTGGTCCCGCAGTGGCTGTGAGCCGCCCGTCGATCCTCCTCACCCACGGCCGCACCCGCCCGTAGTCGAACCTGATCACGAGGTCCATGCGCATCTCGACCCGGCCTCGCACTCCTTCCACGAGCCGCGTCACCTCGGGGTACTGCTCCCGGACCGGCATGCAGTCCACGAGCCGGACCGTGCCCTCGTCGGTGTCCAGCTCGGTCTCGAGCACGAGCGAGTCGCCGCGGTAGCGCCGCCGGGTCGCCCGCACCGGCCCCGCAGGAGCAAGCCGCCAGTAGCCGTTGTCGTCCCCACCCAGGAGCTTGGCGAAGCAGGCCTGGGAGTCGAAGCGGGGGAGGCACAACCAGTCGATCGAGCCGTCGCGCCCGACGAGCGCCGCCGTGTGCGTGTCTCCGATGATCCCGTAGTCCTCGATGCGCTGGGCCACCAGGCAACCTTACCGACGGCCTGCTGCCCAGGGCGGAGAGCCGCACGTGGAAAGAGCGGCCGGCGACAGGGCGCTCAGCCGGCGCAGGCTCCGGTGCCGCTCGGGCTGTTGGTGACCTCGGCCTGGTGGACTCGCGTGCTCACGCCCGGCGAGGCCAGCGCGTAGCCGATGTTGGGATCGGCCGCCGAACGTGAGAAGACCACACCGATGACCGTCCCGTCCGGCTCGACCAGTGGTCCCCCGGAGTTGCCCGGGCGAACGACCGCCTGGAGCTCGTAGACGGGCCGGGTGGTGAGACCCTGGCCGTAGATGTCGCGCCCGGTGGCATCGAACTCCTGCATCACGCCTGCCGGCTCCACGTCGAAGGGTCCACCGCCCGGATAGCCGAGGACAGCGCCCTGGGTTCCCCGGCCGACGTTGGAGCCGAGCAGTCGCAGGGGCGGGTCGGTCATGCCGGTCGTGCGCAGCACGGCGAGGTCGAAGGCCGGATCGAAGAGGATGGGCTCGCTGCGGTGCGAGCCGACCCGGTCGTAGACCCTGGGGCTCAGGATGCCGGCCACCACGTGGGCATTGGTCACGACCACGTTCGGCGCGACCACGAAACCAGTCCCCTCCTGCACCTGCCCGCACCCCACCCCCTGCACCTTCACGGTGGACGGCGACGCCGCCAGGGTCGCGGCCCGCAGCGCCGGCGCCGTCGGCAGCGTCACCGGGCCGGTGGTGGCCGGCGGCAGCTGGGCGAAAACGGCGGGGAAGCCCTGGGTGTTGATCAGCCGCTGGATGCGGGCGAACACCGACGGCGCCGGGGGCAGGACCCCGTCCAGCGCCCCGAGGATCGCCGACCCGCGGATCTCGGAGCTGAGCCGGGGGGCCGGTGCGCTGACCAGGATGCTGGCAACGAGCCACGAGGCGAGCAGGGTGGCGGCGAAGGCGATGATGGCACCGAGGCCCGCATCGGCCGCCGCCAGCCGGGCCCGGTGGAGCACCCGCCAGAGACGCACGCCGAACACGCGGCCGATGCCGCCGAGGATCGCCGCCAAGCCGAAGACGACGATCAGCGAGACGACGGCCTTGGCGACCGACCCCGACACGGCGTTGGCGATATGGGGCGCCAGCAGCGCCCCGACGAACAGCCCCAGCCAGAACCCTCCGAACGACAGCACCTGGATGGCGGCGCCCAGCCGCACGCCGTGGACGATCGACGCGACCAGCAGCACGAGGAGGACGATGTCGACGAGGTTCACAGGAGAGCCATGGGCGGGGGGTGGTGGCGGTGAGGGTAGATCGTCCCGAGCTCCTGGAGAGCATCGCCCGCCGGTGGGCACCGCCCACCAGACGCGTCGTGGACAGTGCATATATTCGCCACGATCGCCCATCTTTCCTCGGGTTCGGGCGTTGAAACCAGCTTGGCGCCGGGCGCCCCGGCGCCCGATCAGACCCGGTGGCCGGAAGGCCCGGTGGGATGCTGGTCCGGTGATCCTGGTCTCCGACGATCGCTTCGAGGAGCTGGTGGCCGAGGCCCTCGACGGGCTCCCGGCCGAGCTGGGTGAGGCCATGGACAACGTCTCGGTCTTCGTCGAGGACCGCTCGCGCCGGGGCAACCTGCTCGGCCTCTACGAAGGCATCCCGCTCACCCAGCGCCACTCGGGCTATTCGGGCATGGTCATGCCCGACCGCATCACGATCTTCCGCCGGACGATCTGCGCCGCGTGTGACACGGAGGACGAGGTCGTCCGGCAGGTGCGCCGCACCGTCGTGCACGAGGTCGCCCACCATTTCGGCATCGACGACGCCAGGCTGACCGAGCTGGGGTGGGACTGAGGCGGGTCGTCTGTCCGGGCTGGCCGCCCGGGCCGGCTCGGATCAGGAGACCAGCCCGGTCGGGCAGCTCACGCCCGTGCCTCCGATCCCGCAGTAGCCGTAGGGGTTCTTGGCCAGGTACTGCTGGTGGTAGTCCTCTGCGTAGTAGAAGACCGGGGCCTCACGGATCTCGGTCGTGATCGAGCCGTGACCCTCGGCCGTGAGCACCTCCTGGTAGGCCTGGCGGGAGCTCTCGGCCGCCTTCTGCTGGGCCGGCGAGTAGGTGTAGATGGCCGAGCGGTACTGGGTGCCGACGTCGTTGCCCTGGCGCATGCCCTGGGTCGGATCGTGGTTCTCCCAGAAGATCCGCAGCAGCGTCTCGTAGCTGATGCGCTCGGGGTCGAACACGACCAGCACCACCTCGGCATGGCCGGTTCGTCCCGAGCAGACCTCCTCGTAGGTCGGGTTGGGCGTGAAGCCTCCGGCGTAGCCGACGGCGGTGGTGAAGACCCCGTCGGCCTCCCAGAACTTGCGCTCCGCCCCCCAGAAGCACCCCATGCCGAACACCGCCTGCTCCAGGTCGTCGGGGAACGGCGGCTCGAGCGGGTTGCCGTTGACGACGTGGCGCTCGGGCACCTCCATCCGCCCTGGTCTCCCCGCCAGCGCCTGGTTCTCATCCGGCATTTCGGTCTTGTGCCGACCAAACAGCATCGTCTGTCCCTCTTTCGTGGGGCGTTCTCGCTCTGGACAACGCCCCGGTCGCCACCATCGTTCCCCGTCGCCGGGCGTCAGCCGGCAGTCAGCTGGGGCATGACCTTGTCGACCACCAACTGCAGGCTCTCCCAGCCGATCGCCGGGTCGATGCCCCCGACCAGGGGGTGGAGGGTGACCGAGGCGTTCTCCCGGGCGAGCTTCACGCAGTCGTCTGGAGTGACCACCTGGTACTGCCCGCTCGCTCGGACGCCGGTGACGTCGTCAGCCTCGACGTTCCACGACGAGCGCTGGTCGGCGTACTGCCAGCTGGCGTAGGTCTGGGCGTCGTACAGCGCGTGCCGGCCGATCTGGTCCCAGACCCGCTCCGGGTCGTCGGCGACGATGACGGCACCGGGACCCGAGGGCATCATGACGAACGGCGCGCCGTAGCCGACCCGCTCGGCCTCCTCGTAGTACACCCGAGCAAGAGCGTCGTCCGCGACCGGCGGCATGAACGGAAGGTGGAAGCGGGCGGCGCGTCGGGCGGACACCTCCGCCGAGCCCCCGATCATCATGGTGGGGTGCGGCCGCGTGACCGGGCGGGGCGTCACCCGGACCGTCCTGCCCTCGTACTCGAACGGCTCACCCGTCCAGGCTCGGAGCATGGTGTCCACGGCCGCCTCGACCAGCTGGCCCCGCCGCCTCCGATCCTTGCCGAACATCTCGAACTCCGATTCGCGGTACCCGAGCCCGATGATGAGCACCAGACGGTTCCCGCCCGACAGCAGGTCGGCGCACGCCACCTCCTCGGCGAGCCGCAGCGGGTCGTGGTAGGGGACGAGGAGCGCGGCGATTGTGCAGAGCAGGTGGCTGGTCCGCCCCAGCATTCCGGCGGCCAGCGTCAGCGGCGAGCTCATGTAACCGTCGTCGACGCCGTGGTGCTCGGAGAGCACGATGCCCATGAAGCCGCGATCGTCGGCCCACCCCACCATGTCCATGGCTTCGCGGTACAGCTGGTCGTGGGTCGTGGTGCCAAACGGCGGAACCCGCAGATCGAAGCGAAGCTGGAACACCGGAACCTCCCGTTCTCGCCTGCTCGCACCGGCCTCGTCGGCCGGCCTTCGGCGACTGCGCCCGCGACGCTACAGTCGGCCCATGACCACCATCGAAATCCCTCGCGCCCTGCACCGGGCCGAGGACGATCTGCCCTTCGTCGATACCGGCGGCGGCGTGCACCTGCAGCTGCTGCAGGTCGACGTGGAGCAGGGGCTCTGGGTGGTGCGGACCCGTTTCGAGCCCGGCACCACGATCCCCACCCACAAGCACACCGGTCCCGTCCACGCCGTGACCTTCTCCGGCCGGTGGAAGTACCGGGAGTACCCCGAGGTGAACACGGCCGGGTCGTACCTCTACGAGCCGGCTGGCTCGATCCACACCCTCACCGTCCCCGACGACGTGACCGGCCTCACCGACGTCTGGTTCGCCGTCCACGGGGCGAACCTCGATCTGGACGCCGACGGCAACGTCACGTCCGTGGTCGACGCCGTGACCGTCCGTGACGGCTACTTCGCCCTGTGCGAGGGCTACGGGCTCGGACGACCCGACGTCATCGGCGCCTGAAAAACACCGCCGTACCCAAACGGTACGGTACAGTACCGCCCGTGGCGTTGCCGCCGGACCCCGACGTCCTCGGCGGTCCGCTGCCACCGGGGAGGCACCGCCTGGCTCGTGAGGTCGTCATGACGTCTCAGCGGGCCCGCCTCCTGGCCGCCATGACCGACACGATGGCGGAGCGGCGCTACGGCGAGACGACGGTGGCCGACGTCGTCGCCCGGGCGGGGGTGTCGCGCCGGACCTTCTACGAGCACTTCTCCAGCAGGCTGGAGTGCTTCCTCGTCGCCTACGACGCCGGGACGGAGGTGCTCATCAGGGCGATCGCCGCCGCCGTGTCCCGGCGGCAGGGCTGGAGGTCGAGGCTGCGAGGGGGGGTCGACGCCTACCTCGGGACGCTCGCCTCCTCACCGGGCTTCGCCCGCCTGTTCGTGCTCGAGATCGTCGGCGTCGGGGACACCGGTATCGAGCGTCGCCGGCGGGTGCACCGCCGTTTCGTCGGGCTGTACCGGGAGCTGAACGCCACGGCGCGGGCCGAGGAGCCGTCGGTTCGCGTCGTCACCGACGAGGAGCTGTTGCTCGTGGTGGCAGGCACCGAGCAGGTCGTCGCCGAGCACCTCTACCGGCGAGACCCGGCGGAGGTCGCCACGCTCGCGCCGACGGTCGTGTCGGTCGTGTCCTCGCTGCTGCGCTCCTCGCTCACCCCGTGACGACGTTGCCACCACCACGCGGCCAGGAGCCCGAGCCCGACGCAGTTGATCAGGTCGAACGGCGCCCGCACCCGGGGCGGCGCCACAAGGAGCAGGCTGGCGGCGGTGAAGTACAGGCTCACCGCGATCAACAGGATCGTGTGGCGCTGTCTCCAGGTCACGACCAGCCCGGCGATACCCCCGATGGTGAAGAGGTAGAACTCCGGGAGCGACCAGTGGCGAACCGAGATGTTGCGTCCGTCGAAGCGCTCGGCCGAGTCACCCTTGGTCGGGAAGATCTCGAACCAGGCCCTGCTGTTCACGTCGATCACGTGGATCGCGTAGGTGGGGTTGTCCCGTAGGCCGTCGAGCCCGCGATCAGTCAGGCTCCGGTTCCACCTCACCTCGTCGAACTGAATGAGACGCAGGTCCTGGAACCGGGGGTCGTAGATGGGATTGACGAAGTCGCCCTGCTGCTGGGCCGGCTTGGAGTAGATGGCTGCCAGGTTGAAGCCGTTGGACGTGAACGTCACCGGTGAACCGAGCTGGACCTCGTTGCGGATCACCCACCCGCCGAAGAGGAGGGCGACCACTCCCAGGAAGTACAGCGCCCGACGCCATCCGACGGTCCACCACAGCCACAGGGCGGCCACGACGGCGAAGCCCTGGGCACTGGGCCGGGTGAGAATGAGCAGACCGGAGGTCAGCCCGGCCAGCACGGGCCGGCGGTCGACGAGCAGCAGGAGCGTGCCGGCGAGCAGGGCCATCGACAGCGACTCGGCGAGCAGCGTCACGTCGTCGGCGATGAGGGGCACGTAGACGGCCACCGCCAGACCGGCGACGAGCCCGGCGAGCGGACCGGCGAGGCGGCGACCGAGGCGCTCGGTGAGGAGCACCACGGCTACTCCGGTGATAACGCTCAGCGCCTGCCCGGCACCGACGGACGACCCGAACACGAAGTACCAGAAACCCAAGAGGAGCGGGTACACGGGCGGGCGGAACGCAGACGGGTGCAGGGTCAGCGACGGGAAGTCCATGGCCAGCCCCTTGCCGTGGGCCACGTTCCTGGCCAGGTCCGAGTACTGGCCGGCGTCGCTGATGGGGTGGTAGCCGGGGATGGCGAGCTTCCAGTAGAGGACCCGGGCCGTCACGGCGACGACCACGAGCAGCACGGTCAGTCGCCAGCCCGTCGGCCACCATCGTGCGGCGTGCACGGCCGCGGGCGGCTGCCCTGGGGTCGAAGCCGTCACGGATCTCCCGGAGCGCCCGGCTGCTCGGACCACGACGACGTCGACGGGATGAGCTGGCGCGCCAGCTCGGCGAGCGATCCAACGTGGGCGTGGTCGGCATCCGGGCACAAACCGAACGGGTCGAGGTGCACGGGGCGGAGGCCGGCGGCACGGGCCCCGTTGACGTCGAAGTGGACGGTGTCTCCCACATAGAGGCAGTCGTCGGGCGGCAGACCCAGCGCGTCGAGGGCAAAGCCGAAGATCGCTGGGTCGGGCTTCTCCACCCCGACTACGTCGGAGTCCACGACTACCGCCACGCGCGCCGCGTGGCCACCGTCGGATGTGCATATCCGGTGGTCCGCCAGCTGCTGCTCCATCGTCCCCGTGGCGTTCGACACGACAGCCAGGGGATAGCCCGCAGCCTGCAGGGCCAGCAAGGTCTCCGCCGCATCGGGAACCGGTACCCACGGGAGGCGCAGGTACACCTCCTCGACCACCGACACCGTTTCCTCGAGGCGATCTTCGTCGACGCCGGCCACTCGAGCCAGCACCCGGTCCACAGCCGGCCAGTCCGGGCCTCCGATGCGATCGACCTCCCGCATGGAGGCGTAGTGCGCCCGACGACACGTCTCGTCATCGGGGATCCGGCCGAAGGGCGCCAGAACCCGGCGGAGCTCAGCCGGATCCGGGAGCAGCAACACCCCGCCGGCGTCGAGCAGTACCGCGTCCACAGGACGGCCGCTCGGTCGCACGGCACGAAGCTAGTGCCGCGGATGGGCGGCGTCGTCGCACTGCGCACACCTGTCGAGGCGCTCGGCGCCAGTCGATGTACTACGAGGCGCGTCGCCCTTCGGGGACCAGCTCGTGGTAGCGGGACCCCTGTGGGCAGCACAGACAGACACCCAGCTCCCGGCCCGGCGACCGGTCGCCGGCGACGATCGTGAACCGGACCAGCTCGGAGTGACAGCGCTTACAGGTCATCGCCCGCTCCATCCTCGTACTGCTCGGATGTCTGTCACGATACGTCCGAATTCTGACGAATCGCTGACGGGCGGCAAACGACTTTCTGACGGCTCGGACGCCTCCGGGCGCCGCCGCCCAATGCAGTCACTCCAGGCAGGAGGCTGGGTAGCCTGGGGCCCCGTGGGGCGTGGGGCCAGGTGCCTGAACGGCCACGAAGTGCGGCCGGGCAACCGGTTCTGCACCGAGTGCGGATCACGCATGGCCGGTCGCTGCACGATGGGGCACGAGGTCCACCCGGGCAACCGGTTCTGCACCGAGTGCGGCTCGCGTATGCCGGCGCTGTGCGCCAACGGGCACGAGGTGGATCCGGGCAACCGCTACTGCACCTACTGCGGGCTGGCCATGCAGGCTCGCTGCGCCAACGGGCACGAGGTCGATCCGGGCAACCGGTTCTGCACCGAGTGCGGCTCTCGCATGCCCGGTCGCTGCGCCAACGGACACGAGGTCGCCCCCGGCAACCGGTTCTGCACGCAGTGCGGCCTGAGCATGCCGGCCATCTGCCCCAACGGCCACGACGTCGACGCGGCCAACCTGTACTGCACCGAGTGCGGGGCGCCGATGCCGGGGCTCTGCCCCAACGGCCACGCGGTGCAACCGGCCCAGCGGTACTGCACGGTGTGCGGGATCGGTCTTCTCGGGCTGGCGCGGGGCGCCCTCCTCGCCTTGCCGCCGGGCCCCGACCCCGAGCCGCCCCCGCCAGGCTTCGACGATCCTCCGCCCCCAGCCTCCGAGGCCGCGCCCGTACCGCAGTTCCCGGTGGTCCGATCGCCGCGCTCGCACCGCCCCGGCAGCGCGTCGGCCCGACGGCGCCGGCCCCGAGGAGTGATCAGACGCCGGTCGGCAGTGCCTGGGCGGCCACGGCTGCCCGGACCTCGTCCATGGCGCCGGTCAGCTCGTCCAGGGTGGTGAGCTCACGGCCGACGAGGGCGGTCAGCAGGCGCTCCACCGGAACGGCGACCGAAGGGTCCACCTCCCGGGCCTGTCCCCAGATCTCCAGGAGGGGGTCGATGACGCGGCTGGCCGACACGACCGGGTCGCGGGAGCCGAGAAACTCGTCGATGCTCCCTTGCAAGAGGCGAATGCTCTCGTCCACCGCGTGCTGACCTCCTCGTTCGTGTCGGAGTCGCCTGAATCTCGCTCAGGCCTCCATTGTGACCGATGCGAACCGCTTGCGGTGAGCAACGCCGACGCGTCGCCGGTTCATTCCCTCGTAGTTCTTCCCCCCGCCACCGGCCGATGAACCCGGCCCGCCCTGGATAACGGGGTGTCGGAAGTCACACGCCGGGCGCAACCGACCCGTCATACTTTCATCGATGTCCGAACGCGGCGAAGCGGGCAGTTCGGGAGCATCAGGAGCATCACAGGCCTCAGGCTCCTCGGACTCCTCGAGCGAGGCACCCGGCGAGCGCCGGTTCGACTACGACCGCACGGTGGCCCTGAGCGACGGTGTGTTCGCCATCGCCCTGACGTTGCTGGTGCTCAACATCGGCGCTCCGGAGCTGGGCGCCGGCCACGAAGGCGTGCTCGGGCAGCGTCTCCTGGATCACGGAGAGGAGTACTTCTCCTACGCGCTGGGCTTCGCCGTCATCGGTCTGCTGTGGGTCCGCCACCACATCTTCTATCGGGGGATCGACCACATCGACACCCACCTCACGGTGATGAACCTCGTCTACCTGGGCCTGATCGCCTTCCTGCCCTACCCGACGAGGATCCTGGGCCTCTACGGCAGCCAACCCGCAGCGGTGATCCTGTACGCCACGACCATCGTGCTGGTGAGCATCGTCGCCCGCGTCAAGGTCGTCCACGCGCTGCGAGCTGGCCTCATCACGGAGGCGGGTCGCCGGGCGGTTCAGCGCAGGGAGCACTGGTTGATCGTGCCGGCGGTCTTCCTCGCCTCGATCCCGATCGCCTTCGTCAGCCCACGCGCCGCCCTCTACTGCTGGTTGCTCCTGTTCATCCTGCCTGCCATTCAGCGTCGCCTGGCGATGCGCTGAGGCTCACCGCGCAGGTGACCGAAGAGCAGGAGCTGCGCTACGACGTCCGCTCTCTCGCCATGGCCTTGAACTGGCACTGGGACCAGAACTCGCCCGGCGGGTGGTAGAACTTCACGAACATCCGGTGGGCGCCGCACCATCCGTAGTTGAGCCCGTCGCCCTGGGGCTCGAGCTGGCGGCAGGAGCGGCAGTCGCGTTGACGCACCCCTCGCTGGGCCGCCAGTGCTTCGAGGCTGATCACGGCAATTCCACCTCCGCGGGTATGCGGCCGACCGGGTCAGCCACCTTGGACTCCCAGAAGCCGGGGACGAAATGGTCGGTCACGCCGACACGAGCTGCCCACTTCACGCCCTTGTAGCCCCAGAACGAGGACGGGCCGACGTACCGCAGCGGACCGCCCGCCTCCGGCGCCAGGGGCTCCGTGTCACGGCCCCACGCGAGCACGCCCTCAGCCGCGTCCCGGAGGGGAAGGCACGAGGAGTAGGTGTCGGACGCAGACTCGACGACGACGTGGGTGGCGCGCTCGTCGACGCCCGCTGTCTCGAGGACGCGTCCGAGAGTGATGCCGTCCCAGCGGACATCAGGCCGCGACCAGCCCCAGACGCAGTGCACGGCCAGGTGGTGTTCGGCGCCTCCGAGGCGCTGCAAGGCGGGCAGGTCGAAGTGGCGGCTGGTCCGGACCAGCCCCTCCACGCGCACTCCCGACCAGGCGGGCACACCGGCCTCCAGATGCAGGACCGGCCACGCCTCAGGCACCCGTTGCACGCGGCGGTGGCTCGCCGGCGACGCCGGCACTGAACGAGCGTCGGTCACTGTCTGACGCCGATCTCGACCAGACCGCGGGCAATCCGCGTCGGGAACGTCTCCACGGCGACGTCGGGGTCCTCGATGCTGCGTCCGGCTCGGAGGTCGAAATGCTGCTTGTACATGGGCGAGGCGACGACCACCGCGTCGCCGATCGAACCGACGATCCCGCGGGCCATGACGTTCGCCTCGCTGAAGGGATCCTCGTTGGCGATGGCGAGCACCTCGTCCTCGGGCATCACGCGAAAGAGCGCGATCTGTCGTCCATCGATCAGGGCGGCAGCGCCTCGCTGGGGTACGAGGTCGTCCAGGGCGCACACCGGCACCCACTGCAGATCACTCATTCCGTGTCACCGGCCCGACGACCAGAGATGCCGACCAGGACGGGCTCGGGCTCGGACTGGTCGCCCTCGTCAGCGGACCGTCGTGGCCGCGGTTGCCCGCGCTCGCGCACGACCACGACACCGGGATCGGGCTCGTCGCTGTTGACGAAGGTGCGGAACCTCCGCAAGCGGTCGGGATCGGCGAGCGTCTCCTGCCATTCGCACCGGTACCGGGCGACGTGCCGCTCCATGTCGGCTTCCAGGTCGCCACAGACCCCGAGGGCGTCGTCGATGATGACGCTGCGCAGGTAGTCGACACCCCCTTCGAGCTTGTTGAGCCACGGCGCCGTCCTCTCGAGCCGACCGGCGGTTCGGATGTAGTACATGAGAAAACGGTCCACGTAACGGATGAGCGTCTCGGTGTCGAGGTCCTCCGCAAAGAGCACGGCGTGCTGAGGTCGGGCCCCGCCGTTGCCACAGACGAACAGGTTCCATCCCCGCTCGGTGGCGATGACCCCGAAGTCCTTGCCCTGCGCCTCCGCGCACTCGCGGACACAGCCGGACACCGCAGCCTTGATCTTGTGGGGCGCCCGCAAGCCCCGGTAGCGCAGCTCGAGCTGTATGGCCAGGCTCGTCGAGTCCTGGACGCCGTAGCGGCACCACGTCTGGCCGACACAGGACTTCACCGTCCGCAGCGCCTTGCCGTAGGCGTGGCCGGACTCGAGCCCGGCTTCTATCAGACGCTCCCAGATCCGAGGAAGATGCTCGACCCTCGCACCGAACAGGTCGATCCGTTGTGCCCCCGTGATCTTGGTGTAGAGGTCGAACTCCTGAGCGACCTCACCGATGGCCACGAGCTGCGCCGGCGTGATCTCACCTCCCGGTACGCGAGGCACCACCGAGTACGTGCCGTTGCGCTGGAGGTTGGCGAGGAAGTGGTCGTTCGTGTCCTGCAGCGAGGACTGCTCTCCATCGAGGATGTAGCCGCTGCCGAGCGAGGCGAGCATCGAGGCCACAGCAGGCTTGCAGATGTCACAACCCCGCCCGTGGCCGTGCGTCGCCAGCAGCTCTCCGAAGGACCGCACGCCCGATATCCGGACGATGTCGAACAGCTCCTGGCGGCTGAACGGGAAATGCTCGCACAGGTGGTCGGACACGGCGACGCCGGCCTTGGCGAGCTCGACCTTCAGGAGATCCGCGACGACGGGCAGGCAGCCTCCGCAGCCCGTACCTGCCCTGGTGGCGGCCTTCACCTGCCCCAGCTCGGTCAGCCCCCCCGATGCGACGGCCTCGCAGATCGTCGCCTTGCTCACGTTGTTGCAGCTGCACACGCGCGTCGTGGGAGCCAGTTCGCCGGCGCCCACGGCGACGTCGCCAGGTTCCTTCCGCCCGCTCAACAGGTCCTGGGGCCGTGGCGGCGTGGGCAGATCACCACGCGCCATCTGTGCGAGCGCCTGGTACGGCCCGGTGTCCCCGACGAGGATCCCGCCGAGCACCCGCCGACCACCGTCGCCGAGCACGAGCCGTCGGTAGACGTTGTCCACCGCGTCGGAGACCACGACGGACTCGGCCCCGTCGGTGGCCGCGAAGGCGTCGCCGAAGCTGGCGACGTCGACCCCGAGCACCTTGAGCTTGGTCGAGCAGTCAGCTCCTGTGAACGAGGACGCCCCGCCCCCCAGCTGGTCGGCGACCACCCTTGCCATGTCGTAGCCGGGGCCGACCAGGCCCCAGATCCGGCCGGCGGCCAGGGCGCACTCCCCGATGGCGTAGACACGAGGATCCGAGGTGCGACATCCCTCGTCCACGACGATCCCGCCCCTCGCACCGATCTCCAGCCCCGCGGCCCGACCGAGATCGTCGCGAGGTCGGATCCCGGCCGAGAACACGATCAGATCGGCGTCGAGGTCGGGACCATCACCGAAGCGGAGGGCCGCGACGGCTCCGTGCTGGTTCGGCACGACCTCGATGGCCTGGCTCGCCGTACGGACGGTCACGCCGAGCTCTTCGATACGTCGTCGAAGCGCGACGGCGCCGCCATCGTCGACCTGGGTGGGCATGAGACGAGGGGCACATTCGACGACGTGAGTGGCGAGGCCGAGGCTGCGCAGCGCGTTGGCGGCCTCGAGGCCCAGCAGCCCACCTCCGACGACGACGCCGGTGCGCGCCGAGCCCGCCCACGCCCGGATGGCCACCAGGTCCTCGATGGTGCGGTACACGAAGCAGCCCGGCAGGTCCCGCCCAAGGACGGGGGGGACGAAGGGAATCGAGCCCGTCGCCAGCACGAGGGTGTCGTAGGAGCACGTCTGTCCCGATGCGCCGGTGACCGTGTGGTTCCTGGCGTCCACCTCGGTGATGGGGTCACCGAGGTGGAGGGTGACCCCCGTCTGGGCGTGGAAGCCCGGCGGCGCCAACGACAGGTCCACCTCGGTCGCGCCGGTGAAGTAACTGCTCAGGTTCACCCGGTCGTACGCGGGGCGAGGCTCCTCGGCGAAGACGACGATCTCCCAGTCGCTCGTCGCCCCGCGCTCGACGAGGGTCTCGACGAGCTTGTGGCCGACCATGCCGTAACCGGCAACGACGAGTCGTCGCATGGACCCCAGTACACCGAGAACCCATGTTGGATCTGTTTCGGGGACGCGAACAGACCGTCACGGGCCGCGCACTCCCGGGTCCGTGCGCCTGCGAGCGGTCGGAAACGTGCTGGACACAATGGGGAATCTCCGGTGAGTTCTGGTATGACTTGGGCTGATGACCCTTCTTCCACTTCAAGGGTTCACCGTAGGGATCACCGCGGACCGCCGGTCGAACGAGCAAGCCGAGCTGCTCAAGCGGCGCGGTGCAACGGTCAGGCACGGCCCGACCATCGCGACCCACTACCTCGCCTCCGATGTCGCGCTCCGCGAAGCCACGCTCGAGGTCATCCGACGTCGGCCGGATTATGTCGTCGCCACGACCGGCATCGGGGTGCGCGCCTGGTTCGAGGCAGCCCAGTCATGGGGACTGGGTGCGGAGCTGCTCGCGACGCTCGAGCCGGCGCGTGCAGTCGCCCGTGGGCCCAAGGCCGCGGCCGCCCTGCAGGTCGCCGGCCTCGCCACATGGAAGGCGGTCGCCAGCGAACGGGTCGACGAGGTGATCGAGCTCCTCACCGCGCAACCGCTTGCCGGCGCTCTGGTGGCCTTCCAGCAGTACGGCGACCCGAACGACCGCGCCGTCGATGCGCTGAGAGGCGACGGCGCCGAGGTCATCGAGGTCCCGGTGTACCGGTGGCGCCTACCCGACGAGGAGCAACCCGCCTTGCGCCTCATCGAGGCGGCCTGCACGGGACAGCTCGACGCGGTGACGTTCACGAGCGCGCCAGCAGCGGTCAACCTGGTGACGATCGCCGAGCGTCACGGTCACGCCGAGGACCTTCGCGCTGCGTTCAACGAGCGCGGCATCGTGGCCGCGTGCGTCGGGCCGGTGTGCGCCGAGGGGGCCCAGGCGACCGGCATCAGCAACGTCGTCGCTCCGCCCGTCGGGCGGCTCGGTCTGCTCGTCCGCTCGCTGAGCGACGCACTGCTGCAGCGCCGTCGGGAGCTGCGCCACGAAGGCGGCCACCTCGTCGTGCAGGGGCGGGCCGTCCTGGTCGACGGCTCGGTGGTGCACCTCTCACCGCGGGAGCACGCCGTGCTCACCCGCCTGCTGAGGCGGGTGGGTGCGGTGGTTCCCAAGGACGCCCTCCTCCGCCAGGGTTGGCCGGGCACCGCCGTGGACGCCCACGCCGTCGAGACCACGGTGGCCCGGCTCCGGCGGCGGCTCGGTCCCGCCGGCGAGGCGCTCTGCGCGGTACCCGGCCGGGGCTACCGGCTGGCCGTCGACGAGATCCCGGCGCAGCCCTCCGCCTGAGCGACCGTCCCCCATTAGTCTGCGCAGCGATGGCGAACGAGGGTGCGCCCAAGCGCTTCGCCGGGATCGAGAAGCGCCGGATCACCTGACCGATGAGGCTCGCTGCGCCCGGACGTCTCAGCAGAGTCCCGGACGTGGAGGAGAACGAATGAGCGAGCCACTGCTCGGGTCGGCGAGCGACGCCGCCGCGCTGGTGCGCGAGAGACAGATCTCGTCCCGGGAGCTGACCGGGATGCAGCTGGACCGGATCGACGCCGTCAACCCCCGCCTGAACGCCGTGGTCGAGCTGCGGCGGGAGGAGGCGCTGGAGCAGGCGACGGCGGCCGACGACCAGATCGCACATGGTGATCCCGTGGGTCCCTTGCATGGCGTGCCGATGACGATCAAGGACGCCTTCGACGTCGCCGGGCTCCACACCACCTGGGGCAACCCGGATTTCAAGGACTTCGTCGCTCGTGAGGACGCAACGGTCGTGCGCCGTCTCCGCCAGGCCGGCGCCATCGTCATCGGGAAGACCAACGTGGCCCTCATGCTCGGTGACTTCGCCCAGACGGCCAACCCGCTGTACGGGGTCACCAACAACCCGTGGGACACGACGCGCACGCCGGGTGGCTCCAGCGGCGGAGGGCGCGGCGGCGCTGTCGGCCGGTCTGACCTTTCTGGAGTACGGCACGGACCTCGTCGGCTCCATTCGCATCCCGGCCAGCTTCTGCGGCGTCTACGGGCTGCGGCCGAGCGTCGGTACCGTCCCGCTCACCGGGCTCCAGCCACCCGGTCCTCCGGCCGGTCCGAGCGAGATGACGTACATGTCGGCCGCGGGCCCGCTCGGGCGGAGCGCCGCAGACGTCCGCGCCGCCCTGCGCCTCACCGCCGGGCCCGAGGAGCCGGCGGCGAAGGCCTACACCTGGACACTGGCGCCGCCCCGCCACGATCGTCTCGAGGACTTCCGCGTCGGCTTCGTGCTCGACCACGACAGCGCCCCGGTGTCCGGCGAGGTCGCCGCCCACCTGTCGAGCACGGCGGCCGTGCTCGCCCGGGCCGGTGTGACGCTCGTGGACGGGTGGCCCGGCGGGGTGGACCCCGTCCTGCAGGCCGAGACGTTCGGCTTCCACGTCGGGCTGTTCTTCGCCTTTCAGCAGGCTGGCGGCGACCTCGCCCCGCTCTCGACCGTGATCGAGCAGGAAGCTCGACGGATGGCCGCCCGGGTGGCGTGGAGCTCCTATTTCCGCCACGTGGACGTCTTCCTGTGCCCGGTGAACTTCACGCCGGCCTTTCCGCACGACCCCAGGCCCTTCGACGAGCGCACCATCGCCACGCCCGAAGGCGAACGGGCCTACACCGACCAGGTCTTCTGGATCGCGCAGGCAGCCGTGCCGGGGTTGCCCGCCATGACGGCACCGATCGGGCGCACGACCGCCGGCCTCCCCGTCGGTGTTCAGATCATCGGCCCGCTCTACGAGGACGACACGGTGATGAGGTTCGCCGAGCTGCTCGGCGACGTCGTGGGTGGGTACGAGCCGCCACCGCTCTGAGTCACCGGTGTGGGGGTCAGGCAGATCCTCCTGCAGGATCCCGCCCGACGGGGGCCTGAGCACTGAGGCACACTGAAGGGCGCAGGTCATGACCAGGAGCCCGTCCCCCGGCGGAGAGGAGATGTGCGATGACGACCAAGGCCGACTTCACCGCGGAGGAGTGGGACCTCGTGCTGGAAGCGCCCCCGAGCGCCGGGATCATCGTCGTCACGGCGCAGCGCGGGGGCACCCTCCGCGAGACGCTGGCGATGGCGAAGGCGTACGGCGAGGCTCGCCGCATGCACGGCGAGAGCGAGCTGCTCGACGAGATCGTGGCCGCCAAGCCTGAACGTGACCACTCGCATTACCACTCGGTCGAGGAGCTGAAGCAGCACGGGCTGCAGCACCTTCGCGACGCCATCAGTCTCCTGGAGCAGAAGGCATCCCCACAGGAGGTCGAGGACTACCGGCGCTTCGTGATCACCCTCGCCACCAAGGTGGCGCACGCGGATCGCGAGCGCGGCCAGGAGGTAGGGGCCCGCCGAGCAGGCAGCCCTCGACGACATAGCGGCGAGCCTCGGTGGGGGCCCAGCCTCACGTTGAACGTCGGCAGCCGGTGGGGTTACGGTCGGGCCATGAAGGTGTTCGTCACCGGCGGGACGGGCGCAATCGGCGGACACGTGATCCCAGCGCTGGTCGGCGAGGGTCACACCGTCTCAGCCCTCGCCCGCACACCGGACAAGGCCGCTGTCCTGACCGGGCAGGGGGCGACACCCGTCTCTGTCTCGATCTTCGACAGATCGGCGCTGACGGCTGCGGTCGCCGGGCACGACGCCATCGCCAACCTGGCCACCGCCATCCCGCCCATGACCCGGTTCATGCGGGCCAAGGCGTGGCATGACAACGACCGGATCCGCACAGAGGGATCGGCGGCCGTGGTCGACGCGGCCATCGCCGCGGGCGTCGGCCGCGTCGTGCAGGAATCGGTGAGCATGCTCTATCAGGACAGGGGGTCGGCCTGGATCGACGAGGACGTGCCTGTCGACGAGTACCCACTCGCCCGCGGCAACCTCGCCGCCGAGTCGAACGTGAACCGGTTCTCCGCCAGCGGGGGGACGGGGACGGTCCTGCGCTTCGGCTGGTTCTACGGGCCCGGTGCGACCCACAGCGAGCAGCTGCTGGCCATGGCCCGCCGCCACATCGGCTCGATCCTGGGGCCACCCGAGAGCTACGTCTCCTCGATCCACATGGCCGACGCCGCCACGGCCGTCGTCGCCGCGCTGGGAGCTCCCGCCGGGACGTTCAACGTCGTCGACGACGAGCCGCTGACCAAGCGCGACTACGCGAACGCCATGGCCGCAGCCGCCGGCAAGACCATGTGGGTACGGGGCCCGGGGCGGGCTGCCGTGCTCTTCGGCGACCGTCTCACGTCGCTGACCCGGTCGTTGCGGGTCAGCAACGCCCGGCTCCGTGACACCACCGGGTGGGAGCCTCGATACCCGAGCGCACGCGAAGGCTGGATGGCAACGGCCAGGATCCTCGACCGGGCGCCTGCGCCCGCCGTCTGACACCGCCGTCCGCGACGACGGGCGACCCTCGGACCCTTCCCCCCGCCTCCAGGTCGCAGGGCAGCTTGTGGGACCCTAGGTAGGTGAGCACCTCCAAGCGCAGGCGACAGCGGGCGAACCGCCAGGTCCGCCGTGATGCCGAGCAGGGGATTCGCGCCGTCACCGACGCCGACCTCGAGCAGCTGCTGGCGGACGTCACGGTGCGGGACGACTGCGAGCACGCCGTCACGAGGGCCACTGCGGACGGCGTGGTGCTCATCCGCTGCACCGTGGGCGCCGCCGTCCCCGGCGGTTGCCCTCGGGACTGTGCGAGCTTCGAGCGCCGCCGCGTGGGTGGCCTCGGTCTCTGAGCCGGTCCGAACCCGGAGGCCCGACGGAGTCGGGGGTGGGATCATGGGTGGTCGCCGGTGAAGGGGGAGTCACGTGCCGCATCGACGCATCGCGATAGGCGTCGCCGCCACGTTCGTCATCGTCGGCACCACGGTCGCAGTGCTGGGCGTCCGTGGCGGAGGCGCCACGAACGCCCCCGGGGCTCCGGGCTGGCTCGGGTCGGTGGATGCCGAGTATGCCCAGGGCACCGGCGCCGACCTGAGGTTCCCGTCGGGCTTCGCGGGAGCCAACCTGTTGGTGGCGATCGTGGGCAACGACGGTCCGGACAGCGTGCCGGTCGGATCTGCCACGTCGGAGACATCAGCGGTGCTCGGTGGCACGTCGGGCCTGACCTGGACGCGCCACGCGCACGTCTCGGCTCGCCAGGACTGGGCGGCGCCCGGTGACCGCCTCGAATCGTACGGTGCCTCGTCGGTCGAGATCTGGACCGCCACACCTCCGGCCAACTGGCGACCGTCGGGCGACGTCAGGGAGATCAGCAGCCACCCATCGTCAGGCGACGACGGCGGCGTTCTCACGATCGCGGCCTACTCGAACGGGCAGCTCGGTGACATCACCACGCTCGACGGGCTCGACAACCGGACGGAGTCACAGACGATGAGCGTCCCCAACGGCTCGGCCGTCTACGCCGCCTTGTTCAACGGTCGCGTCAACGCCAACTTCACGCCAGGCGCCGGTTACCACACGGCCATCTCGCGGAATGCCGGGGACGATACGGCGAAGGTCATCGCCTCCAACAATCGCGCCCTACCGGCGAGCCTGCAGAGCGTCGGCTACACAGGTGCGCCCCCTCCGGGTGACTACTGGGAGGAGGCCGTTGTCGTGGTGACCGGGCGGCACTGAGCCGCCGGCTGGCGCGCCTCACGTTCGGTCGATGCGGAGGCGGTGCAGTCGTAGCGAGTTGATCCGCCACCGGCCGTCTGGTCCCTTCCTGTACTGCTCGTGGTAGTGGCCGTAGCCCTTCATCTCGAGCGGCCGCTGCGGGTTGCCGAACTTGACGTAGTCGAACATGGCCCAGATGCCGCGAGCGGTGTCCGGGCCGGTGACCTCTATCTCCGGCATATGTCCATGGTGGACGGTCACTGCATCTGCCAGTATCGCTCTGACCGAGCTCACGAACTTGTCGCGCCCGTGGGTGGAGTTGGACGTGTCCTCGAACCAGGTGTCGAGGTCATCGGTGAAGAGGCCGGCCCACTCGTCCCATTGCTTGGTGTCCATGAGCCGGAAGTACCGGGCCTTCAGCTGCTTGATCTCCTCGATATCGGCGAGCGTGTCGGCGTTCATTGGTCGTCCTCTGCCTCCTCGACCTGGTCCTGCCCACGGTCGTGATGCGGGCCGACGTGGGCTCATCGGTCGCCGGACCAGGATAGGTTGCACGGGGGCGATGCCTCGCGAGAACCGTCGACGTATTGGAGGAACCGGGTGAGCAAGCGGGTGGTGGTGTGGGGCACGGGCTTCGTCGGCAAGATGGTCATCGCCGAGGTCCTCCAGCACCCGGAGTTCGAGCTGGTCGGCGTCGGTGTCTCGAACCCCGAAAAGGTGGGCCGAGACGTCGGCGGGATCTGTGGGCTCGGACCGACCGGCATCATCGCCACCGACGACGTCGAGGCGCTCATCGCCCTTGCGCCCGATGCTGTGGCTCATTACGGGCCGACGGCCGCCCACGCGGACGACAACATCTCGCTCATCGGCAGGTTCCTGCGGGCGGGGATCGATGTCGTGTCGACGGCCATGACGCCGTGGGTCTGGCCCCGGGCATCGAGCAACCCGCCCAATTGGATCGAGCCGATCGAGCGGGCCTGCGCCGAGGGGCGCGGCGTCGTGCTTCACCACCGGTATCGACCCCGGCTTCGCCAACGACCTCTTCCCGATGACGCTGATGGGCCTCTGCGGCGAGGTCCGGTCGGTACGAGCGCTCGAACTGCTCGACTACGCCTCGTACACCGGCGACTACGAGACCGAGATGGGCATCGGCCGTCCCCCCGAGGAGACGTCCACGCTCGAGATCCCCGAGATCCTCGTGATGGCGTGGGGCGGGACGGTACCGATGATCGCCGAGGCTGCGGGCATCGAGCTCGACGACATCACGACCACCTGGGAGAAGTGGGTCACGGACAAGGCGATACCGTCGGCCAAAGGGGTGATCGAGCCCGGAAACGTCGCCGCCATCCGCTTCCAGATCCACGGCAACTACCGGGGCGAGCCGCGCATCGTGTTGGAGCACGTGAACCGCATCGGATCTGACGCAGCACCGGACTGGCCGAGGGGCAACACGCCCGAGTGCTACCGGGTGGAGATCGACGGCAGCCCGACGATCATCCAAGAGACAGCCTTCCGCTCGACAGCGGGGGACCCGATCGCCGGAGGCTGTCTCGCCACGGGATTGCGGGCCCTCAACGCCATTCCTGCGGTCAACGCCAGTCCGCCCGGCTGGGTGACCGCCCTCGACCTCCCGCTCATCGCCGGCCGCGGCTCGATCCGCTAGCCAGGCTCAGGCACGGCGCGGACCGGCAGACCGCATGCGAGCACGCCTCCCCATTAGCCTCCGGATCGTGGAACCCGCTGGCGTCCATCCGGGCAGTCGATCCTGCTCCGGTTCGTCGATCCCCCGGGGGACATGAGGTGGGAACGACGGCAGAGTTGTTGGTCAGCTGCCTCGAACACGAGGGAGTCACGTGCGTCTTCGGCATCCCCGGCGAGGAGAACATCCACTTCACCGACGCCGTCGCTCGCTCGTCCATCCGGTACGTGCTGGTACGCCACGAGCAGGCGGCAGCCTTCATGGCGGAGATCCATGGTCGCCTCACCGGTGCCGCCGGGGTGTGCTCGGCCACTCTGGGGCCGGGGGCCATCAACATGCTCCTCGGCGTCGCCGACGCCACGACCAACAGCGCGCCCGTCGTCGCGCTGTCGGCACAGGTCGGCCTCAACCGGATCTACAAGGAGTCCCACCAGAGCGTCGACCTCGTGTCGATGTACGGACCGGTGACGAAATGGGCCAGCACGGTGCTCAGTGGTGATGCCATACCAGAGATGGCCCGTAAGGCGTTCAAGTTGGCCGAGGCCGAGCGCCCCGGCGCGGTCTACCTGGCCGTTCCCGAAGACGTCGAGGCGGCTGCGGTGAGCCCTGAGCTGGCGCCTCTCGAGCTGAACGTGCCGAGACCAGACGAACCGTCGCCGTCGCAGATCCGGCGAGCCGCCGACCTCCTGGACAACGCGGGTTGTCCCATCGTGCTGGCCGGTCACGGGGCAGCCAGAGCGGGCGCATCCGGAGCCCTGGTCCGCTTCGCGACCGAGTTGGGCCTCCCGGTCGCCACGACCTTCCACGGCAAGGGCGTGTTCCCCGACGACCACCCGAACGCCCTCGGTGCCGTCGGCTTCATGGCCCACGACTACGTCAACTTCGGCTTCGATCAGGCGGACGTCATCGTCTGCGTGGGCTACGAGCTCCAGGAGCTCGACCCGGCGCGGATCAACCCGCACGGTGACAAGCGGATCATCCATATGAGCAGGTTCCCGGCAGAGGTCGACAGCCATTACCGGGTGGACGTCGGCATCCAGGCCGAGCTCGGGCGCACCCTCGACGCGCTGGCAGCGGGGACCACCCGTCGCTTTGGCCTGGCCTCGGTTGGCGACAAGATCCGTACCCTCCTCGCCACCGAGCTGGCCGCAGGGTCAGACGAGGCTTTTCCGGTGAAGCCCCAGCGCATCGTGGCCGACACCCGGGCGGCGATGGGCCGCGGCGACATCGTCCTCGCCGACACGGGTGCCGTGAAGATGTGGATGGCCCGCCTCTACCCGACCTACGAGCCCAACACCTGTCTCACCTCCAACGGGTTGTCGGCCATGGGCTTCGCCCTGCCAGGGGCCATCGCCGCCAAGATGGCACTCCCCGAGCGAAGGGTGCTGGCCGCCGTCGGCGACGGGGCGTTCCTCATGAACTCCCAGGAGCTCGAGACCGCGGTCCGGGAACGGCTTTCTCTCGTCGTGCTGGTCTGGCAGGACGACGCCTACGGCCTGATCAAGTGGAAGATGCAGCTCGACCTGGGCAGGGATGTGAACACCGAGTTCTCCAACCCCGACCTGGTCGCGTACGCGGAGAGCTTCGGGGCGAAGGGGTACACGATCGGCTCACCAGGCGAGCTCCTGCCGACGCTGCGGGAGTCACTGGACTCGGACGCTGTGTCGGTGATCGCCTGCCCCGTCGACTACAGGGAGAATCTGCGACTCACCGCCATGCTGGGAGAGCTCACGGGACCCTTCTGAGGGCGCCTGAGGTGCCCTCGTTGGTTCACAACCGAGCCTTGGCTCCCGCGTGAGCGGATTCGGCGATCCGCTTGATCCGGTCCAGTCGTCGGTCCCATTCCCTGGCGAGCTGCGTCATCGCTCGGGTCGTGTCATCCAGACGGTTGGCGTCAACCTGGTAGAGAACCTCCCGCCCCTGCTTGCGGTGACCGATGAGGCCGGCCTGTTCGAGTACGCCGAGGTGCTTGGTCACCGCCTGGCGGGAAAACGGGACCCGACCGGCCAGCCCGCTGGCTGTCGCCTCACCATTCCGGACGAGAAGGTCGAGGACCCGACGACGGGAGGGATCGGCGATCGCCGACCACAACTCGTCGTCGGGTTCTGCTGTCATCCGCCCGGCTTCCTGTCGATGTGCAACCTACGGTAGCACATTAGGGACGAGAGTCCGCAACCAATGGTTGCAGGTCTGCCCTCGACCAACGCGAGGTCTAGGCCGTCCAGGGCGACCTGGCCCCCGAACGACTTGCGAAGCCCCTCCACCTCGATCGCCGGAGGCCCTGAGTACGTGGCCTGTGGCACTCGACGAGAACCGTTCTGTTGCATGCGGCCATGGTGCAACCCTGACGCAGGGTCAAGGTCAAGGCCGTTCCCGAGAAACTATGAACTTCTGAGGACGAGGAGGTCGAGTCCAATCGGCGGGATGCTCGCCCCGGCTGACGCCGCCTCGTCGAGGAGCGCCAGGCCGACCCCGATCTCCTCGTCACCAAGAGGTGCAAGGGTGGAGTCGGCGTACCGCATGGCCAGTACCTGCTCAGCCATGCGAGCAGGATCGCTGTCTCGCCGCTCATGGACGCGACGAAGCCCGACGTAGCTGAACCCGGCTCTTTCAAAGGTCCCCACTGTGGTCTCCACGGTGGGGAAGCTCATGGCGATCCTCTGCGCTCCGGGGAAGAACCTGAACAGAGGGATCTCGTCGTGGCGGCCAGGGAACGAGCTGCGGATCAACACAAGGCCGCCGGGCGATAGCACTCTCTGAAGCTCAGTGGCGCAGGAACCCAGATCGGGAATGTGGTGGATCACGGTCGACAGCCAGGCTGCTTCGCACGTGCCCTTCTGCAGCGGGATGGCCTGGGCATCGCCGGCGACGACGGGAGCCTGAACGGACAGGCGCTTGCGGGTCGACGCTGCCAGCATTCCGGTCGATGGCTCGATACCCACCACACGAACGTCGAACCAAGTGGTCAGGGCCTCCAGCCAGATGCCCGTCCCCGAGCCCACATCGACGATCGGTCGCCGGAGAGCGGCGGGCAAGAGCTCCGCGAGAGCCGTGCGCCACTGGCTGAAGGCCTCGAGCGGCCAGGCTCGGCCTTCGTCATAGGTCCTGGCCGCTCGGTCGTAGTCGAGGCGGGCCACCATCAGATGCTAGGCCGACAGGGACGTGGGACCCGGGAGCAACAACCGGAGCGCCATGCCGCCATCGCGCCGGATATTGAGGGACGGTTCTGTCCGCCGGCGGGTACTCTCTCGTCGTGCGCTGAGCGACGGACCCAAGAACCCTCGTCCCTTCCCTGGAGGTCCTGTTGCCCGCGCCCAGTCTCTCTACCTCATCTGCCACGCTGACCGCGACCGGCGTCGCACGTCACCTCGGCGGCCGCGTCGTGCTTCGGGACGTCTCGCTGGTGGTGGGACCGGAGACCCGGCTGGGCGTGGTCGGGCCCAACGGAGTCGGAAAGTCGACTCTGCTGCGGATCCTCGCCGGCCTCGACCGGGGTGACGCAGGCGCGGTCGAAGTCGCCCCCCAGACCGCAACCGTCGGCTATCTGGCCCAAGAGCCAGCGCGGAGCGACCAGGAGACCGTCAGCGGCTTCCTCCACCGCACGACCGGTGTGGCGGCGGCCGACGAGGCCCTCGAGCTGGCGGCAGATGCGCTGGCGCGGGGAGAGCGGAGCTCGGTGGAGACCTACGCCGATGCGCTCGATCGTTGGGAGGGGCTCGGGGCGGGGGATCTGGATTCCCGCATCGAGGCCGTGCTCGTCCGCCTCGGGCTGGCGCTCGATGTGCTCGACCGTCCAACCGCCGCGCTCTCCGGCGGGCAGGCAGCCCGCCTGGCCCTCGCCGTGATCCTCCTCTCGCGCTTCGACGTCACCTTGCTCGACGAGCCCACCAATGGCCTGGACTTCGACGGGCTGGACCGCCTCGAGGCGTTCGTCGGCCAATCTGGGGGCGGCCTGGTGATCGTCTCCCACGATCGCGCCTTCCTCGACCGCACGATCACGTCGGTGCTGGAGCTCGACGAGCACGAGCGCACCGGTCAGCTGTACCGCGGCGGTTGGTCCGCGTATCTCGACCAGCGGGCCACGGCTCGTCGCCACGCCGAAGAGGCCTATGACAGCTATCGGGCCCAGCGGCGGACACTGCTCGAACGGGCCCGGCGGGAGCGGCAGTGGGCCACCAGCGGGGTGAGCCGGGAGCGGCGCCGCCAGCCGGATAACGACAAGGTACAGCGCGACTTCCGCATCGATCGCACCCAGCAGCTCGCCGCTCGGGCCCGGCGAACCGAGCGGGCGCTCGAGCGTCTCGACAGCGTCGACAAGCCGTGGGAAGGG
The DNA here is from genome assembly GCA_963731255.1 of uncultured Actinomycetes bacterium. Lineage (GTDB taxonomy): Bacteria > Actinomycetota > Acidimicrobiia > Acidimicrobiales > AC-9 > AC-9. The sequence continues at coordinate 61,518 of CAVSUO010000003.1, read as the reverse complement.
TGGAAGCTGCGGTTCGCCATTCGGGAGGCTCCACGCGCTGGCGCCGTGGTCGCTCGTCTCGAGAACGCCGTCGTGGCTCGGGGATCCTTCCGGCTCGGACCCCTCGACCTGGAGATCGGCTGGGGCGACCGCGTCGCCCTGGTGGGGCCCAACGGCTCCGGCAAGACGACCCTGCTCGAGGCGCTGCTGGGCCGCGCACCGCTCACCAGCGGCCACCGGTGGATCGGGCCTGGCGTCGTTGTCGGTGAGCTGGGGCAGGATCGGGCGGCCCCGTCCGACACGGCGACCGTGCTGGAGACGTTGACGGCGACCAGTGGCCTCGACATGGCCGAGGCGCGCTCGACCCTGGCCAAGTTCGGCCTCGGCGCGGACCACCTCATGCGGCCGGCGTTGTCGCTGTCGCCAGGCGAGCGCACACGGGCTGAGTTGGCAGCATTCCAGGCACGAGGCGTGAACCTCCTGGTTCTCGACGAACCGACCAACCACCTCGATCTCCCCGCCATCGAGCAGCTGGAGGAGGCTCTCGCCGGCTACGCCGGTACCTTCATCCTCGTGACCCACGATCGCCAGCTGCTCGGCGCCATGGACCTCACCCGCACCGTCGATCTCGGCAAGCCGAGCTGCTGAGGGGCTCGACGAGTACGACCGCCGACCGCGATCGTGTGACAGCGCTCTGGGCTACGAGCCCATCCCCATCGAAGGCATCGAATGATGCGGAATGGTGAGCGCCGGGATGGCGTGCGGGACCGCGAGCAAGAGCACGCCGAGCGTCAGGAGCGCGGCGGCGGTCCCATAGGTCGCGACCGGGCGCCACGGAACGGTCTTCTCGACGGCAATGAGCCCGGCGACCAGGGCCATCCAGGCGATGCTCATCACACCGAGGGCGAAGAGCGATGCCATCAGGGCCCAGCAGCAGCCGACGCACCAGGCGCCGTTCCTGGCGCCCATCCGCACCGCGCCCACCTTGCCGTCACGCCAAGAGCCGAGGAGCAGGCCGAGCGGGCTGCGGCACTTCCCGAGGCACGCGTCCTTGAGCGGCGTCAGTTCGTAGACCGCCGCCAGGATGAGCGTGGCGCCCGCCACCGCACGACCTGCCTTGTCCCAGGCCAGGCCGTCACCGGCGATCCTCGCCGCTGCGACACCGATGGCGAAGGCCAGGGCGCCGGCCCCTGCCCACGTGATCAGGTAGCCGGCCGCGAAGAGGAGGGGCGAGAGCGGAGACCGCCTCTCTGTCATGCGGGAGTACAGCGCGATCGTCGGGGTAACCGACGGGAGCATCATCGCCGCCATCATGACGATCCACACGCCGAGGAACCAGCCGGCCGTACCGAGAGGCGTCCAGGGGCCGTTGTCCATGCCACGCATCTGGTCCGCAGTCCACCACCAGCCGACACCGGCGAGAGCGAACAACAGGGTGACGAGACCGAGCCGTGCTCGTGTGGCGGCGAACGCCGGGCCGAGAGCTCCGCCCCGAGCGACGGGTTCGTGTGCGATGACCGCCATCTGATCAGACGACCCAGGAGAACTCGGACGTCGAGAGACCGGTCTTGCCTTCGAACTGAATGCCGAAGGCATCGATCCGCGACCGCTTCGCCTCGGCCATCGTCAGGTTCGACCCGACCGGATGGAACATACCGTCGAACCGAATCGGCCTGCCGGTCTCGACGCCGAACGGCACGATGTCCTCGATCTCGAAGTCGATGGCATCTCCTACCCGGACGCGGTGCTGCAGGCCGTCGCCGCGCACCTCGATCGCCGCTCGCTCGACCCCGAGCATCTCGCCGATCAGCGGGGTGAGCGCCCCCATCGGGCCCCCGAGCTGCCCACTGAACACCTGCGCCAGCTTGTCGAACTGCTCATCCGTCGCCTTGTCGTCGATGAACGCACCGACGCGCCAGTTTCCCTCAGTCATGACTTTCGGCGTGTCGGCGATCATCACCACCTGACGCCCGCTGATGTCGGTCCCTTCGACCTCGCCCTCACGAATGTCGAATACCAGCGTCACCCGACAGAAGTCGTAGGTCGCACCGTGATCGAAGGACAGATTGCACGGACACATCAGCTCGCACGAGCACGTCTCGACGTAGCTTCCCTTCAGTTTCCACGACATCCTCGACCCCCTTTTGAGATGCCGGCGCCTCCGCTGGTTTCGGATCGCACAATACGCCTCCCGTCACCCGGCTGTCGCCGCTCGGCGCCGGGGGACACCGAGGCGTCAATGAGCGTGGGCTGCCGCCAACGGCCTCCCCGCCAGCCGGGCCGCCACGACGTCCCAGAAGTTCTGGCACTGGAGCAGGTCGTCCTGGCGGCAGCGCAAGGCGTGGTCGAGCGCCACGCGGGCGACGGCTGCCTTGGCGATCTGGTCGTCGAGCTCGGCGGCCTTGCGCCGCACGAGATCCCGCCATGCCGACGGCGAGTCCGCTCGCGACGCCATGAGGGTCTTGATCTCGCCCAGTGAGAACCCCACGTCACGAAGGAACAGGATCACGCCGACCATATCGACGGTCGAGGGCGGATAGCGCCGCTGTCCCGAGACCCTCCGAGCAGGCGCCAACAGGCCCAGCTCTTCGTAGTAGCGCAGGGCCGAGGGGGCGAGGGCGGTTCGTCCGGCGAGCTCGCCGATGGTCAAAAGTTCGTTGGGCATCTTGACTTCAAGTGTACTTGAGCTTGTTCACTCCAGCTTGTGGTCACGACGAGGTCTCAGAACCGGGAGCAGGACGACTACAGGAACGGCGAGGAGGTTGCGAGCCTGGCTCGGCAGCGCCCGCCGATGAGGCTCCGGCCGTGACACTCGAGCGGCGCATACTCGGCCGGGTGGTGGCCCAGTTCCATCGGCCGAAGGGCCTCGGCGGATGCCTCGTCGGATGGGTGATGGCCACCCGCCCCTCCAATCGAGAGCGAAACGCCTGGGTGGTCTCCCTACTCGACGTGTCTCCCACTGACCGCGTCCTCGAGATCGGCTTCGGACCGGGCATCGCCATCCGGGAAGCCGCGGCTCGCGCCGGCGACGGCCTTGTGTGCGGGATCGACCACTCGCAGGTCATGCTGCGCCAAGCACGGCGCCACAACGCCGACGCCGTTCGCGCCGGTCGGGTCGACCTGCGGCTGGCGACGGCAGATCGCCTCCCGAGCTTCGACGGTCAGTTCGACAAGATCCTGGCCGTCAACTCTCTGGGCTTCTGGAAGGACCCCGTCGCGTGCCTCCACTCGCTGCGGGTGCTGCTTCGGCCTGGTGGCCGGATCGCCGTGGCGTCCCAACCACGAAGCCCGGGAGCCACTCGGGAGACGAGCACCAGGGCGGGTGAGGACATCGCGAAGCTTCTCGTCGAGGCAGGGTTCGCGGCAACCGAGATCGAGACCTTGCCGCTCGAGCCACCCGTGGCGTGCGTCTTGGCGACCAGCGAGGACTGATGCGACCCCGCTCAGCGCGGCGACATCACGGACTCGTGGCCGGGGTAACAGTGACGTTGAGCGGGAACTCACCGCTCTTGAGAGCCCCGCCGTTGGCGGCAGCGGGACTCGATCCGCCTGCCACCTGCACCGACCACTTGGAGCTGGTGGCGGTGAACTGGGAGCCCGCCGCCCCCGATGCCGCCGTGGCGGATTGCGCGTTCGAGACCGTGTAGCCCGCCGAGGTGAGCTTGGACTGATATGCGGTGGTGGCGCCCGACACAGAGCCCGTGACGGCGAAGGCCACATCCCAGCTGCTGCCTGCACCGCCCCCGCCGAGTACGCGCGAATTGCTCGGTGTCGGCACACCACTCGGGAAACCGGTCGGCAGCTGGCCGGTTGACGCGGCGAAGTTCTGGCCGTTGGCGGTCCCCGTCACCGAATGCCCCGAGCTGCAGGCCGACAGACCGAGCGCGGTGGCCACCAACGCCGCCGGAAGGGCCAAGCGCCCGGCCTTACCCAGAGAAGATGGCTTGATCGTGATCGACTTGTGCTGGCTCACATTTCGTCCCTTGCACGTTGGTCTGCCCGTGGTCGGACAGGTGGGTTCGTGGGATCAGTATTTGCTCCTGAGGAGCAGAAGGCATGAGCAACCAATACTCAATTGCTGCCTTGTTCCCACGGATATCGGTCTCAATGGCGCTATTCGTAACCATTTTGCGAAACTGACGCCGCAGTGCTGATCAGATCGTCGGCGCAGCGTTACCGCTGCGAGGCGCCTGCCATCATGCACTCGGCCACCAGGTTGCAGGCGAGCGCCCACGCGTCCGCGGGTGGGGGAATCGAAGCGCTCGCCCAGCACCTCCTCCAGTGCTGCCATGATGGCAGCGCGCCCCGTGGCGTAGTGCGAGACCCGGACGCCGTGTGCAGCGAGAGCCTGCCCGAGGCTCCGGCTCCGCTCGACGAGCTCCCCGAAGCTGTCCATTGAGTCGACGATCTCGGTCAGTGTCTTGGTGAACAGTGCGTCCTGGGTGTCGCGCTGCTCGGTGAGCGCCTCTCGCAGCGAGGGGTCGAGACCAAACAAGTGCCGGTAGAACGCTGCCGCCAGGTCGTCCTTCGACGGGCCCATGGCAGCGACCGATCCTCTCACGATGGCGATCTGTTCGGGTGTCACCGCTGGTCCTCGAGCGCTCGAGCAAGATCGGTTCGCGAAGTGACACCCAGCTTGGTGTAGGCCCGCTGAAGGTGGTTGTTCACTGTCCGAAGGGAGAGGAAGAGCCGGGCCGCTATCTCCTTGCTTGGCAGTCCGTTGGCGGCGAGTCGAGCCACCTCACGTTCTCGTTCCGAAAGTGGGCTCGTCGACCCCGTCACGAGCAGATCGGGGGTGCGCGTCCCCTCGCATCCAGCTGCAAGCCCCGACGACCGGTGTGAGGCGGCCGTGGCAGCTCGCTGGTTGCCTGCACGGCGATAGCCGTCAACGGCGCTGGCGAGGGCCTCGGCGGCCAGAAGCTGGGCTCCGAGAGCGACGAACTCATCGGCCACCGCGAGCAGCCTGTCCGGATCGTCATGCAGGCGGGCTTCCGCGTGACGTGCTCGGGCGTGGACCAAGGGTGAGTCCGTCATGGCGGCGAGCTCGGTCAACCGGGACGATTCGTTCTGGCCGCAGGCGCGGAGGAGATCGTGCAGGAGCGACGCTTCAGACGTGCGATGACCCGTGTCGGCCGCCCAGGCCGCGGCCCGGCGGAAGTGCTCAGCGGCCCGAACCGGCTGAGCGGAGGCTGCCAGGGTCCATGCCGTACCGAGCTCCTGCTCCGGGCCCAGGAACCCGAAGGGAGGCAGGCCGTTCTGGCGGTCCAATGCCCCCTTTGAGCCGCTGACATCGCCGATGAGGGCATTGGAGGTGGCGTATCCAGCCAGCGCCATGCGCAGCGGCCCGGCGAAGTGGTACGCGGTCGCGAGCCCGGCACCTTCAGCGAAGAAACGACGCGCCGTGGCGGTCTTACCTTCGATCAGCGCGATCCGTCCCAGGTTCAGGGCGAACCAGATCTGGGCGATCGGTACGTGGTCAGCCGCGGCGACCTCTGCCCCCAGCCGCGCCAGGGCGCCGGCGTCGGCCAGCCGACCTGCCTCGGTCAGCGCGAAGACCTGGTTGACGATGTGGGTTCCGGGGTGGGCGATAGCCAGCTCGTCACCCAGATCCGTGTGGTCGGCGAATCCCGCCTCGGCCACCTCGACCGCCTCCGTCGTGCGACCGGCACACGCCAGCGCGGGCGACAGGACGATGGCGCGCACCGTTCTGCCTCGCACGTCGTCGGCCTTCACCCCGGTGAGATCATCCAGAGCCAGGTCCGGGTGTCCGGAGAACATGTGGATCGCGGCCTCATTCGAAGCCAACTCGTCCAGGAAGGCGCGAGACGAGATTCGTGGGCGCGCCTTGGCGTTGACCTCGAGGGCGCGGCTCGGATCGCAGAGTCCCCAGTGGAGGTTCTTGGTGCGCGTGACGGCGATCCGGAGGTAGACGCCCTCATCGGCAACCGCTTGGTCGGCCGCCAGCGTCCGCTCGGACTCTTCGAAGGAACCGAGCTCGTACAGCGCCTCGCCCGAGGAGGAGGCTGCTCGCTGGCCCGCGATCCGTCGTGGGCATGGCCTCGACGAATCGCTTGACGGCCCGAAAGTCCTGAGCGAACCGGGCGCGGTACGCGGCGTCGAGCAGGATGCCCGAGTCGGCGCGACCCTCGGAGGTGAGCCGCCACTCGGCCAAACGAAGCTGGTCGGCCGGAGAGAGCTCCCCCCGGGACTGGAGTCGATCTGCCTCCCGGCGGAGCATCTCGCGTGACCGCAGAGACGGGATCTGCTCGCGGATCACCTCGCCGAAAAGGGGATGCCCCAACGTCACCTCATCCCGGCCAAGGCCGATGGCGATACGGCCGGACTCCTCCAGGCGCTCCAGGGTCTCGTGGCCGGCGATCGTGGCTACGTAGTCCACCGGCAAGGGCTGACACAACGACAACAGCTCGACCACGTTGCGTGCATCGGCGTCCAGCGACCCCATCCGCTCGGCGACGAGCTCGTCGAGCCGGTTCGACCTGGGCAGTGGACCCTCGAGGTGCCAGACGCCCTCGTGCTCGGCGAGACTCTCGTGCTCGAGCGCACCCATCACGAGCTCGTGCACATAGAGCGGGTTGCCCTGGCTCGTCGACCACAGCTGCAGCCTCGCTCCGGCTTCGAGCGCACCACCGAGGGCGAGGTGCAGCAGCGTGTCGAAGTCCTCACCGTCCAGCTCGCCGAGGTCGAACCTCGCCACGCCGCCGCTCCGCCACAGCGATGTGACGAGGTCCGGAAGGGGGTCGCCAGTCCGCACCGTGGCGACGAGAAAGATCGTCTGTTGATTGACGAGATGAGCCACCAACGACAACGACGCGGGGTCGAAACGGTGGATGTCGTCGGCCATCAACACCATGCGTCGACCGTCGAGTCGATCATCAAGTGTGCGCCGGACCTGCTCGAACATGGCGGCGACACTGGCGTTGCCGTCCGGATGGAGCTCGCTCATCCCGGCAGGGAGGAGGGCGGCAGCCGAGCTCAACGGGAGCGATTGGGTGAAAGTGGCCCCAATGGTGCGTTCGGTGGGATACCCCCGCATCTCCCCGATGCGACGACACTCGTCGGCCAGCCGGGTCTTGCCCACCCCCGACGGGCCGAAGAGGATCACCCCGCCGTGCTCGCCGCTCTGGAGCAGCTCGGTGAACGTCTCGATCTGCCGGCCGCGCCCGATCAGCGGCCAGTTCGGGAGGGCGGTCTTCACGAATGGGAATTTTGCCACCGCTCCGGTGCGGGCACCCTGCCATGCACGACATTGGAGGCCCCGCCGCGACCGGCTGCGCTGTCGCGCGACTCGAAGGTGCGGGCGCCGCGGACGTGTGGGGAGAACCATCACCGGCCTCAGCATGCGCCTATGAGCTGCCGCGCACCTGAGCAAACGGTGCTCATTGGGCGAGCCGTCCAGACCCAGCTCCGAAGCGCGACGACGCATGCCGGGCCCGGCCCGGGAATTGAGCAACGATTGCTCATGACCCAGCGCCGTGACCGGGCCACGCTCAGGGCATGGGACTACTCCGCAAGATGACGGGTGGGGCCGACAAGAAGCTCCTGCAGACGGGACTCCTTGGTCGCGCCATCATTACCGAGGTACACCTGACGGGTACGACGGTCCAGAGCGGCAACGGGCTGGTGCAGCGCAAATGCCGCTTCACCGCCGAGGTCAGCCTGGACGGCCAGACGCCCTACATGGCGAGTTGCACGCAGCGGATCCCCGAGATCCAGATCCCCCAGATCCAACCAGGCAACACGACGGTGGCGGTGCGAGCCAACCCGGAGGACCTGACCCAGATCGCCTTGGACTTCACGACCGAGCCCCCGGTGGTGACGACCACGGGTAGCTCGGGAGCTCCGAGAGCTTCCGACATCCTGGCCACCGGGGCACCGGGACATGCGGTCATCGTGGGATCCCAGCCGATCGGCAAGCGGACTCCTGCGGGCGTCGACGTGTATGCCTACACGCTCACCGTCATGCCCGACGGCAAGGATCCCTACCAGATCCAGGTCGGCAACCCGACCCCGCCCGCCGCCCTGCCATTCCTCTTTCCGGGTTCCCGTGTGCCGGTCAAGATCGGTACCGACCCGAACGCCGTGGTCATCGACTGGGATGCGGCGGTGGCCGCGAGCAAGGCCTGAACACCTGGTCGGAGCGAGCTCACCTGTCAGGCGATATTCGAACGGGCCTCTCGATCAGGTGCGCCTCGACGGGCCGGTCCATCGGTTCGAAGGTGTGCGCACCACCGTGGTTCGAGACCGTTCGCCACTTCCGTGGCACCCGTCTGACGCCGATCGGAAAGACGGTCAACACTCCCTCACGGTCGATGTGCAGACGCAGGCAGCTGCGGTAGTCCTCGATGCGCTGACACGAGAAGGCGTGGGTGGCGTGCCGCTTGAAGAGGGCGAACATGATGAAGAGGTACAGCGAGAAGAGCTGACTGGCGAGGTACCCGCAGATGACACCGACACCCAGGGCGAAGATCAGGGTGTCCAGCGTCACGCTCAGCGAGACGACGTACAGGTTGATCTTGAAGGACGTCCGCGGGAGGTCGCCCACAGCGTGAGCCACGCCCCAGATGACCAGCATCAGCAAGGCGTACTCGAGTAACCAGTGAACGAGACCTATAACTATTCGTCGCGGCCACGTCGGGGCATCGACGAAGATGACGAGCACGACAGCCAGCCCGACGAGCAACGGGAAGCCGACCGGGTTCTCCAGGATGTCCGACGTGATCTTCGCCGGGTTCGTCTGGTCCAGCACCTCGTGGAACCTGAGGTTCGTGCCCGATGTCAGGCTGAACCTGAGGAGTAGGGCGAAGGCGACGTCGAAGGCGCCGACGAAGACTATGAAGCTGGGGTTCTTGAACGGGGCGAGGAGTGTTCCCCAGCGCAGCCGCCGAGAGGTCCGCCGATCGGGATACAGGGACTGCTGTCGATAGGTCGCCATGCGGTCCTTGTCCGGCCAACCGATGACACCCGCGAGGTGGTCCGTCGGGTAGAGGAAGGCGCCGCCTGCACCGCAGGTGATGCGCTGGACCCTCCCGTCGTCTGATTCGTACCGGTTGTAGTGGTGGATGTCGCCGGCCAGGACCAGGGGCATCCGGAGCCCGTGATCGTGGATGATGTCACGCTCGAACTGCTGGAGGTTCGTCATCGCGATCGGCGTGTGCAGGCGTTCCTCGCCGACACTGTCGAACAACCAGCTCGGACGGTGGGTCACGAGGATCACGTTGTCGCCCGGGCTCAGAAGGTCGCGTGCCGCCCGGTGGAAGAAGGACAGCTGCGGTTCGTCGATGAAGAAGTCGAAGGCGAGATCGATCCCCATCATCCACCATCCATGGGGCAACCGAGCGACGAAATAGCTCCGTGTCTGCTCGGTCTGCCATGCCCCGATCGCCCTGCCGTTGCAGAAGAGCCGGAGGAACGTCGTCAGCCCGTCGTACCAGTCGTGGTTGCCCGCGAGCGAGATCATGGTCGGGCCCTGGGAACCATCTCGCCGTGCTGGGAGGGCGGCCGCGAAGGGACCGAGAAAGCGGTTGCGGTACTCGGTGGCGGTAGCGGCGGGGTAGGCGAGATCACCGCCCAGCACGAGCAGGTCGCCACGACGTGTGAGATGGCTCGTGCCGTCGTCGGACAGCCGCAGCTCTTCTTCGGCGAGGAGCCGCGCCGTGGTGAAAGTCGGGTTGAACCCATCGCCCGTGTCAGCCAGAAAGTCGAACCAGAGCTCCTCTGACTCGGAGAAGTCAGACTCGCCAGGGTCCTTGAGGGCGGCCTCGATCTCGCGCTTGTCCGAATAGGCACCGAAGATGCCGGACAGAAGGACCTGCATGCCGGTGACTGCCAGTCCCCTGGGGCCGAGCCATCGCACCATGGGCTGAGGAACGAAGTCGAGGCTCGTGTGCCCCGCCACGTGGTCGCCCGACCCTGGTCGGAGGCGAGACAACCGCCCGCGGCGCCGCTCGGGGGTGGGCTCGACAGCTTCTTGCGGTGTGCTCACAGCGTGGCGACGGCATCAACGAGTACGACAGGCCGATCCATCAGTGCAGGCCTCCTCCCCACAGCGACCCAGACATGCTACGCCTCACCTAACGACCGGGGCGGCTGTGCCGCGGCGTGGCGCCCCGCCAGATAGCCGAACGTCAAAGCCGGTCCGATGGTGGCGCCACCTCCGGGGTACGCAGGGCCGAAGACGCCGGCTGCCACGTTCCCGGCGGCGTAGAGCCCGGGAACGACCCCGCCACAGTAGTTACGAACGCGAGCGTCGGCATCGATCCGGGGTCCACCGTTCGTGCCGAGAGCGCCGTTGCGAAGAGCCACCGCGTAGAACGGTGGTCGGGCGACGGGAGCCATGCATCGTGCAGGTGACGGTGCCTCGCCGGACATATGCAGCTCGAAGGTGGTCGTGCCCCGGTGGTAGTCCCGGTCCTCTCCTGCGGCGACCTGCTCGTTCCATCGGTCCACCGTCGCCTCGAGGGTCCGGGCATCGAGACCTATGCGACGGGCCAACTCGCCGACCGTCGGCGCCTGCGAGATCCAGTCGGGAGCGGGGGCACCGGGCAACACCGAAGGAAGGATGACGGCGGAGTCCTTGACCCGTTGGTCGAATACGAGCCACTGCGGCGCTTCGTTGGGGTAGTCGATGGCAACGGGGTCGAAGTTGGCAACCACCCGTGGAAAGTCCTGATACGTCACACCCTCGTTGATGAACCGCCGTCCGTGCTTGTTGACGACGATGACGCCAGGAGTGCTGCGCACCGTGCCCATCTGCACCATCGGACGACCTTCGAATGTCATCCCCGGTTCGAGGATCGCGGGCTGCCCCCAGAAGGACGTCATGTTTGCCAGCTCGGCGCCGGCCTCCATCGCCAGGCGCAGCCCGTCGCCTTCGTTGTGGGGCGGGCTGAGGGGGTCGAGGTCCTGTCCGATGAACGCCTTCACCATGGCGGCGTTCCATTCGAAGCCCCCCGACGCCAACACCACACCCCGCCGGGCGCCGATGACCTCCCGCCGGCCGTCGTGCCCGGCTTCCACGCCCAAGACCTCGCCCTCGCCCCCCACGAGATCGCGTGCCGGCGAGGAGGTGCGCACCTCCGACTCCTCGATCGAGGAGACCCTTGAACAGGGCTCCGACAAGCGCCGGACCCAGCACCCGCACATCGGACTCCTGGCGGCGGGCGATCACGTCCAGGTCCGGAGGGGCATCACCGCGTAGGAACTTGGCGCCCTCCGCCATCGTCAGAGGCGGCAGGTGCGGGCTCGTACGCAGCCTCGTGGCCCACTCGCGGCCGAGCTCGGCGCGAGCGTCGAAGGGCAGGGGTTCGATGGATCGGCCCGCGGGCTTCCCGCCGGGAAGGTGGGCGTAGTAGTCGTTGAACGTGGGTGGCGCCGACATGCGCAGCGGCGTCTTGGCCTCGAGGTAATCGAGCATCTCGGGCGCGACGTCGACGAAACGTTCGATGAGCTCGGGGTCGGGCTCCCGACCGAGCGTGAGGCGCCGGATGTACCCGAGCGCCTCCTCTCGGGAGTCAGACACGCCTACGTCCGCCATGTGACGGTTCATCGGGATCCAGGGCATCCCACCTGACACGCCGGTCGTGCCGCCGATGAGATCGGCCTTCTCGAGCACGAGCACCTCGGCCCCGCCGTCGTGGGCAAGGATCGCCGCGGTCAATCCAGCCGCGCCCGATCCGAGGACGACGACATCGGCGACCTCGTCCCATCGATCCGGTACTGAGATCATCCTGTCTCCTCCGGACCGTCACGATCGGTCCATGGGCTTCTACGGTCTGCACACCACCATGGCTCGACCGGTCTCCATCATGGCCTGGGCCGCTCCGGCGCCGCCACGGCAGCAGGTCGAGCTCCGGGTTCGCCAACGCCAACAGCACCATGGGCCCAGGGCCACCCTCGATGTCCAGGTGGCGGGGACCGGCGGCGTGCCGTCCTCGGGGGTCGTGGCGGCGGTGCGCCATGAGCGCTGATCGAGAAGTCAATCTCCGAGGACGACATCGAGTTGGCCAAGACGTTCCGGATCGCCGATCAACTCGATGTCAGCGATTCGGTCCAGAGACGATTCGTTGCCTGACTAGTCCCGAACGAGCGATTAGCCGGAAATGGGTCCTTCAGCCCTCTAGCGTTTGGGCCGATACCAGGTCATCCTTTTGGTGGAGCACAAGGCCGGGGGGAGCGATGGTCACGCCGGCACTGAGCTGAAAGGTGGCGACGATGGCTTTCGTGGCTGGAACGGACGGCGGAACGAGGGGCATTCCTGTTCGGGGATGGTGGTCGCGGTGGGAGCCGGTGACCGGCATAGCCTTCGTGGTGCTGTTCGTGGTTGCCTTCTACATCAATCAGGCACCGGGCGACGGAGCCTCGAACGCGGAGTGGCTCAAGACGTACGCGAACTCCGGAAACCAGGTTCTGTTCGTCGTCTCGGGCTTCATGCTCGTGCTGGCTTCGCTGTGCCTCCTTGCCTTCGTAAACACTCTCTGGTCGAGAATCGCCGCGGCTCGCCGACCTCAGGAGACGAGTCGACTTCCGCGCGGGGCGCAGGACTGGCTGCGGCGGCTATCGCGTTGGGCGCCGTGCTTGCGGCCACCGTCCCCGGCACCATGATCTTCCGTGCCCACCTCGCCGCGGGCCAACTCCGCCTGCCCTCCGCTGACGTCCTCCGGTTGACGGCCGATGCCTTCTTCGCGTTTGTCTCCGTGGCGGGCATGTTCGGCGTGGCCCTGGCCATCGCCGGCCTCGGCGTGCAGGCCCGCAGCGCCGGGCTGTTCGGCCGTTGGTTCGCCACCACAAGTCTTGTGGTGGCGATCATCACGCTCTTCTCTTTCGGCTACTACCCCATGATCGCACCGATGCTCTGGTTCTTGGCCGTGAGCATCATGCTGTTGCGCAGGAATTTGGTCGCGGCCGAGTCCCCTACGACTGTCAATTCGATGGCAGCCCCCACCCCAACCGCCTCAGCTGAACAGAGCTGAAACGATCCTCTCGGCCGCCTCCCGTGACCGGCTCGTGGTCGTGACATGCTGAGAAAGCACGGACCAACTCCGTTCTGAGGCCTCTCGCAACGTCGGTTGGCGGCGAGGTCTCCAACGGCCGCCTCAGGGGGTCGTACCGGGGTTACGCCCTGGAGTCGTGGCCGCATGCCGGCTATCCGATCAAGTACCTCTCTGAGGTACCGTACGGGTCGGTCGGGGCCTGAGACTCGGCCTCCACCTGAGCAAGACGAGGCTCGGCGAAGCTCGGACGGGATGTCTACGTCGTCAGGGATCGGCTCGACGAGTTCTCCCCGCCGTCCATCAGCAGAACGCCGATCGAGCGGTCGGCCTACGGCCTTCGTCGCGGTTGGATCACGGCCACGACCACGACGTGATCAGCAGAGATCTCGGCCATGGTCTCGGGCGGTGAAAAGCCGGCTTCTCGCTCGCCTGGAGAGCGGAGTGTCAATTGGACCAAGAGAAGATTTCGCTGCATGAACTAGCTCTAAATGACCAGCGGAAATGGCTCCTTCACCCCATGGCGATGGGCCCAGGCCAAGCCCATCCTTGGAGGAGTGTGATGAAAGGGGTCAAGGATGGCTTTCTTGGCGGGAGGGGAAAATGGTACCGGCGGCACTGCTGCTCGAGCAGCGTGGTCACGGTGGGAGCCGGCGACCGGCATCGGCTTCGTCGTGCTGTTCGTTGCGGGAATGGCTCACGCTGCCGTCGCCGAGCGACAGCGATTCGAACAGGGTGTGGCTGAACTACTTCTCAACCAGCGGACACCAGATCCAGACGCTCGTCTCAGGCTTCCTGTTCGTGTTGGCCGCGCTGTGCCTGCTCGTCTTCGTGACGACGCTGTGGTCGAGGATCGCCGAAGCTCGGCGCCCGGAGTCGACGAGTCCGATTCCTCTCGTGGGCGGAGGCATGGCTGCGGCAGGCATCGCCTTGGGCGGAGTCCTCGAGGCCGCGGTGTCAGGAGGAATGATCTTCGGCCAGCTGCGGTTGCCTCCCGCCGACATCCTGCGTTTCGGCAACGACGCCGCCTTTCCGGCTATCACCGTGGCGGGCATGTTCGGCGCTGCCCTGGCCATCGCCGGCCTTGCTGTGCAGGCCCGCAGCGCCGGATTGTTCGGCCGGCGTTTCCAGATCGTCGGCTTGGTGGTGGCAGTGGTGACGGTCTTTTCCTTCGGCTTCTTTCCGCTGGTCGCTCCGCTACTGTGGTTCTTGGTCGTGAGCATCATGCTGTTGCGGAAGAAGCCGTCGGTGGGCCAACCCGCAACTACTGCTCCCGATTCGGTGGCCGCCCGTACCCCGACGGCCTCAGCTGAACAGAGCTGAACCGATCCTGTCGGCCGCCTCCCTTAGCGGCGAGCCGCTCCTGGGACTGGAGCTTCCGCTGCGCTCGTAGAAGCCCGACCAAGCCATCATCAAGCTCGACGGTACGCACCGCGTCTCGGCTCTTGCCGGCCGATGGCACAAGGTCATAACCGAGCGTCGAGGCGAAGTCGACGACATGCACTTGTCGGTATCGGAGGTCGACGTTCTCCCATCGACCTATTCAGCGCGCGCTCGGAGGGATTCGAACCCCCAACCTTCTGATCCGTAGGAATCGCCTCTGGGTCCTAGCCGGTCCCGGAAGTGGGCTCCCCGTCGCATCATTCCAGGCCGGTGGGATCATTCCCGAGGGTCGTGCGGAAAAACTGAGACCAGCTGGGACGCTATGAGACGTCGTTGTTGGGTTTTCTGTTGGGTGAGATTGGCGGCCTGTGAGGACTCTCAGCGGTGCGCAACACGATGATGGTGTAACCGTTGCTGATGCTTGCGGGCCAAGGACTGTGAGGGCGAATGACACAAGAGTCGCTCGATTGGCACGAAGATGCGGTCGGTCCTGTCGTCGTCTAACGGACCGGCCACTGGGCGTGGCCGCTCCGTTAGACGGGGGAGGTGCTCAGATCAGACCGGATCAACGAGGAGCTTTGACCTGCCGCCTGTGAAGTCCTCGCCTCGGCAGTCGTGAGCCAGGCGCAGTCGCGTGATCGTCGAGATCCTTGCGCTGGCCGCGAGCGAACAATCGAAGCTGTGTCATGCGAACTGCGGCGAGCAAGAACACCACGATCGCTCCGAGAGCAGCGGCCATGAACAGATCAAGAGCCAGAGGCACAGACCAGTGGAGCGTGAAGAAGTTCACTTTCACGTGTTCGCCGTTCTGGAGGATGAAAACGAGGGCCACAATGAGGAAGACGACGGCCGCTCCGACCCCCGTCCAAGCCCGGCTGATCCGGGTGGAGCTCGGGCCTGGCCCCTTGATCCCGGTTGCCGCTTGGCCGTTCCCAGTAGCCGCCCGGGGCTCATCCACTGCTTCGACCGAGTCCGTTCCACTCGATTGAGAGGGATCCAGCCGCTGGCTGGCATCAGCCTTGTCGCGGGGTCGGTTAGCGAGATCCATGATGCCTCCTCCATTGTGAGACTCAGATCAGAAGAGGCGTGAAGCGTGTACAAGGCGACTGGGCAAGAGCCGTCTGCCCAAGCTGGGCGTCCTTCTGAGACCCTCAGGCTACCCTTGTAATCTACAACTAGCAATAGATCTATAGAATATTTCTGCTAGCAATGCGGGACCATGGATCAATGGATTGAATTGTGATGTGAGACTCAGCCGCGCCGCCTGGCAGGCGACGTCTTGGTGCCATCCATGAGCACAGCCAGCACGTCGCCGACAGGGCGCTGGCGCCCCAGTGGGGTGTGCAGGGGGAGCTCGGGCTGGATCTGGTAGCGGTTGCGGCGACCCTCTCGCGTCTTCACCACGTAGCCGGATTCAGCCAGGTCGACCACGATCCCATGCGCCGTGCGCTCGGTGATGTCCACCGCAGCGGCGATGTCGCGCAGGCGCGCCCCGGGTCCTGGGCTATGCACAGAAGTACGGCCGCGTGCTTGGTGAGGAACGACCATTCAGCCACAAGACCACTGTACCAGATCTCCGGAAGCCTCTTGCATGTGTCTACGAACACGAATACGATGACAAGTGGTTCCAACCGAGAACCAGGGTCTGAGAAGGACAGCCCTACTTGGTGGCAAACCAGCTAGGACTCGGCGGGTCCAAGGCTAAAGCGCAGCGCCTGTCATCACATGAGTGCTGAGCATCCCGCGATGTTCGCCCGAGCCACCACGACATCAAGCCGAGGCCCGTCTGCCAGGGCCGGTCACAGGAAGGGGCTCAGTGGCCCTCAGCACAGTCCAGCTTCCCGCTCCTCGAGCCATGGCGCGCCACGCCCTGCCCCAGCTGCTGGAGAGCACCCTGGTCCCCGCAGCGCTGTTCTACGTGATCCTCACCCTCCTCGGCCTGCGTGGCGCCCTGCTGGCGACCCTGGCCTGGACATACCTGGCCCTGGCCAGGCGTTTGCTCACCCGACGTCACCTGCCTGGGATGCTCCTGATCGCCGCGGCTCTGCTCACCGTGCGCACCGTTACCGCGCTGGCCACTGGTAGCGCCTTCGTGTACTTCCTCCAGCCCACGGTCGGGACCTTCCTCGTGGCCGCCGCCTTCCTCATATCGGTCCCAGCCGGCAAGCCCCTGGCCGAGCGCTTGGCCAAGGACTTTTGCCCACTCGATCCCGCCCTCTTCAAGAGGCCCTACGTGCAGCGGTTCTTCCTCCGGATCTCGCTGCTGTGGACCTTTGTCTTCGTCGCCAACGCTGCGCTCGGGCTGTGGTTCCTGCTCAGCCAGTCCCTTGGTAACTTCGTGCTGCTAAAGACGACGGTCACCATGCTGGTCATCGGGGCGGCCATCGCCGTGTCGACGCTCTGGTTCCGCCGGATCCTTCGAGGCGAGGGCCTCGCTCTCCGGTGGTCGGCCAGGACCCCGCAACTCCTTCCGGTCAAAAGCAGCGATCGCTTGCCCTGAGCCCCCGGCATGGCTCCGCTTCTCGCATTGACTGTTGGTCGGGTGGCTCGTGTTGGTGCGGGGCTGAGAGCCCATCGACGGGTCCCAGGATGCACATCGTCGCCCGAGCAGGTCGCGTGAAGGCTCGCCTACCCGCAAACTCCTGCAGCACTAACTCGCGCTCGTCCTCGGCCCGAGGCGTCGCTGGCCTTTTGACTGGGGACTCAGTCGGCATCTGAGCACCTTGGTCTCGGCCGCCAGCAGGTGACATGGGTGCTCGGCGAGAGCGAGGACGGCCGACCAACGACGAGGGCGAAGAACCCTGGGCTGACTGTGCGCTACGGCAGCTGGGGGCAGACCCGCAGCGGCTGACCATGTCCGATTCGCGTGCTCGTCTGTGGGCCGACGATGATCGTCGACCCCCGGTCATTCTGGTTTGATAAAACTTGTAACACACTTCTAGAAATATGATACAATTTTGGCATGACCGATGAATGGTCGTTTCTCACCAAACATGGTTCCGTCCTCCTCTGTATCGCCCAAGACCCGCGGGCGCGGCTTCACGACATCGCGGCTGCGGTGGGTATTACCGAGCGAACGGCGCATGGGATCGTGGCCGACCTGGTGGACGGCGGCTCTGTGGTGAAGGAGCGACAGGGCCGACGCAACCGCTACCAGATCCAACCGCACCTGCCACTTCACAACCCCGTGGGGCGGGAGGGCACCATCGGTGAGGTCCTCGGGGTGCTCATGGACGGCACCAACACGGCGCCGGCCCGAAGGTGAGGATGACATGAGTGCGAGTCTGAGAGAGAAGGCCTTCTGGGCCTGCGCCGAAGGTGAAGAGATCGAGGAGCGGCGGCAAGTCCCGATCGTCGAGGCGCTGGTGACCAGGGCGGAGACCGAGGTCCACCGGATCGTGGGTCCGAGCTATCCGCTGCCAGATCCTGATGGTGCAGCTGGCCCCCGATGCGACCGCCGTCGAGCCCCTCGGCACCGTTGTCGTCCAGGTGGACGACGTCTCGCTGGTGTTCAACCGCGCCCATGGCCCCTACGGGTACCAACCCGGCCAGGTCTACCTGGCCTATCAGGAGGATGAGCGCTGGAAGCTCGTGGGCGAACCCATCGAAGGCCTGGCGGATCTGGGCTGGCAGTTGAAGACGACGGGGGTAACCACCACGAGGCCCCCGACACGTTCCCAGCTCATCGAGAGGACCTCTGAGCCCAGCACACGATGCCTCGGCTTGATGAGGCAGGTGTAGGCGTTCGCGTTTCCTATTACCCGCCACTGTGGGCCCAGGCCACATAGCTCTTGCAACGGGGACCGACAAGCCGGCTCCGGTCGGTTTGTGAGTCGATCGATCTGTCACCGGTCACCAGCCCCGTGAGGAGGAGGGTCAGCGTCAAGTCCTCGCTCCTCCCGGCCATCCGCGCCTCGCCGTGGTGCCTGCCCGCAGTTCACTCGCCGTCTCGGCACCAATGGCGCTCCGCAGTCTGAAATCGCTCGCGGCGGTCGAGACGACGAACCTGGGCCTCGGGTCCTCCTATCCATCCGGAAGAGGCCCTCCGAGTGGCGCCGCAAGCACGGCCTATGGTGGCAGGACCGGGGGCCTCACGACCGTGTGGGGCCACCGAAAGAGGAACTGAAGATGCAGAACCCCATAGAGGTGATCGACCGTTTCCAGCAACGCTATCGGCCGACCGCCTTCACCTTCGGGGTGATCAAGAAGTTCGGAGATGATGCCGCGTCTGCATTGACGGCCCAGATCACCTACTACGGGTTCGTGGCGCTCTTCCCCTTGCTGTTGGTGTTCGTCACGATTTTGGGGCTGCTGAGCGCCAACTCATCGTTCGCTCATTCGTTGGAGAACTCGGCGTTGGCAGAGTTTCCGGTCCTTGGCAACCAGCTGAGATCCAACGTCCAGGGCCTCCACTCGGGCAGCGTTGTCGGACTGGTCATCGGTCTCCCGATCGCCCTGTACGGGTCGCTTGGCGTGAGCCAGGCTGCTCAACGGGCCATGGCCGAGGTCTGGAACGTGCCCGGTGTGGTTCGGCCCGGCTTCTTCCCCCGGCTTATTCGCAGTCTGACCTTCCTGCTAGTGCTGGCAGGCAACGTCTTGGCCACCACTGGCTTGACGAGTCTGTCAACGTTCGGCGCCCGGGTGAGTCTGTTCCAGAACCTCAGCTTCAAGGTCGCAGTCGAAGCCTTGGTGGTGGTGGTCAACGTGGCCATCTTCTGGCTCGCCTTTCGCATCCTCACACCGACATCGATCGGCACTCGTGAGCTTTTCCCCGGAGCCGTTCTCGGCGGCGTGGGCTGGACTGTCCTCCAGGGAGTTGGTGTCTACCTCGTAGGCCACAACCTTCGGCACGCCGGCCAGGTCTACGGGACGTTCGCTATCGTGCTGGGGACGTTGGCGTGGATCTACCTCGGCGCCGAGCTGAGCCTCTACGCCGCAGAGGTCAATGTGGTCCTGAAGCATCGACTGTGGCCACGCAGCATCGTGCAGCCTCCTCTCACCGACGCTGACAAGCGGGTGCTCGACCGCATCGCCTCGGTGGGTGAACGCCGTCCCGAGCAACACGTCGAATCAACCTTCGACCTCGAGGACGAGCCGGCGGGGAAAGGGCCTGTCCGAGATGACCCGGCCAACAGGCACCGAGGAAACCTGTCCTGAGGCTGTCACAGAAGGGCGGTGATTGACGGGCGGTGGGGGGATTGTCCCTGCCGACGAGACGCCAGGGACGTGGTCCGTACCCGCAAGTCGCGGCGATTTCACATGCCGAACTCCAAGATCGATCGCATAGATGCTGCGTGGACTCTCCGATCGCGGCTGATGACATTGCAAGGCTGCTCGAGCAGCAACGCGGCGCGTATCGAGGTGGCGCCCGACGATGAGCGTCCAGTCCAGGAACTCGGTCCGGACGCGACGGACCCAACGCTCGGCATGGGCGTTCGCCGGCGCCGGATCGGAAACGTCCACGACGCTCTGGCCTGGCGAAATCGGCTGGTCGCCCGGCGCTGGACCAACGCCAGGAGAGCCGCAGAACGACCGCCGACTCATCAGCGACTGCCCGGCTCGCCTTGCGGATGGCCAGAGAGCACCCTGAGTGGGCTACCGGCGGATCCTTGCGCAGACGATCGGCGGGCACGGCGCGACGCCCCGACGCGGTGTGGTCTCCTCGATCCTGAGCGAGGTCTCCATCTAGTCACTGCCTCTGTTGCTCTCGTTCGCGACCCAGCCGCCGACACGAGGTCCGAAGGGGATGCCAGTTCCCTCCGCCCGCTGTCGTCTCCATACTCGAGGTGGCCCGGTGGATGTTGTCAATGGCCGCCCGACTGCAACCGGGTGCCAATCCCGCGGTTCTCCAGCGCGTAGCTGGGGTCAAGGGACTTGGTGGAGCGTCTCCCATTGCGTCTTGCCCGACAGCGAGCATCTGATTCACATTCCGCTGCACGTTGTCCCAGGGCGTCCCACGTCGTCCCAGGACGTCGTCCTCCGTCTCGCCTAAGGAGCGAACGCACAGAGCGAACGCCCTAGGCCGCCACCAAAACCCAACAATGAGTGGCCCGCCAGGGAGGTGTTACAAAATGTCAGAACGGGTCTCACCTGGACCTTCGCAGCGCGCTCGGAGGGATTCGAACCCCCAACCTTCTGATCCGTAGTCAGATGCTCTATCCGTTGAGCTACGAGCGCTGGGTAGTCAGATTCTATGGCCGGCGGAAACAGGACGCGAGCGCTGGGCCGGCACCGGCGTCGCGTGCGCGGAGAGGGAGGGATTTGAACCCTCGGACCCGGTCTCCCAGGTCAACTCATTAGCAGTGAGTCCGATTCGGCCGCTCTCGCACCTCTCCGGGGGCAGTCTAGGCCAGGACCACACGGGCCACGACCCGTCGCGCTCAGTCGCCACCGTGAGCAACCGGTCCCTCGGCGGACCACGGGAAGGCCACCCACCGGTCGGTCTCACGCCAGACGAAATCCGCTTCGATGATCGACCACGGCTTGCGATAGAGGACGGCGGTTCGAGCCTCCCGCACGTGTCGCCCGCAGAACTCGGTCACCATGGCGAGGGTCTGGCCCGTGTCGGCGACGTCGTCGGCGATCAGGACCTTCAGGTCGTCCAAGCCCACCGGGTCGGGCACCGGAGGGAGCACGACGGGAAGCTCCAGCCGCTCGTCGACCCCGGTGTAGTACTCGACGTTGATCGTGGCGCAGTTCTTGGTGCCGAGCGCGTAGGCCAGCGTGCCGCCCACGGTCAGCCCCCCGCGGGCGATCGTGAGCACGAGGTCGGGGCGGAAGCCGCTTCGCACGATGGCGCCGGCCAGCTCGCGGATGGCCACGCCGAACATCGGCCACGTGAGGACCTCGAGGTCCCGCTGCGGTGTCTCCGGCTCTGCCATGTCTCCAGGCGACACCGTAGCGAACAGCCCGTCGGCGGAGCGCCGACACCCGTCTGGCGCGTCGGGAAACGCGCTAGCTTCAGCGAGGGAGATGGGAGTGGGCATGGAGCTGTCGTACGCCAACGGCATTTCGAACACCCCTCTGCTGGGCGAGACGATCGGGGCCAACCTCGAGCGGACCGTCGCCCGCTTCCCCGACCGGGAAGCGCTGGTCTCCCGGCACCAACGGCTCCGGTACACCTACGAGCGCCTGAACGAGGCCGTCGACCTGGTGGCGCGGGGGCTCCTCGGTCTCGGCCTGGAGGTGGGCGATCGGGTCGGCGTGTGGAGCCCGAACTGCGCCGAGTGGGTGCTGGTCCAGTACGCCACGGCCAAGGCCGGTCTCATCCTCGTCAACATCAACCCCGCCTACCGGACCTCCGAGCTCGGGTATGCGCTGGGCCAGTCGGGCTGTCGGCTCCTGGTGTCGGCGACCTCCTTCAAGGACAGCGACTACGCCGCCATGATCGACCACGTGCGGCCGGAGCTGCCCTCCCTCGAGCAGACCGTGCTGCTGGGCTCGGGCTCGTGGGACGACCTGCTGGGCACCGGCGAGACCCTGTCGCACGACCGTCTCCGTGACCGAGCTGCCAGCCTCGACTTCGACGATCCGATCAACATCCAGTACACGAGCGGGACGACCGGCTTCCCCAAGGGCGCCACCCTGTCCCACCACAACATCGTCAACAACGGCTTCTTCATCGGGGAGCTGACCCGCTATACCGAGGCCGACCGGGTGTGCATTCCCGTGCCCTTCTACCACTGCTTCGGAATGGTGCTCGGCAACCTTGCCTGCACCACACACGGCTCGACCATGGTGATCCCGGAGGCCGCGTTCGATCCCACCGCCGTGCTGGAGGCCGTCGAGGCCGAGCGCTGCACCAGCCTCTACGGGGTGCCGACGATGTTCATCGCCGAGCTCGAGCACCCGGACTTCGCCAGGTTCGACCTGTCCTCGCTGCGGACAGGGATCATGGCCGGTTCACCGTGCCCGGTCGAAGTCATGAAGCAGGCCATGTCGACGATGCACATGGGCGAGGTGACCATCTGCTACGGGATGACCGAGACCTCGCCGGTGTCGACCCAGACCGGTCCGGACGACAGCGTCGACAAACGGGTCGGCACCGTGGGACGGGTTCATCCCCACGTCGAGGTGAAGATCGTCGACCCGGTCACTGGTCGAACGGTCCCGCGCGACACCCCGGGGGAGCTGCTCACACGCGGCTACTCGGTGATGATCGGCTACTGGGACGACCGCGAGCGTACGAACGAGGTCATCGACGACCAACGGTGGATGCACACCGGGGACCTGGCCACGATGGACAGCGACGGCTACGTCAACATCGTGGGGCGGATCAAGGACATGATCATCCGTGGTGGGGAGAACGTCTACCCGCGGGAGATCGAAGAGTTCCTGTACGGCCATCCCGACATCAGCGACGTCCAGGTGATCGGCGTACCAGACGCGCGCTTCGGTGAGGAGATCATGGCCTGGGTCAAGGTGCGGCCTGGGGCCGAGCTGACCGAGGACGACGTGCGGGCGTTCTGCCGCGGCCGCATCGCCCACTTCAAGATCCCCCGATATGTCCGTTTCGCCGACGACTTCCCCATGACGGTGACGGGCAAGGTCCAGAAGTTCCGGATGCGCGAGGTCTCCGTCGCGGAGCTCGGGCTCGACACGGCGGGTCCCGACCCGGCCTGATCGCCACCTCCGGTCAAGCGGGACGAACGCCCGCGAACTCGTACAGTGGTGGGCGAGGGAAGGGACGCGCGTGGCCGAGACCCGAGCCGAGACACCCCAGTCCAGCGTGCCTCGTTGGCTGGTCCGGTGGGCAGCCGTCTGCTGGCGGCTGCTCATCGTGGCCGCGGCCCTCCTGGTGATCGGGTACCTGTTCACGAGGCTGCGGCTGATCATCCTGCCGGTGGTGGTCGCCCTCTTCGTGTCCACGGTCCTCGCGCCCCCCGCCCGTTGGCTCCGGGGCCACGGGTTCCCGCCGCTGCTGGCCACCTGGATGGTCTTTCTGGGGACGTTCGCGCTCATCGCCGGCCTGGTCATGGGGTTGTACACACTCACCCAGGGGCAGTTCAACGCCCTCGGCCACGAGCTCTCGGGCGGGGTCAATCGGGCCGAGCGATATCTCACCAACGGCCCCTTCCACCTTTCGCACAAGCAGGTGAACGACTACGTCAACCAGGCCAAGAACTTCTTCACCAAGAACCAGGGCACCCTCGTGCAGGGCGCCCTGTCGGGGGCGGCCATCGCGCTGGAGGTAGCCGGCGGCCTGTTGTTGACCCTCGTCCTCACCTTCTTCTTCGTGAAGGACGGGGACAGGATCAGTGGCTGGGCGCTGTCGCTGTTCAAAAAGGAGGAGCGGGTCGAGGACATGCGGACGCTGGGCCGTCAGACGTGGGCGACCATGGCCGCCTACGTGCGGGGAACGGCGGCCAACGGTTTCGTGAACGCCGTGCTGCTCTCGTTCGCCCTGCTCGGCCTCGGCGTCCCGCTCGTGCTGCCGCTTGCCCTCCTGACCTTCGTCGGCGGCTTCCTGCCCATCGTGGGGGCCATCGTCAGCGGTGCCTTCGCCGCCCTCGTCGCCCTGGTGATCAAGGGCCCCGTCGCTGCGCTCATCATCGTCGGCGTCACCATCGTCATCCACAACGTCGAGGGCTACATCGTCGGGCCGAAGGTGCTCGGCCACGAGGTGAACCTCCACCCGGTGGCGATCATCCTGGTGCTGGCGGCCGGGACTGCCATCGGCGGGATCATCGGCGCCTTTCTGGCCGTGCCGCTCACCGCCATCCTGATCGCCGTCTACAACCACTATCACCAGCCGGATCGGCTGGAACCGGTGGACGGCGAGCGGGCGCCACCGGAGGCTACGCCCCGATCAGCCGAGGCGATGGTGTCGGCAGCCGACGCCGTGGCGCCGGCCGACGAGGACGGGGAGGCGACCCGGGAGCTGGCGCCAGGAACGAGAGGCGCCGCCCGGGAGGCGGCGCCAGGAGATGGAGACGCCGACCGGGAGGCGGCGCCGGCCGACAGCGAGGCGACGCCCGCCGACGGAGGTCGGGCTCGGGCCAAGCCGGTCCGCGGCGGTGGTCCAGCCGGCTGAACCGGCCACCACCCACGTGATGAGGCGTCCTCAGGTCCCGGATTCGCGCTCGCACAGCTCGACCGGGGAATCGCTCTCCGTCAGATCGACCGTGGGCGGTGGTTCCTCGCTGCGGACGAGCCGGGCCAGGGGGAGGACGCGCCGACCGCGGGGACGGGTGGCCAGCGCCACGACAGAGACCCGCTCGGAGAACCCCTGAAGCGCGACCTTGGCAGCCTCCCCGCGCACAACCGACTGCGGCAGGACGAGACCGTCCTCGGCGGCCAGGATCTGGCTCGGCTCCGCCCGGTCCGAGAGTCGGGCCGCCAGGTTGACGGGGCCTCCCACGTAGTCGTCGCCCTCGAGAAGGATGACCTGTCCGCAGGCGATGCCCGACCGCAGCGGGAGCCGGCCCCGCCGGGAGTGATCGGCCGAGATCCTCACGACCGCGTCCACCAAAGGCTCGCAATCGACGCCGACCAGCATGACGCCGTCACCCAGCCACTTGTCGACACGTACACCCATCCGCGAGGTGACGGCGCGGACCGTGGTGCGGAGCGCGATCAGCTCGGCCACCGCCTCGTCGTCGCCACGAGCGCCGACGAAATCGGTGAACCCACAGAGGTCGAGAAAGGCGAAGGATCTCTGGACACGGGTGCTGATGACCCGAGCCTACCGGGACATCCGTGAACGCTTGGGGAAGAAAGCAGCATGGTGACCGAGTTCACATCGAAAGGCCACCGGCGGGCCCGGCGGGCCTCTCATCGACTCCCTTCAGCTACGCCGACAGACGGCTGCAGGTGCGCCGGCTCTGCCAATCCGCGACGTCGGACGCCGCCGCACCTCCGGTCGACGGGACAGGCACGCCGTTCGTGATCCTGGCCGGTATCCACGAGTAGGCGTCGACCTGCCGCCCCGTCGCCTCGACCATCAGCACCCCGCTGCGTCCCGACTCCCCGTCCTCCCGCCAGTACACGAAGTTGCCGAGGCCGTAGGCGACGAGCGACGTGCCGACCCGCCCGGCGCCGAACACGCGATGGGCGTGGCTCCCGACGACGATGTCGGCACCGGCCGCCAGCAAGGCGTCGGCGAGCGTTTCCTGCTCGGTCGAGGCGCAGTGGGTCTCCTCCACTCCCCAGTGCATGAACGCAACGAGCGTGTCGACCTCGGGTCGCACCGCTCTGACCGACGCGACGAGTCGCGCCCGGTCGATCGAGAAGGCCAGGCCTGGCTGGGTGTCGGTGGCCGTCCACTGCGAGACCAGGCCGGGCTCGAGCCAGTCGACGGCGCCGAAGATGGCGATGCGCTGACCCTTGATCACGGTGCGATATGGCGCGTAGGCCTCGGAGGCGTTGGCGCCGATCCCCACCACTGGCAGCTTGGAGGAGGCGATGGCGGCGAAGGTGTCCTCCATACCGACTGGTCCGTAGTCCAGGGCGTGGTTGTTCGCCATGGTGATCACGTCGACACCGGCGGCCTTCAGGGCCACGAACGACTCCGCTGGCGAACGGAAGTGGAAGTTCTTGCCCGCGACGGGCGTCCCTCGGTCGGTGATCGCGGTCTCCAGGTTGACCATCGCCAGATCGGCACCGGACAGCACCGGGGCGATCGGAGCCAGCAGGTGCGTGGGGTCGGATCGGAGCTGGTCCGCCAGGACGACAGGCGAGATGGCACCGGCCTCGGTGGTGTCTCGCTCGTCGGGAAAGTGCACGTCGCCTCCGAAGGCGAACCTGACCGGCTGACCGCTCCCGCGCGGCCCTCGCGGCTCGGGTGGCGCCCCGGCGCCTGGGGCCGGGCGCGCCGTGGTCGCAGGGACGCGGCGCGCTGCTCCCGCATGACCGCCGCCGCAGGCGGCGGCGAAGGGCAGCCCCAGCGCCGGCAGGGCCACGCCCGCACGGAGGAGCGCCCGTCGCGTCAGCTGGCGCTGACCAGCCTCGCCCTCCGGACCTCCGGGGTCCTCACCCCTGGGATCAGGATCTGCCGCCACGCGCCTCCCTACCTGAGGTTCCGTCGTGGTTGCCGCTGCCTGGGTCGGCGCTGCACGGCGGAGCTGCTCGCGACGAGCTGATGCTAAGCAGCGTCGGCCTCCGGCGACAAGGTCGGCCGTCCCAGCGGCAGGCACCCCAAACAGGGCGAGGGCGGATCAGTCCGACGGGTTCTCCCGCCCGCGGTTGAGCGCCTTCTCGTCATGGGTCATGCTTGCCGGCGGAGCTGGTCGCCGAACAGGGGGGTCCATGGGGCGTGCGGGGCTGAGGCACACCGTGGCCGGTCGCTGAGGGCGTCATGGCGAGAACACTTCTGGCCGACCGATACGAGCTGCTCGACGACCTGGGATCGGGTGGCATGGCGCACGTCTGGCGTGCCCGCGACCGGCGCCTCAATCGCGAGGTGGCCGTGAAGGTCCTGAGCGAGCATCTCGCCTCCGACCAGTCCTTCCGAGACCGGTTCGCACGCGAGGCGATGCACGTGGCGTCGCTCAAGCATCCGAACATCGTCACCGTCCACGACTACGGGACCGAGCGCGACGACACCTATTACATCGTGATGGAGCTGGTCGAAGGCGAGTCCTTGCAGGACAGGCTGACAGCGACCTCTCCGTACATGGACATCGAGCTCGCCGTCCGGCTGAGCGCGGAGACCCTGGCCGGCTTGGCCCACGCCCACGAGCGGGGCATCGTCCACAGGGACATCAAGCCGGCCAACATCCTGCTCACCCGCGAGGTCACGGCCAAGCTGGCGGACTTCGGCATCGCCAGAGCGGCCGCAGACACCGGGAGCAGCCTCACCACGGCGGGCGGCTTCATCGGCACCCCCTCGTACGCCTCGCCCGAGCAGCTCAGCGGGCTGCCGTCCACCGCGATCACCGATCAGTACTCGCTCGGCTGCGTGCTCTACCAGTGCCTCACCGGCCGACCACCCTTCGAGGCGGAGATCCCCGCCGGCGTCATGGCCCAGCACCTGCAAAAGGCGCCGCAGCCACCCCGGCACCATCGACCCGAGATCCCAGGAGCACTCGAGGGCGTGGTCCTCAGGGCGCTCGAGAAAGAGCCCGAACACCGCTTCGACTCGGCGACCCACATGCGTGAGGCCCTGTTGGACGCGGCGGCGAGCTCGGACGACCGTCGAGACGACGGTCACTCGACGGTCGTGACGCCCGGCACGCCCCTCGCCGACTCGGCACGAGGCGGCCACCCGCGCGTCCGCGCTGGCAGAGGGTGGCACTGATCGGGGCGCCCGTCGCCGTCGTCGTTGCCGTTGTCTACCTCATCGCCGCCGCCGCAGCGCAGCTGCCTCCGTTCGGGTCCGGCTCCTCGGGCAGCGCGACGACGCCCACGACCGCCTCGCGACAGGCCAGCTCCCCGCCGGTCACCGCCCCCGTCGCCACCGGCTTCGACTCCTGCCTGGTGGGCCGCTGGACCGTGCAGTCGACGACGATCCCGATCACGGTCAGTCTCAGCGGGCAGTCGGTGCCTGTCACCGGAGGCAAGGGCGCGACCACGACGTTCACCGCCGACGGCACCCTGACCGAGGACTTCGGCAACTCGGCACCACTCCAAGGCAGCGTGAACGGCCAGGCGCTCCTCGTGAACCTCCGGGGCATCGGCGCGCTGCGGACGACGGCCGGCAACGGGACCCTTTCGGTCGTCCAGGGCAGCACGGCTGGGATCAGCGGCACCGCCACGCTTGCTGGCGGTGTGCCGACGAGCTTCCAGGGGTCGCCGATATCGGGGACCTCGTTCTCCTACAAGTGCGGTGCCAACAACCTCAGCGTGAGCTCGCCGGGGGAGACGTTCACGCTGACCCGGTGACCCCTCGGGTCCCCTGGTTCACCTCCGGTTCGTCGAGCCCAGCGGGAAGCGAACGCCTGTCAGCTCCTCGGAGACATCCCACAGGCGACGGGCCACCCCGGCGTCCAGGGCGGCATTGGAGCGCCCCACGAGCTTGGGTGCGCCGCGCTGCTCCATGAAGCCGCCGGGGCCGGCATAGCTGTTCCCCGGGACATCGCCAACGGCGGCGTAGAGCATCGGCAGGGCCCCATCGTGCTCGTCCTGTGCCAGCAACCGGTTGCCGAGAGCACTGGCGAGATCCATCCATCGATGCTGAGTATGGAACGACAGATTGGTCGCCGCGTAGCCGGGGTGGGCGGCGTTGGCCAGAACGACGGACCCCGCGGCGCTCAGCCGTCGCTGCAGCTCCGCAGTGAACAGGAGGTTGGCGAGCTTGGACTGCCCGTAGGCCCGCCACGCCCTGTAGGGCTTGTGCTCCCAGTTGAGGTCGTCGAAGTCGATGCTCCCGAAACGGTGTCCGCTCGAGGACACGGTGACCACACGGCCGACGACGTGGTCGAGGAGCAGGTTCGTCGAGCGCGAAGTGGCCGAGGTGGTTGGTGCCGAACTGCAGCTCGAAACCCTCGCTGGTGCGGGTGAGGGGCGGCGCCATCACGCCGGCGTTGTTGATCAGGAGGTGGAGATCGCCTTCCCAGCCCGCGGCGAACGTGCGCACCGACGCCAGGCTGGCGAGGTCGAGCTGGCGAACCTCGGTCTGGCCGGGCATCGTGGCCGCGGCCGCCCGGCCCTTGTCGAGGTCCCGCACGGCGAGGACGACGCGAGCGCCGGCACCGGCGAATGCGCTGGCCGCGGCCCGACCGATCCCGCTGTTGGCGCCGGTGACCACCACCGTGCGACCCGTCAGATCTGGGAGGTCGGTGACGTCGAAACCAGCCATTGGCAACAAATCTAGACCGGGACCATGACGCCGGGCCCAGGGCACAGCTCGTGCCCGCTGAGGACCATGGCTCCGGGGGTCATTCGGCGCTGAGGTACTCGTCGGCCAGGCGTTGCGGCGCCGATGCCAACCAGGCGTCGACAATCGCCTCGCGCACCGCCTTCTTGCCGGCCTTCTCGAGCTGGATCAGCACCGCCGCGTACCCGTCGAAGTGCGGAATGGTGAAGAAGCCTCTGGAACCTGCGGACGAGCACGGCCTCCTTGTCAGCCAGGTCGGCGACACGCACCGCGACGATCGGTCCCTCCGGCGGGGCCGTCGGGCCGAAGCGCGTGACGTCCGCCTTGCTGAAGGGCCGCACCCACGCGAACGCCTTACCGGTGACGAACCAGGTGAGATTGCCGTGGCGCTCGCCCTCGGTGACCTCGGGCAGCTCGGCCGCCATGCGGGCGACGTCATCGATGGTCACCACTCGCAGGCCCACTCGACCGCCATCGCTCGACTGTAGGCCCGGTTCACGCCTGGCCGAATTGAGTGCCTCGACAACCTGGCCGCACGTCAAGGCTCCTTCGAACGTTCGATCGCCCTTCGCAGGGCGCGCAGGGCCCTGACCATCTCGTCGTGGCGGTAGTAGGCCTGGGCGCCACTCGGGTTCGCAAGAAGCCAGAGCTTGGCGCCACTCAGCGCCTCTGCCTGCTCGCCCACCGTGGCGAGTGGCCGATCGAAGGCGGATCGGTACGCGGTCAGACCGAGGAAGGCAACGACGCGGGGCCGCAAGCGGCGCACCTTTCGGGCCAGGTTGCGCCCACCCCTTTGTAGCTCGTCACCGCCGAGCTCGGCGGCGGAGGCTGTGGCCCGGCTGACGAGGTTCGTCACCCCCACCCCCACCTGGAGTAGCCGACGTTCGTCGGACGGCAACAGCAGCTCTTCGGTGAACCCGGACTGGTGGAGCACCTTCCAGAACCGGTTGCCCGGGCGAGCGAAGTGGTGGCCGACGGCAGCCGACCACAGTCCCGGGTTGATGCCGCAGAAGATGACGTCGAGGCCGGGCGCCAGAACGTCGGGCACCCGCTTGCCGGCGGCCGCCAACAGCTCAGCCCGACTGGGTGACGGAGGGCGACTCATGCCGTCGCCCCGCTGTGCCGGTCGCCCGCCATCACGGCTGACCTGCGGAGGGAGTGGCGGAGGGAGTGGGATTCGAACCCACGGGGACTTGCATCCCAAGGCTTTTCAAGAGCCTCGCATTCGGCCGCTCTGCCATCCCTCCCGAGAGCCGAGAATCAGCGTACCGGGCCGATCTGGCCGCGAAGGGATGCGATCCACGCATCGGCTGACCGCCACGCCGCCTCGGCGTCTCGACGTCGGGCGGGCCCGTGCTCGCCCGCGGCGGGATAGGAGCCGAGGAACTTCACCCCGGCCAGCTGGGCGTGGAGATCGCGCAGGCAGTCGGCCACGACCTCGTCGTCGACGTGGCCCTCCAGGTCGATGATGAAGCAGTAGTCGCCGAGCGCCCGCTTCGTGGGCCGCGACTCGAGCTTGGTGAGGTTGAGATTGCGCGCCGCGAACTGGCCCAGGATGGCGTGCAGGTTCCCCGGGCGGTCGGCCTGCTGGTAGCACACGATGCTCGTGCGGTCATGACCGGTGGGCGCGGGGATGCCCGAACGGGCCACGAGGACGAAACGGGTCTGGTTGTCCTGATGGTCCTCCACGTCGGAGGCCAGCACCTCCAGGCCGTAGAGCTTGGCGGCCAGAGCGGGCGCCAGCGCCGCAGTGGTCGCTGACCCGCCCTCCCCCAGCTGGCGGGCGGCGTCGGCGGTGGAGTTCGCCGCCTGCACCTCGGCACGCGGAAGCACCTGGGCCAGAAACCCGCGGCACTGCGCCGAGGCGTGGGGGAAGGAGACGACCCGGGTGATGTCGCTCGTCCGGGTGCCCGGTCGCGCCACCAGGTTGAGG
This sequence comes from uncultured Actinomycetes bacterium, assembly GCA_963731255.1. GTDB lineage: Bacteria > Actinomycetota > Acidimicrobiia > Acidimicrobiales > AC-9 > AC-9. The sequence continues at coordinate 30,461 of CAVSUO010000003.1, read as the reverse complement.
TGGACGTCGAGCACGATCTCCCGCTGTATGAGGAGGTCGGTCTCGAACACCAGGCTGTCGAGCGTGGCGGTGACGGTGCCCTCGATCGAGTTCTCGATGGGGACGAACCCGAGATCGACCTCTCCCGACTGCGTGGCCGTCAGCACGTCCAGCAGCGCCGCCACCGGCATCAGCTCGAACTGGGCGAGGTCGGCCTGGCTCAGCAGCGCCTCCTCGGTGAACGTCCCCGGTGGGCCGAGGAACGCGACCCGGGTCACCGGCCGGAGGCCCGGCTGGAGCCAAAGCGGGCCCGGGAGGCCGGGCTGACGCCGGAGTGAGCAGAGCGGTGCACTCCCGGGCAGGATAGTGACGACCACCCATGGACGAGAACGCGATTCGCCAGCTCCTCGACGATGTCCGGTCGGGATCGCTCGGTCCCGACGACGCCGTGGCCCGGCTGCGGCGCCTGCCCTTCGCCGATATCGGCTTCGCCCGGGTCGACCACCATCGCCCGCTGCGACAGGGTCTGCTCGAGGCGGTCTACGGGCCGGGCAAGACCCCCGACCAGTGCGCGGCCATCGTCGCCGAGCTGCTCTCCGAGCCAGCCGGGCAGCCCGTGCTGCTGACGAGAGCCGACCCAGAGCAGGCGGCGGCCGCCATGGACCGCAACCCCGGCGGCCGGCGAACCGCAACCGGCGAGGCCGACGGGCTGGAGGCTGGGCGGGCCGGCCACGAGCTGAGCCTCGTCGCCTGGCGCCCCACACCCGAGCGTCCCGGCCGGGTGCTCGTGGTCACGGCGGGCACGGCGGATCTCCCGGTGGCCGAGGAGTGCGACGCGACGCTCGCCGCCCTCGGGCTTCGTCCCGAGCTGTTGACTGACTGCGGTGTGGCCGGGATCCACCGTCTCCTTGCCAGCGCTGACGATCTCGGCCAGGCCGACGCCGTGATCGTCGTGGCCGGGATGGAGGGCGCGCTGGCGAGCCTGGTCGCCGGTGTGACCGCAGCGCCGGTGGTGGCCGTGCCGACCAGCACCGGCTACGGAGCCGCCTTCGAGGGCATCGCCGCCCTGCTCGCCATGCTCTCCTCGTGCGCCGCCGGGGTGACCGTCGTGGGGATCGACAACGGTTTCGGCGCCGCCTGCGCCGTCAGTCGCCTCCTCGGATGAGCAACGACTCGGGGCCGGCGCCCGACACCGACATCAGCGGAGTCCCGGTGCCGGCTCCCTCCACCACCGCGTGGTTCCACTGCTTCGCCGGTATCGCCGGCGACATGGCGCTGGGCAGCCTCCTCGACGCCGGTGCCGATCTGGACGAGGTCGTGGACATGGTCAGGCGGCTGCCGCTCGGTGGTTGGGCGCTCGAGGCCGAGCCCGTCCTGCGAGGAGGGATCGCGGCCACCCGCGCCGTCGTGCGGGTGACCGAGGACAGCGTCGTCCGCACCCACTCCCACATCGTCGGGCTCATCGAGGAGGCCCGACTGCCCGAGCGCGCCCGGCGCCGCTCGCTGGCCGCCTTCGACGCCCTGGCCCGGGCCGAGGGCGGCCTCCACCGCCGTCCTCCCTCCCAGGTCCACTTCCACGAGGTCGGCGGGCACGACGCCATCGTCGACATCGTGGGCACGAGCGCGGCGCTCGAGATACTGGGGGTCGACCTCGTCACGGCGAGCGCGGTGGCGACAGGGACCGGTGTGGTTCGCACCGCCCACGGGATCCTTCCCAATCCGGCGCCGGCGGTGGTCGAGCTCCTCCGCGGCGTGCCGACCCAGGGGCGGGACATCAACGTGGAGCTGACCACGCCCTCAGGGGCGGCCATCCTGACGGCCACCGCCAGCGCCTACGGGCCCCTCCCGACGATGACGATCACGGCAACGGGCTTCGGGGCCGGCCAGCGCGACCTCGACCAGCTCCCCAACTGCACCCAGGTCGTCCTCGGCACCCCCCTGGAGTCCGGCGCCTCGGTGCCGGGGCAGCCGGTGTCCCTGCTCGAGGTCAACGTCGACGACGCGACCGGTGAGGCACTCGCCCACGCCGTCGGTGCCCTCATGGCGGCGGGCGCTCACGACGCCTGGGTCACGCCCGTGATCATGAAGAAGGGTCGCCCCGGACACACGGTGAGCGTCCTCGCCGACACCGCCCTGGCACCTTCGCTGTCGGAGATCCTTCGGGTCGAGACCGGCTCCCTGGGTGTCCGGGGCCAGGTCCTCGAACGCTGGCCGGCCAGTCGATCCCTCCAGGAGGTCGAGGTCGAGGGCGTGCCGGTGCGGGTCAAGGTCAGCCCCGGACGGATCAAGGTCGAGCACGACGACGCCGCCCGCGCCGCCCGCCGCAGCGGCCTGCCCCTCCGCGAGGTGCTCTGGCGGGCCGAGACGGCGTGGCGGCGGCGCAGCAACCACGACGACTCCCCTGGCGCGTCCTGACCCGGCCGCGACCGCCACCCGCCGCACCGGCACGCCGGGAGCACCGGCCGGATCGGAACGCGACAAGTTCGCCCGACGCGACGCCCCTGGCTCGACCCTGCAGTGATCAGACCACGGAAACGAGGTGCAGACACTGCAGAGTCGTCCCAGACGCCCCGGCCGACCCGTTCCTGTCGCGATCAGATGCGGCGAGGGGGCGAGCCGCCAGCGCAGGCCCCCGCCATGCGCGGACGGGCCCGCCGCCTGAGCGCTCAGCCGGCCACGACCAGCGGCAGCGTCTGGGTGTTGTCGGCGGGTGTGGGGTCTCCGGCGAGCGGGCCCACCGTGACGGTGAGGACGTACAGCGTGTGCGGGCCGAGTGACAGGCCGCCGAGGTCGAGGGCCTGACGCTGGCCGGGATCGAGGTTCACGACGGTGCGCGCCGACTGTGGCGGCACCGCCCGTCACCGTGGCGACCACCGGTACATCGTGCTCGGTCGCGTTGCCGGTGTTGGCGACCACCACGCTGACCGTCAGCTGGCGGGCGAGTCCCAGCACGGCGATCGTGCCCAGGTAGGACGTGGGCGAAGGCTGGGTGGACACCAGCACGAGGCCGACGTCGTGGCGCAGGGCCAGGGAAGGCGACAGCCTCAGCCCGAGGACGAAGAGAACCAGGGCGCCCCGGTCCCAGTCGGCGGGGTTCACGACCCACCGGTACTGGGGAACGCTGATCGACGCCGCCTGTGATCGTGACAACGCCCGCAGGAACCCGCCGTAGAGGCCGTCCGCGGCGATGAGCTGCTGGCCCGCCTGGGAGAGAAGGCCCACTGCCTGATCGGCCGACCCCCCCGACAACGAGGCCTGGAGCCCGTCGCGGAGCGACGCCGTCCCCTGGGCCCGCGTGTTCATCGCCTGCTTGAGAAGGCTGCCGGCGGATCCGAGGGATCCGGGTGGCGCGACCGGAGCCACCTCGCCGCTGCACCCCGGCAGCGGCGCCCACCAGGTCGTTCACCCGCTGGACGAGCGTCAGGCGGTCGAGCGACCGGGCGTTGGCCCGGATGTCCCGCACCACGGCGCCCTGCTGGGCGGACAGCTGCAGTTGGGGACGCACGATGTCCAGGTACGACTGCTGGTCGGGACTCGAGTCGGACCCCGGCAGGGCGAGCACCACGATCACCAGCACCGCCACCACCAACCCCACGATGACCAACACGGGCGGGCGACGGCGGCGGAAGGCCATCGGCGCTGACCCTAGCCCTCGTCAGAGACCAGGAATAAGGCAGGCGGCACGGCGAAGGACCTGATCGGAGCTGATCGGGTCAGGTGGGTGGGCGAGGGGGGACTTGAACCCCCACGTCCTTGCGGACACAGGAACCTGAATCCTGCGCGTCTGCCAATTCCGCCACTCGCCCGGAGTGAAGCGGAGGTCACCTTAGTCCACCCTCCGACCAGGAAGGATGGCCCGAACTGGGTACCCTGGCAGACGCATCCGCCCGGACCTCGGGGCGTCGAGGTCCCTCTTCACCGACCCAGGACCGGGTAGGTAGGCTGACTCGAGCATGGGACTCCAGCAGTTTGAGCAGCGACTCGAGCGCCTCGTCGAGGGAGCGTTCGCCAAGGCCTTTCGCAGCGGCTTGCAGCCGGTCGAGATCGCTCGCCGCCTGACCCGTGAGATGGACCTCCAGCGCACCGTCGGCCCCCGTGGCGTGATCGCTCCCAACGAGTTCCAGGTGGCCCTGGCGCCCGACGATCTCGACCGGTTCGAGTCCTTCGCCGACGCCCTCGTCCGTGAGCTCGCCGACGCCGTGCGTGAGCACGCCCGCACCGAGCGCTACAACTTCATGGGCCCGGTCGAGGTGGCGCTCAAGCCGGACGACGCGCTCAACCCCGGCGCCTGCCTGGTCACCAGCGAGGTGAAGGGCGGCCCCGGCGGTGGTCCCCAGGCCGGCGTGGTGCTCCCCGACGGGCGCACGGTCACGATGGACGAGGGTCCGCTCGTGATCGGGCGCCTGCCCGAGTGCGCCATCGTCGTGGAGGACTCGAACGTCAGCCGACGGCACGCCGAGCTGCGCCGGGACGGGCCGGACGTGGTCGTGGTGGATCTGGGATCGACCAACGGCACCCGCGTCAACGGCGCCCAGGTGCGGACCAGACGGCTGAACGACGGCGACGAGATCACCGTGGGCAGGACGAGCCTCCGATTCGAGGTCCGGTAGTGCCGCCCGTCCCGCCCGACGCCGGCGGACGGGTGTAGCGGCCGTGTCCGATTCGCTGCTCACGATCCTCAAGTTCTTCCTGATCGCGCTCCTGTGGCTGTTCTTCCTGCGCGTCCTTCGAGCTGTGTGGTCCGAGCTCAAGCGGCCGCCGGTCGTGACCGTGGTCGACGAGCCGCCGCCGTCACGGCGGACCCGGCGGAGGGACCGCCAGGAGGCCCCCGCTCCCCCGCCCGGGCCGATGCCTCCGGACGGACGACGGCGCAACGGACAGGTCATGCGGCTCAGAGTGCTGGAGCCCGCCGAGGGCGGGGGCGGACCTTCGACCTCGGTGACGAGGTGACGGTGGGTCGTGCGTCCGGCTGCGGGGTCGCGCCTGAACGACGCCTTCACCTCCCAGCTCCACGCCCGGGTGTTCCGTCGCAACGGCGAGACCTGGATCGAGGACCTCGGCTCGACCAACGGGACCTTCGTCAACGCCAAGAAGCTCGGCTCGCCCGTACCGCTGCACCCCGGTGACCGGCTCCAGGTCGGGCGCACGGTCCTGGAGGTCGGTGCGTGATCCGCCTGCGGTCGAGCTCGGCCACCGACGTCGGCATGGTACGCACGACGAACCAGGACCGGGCCTTCGAGGGCGACGGGCTCTTCGCCGTGGCCGACGGCATGGGTGGTCACGTCGGCGGGGAGACGGCCGCCCAGACCGCGATCGAGGCGTTCCAGACGACCTTCGCCGGACACCCGTCGGCTGACGGCCTGGCCGACGCCGTTCGCCAGGCCAACCACGCGGTGTGGGAGCGGGCGCGGGCGGAGGCCGCTCTGCGGGGCATGGGGACGACGCTCACCGCGCTGGCGCTGGTCACCGTCGACGGCAGGCAGGACCTGACGGTGGTGAACGTCGGCGACTCCCGCGCCTACCTGTACCAGGAGGGTGTGCTCAGCCAGCTGACGGCCGACCACAGCCTGGTGGAGGAGATGGTTCGCAGCGGCGAGCTCAGCGCCGAGGAAGCCGCCGTCCATCCGCAGCGCCACATCCTCACCCGCGCCCTCGGGATCGAGCCCGACGTCGAGGTGGACGTCTCGCACGTACCTCCGCGTGCAGGCGACCGGATCCTGCTCTGCAGTGACGGGCTGATCAACGAGCTCGGCAACGACGAGATCGCCGTCGGTCCTCGGCCGGCACACCGATCCCGAGGCCGCCGCCCAGGCCCTGGTCTCCGAGGCGCGTGACGCCGGGGGCAGCGACAACATCACGGTCGTGGTCGTCGACATCGTCGACGACGGCGACGGACCCGCAGGCGGCCGGCGATCTCGTGGCCAGCGCCGTGGGAGCAACCGCGTCGCATGCCGCCGCGACCGAAGGTGCCGGGGCGGCCACCGACGGCGGACGAGCCGGAAGCCCGGGACGACCCCAACCCGACGCCCACCCACGACTCGGTCGTGGTGGTCGCCGGACCCGTCGGCGACGCCACCGAGGTCCGCCGACGCCCGGAGCCAGGGTGAGGGTCCGCGGCCGGTCGCCCCGTGTCACGCTCGGGGTCGTGGCCTTCCTCGCCGTGCTGCTCATGATCCTGGGTGGTATCGCCGCCGCCGTGTGGTGGTTCGGCGAGCGCTCCTACTTCGTGGGCCTCCAGGGCAACCAGGTGGCCATCTTCAAGGGCCGGCCCGGGGGGCTGCTGTGGATCCATCCCTCGCTCAACCAGCGGACCGACCTGTCACCTGCACGACCCCCGGCGCAGCCCCGCAGTTGACGGTCCTCCCGGCACGGGTCCCCGACCTCAGGTCGGGCAAGGAGGAGCCCACCCTGGGCGCCGCCCAGCAGTACGTCAGCAACCTGACCCAGGAGGCCAGGTCGGTGCCGGCCGGGTCTCCTGTGACTGCTTGCGGTGCGGCGCCCCCACCGACGACCGCGCCCGCTCCGCCGGCCACGGCGCCGGCCACGGCGCCGAAGCCGTGACCCCGGTCCGGGTCGGGGATCAGCCGGCCGCGGAGCCGCATCCCTGATGGATCGTCAGATCCGCTTCCTGGGCGTCGCGCTCCTGGTGCTGTTCGCCGTGCTGTTCCTCCAGCTCAACAACCTCCAGGTGCTCCAGGCGAACAAGCTCTCCAACGCCTCCGGCAACGTCCGCAAGGTGCTCGACGACTTCAGCCGGCCCCGGGGCGTCATCCAGACCGCCGACGGGGTGGTGGTCGCCAAGTCCGTTCCCACCAACGACGTCTACAAGTTCCAGCGCCAGTACCCCGAAGGGCCCCTGTTCTCGCAGATCACGGGCTATTTCTCGTTCGTCTACGGATCCAGCGGGGTAGAGCAGACCTACACCTCGCAGCTGGCCGGGCGCACCGTGCCCCTCCAGCACCTGAGCGATCTGCTCACCACGAGGACCCGGACCGAGGACGTCACCCTCACCATCTCGAATCAACTGCAGCAGGTCGCAGCCAACTCCCTCGGCCAGCGCGCCGGGTCGGTCGTCGTCCTCAACCCGACCAACGGCAACATCCTCGCCATGTACAGCACGCCCACCTTCGATCCGAACCCCCTCTCCTCCCACGACCAGAACGTCCAGCGCACCGCCTGGAACCTGTACCAGGCCGACCCCAACCAGCCGATGCTCGCCCGCGCCTACCGGCGGGGCTACGCCCCCGGGTCGACGTTCAAGGTCGTCACCGCCTCGGCCAGCCTCGAACGTGACCCGACGCTGGCCACCAAGAACTACCCCCAGGAGACCTCGATCCCGCTGCCGCAGACGAACAAGACCCTGTCCAACTTCGGCCACGAGACCTGCGGCGGGACGCTTCCGGACCTGCTGAAGTTCTCCTGCGACACGGGCTTCGCGCAGATGGGCCTCGACCTCGGGCCCGACAACCTGTCGGCGCAGGCGATGGCGTTCGGCTTCGACAAGAAGCCGCCCCTCGACATCCCGGCCGTCGCCTCGACGTTCCCGCCCGCGTCGTCCTTCGCCCAGAACAAGCCAGGGCTCGCCTACTCCGCCATCGGCCAGCAGGACGTCTCCGCCACGGCCCTGCAGATGGCACTCGTCGCATCGGGCATCGCCAACGGCGGGATCATCATGACGCCGCACGTGATGAACGAGATCCGTGACAACGAGGGACGACAGGTGCAGTCGTTCGGGGCCAAGCCGTGGCAGCAGGCGACGTCCCAGGCCACCGCGGGCACCGTGCGCGACGACATGGTCGGCGTGGTCAACGGCGGTACGGCCACCGCCGTCGCCCTGCCCAACGTGCAGGTGGCGGCGAAGACCGGCACGGCCCAGACGAGCACGGGATCGGGTAACAACAACTGGCTCATCGGCTTCGCCCCCGCCGACAACCCCAAGGTCGCCGTCGCCGTGGTCGTTCCTGCCCAGAACGGGCTCGGGTCCGACACCACCGGCGCCCAGATCGCAGGGCCGATCTTCAAGTCGGTGCTCCAGGCCGCGCTGGCATCACCTCAGGCGGTGGGACCCAGGGCGGCGGCTCTGCTACCACGCCAGGGACCACGCCGGGGACGTCGACCACGACGACGACGGTGACGACGCCGTGACCTCGCAGTCGCCGCCCATCTACAGCGAGCGCTACGAGCTCGTCCGCCGGATCGCGCGGGGCGGCATGGCCGAGGTCTTCCTGGCCCACGACCTGCTGCTGGACCGGCCCGTCGCCCTCAAGGTCCTGTTCCCCGAGCTCTCGGTGGATCCCGTCGTTCGTGGAGCGCTTCCGCCGGGAGGCCCAGGCGGCCGCCAACCTGAGCCACCCCAACATCGTGTCGGTCTTCGACTGGGGAGAGGCCGACGGTACCTACTTCATCGTGATGGAGTACGTGGACGGCCGGCCGCTGTCGACCATCATCCACGACGAGGGTCGGCTGTCCGTCGGCCGGGCCGCCGCCATCGGCGCCGAGGTCGCCGCCGCCCTCGCCTTCGCCCATCGCCACGGCGTCGTCCACCGCGACGTGAAGCCTGGCAACGTCCTCCTCTCCGACGACGGTCAGGTCAAGGTCGCCGACTTCGGCATCGCCCGGGCCGCCAACACCGAGGGCGACCTGACCCAGACGGGCGCCGTGATGGGCACCGCCACGTACTTCTCGCCCGAGCAGGCCCAGGGCGACTCCGTCGACGCACGCAGCGACGTCTACTCGCTGGGGATCGTGCTGTACGAGATGGTCACCGGGCGCCCGCCCTTCGTCGGTGAGAACCCTCTGGCCGTGGCGTACAAGCACGTGCGCGAGATACCGCCGATGCCGCGCCAGTTCGACCCTGCCATCCCACCCGCCTTCGACGCCATCGTGATGCAGGCGATGGCCAAGATGCCGCAGGACCGGTACATGAGCGCCGACGAGATGCGCGCCGACCTCCTGCGGTTCCAACAGGGACAGACGGTCATGGCCTTCCCCCCGACGATGGCGGCCACGCCGGTTCCAGGATGGCGCCATGGCGGGACCGCCGACCGGGCGCACCGCTGTCATCTCACCGACTGCGATTCCGCCCGGAGCCCGGCGCAAGAGACGCAAGGGCCGCTACCTCGCCGTGCTGGCGCTGCTGCTGGCCGCGCTGGGCGTCATCCTCTTCTTCCTGCTCCGGTCCACCGGATCGGCGGCCGCCTTCACCGTCCCGAACGTCCTCCTCCAGCAGGTGGGCACGGCCACCCAGACGCTGCAGAACGACGGTCTCAAGGTTGCGACCCAGGACGTCCAGCCCGCGTTCGGCTTCGGCCCGGGCTCGGTGCTCGACCAGTCGCCGAAGCCGCCCGCCAAGGTGTCGAAGGGCGACACCGTGACCCTGAAGGTGGTGGCGGCCCCGGCCCAGGTCACCGTGCCCGACGTGACCGGCGAGGACGTCAACACGGCCACCAACAGCCTCCAGCAGGCGGGCTTCACGGTCAGCCAACAGGCGCGCCAGTCGAACCAGGCCGCCGGGACCGTCATCGACCAGAGCCCGTCGGGCAACAGCCAGGCGGCCCAGGGCTCGAAGGTCACGCTCACCGTCTCGAGCGGACCGGCCCAGGTCACCGTGCCCGACGTGGTGGGTGAGGACCAGGCCACCGCGGCCAACCGGCTGGGCAGCGCCGGGCTCACCCTCGGGAGCGTCTCGAACCAGCCCTCGGCCACCGTGCCCAGCGGCAACGTCATCACCACCAGCCCGTCGCCAGGGACCAAGGTGAACCCGGGGTCGACGGTCAACCTGGTCGTGTCCAGCGGTCAGCCCCAGCCCCAGACCCAGGTGCCCAACGTGGTGGGCCAGCCCCAGGGCCAGGCCCGCTCGACCCTCACGGCGGCCGGCTACGGCGTGTCGGCCCAGCCCCAGGCGGTGAGCGATCCGACCCAGAACGGCATCGTGCTGAACGAGAACCCACCCGCCGGCACGCCGGCCAACCAGGGCACCACGGTCACGATCGTCGTCGGCAAGTTCGTGCCGGGCGGCGGGACGACCACGACGACCTCGAACCCGGTCCCGTAAATGGCCGCCTCCCGGCTACCGGGGCGGCGCAAGGCCAAGCCCGGGCGGACGACCGAGCGCAAGTCCGGGCGCTACACCCCGCCGATCCCACGGGCCAAGAAGGTCAGCCCACGGTGGGTGCCGGTGCTGATGCTGGCCTGCCTGATCGTGGGCGTGGTCGTGGTCGTGGTCAACTACCTGGGCGTGCTGCCCGGGGGGGCATCCAACTGGTACCTCCTGCTGGGGCTGGGGCTCATCGCCGCCGGGTTCATCACCGCGACCCAGTACCGCTGAGCCGGACGCTGGGCGAAATGGTGGCCTCGTCCCGAACCCGTCCCGCGCCCGGTTCCAGGCCGCCTACTTACACGGGTGTGATCTTTCCCACAGACTTGTCCACAGTCTGTGGATAAGCGGCCCTAGCCGAGCCGCTCGATGATCATGGCGTTGGCCATGCCGCCGCCTTCGCACATCGTCTGGAGGCCGTAGCGACCACCGGTGCGCTCGAGCTCGTTGACCAGCGTGGCCAGGAGCCTGGCGCCCGAGCACCCCAGCGGATGGCCGAGGGCGATGGCGCCGCCGTTGACGTTGACCCGGTCCATGTCCGGGTGGTGCTCCTTCTCCCAGGCCAGGACCACCGACGCGAAGGCCTCGTTGATCTCGACCAGGTCGATGTCGTCGAGGCTCATCTTGGCCCGCTCGAGCACCTTGGAGGTGGCCGGGATGGGACCGGTGAGCATGGTGACCGGGTCCACGCCCGCCAGGGCGAACGTGTGGAACCGCGCCCGAGGGCGCAGGCCGAGGCTCGTGGCCCGCTCCTCGCTCATGATCAGCGCGGCGGCGGCGCCGTCGGTGATCTGCGACGAGTTGCCGGCGGTGACCTTGCCGTCGTCCTTCTTGAAGGCCGGCTTGAGCTTGGCGAGCGTCTCCGCCGTGGTGTCGGGTCGGATGCCCTCGTCGGTGTCGACGATCTCGTCGGTCTCGTTGCCGTCGTCGTCCTTCACCTTCACCGGGACGATCTCGCGCTGGAAGCGGCCCTCGGCGGTCGCCCGGGCGGCCCGTTGCTGGCTGGTGGCGCCGAAGCGGTCGAGATCCTCCCGGGAGAGCCCCCACTTGTCGGCGATGAGCTCGGCCGAGATCCCCTGGGGCACCAGTCCTCCGACCGAGGCGTAGCGGGCCATCATCTTGGGCCCGAAGGGCGCACCCAATCCCGGGACGACGGACGCTCCCATCGGCGTCCGCGTCATGCACTCGACGCCGGCCGCGACCACGACGTCGTACGCCCCGGCCATGACCCCCTGGGCGGCGAAGTGGGCGGACTGCTGGGACGAGCCACACTGGCGGTCGACGCTGGTGGAGCACACCGACTCCGGGAACCCGGCGGCGAGCACGGCGTTGCGCCCGACGTTGAGGCCCTGCTCCCCGACCTGCATGACGCAGCCCATCACCACGTCGTCGATCACCTCCGGGTCGAGGTCGTTGCGCTCGACCAGGGCTCGCAAGGTCTCCGCGGCCAGGTCGACGGGATGCCAGCCCCGGAGCTTGCCGTTCCGCTTCCCACCTGCGGTGCGGACGGCATCGACGATGACAGCGCTGGGCATGACACGCTCCTCTGTTCGTACTGGCGATCTCGTTCTGGCGATCCGGCCCCACACTAGACCGGACGGTCAAGGTCACCGGCCGGCCCCGGCAAGTTCCCCCGGTTCCACCTCTCGTCGAAAACCGTCAGGCGGCTCGCCCGCGTCCACCGTGGTCGTGTCGTAACACCCCGGCGCTACCGTTGGCGCCCGTGAGGAACATGGATCGTTGGCTGGGGGACGGCGGGATGGCCGTCATCGGAGCAGTCGGCGGCCGCTTCGAGGAGTACGGCGCCGACGGGGAGGGGGGCGGCTGGGCGGCCGCCGCCTGGGAGCCCACCGGGCTCGCCTGCAACCCGCACGGGATCGTGCAGGCCGGCGTGCACTCGGTCCTGCTCGACGCGGCGATGAACTTCGCCGTCAACGCTGGACTGGACGGGCGCGACCGGAGCCAGGCCACCCTGGAGATGAAGACCGAGACCATGCGGGCCGCTCGGGCCGGAGAGAAGCTGGCCGTGCGGGGCGAGGTCGTGCGCATGGGCCGGCAGGTCGCCTACGTGGAGGCCACGGTGCGGGACGCCGACGGCCGGCTCGTGAGCCGCTCCACGGGCACGTTCCTCCTCCACCGGGAGGAGTAGCCCGTGGCGAGCCCCGACCGCCGGGATGGTGCCCCACCGGGAGCGGTGAAGCCGCCAGCGGTACGGGAGGCGGCCGGGCTCCTGGCCATGGTGGAAGCCTCGCCCGGCCCCTGGTCACAGGTGGCCGACGCCGTCGAGGCCGCGGGCACCACCGCCGCCCTGGTGAGCACCCGGTCCGACGTGGCGGACTCGGCCCAGCGCTGGCTGGCCGTGCTCGACCGCCTCTTCGCCGACGATCCCGAGCTCGGGGTGGTCACGGTGCTCGACGACGAGTACCCGACCAACCTGGCCCAGGTGTTCAACCGTCCGCCGCTCCTGTTCGTTCGGGGGCGGCTGGTTCCTGGCGATGAGCGCTCGGTGGCCATCGTCGGTACCCGGCAGCCCTCCGACGCCGGGCGCAGGACCGCTCGGGAGCTCGCCACGGGGCTGGCCGAGGCGGGCGTGACGGTCGTGTCCGGCCTGGCCCGAGGACTCGACACCGATGCCCACGTCGCCGCCCTGGCCGCGGGAGGACGGACGATCGCCGTGCTGGGCAGCGGGATCCGGCGCGTCTACCCACCCGAGAACACCGACCTCGCCCGGATGATCGGTCGTTCCGGGGCGGTGGTGTCACAGTTTCCGCCCGACGCGTCGCCGTCGCGCACGTCCTTTCCTCACCGCAACGTCGTCACCAGCGGGATCGCCCTGGCCACGCTGGTGGTGGAGGCGGCGGCCACCAGTGGCGCCCGGATGCAGGCTCGCCTGGCGGGCGAGCACGGGCGGCCCGTCTTCCTCGTCGACTCCCTGGCCCGGTCCGAGGCCTGGGCGTCGACGCTCGCCGACCAGGGCGCAGCGACGGTCGTCGGTGGCGTGCGGGACCTGCTGCCCGCGCTCGACCGGCTCCTGCAGGAGCGGGGCCCCGACCCGAGGAGACTCGGGTCCTCCAGGCAGCTCCGCCTCCTGTAGCTCGCGCCCGGCGTCCGATGCCGAGCGTGCACGAGGTCAGCGAGCCCCTGGCCGGGCTGTGCCGGCCGGTGCCCGCCCCGGGACCCGGTGTGTGCGTCATCTGCCGAGGCTGCGCCCGCCCGGAGTTCTCGACCTGCTACAGCTGCGCCCACGTCACCGCACAGGTGCGCCGGCCGTGCCACCGGGTGGTGCCGTTGAGCCTGTACGCGATCCCCGGGGGCCTGCACGCGACCCTCAGGGGCTACAAGGACGGCGAGAACGGTGCTGACCGACGCCGGTACACCGCCCTCGTCGTGTCCCTCTTGGCCCGGTTCCTGTTCGACCACGGCGACTGCCTTCGCAGCTGCCGGGCCGGCGGGTGGGACTTCATCACGACGGTGCCCTCCACCAACCGGGCTGGTCCCCACCCGCTCACCAGCGCGCTGCGCCTGGTGCCCTGGCTGGCGGCGCAACACCGGGAGACCCTGGTGCGCGGAACGGCGGCGATGGCGCACAACGTCGCCAGCGACGACGGGTTCGTCGTCCGTCCGGGCGTTCGGGGCGCCCGTGTGCTGGTGGTGGACGACACCTTCACGACGGGCGCTCGTGTCCAGAGCGCGGCCTCCGCCCTGCAGCTGGCCGGTGCCCGGGTTGTCGCCGCGGTGCCCATCGGGCGGGTGGTCGATCCGTGCTGCGGTGAGCAGGCGCCGTTCGACTTCGGGCGGTGCTGTCTCGAGCCTCGAGCGCGCGGTCAGGAGGTGAGCTGAGCCTGAGAGACCTGCACGACGTTGGTCGGGCTGAGCCTCGTGAACCACACCAGCACGTGCGAGCCGGAGCGACCGTGCAGCGCAACGACGGACCGGCTCGGGGCGTTGGTGACGCTCGCCACCGGCTGGCCCCAGCCCGCCAGCTGGGACGGCGACGAGTCGCCGACGTAGACGTTGGCGTTGTAGCCGGGCGTCGGGCTCGTGAGCACCAGGTCCTGCAGCCGATGGCTCTGGTCCATCGTGAGCACGAAGCCCACTCCCGACTTCAACCCTCCGAACTCGCGGCCCGAGTAGAACTCGGTGTGCCAGGTCGTGTTGAAGTTGCCGTCGGTGAGATGGCCGAGATCGGAGTCGTCCTCGACGCCGTCACCAGGAGGCGGATCGAACGCCGTGGCGCGGGCCACGACCAGCGGCGCACCGTGCGTGCCGGCGATGCCCTGGGAGCTGGTGGGCGTGCCTCCTGAGCTCGAGCTGTTGAGGTGCGTGACGAGGATGGCGGCGACCACGGCCGCGGCGACGGCTATGGCGAGGGCGACGAGCGGGACCAGGCGCCGTCTCTGCCGGCTGCGGGACGGCGGCGGCGGAGCCACCGGGGGAGCTGGAGGGCGCTCGAAGGCCTGCGTCGAGCTGGGGATCGACCCGTCGCCGGGTGGCTCCCGCCATCCCTCCTCCCCCGTGTCGAGCCGGCCCCGATCGGTCGGCGTCGTACCGATGACACCCGTCGGCGCCCACGGCTGTGACCGCTCCTGCTCCGTCGGCGCGTGCGTGCCGCGCTGATCGGCACCGATGGGAACCGGCGGGGCCCAGCGGCGATCGACAGGACCACGATCGGTCACCGGCGGTGTGGCGCCGCTCGCCGACGCGGGATAGGGCCCGGTCCACGCCGGACCGCGAGCCAGCGCATCGCGGAGACCGTCGGCCGTGGCGAAGCGCTGGTCGGGAGACTTGGCCAGGGCCGTGAGCACGACGCCCTCGAGCCAGGGTGGTACCGAAGGCGACAAGCTCCTCGGCGGAGGAGGTTCGGCCCGCAGGTGCTGGAGGGCGAGGGCCAGCTCGTTGTCCGCCTGGAAGGGCGGACGGCCGCAGATCATCTCGTACAGCACCACGCCGAGTGAGTAGATGTCGCTTCTGCGATCCGGGAGTCCCCCGTCGACCTGCTCGGGGGCCAGGTAACGCGCCGTACCCAGCGCCGTCCCCGTCTGGGTCATGTCGTCGCCGAGGGCAGCCTTGGCGATCCCGAAGTCGGCCACCTTCACCATGCCGTCGTGACCGATCAGGATGTTGGCCGGCTTGATGTCACGGTGGACCACGCCCTGGCGATGGGCGTACTCGAGCGCGCGCTCGCCACCTGACCAGTGATGCTGACCGCCCGGTCGACGGGCATGACGCGGTCGGGGACGAAGAGCTGGCGGAGGCTCGGGCCGTCGACCCGCTCCATCACGATGAAGTTGTCTTCGTCGTCGGTGCCGGTGTCGAAGATGGACACGATGTTGGGATGGCTGAGGCGCGCCGCGGCGACGGCCTCGCGGCGAAAGCGCCGGCGGAACGACTCCTGTCGGCCCAGGTGAGGATGGGGGAGCTTGACGGCGACGCGGCGCGCCAAGAGGACGTCGTGTCCCTCCCAGACCTCTGCCATCCCACCTCTGGCGATGAACTCGACGAGGCGGTAGCGGCCGGCGAGGACACGGGAGCGCCAGGGGCGCTCCGCGTCGGCGCGCTCGCTCACCGGACCAAGCTAGCCGCCGGACGCCACGCGCAAGACATCAACCCGGGCTGTCGGGAACGTGCAGGGCCGGCGGTGGCAGCTCGTCCATGGTGCAGCCCGAGACGTCCTCGGCACACGTCTCGCACTCGAGCTCCAGCGTGGCGTGAGCTATGCGGAAGCCCTCGGCGACCGCCCGTCTGACCTCGACCCCGGTGGCCTGCGCCTCCTCCAGCGTCGGGTGGCCCGAGAGGACCAGGTGGGCCGAGAGGGCTCGGACCTCGGCCGACAGGCTCCAGACGTGGAGGTCGTGGACGCCGTCGATCCCCTGCACCTGTGCCATGACCCGCTCGAGGTCCCCCACGTCGAGACCGGGCGGAGCCGACTCGAGCAGGACGTCCGTGGTCGAACGGAGCAAACCGACCGCTCCCCACGCGATCAACGCCGCGATCCCGAGCCCCACGGCCGGGTCCAGCCACGCGAACCGGCCGGTCACGAGGATCACCGACCCGGCGACGACCACACCCAACGATGCGAGAGCGTCGCCGCCCATGTGGAGAACGGCGGAGCGCACGGTGAAGGAGTCGCCGCTGCGCCTGTCCCAGAGGACGAGGGCGGCGACAGCGTCGACCAGCAGGGCCACCGACGCCACCACGACCATGGGCGCGCCGTGCACCTGCTGGGGACTGAAGAACCGGTGAATGCTCTCGGCGACCACCAGCACGGTGATGACGCAGATGGCTCCGGCATTGGCCTGGGCCGCCAACACGGTCGAGCGGTGAAAGCCGAAGGAACGCTCCGGGGTCGCCGGCTTTGCGGCCAGGCGCACCGCCATCAGGGACAGGCCCAGGCCAGCCCCGTCGACCAGGTTGTGGCCGGCGTCGGCCAGCAACCCCACCGAGTGCGCTCCGAACCCCGCGACGGCCTGAGCAGCGACGATCCCCATGTTCAGGAGCAGGGCGACCGCCAGGCGGGTCCGGAGGGTCACGATCCCAGGGTAAAGGAGTCGACGACCTGGCGGGACGGGCGGCGGGCGGGCACCCCGCCACAGCCGCCACGGCGCGGCCAGACTGGGGATGGTGACCTCGATCGCCAACGAGATCCTGTCCCTGCACGGCCCCCTCGTCTACGGGCTCGTCGCCGCCCTGGCCTTCGGAGAGGCGGCGGTGCTCCTGGGCTTCGTGCTGCCCGGCGAAACGGCGGTGATCCTCGGCGGCGTCATCGCATCCCAGGGCAACGTCAACATCGTCGTGATGATCGTCGTGGCGACGGTCGCGGCGATCGCCGGAGACTCGGTCGGGTACGAGGTCGGACGCCTGCTCGGGCCCCGCCTGCTCTCGATCCGGCCCCTCCGGCGCCGCCACGCCGGCGTTGAGAAGGCCCGCGACTTCATCAGGCGCTGGGGGGCATGGGCCGTCGTGCTCGGCCGGCTCACTGCCTTCCTCCGGGCCGTGGTCCCCGGCCTGGCCGGCATGGGAGGCATGCACTACCCGCGGTTCCTCATGGCCAACGCCCTCGGCGGCGTCCTGTGGGCCACGGGCTTCACGCTGCTCGGCTACTTCCTCGGCAGCGCCTACAAGAGCGTCCTGTCCGTGTCCAGCTGGGCGGCAGCCGGGTTCGTCGCCGTCGTGGTGGCGGTGCTCGTCGGGCTGCGGATCCGCGCCCGCGTCCGCGAGCGCCGGATGGAGGCGGAGACCGGGTCGGAGACGGACTCCTCGACTGACGCCGCCCGATAGGGCACGATTGCGGGTCGTGAACCTGCACCGATCTCGACTCATGGGCGGAATCGGCGGTGGTGTCATCCTGGCCCTGCTGCTGGCCGCCTGCACGAGCGGCTCCTCGCAGACCTCGTCCACGTCGACGTCGACGTCGACGACGAGCACGGGCGCGAGCGCGGCCAACCCGAGCGCCCAGGCCCTCCAGAGCTCGTACATCGACGTGGTCAACAAGGTGCGCCCCTCCGTCGTGGAGATCACGACCGACACCGGGCTGGGATCCGGGGTCGTCTACGACACCAAGGGCAACATCGTGACCAACGACCACGTCGTGCGGGGCGCGACGAGCTTCCGGGTCACCCTCACCAACGGCCAGACGGTCCCCGCCAAGCTGGTGGGAGAGTTCGTCCCCGACGACCTCGCCATGGTCAACATCAGTGGCGCCAACGGCCTCACGCCGGCCACGCTCGCCGACTCGAGCAAGGTCCAGGTGGGAGAGATCACCCTCGCCATCGGCAACCCGCTCGGGCTGTCGAGCAGCGTGACCAACGGCATCGTCAGCTACAACGGCCGCACCGTCAGCGAGGACCGGCAGGTCACGCTGGCGAACACGATCCAGACCAGCGCGCCGATCAACCCCGGGAACAGCGGCGGCGCCCTGGCCGATCTCGACTCCAACGTCATCGGCATACCCACCTTGGCGGCGACGGACCAGCAGAACGGGGGCGCGGCCGCCGGGATCGGCTTCGCCATACCGAGCAACACGGTGAAGCTCATCGCCGGACAGCTGGCGTCCCAGGGCAAGGTCACCAACTCCGGGCGGGCGGCGCTCGGGATCGTCGCCTCGACCGCCTACGACAACTCGGGGCAGCCCGGCGGCATCATCATCGTGCAGGTCCAGCCGGGCGGTGGGGCCGACCAGGCCGGCCTCAAGGCACAGGACGTGATCATCTCGGTCAACGGCCAGAAGACCCCGACGACGTCGGCGCTCAACGACGTCCTCGCCGGCCTCAAGCCCGGAGACCAGGCCAAGGTCACGGTCCAACAAGCCGGCGGCGGCCAGAAGACGGTGACGGTGACCCTCGGTCAGCTGCCTGGCTGAGGTCCTGCGCTAGGACGCCAGGGTACGGCAGGTCGGCGACGTCGGCACCGCCGACTTGTCCGGAAAGGTGCGCAGCACGTGGTCGGCCAGGTGCACGGTGACGCCGAACCAGTAGTTCTCGTTCTTGAAGTGGTGCAGCCGGTGGGCCCGCCAGACGTAGCGGTAGAGGGCCGACCGTGGACGGTACGGCGAGTGGATGAGGAAGTGCGTCCACTCGTACACGAGCGTGAGCGCCGAGCGCGATGACCCCCGCCGTCAGGGACCGCTCGGCGCTGCGGAAGGCGAGCCCCAGCACCAGCCCGCCGCCGACCAGCATGCCGAACAGCGTCGGCAGCGGGATGAAGATGAGCGGGACGTCCCGGGGATCGAGATGGTGCAGGCGATGCTTGCGCGAGATGTAGGGATCGACCGTCCGACCGGCGACGGCGCGGGGCTTGAAGTGCAGGATGAAGACGTGGATCAGCCACTCGGTGAAGGGCTGGGCGGCGACGAACGCGGCCACGATGACCAGGTCCCACCAGTGCCAGCGCCACAGGGCGACGCGCGCCGCGGTCACCACGAGCAGCGCGCCGGCGATGATGCGCGGACCTGGGTACTGGGCGAACACACGAGCCCAGCTGGCCAACCCACCACCGACGTCGGTGGCCGGGAAGCGGGTGCTAGCGACCATGCCTGTCGTCCCCAATCTCGGCAGCGGCGCCGCTGCCTCCTCCAGCGCTCGACCTCAGGGTAGCTGACCAGGCTGGTCGTCCTCCACCGGACCACTAGCCTGCGGGCTCGGGCCATGGACGACGTAGACGACGTACGGGTCTCGACGATCGAGCTCTTCTTCGACCTCGTGTTCGTCTTCACGATCACGCAGCTCACCGCGCTGCTGGTGGCCGAGCCCACGGGCGCCGGTGTCGGCCGGGTGGTGCTCATCTTCGGCAACGTCTGGTGGATGTACGGCGGGTACGCGTGGCTCACCAACGCCGTCCCGCCGCGCGAGCCCGTGCTCAAGCTGCTGATGCTCGTGGGCATGGCCGGTTTTCTCGTGACGGCTCTGGCCATCCCGCACGCCTTCGGCTCCTCGGGCGTGGCCTTCGGGGTCGGGTACCTCATCGTGACCTTCGTGCACACCGGTCTCTTTCTTCGCTCGAGCGAGGAGAGCGCGGTGCGGGCGATGTTCCGCCTGGGCCCGTACAACGCGGTGACGGCGGCGATGCTGCTCGCCGCCGGCTTCGTGCACGGCCCCGCCCGTTGGGCGCTGTGGGTCGCCGCCTTCGTGCTGCACTGGTCGTCCCCCGCCGTGACCGCCGTCGGGGGGTTCCGGATCCGCGCCGGGCACTTCGTCGAGCGCCATGGGCTCATCGTGTTGATCGCGCTCGGCGAGTCGGTGGTCGCCGTCGGCCTCGGCGTGCAGGGCGACCACGAGCTGACGGCCGGGCTGGTCCTGACCGCGGTGCTCGGCCTCGCTCTCGCCGCCGCGCTGTGGTGGCTCTACTTCGACAGCGAGGACACGCGGGCCGAGCGCGCCCTGGACGAGGCACCGGAGGCTCGCAACCCGTGGCTCGCCCTGTTCGCGTTCGGGTACGCCTTCCTTCCGGTCCTCGGCGGGATCATCGTTCTCGCCGCCGGGGTGCGGCGGGGCATCGTCAGCTACGACCACCCGGCGACGGCGGCAACGGCGTGGTTCCTCGCCGCCGGCACCGCCGCCTACGTGCTCGGGCTGGTGCTGCTGCGGTACTTCCTGCGAACCGGCTCCGTCGTGCCGCGGATGTGCATGGCGGCGGCCGTCCCGCTCACCGTCGTGGTCGGCCTCGAGGTCTCGCCCGAGGCCCAGATGGCGGCGATCACGGTGCTCCTGGCCGCGGGGATCGTGCTCGAGGGCCGTGGCGCGGTCGACCATTCACCCGCATAACTGCTGTACGGTGCGACGATGGCGAGACAACGACGTCACAGCACGTCAACGTCGGAATTTGGTGTCTCTCGACGGGAGGCACACGACTCGTCGGCGTTCTACGAGCGGTTCACCGCTCCGGCCCTCTCAGCCGATTCCGGCGTCGCCGAACGAAGGGCCATCGACGGTGTGTTCTGCCACGACGCCCGGACCATGCCCGAGATCGACGACGCCTCGGTCGCGCTCGTCGTCACGTCGCCGCCCTACTTCGCCGGGAAGGAGTACGAGGCGGCGCTGGGCCAGGGCGGCGTCCCGACGACCTACGCCGACTACCTGGGGATGCTGGAGGAGGTCTTCGCCGAGTGCGTTCGCAAGCTCGAGCCGGGTGGACGCATGGCGGTCAACGTCGCCAATCTCGGCCGCCGGCCGTTCCGGTCCCTCGCCGGCGACGTGACCTGGATACTGCAGGACCGGCTGCGGCTCCTCCTGCGGGGCGAGGTCGTGTGGGTGAAGGCGCGGCGGCTCGACCGGCTCGTCCGCGTGGGGCTCGTTCCAGCGCCCCGGCAACCCGGTGCTGCGCGATCTGACCGAGCGCGTCGTCGTGGCCAGCAAGGGGCGCTTCGACCGTGCCCTGTCCGCCCGTCAGCGGTCCGAGACAGGGTTTCCGTCCGACGCCTCGATCTCTCGGGACGAGTTCATGGAGGCGACGACCGACGTCTGGGAGATCCCCGCCGAGAGCGCGACGCGCGTCGGTCACCCGGCGCCGTTCCCGGTCGAGCTGCCCGAGCGGCTGATCGAGCTCTTCACCTACCGGGATGACCTGGTGCTCGACCCGTTCATGGGGTCGGGCACGACCGCCGTCGCCGCCCTGCGGACGGAGCGGCACTTCGCCGGCTACGACACCGACGAGGGCTACGTGGCGCAGTCGACCCGACGGCTGGAGGCCGAGCGGCAGCGCCTCGAGGGCGCAGCGTCACCTCGGGTGGTGGTGCCCGGCCGTGCGGTCGGCCCGGACGGCGTGGACGACCTCGCCCGGGCCCTGCGTGAGGGCCTGGCAGCGCGCGACGTGGCCCGGGTCGCGCTGGAGCAGTGCGGGTTCGTGGGGATCGACGAGGACGTGTCGTTCCCAGAAGGGGTCGACGTGAGCTTCGTGGCGCGTGATCGGCGCGGCCGGCCCTGGCACTTCGACGTCGCCGGGGGCTTCACCTCGATCCGGCCCGGCCTGCGGCGGGCGGAGGTGCTGTGGAAGGCGATCGGCAAGGCGGCAGTCCTCGCCTCGGTCCGGCCTGCCGTGGGCCTCGTGCTTCTCACGGTCGACGTGCCGGCTGCCGGGAGCGCTGGCGACTCGGCGTTGCGAGCGGTGCTCGGTCGTGACAAACCGATCCACGACGTGATCGTGCTGACCAGTGCGGAGGACCTGGGTCGGCTGCGCGAGCTGGCGCAGGGCTCGTTCCGTCACGCTGTTGATGCGTGACTGAGGAGGGCGCTAGCTGCGCGTCGGGACGACCCTCGACACCCCGAGGACGACGGCCCCGATACCCACCGCAACGATGACGAGCGGAATGAAGTCGCCGGCGCGCAGGCCGATGATCCCGAGATTGTCCAGGAACAACGCCAGGCCCAGCACCAGGAAGATGCAACCGGCGAAGAGCGGCAGGGGTTGTGCGTGACTAGGGGAGCTTGCCAACCTGCACCTCCGCTGTGCCGACACCGACTCTCAGGTTGACCTTGGCCAAGGCAGGGACGTTCGCCGCCGCCAGCGGGTAGTCGAGCCCGACCCCGTTCCTGTTCACGCCCACGACCGACACCCGACCCTCCCCGACCGTGATGCCGCCCTGGAGGAGCGTTCCCGGGGGCAGCACCACGACCAGGCGACCGACCCCGATGCTCGCCTGCACCTGCTGGACCTGCTGCGGGGGACCCGGAGCCGGTCGGTAGTGCCTGAGATCGATCGTCAGGGTGCCGCCTGTCTGTCGAAACGGCGTGGCGACATCCTGTGGCGCCAGAGGTGTGACGGTGTTGAAGCGCACGCCGCCCTGCAACGGGACATCGGCGCGCCAGACGCCCAGCAGCACGACAGCGAGGAGCACGCCCATCACGAGGAGGCCTCGTCTGCTGCCGGCGCGGCGGCTGCCGATGATCAGAACGAGGCCGAGGGCCGCCAGGATGGCGTCGAGGAGCCCGCGCCAGGCGATCTCGGTTCCGCCCAGGAGGAGCAGCCCGAAGACGATGAGGGCGATCCCGGCGACGAGCGGACCGAGATGCAGGCGCTCGGCGATGCCTGCAAATCGCTCGCTCGGGGTCGGCCTGCGGGTGGGCGCCGCGGCGGGCTCCGCCCGCGTTGCGTCGCCGTTCCCGGCGGCCCGGTCCTTCGGTGCTTCGGCCGCGCCCGTGGGAGGTCGCTCGTCCTCTGTCGGAGCAGCCGCCGTCCGGCCGGAAGGGTCCCCGCCGTCGGTGGAGTCGGCCGATGTGGGCTTGGAGCTCGTCATCTCGCATCCTCGCCACGCGGCTTCGGGGTGCACGGTCGTGCACTTGCTGCCCGACCGTTGAGCCACGCTGATGACTCTCGTCGCTAGTTCGTATTCGACACTTCCGCCCGGACACCCTGCGCCGCCGACGGCTTCCCAGGCAGTGCGCCCGATTTGTCGTTTCTATACCCACACGAACAAGATCGCGCACACTGTGCGCAGCATGTGAGGTCTCGCGGAGCGCTCTCGCTAACTTGTGGGCGCTACACACGAACGGAGTGGTCGAGTCCGTGACCCCCCGACCACTCCGTTGCTATTACCTGCCGCCGCAGGCAAGCCCACGGTGACACCCCCCAGATTACCCCGTCTAGCAGGAAAAGGGGCCCCGGGGGTCCCCCACTTGCGGGGTGGGGGCGACCCCCGGCCCTCCGCCCGGACCGTCAGGTCACCGGGAGGGCGCTGCCGGCCACCCACTTGTCCCAGGGGGTGTTCCAGTCGACGGTGCCGCTGTCGCCCAGCTCGGGCGGCCTCGGAGAGTTGACGATGTTGACGATGTCGCCGCGCTGGCTGAAGTTGTAGAACCAGGTGGCGTCGCTGGGCGCCAGGTTGACACAGCCGTGGGAGACGTTGGAGTTGCCCTGGGCGCCCACCGACCACGGCGCCGAGTGCACGAACTCGCCGCCGTCGCTGATGTTGACGTCTTCTTCCACGTGCTCGTAGTAGCCGTCGGGCGAGTTGCGGGGGATGCCCACCGACTGGGAGTCCATCAACACGTCGGGCTCCTTGGCCAACACGACGTGCACCCCACCCATGGTCGGGTACTTGTCCCGCCCGGCGCTGTCCTTGAAGGTCTGCACGACGGCGCCGTTGTTGGTGACCGTCATGGTGTGGGCGGCGATGTCGACGGTGCTGATGTGGACGTCGCCCACGGTGAAGCCCACGCTGCGGTTGGTCCCACCCCAGATCCCGTTGCCGGCGTCGACCCCGGCCAGGTTGGAGGCGAGCGTCACGTGCTCACCGGTGGGCCAGTAGGCCTGGGGCCGGTAGCGGACCTCCTTGGAGCTGATCCAGTTCCAGGCCCCGAGCACCGGCGCCGACATCTGCACGTTGAGCGCCCGCTGCACCGCCGCCTTGTCGGCCACCGGCTGGTTGAACTTCACCACGATGGGCATGCCCACGCCCACGGTGCCACTCGTAGGCTCGATGTCGTCGGTCAGGGTGGCAACCGGCTGCAGGGTCGTGAAGGACGCGCTGCGGTGTTGTGTGCGTCCCGAGGCGTCGACGGCGTCAACGGCCAGCGTGTACGTCGTGGCCGGTACGAGACCGCTCCCGATGGACGTCCACGAGGCGCCGTTTTGGCCCGATGTGCCGGGTACGACATGGCCGGCGGCATCGGTCAGCTGGACCGTCGTCAGGCGGCCGTTCGGAGCAGCGACGGTCACCGGAGCATCCGGCGCGACACCACGAGCTCCGTCAGGAGGGTTGATCGTCAGCTGTAGTCCCGCCGGCGCCGCGCTGAATGGGCCCGATTGGGTCCGGCCGACGACGTGAGCGCCGATGGCCAGGAGCCCGGCGACGAGTATCAGGCACGAGACGGCGATACCTGCCCTGGACCGCAACGACCGACGCTCCTCGGCGGTGTCGATCGAATCAGGCCCGGGCACCTCAGCCGTTCGTGGAGTGCATGACGACGTTGATGTAGTCGAGCATGGCCTTCCCCGCGCCGTCGTGACCGAGCGGCCAGAAGCCGATCTCCAGGTGTGGGCCGGTGGAGATCCCGACGATGCCGGAGCCGACGCTGGAGATCTGCTGGCCCTGGACGACCTGGGCCCCGACCGGGACCAGATCGCTTCCGGCGTGGCCGTAGTAGACGGTCTTGCCCGCCAGCGGGCCGGACGTGATCTGCAGGACCGGGGCGTTGGGCCCGAACCCGCCGATGCCCTCCTGGATGATGGTGCCCGAACCCATGGCGTAGAGGGGCGTGCCACCGGGAGCCGAGTAGTCGACGCCCTGATCGACGCTGCCGCCCGTCAGGTACTGGCGCGGCAGCGGCAGTCCGGCGCCGCCGACGCCTCCCGGGACGGCCAGGGAGTTGGCGAGGAGGTCGGTGGGAATGGGCGGAGGAAACGGCGTGAGCAGGTTCGTGCGCGTCGCGTCGTCGATCACGCCGGTGGCGGGAGTGGTCGCCGCCGTCTGGTACGCCTTGACGGCTGCCGTGGTCGGGGCGTCCCACTGCCCGGACGCGGGGGCGGGGAACCCCAGGCCCGTGAGCATCGCCTGCCAGCTGCGCACCTGGCCGGCCGACATCGGCGCCGGCGCGGCCGGAAGGCTGAACTGCGGAGCACCCTGCAGGGCGTCGAACACCGACTGACCGGCCGTCTCCCAGCTCCAGAACGACACCGAGCTCGCCTTGGCGGCATCGGCGGCGGTGATGAAGCCGAGCACCTGGTCGCGCACGGGATCCGGGGCCGGCGGCGCGGCCGGCGGGGTCGGCGTCGGGCTCTGGTCAACGGCGATCAGCGGCTTGCCGAGTGGAGCCAGCGCGCCCATTGCCGCGGCCAGGTCCTGGTGGCCCGCGCCCGCTGATGGGTCCATGACGGCCACGGCGTCGAACGGCGCGACCACCTGCGCGTACGGATAGCCGGCGGCGGCCGGCGGTGCCGGGACGGCGGCCACGAGCGGAAGGTCGGGTCCGACCGCTGTCCTGAGACCGGTGCCGTAGGCCTGCGCGGCCGCCGGGTCGAGGCCGCTCCCGGGCGGTGTCTCCAGGTCGGCGACGAGGCCGTCGATCCGATCCTGGTCCGGGGTGGTGTAGGTGACCTCCGAGAGCGCCCGCGCGACGTCGGCTTGCTGGTTGGTGAGGCTGGGCAGGTCAGCGCCGTAGACCCGAATGTTGGCGGCGTGGGCCATGGGCAGGAAGGCGTCGAGGAAGCCCTGCTCGTTGAAGGCGCCGTTGCTCGACCCCAGCAGCACCACGACGTAGGTCAAGCCGGCAGCCTGGGCCTTGGTCACCATGCCATCGATGGCCGGGACATCGGCCCCGTTCGTCGTCGGGGCGTACTTCTGTCCGATGAACCTCGAGAAGTCGCCCGTACCCCACGGGGAAGCGGCCTCGGCGCGTGCGCCATGGCCTGGACGTCGTTTCCCTTCTTCAAGGCGGCCATGACCCCGCGGTACTGACCGTTCTTGAGCGTCTGGGCGGTCGCTCGGATGGCGGTCTTCCAGTCCGGATAGGTCTTGACCCCGACCGAGTTCCACGTGGTGGACCCGGGCGCGGCCTGGGTCGTGTTGAGCGGGTTCATATGGACGAAGCCGCCCTCTGCCTCTTGCCAGGCATCGAGGGCCTGAACGTTGGCGCCGGTGTTCGGGAGGCCGAGGGCGGCGAGGCAGCGCTCTCGAGAAGTCCGACGGCGTGCGGATCGTGGTGTCAGACGGTCCCGGTTGCTGCGGAGGCGCCCATATCCACATGCCCTTGCCGACCGGCGCAGGTCCTCGCAGTGCGGGGACGGCGGGCCCCGTCTGGGGCGGTGCCGCCTCGCCGGCTCCGAGCGGAGCCGGGAGAGATCCAGGCGCAGCTGCGGGACGGGAACCAGGATTGCTCGTGGCGGGCGCGCTCGACGCGGGGTGGGTTGGAAGCGCCCGGCGGCGGCGGCGTTGACCCTGGGCCCCGGGTGGAGGCGGGGGCGGCGGGTTGTGGTGCGGCTGGGTGGTCGTCGTCGTGCCCGGGATCGTGAAGGGCACCGATGGAGGCGGGCGGGGTTGTCAGCGAGGAGGAGCTCACCGGCGCCTGCACCAGCGCCAGCGGGGCAATGGCGGGAAGCGAAACGGCACCGCTGGCACCGAACGCGGCCAGCAGGCCGGCTACGAGCGTGGCTACGCCACCCAGGAACAGGCGCGTACGGCCTGCAGCGCCGGGCTGCCGGCCGCAGCCTGACAACCAGGCCCTCTCCGACTGAGCGGAGTATCCGCCTCGAACGGGTCTCTTCCCGGTGGATCACGATCCGCCTTGTTCGACGGACGCACCCGCACCGCGATGGCGGTGGACTGCGCCAGTTCGTGCTGCGAAGGATTCGCGTCGGTATTTCTTCGCCGAATCGAACCGGCTCTCCTGCCTTTTTGCCGCTCTTGGGCCGTATGCCTTCGGGGCGGATACCGCTAAACGTGGTTCACTGAATCGGTCATACCGGGCACAGTTGCCTGTGGTCGCTCAGGGACGGAACACGACCTTTATGGCGTGTGAGCTGCCCCGGTCAATAGCCGTCTCCACTGCGCTGCGGTACTCCTCCAAAGGGAACTCGTGGGTCACGACGATGTCGTGAGGGACGAGTCCGGCAGCGAGCACGTCGAGGGCACGGTCGATGGAGTGACGGTCGGCGCCACCCGCGAGCCCAGGCGCCGAGACGGAGTCGACGGTGTGGTCGAATGGAGATGACGCCGTACCGGCGCTGAAACTGTCTCAGGCGGTGGAGCTCGTCAGTGCGGGAGCCAGCTCTCTCCACGCCTGGCGGGGGAGCAGGCCCTCCTCGCTGAGGACCTGGATGCACACGTGGTCCGCGCCGGCGTCGCGGTGCTGGCGAACCCGCGCCTGCGATGGCGTCCTCGTCGCCCCAGGCGACCAGGGCGTCGATGAGCCGGTCGCTGCCGCCGCCGGCGAAGTCGTCGTCGCCGAAACCGAGGCGGCGCAGGTTGTTCGTGTAGTTGGGCAGCGCCAGGTAGTGGTGGAGGTGGTCGCGGCCGAGCTTGCGGGCCACGCTCGGGATCGGTGGTCAAGGCGACGGCCTGCTCGGGCAGCACGAGCTCGGTCGGTCCCACCGCCTCGCGGGCCAAGGCCGTGTGCTCGGGGGTCACGTTGTAGGGATGGACGCCCGCCGCGCGGGTCCCGAGCCAGCTCCAGCATCTTGGGCCCGAGGGCGGCCAGCACCCGGCTCGACGTCGCGCAGCGGCGTCGGGGCCGAGTCGAGCCCGTCGAGGAACGCCGCCATGGCGGCGAGCGGCCTGCGGTAGCGGCCGGGCTCGCCGGCGTCGATCAGGGCGGCGTGGCTGACACCGATGCCGACGAGGAACCGGTCTCCGTGCGCCGCCGTGAGGCGGGCGTGGGCGTCCGCCGTCTCCTCGGCCGAGTGCATCCAGAGGTTGAGGATGCCGGTGGCGACGGTCGCCGTCCTCGTCGCCGCCATCAGACGCTCGACCACGCTCGAACACGTCGCCGCCGATGTCGGGGACCCACAAGCGCCGAGTACCCGAGCTCCTCGAGCTCGGCGGCCGCCTCGGCGGCCTCGGCCGGATCCCCGTACCGGAGCCCGGCGCTCCATATCCCTGTTCCTGTGATCTGGGTCATCGGCGCATCATGGCGCAGTCTCGATGCGGCGGCGACTCCGTGCAGCGGCAAACCAGCCGACCCTTGGCGGCTGACGTGGCCACGAGGGTCGCACGGCCCGTGTGATCTAATGCTCCTTCGACGCTCGGGCGACGGAGGGCTCAGTTGCGGTCGGAAGGGTTGCTCGAAGGCCACGGGGTGCTGGTGACCGGCGGAGGCACGGGCATCGGGAGGGCCTGTGCCGCCGAGGCGGCGCGCCAGGGGGCCAAGGTGATGATCTGCGGGCGGACCCGGTCGCCGGCTGGAGGAGGTGGCATCGCTCGCTGGCCGATCGGGGCTCGAGATCGAGCTCATCGCGGCCGACGTCACGGTCGAGGACCGACGTCGCCGCGGCGGTGGACGCGACCGTGGCGTGGGCCGGCAACCTCAAGGGCGTGGTGGCCAACGCCGGCGGGGGCGGGATGCTCGCCCCGTACCACCTCCAGGACGTCGCCGAGTTCCGCCGGGTGCTCGACCTCAACGTGGTCGGGACCATGCTCTGCGTCAAGCACGCCGTGCCCAGCGCTGGTGGCGGCCGGCGGAGGCAGCTTCGTGGGCATGTCGTCGATCGCGGCGACCGCCACCCATCGCGTGTTCGGCGCCTACCCGGTCGCCAAGGCGGCCATCGACGCCATGATGCGCAACGCAGCCGACGAGTACGGCCCGGCCGGCGTGCGGTTCAACTCGGTGCAGCCCGGCTTCGTCGACCACCGAGATCATGGAGGGGATCCCCCGCGACAGCTCGGTGTTCGAGAGCTACCTGGCCAACACGCCGCTCGGCGGCGTCTCGGCGCCGGAGGACGTGGCGTCGGTCGTCGCCTTCCTGCTCGGGCCCGGCTCGGCGCGCATCACCGGGCCAGGCGCGTGGCCGTCGACGGCGGCCACAACCTGCGCGCCGGGCCCGACTTCCGGCCCTTCACCGGGCTCAGCCCGGACCAGCTGCTCGCCCGGGCGACGGCGAGTAGATGCCCGCCGGGCGGCCGACCGGCCCGCTGGCCGGCGTGAAGGTCGTGGAGCTCGGCGTGTGGGTGGCCGGGCCCGCGGCCGGCGGCATCCTCGCCGACTGGGGCGCCGACGTCGTCAAGATCGAGCCGCCGACGCGGCGACCCGGCCCGCACCTTCCGCCGCATGCTGGGCGGCGACCTCCCGACCAACCCGGTGTTCGAGCTGGACAACCGCTCGAAGCGCAGCATCGCCGTCGACCTCTCCACGGAGCAGGGACGGCAGGTGGCGCTGGACCTGATCGACGGCGCCGACGTGTTCCTCACCAACATCCGCGTCGCCGCCCTGGAGCGGGTCGGCCTCGGCCCGAGTCGCGCTGCGGGCGCGCAACCCCCGCCTGGTCTACGCCATCGTCACCGGCTACGGCCTGGACGGCCCGGACGCCGACCGGCCGGCCTACGACATCGCCGCCTACTGGGCCCGCAGCGGGCTGGCCGCCGCGCTGACCCCGCCCGGCGGCGAGCTGCCGTTCCAGCGGGGCGGCATGGGCGACCACTCCGTCGGCATGACCGCGGCCGGGATGGTCAGCGCCGCCCTCTTCGCCCGGGAGCGCACCGGGCGAGGCGAGCTGGTGTCGACCTCGCTGCTGCGCCAGGGCGCGTACACCATCGGCTTCGACGTCAACATCGCCCTCATGTGGGGCCTACCCGTTCGGGTCGGCACCCGCGACACCATGGGCAACCCGCGCATCAACAACTACACCGCCGGCGACGGCCGGCGCTTCTGGATCGTCGGGCTGGAGGGAGAACGCCACTGGCCGCCGCTGGCCCGGGCGTCGGCCATCCCGAGTGGCTGACCGACGACGCGCTTCGCCACGCCGGCGGACCGGTTCCGCGAACGCCCGCGGCTCTGATCGCCGAGCTCGACGCAGGTCTTCGCCACCCGCACCCTGGACGAGTGGGCCGAGATCTTCGCCACCGAGCCCGACTTCTTCTGGTCGCCGGTGCAGACGGTCGACGAGCTCGTCGGCGATCCGCAGTTCGCGGCCGGCGGGGGCTGGTCGAGGTCCCGGACGAGACGGGCACCATGACGATGCTGGCCACCCCGGCCGACTTCCGCGAGCACCCCGCCGGTCCCCGCTTCCGGGCGCCGCGGCTGGGCGAGCACACCGTCGAGGTGCTCGGCGAGCTCGGCTACGGCTCGGACCGGATCGCCGGCCTCCAGGCCGCCGAGGCCGTGTACACCGAGGAGACCGCCTCTGGTCCCGACTGAGGTCGTCGACTGCCGATCCTCGATGAGGCTACGCCGGGGGCCCGCTCGCCAGCGTCACCGTGCTGGTATGGGACTGCCCGGACGAGTCGACCCAGCCGAGCTGGACCTTG
>CAVSUO010000002.1:0-133336 GCA_963731255.1 uncultured Actinomycetes bacterium | reverse complement strand
TGGGCCACGTCAACAGCTATGCGCTCCTCGACGAGCGAGGAGCCGCGGTCGTGGACCCAGGTGTGCCAGGGCCCTCCTCCTGGCGGTCCCTCACCGACCGGCTGCGCGCCGCGGGACTGCGGATCAGGGACGTGCACAGCGTCATCGTCACGCATTCGCACCCCGACCACTTCGGGGGGTCGGGACGCCTGGCCCAGGAGGCGGAGGCCGAGCTCGTGTCGCACGTCAGCTTTCGCACCTGGTCCGATGGAGCCGACGCGGAATCGTGCACCGACGACGACGAGTCGACGGGCAACCCCTGGGGCGAGCCGGTGCCCTGGGGGGGCAAGAAGTTCAAGCCGCCGTTGCGCCAGCGGCTCGCCTTCCGGATCATGAGCACCCGACTGGTCCCCGGCTACGTGTCGCCACGACCCACCCGGCGGGTCCGAGACGGTGACGTGCTGCAGCTCGCCGGCCGGGAGTGGACGGCGGTGCATTCGCCCGGTCACACGCTCGACCATCTGTGCCTGTACGACCCCGAGCAGAAGGTCCTGCTGTCCGGCGATCACGTGCTGCCCACCATCACCCCGCACGTGGCCGGCATCGGTTCCGGACCGCGACCCGCTGGCCGACTTCGTGACCTCGCTCGACAAGGTCGCCGCCCTGGGTGAGGTCACGAACGTCCTCCCCGCCCACGGCCACCCGTTCGGCGATCTGGCCGGCAGGATCGACGCCATCAAGGCCCACCACGTCGAGCGCCTCGACCGGGTACGGGCCATCGCCGCCGCCCTCGGGCCGGCCACCGTGACCGACTTCTCCCACGAGCTGTTCCGACGGGAGCGGTGGGGTCACATGGCCGAGAGCGAGACCTACGCCCACCTCGAGCACCTGCGCCTGACAGGCGAGGCGCACCGCTACGAGCGCGACAACGGGTTGGTGTACGTGATCGAATCCGACACACACTCGACCGCGCCGGCCTGACAGCGACCGGCCACCCTCGGAAGGGAGCAGCATGGACCACCGCACGCTCGGCCGGACGGGTATGAAGGTCAGCCCCCTCTGCCTGGGGGCGATGATGCTCGGCGGCTGGGGGAACCGCGATCACGACGACTCGGTCCGGATCATCCACACCGGGCTCGACGCCGGGATCAACTTCATCGACACCGCCGACATCTACTCCAATGGTGAGTCGGAGCGGATCGTGGGCAAGGCCCTGGCCGGACGGCGGGACAACGTGGTGCTGGCGACGAAGTTCCACGCCCCCATGGGCGACGACGTCAACCAGCGCGGGAACTCCCGGCGCTGGATCGTGCAGGAGTGCGAGAACAGCCTCCGCCGTCTCGGCACCGACTGGATCGACCTCTACCAGGCCCACCGGCCCGACCCCAGCTGCGACGTGGACGAGACGCTGTCTGCCCTCTCGGACCTGATCCACGCCGGCAAGGTGCGCGCCATCGGCAGCTCGACCTTCCCCGCCGAGGAGATCGTGGAGGCGCAGTGGGTCGCCGAGCGGCGGGGCCGCGAACGCTTCCGCTGCGAGCAGCCGCCGTACTCGATCCTGGCCCGCAGCATCGAGGCCTCGGTGCTCCCGACCTGCCAGCGCTTCGGCATGGGCGTGATCGCCTGGAGCCCGCTCAACGGCGGCTGGCTCGCCGGCCGCTACCGCCGCGGCGAGGCGCCGCCGCCGGACTCGCGGGCGGCACGAATGGGCGGTCGCTTCGATCCCTCCCGCCCCGAGAACGATCGCAAGCACGACATCGTGGAGGAGCTGACCAAGCTGGCGGCCGAGGTGGGCTGCTCGATGGTCCAGTTGGCGCTCGCGTTCGTGCTCGTCCACCCCGCCGTCACGTCCGCGATCATCGGACCGCGGACGATGGCACACCTCGAGGGTCAACTCGGCGCCGACGACGTGGTCCTCGGCGACGACGTGCTCGATCGCATCGACGCCCTCGTACCGCCCGGCACCAACGTCGATCCCGCCGACGCCGGCTACACCCCACCTGCCGTCGAGACGGCCTGGCGGCGGCGCCGGGCCGGCCGCGACTAGGAGCTCGCCATGTCCGCCCAGTCGGCGCAGCACGAGCAGCTCTCGTTGGCCGAGGCCACGGCCACCCTCACCGCTCCGGGGCAGATGTTCGAGATCGGCGAGGAGGTGATCCGCGGCGTGCCCACCAGGGTGTGGAAGAACGCGCCACCGACGCTGCGGGCCGTCCTGGAGCTGTCGCGGGGCCACGGCGCTGCGACCTACCTCGTCTACGAGGACGAGCGGACGACCTACGAGGAGCACTTTCGGGCTGCAGCCAGGCTCGCCCGGACACTCGTCGACGGCTACGGCGTCGGCAAGGGCGACCGCGTCGCCATCGCCATGCGCAACTTCCCCGAGTGGGTCGTCTCCTTCTGGGCCGCGGCGGCAGCCGGTGCCATCGTCGTCCCGCTCAACGCCTGGTGGACCGGGCCCGAGCTGACCTTCGCGCTGCAGGACTGCGGAGCCAGCGTGCTCTTCGCCGACGCGGAACGAGCACAGCGACTGGCGCCGCACCTCGGCGACCTCGGACTGGATCGGGTGATCGTCGCTCGAGCGGACGGCGCGCTCGACCCGTCGCACGACCGCTTCGAGGACGTGGTCGCCGACGGCTCGGAGGCCGCCACGCTCCCCGACGTCGACCTCGGCCCCGAGGACGACGCCACGATCTTCTACACCTCGGGCACGACCGGCTCGCCCAAGGGGGCGGTCGGGACCCACCGCAACATCTGCACCAACCTCATGAGCCTGTTCTTCGTGGCCATGCAGGGCGGACTGCGAGCCGGGCGGCGCCGGGGCGCGCGGCGCGGGCGGCGCGGGCGGCGGACAGAACGCCTACCTGCTCAGCGTCCCGCTGTTCCATGCCACCGGCTGTCACTCGGTGCTGGTGACCAACACCGCCGCCGGGGGCAAGCTCGTGATGATGCGTCGCTGGGATCCTGAGCGCGCCCTGGAGCTCATCGAGCGCGAGCGGATCACGATCTTCGGCGGGGTGCCGGCGATGGTGTGGCAGGTCCTCGACTCGCCCGACTTCGACCGCCGCGACACGTCGAGCGTCACCAGCATCGGCTACGGCGGCGCGCCCGCGCCGCCCGAGCTGGTCCGGCGGATCAAGGCCCACTTCCCGACGGGCCACCCCTCCAACGGCTACGGCCTGACCGAGACCTCATCGGTGACCACGATGAACAGCGGGTCCGACTACGTGCGCAAGCCCGACAGCGTTGGCCCTCCCGTGCCCGTCGTGGACGTCAAGGTCGTCGACGAGGCCGGTGCCGAGGTGCCGATCGGCCACGCCGGCGAGCTGTGGGTCAAGGGCCCCAACATCGTGCGGGGCTACTGGGAGAACCCCGAGGCGTCGGCGGCGACGTTCACCGACGGATGGCTCCACACGGGCGACGTGGCCGAGATCGACGACGAGGGCTTCGTGCACATCGTCGACCGGGCCAAGGACATGGTCATCCGAGGGGGTGAGAACGTCTACTCGGTCGAGGTCGAGGCCGTGCTCTTCGAACACCCCGCCGTCACCGACGCCGCCGTCATCGGCATCCCCCACGAGGTGCTGGGCGAGGAGGTGGGCGCCGTCGTGCAGGTCCGGCCCGGTGCCGACGTGCGGGCCGATGAGCTGCGTGACCACGTGGCCGAACGCCTGGCGGCGTTCAAGGTGCCGGTGCGGTTCTGGCTGCGCGAGGAGGAGCTGCCGCGCAACCCCGCTGGCAAGGTGCTCAAGCGGGAGCTGCGCGACGAGCTCGTCGATCGGGCGTCGACGGGAACCTGAGCGGCTCCGAGGCCGCAGGCCCGGCTACTTGCTGGCGGGCTGGGGCACGATCCGGATGTAGGGCTTGGGCGCCTTCCATCCTCCCGGGAAGGCCTTCTTGGCCTCCTCGTCGGAGACGGCGCCTCCGATGATCACGTCCTCGCCCTGCTGCCAGTTCACCGGTGTCGACACCTTGTGCTTCGCCGTGAGCTGGAGCGAGTCGATCACCCGGAGGACCTCGTCGAAGTTGCGGCCGGTCGACATCGGGTAGACCAGGATGAGCTTGATCTTCTTGTCCGGGCCGATGACGAAGACGTTGCGCACGGTCTGGTTGTCGACCGGCGTGCGCTTGCCGCCGCTGGCGTCGGCCGGCAGCATCCCGTACAGCTTGGAGATCGACAGGTCGGCGTCGCCGATCACCGGGTAGTTGGGCGCCGTGCCCTGGGTCTCCTTGATGTCGCTCGCCCACTTCTTGTGGTCCGACACCGGGTCGGCCGACAGCCCGAGGATCTTGACGCCCCGGCGGTCGAACTCGGGCTTGATGTTGGCCATGTAGCCGAGCTCGGTCGTGCAGACGGGAGTGAAGTCCTTGGGATGCGAGAACAGGACACCCCAGCTGTCTCCCAGCCAGTCGTGGAACTTGATCTCGCCCTCGGTCGTGTCAGCGCTGAAGTCCGGGGCGGTGTCCCCGAGCTGAACGGCCATAGCCACCTCCTTCTCGATCAGGGGCCTCGTCGTCGACGGGGCTGCAACCGAGGAGACCTTACCGGCTGGGGCCACGAAAGTCGACCGCCTGGGTCGGCTTTCGGGCCCGGCTCAGCCGGCCCCCCAACTCGCCTTGTCCGATCGCCGGCTCGGGCGGAAGCTCGTTGTCGTGCGACTGCTGGGCTCACCGCCACCCCTGCCCGGCATCTGATCGCCGCTCCTACGATGGCACCAGCTGCGTAGCAAATGGGGTGATGCCGTTCCGATGCCGTGCCACATCTGCGTGACCTGCGGGGTCCAGCACGCCGACTCCGACCGGCCGCCGGCGGCCTGCTCCATCTGCGAGGACGAACGACAGTACGTGGGCTGGGGTGGCCAGCGGTGGACGACCATGCCCGACATGGCCCGGCGGTACCGCAACCAGCTGGACGACCAGGAACCCGGGCTCGCGTCCCTGCGGACAGAGCCGCACTTCGGGATCGGCCAGCGGGCGTTCCTGGTCCAGACCCCCGCCGGCAACCTCCTCTGGGACTGCCTCAGTCTCATCGACGAGGAGTCCGTGGCCGCGCTCGCCCAGCGGGGTGGCATCGACGCCATCGCCATCTCGCACCCCCATTTCTACGGGGCCTGCGTCGAGTGGAGCGCCGCGTTCGGCGACGCGCCGGTGTACATCCACCGGGCCGACGCGCAGTGGGTGATGCGACCCAGCTCCAGCGTGGTCCTGTGGGACGGCGAGACGGCCGAGCCGCTGCCGGGGCTGACCCTCGTCCATCTCGGGGGTCATTTCGACGGGGCCGCCGTCCTCCACTGGCCAGCCGGTGCCGGCGGGCGGGGCGCGCTGCTCACCGGCGACACGATCCAGGTGGTGATGGACCGGCGGTTCGTCAGCTTCATGTGGAGCTATCCGAACCTCGTGCCCCTGAAGCCCGAGCAGGTGACGGCGATCGCCTCCCGCATGGCCGGGTACGAGTTCGACCGGATGTACGGCGCCTTCGAAGGCCGGTCGGTCCTGAGCGACGCCGCCGCCGCCCTCTCCCGGTCGGCGGAGCGGTACCTCAGGCGGATGGGAGCCGAGCCCGGTGGCCGGGAGGGTCGGCGGCGCGCATGAAGATCCTCTCCCTGCTGCCGTCGGCGACCGAGATCGTCTACGCCCTGGGTCTGGAGGACGACCTGGTCGGGGTGACCTGCGAGTGCGACTTCCCACCCGAGGCGGCGGCCAAACCGGCGCTGTCGCGGACCGTTCTGCCGATCGACGACGCCGCGCCGGCCGCCGAGATCGACCGGCTCGTGACCGAGCAGGTCGCCCAGGGCGAGCCGCTCTACGCGATCGATACCGAGGCCGTGGCCCGGCTCCAGCCGGACCTGATCCTCGCCCAGGACCTCTGCCGGGTGTGCGCCGTGCCGTCGGGTCAGGTGGAGGACGCACTGGCTGTGATGGGGTGCCGGGCCGACGTCCTCTCCCTCGATCCGTCCACGCTGGACGACATCCTCGACGGCATCACCGAGGTGGGCGCGCGGGCCGACCGGGGCGAGGAGGCCAGGGCACTGGTCGCCGGTCTGCGGGATCGAGTCGCCGCCGTGGCGGCGGCGACACTCGGGTTGCCCGCGCCGAGGACCCTGACCCTCGAGTGGCTGGATCCCCCCTTCGTCGGGGGCCACTGGGTGCCCGAGATGGTCGAGCGGGCCGGTGGTGTGGTCCTGGCCGCCGAAGCCGGTGAGCCCTCGCGGCGGGTGGGCTGGGACGAGGTGGCCGCCGCTCGACCGGACGTGATCGTCTTCATCCCCTGCGGCTACGGGCTGGCCCAGGCGCTGGAGCAGGGACGGGAGCTCCTCGCCGTGCCCGAGGTCGCCAGCAGCCCGGCGGGACGAGCCCGACGGGTGTGGGCCGCCGACGCGTCCTCGTACTTCTCGCGTCCGGGCCCCCGGATCGTCAGCGGGCTCGAGGCTCTGGCATGGGCGCTGCACCCTGACGCACTTCCTCCCCCGCCCGCGGGGACCATGGCCGTCGTCGAGGGCTGAGCCACCAGGCCACGGCGGCGGCGACCGCGATCGCCCCCAGCACCCAGCCGAGGGTGACCGTGGAGACGCCCACGAACTTGAGACCGCTGACGAACAGCACCACGGCCAGCACGGGCCGGATGACGCGGTCGGGCGCTCGGCTGGAGAAGCGGGCGCCGGCGTACACGCCCGGCAGGCTGCCGATGATCAGCGAGAAGGTGAGGCCCAGCTTGACGTCGCCGAAGATGAGATGGCCGAGGGCCGCCGAGGCGACGAGAGGAATGGCCTGAACGAGGTCGGTGCCGACGAGCACCGCCAGCGGCAGTCCCGGGTACAGCACCAGCAGCAGCACGATCATGAGCGACCCCGACCCCACCGAGGTCATCCCGACCATCAGCCCACCGAGGACGCCGATCGCCAGGGTGGGGAGGGGCCGGAGCCCGATCGACGCGGGATGCCGCGAGGGGGCGTCGTCGACGGCTCCCGTCCGGCTCGGCTGTCTGGCCCGCATCCCCGGGAGGATCCCTTGACCACGATCGCCCCGGTGGCCACGAGCAGGGCGGTCCCCAGGAGGATCGTCAGCCCGTCCTGCACCGTGCTGGCGTCCCCGAGGGCCTTGACGACGAGCACACCGGCGAAGGCGGCTGGCACCGATCCGGCGGCCAGCCAACCCACGAGGCCCACGTTCACGGTGCCCCGACGGAGGTGGACGAGTCCGCCGACCGGCTTCATGATGGCGGCCGAGACGAGGTCGCTCGAGATGGCGGCCAGGGGCTGCACGCCGAACAGCAGCACGAGGATCGGCGTCATGAGCGCACCGCCACCCATGCCCGTGGTGCCGACGAGGAACCCGACAGCCAGGCTGGCGAGGACGATGAGGGGATCGATATGCACACTGCCCCCAGAGCCCGGTGCGCAGATCTGCACCTCTCTGCGCCCCGAGCCGATAGTCGACCTAACCGATGAGGATAGTAGACAATAGGACCGTCCCCGCCAAGGCCGGACCGGACCCGCCTCAGTGGGAGATCCAGGCCTCCGGGTCGCGGACGAGATCCCGCACCGTCTTGGGGAGGGACCCGTCGGTCACGTCGGCGACCGTCACCAGCTCGAGCACCGCTCTGAGGTTGGCCCGCAGCGCGATCCAGACCTCGTTGAGGGACTCCGCCGGGCCGGCGTAGTGGAGGTCCTCGGGGCGGGCGTCGCCCACCTGGGCGAGCGGGCCCTCGACGGCGCGGATGATGTCCGCCAGCGGGAGGGCGTCGGGAGGTCGAGCCAGTCGATAGCCGCCCTCGGACCCCCGGTGGCTGTCGACGATGCCGGCGCGCTTGAGGTCCTGGAGGATGTTGAGCAGGAACCGCAGCGGGATCCCCTGGGCGACGGCCAGCTGCTCACCCTTGGCCGGGCTGCTGTCGGTCAGCGACGCCAGCTCGACGACCGCTCTGATGGCGTAGTCCGCCTTCGCCGATATCCGCACGGAGCCATTGTGACCGGCTCCAGGAGGCGCCGCGTCCACAGGAATCCGAGGCCCGGTAGGCGAACTCAATAACTAGTCACACACGGCCAGGACGGACCGACGAGGGTTCCCGAGGAGGGTTCCTGCGCCGGCCTCACGGGGGCGGCGACGGCGCCGATCCAGGCCACGCACCAGGAAAGGAGCGAGCATGCCCGCCGTGCACAGTGCTCACGTCCACCTCCACGTCACCGCCGACGAACCCGCACCCGTGACCGTCGCGGCCCACGACTTCCACAACGGTGGTCGGGTGCCGACCGGCGACCTGCTGCTGGTCATGCAGGAGCGCCTCGGGCTGGGTGTCACCCTGAGTGGCACGCCCGAGGACCTGATCGACTACCTCGAGACGAGCATCGCAGCGGTCAGAGCCGCCAAGAAGCCCCTCGCGACCGTCGCCTGAGCGCGGCCGGCCGATGCCGGCCGATGCCGGCCGAGGGCCGGATCTTCCCGACCTGGGCCAGGGCAGAATGTCGGCCATGAACGTCAGCGTCGTCACTGACGGGCCCGTCGCCACCGTCACCATCGACCGGCCCGAGGTCCGCAACGCGGTGGACGGCCCCACGGCCGTCGCCCTCGCCGATGCCTTCGCCCGCTTCGACGCGGACGAGAGCCTGGCCGTCGCCGTTCTGACCGGCGCCGGGGGCACCTTCTGCGCCGGGGCCGACCTCAAGGCCCTGGCCACGGGTGAACCCCGGCCCGTGTCGGTCTCCGCCCAGGGCAACGGCCCGATGGGGCCCACCCGGATGCGGCTCTCCAAGCCCGTCGTGGCCGCCGTCGAGGGACACGCCGTCGCCGGTGGCCTCGAGCTGGCTCTGTGGTGCGACCTGCGTGTCGCCGCACGCGATGCGATCTTCGGTGTGTACTGCCGGCGGTTCGGCGTCCCCCTGATCGACCTCGGTACGGTGCGGTTGCCGAGGCTCATCGGTCACAGCCAGGCGATGGACCTCATCCTCACCGGGCGGGCCGTCGGGGGCGACGAGGCCCAGCGGATGGGGCTGGCCAACCGGTTGAGCGAGCCTGGCCAGGCCCTGGCGACGGCGATGGAGCTGTCGCACCAGTTGGCGGCGCTGCCACAGCGCTGTCTGCGGAGCGACCGGCGCTCCGCCTACGAACAGTGGGGCATGAGCGAGGACGAGGCCATGGTCAACGAGGTCCGGCACGGCCTGTCCACGATCGAGTCGGGAGAGACGCTGACCGGCGCCCGCCGCTTCGCCGGCGGCGCGGGCAGGCACGGCTCGGCCTGACGCCGCGAGGCGCGCGCCTCCGGGCGGCAAACGGGGAAGTTCTCAGTACGGACATCGGGTCGGCAACCCGAGCGCGGTTGGCCGCCGTGACCTGCCGCGTTCCCGTTGGCGTTCTAACTGTGACCTCGGTCACAACGCTGTGACCAGCAGTGACGCCCGATCGCCAAGTTGCAGTTCGGTGAAGGACACCGCCTAGAGTGGTGGAACTCACCAACACAGCTGCGTGCGCCTTTCGCTGGGGGAGGCGGGGTGCCGCTCGGGCCAGGCGCCGTCTCTGTGATCGCCATGGTCGGGTGCGCGTCCTTCCCCTTGATCCTCCCTTCAGCGTGACGCGGCGCACGGCAGGCGTCAGCCCAAGCCGTTCACTCGAGCGCACGACGCCTGAGCTGACGAACCGACCACAACCCCGACGACCGACAACCCGACGACAAGGAGCCGCCGCCCAAGAGCACTGAACAGGGTCGTTCCGTCTGCACCTCGTACGGACCTGAGCATCGTCCCGAGCCGCCAAAAGGGGGTCCCGGCTCGCGAGCAGCATGCGAATTGACGGGCTGCCCGCATTCCAGGCCACACCTGAAGCCCTCCGGGCTGCCGTGACTTCAAGGAGGCGCAAGATGCGCAAGCAGCGGCCATCCGCATCACTCTCGATACCCATGGTCCTCGCGAGCTCC
This sequence comes from uncultured Actinomycetes bacterium, assembly GCA_963731255.1. GTDB lineage: Bacteria > Actinomycetota > Acidimicrobiia > Acidimicrobiales > AC-9 > AC-9. The sequence goes on along the minus strand of CAVSUO010000002.1, from coordinate 123,453 downwards.
GTGCTCGCCCTGGGCGCCCTCGGCGTTCAGCTGTCCCAATCTGCAGGCTCGAGCACATCGAGCAAGACCAGCCGAAAGCACCAGACGGCGCGGGCCAGCGCCGCCGTTGTTCCCAACAACGTGGCGGCGCTGGCGCCGCCCGACACCACACCGCCACCCCCTCCCCCGCCACCACCTCCCCTCCACCTCCTCCCACGACGACAACGACGACGGCGCCCAAGGCGTCATCGGTGGCGGCCACCTCGTCGCTGTCCGGGGGTGTGTGGGCCGAGCTGCGCCAGTGCGAGTCGGGTGGCAACTACCAGGACAACACCGGCAACGGCTTCTACGGGGCGTACCAGTTCACCGAGCAGACCTGGCAGAGCCTCGGCTTGTCCGGCCTTCCCTCGCAGGCGTCTCCAGCGGTGCAGGACGACGCGGCCAAGCGGCTTCAGGCCCGTGACGGGTGGGGTCCGTGGCCCGCGTGCAGCCGCAAGCTCGGACTGAGCTGAGACCGACCGACATCGGGGACGGCGGGCGGGTCCACGCCCGCCTCCCCGGTGTGGCGGGCGGCGCCGTCCTCGCCTCGGCCCTCGGCCAGCTCGGCCAGGCGGCACAGGGCGTTGGCCAGGCGCATCTCGCGCGGCGTCCGGCACCGCACGCGTAACAGGTCGGGGCAGCACACCAGGACCACCAGGGCGCGAGCCCGGGAGACGGCGACGTTGAGCCGGTTGAGGCTGTAGAGGAACTCGACCGAGCGGGGCAGGTCGTCGGCGGACGATGTCGCCAGGGAGAAGATCACCACCGTCGCCTCCTGGCCCTGAAAGCGGTCGACGGTACCCACACGGGCTCCCGGCGGCAGTGCTGTCCTGAGCCGGGCGACCTGAGCGTTGTAGGGCGACACGACGAGGATGTCGCCCAGACCCAGGCGCTGCCGGCGACCCTCGCGGTCGGTCCACTGGCGACCAAGGAGCGCGTCGACACCCTTCGCCACCTCGGTCACCTCCTCGGGCGAGCTGGTCCGGTTCCCGACGTGGTGCACGGGCCGCCAACGAACGCCGGCACCGCCGGCCCAGCACCCGTCGTCCACGCACTGCATGCGGCACGCCGGATCGGGCTCGAGCCGTCCCTCGTAGAAGGCCTCGGACACGAAATCGCACACGGCGGGGTGCAGGCGCCACGTCCTCGCCAGGAACAGGCCCCGATCGGCCGGGATGGTCGGCGTGGTCGCCGAGGAGGTGCTCGAGCGCCGACACCCCGGCACCCGGCGGGTGCGCGCCCCTCGACGGCTGGGCCAGCTGCTGAGGGTCGCCGAGGAGCACGATGCTGTCGGCGCTGGCACCGGCAGCGGCGACGTTGGCAAGCGACATCTGGCCCGCCTCGTCGACGAAGAGCACGTCGATGGCGCCGGCAACCTCCCTGCGCGGCGAACAGCCAGGGTGTGCCGGCGACCACGTTCGCCCCCTCGGCCACTCGGGCCATCACCAGCTGGTTGTCGCCCACCACCTCGACCATCGGAGAGGTCGAGGCGCGGTCCTCCTGGCCCTTCTGCACCACGGACAGGCGCACCCCCGCGTCATCCCCGCGTGAGCAGGCCGCATCGACGAGGTTGGTGATGGCCTTGTGCGTGGTGGCGGTGATGCCGACCCGGCGCCCGGACCGCACCAGGTCCACGATCATGTGGGCACCGGCGTACGTCTTGCCCGACCCCGGAGGTCCCTGCACGGGCAGACACGTACCGTCGAGCCGCCGCGCCAGCCGGCGCGCCGCGGCCGAGGGGCGCCTCGCCCGGGCGCTGCAGCGGCTGGCCGAGAGGGAGCTCTCCGAACCGCGGCGCTCGGCCCATGAGCAGGTCGCGGACGGCCCGGTACGGTCCTGGGCCATCGATGCCGTGGTCGGCGACCCAGGTGCCGATCCGCTCCAGGGACTGTCGCAACACCGTGGTCGGCATCGGGGTGTCGGGGATCACCGACGACGGGTGAGGCGCGCACGATCTGCAGCTGCGGCGCAGATCCAGGACGCCCTCGGCATCGTCCAGCTCCTGGACCGTCCCGCAGCGCGCTTCGGTGCGAGGATCGATGACGGTGTCGCCGACCGACAGCTTGTGCTCCTGGCCCGTGCGGAACCGGTACCGGTGCACGAGCGACCGACCGACCTCGCCCACGACCCCCACGTACTCGAGGTCGCCGATGGAGTCGGTGTCGTCCACGAGCTCCTCGTCGCCGAGCTCGAGTCGAGAGAAGTGCGCCCACCACTCGGGCTTGTCCTCCCGCCGATGCCAGTCGAGCAGCTGGGCCAGCAGCCAGGCGGCCGACTCCGTCGGCCCGCGACCGTCCGGATCGTCGTCGATGCCCGCGGTGAGCCTGGCCACGAGCGCCTCGGTCTCGGCCTCGGCCGCCGCTTGCTCGGCACCGGGCTCGCCCGAGCTGGGCTGCGGACGCGAGAGCGGCTCGTCGCGCCGTCGCTCCGCGTCGGCCCGCCGAAGCTCCAACCAGTCCCGGAGCAGCCTGGTCGACTCGCAGTCGGCCCGGTTGTAGTCGGCGATCTCGTCGAGCTGGCGCCGTTCCCCGGTCTCCAGCCAGCGCTCGTAGGCGACGATGCTGGAGCCCGCGTCCACGATGGCGCCGTCTCGCGCCGCCATGTACAGCGGCTCGAGCTTCTTGATCGAGTAGGACTCCTGGGACACCACGACTCCCTGGCGAACGACCTGGTGCAGATCGACGAACACCGCGCCCCGCAGCAGCCGGTCGACGGCGCGCTCCCTGGTGGCGTGGGCACCCATGAGACGCCTGACTGCGGCTGGTTCGTAGGAGCCGTAGTGATAGACGTGGAGATCGGGGTGGTCCTCCAGACGGGCTATGACGAGGTCGACGAAGCGCTCGAAGGCCACTCGCTCGCCGGTGCGATCGTGGGCCCAGAAGGCGTGGTAGGTCGGTTGGCCGTCGACCGCCTCGACGACGCCGAAGAGGTACTCGAGCCCGTCCTCGCTGGCGAAGGGATCTCCCTCCATGTCGAAGAACAGATCGCCCGGCGACGGGTCAGGAAGAGCAGCCAGACCCAGGCCGGCCTCCACCGGCTCGATGAGCTCGTAGCGGACGTGACCCGTCGTCCGCTGCTCGACCTGGAGGCGGGCCTGGCGCCGCAGGCGATCGAGGGGACGGGGTCCGACTCCTGGGACCTCCGCTCGTGATGACGACGAGGCGAGGGCGGTGAGCGTGGGCGTCCCGGCCGCCACCAGGCGACGAGCCTGGCTGCGCCGCATCCCAGCCACCAGCGAGAGGTGATCGTCCCGGCGACGACGACCTTCGCAGGTCTCGGACCACCGGCAGATGCCGCAGTGCTGGACGGGCTCGGGGTACGTCTCCACCGAGGGGCCGTCGACAGCCTCTTCCAAGCTGGCCTTCACCGCCCGGTAGTAGGCGGCGTAGTCACCCAGACGGTGGGCCCGTGAGATCTGGTCGCCACCGAGCACGTGAATGCGCTCGGGCGCCACGCCCTGCACCCGCGCCACCTGCTCGGAGTACGAGCACAGCTGCAGGATGGCCGCGGCCTTCACCCGGCGGGCCAGCTTGGTGTCGGTGACCTCGTAGCTCCAGGGCCCGAGGCGGCTCGGCTGTTCCACCCGACAGAGGAAGTCGGCGTGGCCCCGCCAGCGTCCGTCGAAGAAGGTGGCCTGGTAGATCACGTCGGCGCCGTCCCGCATGGCGGCGGTCGTCGCCTGCGCCGCAGCGCGGAGACCCTCCACCCCACGGCCGCTCAGGTCGATCTCGACGACGCCACTGCCCTCGGCCCGCAGCCGTTGGACGTGCCGGCGCTCGTGCTCCTCGCCCCGTCGGACGAGCACGTCCAGCTCGGGATCCTCCCGCGCCGGTTGCTCGATCTCGCCCCTGGCGGCTGCCAGCTCGAGACGGGTCAGATGGGGGCAGGCCAGGTAGGCACTCAGGTCGGAGGGGCTGAGGACGACCCGCCCGTCGATCGCTTCCACGCCGCCAGTATGGCGACGGGGTGTGACGCTGGCGCGGAATCGGGTGGGAGCGCAGTGGGCCACCCGACCGAGCGCCTAAGGTTCGGGCTATGCGCCACGGTGTGATCATCGACGTCTCGAAGCCGATCGACGGGGTCGTGGACCAGGTCTCGAAGCTGGCCGAGCAGGGAATCGCCACGGCCTGGTGCTCGCAGATATTCGGCTACGACGCTCTCACGCTGCTCGCCGTGGTGGGGCGCGAGGTGCCCGACATCGAGCTGGGCACCGCGGTCGTCCCCACGTACCCGCGCCATCCGATCATGCTGGCGGCCCAGGCGCTCACGACCCAGGCAGCCACCGGTCGCCGCCTGGTCCTCGGCATCGGGCTGTCGCATCAGGTCGTCATCGAGGGAATGTTCGGGTACTCGTTCGACCGGCCGGCTCGCCACATGCGCGAGTACCTGTCGGCTCTGATGCCGCTGCTACACGGCGAAGCGGTGACGTTCAAGGGCGAGACGCTCAGCGCCACGACGATGGCGCCGTTGGACGTCAAGGCCGACGCACCGCCGGTCCTGGTGGCCGCGCTCGGACCCACCATGCTCAGGCTCGCCGGTCAGCTGGCCGACGGCACCGTGACCTGGATGACCGGCCCCGCCACCATCGCATCGCACATCGTGCCCTCGATCGCCAGAGCGGCCACGGACGCGGGGCGGCCCGCTCCGCGGGTCGCCGTCGGCCTGCCGGTCGCGGTCACGACGGATCCCGATCGGGCGAGAGAGGCCGCCAGCCGCACGTTCGCCCTCTACGGCCAGCTCCCCTCGTACCGGGCCATGCTCGACCGTGAGGGCGCAGAGGGACCTGCCCAGGTCGCCATCGTCGGCGACGAGCAATCGGTCGCCAACCAGATCAGCGCCATCGCCGAGGCGGGGGCGACCGACTTCAGCGCCGCGCCCTTCGGCACGTCGGACGAGATACGCCAGACGCTGGCCCTGGTCACGGCGCTGGCCAAGGGCTGACACCGGGCCCGTCCGCCCTCGTCCCCCTCGGCTGGCACCGAGAACGGGGGATACCGGTCAAGCCGTCCCGATCGGTACCCGATCGCTACACTGTGTCCGAGGCCGATGGGGCCAAGGGGAGGAGAGGACAAGAATGGCTGACCCGTCTCAGGGGGCTGCAGCAGCACAGCCCTGGCAGCAGCAGGGCGTCGCAAGCCAGGCGACCGGCGTCGTGGGAAGGACGACCTCGCCTGGCAGGCAGATCCTGCTGACGATCGTCACGATCGGTATCTGGTCGTACGTGTGGGTGTACCGCCAGCACGAGGACATCAAGCTCTACACCGGGGAAGGCGTCGGTGGGGGTCTCGGCGTCGTGATCTACTTCTTCATCAGCCCGGTGACGTACTTCCTGATCGCCAACGAGATCGAGACCAAGCTGTATCTGCGCGACGGGGTGGAGCCACCCGTCCGCACCATTCAAGGGCTGTGGTTCCTGCTCCCGCTCGTGGGTAGCCTGATCTGGTACCTCAAGATGCAGCGGGCGCTCAACGACTACTGGGTCAGCAAGGGCGCCGAGGCTCCCGCCTGATCGTCGCAGTCGTCGAATATCCGTAGAGGCCGGCTCTGCCTGACAAGGCGGAGCCGGCCTTTTCGCGTCTACTGGTGCAGCGCCTGCGCCGCCTGCGCCAGCGAGTCCTCCCAGGCCCAGTTGATCTCGAAGTGCTGGTTGGGCTCCTTCATCAGGTTGTAGGTCCACCACAGGTTGTAGAAGCCGAGGCTGAAGATGGAGGCGACGATCCTGCCCGCGTAGTTGTGCGGGCCCTTGACCCGTGTGGGGTCGGGTTGGGGCACCGGCTGGCCGAGGCGTGCGTAGATGATGGAAAGCTCGTCCTCGATCCCGCCCTCGGCACTGTCGTGCTTGATGAGGCTTGCGTCCAGGCCGCAGTAGACGATGAAGTACACCACGAGGCCACCGATGTAGGTGAGCCAGTAGGCAGCGATGAGGATCACCAGCCAGATGGCTGGTTCACGCATCTGGGTCCCCACCCGACGCAGGTTCTCGAGACCGGCGCTGGCCCGCTCGAAGTTCGGCCGCAGCTCCGCCTGGAGACCTCGCTGACCCGCGACCTCCCAGGCGTAGGCATTGGCCGCGTCGAGCACATCCAGACGCCGGGAGTTGTGGTCCCGCATACGCCGAAGGAGTTGGTAGTACATGTAGAGATAGAAGATCCCGAGCGTCAGGATCCCCCAGCCGAACGCAGACCAGAAGTTGGCGATGTAATCGGTGTCGTGGCGTCGCTGGTAGGCCATACGCAGCCGCTCCAGCGGCGGCGCCGTCGGGACTCCGAAGCCCCCTGCTGGCGGGGGCACAGCCTGCTGCCGCGGCGCCTGCCAGGTGGCCGCCCCGCTGTCACCCGTGTCACCGCTGAACTGCGGACCTTGATCCGTCCGATCCGAGCCAGGCAAACCAGCCGACGGGTCATCACTCATCGAAATCTCCTCCGCCGTGGAACCAGCCGAAAATGGTACCAGCGCGAACCCTGCCGGGCTCGAGCCCTTCCGCCTGCTACTGCTGCAAGGCCTGGGCTGCCTGGGCCAGCGAGTCCTCCCAGGCCCAGTTGACCTCGAAATGGCGGTTCGGCTCGTTCATCATGTTGTACGTCCACCAGAACGCGTAGATCCCCACGGTGACGATGCTGACGATGACGCGTGCGATGTAGTTGTGCTTGCCCTTGATCCGGGCGGGGTCGGGCTGGGGAACGGGCTGGCCGAGCCGGGAGAAGATGGTGGCGACCTCGGACTCCGCACCTCCCTCGGCGATGTCGTGCTTGACGAGGTCACCGTCGAGGAAGACGTAGGCGATGATCTCGACGAACCCCAGTCTCCCGCCCACGATCGACAGCAGAAGCCAGATGGTTGGATCTCGGAAGTCGGTGGTCATTCGCCGCAGCCCGTCGAGGTGGGTGGCGGCACGCTCGAAGTGGGGACGGAGCTCGTCTTGGAGGCCTCGGCCGCCCGCCACCTCCCATGCGAAGTCCCTGGCCGCGCTCGAGCAGCTCCAGGCGGCGGAGGTTGTGCTCGCGCATGCGCCGCATCAACTGGTAGAAGACGTAGAAGTAGAAGACTCCCAGGGTCAGCACCGACCAGCCCAGCGCCGTCCAGAAGCTGAAGATGTAATCGCTCTCGTGGCGACGCTGGTATGCCTGACGTAGCCGGTCGACGGGCTGGATGGACGGCGGCCCCACTGGTCCGATTCCCCACGACGAGCCGCCCGGAGGTTGCGGAGCCGTCATGGCGATCGAGCGTAGTGGGCGGCGCTATGGCGGCCGGCGACGCCGGGGACTCCCGTTGGAGACGCCCCTACTGCTGGGCCGCCTGAGCCAGCGCGTCCTCCCAGGCCCAGTTCGTCTCGAAGTGCTCGTTGGGCTCGTTCAACATGTTGTACCACCACCAGATCGTGTAGATCCCGAAGGTGACGATGGAGACGATGACACGAGCGACGTAGTTGTGCTTGCCCTTGATGCGGGCGGGGTCGGGCTGTGGAACGGGCCGCCCGAGGCGGGTGTAGATGGTGGCCAGCTCCGACTCCACGCCACCTTCTGCAGTGTCGTGCTTGACCAGGTCGCCGTCGAGCAGGATGAAGCCGATGATCCCCGCGATACCGGTGAACCAGATCAGCAGCAGCCAGATGAGGGGGTCCCGGAAATCGGAGGTCATCTGGCGCATGACTTCCTCATGGGACGCGGCCCGCTCGAAGTTCGGACGCAGCTCCTCCTGCAGTCCCTGCTGTCCGGCCAGCTCCCATGCGTAGGTCCTGGCCGCCTCCAGCAGCTCCAGGCGGCGGATGTTGTGGTCCCGCATGCGCCGGAAGAGCTGGTAATAGACGTAGTAGCTGAAGATCCCGAACGTCAGTATCGTCCAGCCCAGGGCCGTCCAGAAGTTGAAGATGTAGTCGGTCTCGTGGCGCCGCTGGTAGGCCATGCGGAGCTGGTCGATCGGCTGTGCGGACGGCGGCCCCACTCCCCCAGGTGACGGAGTGAAGCCCCCCGATGGCGGAGGCACGCTAGTCACAGGGGTGGAGAGTACAGGTCGCGGACCACGCTCGCATGGACGGTGGCGCCAGCCAGGTCAGGGGATCGTCGCCTCGGGCTCGTAGTGGTCGAGGAGCGCGGGCGCAGGGACCACGATCACACCCTCCTCGGGTCGGCCCACGCCGCTGGCCGCACCCTGGAGCGCGCGCACGCCGGTCAGCGCCGCCAGCGCCGCGTCCACCTGGTGGACCGTGCACGCCGCGCTCACGTGCACGCCGTTGTCGGCGAGGACCTGGGCTCGCCAGGCCCGCTTGCCCCGAGCCGACCGCAGCGTCCCTGCCGCCGGTCTGGCGCCGCGCAGGACGACCGCTGAACCGTGCGGGTACACCTCCACCGCCCGGCCCTGCACCGCTGACGCATCGGCTCCGACGGCGAAGCCCGCCGCCGCTGCCGCTGCGAACAGGTCGAACCCCGACCGCATCCAGTCGAAGAAGGCGTTGCCGTCGGCGCGTTCGGCGCACGGGCACGGGAAGATGCGGATGCCTCGTTGGTGGAGTGAGCGCTCGGCCAGCCGGGAGGCGCCGGTGGGAGCGAAGCACGGCGGGGAGTCGATGGCGACGACCTCGGGACGCCAGGCCTCGATCAGGTCTACGAGGCGGCTCGCCTCCGAGAAGCGCACCGGTGCACGAGCAACGACGCGACCGTCCAGCAGGACGGCGTCGTGGTGGTACTGGCCGACGTCGACACCCAGTGACCGCACGTGCGGAGGCTAGGGCCTCTCGTCGCCTCTACGAGCAGCCGCTGGTGGTCCCGCAGCTGGGGCAGACGTAGCAGGAGCCGGCCCGCTGCATGGCGTTCCCGCACTGGTAGCAGTACGGAGCGTCCCTGGCCTCGGGCCAGGAGGAGGTCGCCGGCGACGGCTCCGGGAGCGCCATGGGCGCCGTGGGCGCCTCGACCACGCCGGCGCTCGGCGTCGAGCCCTCCTCGACACCGGGCAGGGTCGGCTGGATCCGCTCGTTGGTCGTCTGGATGCCCAGCTCGATCCGCTCCTCGACCGGCAGGTAGTCCACCGCCAGACGGCGGAAGATGTAGTCGGCGAGGCTGGTGGCGATGCGCAGCTCGGCGTCGTCGGTCATGCCGGCGGGCTCGAAACGCATGTTGGTGTACTTGCGCACGAACGTCGCCAGCGGCACCCCGTGCTGCAGTCCGAGGCTGACGGCGATCGAGAAGGCGTCCATGATCCCGGCGAGCGTCGACCCCTGCTTGGAGACCTTCATGAACACCTCGCCCGGCCGGCCGTCCTCGTACTCGCCGACCGTCACGTAGCCCTCGCAGTCGGCCACCCGGAAGGCGAAGGTGCTCGAGCGCCGCTTGCGCGGCAGCCGCTCCCGGATGGGCTGCTTGACGACCACGGTGGTCTGGTTCTGGAGAGCCTGCTCGAGCTCGCTGACCTTCACCGCGAGCTCCTGGTCGTGGGCCTCGGCCGGGGAGACGCTGGTGGTGGCACGCTTGGTGGTGGCCAGGGGCTGCGCCACCTTGCAGTTGTCGCGGTAGATGGCGATGGCCTTGATCCCGAGGTTCCAGGCATCGATGTGGAGCTGCTCGACCTCCTCGACCGTCGCCTCCTCGGGCAGATTGACCGTCTTGCTGACCGAGCCGCTGATGAACGGCTGCACCGCTCCCATCATCCGCACGTGGCCCGTGTAGTGGATGGTGTTGTCGCCCATCGAGCAGGCGAACACGGGAAGGTGCGACGGGTCGAGGCCGGGCGCACCGACGATCGACTTGTGCTCGTCGACGTAGGCGACGATGTCGGCGACGTTCTCGCCCGTGTAGCCGAGACGAGACAGCGCCCGCGGGACCGTCTGGTTGACGATGGACATCGTCCCGCCCCCGACCAGCTTCTTGGTCTTCACCAGGCTCAGATCGGGCTCGACCCCGGTGGTGTCACAGTCCATGAGGAGGCCGATGGTGTTGTGGCTGACGAACCCGTTGGCCACATAGGTCACGTTGTCCGGAACTGAGAGGTCATAGGTCAGCTGCTCCTCATCCACCCGTGTCGACGACACCGTGTCGTAGAAGAACGACAGCAGATGACCCAGCTCATGATCACCCGTGCGCTCGTAGAGCTCCGTGGCGATCCGGCGAGAGACCGTGCCCCTCTTGAGCTCCATGAGCAGGATCTTGCGGAGGCGGTCGTTCGCAGGCGCCAGTCGATCGACGAGCTCCCTCGTGAGCGGGATGTGATCGAAGCGAGCCGCCTGCTTTGCTTGACTCGTTGCAACCGCCGAGCACTTCCGGGACCCCATGAACCCGATCTCAGCCAGCCACCGCTGGTTCGCCGAGAGGTTGAGCAACCGCAGGATGTTGGCTGGCGCGTACCCCCAGCCGGTGCGCTTGGTCTCGACGTGTCGGGTCGTTGGATACCCGAGGGCGAGGAGCAGGCTCTGCACGTCGCGCGAGAAGTCGAGTGACGTCGTCGTCCACACCGGATATCCCGCCGTCACCGTCCCGTCGGCCTCGAACAGACCCACGGAGGAACGGGCGTAGACCTCGCGATCATTGCTGTGCAGCACGGCGTCGGGGATATGCGATCTGTAGCCCTTGCCCCGATGGATCTCAGATGGCCGCCGCTTGGCGAAGCCGCAGGCCTCCCACCAAAGAACGACTCGAACCGAGTCGATACGAACCTCTGTGTAGCCCGTCTTCTCCGTGACTGCCGTCGCCAGGCCAAAGCATTCCTTGGCCAACAGCTGGAGCCGATCCACGACGTCGAGATCGCTGTTGCTCACGCAGAAGCGGAGGCCACGACTGTGCAATGAACCGTCACCCATGAAGTAACCGACGAGCTCGGCCAGCTCTGGCGTCATCTCGCGCGGTGCCTGGGCATGGTGCTCGCCCGTCCAGTACGCGTCCGGAAGCGGTGGAAGCGGGACAGCCTGCGGCTGACCGATGAGCTGATCCAGTGAGAGCGGCACGAGATCGGCGTGATCGAGATCGGCAAAGCGCTTCCACTCCCACTCGCCGCTTGCTCGATCGACCACCTTCATGCGGTGCTGTGGCGTGCCCTGGATCCGATAGCCACGGGACGTCTCGACGTCGACCACGACCTCGAACCCATTGACGAAGAACTGCGAAGCAGGCCGCGGGCCTTCGTCAGTCTGCACATCCAGGCCGAGGTCCTGCCACCGCTCGCCGTCCGGATCCCCGAGAGACCGTAGGCGCACCAGCCCTCGCTCGGTCGGGATGAGCGATCCACCGACGAGGCATCCGGTCGGCGCCAAGACGCTGGCCTGGGAGTTGCGCACGCCGAACTCTCTCGCCGAGCTCGACAGCAGAGTCCCATGCCGTCCTGGGCGCCCGCCAGCAGCTCCGGCGGCACGAGCTCCTCGTCGATCCGGGCCACCTCTTCCCGGTGCATCCGCAGCACCCCGAGCATTGCCTCCCGATTGGCGTGGTAGCCGGCGAAGGGTCCCATCCGGGCGGCGGTGCGAGCCGAGGTCGCGTACGAGTGTCCGGTCATGAGCGCCGTGATCGTCGCCGCCCACGCCCGACCCTCGTCGGAGTCGTAGGGCAGCCCCTGCGCCATGAGCAGGGCGCCGAGGTTGGCGTAGCCGATGCCCAGCTGGCGGAACCGGCGTGAGGTCTCGGCGATCGACTCGGTCGGGTAGTCGGCGTTGCCAACGAGGATCTCCTGCGCCGTGAAGAGCACCTCGGTCGCAGCCTTGAAGCCCTCGACGTCGAACTCTCTGTCGTCGTCGAGGAACTTCAGCAGGTTGAGACTGGCCAGATTGCACGCCGAGTTGTCCAGATGCATGTACTCACTGCAGGGATTGGAGCCGTTGATGCGCCCCGTGTTGGGGGCGGTGTGCCAGCGGTTGATGGTGGTGTCGAACTGCATGCCGGGATCGGCGCACTCCCATGCGGCCGTGGCGATCTGGCGGAACAGCTCTCGGGCCTTGACCGTACGGACCGGCTCTCCGGTCGTGACCGCCTGCAGTTCCCAATCGGCGTCGTCGAGGACCGCCTGCATGAACTCGTCGGTCACCCGGACCGAGTTGTTGGCGTTCTGGTACTGGAGGGAGTGGCTGTCGAGGCCGTCGAGGTCCATGTCGAAGCCGGCATCGCGCAGGGCGCGAGCCTTGCGCTCCTCGGTGGCCTTGCACCAGATGAAGTCCTCGATGTCGGGGTGGTCGGCGTTGAGAATGACCATCTTCGCCGCCCGACGGGTCTTGCCCCCGCTCTTGATCGTCCCCGCCGAGGCGTCGGCGCCGCGCATGAAGCTCACCGGCCCCGATGCCGTTCCCCCGCCCTTCAGACCCTCGAAGGACGACCGCAGGTTCGAGAGGTTGATGCCCGAGCCAGAACCACCCTTGAAGATGGTTCCCTCCTCGACGTACCAGTTGAGGATGGAGTCCATCCGGTCCTCGACGGCGAGGATGAAACACGCACTCGCCTGGGCGGGCACGCCCCGCACGCCGATGTTGAACCAGACCGGGGAGTTGAAGGCGGCCTTCTGGTGCACGACGAGGTGCTTGAGCTCGTCCCGGAACGCCTCCGCCTCGGTCCGATCGAGGAAGTAGCCGTCCTTGGCGCCCCACTGGGTGATCGTGTCGACCACGCGGTCCGCCACCTGGCGCAGCGACCACTCCCGCTCGGCGGTGCCCAGGGTCCCCCGAAAATACTTCTGGGCCAGGATGTTGGTCGCGTTCACGCTCCACGTCGAGGGCACCTCGACCCCGAGCTGCTCGAAGGCGACCGACCCGTCCTGGAAGTTGGTGATGCGGGCGTCGCGCCGCTCCCAGGGCAGCTCGTCGTAGGGGTGCACCCCCTCGGTGGTGAAGTGGCGACGAATGCCGATGCCCAAGCGCTGGGGAGCGATGGCCATGGAAAGAGCCTCCTTCGGAGGGATGCGGTCTGACCGGTGCCCACCGGGCCCCCCTCAGCCACCCCCAGGTCAGAGCCCTCTCAGACCACAACAGGTTGTGGCTACCAGTGTCCGGCAGCACAATATCTAGCGTCTAATTACAGCACCGTAACTTCACGGCTGTCAAGAGACAATGCCATACGACGCCCCCTCGGAGGGCGACCGACGGCCCCGGGCGAGCCCCCCCACGCTGACCCGGTAGAACGTCGTGGCGTGGACGCCGTCATCCGGACCATCGAGCCGGCTGAGGCCGAGGCCTGCTCGCGAGCGGCCAGCCTCGCCTTCAGCCAGCCGTTCGACAAGGAGCGCTTCGAGGCTGGTCTCGACACCCTGGAGCCCGACCGGACCCTGGCCGCCTGGGAGGGCGCCACCGTCGTGGCCACGGCGGGAGCATCCACGTTCCGCCTGTCGGTGCCGGGCGGCCACCTGGGTGCGGCCGGCGTGCGCGGGGTCGGGGTGGTGCCCACCCACCGCCGCCGGGGGCTCCTGACCGGGCTGATGCGCCGGCAGCTCGACGACGTCCGGGGCCGAGGCGAGCCCCTGGCCTGCCTCTGGGCCTCCGAGAGCCGCATCTACCGCCGCTTCGGCTACGGGCTCGCCGTCCTCGGTCTGGGCTGGGAGGCGACCCGGGCAGCCACCGACTTCGTCCCCGGCATCCCCGTGCACCTCCCCGTGCGTCTCGTCGAAGACGGCGAGATCCGCACCGCCATGACGGAGGTCCACGAGCGGCTGTGGCGGACGAGGCCCGGGATGGTCGACCGCTCGCCCGCCTGGATCGACTACCGCCTGCGCCGTCGCGGCGACCTCCGTCATGCCCTGGTCGAGGGTCCGTCGGGCGTCGAGGCCTACGCCTCGTACCGGGTGACGCCCGGATGGGGCGTCGGCGGCCCCGAGCACGAGCTCTCCGTCGCCGAGGCGCTCGCCGTCACCCCCGAGGCCGAGGGCACCATCTGGCGGTTCCTGCTCGACACCGATCTGGTGCGGACGGTCAAGGCCGGCTTTCGCCCCTCCGACGAGCCCCTCGCGTGGATGCTGGCCGACGCGCAGGCCCTGCATCGCCGGGTGACCGACGCCCTGTGGGTGCGCCTGGTGGACGTCGAGATGGCGCTCTCCGGGCGCCGGTACCCGGCCGACGTGCAGATGGTGCTGGAGGTCTCGGACGCCTTCTGCCCGTGGAACGAGGGCCGCTGGCTGGTCGAGGGCGGCCCCGACGGCGCCCGGTGCACCCGGACCACGAAGCAACCCCACCTGAGCCTCGACACCGCGGACCTGGCTGCGACCTTTCTCGGCGGCGTCGGGCTCGGGCCGCTCGTGCGCGCCGGGCGCATCACCGAGCGAGCGCCCGGAGCGGCGGCCCACGCCCATCGGGCCCTGGCGTGGGACCCCCCTCCGTGGGCGGTCACGTTCTTTTAAGATCCGCCCACCAGCCAGCCCCGATCGCCTGCCCGGGAGGTCCACGATGATCGCCGCCTTCTCGCTGACCCCGCTCGGCGTCGGGGACTCGGTCGCCGAGCTGGTGGCCGAGGCGGTCAAGGTCGTGCGCGACAGCGGGCTCCCCTCCGAGACGAACGCCATGTTCACCAACGTCGAGGGCGACTGGGACGAGGTGATGGCGGTCATCAAAGCCTCCGTCGAGCGGGTCGCCGACCGCGCCCCGAGGGTCAGCCTGGTCATGAAGATCGACTACCGCCCGGGCCACGACGACGCCATGACGACGAAGATGCAGTCGATGCTTCGCCACCTCGGCTGACGCCATGGCGGTCGTGATCGCGGTCGACGCCGGTACGACCGGCGTGCGGGCCCTGGCCGTGGACGAAACCGGCTCCCCGCTCTGCTCGTCCTACCGGGAGCTGACCCAGCACTATCCGCGGCCCGGATGGGTCGAGCACGACGCCGACGAGATCTGGCGCGGTGTCCAGCACGTCCTGGGAACCGTCGGTGCCGAGCTCGCCGGCCGTCGCCAGGCGGTCGCGGCCATCGGCATGACCAACCAGCGCGAGACGGCCGTGGCGTGGGATCGCAGCAACGGCCGGCCGCTGCACCGGGCGCTCGTCTGGCAGGACCGCCGTACCGCCGGACGGTGCGACGCGCTGAACGAGGCCGGTTACCTGCCCATGGTGCGCGAGCGCACGGGTCTCGTGCTCGACCCGTACTTCTCCGCCACCAAGTTCGAGTGGCTCCTCGACGAGGGTGGGGTCGAGCGGAGCGCCCAGCTCGCCCTCGGAACGGTCGACTCCTGGGTGCTCTGGAACCTCACCGGCGGAGCGCGAGGCGGCCTCCACGCCACGGACGCGTCCAACGCCAGCCGCACCCTCCTGTACGACATCGGCGAGCGGCGCTGGTCCGACGAGCTGTGCGAGCTGTTCGACGTTCCGACCTCGGCCCTGGCCGAGGTCCGTCCCTCTGCAGGGCGCTTCGGGTCCACCGCGGCCGGCGCCGTCGACGGTCTCCCGCCCGGCGTGCCCGTGAGTGGGATCGCAGGCGACCAGGCGGCTGCGCTGTTCGGCCAGGCGTGTGTTCGCACGGGCATGACCAAGAACACCTACGGCACGGGCAGCTTCGTCCTCATGAACGTCGGCGCCGCGCCACCGCCACCGGCGGAGGGTCTGCTCACCAGCGTGGCCTGGGAGCTCGACGCCGGCCTCGGGCACCCCGGACCGGACGTGGCCTACGCCCTGGAAGGGGCCATCTTCGCCACCGGCGCAGCGGTCCAGTGGCTGCGCGACGGGCTCGGGCTCATCGCCGAGGCGGCCGAGGTGGGGCCGCTGGCCGCCAGCGTCGAGAGCAGCGAGGGCGTGTACGTGGTGCCCGCCTTCACCGGCCTCGGCAGCCCCTGGTGGGACCCCTACGCCCGCGGCGCGGTCGTCGGGCTGACCCGCGGCCTGGGGCGAGCCCACGTGGCGCGCGCTGTCGTCGAGGCGATGGCGTACCAGACGAGAGACGTGGTCGAGGCCATGACGGCATCCTCGGGCCACGCCCTGCCCGATCTGCGCGTCGACGGCGGCGCGTCGGTGATGGACCTCCTCCTCCAGGTCCAGGCCGACCAGCTCCAGGTCCCCGTCATCCGACCTCGGGTGGTCGAGACGACGGCCGTGGGGGCGGGCCTCCTGGCCGGGCTGGCCGAGGGCGTATGGGGCTCGCTCGATGAGCTCGCCGCGCTGTGGACCCCTGACGCCGAGCTGGTCCCGCGTGCCTCGAAGGCCGGAGCCGACGTGCGCCACGAGGGTTGGCGCCGAGCACTCGAGCGGGCCCGGGCCTGGGCTCCCTCCTGAGCGACGTCGGGGCGAAAGTGGCCGTCGCGCCAGCAGCCACCGCGCCCACGTTTCGTCGAGACGCTGCTCAGCAGATGCTCGGATGGGCCTGCTGCGGGACCCTGGTGACCAGCTCGGCCCACCGATGATCGGCGATGCTGGCCAGCACGGCCAGCTGCGCCCGCTCCCGGGAGCGGAAGGGTCGACCCCGGCGCCCCAGCACCAGGGCCAGGTCCGCTCGCCCCATCGAGGCCCACGCCACGTCGTCGGGTCCGCACTCGCCGGCCGCGACCCTGACCGACGATCGGCTTCCGGCCACGAACGCGCCCAGCCAGGGCCCGGGTGGCGTCACGCCCACGCTGGCCAGCGGAACCTGTCCGTCGAGATCGATCACGGCCGCCCAGTCCGCGTCGAAGACCCGCTGACCGTGCTGGGCCAGGTCGGCGAGCAGGCCGTCGACGGCCGTCTGCTCGACGAGCGCGGCCGCGGTCCCGAGCGCCTCCAGACCGGCGTCCGGCGCGCCGCGCAACGACGGCCTCACGTCTTCGATGTCGACGCCGTCGACCTCCCCGACCTCGGACACCATCAGCGACACCCGCTCGTCGTCCGGAAGGTCCACGAGCACCTCGTCGACGGCGCGGCCGCCACCGCGTTCCAGGATCTCGACACCGACCAGGTCTCCCCCGACGGCGCCGATACGGCTGGCGACCGCGCCCAGCGCTCCGGGGCGGTCCGGTACCCAAACCCTCACCAGGTAGGTCGGCATGCCGGCGAGCCTACGCAGCCAACGTTGCTGTCGCGTTTCGGAACCGAGAAGCTGACGTTAGGAGCCGGCCCGTGTCACCCGGCGGCTGCGATCGGTTCGGGTGGTGGCGTCGAACGGACGCGGGTCTCGGCGGCGGCCCCCACGACCGTCTTCCGGGCGGCGTAGGAGTCCACGTACTCCTGGCCCGAGAGCTGGCGAAGCTCGAACATGATCTCATCGGTGATCTGGCGGAGCACCCTCGGGTCGTCGGCCCGGTCGTAATAGCGCTCGAAGGTCATGGGCGCCGAGAACCGCAGGGTGACGGGCATGAAGACCCGGGGCCGCACCTGGCCGATGGGCTGGAGCTCGGCCGTGCCGCCCATGGCCACCGCCAGCACCGGGGTGCGGCAGTGGAGGGCGAGCCGGGCCACGCCGGTGTGGCCCCGGTGGAGGCGCCCGTCCGGCGAGCGCGTCCCCTCGGGGTAGATGCCGAACAGCTCGCCACGGTTGAGCACCTCGCGGGCAGCGTCGATGGCTCCCTGGGCCGCCGAGCCTCCTTCCCGCTTGACCGGGATCTGGCCGAGCGCCCGGAAGAACCACGCCGTCTTGGGATCGTCGAAGTACTCGGCCTTGGCCACGAACGTCACCCGGCGCCGCAGCACCAGGGGCAGGAAGATGGAGTCGGAGAACGACAGGTGGTTGCTGGCCAGGATGGCGGACCCCGAAGGCGGCACGTGCTCCAGTCCCTCGACCCTCACCCGGTAGAAGAAGCGCAGTACCGGAGTCAGGATCCCCTTCAGCAACCAGTACAGCATCATGGCTCCAATCTTGCCGTCACCGTCGTCCGCCGTCGACGCGCCGCTGCGCGGGCCCCGGGAGCGGTTCCTTGACCAGACGGTCAAGGGTGCCTAGGGTCCGGCCGATGAACCGTCGTCTCACCCAGCGGGGTCGGGAGCGGCGTCGTCAGCTCGTGGAGTACGCCGCCCGCCGATTCGCCGAGAACGGTTACCACCCTACCTCGGTCGCCGAGATCGTCGCCGGGCTGGGTGTGGGCAAGGGCGTCTTCTACTGGTACTTCTCCTCGAAAGAGGAGCTCTTCGGCGAGATCCTCCGCGAGGCCCAGCAGGAGCTGCGCCGGTGCCAGGAGCAGGCCATCGCCGACGAGCCCGATCCGCTCCGGCGCATCGAGCTCGGTATCCGGACGTCGATGCGGTGGCTGGGCGACCATCGTCACCTGTTCACCCTCTTTCAGTTCGCGGTGACCGAGGATCGGTTCAGAGGCATGCTGCGTCGGGGCGAGGACGTGGCCGTCGCCGACGCCGTGCGGCACATCAAGGAGGGCATCGGAGCGGGACGCATTCGCGATACCGACCCGATGGTGCTCACGCACGCCATGCTCGGCGTCACCAACCACCTGGCCCGGGTGATGATCTTCGAGCGCGGTGACGCTCCCGACGACGTGGCCGACGCCGCCGTGGCCTTCTGTCTCGACGGCCTGTGCGGGCCGCCGGAGAAGGTGCCCGCCGCCTACCGCTGACGGCGCGCTACAGCTTGGTGAGGACCTTGCGCAGGCTGCGCACGCCCTGGCCGATCCGCTTCTCGTTCTCGATGAGCGCGAATCGCACGTGCTCGTCTCCGCCGGGCCCGAAGCCGACGCCCGGTGAGGTGGCCACCTTCGCCTCCGAGACGAGGAACTTGGAGAACTCGAGCGAGCCCATCTCGCGGTACGGCTCCGGGATCGGCGCCCACACGAACATCGTGCCCTTGGGCTTGGCCACGTCCCAGCCGATGCGCGAGAGCCCGTCGCACAACGCGTCGCGCCGCCCCAGATAGATCTCGTTGACGACCTTGGGGTAGGCCGACGCCTCGTTCATGGCGACGATGGCCGCGATCTGGATGGGCTGGAAGGTCCCGTAGTCCAGGTAGCTCTTGAGCTTGGTGAGGGCCGCCACGATGCTCGGGTTCCCGACCATGAAGGCGACTCTCCAGCCCGCCATCGAGAAGGACTTCGTCAGCGTGTAGAGCTCGACCGACACGTCCTTCGCCCCCGGCACCTGGAGGATCGACGGAGGCACGCACCCGTCGTAGTACGTCTCGGAGTAGGCGAAGTCGTGGACCAGGATGACCTCGTGCTCGCGCGCGAAGTCGACGACGCGCTGCATCCAACCGAGGTCGACGCATGCCGTCGTCGGGTTGTGGGGGAACGACAGGACGATGACCCGCGGCTTCGGCCAGGTCGACTCCCACACCTCCATGACGTTCTCGAAGAAGTCCTCCTCGGGGCCCATCCGCACCTGGCGGACGTCGGCGCCGGTGAAGAGGGGCGCGTAGATGTGGATCGGGTACGACGGAGACGGCACCAGGGCCGTGTCGCCCGGGCCGATGAGAACCCACATCAGGTGGGACAGGCCCTCCTTGGCCCCGATGGTGGTGACCACCTCGGTCTCCGGGTCGACCTCGACGCCGAAGCGCCGCAGGTACAGGTTGGATATCGCGAGTCTGAGCTTGGGGATGCCGCGACTGGCCGAATAGCGGTGGTTGCGTGGATTGTGGACCGCCTCGGCCAGCTTCTCGACGGCGACGTCGGGCGACGGGATGTCAGGATTGCCGAAGCCGAGGTCGATGACATCTTCGCCAGCGTGACGGGCGTCCTTCTTGAGACTGTCGATCTGGCTGAAGACGTACGGCGGCAGACCTTTGATGCGGCGGAACTCCATGGAGAAACGGTACCGCCAACGCCGTCGGGATGAGCCGGATATGCCGGACTGGTACCGGCTCAGTAGCGCAGCAGCGCTCCGATCCGGCCCACCACGTCCAGGTCGGCGCTGTCGGCGCACGTGACGACCTGACAAGAGCGCAGGACGGCGTCGCCGACCGCCTCCTCCACCACGTCGTCGACGAGGTCCATCGGCGCCGAGCACACCGGACAGCTACGACCCCGCTCGGCCAGGGCGGCGCAGCGCGGGCAGCGCCAGCCGGCGGTCTGGAAACCGGCCGACACGAGCAGGGCCTCCACCCTCCGCTCGAGGAGCGCCCCGAGCACCGGTCCGAGCCCGGCCACGGCGGACCCCGAGCCGAGGCGCTCGCGCAGTGACCTCACCAGAGCGGCTTCACGGTCGCGCTCGACCTCCTCTTCCACCCGCAGCACCGCCTGGCGCACCTCCTCGTCGCCGGCCGTGGTGGGTATCGAGAGACGGGCCACGATCCGCTCGCGCAGGTAGGAATGCAGCTCGCGCTCCAGCTCGGCGAGCACCTCCTCGGGTCCGCTCAGGACCAGATGGTCGAAGCCGTTCCGCTTGAAGACCGAGAAGGCGAGCTGCCCGGCCCGGCGGAGGTGGTGCTGGGCAGCCACCGCCTGGTGGCCGTGCACGTGGTCTTTGTCCCATTCGCCCCGGTCGTCCTCGTGGCGGGGCAGCTCGTCGAACAGCGCGCCACCGTGGGCGACCTCGCCCATCTCGATGACGAGCACCCGGGCCCGCTGGCGGTCAGCGAGCAGGACCGCGAAACGCTGGTGCTCCTCGCTCAATCGCTCGAGCTGAGCCACCTGGGGACTCCGGTTGACAACCAGCTGATCGCACACGGGAATCGGCAGCTCCAGGGCTTCCCACAGCCCCGCGGACGCACAGGAGAACAGCGCCAGCCCCCGGACTCTCGAGCGGTCCAGCCCACGGCGCACGTGGGCTGCGATCCGCTCCAGGTCCTTGGCCGCGGGGCGTCCGTCGTCGAGCGAGCTCGTAGCGTCCCGGACCATGCGGTCGAGCTGGCGCTCGTACTCCTGAGGACGTGGGCGGTGCCGACCGTCCACGTCGAGGTAGAGCGAGACGACGGGCGCATCGGCGCTGTGGAAAGCCGCCAGGATGCGAATGGTGTCCTTGGTCAGCGCAACCACGAGACCTCCCGGTTCGGCTGCTGTGATGCTACGTCGCCGGAGCCGGCCGTCGCCGGGTGTAGTCGGTCCTCGGGCCGGCCTCCAATGGGCCCGCGCTAGGACACGTCGATCCGCTGGACGCGGTGGGCATCGGGTCGGGCTCCTCGCCGCGCCGCTTCCTGCATGCCGCCGAGCGCACCGGGTGCCGAGGGTGGATCCTTCACCAGATCCTCGGCCACGTCGAGCGCCGCCCGTGCGGCCGCGATCAGCTCGAGGGCTGCCGACTGCAAGTGCTCGACGACCTCACGCGCTCGCTCCTCGTTCACAGCGCCCCTTCCCGGATCTCGCCGTCCGTCCGACGTGAGAAGCCTTCGGCGTCCTCCGCCCCCTCGGCCGCGGGCTCGAAGCCGATCTCCAGCCAGCCGTCCACCATCGTCGCCCCGGTGACCTCCCTTCGCTGCAGCGAGTCGGGGAGCACCACCGCCCGTCGGTGCGAACCGACCCGCACCAGCAGCTCGCCGTCGCGGCGACCGAGCTCGACGGCGTGGCGATCGGCGAACGGCAGCGGCAGACCGAGCACGTGAGATTGTCCGCGGCGCTCGATTCTCATCGTGCTTCCCCGGTGGAGGACGGCGGCGGGGTCGAGGTCGGCGTGCAGGACCTCGGCGAAGGCCCGCAGGCGCTCCAGCCCCACGAGCTCCTCGGCCGCCAGCTCCGCCCGCAGCACCGGCAGCGGGGCGAACCCGGCCTCGATGGCGGCCAGATGGGCGGCGTGCGCCTCCTTCCAGGCCGTGAACCAGGGGTCGGAGACGGCCTCCGGCAACAGGCGGTTGGCGACCACGGCGTCGACCTGGTAGCCGAACAACGACAGGTAGGTCGCCGTGCGCCTGGCCTCGGCGATCACCATCTTCTCGGGGTTGACGACCAGGCGCACACTCGTCACCGCGGCGTCGGTCAACAGGTTTCGCACGCCTTCGAGACGGTCGTAGAACCGGCGGACGGAATCGAACACGGCGTCGCTCGCCACCGGCAGCGACGTCACCCGACGCATGAAGGGGCGTACGACCCGGGTCAGGGTGCGCTCGACGGGGAACACGCGCGCCATGTACCACTCGAGGACGTCGGGTAGCGACAGCAGCCGGATCGTCTCCGCCGTCGGACCACAGTCGACCACGATGACGTCCCACAGGCCGGAGCTGGCGTGGTCCTTGATGTCGGCCAGGGCGAAGATCTCCTCGAGTCCCGGCACGATGGAGAGCTCCTCCGCCTCCAGGGCGTCCATCCCCGCCCAGTCGAGCACGGCCATCAGCCACTCCTGGACGTCGGCCCAGACCTCGGCGAAGCGCTCGGTGGCCTCGAGCTGCTGACCGGACAGATTCTCGACGATCGGCGTGGGCCGAGGGCCGAGGGAGTGCTCGAAGGAGTCGGACAACGAGTGAGCGGGGTCCGTCGACAGCACGAGCGTGCGCGCCCCGGCATCGGCGCAGCGCAGCGCCGTGGCCGCCGCGACCGTCGTCTTGCCGACACCGCCCTTGCCCGTGAAGAGCAGGACCCTCCCCGAAGACACCGGCACTACTGGGACTCGACCCTGGCCTTGAGGTGCTTGAGGGCGGTGTGCATGATGCGACCCTCGGCTCTGCGCTTCACGAAGCCGGGGATCGGGACCTTGAGCTCGACCACGAGGCGGTACACGACCTCGGTGTCACCATCGACGGTCGGCTCGAACACGTAGGCCCCGTCCAGGCGAGAGGTGAGATCACCCTTGGTCTGCACCCAGGTCAGCTCCCGCGGCGCTCCCGTGTAGTCGTAGGAGAGGGTGTAGCTGGTCGACCTGCCGAACGCGGCCGCTCGAAACGCCACCGCGGCCGGCCGCCCGTCGGCGTCCCGCTCGACGACCTCGACCTGCTTGAGGTCGGCAGCCCACTCGAGGTAGCGCTCGAAGTCGGCGACCACCTCGAAGCAGCGCTGCGGCGACGCACGCATGATCATCCGCTCGGTGGCCAGCTCAGCCACCGTCACTCCCGTGCCCCGCTGGAGGCCGGGGACCAGGCTGGCAGCACGAGCGGTCGCACGAATAGGGCAGCGTAGCAACCATCAGTCGACGAGCTTTCCGAGCGCGACCTCCAGTCGGGCGGCCAGGGTGTCGTAGTCGAAGCTGGTCTCCACGCGCGCCCGGGCGGCTCGGCCCAGCCGGTGACGAAGTCCCTCGTCATCGAGGAGCCGTGCCAGCGAACCCACGGCCTGGTCGACGTGGCGGGGTCGGTGGACGACGAGGCCGGTGGCGCCGTCGACCACGGCCTCAGCCGCGCCTCCGCTGTCGCCAGCCACCTGGGGCACGGCGCAGGCCGCCGCCTCCAGGAACACGATCCCGAAGCCCTCCTGCTCGAGGCCGAACCAACGATCCCGGCAGATCATGGCGAACACGTCGGCGCAGGCGTAGAGCTGGGCGAGCGCCTCGTCGGGGACCCGACCCAGCAGGCGGACCGGGGCGGCGCGCTCGGCGACGAGGCGGGCGAGGCGGCTCCGGTCCCGACCGCCACCGGCGATGGCGACGGTGAGATCGGGCCGGCCGACGGCGAGGCGGGACGACGCCTCGACGAGGACGTCCATGCCCTTTCGGGGGACGAGGCGGCTCACGCTGACGACCAGACGGCCCTCGGTCGGCAGGTCCAGCTGAGCACGGGCCCTGGCCCGCTCGTCGTCGTCGAGGGGCCGGAACCGTTCCGGGTCGACTCCCGGCGGGACGATGGTCACGGGCGGCATGTGCACGCCGGCGGCCCGCTGGGCCTGAGCCTCCGGGTACCCGCCGGCGGCGATGACGCCCACGGCGTGTCGCAGGACCCGGGCCAGCGCACGCCGTGCCCACGGCAGCCGACTGGGCACGGTGACCTCGGCACCGTGGAGGACGAGGGCGTAGGGCAGGCCCAGGGAAGGACCGATGAGGCCAACGGGCAGGGCGGGGTCCAGCACGACCGCCTGGGCGCCGGTCTCGCGGCATCGACGGCGGACGTGGCTCGCCAAGCCCGGCGACGGGAGCAGCATCCGCGTCGGCAGGCGCTCGATACCGAACGGCTGTGACGCGTCGAAGCGGGCGCTGTCGGGGTGATCGATCGTGAGAACAGAGAACGAGTCGGGGGGGAGCCGCCGCCACAGCTCCCACAGGTAGGACTGGATGCCCCCCACCTTGGGCGGGAAGTCGTTGGTGACCAGCAGGTGCCTCACCCGGCGAGCCCGGCGGCGGCCAGCTCCGTACGCACCTCGGGGTCGGTCTCCGAGGCGGCGAGCCCGGCCACGAGGTCGCCGCGACCCAGCCGGGCGGCCGCCCACACGGCGTGGGCCCGCAGCAGCGGGTCCCCAGCTGCCAGCCCGTCCACCAGCGCTCGGACGACCCGCCGGTCGCCGCCGTCACCGACGTTGCCCAGCGCCACGAGCGCGTTGCGCCGCAGGTACCGGGGCTGGCGTCGAGGGATGTACCAGCGCCCGAGGTGGGCGAGGAGCTCGGCGTCGGTGCGCTCCAGGAGCCGGACGAGCTCGACCCACGGCTCGTCCTCGTCCCCGGCGGGAGGGGGTGGATGGCGCCGGTCCTCGGTGCGGTTGGGGGGGCACACCTCCTGGCAGTCGTCACAGCCGTAGATGCGTCCACCGAGGGCCGGCCGGAGGTCGATCGGGAACGTGCCCGGAGCCTGGAGCAGCCAGGCCAGGCAACGCCGGGCGTCGAGCACGCCCGGCTCGACCAGGGCCCCCGTCGGGCAGGCGGCCAGGCACCGGGCACAGCTCCCGCAGCCGCCGGCGGCGCTCGCCGCGGTGGGCGGGAGCGGCGCGTCGGTGACCACCGAACCGAGCACGAACCACGACCCCCTCCCGGGCAACAGGAGCACGGTGTTCTTGCCGTACCAACCCAAGCCGGCCCGGTGAGCGGCCTCCCGGTCGACCATGGCGTTGTCGTCGACCAGGACCCGCGCCTGCCACCCGCACGCCTCCAGGCGCCGGGCCACGACGCCCAGGCCGTCGCGCAGCGGTCCGTAGTGGTCGCTCCACGAGTAGCGGGCCACCTGTCCGTACACGCCGTTGCCCGGAGGCGGCGCGGGCGCCGCCCGCCGGTAGGAGCGGGCCCCCACGACGAGGGAACGGGCGCCAGGAAGGGCACGATCGGGGTCGGTGGACCGAGCCGGGTCGCCGTAGGTGAAGTGCATCCCGCCGTGGAGCCCCGCAGCCTTGCGCCGCTCCAGGTGCCGGCGGGTGGAGCCGAACGGCTCCGCCCCCGTGATGCCCACGGCGTCCAACCCGGCCCCCCTGGCCAGGGACGACAGCTCGGCGGCCAGGGGCCCGAGGTCGGGGTCCACGGCCAGCTTCAGACGGACCACTCCCCCATGCTCGCACTGATACACCTCGCTGCCACTATGCGGGCATGAGCGATCCGATCACGATCAGCTGCCACGACTGCTCCATGCTCGACACCCCCACGTGCGAGGACTGCGTGGTCAGCTTCATTCTGGACAGAGCGCCCGACGACGCCGTGGTCATCGACGCCCAGGAGGCCCGCGCCGTGCGGATGTTGGGCGACGTCGGCCTGGTGCCGCGCCTGCGTCACGTGGTGGCGGGCTGAAGGGCGGCTCCGGCGGCCGGGACCGCCCGGGCGTCAGACCTCGCTCTCCCGCAGCACCTCCACGGCCCGCCCCGTGCCGCACCATCGGCACGACACCTCCTCGACGACCTCCGACAGCAGCTGCTCGTCCTCGACGGTGAGCTCGCCGCCCACGCTGTAGTGGTGGAACGCCGTTGTCCGGCGAGTCGACACCACGTCGAAGCGGGTGAGGTTGCCGCAGGCGGCACAGCGGTACCGGGAGGAGTCCACGGCGGTCAGAGTACCGTCGGCCGGGTGAACCCTCGACTGCGGGCGCTGTGCGAGCTCCTGATGCCCGAGGTCCGGGAGTACGCCGGGCTGCACGAGTACGACGGGCAGGTGCAGGACCTCTCTCCGAGTGGGGTGACCGCCGCTCTGGCCCGGGTGGGGCAGGGGCCGACCGAGCCCGACGCCCACGACGAGGCCCACCTGCGCACGACCGAGGAGGGGCTGCGCACCGCCCTCGGGCTCGTCGAGGAGCACCGTCGCAACCCTCTCGTCCACATCGCCAACCTCGATCTCGCCGGCTACGACCGTGAGTACGCGCCCGAGGGCGATCGTCAGGCGGCCAGGCAGCGCCACCTGGCGGCCTGGCCCGACGCCGTCGACGGCGCCATCGAGTCCCTCGACCGCGTCCCCGCGCCCGTGGCCCGAGCGCTGCTGGGTGCGGTGAGGGGGCTCGGTGCCGGCCTGGACTCGGAGGCCGCAACTGCCGTCGTGGACGCGGCCAGGACGGCCCACGGGCGCCTCGTGCAGCACCTCGACGCGATCGGCGCCACAGGTGCTCCCGACGTCGCCATCGGCGCCGACGGCCTCGCTCGCCTCATGGGAGATGCCGAGGGCATCCCCGTCGACCTGGGGCGCCTGGCCATCCGGGCCGACGCCGAGCGCGACCGCGTCCGCGGACTGCTCGAGGACGCGTGCACCCGCCTCCGTCCGGGCTCCATCCCCGCCGAGCTCGTCGCCGAGCTGGTCGCGGACCACCCCGGGCCCGAGGGCATCGACGCCGAGGCCCGGGAGCTCATCGACGAGGCCACTGCCTTCGTCGTGGGCCGCGGCCTTCTCGGCGATCCAGGGGGCGAGTGCAAGGTCGGACCGGCGCCGCCGTCCCGGCGATGGGCGATGGCGATGATGTCCTGGACCGCACCCTTCGAGGCCGAGGCGCCGGCGTGGTTCTACGTCAACCCACCCGACCCAACCTGGCCCGAGGAGGAGCAGGCGGAGTGGCTGTCGGTGTTCAGCCGTACGACGCTGCCCGCCATCACCGTCCACGAGGTCACCCCCGGCCACTACGCCCACGGGCGCATGCTGCGCCGGCTCCGGAGCGACGTTCGCCGCACCCTGTTCTCGTCGGCCTTCGTCGAGGGCTGGGCCCACTACGCCGAGGAGCTCTGCACCGAGGAGGGCTTCCGCTCCGAGGATCCGCGGTTCGCCATCGGCGTCCACGTGGAGGCCCTGGTGCGAATCACCCGGCTGGCCGTCGCCGTCGGCATCCACACCGGCGCCATGACCATGGCCGATGCCATCCATCGCTTCGAGGAGGACGGCTTCCTCCGCGGTCCGGCGGCCCGCAGCGAAGCCGAGCGATCGACCTTCGATCCCACCTACGGCCGCTACACCTGGGGCAAGCTCGAGATACGGGCCCTCCGCGACGAGGCCCGGACCCGGTGGGGACGACGGTACCGCCACCGGCGTTTCCACGACGCCCTGCTGGCGCTGGGCGCTCCGCCCCTCGGCCTCATCGGCGACGCCCTGGGGCCGGGCTAGATCGAATCAGTCGGGGCGGTTGAACTGCACGATGGCGATGCCCAGGGCGACGGCGCCGATGAGGACGACCACACCGAGCTCGACTCCCACGGGGAGGCGCCACCCGAACCAGCTGAGGCCCGGGCTGATGGAAGCAAAGTGGGCAGCCGAGGTGGTGTGGGCGAACACCGCTCGCCGCATCGGATCCACGGCGTAGCTCAGCGGGTCGAGACGGGTGAGCACCGCCAGCCATCGGGGCAGACCGGTGAGCGGGAACAAGGCCCCCGACAGGAAGAACATGGGCAGTACCACGAACTGCATCACGACCTGGAACGACTCCACCTGCTGCATCCGGGCTGCCATGCACCATGCCCACGGCCGTGAGGGCCACCGCCATGAGCACCATCTCGCCGACCAGGATGACCAGCAGCGGGGCTGAGAACGGTATGCCCACCAGCGGCGAGAGCACGAGGATGATGAGGGCCTGCAGGGTCGCGACCGTCGCACCGCCAGCGCACTTGCCGAGCACCAGCGACGATCGGCGGATGGGAGCCACCAGCATCTCCCGAAGGAAGCCGAACTCGCGGTCCCACACGATCGACACCGCCGAGAAGATGGCCGAGAAGAGAACGGTCATGGCGACGATGCCGGGGAAGATGAAGGTCCGGAAGTTGGACCCGGAGGTGGCCGGTCCCCCGCGGACGATCGTCGACAGCCCGGTGCCGAGCACGAACAAGAACAGCACGGGCTGGGCGAGGGAGGTCAGGATCCGGAGCCGGTTGCGCCCGAAGCGGATGAGCTCGCGGCGCCAGACCATGCGCACCGCCCGCAGCTCGTCGCGCGCCGCGCCCCCGGCGAGACGGACGGCAGCGACGTCGTGCGCCGCGGTCGTCGTCATCGCCGGCGCGCCGCCCGCATCCAGGGTGACGCCGCGTTCCGCTCTGCCGACGAGGCCTCGGCGTCGCGGATGGTCCGGCCGGTGTGCGCCATGAACACGTCGTCCAGGGTGGGACGAGACACCCGTACCGAACGGATGGGAACGCGCAGCTCGGCGAAGAGCCGGGGCACGAACTCCTCCCCGCCGGCCACGTGGAAGGTGACAGCCCCCTCGCTCAGCGTGGCCTCCAACCCGAACTCGCCAGCAGGCCCCGCATCGCCGCCTCGTCGTCGTCGGTACGAACCTCGACGCGGTCCTTACCGATCCGGGCCTTCAGGGCCTCGGGAGTGTCGATCACGACGATGCGGCCACCGTCGATGATGGCGATGCGGTCGCAGTGCTCGGCCTCGTCCATGTAGTGGGTCGTGAGGAAGATCGTGATGTCCTCCTGACGCCGCAGCTGGTTGATGTAGTTCCAGATGTGGCTGCGGGTCTGCGGATCGAGGCCCACCGTCGGCTCGTCGAGAAAGAGCACGCGCGGCGAGTGCATCAGCCCCCGAGCGATCTCGAGCCGCCGCTTCATTCCCCCCGAGAACGTGCGGACGAGCCCTCCTCGCCGGTCCCAGAGGCCCACCATCTCCATCACCTGCTGCAGCCGGCGGTCGAGTCCCGTCCGCTGCACCCCGTACAGCTCGGCATGGAACAACAGGTTCTCCGACGCCGTGAGGTAGTCGTCCAGCGTGGTGTCCTGGAACACCAGACCGATGCGCCGACGCACCTCGGCCCGTCTGCTTTACGACGTCGAAACCGGCCACCACGGCCCGGCCGCCCGTCGGCCGGGCGAGGGTGCAGAGCATCGAGATCGTCGTCGACTTTCCCGCCCCGTTGGGCCCGAGGAAGCCGAACGTCTCACCCTGTGACACCTCGAAGCTCACCCCGTCCACGGCCCGGATCTCGCCGTAGCGCTTCTCGAGGCCCTCGACCTGGACGGCGAGCGGCGCCGTTGCCGTCGCCGGGCGCCGAGCCCGGAGAAGGCGCGAGATCAGAGGGTGCACGCGGTCGTGGTCAAGACATGCCAGCCGGATCAGCCGGGCGAGGGCGAGGGCATCAGCTGCGCGGTACGCTCGCCTGGCGTGGTGCACGCCTTCGTTCTCATCGAGGCCGAGCTGGCCCACGTGGCCGACCTGGCCGAGGCCCTGGCCGAGGTCGACGGCGTCGCCGAGGTCTACTCGGTGGCCAGCGACGACGCCGACCTGGTGGCGATCATCCGGGTCCGGCGCCACGAAGACCTGGCCGAGGTCGTGACCCGTCGGATCGCCGCCCTCGAGGGCATCGTGCGGCACCAGCACCATGGTGGCCTTCAAGTCCTACAGCCGTCACGACCTCGAAGCCATGTGGGATGTCGGTCCGGCCTGAGGACCCCTCAGCCATCGCGCCCGCTCATCGACCGGCCGCGGCCCTGAGACGTCGCGGCCAGACGGGAGAGCACGGCGGCGGCCCGGCCGTCGTCGATGACGGCAGCAGCGCACTCGACGCCGACCCCGAGATCCTCCGCCAGCCCGGCCACGACCAGGCCGGCCGCCGCGTTGAGGACGGTGATGTCGCGATGTGGCCCCTTCTCGCCGTCGAGGACCCGCCGTGACGGCGGCCGCGTTGTCGGCCGCGTCGCCGCCGCGCAGTGACCCGAGGTCGCACCGGGCCAGCCCGAGAGCAGACGGGTCGACGACGTCGGCGCGCACCTCGACAGCCCGCGTCGTCGACCGTCAGCTCCAAGGACGCTGGAGTCACGCCGTCGTCGACAGCTCGTCGAGCCCGTCGTGGCCGTAGACGACCATGGCCCGCCGGGCCCCGTTGGCCTGGAGCACGCCGAGCATCTTCTCGGCCATGGCCGGGTCGCTCACCCCGACCACCTGGTACCGGGCCCGGGCCGGGTTGGCGAGCGGACCGAGGAAGTTGAACACCGTGGGCACTCCCAGCTCACGACGCACCGGAATGGCGTGGCGCATGGCCGGGTGGAACCGCGGCGCGAAGCAGAAGCCCATGCCCGCCTCCTCGACGCACCGTCGCACCCCCTCGGGACCGAGATCGATCACCACGCCGAGGGCCTCGAGCACGTCGGCCGACCCGCTGGCCGACGAGGCGGCGCGGCCACCGTGCTTGCACACCTTGGCCCCGGCCCCGGCCACGACGAGGGCGGCGAGGGTCGAGACGTTGATGCTCTGACTCCGGTCCCCACCGGTCCCGCAGGTGTCGACGAGCTTGCCCGGCACGGCCAAGCGGCTCGGCCTGGCTCGAGCATGGCACGCACGAGGCCGGCCATCTCCTCGACGGTCTCGCCCTTGATGCGAAGGGCCGTGACGAACGCCGCCACCTGGGCCGGCGTGGCGCCGCCGAGGAGGATGTCGCCCAGGGCGGCGCCGGCCTCCTCGGCGCTGAGGTCCTCGCGGGCCATGAGCCGGCCCAGGACCCGGCCAGCCGCCAGGGCGCCGGTCGTCGTGGGCCGCCGAGCTGGCGCCGGCGCTCAGTCCCACCAGAGGTCGCGATCCAGCACGCCCCGTGCGATGAGGCCAAGCTGGACCTCCGACGTCCCCTCGACGATCGTGAGCTGGCGCGCGTCCCGGTAGTACAGCTCGGTCAGGTGGTCCTTCATGTACCCGGCGGCGCCCAGCAGCTGCACGGCGAGCCCCGACGCCCGCACGGCGAGCTCGGTGGCGTGGTACTTCGCCATCGACAGGTACGGGACCCACTCCTTGGTGAAGCGCCCCTGGTCCGCCAGCCACGCCGCCGCGGTAGGTGAGCAGTCGGGCGGCCTCGATCTCCGACCGCCAGCTTGGCGATCTCCCACTGGACGCCCTGGAAGCTGCCGATCGTCGTGCCGAACGCCTCCCGCCCCTGGACGTACTCGGTGGCGTACATGAGCGCCCCCTCGGCCAGGCCGATGCCTCGGGCCGCCACGATCGGGCGCATGGAGTTGAGCCCGAGCATGGCCAGTCGAAAGCCCCCCACCTCGCCGATCACGTTCTCGGCCGGCACGCGAACGCCGTCGAGGAGCAGCTCGCCGGTGTCGATGCCCCGCAGGCCCATCTTGCGGTCGCTGCGACCCACCTCGACGCCGTCCCACGGCCGCTCGACGATGAACGCGGTGATCGAGTCGTGGCGGCGGCTGGCGACATCGCCGGTCTTGGCGAACACCGTGTACCAGTCGGCCTCGGCCACGCCCGACATCCAGCACTTGACACCGTTCAGTACCCACCCGCCGGCCCGGTCCGGATCGGGAACCGCCCGGGTCCGCATGCCCATCACGTCGCTGCCGGCCTGCGGCTCGGACAGCCCGAAAGCCGCCCGTCGGCTGCCGTC
The DNA here is from genome assembly GCA_963731255.1 of uncultured Actinomycetes bacterium. Taxonomy (GTDB): domain Bacteria; phylum Actinomycetota; class Acidimicrobiia; order Acidimicrobiales; family AC-9; genus AC-9. Next base: position 92,088 of record CAVSUO010000002.1, on the reverse strand, counting down.
CGCGATGCCCGGAAGGTACCGACGCTGCTGATCCTCCGATCCGGCGATCAGGACCGGGCCCGGTCGGCAACCTGGTCAGGAGCAGCATCAGGGCCGCCGTGTTGGAGTACTTGGCCACCTCCTCGATGGCGACGGTAAGCCGGAGATGCCCGCGCCCGGAGCCCCCCAGCTCGGCCGGGATGCAGAGCCCCAGCAGCCCGGCGGCGGCGAACACCTCGAAGAGGTCCTGTGGGTACTCGCCGGTGTCGTCGATCTCTCGGGCTCGGGGCCGCACCTTGTCCTGCGACAGGCGCCGCACGCTGGCCTGTAGCTCGGCCAGCTCCTCGGAGAGCTCGAAGTCCATGGCCAGAGGCTACCGAGGGGCCCGCTCAGTGGAGCCCGGGCCACAACAGCCCCGAGCCTGCCCTCCCGGGCCGGCTACGTCCGTGAGCCCGCCTCCCGGGCCGGCTACGTCCGTGAGCCCGCCTCCCGGGCCGGCTATGCCGTCTTGCGCCGGTGACGGATGATCCGGCGCCGCTCCCGCTCGGTTGCGCCGCCCCAAACGCCGTCTCGCTCACGACTCGCCAAGGCATGCTCGAGGCACGGCTGACGCACCGGGCAGATGCCGCAGATCGCCTTCGCCTCCTCGGCCTCCTCGTCGGAGGGCGGGTAGAAGACGTCTGGGTCGATGCCCCGGCAGGCAGCATGCTGACGCCAGGAGTGTCTCATGTGGGGACTCAATCCTCCGCTGTGGGCTCTACACCATGCTGTTACCCGCGCTTCGCCAGACTTACGCAGGCGATCCACGGGCCCCAGCCGTGGGGCTCCGAGTATCTCCCAACATCGGAGCAGGCGTCCACTATTTCGGGCCGCCGGGCGCCGATCCCTGCCCCGCGCCCGCCTCTCCGCTATCGGATCCTGTCGCCGGCGCGGCGCTCGGTCGACGAGCACTATGGCAAGCTCGGGGCCGGATCCTCGATGGCCGCCTCTCCCGACCCCGTCGCCGCCGACCCGCTTCGATCGAGCTCACGCCCTCGATCGGCTGGGTGACGAGCCCTTCGACGTGCTCGTCGTCGGCGGCGGCATCACCGGCGCCGGCGTCGCGCTCGACGCCGCCGCCCGGGGCCTGAAGACGGCGCTCGTCGAGCGGGCCGACTTCGCCTGCGGCACGTCCTCGAAGTCCTCCAAGCTGGTCCACGGCGGCCTGCGCTACCTCCAGCAGACGCGAGGTGCGCCTCGTCTACGAGAACCTGGCCGAGCGCCAGCGGCTCCTGCGCAACGCCCCGCACCTGGTCGTCTCCGCTGCCCTTCCTCATCCCCCTCTTCGGCTCGGACGGCGTCGTCAACCAGGCCGTGCTCACGCGCCTACTCGAGCGCCCTCTGGCTCTACGACCTGACCGGCGGCCTGCAGGATCGGTCGGCGGCACCGGCGCATCGGCGTCGAGGAGGCCCTGGCCCACGTGCCCGACCCTGCGCACCGACCGGCTGGTCGCCGGCTTCATCTACTACGACGCCCGCACCGACGACGCCCGCCTCACGCTCACCGTCGCCCGCACCGCGGTGCTCGACCACGGGGCCGTCGCCGCCAACTACGTCCCGGTCACGGCCCTGCTCAAGGACGACGGGCGGGTCCGCGGCGCCCGCCTGGACGTCGACGGTGACTGGGCCGGTCGAGGTCCGGGCATCGGCGGTCGTCAACGCCACCGGCGTGTGGGCCGACCACGTCCGGGCCCTCGACGAGGGTGCGGATCCCCGACTCCATCCGGCCGGCCAAGGGCGTCCACATCATCGGTCCGGCGCGACAAGCTGCCGTGCGACATCGCCGCCGTGCTGCCGGTGCCGAGCGACCGCCGCTCGGTGTTCGTCGTGCCGTGGGGCGACGAGGTCTACGTCGGCACGACCGACACCGACTACTCGGGGCCGCTCGACGATCCCCGGTGCGAGCCCGAGGACGTCGACTACCTGCTCCAGGCGGTCAACTCCTGGGTGACTCGACCGCTGTCGCCCGACGACGTGACGGGCGTGTGGGCCGGACTGCGGCCGCTCCTCGCCGATCCCGGCGGCCGCGGACCGAGACGAGCTCGGACCGCCGACCTGTCCCGCCGCCACCAGGTGTCGGTCTCGCCCTCGGGCGTGGTCAGCGTCACGGGCGGCAAGCTCACGACCTACCGCAGGATGGCGGCCGACACCGTCGACGAGGTGGTCCGCCAGCTCGGCCGGGGGCGGAGACGGAGCCCGACCCGGCCTCGATGCCGCTTCGGGGCGCCGCCGGTATGGCGGAGCTCCAGCCAGGACGGGGCCTCGGCGCGGCTCGGGGTCGACCAGCGCCTCGTCGACCACCTCGTCGGACGGTACGGAGGCGAGGCCCGCGCCGTGCTCGCCATGGTGCACGCCGACCCGGCCATGGGCGCCCCGCTGGTGCCGGGACCGCCCTACGTCCGGGCCGAGGCGGTGTACGCGGCGCGCTACGAGATGGCGCACACGCTCGACGACGTCCTCAGCCGCCGCACCCGGGCCACACTGCACGACCAGGAGGCCGCGGCGGACGCCGCGGCCGGACGTCGCCGGCCTGCTCGCCCCCGAGCTGGGATGGGCGCCCGCCGAGGCCGAGCGCCAGGTCGACCGCCTTCCTGGCAGGCGGTCGGACGGCGACCGCGCCGCGGCCAGCCTCGGCCGCCTCCACGCCGGCCGCCAGGGCCGCCTGATCGTGACCGGCCGGGCCACGCCCGTCTCGCCGATCGACATCGACGCGCCAGCGTCGGGGATCCGGTACCGCTTCGCGGACCGGCGGGTCGAGGTCGACGACCGGCCTGCTCGACCGCCTGCGGGCGGTGTGCCCCAAGGTCGACACCGACGACGCGTCTCGGGTGGACGCGGGGCGGGACTGGTGGCCGCTGGCCATCATGTGGGCCACCGCCGGGCACGGTGCCCGCCCGGCCGGCGGTCGTCGCTCCGTCCGACCGACGCCGCCGAGGTGGCGGCGGTGCTGGCGCTGTGCAACGAGGCCCGGGTGCCGGTGACCCCGGTGGCCGGCCGCAGCGGGGTGTGCGGCGCCAGCGTCCCCGTCTTCGGCGGCGTCAGCCTCGATCTGTGCGGCCTGACCGGCGTCGCCGCGGTCGACGACACGTCTCGTCGATCGTCGACGTGGGTGCGGGCACCTTCGGCGTGGACCTCGAAGCCGAGCTGCGCTCCGAGCTACGGCGTCACCCTCGGGCACTGGCCCCAGTCGATGGAGCTGTCGACGGTCGGAGGGTGGCTGGCGTGCCGCTCCGCCGGCCAGTACTCGACCCGGTACGGCAAGATCGAGGACATGGTGGTCGGGCTCGAGGTCGTCCTGGCCGACGGCCAGGTGGTGCACACCGGCGGATGCGCCCCGCGCCGCCACCGGGCCCGACCTGACCCAGCTGTTCGTCGGCAGCGAGGGCACCCTGGGCGTCATCACCGGCGAGCCAGCTGCGGGTCGCATCCGGTCCCCGACGGAGGAGCGGCGTCTGGCTTGTGGCTTCAGCTCGTTCGCCGAGGGCTCGATGCGTGCCGGCGCATCCTGCGGCGGGGGGCCACGCCCGCCGTGCTCCGCCTGTACGACGAGGTGGAGTCGGCCCGCACCTTCGACGCCGACGACACCTGCGTGCTGGTCGTGCTGGACGAGGGCGACCCGGTCCTGATCGACGCCACGCACGCCAGGTCGTGGCCGAGGAGTGCGCCGCACGCGCTGCCGGACCCTCGACGACGCCCTCGTCGAGCGCTGGCTCGAGCACCGCAACGACGTGTCCGCCCTGGCAGCGCTGGCTCTCGCCGGCACATCGTGGTCGACACCATCGAGATCGCGGCGCGGTGGGCGGCCCTGCTTCCCGATCTACGACGACGCCGTGTCGCCGGTCTGCGGTCGCTCGACGGGACGCTCGCCGCCTCGGCCCACCAGTCCCACGCCTACACGCGACGGGGCCTGCCTCTACTTCACCTTCGCCGGGCAGGGTCCGGCGCCCCGACGATCTCGGCTGGGCCGGAGGCGTACTACACCGCAGGCCTGGGAAGCCGTCATGGAGGTCACGACCGCGCACGGCGGCGCCATCAGCCACCACCACGGGGTGGGTCTCAACCGGGCCCGCTTCCTCGCCCCGGCTCTGGGCGCCGCCCACGGGACGCTCGTCGAGCTCAAGGCGGCCCTCGACCCCCGCGGCATCCTCAACCCGGGCAAGCTCGGGCTGCCCTCCGCCTTCGGTGGAGCGGTTGGCCCTGACCCGACCGTCCGCTCGAGGCCCGCACCGTGGCCGGTGCGGCGCTGGCGACCCTCGTGGTGGCCCTGCCCGTCGTGCTCGACCGTCGAAGCGGTGAAAGGCGACGACCTGGCGGGAGAGGAGTCGTCGACTGTGGCTGCTGGGCGCCCTGGCGGTGGTGGCCGCCTTCGTGATCGGTGGAGCGGATCGCGGGCGCCCGCCGACCGGAGACGGCCGATCGGCCACAGCGTCGCCGCCGCCGCTCTCGCCTTCATCGTGCTCGTCGTGGTCGCCATCGTGCGCCGGCTGCTCGACGGCTGCCGGGTCTGCCGGCCTCCGTCGGCGGCGAGCTTCGTGCTCCTTGCCGTCGATCTGCCTGTCGATGGGCGTCCTCGGTGGCTACGTCGCCATGCGGGTCAGGACCCGCCAGGCCGGCCGCCGGCGGAGCAGGAGCGGAGCGCCGTGAGCGTCCTCGTCGTCGACGTGGGCACCAGCGGCGTGCGGGCGGCCGTCGTCGACGGCCCGACGGCGCCGTCGAGCACGTCCAGCACCGCCCGGTGCTGCCGACGTCGCCCGCTCCCGGCTTCGTCGAGTTCGACGCCCGGGAGATGGCCGACGCCGCCCTGGCCGTCGCCCGGGAGGCCCTGGAGGCATCTGGGCCCACGGGCGCGCCGTGGACGGCGTGGGGATCGCCAACCAGCGGGCCTCCACGATCGTGTGGGACCGCGCCACCGGCAAGCCGGTCGGGCCGGGCATCGGCTGGCAGGACCTGCGCACGGTCGGCACGTGCCTGGCCCTGCAGGCCGAGGGCATCCGGCTGGCGCCCAACGTCTCGGCCACCAAGGCGGCGATGCTCCTCGACCTGGCCGACCCCGACCGCACCGCCGACCTCTGCGTCGGGACGGTCGACTCCTGGATGGCGTGGACGCTGTCGGCCGGCCGGCTCCACGTCACCGACGCCACCAACGCCGGGCGTCACCGGGCTGCTGCACGCCGACGCCTCGGGCTGGGCGCCCCACGTGCTCGAGGCCCTGCGCATCCCCGAGGCGGCGCTGCCCACCATCGTCGACTCGTCGGGCGTCGTCGGCGAGGCGGCCGCCCTGCCGGGGTCGCCGCCGATCGCGGGGATCGCCGGAGACCAGCAGGCCTCGCTGGTGGGCCAGGGCGCCACCCGCCGCGGGCCTGGCCAAGGTCACCTTCGGCACCGGCGGCATGCTCGACTTCTGCGTGGGGCCGGAGCGACCCGTCGTTCGAGGCTCGGGGCCCGGCAGGGAACCTTCCCGATCGTCGCCTGGCGGCGGCAGGGCCGGCTCACCTGGGGCCTCGAGGCCATCATGCTGTCGGCCGGCACCGCCGTGGAGTGGCTGCGCGACGACCTGGGCCTCATCGCCACGGCCGAGGAGTCCGACCGGGTGGCCGCCGCCTGCGCCGACACCGGCGACGTGTGGTTCGTCCCCGCCCTGCTGGGCCTGGGCACGCCGGTCTGGGACTTCGGCGCCCGCGGCACGCTCGTCGGGATCACCCGGGGGACCGGGCGGGCCGAGGTGGTCCGGGCCGTGCTGGAGGGGGTCGCCCACCGGGGCGCCGACCTGGTCGAGGCGGCCGAGGCCGACGGCGACGCCACCATCGCCTCGCTCAGGGTCGACGGCGGCATGAGCGCCAACGCCACGTTCGTCCAGGCCCTCGCCGACGCCAGCGGCCCGGCCGGTCGAGGTCTCGCCCGTCCTCGAGGCGACGACCCTGGGGGCCGCCTACCTGGCCGGGCTCGCCCTGGGCACGTGGACGGACGAGGACGAGCTCGCCGCCCGCTGGTCGCCGGCACGGGTGGTCGAGCCGGCGCGGGCCGTCGACCGCGATCGCTGGCGGGCGGCCCGCGCACCGGTCGCTGGCCACCGTGCCGGAGCTGTCCGGCCTCGACTTCTGAGCGCCCTGGGACTCGGGGCCTCCCGGTCAGGACGCCCGGGCACGGTTCGACTTTGTCGCGTTTTTGGCGGTACAAAACCTGAATCTCGCCGAGGAGAAACGTGGCGACCGGTGCCGGACCTCCTCGACCACGTACTCCGTGCGCGCTCTTTCGACTTTGTCGAGGTTTTGGAACGCGCAATGAAGGCCGGAAGCCGCGCCGGCGGGGATCCAGCCTCCGGTACCGAGAGGTCAGATCAGGCGTGCCGTCGCCCGCCGGCCGGGCGCTTGACCACCTCGATGGCGGAGGGAGCTGCTCCTTGATGTCGCGGCGTGGGTGACGACGACGACCTGGCGAAAGCGCCCCTCAGGCGCTCCAGGGCCAGCAGCATCCGCTCCTTGCGATCCTCGTCGAGCGGGCCGAAGACCTCGTCGAGCACGAGCAGCCCCACGGCCCCACCGGACTGGAAGCGCACGTGCTCGCTGATCGCCACGCGAAGGGACAGGTTCGCCAGATCCTTCTCCGAGCCGGAGAAGCGGTCCATGCCGTGGACCACGCCCTGGTCGCAGATCTGGATCTCGTAGGTCTCGGGGTCCACCTTCGACAGGTCGTACTCGTGGTCGGTGAGCTCGGCGAACAGCTCGGCCGCCTGGGCCGACAGCCGCGGACCGGCCGTGGCGACCAGCGAGTTGCGGAAGCTGCTCATCAGCTCGGCCAGCCGCCCGAGGTGACGAACCTCCTCGCCCAGGTCGGTCCACCATGGCGTGCTGCTCCTCGGCCTCGGCCAGCCGCTTGCCTTCGGACTCGGCGTGCGCCCGGGCCCGCTCGGCGGCCAGGCTGGCCCGACGAGCATCGGCCGCGCGCCGCCGATGCCCTCGCCGACGCCTCGTCGGCGGCCCGATGGGCCGCCGCCAGTTCCTCGGCCGAATGCCCGAGCTCGGCGAACTGCCGACGCAGCCCGACCAGACGCTGGTCGGTCTCCGCCGACCAATCCGCGCGCCGCCGCCAGCTCCCCGGCGGCCGTCTGGCGTCGCTCGAGGCGGCCATGCAGCCGGGCGCACTCGGCGACGGCGGCCCGTCCCGGCCCGCACTGCGCCCTGAGCTCGCCCGCCGACCGGGACAGCTGCGCGTGCATCGACGTCTGGCCCGTCTGACGCCGCGTCCTGACGGGGGTCGATGGCCGACAGGGCGGCAGTGACCGGCACCCGCCACGCACCGCCCGAGTCTGGCCGCGACCTTCTCCAGGGACGACGATCGCGGCCGTCAGCTCGGAGACGGCCGACGCTCCGTCGGTCCACGACCCGGAGCCATGCCTCCAGTGCTCCCGGGCTGCCCGCAGCTGCTGGCGCAGCTGTTGGCGCGCCGGTCGGCGCTGCCGAGCCCGATCCCGCAGCCGCAGACTGGAGACCTACGAGCCGCGCGACGGCGGCCTCGGCCTCGGCCAGCTCAGCCGCCCGGTGGCTCTGGACCTGCTCGAACGCGCCCCCGAGGGGCTGGCCGCACGTCGGGCAGTCCGCCTCGCCGGACAGCTGCAACGAGCGGGCCACCGCCTCCTCGGCCCGTTCCCGCTCGGCCCGTGCCGCCGGCGAGGCGTCCGTCGAGCTCGGCGGCTTCGGATCGAAGGCGGTCGGCCTCGGTGCGGGCCTGGTCGCCGGCCTCCTCGTCGGGTGCCTCGGGACGATCAGGGAGCCGCACGGCGTCAGCACCCTGGTGCGCCCGCACGACCGCCTCGACCAGGGTGAGCGCCTCTTCGGACTCGCCGAGGCCGACGGCCACCTTCTCCAGCTCGGCGAGCCGCCCGGCGGCCCCCTCCAGCTCGGTCAGCTCCGACGTCAGCTCCTCGGCCCGGCGCAGGGCGGCGTCGTGCTCGCCACGCACGGCCCGCCCTCGCTCGACGAGGAGATCGTGCTCGCTGGCGGACGGCTTCACGCCGCTCGCACGTGGCCCGGGCGGTCGTCCAGGTCCTTGGCCGCCTCCTCGGCCGCCGCCTCAGCCGCGCGATCCGCCACGGTCGGCGGCGTCCGCGGCCGCTTCGGCCTCGGCGAGCCCGGCTCGCAGCTGATCGAGATCGGGCAGCATCTGGCGCAGCCGCTGGAGCTGGTCGTCAGCCATCCGGGCATCGCGGCGGGCCCGGTCGCTGGCCTGCTCGAGGGGCGTGATACCCAGGAGCTGCAGGACGAGCCGTCGCCGCTCCGCCGGGCTCTGCTCGCTGAAGGCCGCCAGCTGCTTCTGCTCGGCGAACACCGAGGCACGAAAGGCGGCGTCGTCCATCCCGAGCACCGAATGGACGTAGCGGGTGGTGTCCCGGGCCCCCTCGGCCACCTGCAGGCGGTCGCAGTGGGCCTCGGCCTTGATCGTGTGGTTCGACTCCGGAGATCGTGCGCCGCACGAGATAGAGGTGGTCCTCGTGCTCGAGCTCCACCTCGACCACGCACTCGGCGCCCACGCCCGAGGTGCGGATCTCGTCCTTGGTCGTGCGGCTCCGTCCGTAGAGGGCGAAGGGGATGGCTCTCGACCAGCGCCGACTTGCCCGCACCGTTGCGGTCCGTAGACGCCGACCAGCCCGCCGGGAAGCTCGAGCTCGACAGGGTCCTCGAAGGTCCGGTAGTTGCGCAGGTACAGCCGGGTGATCCTCACGCCCCCGCCTCCTCGACGGCGCGGGCGAGGTACTCGGCGCCGGTCCGGTCGATGCGCTCCCGGTCGAAGCCGGTCAGGTCCTGACCGGCGACGTAGCGGGCCCAGCGGGCCGGCATCGACTCTCAGCTCGACCGGCTCGACCTCGGCGCTCACCCCGGCGAAGCGGGGCTCGAGCTTGCACCACAGGGCGCGGCGATGCGCGTCCCGGACGGCGTCGTTGTCGAGCAGCCGGTACGCCTCGGGGTCGACACCATCGATGAACAGCCGGGCCACCGCTCCATCGGGCACCGTCGACACCCGTTCGAGGACCGCCTCGCTGCACCTCCCGGGGGCCGAGGCCGAGCGCCTCGACCGTGTCCAGCGTGATGAGCGGCCGCTGGGCCTCGAGCGGCACGTGGCGGCACTCGCCCGAGTCGGTGTCGAGCACGACGATTCCCTTGGTCCGCTGCGGGTCGTCGGCGAACGAGAACGTCTCGGTCGACCCCGCGTACCACATGCCCGGTCGCACGGTGGTGTGGATATGGAAGTGACCCAGTAGCACGAGGTCGGCCCGCAGTCGGCCGGCGTCCACCTCGATCTCGTTGATGTCGGCGTAACGGGGCTCGACCTGGGGGACGCGGGGATGGGTGAGCAGCAGGTTGGTGCGATCGAGGCTGCGCTCGGCGTCGGCCTGGTCCAGGGCCTCGAGGGTCGCCTCCACGGTGAGCATCTGCGGCACGGCGTGAACCACCACGCCGGGGAGCTCGACCCGCTCGTAGGCGAGCCGGTGGGCGAAGTGCATCCCGTCGAAGGCGTCGGCCAGAGCCGAGTACGGACTCCCGGTACCCGGCAGTCGGGGGGTGTCGTGGTTGCCGCGTGATCACCACGGCGCGCGACACCGTGGTCGCGGATCCGGGCCAGCCCCCGCTGGGCGACCCGGAACGAGCGGTACGTCGGGCGCGGATGGTCGAACACGTCGCCCAGCCAGACGATCGAGCTCCGGATCCTGGGCCAGGGCGGTGTCGATGGCCGCCTCGAAGGCGAGCTCGAAGTCCCGCTCGCGCTGGTTGACCCCCTCGGCCGTGGTCACCGGGTAGTACGAGCGCCCCAGATGGGCATCGCCGACGGCCGCCACCCGCATCGTGCTCAGTCCACCAGGCGGCGACGTTGGCCGCGGCCGAGAGCCGGGGCGCAGGTGCCGGGTCACAGGCGCGCACGGCGTCGTCGTAGAGGTGCACCGTGGCGGGGACGGCGAAGGGCGCCTCCAGGTTCACCAGCAGGCACTCCCCCGGCATCAGCGTCTGGATCTCCGGTCCCAGACCCGAGAGGTCCTGCTTGGAGGAGGCCCGGAGGATGTTGCGGTCCTTCTCGTCGGCGAGGCCGAGGACGAAGAAGGTGTTGAACTGGCTCAGCAGCTCGTCGTCGAGCAGCTTGGGCTGCTGGGTGATGGCGCAGAGCCCGACCTTGAACTTGCGTCCCTCCCGGGCCAGTCGGGGAAAGACGTTGGACTCGCGGTCCTTGGTCGAGCCGAGGACCCGCTGCGCCTCCTCGAGCACGATGGCCACCACCGGGAGCCGCTCGTGGCCCTCAGGGTCGTCGAGGTAGGCGGTCGACCACTCGTCCATCACCCGGCGGGCGAGGAAGGAGGCGACGAGGACCTCCTCGGTGGAGCCCAGACCGCTCACGTCCACCAGCACCACCCTGCCGTCGCGCAGGTCCCGCAGCACGGCGGCGCCGACCGAGACGGATGGATCGGTCGCCACGCACGGCAGCTCGACGATGCGTCGGGCCCGGCGGTGCACGACCTGGAGGGTGTTGAGGGCGACCCGGCCGTTGAGCTCGACGTCCCGGAAGCCGGGCAGGTCGTCCAGCTGGGCGAACTCCAGCAACCACGACAGCCCGTCCGCCCGGTAGAAGCGCTCCAGCTCGAAGAGCGCCTCCTCCTGGCTCCGGGACCAGTCGTAGGCGGTGCGCAGGTCGTCGATGGTCAGCTCGGCGAGGCTCACCCGCAAGCTCGTCGTGCCCGGCAACGACCGGGCCGCGTAGGTGCGCAGCGCCTCGGCCGCCCAGGGATGACGGCTCAATGCGGCCCGGTACTCCCCGTGGGGATCGACGAGCAGCAGTCCGTAGCGGCCCTGGCGACGCATGACCGCGCCCGCGAGCACCTGCATGAGGTTCGACTTCCCCATGCCCGTCGTGGCGAAGATGCCCACGTGGCTGGCGAGGCTCGTACCTGGGATGCCCACCTCCACGTCCACCTCGGTCTCGCCGCTGCGCAGCCGGCCGATGGGCAGGTCCCCCATGCGGCTGCGCAGGAAGGCGAAGTCGGCCGGCTCGGGCGCGACCACGCGGCTGAACTGTGTCGGCAGGCTCTTCGGCTTGCGGAAGGACCGCCCGTCGGGGCTCACGTAGCCCAGGCACCGGCACTGGGCCACGCGGTAGGTGCGCCGGCCGCGGTCGTAGAGCGGATGCGCGTCGGGAGAGGCGATCACGTCGTCGGCCAGGAGAGTGCCGGCCACCCGTTCGGCCCAACCGGGCTCGCGGTGCTCGGTCCCGTAGGTGACGTCGACGACCCGGAACAGGTAGCGCCGCCCGGTCGTCTCGTCGACGCCCACCAGCAGCTCTCCGAGGAACAGGTCCTCGTCGGGCGCGGCGCGGAAGATCCCCTCCAGCACGTTGCGGCCGAACAGGCGGCCTTTCGGAGCGGCGACCTCGGTCACGCCCGCTCCATGAGCCGATGACGGTCGGCGAATGCCCGCTCTCGTACCTCGAGGCCGACGCCCGCCTCGTGGAGGTGCTCGTCCAGGGCCAGCCAGGCTTCCTGGCGCACCCACTGCGGGCAGGCGGCGAGGCCATCCGCCACCGCCAGCGGGTAGGGATAGCCCGGGAAAGGCGGCGTCGTCGGCGACGGCGGCCAGGGCGCCGAGCGCCGGCTCGGGAGCGGTGCCCGCGGGGAGGTCGATGCGGAAGGAGAAGCGCGCGGCCGGGTCGAGCCTGGCCGCCACGACCTGAACGTCGAGGGGCGACGCGTCCTGCTCGGCGACGGTCTCTGGTCTGCTGCTGGCCAGCGGCGCCCACCACCGGGTTCCCGCCCCGAGCGTCTCCTCGGCTTCCGCTTCCAGCTGTCCCAGCAGCGGCGCCCCACCACGTGACAGCGACGAGTGCTTGGTCACGCCGATCACGAGCACGCCGCGCTGACGGCCCCGCTCCAGCAGCGAGCCAACGTAGGTAGGACGGGATGCGCCAGTCGGGCCAGAGGTCACCGTCGACGAGCACCAGCGCGCCCTCGTCCGCCTCGCTGACGCAGCGTTCCACCGCCTCCCACTCCCACCGGTCGCGAACGAGGTTGGCGTCCACGGTCGTCGTCGGCGCGAGAGGCAGGCCGAGCTGCGCGAGCGCCGCCCTGCTCTCGACCCCTCCGAGGAGGTAGGCGCGCAGCGACCCCGGGTCCTGCAGCTCGCAGGCGCCCGCCCTGAACCGCACGCGGGAGGTCCTGGTCACCACGACCTGGAGGCACCGGGCGTCGGCCACCACAGCCTGACCGCCGTCGACCGCCCACACGTCGGCCGGCGTCTCGCCCCTCGGCAACGTCCGCGGGCGGATCTCCTGCTCGAACTCGAGCCCTGGCTCTCCGGGGCCGGCCGCACCCTCTCCGCCCGTGGTGAGCAGGGTCGCCAACCGGCTCGCCGCCGTCTCGATGGTGGCACTCTCCACGGCCTCCAGGGTCGCAAGAGGGTGTGACATCCCATTCCAGCTTACAGCGACGTAATTACATCGGTGGGCGCCGTCGGGTCGCCCACCCCTGAAGCTGGTGACGAAATGGTCCCCCAGGTGGGATCATGGGGGTGACGGTGAGTCGGCCGGGTGGTCGCGGCTCGGGTCCGTCCGGACGGAGACCGGGTCGAGGAAGGTCGGGGCTCCGTAGGGCAGGGTGCTGGCTAGGCGCCAGTCGGGGCGACCCGCAGGAAAGTGCCACAGAGAACAGACCGCCGATGGCGGGCCTCGGCCCGCACAGGCAAGGGTGAAACGGTGCGGTAAGAGCGCACCAGCGGCCGGGGTGACCCGGTCGGCTCGGTAAACCCCACCCGGAGCAAGGCCAAATGAGGGACATGGTGGCCCGCCGGGCGCCTCCCGAGGCGCCGTCCCCAGGTAGGCCGCTCAGATGGATGACCACCACGCCAGCTCGCCCCGAGCGAGATGGCGGACAGAACCCCGCCTACAGGCCGGCTCACCGTCACCACCCGCTCTGGCTCTCGCCCCTGGAGCCGGCTCGAAAGGTGACCGATTAGTCTCATGTCGCTCGACCGTCTGACTCCCAGAAGGATCGATGAGATCAGGAGGACGAGATGAGCGAGAAGAGCAGGACACGGATCACCGACGTGCACACCGTGGGCGTGCCCGTGACCGACCAGGACCGAGCGCTGGAGTTCTACGTCGGCAGGCTCGGCTTCGAGACCCGCATGGACGTCCCGCGGCCCGACGGTGGGCGGTGGATCGAGGTGGCGCCGCCGGGAGCGACGACGACGATCGCGCTCGTCGTTGCCACCGACGGCAACCCGGCGGGAGTCGAGACCGGCATCCGGCTCGCGACGAGCGACGCCGATGCCGACCATGCCGACCTGCGGGCGAACGGTGTCGAGGCCGACGACCTGTTGCGTTGGCCGGGAGTCCCGCCCATGTTCGCCTTTCGCGACCAGGACGGAAACGGTCTCGAGATCGTCGGGGGCGCCTGAGCGTCGGGCAGGGCAGGGAGAAAGGAGCATCAGATGGCCTCGTTGAGAAAGAAGTTCACCGCAACCCTGCAGAAGAGCCCCAACCAGGGCGGCTGGACTTACGTGGTGATGCCGACTCGGTCGAGTTCTTCGGCACCGGGGTTGGTGAAGGTCGGGGAACGGTCGACGGGCATCCGTTCCGGAGCTCGTTCATGGCCATGGGCAATGGCACCCACAAGCTGCCGATCAAGGCCGACGTCCAGAAGGTGATCGGCAAGCGCAGGCGACACGGTGACCGTTCGCCTGCAGGAACGACTCGAATCCTGACCACTGTCGGCCGGCCGTCGGTCAGCTCGGTCATCCACGGCGAGCCGTCAGCCGTACATGAGCGATCCTGGCGTAGTCAGCAGCTCGCCGGTCTCGAGCCACGTCTTCAGACCGGAGAGGATCATCGGCCAGCCGCCGTAGAGCTGGTCGTTGGCGTCCTCGCGCAGCTGGTCGTGGGTGACGGTCAGACGGCAGGAGTCGCCGACGGGCTCGATCTCCCAGGTGACTCTCGAGGTGCCCTCCGCCTTCACGTCGTCGCCCCAGAGGGCGATCATGCTCTGGACCAGCCGGCGGGGGGGCTCGACCACGAGGTTCTCGCCCTCCCCCAGGAGACCTGGGGCGTTCGGGTGGCTCATCTCGAAGCGCGAGCCGGGCGTCCAGGCCGAGCTCACTCGGGTGCCGAAGTTGTACTTGCTCCTGATCTCGGGATCGGTGATCGCCTCCCAGAGGCGCTCCGGGGTCGTGCGGATGTAGATCTCGAACACCTTCTCCATTGGACGCTCCAGTCTGTCTTTGAGATCACTGAGCCCAGCTGCCCAGGGCTCGGCGTACTTCGTCACCCACCGGTCGTGGACGAGCCGGATCGGGACAGGGTTCAGGAAGTGGAGCTTCTCGCGACCTCGTCTCCTGGTTACGACAAGGCCGGCCTCCTCCAGCTGCTTCAGATGCTTCATCACACCGAAGCGCGTCATCGGGAAGCGCTCGACGAGCGCCGTCAACGTCTGCCCGTCCTGGCGGAACAGCTCGTCCAGCAGGCTCCGCCGGGTGGGATCGGCCAGCGCCCGGAACACGTCGTCCACGCCGGTCAGCATAGGTGACTTATAGGTCACCTGCCAATCCGGCTACTCCGTGCCCGCCACCCCGATCAGATGCCCCTCTGGGTCGGTGAACCGGCCGACCACCAGCTTGCGGGCGGACTCCCGCCTCGACGAGGCTCTGACGGGTGGATCTGATCACCGGCCAGCGAGTCATCATCACGGGTGCGACCTCCGGTATCGGCAAGCTGACCGCGCTCGAGCTGGCGCGGCGCGGCGGCACCATCACCATCGTGTGCCGCAACCCGGAGAAGGGAAAGGCAACTGCCGCCGAGATCGAGGGGACGGTCGCCGGCACCTCGGTCGACGTTCTCGTCGCAGACCTCTCGGAGCTGGAGCAGGTGCGCCGGGTCGCAGCGGAGATCTGCGCGCGCTATCCGGTCGTCGATGTCCTGGTGAACAACGCAGGTGTCCAGGACCTGCGAGCCCGGCTCACACCGGATGGCTTCGACCACATGCTCGCATCCAACTATCTCGGACCCTTCCTGCTGACGAACCTGATCCTCGACAGGACGCGGGCGGCCGCCGCCGGACGGATCGTCGTGGTGGCCTCCGAGGCCCACCGTCTCGCCGGGCGTCTCGACCCTGAGAACTTCGAGCACCTCGGCAGCTACTCGAGGGCGACGGCGATGTGGGCATACGGCCGGACGAAGCTGCTCGACCTTCTCTTCGCCCTCGAGCTGGCGCGCAGGCTCGAGCGCACCCGAGTGACCGCCAATGCGCTCTGCCCGGGTCTCGTCGCCACCAACCTGGTCGGTGGCAAACCCATGCTGGGCCCCGTGGATCGGATGTTGACGCTGACGCCGCTGCTTCGCACGCCCGAGCAGGGCGCGCGAATGTCGGTGCGCCTCGCCACCGATCCCTCGCTCGACGGAGTTACCGGTCGGTTCTTCACCTCGACGCCGGGCCTGCGGTTCCTGCCGCCCACCGGCCCGACCCGCGACGCGGCACTCCAACACAGGATCTGGGAGCGGACCGCCCAGCTCGTGGGACTGGAGGCAGCCGCGGGTTAGCACCCTCGGCCGAGCTCCGACGGACGTTCGCTATGTTCGAGACCGTACCGAGGCGCTACGATGTGGCCCCAGCAGACGACGCCAGCTGCCCAGCCCGGGGCCGTTCCCACCTCGGCATCACCTCGGCGAACGGCGGTTGCGGACCGAGTTGGAGCAGGAACGAACCATGCTCGATGACGACACGGCACAGCAGATCCAAGACCTCGCTGTCGGGTCACACCTCCTCGAGGCGAAGGTCAGGCGAGCCATCCTGGGACAGCTGCTCGCGCAGGCTGACCAGGTAGTCGGGGCGAGAGAGATCCTC
This sequence comes from uncultured Actinomycetes bacterium, assembly GCA_963731255.1. GTDB lineage: Bacteria > Actinomycetota > Acidimicrobiia > Acidimicrobiales > AC-9 > AC-9. The sequence continues at coordinate 76,202 of CAVSUO010000002.1, read as the reverse complement.
GACCTGGCCGAGGCGTTCGCCTGGGTCACCAACCCCGGCCAGTCGCACGGCGGTCGGTAGCCGGCGGCTGGCCTCCCCGGGAGCTCTATCGGCGAGCGCTCGCAGAGGCACGTCGTCACCTGTGCCGGTGAGCCACCTCACCTCGCATCAGCCCCTAGGCTCTCGCCCGATACGCGAAAGGTCTGCCGTTCGCGACGTCGAATATGAATCAAAAGGGACGGGTGCGACCCAGGTCGCAGTGCCTTCGGATAACCCAGGCACCAGCGGCTCGCACCAGTACGGAGTCCCCAGATAGCACCTAGACCAAGCCGTTGACACAGCTCATCCGCACCAAACAGCGGCCGATCATGGTCGCGACGGCCGCCTTCGCCCTCGCCTTGTTGCTGCTGGCCAGCTGCGCCCAGACGACTGTGCACAAGGCCATATCGAGGACGACGGTGCCTCCGACGACCGCCGCACCGCCGCCTCCCCCGACGGCGCCGCTCACCGGGCTGCTCGTCTCCGCGGTCAACAACCGTCCCGCGCTCTCGATCAAGGTCGACAACTCGCCGCCTGCTCTTCCCCAAACGGGTCTCGACAACGCCGATCTCGTCACCGACGAGCTGGTGGAGGGCGGGTTGACCCGACTCATGGCCACCTACCAGTCGCAGGACGCACCGCTCGTCGGGCCGATCCGATCGGCCCGGCCCGTGGACGCTGCCCTGCTGCGGGAGCTCGGTGGCGGCATCTTCGCCTACTCGGGCGCAGCGGCCGGCGAGATCGCTCCGGTGAAGGCGGACTCGACCGCCACCCTCGTTTCAGCTGACGGAGGGGTAGCCGCCTTCCACCAGGTCGCGGGGCGGCGGGCGCCGTACGCGACATACGCCAGCACGGCCGACCTGTACGCCGCCGGGACGCAGGCCGGCGCGGCCGCCGTACCGCCCAAGCCTCTGTTCAGCTACAGCACGACCAGCCCGGCAGCACCGCCGGCGACCCATGCCACCCTCCCGATGTCGCCGCAGTCGAGCGCCGCCTGGGACTGGGACCCGGCATCGCATCAGTACCTGCGAAGCCAGAACGGTGCCCCGGACGTCATTGCCGGCGGGTCGCGCATCTCCACGCCCAACGTGGTCGTGCTCTCGGTGGCCATCGGGCCGACCGGCATCTTCGACGCCGCAGGGAACGAGGATCCACTCGTCATCGCCACCGGCTCGGGACCGTGCTGGATCCTCCGGGACGGAAAGGTCATCGCCGGGACGTGGCAACGGCCCTCGATCACCGACACCGTACGGCTGGTGGACCCGTCGGGAGCGGTCATCCCGTTGGAGCCCGGGCGGACCTGGATGGAGCTGCTCCCCCGCCCGGGCACACCGGGCCTCTCCTGAGCGCCTCGGCACACCCTGATAGCTCACGGACCGGCATCGAGCGCCGTCAGCGAGGATGGCGCCCCAGCCGTGTCCTGCCGCAGGGCCGTACCGACACCACCCGCGCCGTTGAGCGTCCCCATGAGGAAGTCGCCCGTGACGCGGTCGAGCTCCGGAGTCCAACGGCTCGGGCCTGCGATCGGCGATAGGTGGTCGGCACCGTGGAGCACGAGCAGCCATCCGGGCACCCGAACCTGGTCGACGAGCCGCAGGCCTTCTCGAACGGGACACTGCCGTCTCGGTCTCCCAGCACGATCAGCAGCGGCGCTGAGCCCCGGATCTTGGCCGTGGGAGGCTGCACGTCCAAGGGATTGGCGGCGTCCGCGACGACCGCATCGACCCGCGGGTCTCGGTCGCTGGCGCCGTAGCCCACGAGCAGGGCCGTCTCGGCACCGTCGGAGTGACCGACCACGGCGATCCTGGAAGGATCGACGAGACCGCTCACCGCTGTGCCGGCGGACTGTGACGCACCGAGCAGTTCGGTGATCACGAAACGTACGTCTGCCGGCTGATTGCCGATATCGGCCTCGTCCAGGTTCCCGCCCGCCACGGCCTGATCGGTGAGCGGGAACATCGGAGCGGCGACGACGAAGCCGCGCTCGGCCCACGCGCTGCACGCACGGCGATAGGGATCCAGCCCGACCTGGAACCCGTGGGCGAAGACGACGAGCGGGCGTGGACCCGCCAGTCCCTTGGGGTACCAGACCTCGGTGGTGAGCGCTCGGGTGGGTGCGACCGAGCCGGCCGTGGCTCACGGTGGGCCGAGAACGATCCACGAGAGGAAGGGTCACCGTTCCGACCCCGGTCGCAAGCGGGTGGTGGCGTCACCGTCGGCGCAGTCGTCGCGGGGGCGGTCACCGTCGGAGCACTCGCACGCGGTCTGGAGGACGCCGCCGAACAGCCGCCCGCCATCGCCGAGGCGACGAGCAGCGCGACCGCCACACCGCGGACCGGGCTCGTGCGCACGGTCAAGGCTAAAGCCTGATGGACCCCCAGCGCGGTGTCGCAAAGGTGTACGGTCCGCGGGGACGAAGGGGGGAGATGCGGTCGAAGGCGGTCCTGCTCGTGGTGGCGGCGGTGTTCGTCGGCGTCGCTCTCGTCGTCTTCTTCGCTATCCCGCGCAGCAACAACCAGTCGCCGAGCGCGATCCTGCAGCCTCCGGGGTCACATACCAGCGCGGTCGATCTGACCCTCACCGTGGACTCGGTCGACGCCGCCACCGGCTCGATGCGGATGCGACTCCACGCGTCGCCCGGCGAGCGTCTGCCGCCCGAGGGTGCCCTCGTCGTGACATCCGTCGGCGGCATCCCCACGATCACCGTCGCCCCCAACAGGCTCAACCAGGAGCAGTCGACGACGCTGCTGTTCCAGAAGGGCGACGTGGTCGACTATCCCTTCGAGACCTACGGGGGGACGCTCCAGCTCGTCGCCCTCCAGGGCACCGATCCGACCATCGCTCCGGGCTCCACCAGACCGAGGCTGGAGGTCGACGCGATCGCCGCTCACCAATGCCGCCGGCTTCTCGATCACGCCACGCTCTCACGTCGGTGCCGACGGGATCGTCAGCATCGACTTTCTCGTCCGGCGCACCCTCGGCACGCGCGGCTGGGTGCTGGCCATGATGGCCATCTACTGGGCCCTTGCCCTCGGCGCGGCGGCGGTGACCGCGCTCGTCGTCACGCGCAAGCGGATGTGGGAGAGCCGCCAGCTGGCCTGGCTCGGCGCCATGCTGTTCGCCCTGGTGACCTTTCGGAACGCCGCCCCAGGCAGCCCGCCGGTGGGCACCTTCCTCGACTACCTCGCCCTCTTCGAGGCTGTCGGCGTCGTCGCTGGCTCACTCGTCGTGCTGATCGTCTACTACCTCGTGCAATCGCCGGAGATGCTCAATCTGAAGCCTCCTCAGGACGACCGTCGCTGACCTCGTTCAGCGACGAGAGGTGGTGCGTCTCGTTGTAGGTTCGCAGCGACGGCCCGTGCACGCCGATCGCCACGCGGGAGATCGACGCGACGTCGAGGAACATCCGCCAGGCGACGGTGTCGTCGACTCCGAGCGCCCAGGCGATAGCCGCCTTGATCGGCGAGACGTGACTGACCACGGCGACGTCGCCGTCGCCGCCGTCGTGGGCCAGGTGCTCGCACGCCTCCCGCACCCTGCGGCCGAGCGCGGCCAGCGACTCGCCTCCTGGTGGGCGGTACGACGCATCCTGCCGCCACCTCCGCCATGTCTCGCTCGGGACGTCGCTGAACGGCCGGCCTTCGAAGTCGCCGTAGTCGAGCTCGGTCCACCGATCGTCGACCTCTACGGGTACCCGCAGCCCGAACGCCGCCGCTGTCTCGCGAGCCCGCTGGAGCGGACTGGTTACCACCCGCGTCACCCCGGCCAGCGCCGGCGCCGAGGCTGCGGCCTGGCGCCTACCCAGTTCGGTGAGCGGGGGGTCGCCGCGGCCGAGGAGCAGTCCGGCCGCGTTGGCGGCCGTCTGTCCGTGGCGAACCAGCAGGATCACTGCAGGGCCACTGCGTCCTCGGGCCGGCCTCCCGGGCCGGCCGTGCCCTCAGCGCACGAGGATGCGCCCACACTGCTCACACGTGATGATGGCCTCCGGCGGCGCCCTGCGGATGTGGTCGAGCTCCACGGCGGGCAGCGCGAGGTGGCAGCCGCCGCACGAGCCGTGCTCGAGGCGCGCCGCTCCGACACCGCCGAGCCGGACCCGCAGGCGCTCGTAGCGTTGGGTGAGCTCGTCGGGCAGGTCGGCGGCCAGGGCCGTGCGGGCCTGGGTCTCGGCCGCCACCTCGGCGTCGATCTCGGTCTCGGCCTCGCCGATGACGCCACGGAGCCGCTCCGCGTCGGCCTCCGCCCCCGCCTGCTCGGCTGCCAGCCGGGCCAGCTCGGCGTCGACGGGTTCGCCCCCCGCCATGGCCTCGAAGGCCATGTCCTCGAGCTCCCGGCGGCGGCGGTTGAGCGACTCGACCTCCTCGGACATCGCCATCAGCTCCCTGGAGGCCGAGACCTCGCCCGAGTACATGCGGCCCTCGACCTCGTGGATACGCCGGGCTACGGCGGCGATGTCGGACTCGAGGCGCCCCTGGCGCTCGGACAGGACACGCCGCTCGGCCTCGGCCCGAGCCCTTCGTGCAGCGATGTCGGCGAGACGTTCCTCGACCGCCGCCAGGTCGGCCCGAGCCGGAAGCGTGGCCCGCCGATGCGCCAGCTGGTCGAGTGTGGTGTCCCGCCCCTGAACCTCCAAGAGGATGTCGAGGGGAGCCACCAGTCAGGATCAGTGTGGCTGCGTCGTCGTGGTCGACGAGGTCGTGGTCGTGTCGGAGGCGGTGGAGGTGGTGGAGGTGGTGGCGGCGGGGGCGGCGGGGCAGTCGTGGTCGGGCGGGCGTGGCTCGGCGGCGTCGTCGGCGGGATCAGCCCCGGCGGGAGTGCGGGGGGCGTGCCCGGCGGCGGCGGAGGCGGCGGCGGGGGCAGCGGGCTGGTGAGGGCGCCCGGAGAGTCCTGGGCGATGAGGAAGTGCCCGGGCCCGATCTGGCTCGGGTCGGGGGCAGCGAAGTTCACGACGGGCTGGCCCGACAGGGTGCTGGACATGAAGTCATGGAAGATGCGCGCCGGGTAGGTGCCCCCGAAGACGTTGACGCCTCCGACGCCGTACATCGGCACCAGGCCCGCTGGTGAGCCCATCCACACCGCCGTCACGAGCTGCGGGGTGTACCCCACGAACCAGGCGTTGGCCAGGTTGTCGGTGGTCCCGGTCTTGCCCGCCACCGGGCGGTCCGAGAGCGCAGCAGCGGTGCCGGTTCCCCGCTGGACCACGCCCTGCAGCATCTGGGTGACGACCCTGCTGTTCTGGGCCGAGACCACCCGGTCTCCCTTGTCCGCTCCCCCGAAGTCGACGTTGTTCGACGAGTCGGTCACCTTCTCGACGAAGCTCGGCGCGTGGTGCACGCCGTCGGCGGCCAGGGTGGAGTAGGCCGAGGCCATCTCCAGGGGGGTCACCTCGTAGGTGCCGATGCTCAGCGAGGGGCTGGCCGCCAGGCGGACGTTGGCCGGGATGCCCATGCGGTGGGCCACGTCGACCACCTTGGGGAGCCCCACGTCCACGCCAAGGCGTATGAAGGCGCAGTTGACCGAGTTGGCCGTGGCGTCCCAGAGGTTCATGACGCCGCCGCCGGGCTCGGCGTTGTTGGCGACGTACGGTCCCGAGCCGGGGTACTGAATGGTGCAGGGCCCCGTGCCGTCGATGCTGTCGTTGGGGCTGTAGCCGTTCTCGAGAGCGGCCATGAGGACGAAGGGCTTGAACGACGAGCCGGGCTGACGCCCGCCGCCGCCGCGTCCGGTCGCCACGTCATAGCCGTGATTGGAGCCCGGGTTACCCGAGACGATCGCCCGCACGTAGCCGTTGGCGGGATCCATGGCCACCACGGCCGAGGTGAACTTCCCACCGGTGTCCGGCAACCGGGCCGCCACCGCAGCCTCGGCGTTGCGCTGCATGTCCGGATCGAGCGTGGTCGTGATGGTGAGGCCACCCTTGTTGAGGCTGTTGAGGCGCTCAGGGGCGCTCGTCCCGAGGAAGTCGAAGCGATGGTCGGTCACGTCCAGGAGGGACGCCTTCACGTCGGCCACGAAGGGGCTGTCCTGCTGGCTCGCGGGCTGGCTGACCGTCGACGGAACAGGTGTCGTCTTGTAGCCGTCCGCCTGGGCGCTGGTGAGGTGCCCGTTGATCACCATCTCGTCCAGGATCTGGTTGCGGCGCTGCTGGGCCGCCGCCGGGTGATGGAGAGGGTCGTAGCCCACCGGGTTGCGGATGAGCCCGGCCAGCAGGGCGGCCTGGGCCGGATCGAGGGCGCCCACGTCGCGTGCGAAGTAGGTCTGGGCCGCCGCCTGGACGCCGTAGGCCCCGTTGCCCAGGTACACGGTGTTGAGGTAGCGCTCGAGGATCTGGTCCTTGGACATCTGCTGCTCGAGACGGTACGCGAGCACGGCCTCGCGCAGCTTGCGGTTGACGCTGCGCTCGGAGTTGAGCACGGCGTTCTTCACCAACTGCTGGGTGATCGTGGAGCCACCCTGCACGACCCCGCCGGAGCTCACGTCGCTCTTGAAGGCCCGGAGGATGGAACGGAAGTCGAGGGCGCCGTGCTGGTAGAAGGTGGCGTCTTCGGCGTCCAGCACGGCGTGGACCACCGTGGGTGGTACCTGGTTCAACTTGACCGGGGCCCGGTAGTCCGAGTCCTGGAGCACGGCGAGCAGGTTGCCCTTGCTGTCGACGACCTTCGAGGGCAGATTGAGCGGCCGGAGCTGGAGCGGCTCGGCCACTGCGGCGTTGTGGGTGGCGCCCGACGAACAGCTGGACCACCGGTACGAGCACCAGCGCCCCCAGCGCCAGCGCGGTCCCAGCGGCCACGCAGGTGATCACGAGACGTCGCAGTTTGTCCATTACGGGCTCAGGGTAACCACGAGGGCCGCCGCTCCAGCATCAGGCCCTCAGTGTGGCCCAGGAGCATGCCACGCGCCCGACGCAGCCCACCAGGGGACGGACGGGGGGTCCCAGCTACCCCCGTCAGGAGTAGCGGGTGACGAACCCCCGGCGCCGGAACGTGCCCAGCATGAGGACGAGGAAGGCCAAGGCAGCCAACCCCGCCACCACCGTCGAGGCCGTCGCCAGCCCCAGCTGGCCCCACTGCATTCCGTGCCCGTCGATGAGCGAGCGCCCGGCCGCGAAGGCGTGGGTGGTGGGCAACGCCGTGGCCAGGGGCCGGAGGAGGCCGGGCAGCGCCGCCACTGGATAGAACACGCCCGAGAGCGGCATGACCACGAACAGGATGCCCCAGGCCAGCGCCTCCGCCCCGGTGCCGAAGCGGAGGACGAGGGCGATGACGAACAGCGCGATCACCCAGCCCACGACGAGCAGGATGGCGATGATCGGGATGAGGCCGACGCCGAGCCGGCCCACGTTGAATGCGTAGAAGCCGAGAGCGGTGAGGGCGACGACGCCCACCCCCATGACCAGCTTGACCATGCCGAACAGCGCCACCCCGCAGGCGTACTCGACCTCCCGAAGTGGCGTCACCATCAGGTTCAGGAGGTTGCGGGACCACGTCTCCTCGAGGAAGCCCGTCGAGAGCGCGATCTGGGCCTGGTACACCACGTGCCACAGAACGATCCCCGACAGGAGGTAGCCGAACGCGATCGACCCACCGCTGCCCTGACGGGCGACGAAGACGCCGAGCGAGCCGAACAGCAGGACGTCGACCAGGGGCCACAGGACCACGTCGAACAGCCGATGCGGGCTACGCAGCAGGACGTAGGCGTGCCGCCGGGCCACCGCCCGCACCCGCGTCCAGCTCGAGCCGCTCATGCCGTCCGGTCCGTCTGCTGCGCGCCGGCAGGGCGCTCCTCGGCCAGGTGAAGGAACACCCCTTCGAGGTCGCTACGGCCGAAGCGGCTCGCCACGGACGCGGGGCGACCGTCGGCCACCACCCGGCCGGCCGACAGGAAGACCACCCGCTCGCAGAGTCGCTCGACCTCGGCCATGTTGTGGCTGGTGAGCAGCAACGCCGTTCCCTCGGAGTCGCAGAGCTCGGTCAGCCCGGCCCGGACCCGGCGGGCCACATCGGGGTCGAGCGAGGCGGTCGGCTCGTCCAGCACCAGGAGACGAGGACGGTGCAGGGTGGCCTTCACCACGCCGACCAGGGTGCGCTGGCCCGAGGACAGCTCTGTGCCCAGCCGGCCGGCCAGGTGGGCGATCCCGAAGCGCTCCAGGGCCGTGCCGATCCTGTCGCGTAGCGATTCCACCCCGTAGAGCTGGCCGAACATGTGGAGGAACTCCCGCACCCGGAGCCGTTCGGGCAGGGGCAGGTACCCGGCGGCGAACCCCACCTCGCCCATGGCCTGGCTCCGCTCCTTGGGGAGCGGGTGCCCAGCCACGCGCACCCAACCGGAGTCGGGGAGGATGGCGCCCAGCATCATCAGCAGCGTCGTGGTCTTGCCGGCGCCGTTCGGCCCGAGCAGGCTCACCCGCTCGCCCGGGCGCACGACCAGATCCACCCCGTCGACGGCGCGGACGCCCTTGAAATGCTTGACAAGCTGATGGGCATCCAGCACCGTGTCCACGCCTCACACTCTGGCAGGCGGGGGCGGGGAGCCGGCGAGGAATTATGAGCGGGACAGAGCCTCACTCGCCATCACACGGGTCCCGCACGGACTCCGGCCCCGGCCAGCACCCGCTGGGCCTGGCCCGGCTCCTGCACCGGCACGGCACCGCGCCCGACGACAGCCCGAGCGTCGCACGCCTGGTCAGCTTCTCCGACGGAGTCATCGCCATCGCCATCACCCTGCTGGCGTTCCAGCTGCGAATACCCAAGCTCGCCAACAGCCAGTCGGCGTCCGAGCTCGCCAACGCCCTGGGCCACGACGCACACCAGTACGTGGTGTACGGCGTGTCCTTCGCCATCATCGGCCAGTACTGGGTCATCCATCACCGGGCCTTCCACCACCTGTTGGGCCACGACCGCCTGCTGGCCTATGTCAACCTCCTGTTCCTCTTCACGATCTCGTTCCTGCCCTTCTCGTCGAACCTGTTCGGCCAGTACCGCGACAACCGCACGGCGGTCATCATCTACGCCTCCAGCCTGGCGGCGGTGAGCCTCGCGTTCGGTCTCGTATGGTTCACCGCCGTCCTGCGAGGATTCGTCGACCCCTCCGCCGATCCTCGCCTGATCCGCATGTTGAGCTGGCGCGCCGCGCTGGTGCCGGCAGCCTTCGTCGGGTCGGCGATCCTCGGCTTCTTCGCCACCAGGACCGTCGTGGAGTACTCGTGGCTGGCCGTCGTCCTGGTGTTCATCGGCATCGCCATCGCCTTCGCCGACCTGCGGGGGCGCTTCTAGCGGGCCTCGTGGAAGATGATGCCCAGGGTGAGGCGGACGCCGGACGTCACCGTGCTGATGCCGTGGCGCATGCCCGCCCGGTAGTGGCCGCGGCTTCCGGAGACCGGCCGGTACCGGGTGGGGAAGATCACCGCGTGGCCCAGCGGGATGGTGACCGACGTGCCCCGCGACTGCGAGCGCGGGCGCTGTTCGACGAAGACGTTCTCGCCGCCCGTGAAGTCCTCTCCGGGCTCGGTCAGGGCCACCGTGAGCTGCAATGGGAAGGCAACGTCGCCGTACAGGTCCTGGTGCAGGTTGTTGTACCCGCCGCGCTCGTAGCGAAGGAGCAACGGTGTCGGCTTCGTCTGTCCGGCGCCCCGGCAGATCTCGACGAGCTGCCGCGAGGTCGGACGGGTAGCGGTGCGGCTCGCCCAGGCGCGGCGCCCAGGTGTTGGCGAGGGCGGCGAGAGGTGGATAGGCGGCCTCGCGCAGCGCGGCCACGGTCGGTGGCAATGGATAGGCGTAGTACCGGTAGCTGCCTTCTCCGAAGCGATAGCGCCTCATGTCGATGGTCGAGCGAAATGCGCCGTCGTCCGGGAACCGCTCCCGCTCCCGCTTGCACTGGGCGCGTGTCAAGAAGGGGGTCGGCGTCACCGCGTAGCCGTCGCGATCGACGGCGGCGGTGATGGCGTCCCAGTCGCAGGCCTCGACCCGCCGGCGAACCGCCTCGGCGTCCGTGGGCCCGCTCATGCCGTGTCGGCGAGGCGCCGGCCGGCAGTCCCGGCAGGGCCGGTAGCCGGCTTCCACGGCCCGCCCCAGGGTGCCGAACGGGACCCGGTGCGCAGGCGTGATGCGCCGAGCGTGGCGACAGCTGGGGTAGCAGACGACCCCGGTGGTGTCGCTGGCCAGATAGTGAACGCCGGCGGCGGCCAACCGGCTGGCCTCCTCGAGGTCGACCTCCTCGGCATGGAGCAGCTCGTGCTTCATCGCCGGACCCGAGCGCGTAGTTACCGATCTGGCCGTCGCTGCGCACGACGCGGTGGCAGGGAATGAGGATCGGAACGGGATTGTGACCCAGGGCCGATCCAGTGGCCCGCACGGCCTTGGGCCGGCCGATCTCCCGGGCGACCCAGGCGTAGGGGCGGATCTCACCCCGAGGGATCTCGAGCGCCTTGCGCAGCACGGCCTGCTCGAACTCGCTCAGCCCCCGCAGGTCGAAGGCGAGCTCGCGAGCCCGTCCCGTCCGCAGCGCCGGCACGAGCCCGGCGGGAGGGCGCCCGGCCCGCTCGATCGGCCGGCCGAACCGGTCACGAAAGTCCTCGGCGAAGCGGTCCGCGTCCTGCTCCACCTGATCGGCAGGGCGCACGTAGCTGATGCCCCGGTCGGTGAAGGCGACGAACACCTCCCCCAGCGGGCCGGGCACGAGCGCGTAGCGGGCGATGACGAGATGATCGAAGCCGACCGGCGGCTGGGCGACGAGCTCGCCGAGCGACCGGATCACGGGATCCTCGTCGGTGTTGATGCGGTTCATGAGAGCTCCTCCTGCAGATCGGTGTCGGTCGTCAGCGCCCGCAGGTGTTGCAGGCCGCGAGAGACATGGGACTTCGCCGTACCCTCCGGGCAGTGGAGGATGGTGGCGATCTCGGCATAGGCCAGGCCGACGACGTGGCGGAGGACGACGGCGAGGCGCTGGGTCTCGGGCAGCTGGGCGAGCAGCCCGGCGACGGTGTTCCGCAGCTCGCGCCTGCGCAGGTGCTCCTCGGGTCCGCCCGACCCGGCTGGCGGCTCGGGAGACGAGTCCAGCGACACCTGGGCGGGACGGCGGGTGGCGGTCCGGACCTGGTTGCGCCACAGGTTCAGCGCGATCGTGATGAGCCACGGCCGGAGCTTCAGCTGGCGGACGCGCTCGGGTGGATACCTCCGCAGCGCCTGATAGGCCCGGAGGAACGCCTCGGCCGCCAGGTCGGCGGCGTCGACCTGGCGTCCCGACACCCGCAGGACGGTCGTGTAGACGGCCTGCTGGTAACTGCTCACGAGCTCGGGAAAGGCGGCATCGACGTCCCGGCTGAGCCGGACCGTGAGCTCGGTCCGCACGTCTTCCGTCGCGGTCGTCATGTCCAACAAGAACACCGCAACCGGTGATCGGTTGCAGGTCCCGCCTCAGGCCCTCAGCAGCGCAGCTGGGTGTGGGGAGCGCCCCACGAGTTGGGGTCGTGCACGCCGAACCACTGGCCTCCCTCGCACGCCACCCACGCCCCCTTCACCCCGTCGAGGCCGCTCACGGCGTTGGGGTCCCAGTGGCTGATGTAGGCGTCGACCGTGGGCGCGTAGGCGTTCTGGCCGCCGGCCCAGGTTCCGAACATGCCCCGTGGTGTCTGGGGCATGCCGAACACGCCCTGCTGGAACGTGGCGACGTTGAGATTGGGGCCTGCAAGCTGCAGCGCGCTGAAGATGTACAGGGCGGTCCAGTAGGCCTCGACGTAGTACTTCTCGGCCGGCTCCTGCCCGGGGCGGGCCAGCTTGAAGACCTGGTATGCCTCGGACTGCTGCTTGGGCGGGAAGGCGAACACCTGACCCGCCGTGGCGTGGGACCACTGGGACTGCGAGGTCTCCCGGCCCTGGGGGTCGAGCCACGGCGAGACGCTCCACTCGGGCGAGTATCGCTGGCTGTCGGCAGCCCGGCTCAGGAAGATCTCCATGATGGGATCGCACAGGCACTCCACCGTGGTCACGTTGGCGCTGTGCATCTGGGCCATGATGCTGGTGGCTTCCTGCTCCTCCTCGCTGATGTTGATGGAGTAGCTGGCTCGCTTGGTGATGGTGGCCCCGCATTGGGATTGGATCGAGCTCTGGAGCTGGTCGCCCTCCTGCATGTACTGCGGGTTCTCGGGCGTGATCAGCCCGTAGGTGCGGGTCCGGTTTCGATAGCTGGGGTCCCCGGCGTAGATCGCGGGCAGCCCGGCCGACCTCCGGCACAGGACGTTGGCCGCCGCCGCGATGGCCGTGGTGCCGTCGGGAGCGATCGAGTACTCGTAGGGCGCGTACTGCGCGAACCAGGACTTGGGCAGGGCGACCGCCCCGATGGTGACGACGTGCTGCTGGGCCAGGTCCTCGTCGTAGGGTTGGGTCGAGGCGAGCGTCGGGCTCGACGACAGGTCCATGAACCCGCCCATGCTCCGGGCCGTGGCCGCATCGGCCTGGGCCCCCTGCAGGTCCTGCCCTTGATCTTCGGCGATGTTGTCGCCTTGGCCGTTGTAGTCCTTGACGACCAGATGGCGGCCGTAGAGCTCGTAGCTCTTGTTGAACAGGTCGATGTCGGCGCGCAGGTCGGACAGGTACTGATCGTCGGTGCCGGGTGCCGCGCTGCCGGCGGCGGCGAAGGCGGCCTTCTCCTCGGCCGAGTTCGTCCTCCGGAACACCACGGTGATCGTGTCCCCGCTCACGCCGGCCGCGGTCGGCTCCCCCGTTGCTGCCGGCGCCGTCCATGGCCGCTGTCGAGACCGCCGGCGGCGACGAGCGCGGACCGGCCACGGCGCCCAGCGGCCGCGACACGCCACGGCCGTATCGAGCGATCGCCACCGGCGGCGCGACCGCGCGGCATCGCCACCCAGACACCCCCAACCTCGTCCTGACTGCGGCGTCACCTTAGCCCGAGGAGCGGCGAGCCTCCTACCTGCGGCCGGCCATGATCCACAGCGCCAGCTCCATGGCGGCGAGACCGAACCAGAGCGCGGCGACGGTCCATCGGTCGAGGGCGAAACCGACCACCAGGCCGATGACGAGCCACGCCACTCCGAGCAGTCCGAAGAGCCACCGCTGCCAACGCCGTCGTCGCTGGCGCCTCCCTGGCGCCTGGGGGCCGTTGGGCGATACCACGCGGCAACCCTATGCCGCCGTCGCTGGCGCCTACGTGCGAGCCCGCCCGTGGGTCGACAGGGCGGATATTCGGGTAGGCATGTGTAATGGACGACCCGCTGAGTCTGATACGAGGTCCCTCGCGCGCCATCGCGAGCACGCTGACCTGCGTGACCCGGCCGGTGACCGACGTCATCGGCGCCGTACCGGCGCTCAACCAAGTGGGGCTGCTCGGGCCCTACCGACCCGACCAGGTGGTCGGCATGCTCACGGCCCTGCGCCGCTGGGGGATGACGCCCGCGGCCGGGTACGCAGCGGCCGCGGTCCGCTACCCCGACGCCGCCGCGGTGATCGACGACGGCGGCAGCCTGACCTTCGCCGACGTGCACCGGCGTACGAGCGCGCTGGCCAACGGGCTGGCGGAGGCGGGCGTCGGAGAAGGCGACAACGTCGGTGTCCTGTGTCGCAACCACCGCGGCTTCGTCGAGGCGACCATCGCCTTGTCGAAGCTGGGCGCCAACGCCTACTTCCTCAACACCTCCTTCGCCGGGCCCCAGCTCTCCGAGGTCATCAGGACCGAGAAGGTGACTGCCCTCGTCTACGACCAGGAGTTCGCCGAGGCGGCGAGGAACGGGGGTCGGAGGTGTCGTCGCTTCGTCGCATGGGTCGACGTACCCACCGGGCGCGAGCGGCCCCGCGATCCGACGGTCGAGAGCCTGATCGAAGGCCACGGCGATCACGCTCCGGCTCCGCCGGCGAGGCCCGGCCGGCAGATCATCCTCACTTCGGGAACCACCGGACGACCGAGAGGTGCAAACCGAGGCGTGCCCGGCACGCTCAACCCGCTGGTGGCGTTTCTCGACCGCATCCCGCTGAGACACCGGGACACGACCCTCGTGGCGGCACCGCTCTTCCATGCCTGGGGGCTCGGCAACTACGCGCTCTCGCTGGTCGCTGGGAGCGACCGTGGTGTTGCAGCGCCGCTTCGACCCCGAGGCGGTGCTGGCGGCCATCGAGGAGCACCGGGTCACCGTGCTGGCCGCCGTGCCGGTCATGATCCAGCGGATCATGGCGCTTGCCGGAGGCGACCCGGCGGCGCTACGACACGAGCTCCCTGCGCGTCGTCGGCCTCAGCGGCTCGCCGCTCTCCGACCGCCTCGCCCACGCGTTCATGGACTCCTTCGGCGACATCGTCTACAGCCTCTACGGGTCGACCGAGGTCGGCTGGGCGGCCATCGCCACGCCCCAGGACCTCCGGGAGGCGCCGGGGACCGCCGGGTTCCCCCCTCGGGGCACCGTGGTGCGGATCGTGGACGACGAGGGTCAGGAGGTGCCGCGCGGGACGACGGGGCGGATCTTCGTGGGCAGCGAGCTCCTCTTCGAGGGCTACACGGCCGGCGAAGGCAAGGAGATGCTCGACAAGCTCATGTCGACCGGAGATCTCGGTCACCTGGACGAGGTCGGGCGCCTCTTCGTGGAGGGCCGCGAGGACGACATGATCGTGTCGGGGGGCGAGAACGTCTTCCCCCAGGAGGTCGAGGAGCTGCTGCGGGCCCACGAGGGCGTGGCGGACGCGGCAGTTGTCGGTGTCCCAGACGAGCAGTTCGGCCAGCGCCTCAAGGCCCTGATCGTCACCGACCGCGGTCGTGCCGTGTCTCCGGACGAGGTCAAGGCGTACGTACGCTCCAACCTCTCCCGCTTCAAGGTCCCGCGGGACGTGGAGCTGGTCGACGAGCTCCCCAGGAACCCGACCGGCAAGGTCCTCAAGCGGGAGCTGGACGGCAGCCAGTAGTTGCTGGCCGCCAGCAGTTGGTTGCAGCACACAACTAAATTGGCCTATATTGGGGCCATGATCGACGGTGACGACGTCACGGCCCTCGAGCGGGCGCTCGTCCGCGCCGCTCGCGCCGTCGGGCGGCTCGACCTGCCCGCCCTGGCCGCGGGGGCGCCCCTCGGCAAGGAGGCCTACGTGATGCTGGCCCGGGTCGATGAGATGGGGCCCATTCGGGCATCAGACCTGGCCGCCACCCTCAAGCTGGACACGTCCACGGTCAGCCGCCAGACCCACAAGCTCGTCGCTGCCGGCCTGATCGAGCGCACGATCGATCCGGTCGACGGTCGGGCCTGCCTGCTGTCGGCGAGCGAGCGAGGTCGCGAGGCTCTGGCCGAGGCGGTCGCTTTCCGTCGAGCCCAGTTGGCGACCCTGCTGAAGGATTGGTCGGCTCGGGACCGTGGCCACCTCACCACCCTCCTCGGCCGCCTGGCCGACGATCTCCAGCAGCCGACGCCGCGCCCCTACCGCGTGGCTCAGCCGACATGACCCAGGCCAACGGCCGCGCCATCTCTCTGACCCACCGCCAGATCATGGTGGTGCTCAGCGGCCTCATGCTCGGCATGCTGCTGGCCGCCCTGGACCAGACGATCGTCGCCACGGCCCTGCCCACGATCGCCGGGGACCTGGGCGGCATCGGTCACCTCTCCTGGGTCGTCACGGCGTACCTGGTGACCTCCACCGCGGCCACGCCGCTCTACGGCAAGCTCTCGGACCTCTACGGCCGCAAGCGGCTGTTCCAGGCGGCCATCCTCATCTTCCTGGCCGGCTCGGTGCTGTCCGGCATCAGCCAGAACATGCTCGAGCTGGTGGCCTTCCGGGCCGTCCAGGGGGTTGGCGCCGGGGGGCTGCTGGCGCTGGCGATGGCCATCGTCGGCGACATCGTGAGCCCCCGGGAGCGCGGTCGCTACCAGGGCTACTTCGGCGCCGTGTTCGCGCTGGCCAGCGTGGGCGGGCCGCTGCTCGGCGGCTTCTTCACCGACCACCTCTCGTGGCGCTGGATCTTCTACATCAACCTGCCCATCGGCATCCTCGCCCTCGTCGTGACTTCGGTGGTGCTGCGTCTGCCCTTCGCCCGGCGAAAGGCGATAGTGGACTACACGGGCGCCGCGCTCCTGGTCGGAGCGGTGGTCGCCCTGCTCCTCGTCACCGTGTGGGGCGGCAACACGTACCCGTGGGGCTCACTGCCGATCATCGGCACGGCCCTCGCCGGCGTTGCCCTGCTCCTCGCCTTCGGCTGGTGGGAACAGCACCGGGCGGGCGAGCCGATCCTGCCGCTCGGCCTCTTCCGCAACCGCGTCTTCAGCATCGCCAACGCCACGACGTTCTTCCTGGCGATGACGATCTTCGGCGCCATCATCTTCCTGCCCGAGTACATGCAGCTGGTGACGGGTGCCTCGGCCACCGTCTCGGGGCTGCTCCTGCTGCCTCTGATGGGCGGCATGCTGGTGGCCTCGATCGTCAGCGGCCGCCTCGTCACCCGCCTCGGCCGCTACAAGGTCTTCCCGGTCATCGGCGGTGCCCTGTTGGTTCTCGGCATGTGGCTCCTGTCGCACCTCGGGCTGCACACCTCGCGCATCCTCGCCGGTCTCTACATGGTCCCCCTCGGCGTGGGCATGGGCATGATGATGCAGAACCTGGTGCTCGCCGTGCAGAACGCCGTCCCGATGAAGGACCTCGGCACCGGCACGTCGACCATCAACTTCTTTCGCTCCATGGGTGGCTCCTTCGGCACCGCGATCTTCGGCGCCGTGCTCACCGCCAGCCTGAACACCTGGCTCCCGCGCCTGCTGCCGGGCGGCGTGCACACCCACGTGACGGCCAGCTTCGTGTCCTCGCCCCAGTCGGTGCGGGCCCTCGCCGCGCCGGTCCGCTCGGGCGTCATCGAGAGCTTCGTGCATTCCCTGCATACCGTCTTCGTGGTCGGGGTCCCGGTCGCGGTGGCCGCCTTCCTGCTGGCGACCCTGCTCCCGGAGGTCCCCCTGCGGCGGCACACCCACATCGGTATGGAGGAGCCCGACCCGGTGTCGGTCGAGGCCGCGGCGCGCCCTCGCGTCGAGGTGGAGGCAATCGGGTAGCCTTGTCGCTGTGAAACGGCTGCTGGGGGCCGGAGCACTGATGCTCACGTTGCTGGCCATGGCGGTGCCGGCGCCTGCCGCGTCGTCGATCCAACGCCTCCACCACGACGGGCGCTGGTTGCTGGACGCCGAGGGACGGGTCGTGCTGGTGCACGGCGTCAACGTGGTGTGGAAGCGACCGCCCTACGTGGCACCGGACGATCCCGGTGGGTTCACGGCCGCTGACGCCGACTTCCTGGCCGCCAACGGCTTCAACGCCGTCCGTCTCGGCGTGCTCTTCAGCGGGGTGATGCCGCAGCGGGACGCCATCGACCGGTCCTACCTCGACGCCGTCGACCGCATCGTGCAGCTGTTGGCCGCCCGCCACATCTGGGTACTGATCGACTTCCACCAGGACCTGTACAACGAGCAGTTCCAGGGCGAGGGGTTCCCCGCCTGGTCGGTCGACGACAACGGCGTGCCGGACGACGCCCACTACGGCTTTCCGGGCAACTACTTCCTCAGCCAGGCGCTCGACCGCACCTACGACAACCTGTGGGCCGACACCGATGGCACGTGGGCCCGGTACCGGGCGGCATGGAAGTCGGTCGCTTCCCGCTGGGCGGCCCAGCCCTACGTGATGGGCTACGACCTGTTCAACGAGCCCTGGCCCGGTACCGGCTGGCAGGCGTGCTTCTCGCTCGTGTCGGGATGCCCGGCCTTCGATCACACCCTCCAACGCTTCGAGGACGAGGCTCGGGCCGGCATCCGCGAGGCTGACCCCGCCCGGCCCGTGTTCCTGGAGGGCAACGTCATCTCGAACTCGGGGCCGCCGAGCCACCTCGGGGACACACCGATCGACGATCCCGAGCTGGGCTTCTCGTGGCACGACTACTGCGGTTCCGGGGCCGTGCTGGGGACCAGCGACGGGCCCGACTGCGCGACCGAGGAGCAGGTCGCCTTCGACAACGCGGAGGCGACCGACCGGCACCTCGGCGCCGCCTTCGTGATGAGCGAGTTCGGGGGCGGCGACGACGTCAACGACATCGCCCGCATGACGTCACTGGCCGACCAGCACCTCGTCGGCTGGGCCTACTGGGCGTACAAGTCCTGGAACGACCCGACGGGCTCCCCGGGCCACGAGAGCCTGTTCGCCAACGACGCCGATCTGTCGAGCCTGAAGCAAGCCAAAGCCGACGTGCTGATCCGGCCCTACCCGCAGGCGGTGGCCGGGATACCGCTCTCGCTGAGCTTCGACCCGGCCGGCAACGTGCTGCGGTTCTCCTACGCGCCCCGGCCCGCGGGCGGCCCGACCGAGATCTTCGTTCCCGCCCGGCACTACCCCACCGGGTACCGCGTGAGCCTCCAGGGCGCCCACCAGGTGTCGGCACCCGGTGCCTCCCGCCTCGAGCTGGCCGCCGATCCGGGCCGCGGCGCGGGTGGACGTCACAGTCTCGCCGGCGGCGTAGACGGGAGGGTCCCGGACCGGACCATTCTGCTCTGCCACCGCCCAATCCCTCATCGCACGGATTGCAGTAGAAGTAGCGTCCCCACCTCAGCGAGAATCGTGGGTATGCCCCCGCCGATCCTGCTGACCGTCGACGACGACCCCGGCGTCTCCCGGGCTATCGCCAGAGACCTGCGCCAGCACTACTCCGAGGACTACCGCATCCGCCGGGCGCGAGTCGGGACAGGCGGCGCTCGACAGCTCTCCGAGCTCAAGCTCCGGGGCGACCGGGTGGGCCTCCTGCTGGCCGACCACCGGATGCCACGAGATGAACGGGGTGGAGTTCCTGGAGCGGGCCCAGGATCTGTACCCGGAGGCCCGCCGGGTGCTGCTCACGGCCTACGCCGACACCGAGGCGGCCATCGGCGCCATCAACCGGGCCGACGTCCACTACTACCTGCTGAAGCCGTGGGATCCGCCCGAGGAGCGGCTCTACCCGGTCATCGACGACCTCCTGGAGGACTGGAAGGCAGCAGGACCGGCCGTCCTTCGAGGGCGTCCGGGTCGTCGGCCACCGCTGGTCGGCGCCCTCGCACGAGGTGAAGGACTTCCTCGCCCGCAACCAGGTGCCCGTTCAGCTGGATGGAGCTCGAGCGCGACGCGGAGGCGCAACCGTCTGCTGGCGGCCAAGGGGATGAGCGCCGACGACCTTCCGTTGGTGGTCATCACGGACGGGCCAGTCGCTGCGGCTCCCGTCGACGGGCGAGCTGGCCGCAGCCCTGGGCCTGTCGAGCGACGCCCAACCTCCCGTTCTACGACCTCATCGTGGTGGGCGGCGGCCCCGCCGGGCTGGGCGCCGCCGTCTACGGCGGCTCCGAGGGCCTGAAGACGGTGCTCGTCGAGCGGGAGGCCGTCGGGGGCCAGGCCGGGCAGAGCTCCAGGATCGAGAACTACCTGGGCTTCCCGTCCGGGGTCTGGGGCGGCGACCTGGCCCGGCGGGCCGACCACCCAGGCCCGGCGGTTCGGGGCGGAGATGCTGCTCATGTCCGAGGTCGACGGCCCTCGAGGTCTGCGGCTCGGCCCGGGTGGTCCGGCTGGGCGACGGCAGCGAGCTGTCGGCTCACGCCGTGCTGCTCACCACCGGCGTGGCCTACCGCCGGTTCGGCGTTCCCGGGGTCGAGCGCCTTCACCGGACGCGGCGTCTACTACGGGGCGGCCATGACCGAGGCCAGTGAGCTGCCAGGACGAGGACGTCTACATCGTCGGCGGAGCCAACTCGGCCGGGCAGGCCGCCGTCTTCTTCGCCCGCACGGCCCGCAGCGTGACCCTGATCGTGCCGCGGCGAGTCGCTGCGAGCGGTCCATGTCGCACTACCTCGATCGAGCAGATCGCCGACCGCTCGCAACATCTCGGTGCAAGACCGACGACCGAGGTCGTCGGGGCCGACGGCGACGACCACCTCGAGCGGCTGCGGATCGCCGACCGCAGCCACCGGCACCGAGGAGAAGGTCGAGGCCTCCTGGCTGTTCGTCTTCATCGGCGCCGCCCCCTGCACCGACTGGCTGGGGACACGGTGCGGCGGGACGAGCGGGTTCGTCCTCACCGGGCCGGACCTGCTGGTCGACGGCAAGCCCCCGCCGGCTGGCCGCCTCGAACGGCAGCCCTACTTCCTCGAGACGAGCGTCCCTGGCGTGTTCGCGGCCGGCGACGTGCGCAGCCAGTCGGTCAAGCGGGTGGCCTCGGCCGTCGGCGAGGGCGCCATGGCGGTCACGCTCGTCCACCGCTACCTGGAGCTGTTGTGACCGACCTGCTCGACCTCAAGGAGGAGCTGCGGGGCTGCTTCCTGTTCGAGAGGCTGACCGACGAGCAGCTGTCGTGGCTGGTCGAGCACGGCGACGTCGTAACGTTCGACGCCGGCGCCGACGTGTTCCGACGAGGGCGAGCCGGCCGAGATGTTCTTCGTCCTGCTCGACGGCGAGATCCAGCTGGTCAAGCGGATGGACGGGCGAGGACGTGGTGATGATCACGACCGACCAGCCACGGCGCCTACGCCGGAGCCATCCGCGCCTTCGTGGACAGCTCCGAGGAGCAGGATCTACGCCTACAGCCTCCGGACCGCTGACGCCGTGCCCGGTTCTTCAGGCTGCGCGCCGACGACTTCGCCTACGTCCTCAAGACCTGGTTCCCGATGGCCGTCCATCTGCTGGACGGCCTGTTTCTCGGGCTGACCAACGTCGAGGACATCGTCGGCCAGCGGGAGAAGCTCGTCGCCCTCGGGTCGCTGTCCGCCGGCCTGGCCCACGAGCTCAACAACCCCGCCGCCGCCGAGGTCGCGGGCGGCGCGAAGCGCTCCGCGAGCGGCTGCAGGACGCCCGCCGGGCCATGGTCCGGCTTCGCCGCCGCAGATGGACGAGCCGACCCTCGCCGAGATCGTCGCCCTCCGGGCCTCGGCCGCCGAGCAGGCGCCGGTCGCGCCCCAGCTGTCCGCCCTGGACGCCGGCGACCGCGAAGACGCGCTCGGCCAGCGCCTCGAGGACGCCGGGCGTGGCCCGGGCGTGGGAGCTGGCCCCGGCCCTGGTCGCGGCCGGCGTGGACGAGGCCTGGATCGATCGGGTCGTCTCCGCTGGCCGGCGACCACCTGCGAGCCGGTCTCGGATGGTTGGCGGCCAGCCTCGAGATCGACAATCTCGTCGAGGAGATCTCATCGGCGCCGGCCGCATCTCGACCTGGTCGGCGCCATGAAGGCCTACAGCCAGCTCGACCAGGTCGCGCCATGGAGGAGATCGACGTCCACGACGGGCTCGAGAGCACGCTGGTCATCCTCCACCACCGGCTCAAGGGGGGCATGGAGGTCGTCCGGGACTACGACCGCACCCTGCCCAAGGTGTCAGGCCTACGGCGGCGAGCTCAACCAGGTCTGGACCAACATCATCGACAACGCCATCGACGCCACGGGCGGCAAGGGAACGCTGACCATCCGCACCGGCCGTCGACCGCGACTGGGTGCTGGTCGAGATCGCCGACAACGGTCCCGGGATCCCGCCCGAGCTCCAGCGCCGGGTCTTCGAACCCTTCTGTCACGACCAAGGACGTGGGCAAGGGCACCGGCCTCGGTCTGGACATCAGCTACCGCATCGTGGTCCGTCGGCACCACGGTGACCTGAGCGTGACATCCTCGCCTGGCGACACCCGCTTCCAGGTCCGCCTCCCGCTGCGACAACCGGCGGGGGACGGCAAGACGCACGGCAAGAAGTAGCGTCGGGGGTTCGCCGCTTCGACACCCGCGATGGGGAGGTCACATGACGTCTGACGAGGTGCGGGCAGCCGGGCGGCTCGCCGGCCGGGTCTTCGGCGGGTTTGTGTCCCAGGTGGAGCAGGTGCACCGGGCAGTGGCCGGACGCGCCTTCGGTCCCGTCGGGCCGGTGGGCCTGCCGGTCCGGGTGGTGCACGATGGCATCGCCCAGGCGGTGTACGGAGGCATTCGCAGCGGCGGTTCCATCGCCGCAGCATCGGCGGGACAGGTCCTGTCGATGGTTGGTCGAGAGAATGACCAGATGGGCTCGACACGTTCGACGAACCTGGCCCTGTCCGCCCTGAACGCTGCTGTCGGCGACCGGCTCGCCGACGCCGGCGATCCTCTGGCCATCACGCATGGCGGTGCGCCAGGCGGGCCGTGACGTCGCCCCCTCCCCCACGGCGCTGGCGACGACCTTTCCACGTGCCACCCCGCGAGTGGCGGTGTTCGTCCACGGGCTGGGTGAGACGGAGGACTCCTGGAGACCGGGCCGAGACGCCCCCGATGCGTTGAGCTACGGCGACGTGTTGCGGGACGAGCTCGGTTACACCCCGGTGTACGTGCGGTACAACAGCGGACGCCACATCTCCGACAACGGCTCCGAGCTCGCCCGGCTCCTCCGGGACCTGACGGACGGCTGGCCGACGCAGGTCGAGGAGCTGCTGCTGGTCGGCCACTCGATGGGGGGCCTCGTCGATTCGGAGCGCCTGCCACCGCGCCCAGGCCGCCTCCGAGACGTGGGTCGGTGCAGTTCGCCACGTCTTCTATCTGGGGTCGCCGCATCTGGGTGCGTTGCTGGCTCGAGGAACAGGTCTGCTCGGCTGGGTCCTGGAGAGGGTGCCGGAGACGCGAGCGTTCGCACCAGTGGCCACCGGACCCAGCGCGGGCATCCGGGACCTGCGCTTCGGCTACATCCTCGAAGAGGATTGGATCGACTGCCACGCGGAGACCTGTCTACGCAATCATCGCCATGACGCCCCGCTCATGGACGGCGCCAACCACTACGCCATCAGTGTCACCATCACCACCGATCCCTCCTCTCTCGTCGGACGACTCGTGGGCGACCTGCTCGTCCAGCCGGCGAGCGCCCACGGGCGCAGACGGCGGCACCAACACATCGCCTTTCCCGTCGACGGTGGACGGCGGCTCGGGGGCATGCACCACTTCGACCTGCTTCGACACCGCGACGTCTGGATGGAGATGCGCAACCTCCTCAGCCCATCTCATCGCCAGTCGTCGGGTGTCCCGGACCTGGCCCCCCTGTCCTGAGCCATGGGCCTTCTCGATGGACGAGCGCACGTCCGAGGGTTCGTCGCGCCCGGATTCGAACGGGTTCGTGAGGCCTTTGCCGACAACCTCGAGTCGGGACGAGACGTCGGAGCTGCGTTCGCCGCATATCACCACGGCCGAAAGGTGGTCGACATCTGGGGCGGCACCGCGGATACGACGACCGGCCGGCCTTGGGAAGAGGACTCGATCGTCCTGGTGTTCTCCACCACCAAGGGAGCCACGGCCCTGTGCGCCAACCGGCTGGCCGAGCGGGGCGCGCTCGACATGGACGCCCCCGTCGCCCGCTACTGGCCGGAGTTCGCCCAGGGCGGGCAAGGCCGAGATCCCCGTCAAGTTCCTCCTGTCCCACCAGGCCGGGCTGGCATGGATCGATGGCGAGATGAGCCTCGAGGAAGCCTTGTCCTGGGAGCCCGTCGTCTCCGCGCTGGCCCGACAGACGCCTCACTGGGAGCCAGGCCAGCAGCACGGCTACCACGCCACGACCTACGGCTGGCTGGTCGGTGAGGTGATCAGGCGGGTCACAGGTCTCAGTGTGGGGACCTTCTTCCGCACCGAGATCGCCGAACCCCTGGATCTCGACTTCTGGATCGGCCTACCCGAGGCGTATGAGCCACGGGTCGTCCCCGTGATCCCCTTCGAGCTACCCGGTGGTAGCGACCTCAGGGAGATGATGGACGCCTTCATGGGCTCCGGCACCAGCCTGGGCAAGGCCCTGTCCGCACCCGGTGGCGCCCTCGCCGAGCAGGTGTGGAACCTGCGGGCCGTGCGAGCGGCGGAGATCCCGGCCGCGAACGGCGTGACCGACGCCCGCTCCCTGGCGCGGATGTACGCGAGCATGATCGGCGAGACCGACGGAGCCCGTCTCCTCGGGCCGGATCAGCTGCAGCAGGCCACGACGCAGCTCACCCGAGGACCGAACGCCGTGCTGTTCGACCTCGACATCCAGTTCGGGCTCGGCTTCATGGTCCCATCCGATCTCATCGTGCTCGGCGGTCCGAGGAGCTTCGGCCACTTCGGTGCCGGCGGCTCGGTCGGATGGGCCGATCCGGACGCCGGGCTCGCCGTCGGGTACGTGATGAACCGGATGGACCTCGGGCTGGCCGGAGACATCCGTAGCACGAGCCTGTTCAACGCCGCCCACGAGGCCGCGGCGAGCTCGTAGCGCTCGCGTCTGCGGTCTGGCGATGGGCAGGCAACCGGGCCGAGATCAGCCTTCGATCGTGATGGCTTGGACAGGACATGCGCGAGCGGCCTCCTCGGCCTCGGTCCGCATGTCCTCCGACGGGTGCTCGTTGAGGACCTCGACGGGACCCTCGTCGGGCACATCGAAGATCTCGGGCGCCACGCCCATGCACAGGGCGTTGCTCTCGCACACCTGCTTGTCGACCACTACCCTCATCGTTCCTGCACCTCCTCGTTGCGTCCTTTGTACCCACGGCGTGTGAGCCACGAGCCCTCGTGCGGGGGAGCGACGCAGACCCCGCCACTGGCTCCGCCCGGGTAGCCGTACGGCCCGCCCATCACGGTTCCGACGGCGCCGACAGATGAAGGCAGGGCCCGATGACGATCGCACCCGCGCCTGCAGAACCGACTGGAGCGGGGCAGGCTGGCAGCGGTGCGGGCGGCACCGGCGGTGGGCCGGCCGACGGGGCCGCTCCCGACTGCTCCGGCGCCGCCCATGCTCCGAGTGTCGGGGACGGGCCGAGCCGGTGACGGCACCGGATGGCGGGGTCCAGGTCCGTAGTTGTAGGTGATCGGTAGGTTCAGTCGAGGCAGCGGGGCCTCGTTCGACGGACCGGGATACACGGGAGCCGCATCCAGCGCCGCCTGAGGCAGCTGGAGCGCCGGTTGGGATTGCCGCGGTGGCGCGCTCGTGGCCCTCCCGAGTCCTCCGAGTGTCAGGGCGCCGACCATCACGACCGAGAAGAGGACCGGGATGACGCTGACCGGCGGGCATCGCCGGGACCGCGCCACGGCGCCACGACCACGCGCTACGACAAGACCACGCAACAGGGCACCAACTGATATTGCCAATATCATGGCTGCCAATACAGCCATAAGGACGCTCACCTACCAACCGATGTATCGATATCATCTCGACTCTTGAGACGATCCTCTCTACCTCCGCCACGAGGCCTACTCGAACAGCCGAGACTCCAGGCGAGCCATGACCACGACGAAGATCGAGATGGTGCCGAGCACCGCCGGTGGAACCAGCAGGGACCACTCTTGCATCGCGCTACGTTCCCCAATCAGCGCAGTATTGACTGCGCATATAGTTGCCCTGGCCCCCCTGCCCCACGCATGTTCCGCCAACATCCGCCAAGAACGTCCTACCCTGAGCCAAGCACCCCAAACCACCCACGAGCCAGGACATCTCAGTTTCGATCGCCGGGAGCGAGGCCTCACGTGACGAGACGAGGCCCAAGCTGCGTGACGAAGAAGTCGAAGAGTCTCGAGCTCCTCCTCACCGACCTGAGATATGTACCGGTCGTGTCATTTCGGCTGGTCGGTCAGCCCCGCCCGCAGCCCTTTATCTTGGGCGCGTGCGCCCTGATGTCGTTGCAATCCCAGTCGCCCGAGCTCCCCGGGCGTTAGGTATCCCGTCTATCTGGGTAGCGCGAACATGAACCCGATCGGAAGGAAGGTTCCATGGCAACGTCGTCTCGTCAACGAACAGATGTCGCCTTCGGCGCCGCCGAGGACGCTGTCCGGGCGAGCATCGAAGCCGCTGACAAGATCGCTCGTACCTCCCTGCAGGCGGGCTCGCGATGTGGCCCGAACGGTCCAGGGATCGCTCAAGACAGCTCTCGAGGCGCTCGTGCCTCAGCAGTCGAGCCGTGGCAATGGACGGAGCTCGCAGCGGAGCGCCGGCAGCTCGGCATCGAGCACAGCCCGGCGGTCGTGACGGGCCATCGATAGGGCACGGGCGGGCGTCCCACGTACGCAGCAGCAACGTGGGCGTCTCGTCCTGCCCGTCCCGTCGCTCTAGGAAAGGAGGGCGGATGCCCCGGCAGACGTGGAGTGACAAGCGTGAGCGGCAGTACCAGCACGTGAAGGAGGGTCTGCGGACGCGGGGCCGGTCCGCTGGCGTCGCTGAAGAGATCGCCGCCCGTACGGTGAACAAGGAGCGGGCACGAGCGGGCGAGTCGCGCCAGGCCAGCAAGACCTCGACGCGGGACATTTCGTCCGGGCGTCGTGGCGGCATGCGTTCCCACCGTGGCGCTGCTGGACGGACGTTCGACCAGCTGTACAACGAGGCCCGACAGCGGGGCATCCAGGGTCGCTCGAAGATGAGCAAGGCGCAGCTCGCCCGCGCCGTCGGGCGCTGAGGCGCACCTGGTCCGGCCCCTGTCGACGACGCTCAGACGTGGTTCCAGAATTCCACGCGCCACCGCCATTCACTGCGGTCGTCGGCGTGCCACCACGACGTGAGGATTCCCGCCTCACCACCGGGAAGGATCACGAGACGACCGAGGTCGTTCTCTGACGGCCAACCGTCCTCCAGACGGATCTCTCCCCCGGATCGGACGAGGAAGGACATCGGCCCCGGTTGGTGGCGTTCGAGCCCTCGGCCCTCAGCGACGACCTTCCCGCCGTCATCCCGCACGACGACATCGAGCTTCGGCGGCGCGGCGTGCACGAGCACCCGGTCGCCCGCTGCCGCCGAGTCGACCCGACTTCGGGCGTAGGACATACCGGTGGCGCCCACGGACGGGAACCACATATCCCAGATCTCGATCATGATGCTCGAGCCCCAGCCTACGCCGGCCGAGCGGGCTGCCGCCCTCTCGGTGATCTCATCCCCGGTCACCTGGCTCACTGTGGGAGAGCATCGAGCGGACCGCGCCGATCGTGTCAGCGTCAGCTGCCGCCTTGTCCGGTCGGAAGCGCTTCACCCTTGCAAAGCGCAGGGCAACACCTCCGGGATAGCGCGGTGATCTCTGCACGCCATCGAGTGCGACCTCCACCACGACCTCCGGCCGGACATGCACCGCGATACCGGCTCGCTCCGTCTCGAGCTCGAGGAAGCGCTCGGTCTGCCAGGCGAGGAGCGCGTCGGTGAGTCCCTTGAAGGTCTTGCCCACCATCACGAAGCCCCCTGTCATCGGATCACGCGCGCCCAGGTGGAGGTTCGACAGCCAACCTCGACGACGGCCGTGGCCCCATTCTGCCGCCAGGACCACGAGGTCCAGGGTTCGAACAGGCTTGACCTTTCTCCAGGCGCTGCCGCGGCGACCTGCTTCGTAGAGGCTGGCAGCCGACTTGATCATGACTCCTTCGCTCCCGCGCGCCAGGGCGTCGGCGGCGAACTCGGCGGCTTCGGAGGCATCGGCGGTCACCATGCCGGGTACGCGATAGTCGCCGACGATCCCCTCCAGGATGCCCAGTCGTTCCTCGAGGGGTCGGTCGATCAGGTCCTCGCCATCGACGTGCAACACGTCGAAGAAGCGGACGTGAAGCCGTGGCTCCGCCAGTGGGGTGGAGCGGGAGAAGCTGCTCATGGTGTCCTGGAACAGGTCGGCCCGCTCTTCGTCCACGCCAGCGCCGAACACCTCTCCGTCCAGGATCGTCGCGGTGACAGGCAGGCCCAGCACGACGTCGACGATCATCGGCAGACGATCGGTGATGTCATTGAGCGTCCGGCTGAACAGGCGGACGGCGTCGCCCTCGCGGTGCGCCTGGATGCGTGCGCCGTCAAGCTTCCACTCGACCGAGCTTCGCCCGTTCGTCGCCAGGGCCTCGGCAACCGTCGACGCTGTGGCAGCCAGCATCGGCAGGACAGGCTGCAGGACACGGAGCCCGACCTGGGCCAGACCCGGCTCGCCCCGCTCGAGTGCGGTGTCAGCGACACTGGCGAGGTCCCCCGCGAGCATCGCCGCCCGCCGAACCGTCGCGACCGGCACCCCTGCCGCGGCTGCGATGGCGTCGGCCATGACTCCTTCGAGTGCACCCTGACGTAGCTCACCCAGCAGCAGCCGGCGAAGGAAGTCCGCCTCCTCCTCGGTCGCACGTCCGAAGAGATCGTGCAGCATCCGCCTGCGGGTGCTCACGCTGCCCGAGCCGGTCGCCTGCTGGAGGCGATCGATGGCTGTATCGACGTCACCGACGGTGAGTGAAGCCTCCGGGGCAGTAGGTACATCCCTGGTCTGGCTCACCGCGCTCCATCCGATCCCCACCCTCCCCTGACGGGGAGCCCCGACGAGGAAACCGACGACAACGGCCACCTCTCCGCGGGGTGTGCGGCGGAGGAGATCGGCGAGCGCCCTCACCTTCGTCGACTTCGATCTGGTCGCGCCCAGCGCTTCGGACGTGGCGACGAGATCGGCCAGCTGCACTAGGTCGTCGTGGGGTCGATGTGAGGACGGAGCCCGGTGAACAGCTCCCGGGCGACCGATACGAGCAGCTGACGGGGCGCCGCTGCCTGGCCTGCCCCAAGCGGTTTGACAGTCACCGATCAGAGGCTACAGACTGACTATTAGTCGGTGACCGATTACCGGTCTGTAAACTGGAGCGACCATTTCAGCAGGTGGGAGGTGATGCGATGAACCCCCCGTTGCTCGCGGCCGGCACCCTCGCGCTCGTCGGCGCCGCGGTGCACGGGCTCGGCGGAGAGCTGCTCGTGGTGCGAGAGCTCTCCCCTCGCACCCTCCCCCCGAGCCGGTTCGGCGGACCGTCCATGACGAAGGCGATGATCCAGGCGTCGTGGCACATGACCACCGTGGCGTTCGTCGCTCTGGGGATCCTCGAGCTCTACGCCGCGACCGTCTCCGGGGGTGCCGGGCGAGGAGCCGAGGTGATCGCGGCGATCACGTTCACGGCGTTCGCTGCGGTGGCTGTCGCCGCGGGCCATCGCCGCTTCCCCGGTGTGCTGCTTCGACATCCGGGTCCGGTCCTGCTGGCAACGGTTGCCGGTCTGGCATGGTGGGGCAGCCTCTGAGTCCTCCTCCAGCTCGAAGTCGTAGGGTTTCCGCTCTGGTCGCTCGCGGCCTCGGCCGGATGACGACTCGCAACTACTGGTTGCAACTCGGGGCTGGACGTGCAACCATCAGTTGCATGACCCAGGAGGCAGGAACATGATCCCAACCCGCATCGAACGAGAGATCCTCATCGAAGCGCCGGTCGACGTCGTGTGGGGAGCGGTGACCGAGCCAGACCAGATCACCCGCTGGTTCACGGATGCGGCGGATATCGACCTCCGTCCGGGCGGCGAGGGCACGCTGACGTGGGAGGGCCGAGCGAGAACGCAGCCGACGACGGCGCACATCAGCGTCCAAACGGTCGAGCCTCCTCACACCTTCGCCTTCCGCTGGGCTCACCCCGTGGGCGCCGAGGCTCGCAAGGACAACTCCCTGCTCGTCGAGTTCACCCTCGCGCCCGAGGGCGAGAACACCCGGCTTCGCGTGGTCGAGACCGGGCTCGACGAGATCGAATGGTCGGACGAGCAGAAGTCGACGTACGCCGACGAGCACAACTCGGGCTGGGGTACTCACCTCCCGAACCTCCGCGCCTACGCCTCCCGCCAGCCGAACAGGAGGTCATGAGCGGCGTTCAACGCCACCTACCGCGGGGTGCTTGCGGCCAGGTGTCCCTGCCGCGCCGGGGCCGCTAGGCTGTCGGGCCGAGGTGCGCAAGTCGCCGGCGTGTAGGAGCCAGACGAAGGGCGGATCGTCGGTGAGCGTCTCCAGAACCCCCGAAGCTCGGAGCCGAGGTGAGCGTCCGGTGCCGGGTGCTGCGCCGGCGACCGCGGTACACCACCGCGCCAGGTAGGAGGGTTCGGCGATCGCGCTGCACGGAGGGACTCCGGCCGGCCGCAGGTCGAGCGGCCGAAGCTGTCTGGCGTCACCTGGTAGGTGTCTTCGGCGGACCCGCTCGCACGCGGGTCATCCTGCTGCTGGCCGCCATACTGGCGCTCAACAGCGCCGATACCGCCACCGTGGGTGCATCGGCCACTCAGCTTCGCGACGCCCTTCGCATCAGCAACACCGACATCGGCCTCCTGGTGGCCGTCACGGCGATCGTGGCCGCCATTGCGAGCATCCCCTTCGGGATGCTGACCGACCGCCTCCGGCGTACGCGGATCCTGGCGTTCGCCATCGTGCTGTGGGGCGCGGCCATGATCGCCAGCGCCACCGCCGGGTCCTTCAACTCGCTGCTCCTCTATCGGGTCTTCCTGGGCGCAGTGACGGCAGCGGCGGGGCCGGCCGTCGCTTCGCTCGTCGGCGACTACTTCCCGAGCGCAGAGCGGGGCCGGATCTACAGCTTCATCCTGAGCGGGGAGCTGCTGGGGGCCGGCATCGGCTTCGTGATCACCGGAGACGTCGCTTCCCTGTCCTGGAGAGCAGCCTTCGTGGTGCTGGCTCTGCCCGCGTTCGGCCTCGCCTGGCTGGTCCACCGGCTTCCCGAGCCGGCCCGCGGCGGGGCCAGCGAGCTGCTGCCCGGCGCGACCCAGATCATCGACACCCGAGATGTGACGAGCACGGCCCGGCCAGCGTCCCCCGAAGGCGACACGGTCGAGGACACCACCCTCAAGGAGACCGACGCCCAGCGGGTCGCTGCCGACCATGGCGTCACCCCGGACGAGACGCTGGTACTCCACCGGGATGCCCGCCGGATGGGGCTCGTGAGCGCGGTCCGCTACGTGCTGCGAGTTCGCACGAACGTCATCCTCATCGTGTCGAGCGCCTTCGGCTATTACTTCCTCGCCGGCGTGCAGACGTTCGGCGTCGAGTTCGTCAAGGACCAGTACCGGATCGGCCAGGCGCTCGCCAACCTGCTGCTCCTCGCGATCGGCGGAGGTGCGCTCCTGGGCATACTCACCGGTGGCCGCGTCGGGGACTTCCTTTTGCGCCGTCGTTACCTCAACGGCCGGATCCTCGTCGCGGGCGTGGCGGCGTTGGCCACCGTGGTGCTCTTCATTCCCGCCCTGATCACGCGCAGCTCCTTCACGGCACTTCCCTACTTCATCGGAGCGGCCTTCTTCCTGTCGGCGCAGAACCCGCCGATCGACGCCGCCCGCCTCGACATCATGCCCCCCCTGCTGTGGGGACGGGCCGAGGGAGTCAGGACCTTTCTCCGCACGGCCGCCCAGGCGCTGGCTCCATTGATATTCGGCGCCGTCTCCGACCTCTTGGGTGGAGGGAGGATGGGTCTCCAGTACACGTTCATCTTCATGCTCCTCCCGTTGTGCGCCAGCGGTGTCGTCCTCCTCAGAGGTCTCAGGACCTATCCCCGCGATGTCGCCACCGCAGCAGCGTCAGCGTCCGCCGAGGCATGACGGCCGGGAACCGGTCCAGCGACCGGGCAGGTCGGCCCCCCGCACGAACGGCCGGCTGATTCGTCATCCAGCGACCCGGTGGCACCGAATAACTCGTGTCGGCGAGCGAAGGTTGGCCGATGGAGAGGAGTCTTGGGTCCATGTCAATCTTCCGTCTTCTTCCTGCGTGGTTCCACGCCATCGCCGACTACGCAGTCGGCCTCTTACTGATCGTCGTAGCTGTCGCCGTGGGAGGCTCGGCGGGGGCCGTCGGCACCGGAGTCGTCGTCGGGGCGACCGTGCTCCTGGTGAGCGTGCTGACGAAGTACCCCCTCGGTGTCGTGAAGGTTCTGCCATTCACCATCCACTCGGCGGGCGATTACCTCGCGGCAGCGCTCCTCATCGGGGCGCCCTGGGCACTGAACTACTCCTCCGGTGACGGGGGCCTCACCGCCTTCTACACGGCCGCCGGTATAGCGGTCCTGGCCGTCAGTCTCATCACCAACTACCAGTACAGCCCGAAGCGCTCCTGGACAACGGCGACAGCCAGCCCCGCGGCGACAACCTGACGCCCTGACTCACGACACGGCGAGGCTCGACAGCACGAGCCTCGCCGTGTCGCGCTCCCCCAGACCCGGTCGCGTACCCTTGAGCTCACCGCCACGCTTGGGCAGCCGAGCTCGGGGGGAGACCTTGGCGTCGTTTCCGATTCCGACCTCGTGCTCCGCGGTACTCAGGTGAAGATGCCCTGGCGCAGGACAACGGCAACAGCGTGGACTCGGTCACTCACATCGAGCTTCTTGTAGATGTGGCGCAGGTGGGTCTTGACCGTTTCTTCGCCCAGCATCAGCTGGGCCGCGATGGCCCGATTGCTCAACCCGTTCACCAACAGGGCCACCACCTCGCTCTCGCGCCGGGAGAGGCCGAGCTGGCTCCCTTGCCACGCCCCGGTGACGGCCTGCTGCGCCGCCTGCATGGCGATCCGGGCGGCCATGACGGGATCCACCACCACCTCGCCGTCCCGGATCCGCACGAGCGCCTCGGCCAACTCGTTGCCACCCAACGACTTCAGGAGATACCCCGAGGCCCCCTGTCGGAGAGCGTCGAAGACTCTGGCTTCGCTCGTGTCGTTCGTGAAGATCACGACTCGGAACTGCGGCCCGACGGACGCCAGGCGCGTCGCGAGCTCGAGCGCGTTCGTGCCCTGCGGTCGAACCTCGGCAAGCAGGATCTCGGCCCCCAACTTGTCGGCCGCTCCCGGGAGGTCATCCGTGAGCAGGACCTGGCCCGCCACCTCAACCCGGTCGCGGTGGGGTGCCAGCATGCCCTTCAGGCCCTCGAGAATGAGCTCGTCGTCGTCGACCAGTGCCAAGCGCACCGGACAGGAACGATCGGACTCAGGACGGGAAGTTGCCAAAACCACAGCCGAGACCGGAGGCGCTCAGCTGGCAGTCCGGCGCGCCAGCACACGGCAGTGCCCGCCGGGTCGCGACCCAGGCTGCCCTGTCGTGCCGAGCGCCAGCTGGCAGACATCTTCGTTCATGCGGAGGACCCCCCCGACACCGAAACCACCCGAAGTCCGTGACTCCGGTCGGGTCAGTGTTCACATTGAGATGTTCTGCCTGCCCTACCACCCACCGCCCGTCGCCAGAGATAGATCCCTGACCGGCGTTACGACACTAGGCGCAGTGGAGTTGCCTGGCAACCCCCCCCCCTGTCGCCGAGCCCTGCGCGATCTCAGCCGGAGGGCTGCTCAAATCACCTGCGACGGTGAAGAGTGTCATCATCCACGCCCGCCCGGACATGTCGTGCAAATCGATCTCCATGAGCACCGTGCTCGATGGCAACGACGAACTGAGGCAACGGCTGACCCGCACGTGAGGAACGCGCTTGCGGAGGCCAGGGTTCGTCAGGTCCGACGCACTACCGTGACACCTTCTCCCGCCCGCCACAGGCGTATCTCCAGTGCCTGACCGTCTCGAGCGAGCTTCGTGAGCACGACGCGCTCGATGTCGATGCGAAATCGATCGCGGTCCCCCTCGATCGCCCGACCAGTGATCTTGCCATCGCCGAGCCAGCTTGTCGGCTTGTCTGATGGAGCGTCCTCGGTCGGGCAGTGGATCGCTACGCGGGGGTCGCGTCGTAGGTCATCGGCGCGCTTGGCGCCCGCCATCATCCCCAGGTACACCTCGCCATCGTCGGCGAACTGGACTTCGGTGCCGCTGATGCGTGGAGTGCCATCGAGCTGGATCGTCGCCATGGTGGCGTGCTTGCGGATGGCGAAGGTGTGTCGAACAGTGTCCGCGAGGTCGGGCGCATTCACCTCGACGTCTGCCCAAGAAGTCATGCTGCAGCGTACCTACCGTCCCACCGGCCCCGCCGGTGCAGGCCGCGGTCGCACATCAGGTGCTCGCTCTCGGTGCGGGTGTGTAGCCTCGATCAAAGCTGACCACAAGGTGCAGACGGTGAGAAAGACCCAGGACCGACAGATGGCGAAGCGGCTGTGGGAGGTCAGCGAGGGCTCCGTGGCCGGCGACGCGCATCGATAGCTGGGCGTCACCGCCACGGTGGAGTGGTGTGGAGCGCCGTGGCCCTCGGAGGAGCAAGACCTGCTCCGACTCCAGCGGGCGCTGGCCCGTGACGCCGCGTCGGCGCTGGCGACCGCGCCATGGCGGCTCCCGACGGACCCCCTCGTGTGCGGCTGCTTCGTGGCCTTTGCGCCCGGTGGGCCAGGACCGGGCCGGACCGGTGACCCAGCATGGGCGGCAGCGGTGGCCTGGCGGCCCTCGTCTGTTGGCGCTGTCGACCGGCCGCCGGTACGGCGCGCGGACCAGACGTTGCGCGGCCGCCATGCAGCCGACGGTCCCCGCCGCGCGTCGGACGTCGCCGACCAGGTCGTGGTGGCGGATCGGGCCCGAGCGCCCTATCGAGCCGGTCTCCTCGCCTTGCGCGAGGGCCCGATCCTCGAACGAGTAGTCAGGGGGCTGAGGGAGCCGCCCGACGTGCTGCTCGTGGACGCTACGGGACTCGACCACCCGCGAGGGGCGGGGTTGGCCATCCATCTGGGTGCCGTCACCGGCGTGCCGAGCGTCGGTGTCACCCACCGGCCGCTCGTCGCCGTCGGCACACTTGCGGCGCCAGTGCGAGGCGTGACCAGCCCGGCCGCGCTCGACGGGCGCATCGTCGGTCAGTGGACCTGCACGAAGACAGGGGCACGGCCCGTGCTGGCCCACGCCGGCTGGCGCACCGACCAGGACACCGCCGCAGCTCTCGTGCTTGCAGTGTCGACGCCAGCGGCCCGCACGCCGGTCCCACTGCAGGAGGCCCGCCGGGTCGCACGTGAGGCCCGGACGCTCGGTCGTTAGCCGGTCCGGCGACGATGGCCGCCTCAGTGGCCAGACTGGGTCCTCCCCGAAGCCGACCCGGAGCACGGATGCTCCTGAGCCCATGCACGCCCAGACAGGACGCCTGGCAGAACAGCTTCATCAGCAGGTAGATATATGACCGATGACAAGCGCTGAGCTCCTGCTCGATACCTTCGAGAGAGTCCGAGGCGCGGTTCACCGAGCGATTGGCGGCCTGACGTCGGAACAGCTGGCGTTCCGGGTTGACGGAACCGCCAACTCGATCGCGTGGTTGGTCTGGCACCTCACCCGGATCCAGGACGATCACATCGCCGACGCCGCGGATCTGCAACAGGTGTGGATGTCCGAAGAGTGGTACAAGCGGTTTCGGCTCCCCTTCGACGCCTCGGACACGGGGTACGGACACGGATCGGACGAGGTGGCCGCGGTCAGGGTGGAGTCTGGCGATCCGCTCGCCGGGTACTACGACGCAGTCCACCGGCAGACGTGTGGCTACGTCGAGTCGCTCACTGACGGCGACCTCGATCGCATCGTGGACGACTCCTGGGATCCGCCCGTCTCGCTGGGGGTTCGTCTGGTGAGCGTCGCGGACGACGACCTCGAGCACGCGGGGCAAGCGGCTTTCATCCGGGGCGTCGGGGAGCGAAGGCACTGGAGGCGGTGACCACCCGGCGACAAGAGAACCGGCGCGCCCCAGCTGATCGAGATGCCTGGAGAGCTAGGGGGATCGACGCGCCACCGGGCGGCGTCGCGGAGACGACGCTTTGGGCCGTCGGTTCTTCCCGCTGGTCCCGTAAGCCGTGATGACCAGGTCGACTATCTGCTCGGCCATGTCGGATCCGAGTGGCTCGCCGCGAACAACCGAGCGCATGAAGAGTGGCCCGATCAACAGGTCATAGATCAATGAGAAGTCGGCGTCGGGCTGAAGCTCGCCGCGCAGGACGCCCCGCTCGAGCGCCTGCGACACCGACGTCTGGCGCAATCCGACGTAATCGCCGAGGTAGGTCTCGGCCAGCTCGGGGTCGGCCACGAGATCGGCCACGAGGCCAGCGGTGATGCGACGGGATGCTGGTTCGTTCATCATCCTCACCTGATCGCGTTGAAAGGCGAGCAGGTCGTCACGGAGAGAACCGGTGTCCGGGGTTGGCGACAGGCCTGGAGACCGGGTGAGGGCTGCAATCACCAGCGCAGATTTGGATGGCCACCGACGATAGATCGTGGGTCGGCCGAAACCCGTCTTGGCCGCCACACCGTCGATCGTCATCCCGGCGTAGCCCTTCTCGACGAGTATCTCCAGCGTGGCATCCAGGATGGCCTTGTCATAGCCGGGATCGCGGGGTCGTCCTGGGCGTCGCTGCGCCCGGTCCCCGTCGTCCACGCCCCCTCGCCGGCTATCCGCGCTCCGGGCCATCGTCTCCTCTCCTCATCGACGCCGAGGATTAGTTTACACCCCCTTGCGTAATGAGTGGACCACGTTTATAGTGGGCTGAGTAACGATACGCGGCGTCTGGAATAGAGCCCCCCGATGCACCCCACCACCCAACTCGCTGCCTCACCGCGCTCTCCTGCCGACGAGGCGACCTCTGACGAAGCGCTCCTCGCCGGACTGGGCCGCGGGGACCCCGGAGCGGGTGGCGCGTTCGTGCGGCGGTACGAACGGCGTGCCTATGGCCTGGCCAACAGCATCGTACGGAACCCCACCCAGGCCGAGGACATCGCCCAGGAGGCGCTGACCCGAGCCTGGCGCCACGCCGGCTCCTACGACTCCCGCCGCGGCTCGGTGGCGACCTGGGTGCTCACGGTCACCCGCAACCTGGCCGTGGACGCCGTCAGGCGGAAGGCCGCTGAGCCGGCTGATCCAAGATCCGTGATCTTCTTCGACATACCGGCACGAGGACACTCGCCCGAGGAAGCGGCGACCATCGCCGACGACACCAACCGAGTGCGCAGCGCCCTGTCCCAGCTTCCGGCCGAGCAGCGACGGGCCCTCGTCCTGGCCGCCTTCTACGGCTACACAACCAGAGAGATCAGCGAGGCCGAGGCGATCCCGGTCGGAACGGCCAAGACCCGTCTCCGGTCGGGGCTCATCAAGGTGCGGGCCCTCGTGCATCGTGACGGGACCTTCCGCCGAGATCCCGTGTTATCCGCACGGTAGCCACAGCGGCCCCCATCTCATCCCTGCGAGGGCTCTCGACGGCCCGCTGGCGCTGCGTGAACCTGACGATTACTCGGGGCAGCTTCGTGGCGATCAGTCTTTGCCCTCCCGCCGTTAGCGGTGGAGGTCAGGACGCCGGCAGCCAGTTG
Organism: uncultured Actinomycetes bacterium; assembly: GCA_963731255.1. Taxonomy (GTDB): domain Bacteria; phylum Actinomycetota; class Acidimicrobiia; order Acidimicrobiales; family AC-9; genus AC-9. The sequence goes on along the minus strand of CAVSUO010000002.1, from coordinate 39,235 downwards.
CCGTGAAAACCGTGAGGTACGCGGATCGGCAGGTGGACCGAGGCGACGGTGTCGAGCGAGCCAGCGTCGAGCACGACCAGGTCGCTCCGGTCGCTGGTGCGGTCGTACACGAAGCCAATGAGCACGCCATCATCCTCAGCACTACCGGGAGCCCTCGGTACGAAGAGGAACTCGTCAACTTCCCGGCTGGCACCAAAGGAGCGAAGCTGCGAGGAGCCGCTCACCAGGTCGTGCTTGATCACGCCATGAGAAACCCCTGCCTCACCCGGTCGGTCGTCAGTGAACTCCACCGCGTAGCCGTATCGGTGTCGGCGGCCCACGAGCCGCTCGTCGATGCGGGGGAACTCTTGGCCTCTGTCGTCGAGACGCTCCTCCAGCACCTTGCCCGCCGACAGGTCCACGGTCCAGCGGTCCAGTGTCGGAGACCCTTCGCTGGGACCCCGGTGCTCGGTGGCGAACATCTTCGGGTGGCGGGTCACATCCAGGACGACGCGATCTCCGTCGTCAAAGGCGTTGAGCGGGTGATAGATATAGCACGGCTCGACGTCAAACCAGCGCACGTCGTTCGAGTCACCCTCACGGGGCATGATGCCGACCCGAGCCGGATATCGGGGGTCCCACGAGTACGGCAGGGTCTGCTGATCCAGGTGCGAACTGCCGGCAGCCATCATCGTGCCGACGATCCGATCTGGGAGCCGCCGGCGTCCGACGACACGAGCCAGGGCCGCTTCGGTCGGCCTCCTGGCCAGCCGTGGCGCCGACACGGCCGCCTTGCGGGCATCGAAGGTGACCGGCAGGTCGTAGAGCACGACGTGGCGCTCGGTGAGCGAGAAGGCGTGCATCATGGGGCTCCCGCCGACTTCGATGTCGACGGTCCTCGTGATCTGCCCGTCGGTCCCGAGCACCGAGTACTGGACCGCGATTGCCCCACCCGAAGAAGTACGACACGGCATGGAGCTCGCCCGTGGTTGGATCGCAAAGAGGATGAGCGGTGTAACCGCCCGGCAACGTGCCGTTGAAGTCGCACGGGCCGACGGTGTCGAGCTCGAAGCTCAGCTCGTAGGGGCGAGGTCCCGCCTCGACGAGGGCGAAGGTGCGCCCGGCATGGCCAATGACGTTGGTGTTCGGAGCGAGGTCGAAGCCAGCGTGAACAGGAACACCGGCCGCGGGCGGCTCCTCGCCCAGCTGGCCGGCGACCGCAGCTGATCGCACGTAGCGGTTGCGATACCACTCCGCCTTCCCGTCGCGCATCCGCAGCCCGTGGACCATGCCCGTACCGATGAACCAGTGATAGCTGACGGGGTCAGCGGAGATGGGGTTGGGTCCGATCCGAAGGTACCGGCCGTCGAGGTACTCGGGCAGAGTCCCGTCGATAGCGAGATCCGTTTCGGCCCGCTCCTCCCGGACGGGGGCGAAGTTTCCTCGGAGGTAGGGGTTCCCAGCGTTCATGTCTTTCTCCCGTCGTATAGCAGCGCTATGGATTAGATATAGCAGTGCTATGGCATACTGTCAAGGTGAGCTCCCAAGCTGGCCGATCCCGCCGTGCGATCGGCCCTGATCGAAAGCGCCGCCCGCATCGTGGCCACCGAGGGCAGGTCCGCTCTGACGCTGCGACGCCTGGCGGCGGACGTGGGGACCTCGACCATGGCGATCTATACGCACTTCGGCGGCATGGAGGAGCTCCGCCGAGCGGTACGGCGTGAGGGCTTCGCACGGCTCCGTGCTCGACTGTCGGCCGTACGGGAAACCAGGGACCCGATGGCCGACCTGACCCTGCTGGGAGCCGCCTATTACATGAGCGCGACCGCCGCGCCCAACCTGTACCGGGCCATGTTCCTGGACGGCCCAGTCGACGAGGCGGATCTCGATACCGGCCTCGACACGTTCATGTACCTGGTCAAGGGGATCGCCCGCTGCCAGGAGCGCGATCGCTTTCCGGCGGCCCCGTCGACCGACCCGGCCGAGCTCGCCGTCGAGGTCTGGGCTCTGACCCACGGGCTGGTCAGCTTGCAGCTCGCCCACCTGCTGCCGGCTGAGCAGGCCGTCCAACACCTGGAATCGGGAGCCAGAAGCCTGTTCGTCGCCTGGGGAGCCGAACGGCGGAAGCTGCGGTCCTCCGCCACACGGGCCGGGCGCCGGCTCAGCGAGGTGACGGAGGAGACCCGACCAGACCTCGCCTCATGACGTCCTCGACGCCCAGCCGGTCCCCCCGAAAGCTACCTGGCGTAGTTGCTAGCGCCGAACCAGTCGACGACGACGACTGGCTCGTCTCCGACGACCCAGGCGTCGTGGCCGCTCGGCAATGAGGTGAGCTCGCCAGGACCGGCGATGAACTCGGTGCCGTCGTCCATGCGGATCGCGAGGCGGCCGCTGACGTGGTACTGGACATGGGGCGCTTCACAGCTCTCGGTCTGGGCTATCGGCTTCACGTCATTCGACCACCGCCAACCTGGTTGGAGGACGAGCCTTCCAACCATCCCCCCTCCGAACTTCACGATCTCGGCCCGCCCGTTGGGGAACTCCCGTACCTCGTCGGCCGCCTCGAAGCTCTGGTGCTCGGTCTCCTGCATCGGTCCCCTCCTCGTGCCGCTCGGACGGCATCTCGACCTGCTAAGCTTACCTTCTAGTAGGTAAGTCTTACCTACAGGTAAGGGGATGTCAAGGATGAGCCGCACCGCTCCGAGGAGGTCCCCTACGGCACCACGACGTCGCCAGCAAGATACGGATACAGCGTCACAGATCCTCGACGTCGCCGAGTGGCTCGTGCAGCATCGCGGGTTCAATGCCTTCAGCTACGCCGACGTCGCCGACGAGCTGAAGATCACCAAACCTGCTCTCCACTACCACTTCGCGAGCAAGGCGGACCTCGGGGAGGCGCTCGTTCGACGTTACGCGGACGCGGTTCGGCGAGGCGTTGAACACCGTCGACAGCGAGATCGGAAACGCGCCGCGAAGCTCGAGGCCTACGCCGAGCTGTACCTCGATGTGTTGCGCAATCACCGGATGTGCCTCTGTGGCATGCTCGCTTCGGAGTACCAGACGCTCCCTCAGCCGATCCAGCGAGCCGTCATCCGGTTCTTCGACGACAACGAGGCGTGGCTGGTGGGAGTGCTGGAGCAGGGGCAGCGCGAGCGAAGCTTGCACTTCGAGGGGTCGGCGAGCGAGGCAGCCCGCGTGATCGTGAGCGCCCTCGAAGGAGCCATGCTCATCGCCCGGCCTTACGGCGACGTCGCACGCTTCCAGGCCTCGGCTACGCGGCTGCTCGAGAGCATGGCCCCTCGGTCACGGGCCAAGCGGCAACCCCATCCGCGCCCTGCGAGCTCCGGTCCATGAAAGTTGCCCAAGGAGGCAACCCCCACCCTGGCCTCTACTGGCCCGCTCGAGAAGCTGACCAGCGTCGTCGGTGGTCTCAGTCCGCTCGAACAGGCTCTCTGCTGCCGCAGTCACAACCGTGCCACACCAATCATCCAGTCTTGCGCGACAAGCGAGGCGCGTCGTGGGTGTCGCCGTGACAGCATTCCCCGTTCGGACGTCGTCCGCGGGCGTCTTCCCGATACCTACCTTTCTGACGGGAAAGAACCCGAGGTGCCGCCACTGCCCTGGTCCCGTGCTCAGGCTCTCCGGCGATTCACATCGAAAGTGGACTCGTAGACGGTTCGCGCTTCGTCTACGAGTGCACCGCCCACGTAGGCGAGCGGATCGAAAGGTCCGATCAGAGGCTCGTTGTCGGGGCCTCGCCCCACTACATCCCCTGAGAGCACCCAGGGCACCTTGCCTTCGTCCTCTCCTACATGGGCATAGGCACACAGTTGACGGGCGATCCACTGCTCCAGCGGGCGAGTCCACCAAGGCTCAGGCTGAAGTGGGTTGACAGACAAGCCCGGCAGCTCTAGCCCGGATTCGTAGTCGGTGCTCGTGGCGCCACGATCCTCTGCAGGGCCCGACGAATAACGAACGAAGAGCTGGCGACAGCCCTCCGCCAGAGCGACGAGCTCGTCCATGGCGCAAAGCGTCGGTAGGTCCGCACCCATCAAAGCGTCCGGTTAGTTGGCGTGACCCCCGCACCCTCTCGAGGCGGATCGTGTCAGGCGTGGACCCGAAGGCCGGTCCCGTACGACTTGGACCGGTGCCGACCTCCGAGTCCAGCCAACGCCTCAGGCCTTGGTGAGTCGGCTCCGCAGCAGGTCCTTGCCCACCTCAGCACCCTTCCGGCTATCAGACTGCGCTTTGCGGAAGAGCTCCGCGACCTCCTTGTCGCCGTCTCGCTGCGCATCGGCGATATAGGTTTCCAGCCTGAGCGCGTTGCTAAGACACGCCTCGACGTACCAAATGAGATTGTAGTCCTTGTCCTTTGTTCCAGTGACCGCGCCACTCTCGGTCATGCTCGCCATAATTCCTCCTCTACACTCTGTTCGCCTACAAATGACATCCCCGAACTCGTGCGCCGCGAAACGTATCGGGGGCACGCACAGGCGCTCCCCAACAGGCCGTTTCGCGAGCGACAGGAACTGGGAACCGACGTACTCGTCGTTTGCTACGACCGGAGCTCCGAAGCCTCGACTTCGGCCAAGATTCGACTTGCGGTCGACAGCGCGTTCCACGACGCGGGAAAGCCGGCGTCCACGGCAACTCGGCGGAGCACCTCTCGAATCTCGATCTCGCTCGCCCCGACCCGGCGTGCCGCCCGCACGTACACGCGGGCTGAAGCTGGTCACCCGACGCAGCAAGCAGGGGAGGTGCCTTCAGCTCGAGCCCAGGATGCACGTTCAACCCCCTCGATACTCGACAAACCGGAAGGATCCGATATCCAAGGCGGCGAACCGCGCCGTCGGTTTGCGGCTTCTCACAGGTCCGGGCTGCCCTCTCTGAGCATCGAGATGAACTGGTCACGGCGGCCCTCGCCAGGCTTCGTGGTTTGCACGAAATCCGTCAAGACCTCGGCGAACCGTGCCGGGGCCTCGATATGGGGAAAGTGGCCGACCCCCTGAATGACCTCCAGACGGCTACCCGGGAGGGCCTGGTGTGTGGCGTAGGCGTGATCGAGCGGGATGATGCCATCGCGGTCGCCCCAGATAATGAGCGTCGGGATCTCGGCCGTAAGGTAGAGCCGGTCTCTCGCGCTGACCGACTGTCCGCCGGGATCGATCACAGCCCGTACCGTTCGCACGAAGGCCTTGCGGTTGGCCGACTCCGTGAGCGAAGCGTAGGCCCGCCACGACTCGGCCGCCCCAACAGATCGTAGGCCTCGATCGTAGAGAAACCGTGCCATGGCGTTGCCCCAGGCTCGCACGAAGGGCGGGAACAGCACCGGCATGAGGAACTCCGCGCCCGGAATGGTGAGGTAGCGAAGCACCCAACTGACCTCCCGACCAAGGCCACCGCTGTCCACGAGGACGAGCCGCTCGCAGATCTCCGGGTGCTGGTACGCCAGCTGCATGGCGACGCCCCCGCCGAGGGACTGGCCGACGAGGGTTGCCCGCTCGATGCCCAACACAGCGAGGAGGTCGCGCAGGCCGCTGGCGTGGGCGCCAAGCGAGTAGTCACCGAGGGGCTTGGCCGACTCGCCATGTCCAATGAGGTCGGGGGCCACCACGGTGTAGGCCCCGGCGAGGAGGGGCATGACATCTGCCCAGGCCCGGGAGCTGCCCGCGATGCCGTGGATCAGAAGGAGCACCGGGCCCTGCCCCACGCATCGGTAGCCCACCTCGTGGCCGTGAATGCGAACACGCTCCAGTGGATAACGAGCCATCAGTTGGTCTGCTTGCCTTTCCCGCTCGGACGGCGTCCACCCCGGGCCTCGGTGTGAGATCGACTGCTTCGCTGCGCCAGCTTCTTCAGCTCGGCCGTCGCATCAGTTATTGCTGTGGCCAGGTCCCAGAGGCGAGGCATGAGCTCTCGTGCCCCCAGCAATCCGAAACCAACGGTGTCCATGTAGCTCAACACCGTGATGTTGAGCCCCAACCCGTCGAAGATGGGCCCGAGGGGATACAGAGCCGTCAACCTGGATCCTGCGAAGTACAGCGGGAAGGACGGTCCGGGAACATTCGAGATGACGACGTTATGGATGGGTCGATGACGCTCAGCCAGCTTCATGGCCGAGTACAGACGAGCGGCCTGCGAGAAGACGTTTGGCGCGGCGAGCTCGGCCCATTCTTGGAGCATCGTGGCCCCAACGGCGCTGTGCTCCTCCTTGGCTCCCTTGGTCGACTCGTGAATTGCATGAAGCCGCTCCACAGGATCATCGAGGTCCGTGGCCAGGGAGGTGAACATGGCGGACACCTGGTTCGCACCCGGGCTTGACTGGTCGCCTTCGACGCGAACTGAAATAGGCACCGTGGCGACGAGAGGCTTGTCAAGCTCCTCACCACCCTGGTCGAGATAACGGCGGAGGGCCCCGGCGCAGATACACAGCACGGCATCATTGACGGTCGTGCCAAAGGCGTTCTTGATGGCCTTGACATCCCCTAAGGGCACACTCGTGAATGCCACCCGCCGATGCGGGGTGATGGCAGCGTTGAAGGAGGTGCGCGGAGCGGCCAGAGGGGTGCCACCCTTGGGTGCACCGCCGCGGCGGCGCAGGACGAGCCTGACGACAGCACCCAGCGTGGCGGGGACGACCTTGGCCAGCTGCACGGGCCGCCGTAGCCGGGAAGTTAGTGCGTAGCCAAGCATCTCGATGTCGGAGGGCTTGTGCTCCGGTTCCCAGCGCGGCGCCGTGGCATGTTGCTGGCCAGACTCTGGAGCCAGGTCCAACAGGTGGACCAAGATATTGGCCCCGGACACCCCGTCGATGGTGGAGTGGTGCAACTTCGACACCGTCGCCACCTGCCCGTTCTCCAATCCCTCGACCACCCAGATCTCCCAAAGGGGCCTCGAGCGGTCGAGCTGGAGGCCGATTATGTGGCCCGCCAACTCTGAAAGCTCCTCGTCGCCGCCCGGCGCTGGCACGGCGACTCGTCGCAGATGGAAGTCGAGGTCGAAGTCAGGATCCTCGATCCACACGGGGTGGTGGAGGTTGAACGGAACGCTGGCCAACCGCCGCCGGAACTGAGGGACGAGATGGAGTCGATCCGCCACCGTCTCCTTGACGCGGGCGAAGGTGTATCCGCCCGGCACCGTCGACGGATCGAAGGTCATGACTGACGAAACGTGTAGGTGATTGGCAGGCGTCTCGAAGTACAGGAAGGACGCGTCCAGTCCGCTCAGTCGCTCCATGGCCAACCTCGTCGACCTCGTCGAAACTCATGTCGCACCAGACCCCGGCGCTTGTCGCGCCGGGATCTGGTGATGGCATCTTGGCCCACTAGCGGTTATCCCTCCTCATTCTCCCGTTCAGCCACTCGCTGCTGCTCCTCATGGGCCCGAGCCTTGGTCTCTTGCGCACGTCCCCTTGCGCGAGCCTCAGGTTGCCTCCCGCTGAGCACGGCCCTTTTCCGATTGGGCCTCGCCCTCCTTCTGAATCCTCGGGTTCCCAGTCAGATCGCCAATGGCTTCCTTGACTCGGCCCTTGGCCTCTTCGAATATGCCCACTTGTTTGCCTCCTGCTCATAGGTCTGACTTCTCGCCTTTGCAAGCGACGGTCTTCTTCTTGTACCCGCACAGCGGGCTTCATAGCGATCCACGCTCGTGCCGTTTGTCGGGGGAACAGCCTCCGCCTTGCCCCTGGAGACGAAACTGCCAGATCAGGATTGAGATGCCACAGCGAGCAAAAAGGGAATCCGCCGCCGAAGGCCAAACGCCGTCGGCTGGCCCGGATTACGGCGAGCTAACAAAGAGCAAACCCCCGTCCAGGCCTACCGCCTCTCTAGCTCTACCCACGAAGTGACCATTGGACACCTCTGGGCCTCAGCTGGGCCCTTCTCTCGAGCGTCGCCGACCGCATGTCCAGCGGCTCCATGCGCTACCGGCGATGGTGGGTCGGTAGCTAACCATCCGTGGCGCATCGGGTGACAGCGGTCGCAGCAGGGGGAGGGGGATCGGCGGAAACCCCTAACGCTCCCGACCCGGAGCCGCCCACGGCGCCCGGCGGGTTGTCGTCGTGAGTCCACGCGCCACGGAGGTGCCGGCCCTTCTGACGCTGCCTGGACAGAGCGCCGCGCCAGGCCGCGGCCGACAACGACGAGGAGGGGCCTTCCCGACCGACCCCTCCCCGCATCCCGCCGACTACACCCTGCCCGCCAGGCCCTCCTCTTCGGCTCCCCAACGGGGTTCGGTCGGCCCGCCGAATCTAACCTCGGGCGGGGGTCAGTGACAACCCCCAAGTCTCGCCCCGCTGGGGCGGCTAGCAGGCACCGGACCGCCCGAGCCCCCGTCCTTGGCGCAAGCGGGCGGCCGAGGACGGCGCCAGCGCCCGAGCGAAGGGCGAGCGCCTAATCGGCTAGTCGCCCGGAATGTCCGCTTACCTGCTCCTCGCCTGGCTGCCGCGTACGGCCCGCTCGACGCTTCTGGGCCGTTGTTCCGCCTTGCGATGTTGCATTCCGGCGAACGCCAGAGCCGGATGCGCGTCCGCCGCGCTGCGACGATCCGGGAGAATTGGCTATTCGTGCGGCGCGCGCCTTGGACATGCCTTTCCTGCGAAGACCTTCATATTGCTTCTCGTTCTTGATGCTCTGGTTAGGCACGTGATCCTCCTTCCGCCATGCGCTTCTCTCCTTCAGACTCGCCCTCTCCTGCGGCGCCAAATGACCCGTAGGCCGACAGCACCAACTGACAGACGGATCGCCTGGAGGCGGGTAACAGGCCAGGGCAACCTACGGCTGATGCTGCGACCTGGTACCAGCGTGACGCCGACGTTCATCTCAGGCCACGAGGTCCCTGACGTGGTCGACCAGGCTCGCCCACGGCCCGGCCAGCAACTGGGCAGTGGCGTTTCCTGGGACCATCGGGTGCGGGTGGGTTGGCACGACCGACTTGGCCTTCTCGACTGCTGATCCGACCCGATTGCGCAACTCGGCGTCGGTGGCTTTACGGAGCTTCGGGAAGACCTCGCCCTCCTCCTCAGCCACGTGCTGCCGCACTGCGCCCACGAGCGCATCCATCTTCCTGCCGAACTCGGCCTTTCCGACCTCGAGCTTCTCCAGCTCGGAGAGCAGCTCCTTCATCTCCTTGTGTTCCTCGATCGAGCGGTCGGCGAGCGTGCCACCATCAGGCAGCTTCGCCCGAAGCAAGGGGTAGACGAACGTCTCCTCGACGGCTGCGTGAACCGAAAGCTCGTGGATGATCTCCTTGGCAAGCTCGCTTTCGGTCTCCGTCTTGGAAGACCGACTGAAACGGCCGAAGAGCTGGTTGACTTCTCCATGATCGTCGGTAAGCACCTTGATGACATCCATGTGTGGCTTCTACCCAGGCAAAGCGCCTCGAACACTCGGACCGCCACCCGCCTTCCGTCGGTCAGTCGTCAATAGACCGCAAAGATTCGGACCAGGCCCAGCGACGCGCGGCTTTGTTGAGCTCGTCAGGCGTTGGGCTCGGACCTGTTATCTGCTCTGCGGAGCCGGGGTATCGGACGGAAAGCGGATGAGGGAGGTACGACTCGAGACTGGGGAGGATCCGTGACCGTTGACTGGTGGGACACCTATGGATCGCCGCTGCGATGAACCACGCAGTAGCCCGCCGCACCATCGATAGGGCCGTCCGGGAAGCACCCGTCCGGAGCTGACATCCGGAAGCACCGCGGTGCATGGCGAGCGCAACTTCTGGTGAGATAGGTGTCATGAGCCCGACCGGTCCGTCGCGTTCGACCGAGGGGCCTTCCACCGAGCCAGTTCGTGGATATCGACGGGCCGGTTCATTACCGAGAATGGTCTGGCCCAGCCGACGCCACCTTTGTTTGTCTGCATGGTCTGGGCGAGACCCATCTCACATGGATGACGGTGGCACCTTCCCTGGCGACGATGGGGCGGGTACTGGCTCTGGACTTTCCCGGCTTCGGTCTGAGTCCCAGGCGCCACCGCTCAGCCACCCTCTCAGCCTGCCGATCAGTCTTGTCTGGCTTCTTGCATGCCCGGGCTTCGAGCCCCACCGTCCTGTTGGGAAGCTCGATGGGAGGAGGCGTAGCAGCCCTACAAGCTGCTCGCGAGCCAGATTCAGTGTCAGCCTTGATCCTGTCCAGCTCCTACCTTCCTCCGGACTACAGAGGTCTGTGGGCGCCAGCGGTAGCCGCAGGAATGCTGGCGAAACGAGTGCGGGCCATCGTCGGCTCCTTGCGAGTCTCCAAACCCTGGCAGGGAGATACGCATTGGGTCACCGAGTCCTCGTTGAGGACGGCATTGGCCGATCCTGGTTCCCTGCCCGAGGACGTGGTCGCTGCCGAGCAAGAGCTTCACAGCCAGCGACCGGATGACCGTGATGCAAATCGGACGGCCGCGGAGGCGATCGCCTCACTCGTCTGGGCCTCGGTGACGTCGACATGCAGCCGCCGTATGTTTACCGAAATCTCCTGCCCGGTCCTTGTCCTTCACGGCGAGGACGATGCCCTGGTGCCAGTGGAGTGGGCGAGAGCTGTTGTCCATGATCGCCCGAACTGGCGCCTCGCTCCTCTCCCGGGAGCTGGCCACCCGGTTCACCTCCGCGAGCCTGAACGATGGTTGGCTGCCGTTCGTGACTGGCTGGTGATGCAACAGCTCTTGGGCAAGTAGTCGTTGCATTCAACAGTGGCAACCCGTGTAGCCAGCCAAAGGCCCCCTGGGCCGGTCTTCCAGGGCGTTTGCCACCCAGTCGGCTGGGTACATGCGAGGCATAGGAGCGGCGGTCCCGCCCAGTTTGCTGGGACCAGCGACTCGTTCGATGGCGGATCGGGGAGGTCTTCCAAAATGGCGAATCCCATTCGGAAGATATTGCGGGGAGTCGATCTGGCGCAGCAGAAGACGCCGTTCATCGCCTTTCCCTACGCGGTGGTGAAGAAGTTCGGCGACGACCAGGCGGGGATGCTGGCCGCCCTCATCGCCTACTACGGCTTCCTGTCACTGTTCCCCTTGCTGCTCGTGCTCTTCACCGTGCTGGGCTTGGTGGCCGGCAACGACCCCTCCATCCAACACAAGGTGACCCACTCGGCCCTGGCCCAGTTCCCGATCATCGGCAATCAGCTGGGTAGCAACATCCACTCATTGAACAAGAGCGGGCCGTTCGCCCTGATCATCGGTCTGGCTGGCCTGCTGTGGGGGGCACAGGGGGTGAGCCAAGCGGGTCAGTACGCCATGGCCGAGGTCTGGAACATCCCCATGACCGAGCGGCCGAGCTTCTTCTCCCGTCTGGGCCGATCCGTGCTGCTGTTCGGCGTGATGGGGGTGTTCCTGCTCATCTCCACTGCACTGGCCGGCTTCTCCACCTTTGGCGCTCACAGCTCGTCGTTGGGGCTGCCGGTGAAGATCGGCGCCTTCGTGGTGTCGTTGATCGTCAACGCCGTCATGTACCTGCTGGCCTTCCGGATCCTCACCCCCAAGCAGGTCAGCTTCAGGGAGTTCCGGGCCGGAGCCATCGTGGGCGGCATCGCCTGGACCATCTTCCAGGCCGCCGGCGGCTACCTCGTGGGCCACCAGCTCAAGACCTCCAGCCAGGTGTACGGCTTCTTCGGCGTGGTGCTGGGCTTGCTGGCCTTCATCTACATGGCCGCCCAGATCAGCCTGTACGCAGCTGAGGTGAACGTGGTCAAGTACCGCCGGCTGTGGCCTCGTGGACTGGTGCAGCCGCCGACCACCGAGGCTGATCGTGAGGCCATGGCCGCACTGGCCAAGAAGGAGACCCGGATCTCCGACCAGGACGTCGAGGTCGGCTTCGAGGAGGGCCGCAGGGCACCGAGTGACGACGACGACAGGCGGATGGCGGGGCGACGCTAGAGCACCTGAGGGGCCGAGCCCACCCCCGTCTGCCGATGCAGACCAAGTAGTAGGAGGAGCAATGACAGAGCAGAGATTCCAGGTTCCAACCGAGACAGGCGACGGGGGCCGCTCGAAGGGCCAGGAGCCTTCGGTGGCCGAACTGGTCAAGCAGCTCACCGAGCAGTCCCAGGCCCTCGCCCGCAAGGAGGTGGAGCTGGCCAAGCTCGAGGTGACCGAGAAGGCCAAGCGCACCGGGATCGGGGCCGGCATGTTCGGTGGTGCCGGGATGGTGGCCGTCGCTGCCTTCGGGGCCCTGACGGCCTGCTTCATCCTGGCCATCAACCTCGTCCTCGACGCCTGGGCGTCGGCCCTGATCGTGGCCGGCGCCTACGGACTCATCGCCGTGCTGCTGGCCGTAATGGGTAAGTCCAATTTGCAAAAGGGCACCCCGCCTGCACCCCAGGAGGCGGTGCAGAGCACCAAGGAGGATGTGGAATGGGTGAAGGATCGGGCCAAGTCGGCCAGGGCCTAGGAGGCCAGCGCAGCAGCAACGAGGTCCGCCAGGAGATCGAGGAGACCCGCCAGGACCTGGGAGACACGGTCTCGTCTCTCGCCGAGAAGGCCGACGTGAAGGCTCAGACCAAGGACAAGGTCGCCGACATCAAGGCCACGGTGCAGGAGAAGGTGGCCAGTGCGAAGGGTACTGCCACTGCCAAGAGCGACGAGCTGGCGGGTAAGGCCAAGGAGGCTTCACCTGATTCCGCCGCCCAGGGAGCTCAGCGGGCGGCCGACATGGCCCGTGAGAACCCGATGCCGGTGGCCGCTGCGGGCAGCTTCGTGGCCGGCGTGGTCTTCGGCCGGCTGTTGGGCCGGCGGAAGTATCGCAAGAAGCTGCGGGCGAAGGGTTGAGGGACCGAGCCATGAAGAAGATCCTCTTCATTCCCTTCAGCCTGGTCGGTGGGATCCTGGCTGGGCTGGTGAGCAAGAAGCTGTTCGGGCGCCTGTGGGGGGCGGTCGACGACCAGAGCCCGCCTCAGCCCGAGCAACGTCGGGCCACCTGGCCCAAGCTGGTCGGGGCCCTCGCCTTGGAGGGAGCGGTGTTCAAGGCCGTGAGCGGCGCCTTCGACCACCTCATGAGACGGGTGTTCGGCCGCTTGACCGGGTCGTGGCCAGGCGATGATTCTCCCCAGCCGGCTGCTGGATGACCGCTGCACAGACGAACGCCGAGACGGCCCGCCAACCGAGGAGGACCGGCTCGAGCGCAGCCGAGCGCACCACGACTAATCGGTCAGCCCGGAGGACGAGTGCGTCCAACCACCGGCGCCGCGATGCCGCACGGCGAGTAACAGATGAGGGCTCCGTGCACCTATCCCTACCACTCGTCGGTGCCGTCACTCTGCCCCCGCCCGATCACCTCGCCTGGTACGCAGGCATCGGGGTGCTGGCTGTGGCGGGAATCATCGAATGGCCCGTCGCCGGCGTCATCGCCTTGGGCAAGGCTTTAGCCGACAACCGCCACAGCAAGGTGCTTGAGCAGTTCGGCGCGGCGCTCGACCAGGCCGGTTGAGAACCTTCGCTGCAAGGGGTCCCTGCGCGACGGAAGCTCTCAGAGCCGGTCTGGCGGCGCCATTCGGTAGAAGAAGGGTCCCATGCCGCCCTGAACAATCCCGAAGATCAGCTTGATGGCGTGTTCCTGCACGGCGGCATTGTCGAGGGGGCCGGCATACACCGGGTCGTACCCGGCATCGCGGATGAGCTGCTCAACGACTTGGCGGGCCGCCTCGTCCCCACACCACAGGTTGCATGGCTTGGTGCTGACCCGGTCGAGCTGGTCGTACAGGGCAGCGAAGTTGATGTTGAACGACTTGGCGGTTGGCCCGTCGGTCTTGGACTTCACATACTCAGCATTCGATGCGAACCCGGTCGGCGGCTCCGCGCCAACGAGGTTGGTGGCGTCGATCGCCGTCTTGCCCTCGATGCCGCGGACCTTGTCAAGAGCCTCGGCGATGGCGCCGCCCGGCACCGCCACCAGCACGACCTCAGCGTCGGAGACGTCGCCGCCCTCTCGTCCGATCCGCGCTACTTGATGACCCGCACGTTCCCACAGGTTGGCGAGCCCGCCTCCGATCTTTCCCTTGCCGATCGCGGCGATGCGCATGGTCGTCCTCCTATCCTGAGCGAGCAAAGAATCTCTCCACCTTGCCACGTCCTTTGCGCCTGCTCCGTCTGTCCGAGGCAGCTATGCCCCCGGTGCGACCCGCCTGAGTGGAGAATCAGCGCAGTCTGAATGTCTCCACGCGCGGCGCGGCGCCGCCTCGGTGAAGCGGGACACTGCCGCCATGCTCCACCCCAGAACGGCCGACCAGGAGCATGAACTCATCGCTCCGGGCGATGGCACTGCACAACACTTCCGAGAGTTTCCGCTCGGTCCCAGCTGGGTCTCAACTCCGTGGCTCATGGTGGACGGTCGAACAACTGCCGGGAATGTCCCGGCGGGCCCTACCGAGAGGAATTCCCGTGAACCAACGCTCCTCTATCGTCCGCAAGACCCTCGTCACCGGCGCACTCGTCGCCGGCGTGAGCCTCGGAGCCGCCGGTATCGCAGCGGCCGCGACCAGCTCGTCAACAAGCGGCTCGTCGGGGTCGTCGAACCCGTCCAGGCCGCCCGCGGGCGCTCCTGGCGATCCGGCGACGATGAGCCACGGGCCGGGCGAGACGCTGCTGACCGGGACCGACCAGCAGAAGGCCGTGGCGGCGGCGAACGCGGCCGTTCCCAACGCCACCGTGATCCGGGCGGAGTCCGACTCCTCGGGCGTGGCCCCCTTCGAGGTCCACATGAAGAAGGCCGACGGTAGCTACGTCACCGTCGAGCTGAGCTCCAGCTTCCAGGTGGTCAAGACCGTGTCCGGCTTCGGGCCCGGACCCGCGGGGAGCCCCGCGCCCAACGGCGCGGCCCCGCCGTCGAACCCGGGCTGAGCGCTCGGACGTCGGTTGCGGTAGGCGGGCCGCCGCCGGTCCACGCCACGGCGGCCCGCCCGTTGCTGTCAGATGGCAGGTTCCTGGTCTCGATCACCTGCTGCCCGGCAGTCGGGTCGCAGGTGGTCGGCAAACCACTCGATCGCGCCGGGCGGCCCGTGGGCGAGACGACACTCCGGCGACGCGTGTGGGGCGACCTTGTCGATTGGCCCGCACGGAGCGGGCGCGAGCTAGCGTCCTCGTCATGGCTGCCCGACAGTACATCTTCAGATCCACCGGTCCTATCCAGGTGAAGAGCGACACGCTCACGACCGTGCCGCTGTCCGAACCCCCAGAGAGATCGAAGGATGTCGGCTACGACGATACTGGCGTCGTGTTCCGCTCCGAGGGGTGGTACGAGGTACTGCTCGAGGTGCAATGGGACCCCGACGATCGGAAGGGCACCCGCTTCAGCCACACCGCCATTCCCGGTCAGGAGCCACTTCACAGCGAAGCGATCTCCGCCCAGGTGCTCGCCAAAATCAGTGGCGGCAAGCAGGCGCTCAGAGGAAACACGATCTTTGGTCCGGATCGCACCACGAGCCTCATCCTCGAGGTGTGGCATGACAGCAGCGGTCCGGTAGAGGTCAGAGACGCCGCCCTCACGATCCGAGAGTTGGCGGTCCCTTGGCAGCCTGCCGGCGGATCACCGGGCTGATGTATCGAACCTAGCTTGTCCTGTCGATTCGACACGGCAAGCTCGACCGGACGGGCCCTCCATCCGACGACGGCCGATCAGCGACCAGCCAACGTCTACCGGGTCGCGAAGGCCCGGCCATACCGACTCGCCTGTCCTCCGGGAGGTGTGACTCTCGACGGCTAGCTGGCGCTGAGGTGGGCCGTTTGCCTCGAACCGACACGGGTACTGTTCAGGTCAGAGATAGAGATCTCGCCCTCGTGCCAGCCTGGTCTCGGGCGATCGGGGAGGTCGCGGCGCATGGCGAACGCCGTCAGGAAGCCAGCTACAGGAGGGGCTTGTCCTGCTTCGGAGGAGATCCCCTCTGTCGACTCTGGTCCGCGACGGCGAGCCCCGACAGCTGCCAGCTGTTCAGAGCGCCTGGCCGGAATATCGGTGAAGTGGAGCCCGGCGGATGTCTGAGATCCGGTATGTCTGCCTATCCGATCTGCACCTCGGCGCCCAAAACAGCATCCTCTCCAGATTGGCCTCCAATGGCATTGATATCGACCTCTCAGAGCCGAGCGCGGCTCTGACGGGCCTGTTCGACTGCCTTGACGCTTTGATCGCCAAGAACGGTGGCAGCCAGAGACCGACCTTGATTCTCAACGGCGACGTCCTCGAGTTTGCGCTCGCCGAGCAAAACGTCGCCGCCATGGCGTTTCAGCTGTTCGTCGACTGTGCGTTCAAGGCGCACGCTGGCCTATTCGACGACGCCGTCTTCTACGTCCCGGGTAACCATGATCACCATCTCTGGGAGAGCGCCCGTGAACGCCAGTACGGAGACTACGTAGCGTCCTGTCCACGGGGGGAGATGCTCCACGGACCTGGGCATACGACAAGCATGCGTGTGGACGCCGACCCCAACCCACCCTATTCCGAGTTCCTCGGCGCCCTCTTTCGCCGACAGCTCCAGGGCGGCGAGGTCGCGGTACGGACCTTCTATCCCAACCTGGCGCTGAGCACCGCCGAGCGCTCACGGATCGTGGTCTTCTCCCATGGCCACTTTCTCGAGCCCGTGTACACATTCATCTCCGAGCTCGAGGACATGCTCTTTCCGGCGCGGCGCGAAGGTAAGGTCCGTGACCACATCTCGGAGTGGGAAGCCGACAACTTCGCCTGGATCGATTTCCTGGGATCCACGCTGGGTCGGTCGGGCCAGGCCGGCGAGGACGTCCGGCTGATCTACACCGCGCTGGAGAGCAAGGACGCCGTGAGCTCCTTGGCCGCCAACGTGGCCCGTGGGATCACGGCAAGAACAGCCGGCCCCCCATGGCTACACTCCGCCGAGACGCAACTTCTTGCTCCAGCGCTTGGGGCCGCCATCCGTCGGGCGACCAAGTTCGAGCGCACCCTGCCGGACGCTCCTCTCTCCGAGGCGGCTCAGGATGGACTGCAGGCCTATCTAGAGCACCCGGTGCATGACCAGTTGCGCCGGGAGTTCGACACGATCCCCCGGGAGACGACCTTCGTGTTCGGCCATACCCACAAGCCATTTGTCGACCGACGGCGCCTCCCGGGCTATCCGGCTTCGGTCCACCTCTACAACAGCGGCGGATGGGTCATCGACAACCTCGAGCCGCAGCCGGTGCAGGGCGTCGCTGCGATCCTGCTCGACGAGGAGCTCAATGCGGTCTCGCTCCGGCTGTACAACGACCTGCGCGATCCGTCCGCCTACCAGGTGGAGGTGGAGACGGCCGAGGAGGAGGGCGATAGTCGCTTCGTTCGTGAGATCGCAAGGCTTATCGAGGCAGACCGCCAACCGTGGAGGAGTTCTCTGAATCCGCGGCCGATCTGGTTCAGCAACGTCGCCGAGAGATCGCCAGCATGATGGACATCGCACGACGCGATGCCGACCGAGAGCCTCGCCGCTGGGCGAGCGGCGTGGGAAGCAGGCCAACCTAGCATCGGCGGTCTCAACAGGGCCGGCGGAACTCGACGAGGGGACGTCCACTCGACCCACAAGACGCGTAGTGGACAGAGCAACGACGTACGCCGGCGGTGCCGTCGCTAGATGATCAGGCGGGCGGCTCGACGGGTCGAGGAGGGGATCACGTGGAAACCCCTTACACTTCCGACCCGGAGCCGTAGGGCAGGTTGTCACCGCCGCTCGTGACGACCTGGGTGTACGGGCGGCGATCCAGGTAACGGAGACCTTGACCTTGCGATGGCCAGCCGGGTCCTGGTGGCGGCAGCCTAGCCAGGCAAGAGGGTGGCGAGGGGCCCGGTCAGGAGCTGACGGCCGAGCTCTTCGACATCCCGATAGACATGTAGGGCGCCGGCCTCCGACAGCTCATGCTGACTGAACCCACCCGTCTCGACGCCAACACAGCCGAGCCCAGCGGCGCGCGCGGCCTGGAGGTCCCACACGCTGTCGCCCACCGCCAGGGTCCGGGTGGGATCCACCCCGCCCTTTTGCATCGCCGCGAGGAACAGATCGGGAGCCGGCTTCGAGTTCTCCACATCGTCCTTGGTCGTCATGGCGTCGATAGCACCCCCGACGTCGAGGAGCTGGACGGCAGCCTGAAGCTCTTCGGGCGGCGATGAGGTGGCGAGCACGACGGCCACGCCGGCATCGTGAAGCCTGCGAAGGAGATTGGCCGCACCGGGAAAGTCCCTGACCTCCTCGAGCAACTCCTTGTAGCGCCGAGCACGGGCGTCGCTGACACCGGGGACATCGTGTCCCAGCAGGTGAGGTACGAGCTGGTCACCACCCATCCCCACGAGGCGATGAATGGCGTTCATGGACGCCCACACCCCGAGCTCGCGCAAGGCTCGCGACCATGCCAAGGTGTGGAGATAGTTGCTGTCCACGAGTGTCCCATCGACATCGAGGAGCACACCGGCCCGGCCGCCGCCCATCCCGATCTACACGACTCGCTCGACGCGGCGCGGCTGCCCCACGACGCCGGGAGGCACGCCATTGCGGCGGAGGCAACGGAGCTCAGCGTTCCGGTGTGACCGGTTCGGATGCCAGGCAAAGGCCTCGGTGGAGCTGCGCCTCGGACACCGGAAGTCACGACGGATCATTTGACGACACCTCGCGGCAGGCATGCCGTGGCGTGGACATGTGGTCTTCTGAGGGGGGCCGGCCCGTACCGACGCCCCGTCGGCCCCGGGGACAGAGCGGCGACACTTCGACGACGCCCGCGCCTCAGGCGCTCGACTTCGCTCGCTGCGTCGCTCGCTCCTTCCGCTCCAAGGCCTCAGCCTTGGACTCCTTGGCCCGTGCCCGACCCTTGCTACGCAAAGACTTGAGCATCGCCGTGCCCTTGTCCTGCTGACGGTTGCCCTCGTCCTGGAGCCGATCGTTGTCGATCACTACTCCGACGACTTCCTTGCCCAGGCCAACCATCTTGTCCACCAGGCCGCGGGCCTTGCCGGGGTCAATAGGGCGCGCGTTCATCGGTCCTCCTTACATGTGTTGAGGGCGCCGCACAAGGCCGGCACCGCTCCTGATGCTGGATATTCCCCGCTCGGCGAAGCTGAAAACCCACGGCACTGGGCCCGAGACATGACGGGCCCGAAAAACCGTTGGCGCGGCGGGGAAAGCCCGCCCCATTCGTGTCGTATGACACGGTGTGAAGGCACATGCCAGTCCGGCGACTTGGGTATACTAGTTGGGAGATGGAGCTGGTTGACGCGCGAGCCGTCGCCGCAACCGCCCGCACAGGGAGGAAATGAATCGATGGGCGTATTCGAGGAGGCCAAGGGCCGAGCGAAGAAGGCTGCCGGCGATATTGCGGACAATGCCGGTCTGCGCAAGGAGGGCGAGGCTCAGTCCGAGAAAGGCAAGGCGGAGCGGGAGGCTGCCGAGAACCGGGCGAGGGCGAGGGCCCAAGAGGAGAAGGCTCGGCTACGAGAGGGCCAGCAGGAGGCTTCCGAACAGCAGAAGTGAAGTAGAGCGGCCTCAAAGCGCCCCGGTCAAAAATGGCGATGTCAGGTGAGGAGGACTTGCGGGGTCGCCTCCTTGATCTGAGTCTTCAGCCATTTGATCTGACTGATCAGCTGGCGGTGGAGCACCTCGACCATTCCCAAGAGCTCCTCATCCCGTGTGGCTTGGGCGACCTGTCCCAGCATGATCCACTGGAGATTGGCTTCCTCCGCCCCGAGGTAGAGCTCCCGCAAGTCTCGTAGCATCAACAGAGCCGTGGCGGGCCGCCGTCCCACCAGATCGGCCACCGCTCGTCGGGCTTGGCTCGCCAGGCGGCGCGCCACCTCGATTTCGTGCGGATCGCCGATTTCCTGGTCGTAGCGCTCCCCCGCCTGGCGCAGCTGTGCTCCCCTCGCCTGACACTGCCGGGCGAACGTATGGCAGTTGTGCCAGAGGTCATGATCGCTGGCATGGCGCTCCGCGACCTTGCGGTAATCGTCGCCCAACGTCATCTCCGCCTCGTGGAGCTGGTCAATAAGCGTTCCCACCTTGTTCATCTCAATCCTCAGGTGTCATCGTGGCCGTCGCCAGAGTATGGAACCGACCTCCGTGATCGACTGCGAGCCTACGGACCGATCATCGGGAGCCTGGAGGCGGTGCCTCCGCCTCGGTGAGCTTGCTCACCGCCACGGCTGCCGCCTTGAACTGGGGCTGCTTCGACACCGGATCCCACGCGGTAATAGTCAGCTCGTTGGCGGCGCGATCCTTCGAGACCTGATCTTCGAGATCCCAGTAGCCGTAATGGAAGGGGGCGAAGACGACACCGGGCCGAACGCCCGACAGCCGTGCCCTGGCTCGCATGTGGCCGCGTGGCGATTCAACGCGAACCCAGTCACCATCGCCAATGTCGAGGTCATGTGCATCGTCTGGGCACAGCTCGATCCACACGTCCGGGGCGGCAGCTTGCAGCTGCGGCGCCCGTGCCGTCTTCGTCCGTGTGTGCCAGTGGTAGACAGTACGCCCGGTCGTGTAGGTGAACGGATAGCGATCGGTGGGTGTCTCGTGGGGCTCGGTGTAATGGGCTGCCTTGATCACTGCCCTGCCGGCCGGGTCCTGGGCTCGATACTCCTCGGATTCGTTGGTGGCCCCCGTCTCCAGGTCGTGACCGTAGCTTTGGCACCGATCGGCCGCCGTCCAGAACTGGCCATCCTGGTAAAGGCGCTCCCGGCCGTGGGGATGGTGGTCGTTGCACGGCCACTGGACACCCCCCGAGCTTCGAAGCAGGTCGTAGCTGAGCCCCGAGTAATCCGACGGTCGACCCCGCGAGAGCTCCTTGAAGTCGTCGAATGCCTGCTCGGGCGAGGAGAACTTGACCAGAGGCGCACCACCTTTGTCCGTGAAGCCCATGCGCTGTGCGTAATCGGAGAAGATCTCGAAATCGGTCCTTGCGCCGACGGGTGGGTCGACAGCCTTCTCGGCCAGGTGCACCGTCCGATCGGCATTGGTGAAGGTGCCGACCTTCTCGCCCCACATAGCCGAGGGCAGGACCACATCGGCCAGCTGGGCCGTCTCGGTCAGGAACGCGTCCTGGACGACGAGGAACAGCCGTTCCTGGCCCAGTACGGATCGGACACGCTCGAGCTCTGGCAGTGAGGCGGCCGGGTTGGTGGCGCTCACCCACAGAAACCTGACCGAGCCCGTCTCGCAGAACCGCAGGATCTGCATCACGTGCGTTGGAGGCGCCCAGTGTGGCAGCTGCAGCGGATCGACGTTCCAATGGGCGGCCAGTCGCCCGACGTGCTCGTCATTCTGCCAGTTGAGCTGGACCGGCAGAGCACCGTTGGCTCCAGTCTCCCGGGTGTTCTGCGCTGTGGGTTGCCCATTCATTTGGAAGACAGTGGCGCCTGTCTTGCCGATCATTCCCCGAAGGAGATGGATGTTGTTGACCTGGGTGGCTGCCGCTGTGGCTTGGTGGGACTGATAGACGCCCTGCAGCACCGTCGATACGAGGCGCTCACAGGTTCCGAGGATCTCCGCCGTCCGGCGGATGTCGCCAACGTCCACCCCGCAGACGTCCGCTGCCCGCTCGGGCGGGTACTCGGCGACCAGCCGCGCCAACTGGTCATAGCCGACCGTATGATCGCCAACCCACTGCTCGTCCACCCATCCCCGAGCGACGAGCTCGTGAAGCAAAGCATTGAGAAGCATCACGTTGGTGCCCGAACGGACGGGAAGGTGGACCTCGGCCTCCCGGGCCGCCGGCGTCTGGCGGGGATCCACCACGACGAGTCGCGGCCGGTCTGGCCCGTGGAGTCGATCCAGCATCCGGGCCCACATCACCGTTTGGGTCTCGGCCACGTTGTGGCCGACCAGGAAGAGGCCGTCACAGGCCTCGATATCGGCGTACGAGCCGGGGTTGCCATCAGCACCGAAGGACTCGATCAGGGCCCACTCGGCCGTGGCCGTGCACAGGCGCGTGTTGCCATCAAGATGCGGCGTGCCGATGCCAGCCCGGGCGATCATGGCGAGGGCGTAATACTCCTCCAGGAACAGCTGACCAGAGGTGTAGAAGGCAAGCGACAGGGGGCCGGGGTCGCGCAGGAGCTCCCGGGAGCGATCCACCACGGCAGCCATCGCCGTGTCCCAATCCACCTCCTCGAGGCCGCCGCCCCGCCGAAGCAGAGGAGAGCCAAGGCGCTCCCGAGAGTGGTTGGCCTGCCACCCGTAGAGACCCTTCGGACCGAGGCGACCCGCGTTCACTCGGTCTCCCGTCGCACCCCGGACCCCGACCATCCGGCCGTCGGAGACGGCTACTTCGATTCCGCAGCCAAAAGAACAAAGTACGCAGGCCGACGGGACCCATCGTTCGATCTCGCCTTCACCGACGGTGAGGAACTCATCCCTTCGGGGCGGCCAGCTCCCACCGCGCTCGATCGGGGTGCGTCGACCCCAGAGATCGGTCACCCGGTCCACCGACTCGTCCACCCGCCCTCCTGGCTTGGCCCGCACCGTGCGTTGTCAACTGGTCGTGTTCGACCTATTACCGGCCGAGCGATCATGCAAACGCCATGCCGTTGCATGGTGGGATTGATCCACAAGCGAATACAGACGCCGCGGGTGCATGGACTCTCGTCCGGATGGGTATCTCCGAATGGATGCTGTCCAAGCCTCCTTCTATTGCTCGGAATGGAAACTTGCCGCCGCCGAGCGCGGGACGGTAGTCGAGAACCGGATGCGTACGACCCCGGCGTGTACGGGCGGGAGATCGCCGACGATTACGACGAGCTGTATCGGTCGATCCCCGACACCGAGGCGGCCATTGACCGGCTGGCCATCCTCGCCGGCGGCGGGCCCGTCCTGGAGATGGGCATCGGTACGGGCAGGCTGGCCCTGCCTCTGCAGAGCCGGGGCTTGGAGGTGGCTGGCATCGAAGGATCGACGGAAGTGCTCGAAGTGTTGCGGCGCAAGCGTGGAGGGGATCGCCTCGACGTCGTCGTCGGTGACTTCGCAGACACGCGAGCTCCGGGGACTTATTCACTGGTCGTCCTGGCCCTGCACACCGTCTTCGGGCTCCCTACCCCGGAGCGCCAGATCCGGTGCTTTGCCAATGCGGCCGAGCACCTGGCGCCGGGCGGACGCTTCGTCCTCGAGGCACGGGTTGTCGAACCCAGCGACTTCGTGGACGGCCAGGCTGTCCAATCTCGGTTCTCCGGAGATGACCACGTCGAGTTGCAGATCCAGCGGTATGACGCAGTCTCGCAACGAATGAAGGTGTGGAACCTCCACCTGGCCGACGGGCGGCCCGTTCGGGTGAACTCCTTCTCGAACCAGTACACGACGCCACGGGAGTTCGATCTGATGGCCCGCATGGCAGGCCTGCGGCTCGCCGAGCGGTGGGAGGATTGGCAGGGTGCAACCTTCACCGGCCACTCACGGCGGCACGTCTCGCTCTACGAGCTCGACCGGGATCAGTGAGCACAGCGGAGGCGCTCGAGCGGGCCACGGCCTTGTTGGCCCGCGCCGGCTGTCAGACATCCGCAGACGACGCCCGCCTCCTTCTCCAGGACGTCGTTGGGAGCCAACCCGGAGAGCCGCCAGTAGCTGACCTCCCGGCTTCGGCGGTCGAGGACTTCATGAGCTTGGTCTACCGACGCGCTGAGCGTCGACCACTGGCTCATGTACGTGGGAGGACGCAGTTTCGGGACGTGGAAGTGCTAGTCGATGATCGCGTGTTCGTTCCTCGCCCAGAGACCGCGCTGCTTGTCGACGCGGCGCACGGTATTCCCGTTGGGGCTCGGGTGCTCGAGCCCTGCACCGGCTCTGGTGCCGTGGCCGTTGCCTTGGCGCTCGAACGTCCCGATCTCTCCGTGACGGCCAGCGATGTGAGCGCCGCCGCAGTGGACGTCGCCCGTCGGAATGCGGTGCGGCACAACGTCCCCGTGGACGTGGTCCACGCCGACGGGATTGCGGGCGTGCCTGGCGGCCCGTTCGACGCTGTCGTCTGCAACCCGCCTTACGTGGCGGAGGCCGATCGCTCCACCGGCCTGTTACCGCCGGAGCTGGAGCGGCACGAGCCGGGTACCGCCTTCTGGGCGGGTGTCGATGGCTTGGACGCCTTTCGCCGGCTCATCGCGAAGCTGCCGGACTCCGTGCGCTGGGTTGCCTTCGAGGTCGGCGATGCCCAGGACGAAAGCGTGGCGTGGCTCCTTGCCGGACAATGCCTGTCAGTCAAGGACCGTCTGAGGGCGCCAAGTGGAGCCGTTCGCGTGGTGGTGGCGGAGCGATGAGGACTGCAGGGCTTCCTCCGCCGAGAGGACCACTATCTGAGTTCCTGGTCGATACCCTGCGAAGCGCCCCGCGGGCCGTGGCGCTCCCGCCGACCTGCGCCGGAGAACCCACGCGCGATGACGACTTCCAGCTGGCGCTTTACCTGAGTTTCGAGGTCGGTTATCGCGGTTTCGTCGATGTCAGCCGTGACTGGGCCGACGAGCCCACGCTCATTGGCCTACGCCATTCCTTGAGCGACCGCTTCCTCGATGCCTTGCTCGGTCAGGTGGGGCCATCACCCGACGGGCCCGACGTTCCGTCGCGCCTCGAGACCCTGATCGCCACAGACGACTCTCCGTCAGTCGCCGACTACCTGCTACATCAGGGCACTCAGCAGGAGATGCTCGAGTTCATCGTCCACCGTAGCGCCTATCTGCTCAAGGAGGCCGACCCCCACGTCCGCATCCTGGCCTGGCTGACCGGACGCCCCAAAGCCGCGCTCCTTGGGATCCTCGCTGACGAATTCGGGGGTGGCTCAGTCGAACGGATGCATTCAGAGCTGTATGCCCGCTCCCTCCGAGCCCTGGGCCTTGACTCGCGTGAGAACGCCCACCTCAGCTGCCTACCTGGAGTTACGCTCGCCACCGCCAACTTGACATCGGCGCTCTGTGATCGACCTCGCTGGCGTGGCGCGCTGCTCGGTCATCTCGCCGTAACTGAGATGACCTCCACGGAGGCCAACCGCAGATATGGCGGTGCCCTGCGACGCCTGGGAATGGGCAGCACCGAAGTGACTGAGTACTTCGACGAGCACGTAGAGGCCGATGCGATACACGACCGCGTGGCCGCGCACGAAATGGCCGGGGTCTTCGCGCGGACAGAGCCGAGTCTCGCGGAGTCAGTCGTTCTCGGCGGCCACATGCTGCTACACGTAGAGAGCACCTTCGCACAGTATTTGCTCGCCAGTTGGGGCGATGGTCAAAGCTCGCTGCGACCGGCCGATGGCAGTGGCGCGCAGCGCGGAGCGCTTCCGAGCAGCTAGTTCAAGGCGCTCGGCGAACCTCCCGAGCTAGGATGCGTCGTCGGCTGAGCGATGCTGAAGGGGCCTGACCGCCGGGCCCTCGAGCACTACTCCGTCGACGTCGAAGCGAGATCCGTGGCATGGGCAATCCCAGGTACGTTCGGCAGAATTGAAGCGAAGCAGGCAACCAAGGTGGGTGCAACGAAGCGACACAACGTGGAGCGCCCCGTTCTCGTCTCGGTAGAGGCCCTTTTTCCCGAGGCCATCGCGCATGACGCCTGCTTGCCCCTTGGGCAACCTCAGCCGCTGAGTGAGCATCCGGCGGCCGCAGGTGATCGCCAACCAGATCGAGCGCTACCTTCGTGTTCAGGCGGATGAGCTTCGGAGCCAACCGAACGGGGAGCCGGTTGGGATTGAAGTACGCGGCCCAACGGTTCTCGCGCCCTGCGATCAGGTCGCTCAGCAGGATGGCGGCCATGGCACCGCCACTAAGCCCCCACTTCATGAATCCTGAGGCGACATACAGCCGCGACGAACGCGGCGTGTAGCGCCCAACCACCGGCAGTAGGTCGTAGGGGACGGGGTCCTGCGCCGACCAGCGATGGGTGACGGCGTCCACGTCCCAGTGAGCACGGGCGAATCTCTCGAGGGCCTGATAGCGCTCTGGTGTCGCCCTCGCGGCGCCAGTCGTATGACCCTCCCCCCCGACGATGAGCAGGTCATCGTGTGACCGGACTGAGCGGGTGGGTTCGCCAGCGCTGATCGACATGCCCTTGGGCAGTGGGCCCCGAACCCGCGCCGCGATGCAATACGAGCGCTGTGGCTCCAGGCGGGCGAAGAACATCCCCCTGTCCAGCAGCGGATAGTGGCTGGCGATGACAACCCGATCGGCGGCGATCGTCCCCCTCGACGTATGAACTCGGCAGGGGGCGCCCTCCTCGACCCCGAGCACCCTCGTCCCCTCCGCCACCATCGAGTCCCCCCCGTCGACCGCAGCTGCCAGCCCCCGGACGAAGCGCACAGGATGAAAGGCGATCTGGTCATCGAGGCGCACGGCGCCGGCCACCGGATAGGGGAGGTCAACCTCGGTGGTCGTCACCGCGTCGAGCCCGGCAGCCCGGGCAGCCTCCCCCTCCCGCTCGACAGCCTCCAGCTCCTGCTCCTTCGAGGCGTAGGTGAAGGCGGGGCGCCGAGAGAGATCGCACTCGATGCTCTCCATGCGAGCCACCTCCGCCACCCGCTCGACTCCCGCGAGACTGGCATCGGCGTAGGCTGCAGCGGCGTCGTGCCCATGGTGGCGGCGAATGGTCGAGTACATCGTCGCTTGCAGGGCGGTCACTTTGGCTGTCGTGCAGCCGGTGACGCCGCCTCCTACCCGATCCGCTTCCAGGAGCGCGACTCTGGCCCCGTCGCGCTTCAGGAGCAGCGCCGACATGGCTCCCGTGATGCCAGCGCCGACCACGGCCACGTCGACAGCTAGGTCATGCTCGAGTGGTGGCCATGTAACCCTGGGCAAATCCTCGAGCCACACCGACTGCTCCGCAGAGGTCGTCGGAACGGGCTCCCGCTCAATAGCCATGGCCTACCGCCTGAAACAGGCCGACAACGGTGATCAACGTCAGTCAGAAGCCGGCTGCGTGCCGATAGCTACTTTCTGAAAACGTCCTTGGCCTTCTCACCCGTCTGCTTGATGTCACCCTTCTTGCGATCCGCAAGGCCCTCGGTCTCGAGGTCTCGGTCGCCGGATGTGCGCCCGGCCTTCTCCTTGACCTTGCCCTTTGCCTGCTGGGCCTTGTTGCGTGCCTTATCTCGTAGCTCTGCCATGGATCCTTATCTACCCCCGGTGCCCGCCGACGAACACTGGGTTTCCATTGCCCCGTAACGCCTAGGCCATTGTTCTGGCACCTAGCCGCGCAATCCGCGCTGCTCGGCGACCTACAGCGACCGATCTCGAGTCATGACGGTATCGGCATACAGCGCGTACGGATGGTTGTTGCCGTCGCTGCGGCAGATTGCCCGAGAAGGGCGGCGTGGGCTTGCACCGTGCGCCTGCGGAACCGACAGTCGGGGGGTAGCGGAGGCCTCGCCGGATACGAAGCTTCGAAGGATTAGCAGGCGGGAATAACACTCGCGAGCGTTCATGCCGTTCCACCCGGAGGTGGTCCGTATGACCCAGGAAGATAGGGGTCTCGTCAGTCGAATCGGCCCCATCGAGGTCGACTGGCCCCGGTCCATCGGATTCTTCGGCGCAGTCGGCGTGGCCACTGCAGTCGGGCTATTGGAGCCGCCGCTAGGAGCCTTTATCGCCGCGGTTCCATTCCTCAAGATGCTCAACCGGCCACAGCTGCCTACCCCAACGCGCTTTCTCAGCCAGATCCTGGATGGAATGGCCAAGCCGGTGGGGGGAGATGCCGAAGGGACGATCCGGTTCAGTGGGCAGGCGAATTCGGCATCTCGGGCGGCGGCGGCGAGTCGGGCAACCCCGACGAGCTCGCGCACCACCCGCAGCCGGGCTCAATCCGACGGCCGGACGAGTGATCGCAACAGAGCGACGTCCAACCCCCGGCGAGCTGCCCGGTAAGTAGATGGAAGAGGTCGTGCAGCTGCTGGCCAAGACGGTGGCGGGGGGTGGGCTGGTCGTCGCATTTGCCCTCCTTGGGGAGGCTGCCCGTCCCAAGCGGTTCTCGGGGTTGTTTTCGGCGGCGCCGGCCGTGGCGGTGGCGAGCCTCATCGTCATGGATGTGGCAAAGGGAACACATGACGCTCGGTCAGCCTCGGCGGGAATGATCGCTGGCAGCCTTGGCATGGTGGCGTGTTGCCTGATCGCAGTTCGCGTCGTACCCAAGCTCCATGTGGTACCGGCGAGCGCCCTGGTGTGGGCGACCTGGCTCGTCGTGGCGTTCGGACTTTACGCTGCTGCGAGAGCGATAGCGTGACAGTTCCGCTTCGCCATCCTCGCTCCCTCAGATCGTGGTTGGGTTTTGACCTGCGAAAGCTCCGTGGCATCAAGCCTGGCGAGTACCTGGTCCGCTTTGCCTTCGGTGCTGGGATATCTCTCGTCGCCGGAATCGTGACCTTGCTCTTCGGTGCCCGGCTCGGCGGTGTCTTCCTGGCCTTTCCCGCCATCCTTCCGGCGACGCTAACCCTGGTCGAGGAGAAGGAAGGCACTCGTAGGGCTGACAAGAATGCCGGCGGGGCGGTCTTGGGTGCGGTGGCACTGATCTTCTTCGCCCTGATCGCCTATCTCGTTCTCCCCTACAGCGCGCCCGTGGCGTTACTTCTCGCGGTACTGGGCTGGACGGCCGTTGCGGTGCTCCTCTATCTCGTTGGGTGCCGCCTCAAGCCAACGTCTTGTTCGGACGATACGTAGCTTGCCAGGGAGTTCGAGGTGACCAAGTCGCGGGTACAAGTTGAGGATTACCAGTAGTGAGGAGCAGCAATGAGTATCGCAGCTATCGTGGCCATCATCGTTGCGGCCGTCGTACTCGTCAGCCTTGTGGTCGCCTTTGGACCCGCCGTCCGGCGGCGGCACCCGACACGCGGCGGGAGCGGGCCGAACAAATCCGCCAGGACGCCTACAGCCGGGAACTGCGGGCCGAGCGGGAGCAAGCCATCACCGACGAGCGGTCAGCGCGCGCTAACGAGCTTCGAGCCGAGGCCGATCAGAAGGCGGCCGTCGCCCGACGGGAAGCAGCCGAATCTCAGGCCGCGGCCCACGAGAGCGGGCTTGCTGCCGATCGGGAGCGAAGGGCGGTCGAGCAGCGCCACCAGAAGGCGCGTACCGTCGATCCTGACGCCGACGAGGAACGTAGGCGGCAATCTGCGGAATCCCGATAGCTGATCGGCGCCGGAGAGACCGGTGTCGGGTAGTGCAAGGCTCGTGGAAGCACAACCGGGGAGTCGCTCGGACCTGGCGATCGAGTTTTATCGGTCGCTGGAGTCCAAACGCCTTTGTTAGCCGCACTCTCAGGACGAAGGCGGGGCTGGGGGCATCCCCGATCGCCAAACATGGCGGCGGATAGCCATGTCGCTGCCTTCCACCGACCCTCCCGGGCAGGCATACAGCCGGGCATGCCGGGGCATATTTCTAACAACGTCGGCACAACGTCACGGGCATTCGCCGTCACAAGGCGGTATGGCGTAATGCAGAATCCGATAGAAGTCGTTGACCGCTTCCAGCAGGGTCACCGGCCAGCAGCCCTGACCTTCGCCGTCATCAAGAAATTTGGCGACGACGAGGGGTCCGCGCTCACCGCCCTGATGACGTACTACGGGTTCGTCGGCCTGTTCCCCCTACTCTTGGTCTTTGTCACGGTCGTGAGCCTTCTGGGCGCCGGATCATCCTTCACCCGCACATTGGAAAACTCGGCGCTGGCCCAGTTCCCCATCCTGGGCGACCAGCTCAAGACCAACGTTCACGCTGTCCGCTCCGGCACTCTCATCGGGCTCGTCGTAGGACTCGGGTTCGCCTTGTATGGGTCCCTCGGTCTGAGCCAAGCCGCTCAGCGGGCGCTGGCCCAGATCTGGAATGTGCCCGGCGTCGTTCGCCCGGCCTTGCTCGCTCGCCTGGGTCGAAGCCTGACCTTCCTGTTCGTCTTGGCGGGAGACGTGTTGATCAGTACCGGCCTCGGAAGCTTGTCCAGCTATGCCGCCCACGTCGGACTGCTTCGGGCTCCTGTCTTCCAGATCGGCCTGCGAACTCTGGTTCTGGTGACGAACGTCGGACTCTATTTGCTCGCCTTTCGGGTGCTCACACCGGCAGCGGTCACGACTCGTGACCTGGTTCCGGGAGCGGTTCTCGGCGGCGCTGCTTGGACCGCCCTCCAAGCGTTCGGCGTCTACCTCGTCGGCCACAACTTGCGTCACGCCGGCCAGGTGTACGGGACGTTCGCCGTCGTGCTGGGAACTCTCACCTGGATCTATCTCGGTTCGGAAGTTAGCCTCTACGCTGCCGAGGCCAACGTCGTGCTGAGGAATCGACTCTGGCCACGCAGCATCGTGCAGCCTCCCCTAACCGATGCCGACAAGCAGGTGCTCGACCGCATTGCGGCTGTGGGCGAACGCCGTCCGGAGCAGCGGATCGAGAGCCATTTCGACGATGACGACGGCGTGGCGAATGGGGCGTCAGGACGGGGCACTGAGGCGGGCATTCCGAACCGGGTAGGTCCTCCAGGAGGCAGACCACCATAGGTCGTTGAGGGCGAGCGGAGTCATTTCGTACGTGATCGGCGACCTCATACAATCGGAGCGCGCCGACGACAAAGTGCCGACGCCCTATCGAGTGCAGACATGATCACGTTCGTAGCGGCTCGACGCGCGGAGGAGAAAACGCCGCCCGGGAATGCAATCTGGCGGCCGGGGCACTGACCAACGTCGGCAACCACACGTTGAAGAACCGGTACACCACCGTGCCCGCTAACCCGACGGCCAGCGGGATGCCCACCCAGTGCAGCGAGAAGGAGAGAAGGGCTTCGGTAATGCCGGCCCCGGCCAGTGGCAGGGTTCTCCTGGTGAGGGCGTAGCCAGTGGCGAAGCCGACGATGGTGGCGGCGATCGAAGCGGACCAGCCGAAGGCTCGTAGTCCCGCCCACAACGAACCAATCTCTCCGGACCAGTAGATCGCCATCCCGACCAGGCCCGCCCAGTGCCTACGCACGCGGACCATCTCCCAGACCAACGAAATCGACGAAAGGGAGGTAGCCACGCGACCCCATCGGCCGCCACGTGCTGCCAGCTGGTGGCGTCGGCACAGTAGTCCGAGCGCGATGGCGGATCCGACAGGGAGACCGATGATCCAGGCGTACGTCACCGACGGATCGGCCGCTGTCCCGCTGAGGAGCAACACGACCGCGGACACCCAAGCAGCCGGGGCGAGTAGGGCATACTCGAGTGCGCCAAGGCCAAGCACCCTCTCGTGTGCCTCGTGGCCCGCAGGCGATCGACGGATGACGCCGTAGTCGAAGGAAAACCCGCCCTTGGACAGGTAGGCCCCGAAGCCCATCACCGTGAGTGCCCCTGCCCATGCGGGGTGCACTTCAGGGCCGCCTCGTACTCGAAGGACCTCTCGATAGGAGGCTGCGTAGCCGACGACTGCGACGAGCTGGGCAACCAGTGCCACAATCAGCCACCCGGGCCGGACGTGAGACAGAACCGTCAGCACCGAATGGAATCCTGCGGCGGCCGCCACAGCCACGCAGGCGCCGACTGCCAGCAAGCTCGCTACCGCCAGCACAACGACGGCCTGGCGCCGGTTTGCCGGAAATGAGGGCGAACCTGCGGCTAACGCGGGGGCGTCCAGTCGACGCCGAGTCGAGCGGGCGATAGCGAAATCCTGCCCGCCAAGTTCCTCGAGAAAACGCCGTGTCGGTGCTGCGCTCGTTGCTGCGCGGCAACCCATATTGCCAAGGCCACCGCGCTGGTGTGCTCGGGTTTGGCTGAGAAAGCCCTGGGTAGACCCTCAGGGAGGGACGAGAGGACCCGTCCGCTAGGGCGAGGCCCGACTGGGGGAAATGCTAATGGCGAATCCCATTCGGAAGATATTGCGGGGAGTCGATCTGGCGCAGCAGAAGACGCCGTTCATCGCCTTTCCCTACGCAGTGGTGAAGAAGTTCGGCGACGACCAGGCGGGGATGCTGGCTGCCCTCATCGCCTACTACGGCTTCCTGTCACTGTTCCCCTTGCTGCTCGTGCTTTTCACCGTGCTGGGCTTGGTGGCCGGCAACGACCCCTCCATCCAACACAAGGTGACCCACTCGGCCCTGGCCCAGTTCCCGATCATCGGCAACCAGCTGGGTAGCAACATCCACTCATTGAACAAGAGCGGGCCGTTCGCGTTGATCATCGGTCTGGCTGGCCTGCTGTGGGGGGCACAGGGGGTGAGCCAAGCGGGTCAGTACGCCATGGCCGAGGTCTGGAACATCCCCATGACCGAGCGGCCGAGCTTCTTCTCCCGTCTGGGCCGATCCGTGCTGCTGTTCGGGGTGATGGGGGTGTTCCTGCTCATCTCCACTGCACTGGCCGGCTTCTCCACCTTTGGCGCTCACAGCTCGTCGTTGGGGCTGCCGGTGAAGATCGGCGCCTTCGTCGTGTCGTTGATCGTCAACGCCGTCATGTACCTGCTGGCCTTCCGGATCCTCACCCCCAAGCAGGTCAGCTTCAGGGAGTTCCGGGCCGGAGCCATCGTGGGCGGCATCGCCTGGACCATCTTCCAGGCCGCCGGCGGCTACCTCGTGGGCCACCAGCTCAAGACCTCCAGCCAGGTGTACGGCTTCTTCGGCGTGGTGCTGGGCTTGCTGGCCTTCATCTACATGGCCGCCCAGATCAGCCTGTACGCAGCTGAGGTGAACGTGGTCAAGTACCGCCGCCTGTGGCCTCGTGGACTGGTGCAGCCGCCGACCACCGAGGCTGATCGTGAGGCCATGGCCGCACTGGCCAAGAAGGAGACCCGGATCTCCGACCAGGACGTCGAGGTCGGCTTCGAGGAGGGCCGCAGGGCACCGAGTGACGACGACGACAGGCGGATGGCGGGGCGACGCTAGAGCACCTGAGGGGGCGAGCCCACCCCCGTCTGCCGATGCAGACCAAGTAGTAGGAGGAGCAATGACAGAGCAGAGATTCCAGGTTCCAACAGACAGCGGCGACGGTGGCCGCTCGAAGGGCCAGGAGCCTTCGGTGGCCGAACTGGTCAAGCAGCTCACCGAGCAGTCCCAGGCCCTCGCCCGCAAGGAGGTGGAGCTGGCCAAGCTCGAGGTGACCGAGAAGGCCAAGCGCACCGGGATCGGGGCCGGCATGTTCGGTGGTGCCGGGATGGTGGCCGTCGCTGCCTTCGGGGCCCTGACGGCCTGCTTCATCCTGGCCATCAACCTCGTCCTCGACGCCTGGGCGTCGGCCCTGATCGTGGCCGGCGCCTACGGACTCATCGCCGTGCTGCTGGCCGTAATGGGTAAGTCCAATTTGCAAAAGGGCACCCCGCCTGCACCCCAGGAGGCGGTGCAGAGCACCAAGGAGGATGTGGAATGGGTGAAGGATCGGGCCAAGTCGGCCAGGGCCTAGGAGGCCAGCGCAGCAGCAACGAGGTCCGCCAGGAGATCGAGGAGACCCGCCAGGACCTGGGAGACACGGTCTCGTCTCTCGCCGAGAAGGCCGACGTGAAGGCTCAGACCAAGGACAAGGTCGCCGACATCAAGGCCACGGTGCAGGAGAAGGTGGCCAGTGCGAAGGGTACTGCCACTGCCAAGAGCGACGAGCTGGCGGGTAAGGCCAAGGAGGCTTCACCTGATTCCGCCGCCCAGGGAGCTCAGCGGGCGGCCGACATGGCCCGTGAGAACCCGATGCCGGTGGCCGCTGCGGGCAGCTTCGTGGCCGGCGTGGTCTTCGGCCGGCTGTTGGGCCGGCGGAAGTATCGCAAGAAGCTGCGGGCGAAGGGTTGAGGGACCGAGCCATGAAGAAGATCCTCTTCATTCCCTTCAGCCTGGTCGGTGGGATCCTGGCTGGGCTGGTGAGCAAGAAGCTGTTCGGGCGCCTGTGGGGGGCGGTCGACGACCAGAGCCCGCCTCAGCCCGAGCAACGTCGGGCCACCTGGCCCAAGCTGGTCGGGGCCCTCGCCTTGGAGGGAGCGGTGTTCAAGGCCGTGAGCGGCGCCTTCGACCACCTCATGAGACGGGTGTTCGGCCGCTTGACCGGGTCGTGGCCAGGCGATGAGTCCGCGGAACCGGCATCGGGTTGACGAACACCGGAACGAATCGCAGCCAGAGCCAGCGAGAGAGTAGATGACGGAGCAGTCGTCAACGAGCCGACGTTGGCCGAGAGGATTTCGGGTCCGAGTCCGGAATCGCTTCGACGGCACGTGGACATCCGGGTTCGCCATCGACGATTACGACGGCGAGCACGGCGAGGATGGCACCAGTTACGTGCTCCGACGCCTCTCGGATGATTCCACCCTGCCTGTCGCCTTCACTGACGACCAGCTGTTCCCCGAAAGCTGATGGCCGAAAAAACGCCCCTAGGCCGCACCGGCTTCAGTAGTCCGGAATTCTCCGATTGTCCGACGCGCCAGTGGTCCACCCCTGGAGACATTGAGTGGCCTAGCGTAACGAGCTTGGCTATCTGAAGCTCGGGCTTCAAGTTGCCAGCTCATTGAGGAGGGTCAATGACTAACGGGGATCGCCCGCAAGGGCCAAGCGATGTGCTCAGCACGATCAGGAGCTACGGCGAGCAGGTCGCCGGTGAGACACGCAAGCTGGCCGAGGAGGCCCGCGACGCGGCCGCCAAGACTCTAAAGGCCACCGCCCCCAGGACATCCCCTCGGAAGAGGACGGCTCAGAAGGCCGGGGCCAAGAAGGCCGGGGCCAGAAGGCTGGGGCCAGAAGGCTGGGGCCAGAAAGGCTGGGGCCAGAGAAGGCCGCGGCCAAGAGGACTACGGCCAAGAAGGCCCCGACTCGTAGAACCACGGCCAAGCGGGCTCCGGCGAGGAAGGCAGCAACAGGCAGGAAGGCCGCGGCGAAGAAGACCGGGGCGAAGACGGCCACGGGTCGTAGAACCGCAGCCAAGAGGGCCCCCGCCAGGAAGAGAACTCCCGCCACGAAAACCACGGCCAGGAAGTCAACTGCCGCCAGGAAAGCCACGGCCAAGAGGACCACAGCCCGTAGAACTACGGCCAAAAGAGCCGGCGCAAGGAAGACCACGGCCAAAAGGGCCACGGCGAAGCGGGCTCCGGCCCGGAGGGCAGGCGCAAGGCGAACGGCAGCGAAGCGGGCTCCGGCCCGGAGGGCAGGCGCAAGGCGAACGGCAGCGAAGCGGGCTCCGGCCCGGAGGACCGCTGCTCGGAGGACCACGGCCAGAAGGACGACGGCCAAGCGGCGGTAACCGCTGTTCTGCCTGGAGCGGCTCAGCCCGCTTGTGCCATCGGCAGAGTCAGGTCAGGGCTGCAATCGAGCGAGGGGAGCTGACTGCTCCGTCCGCCCTTGTTCACCGGCTCGCAGGCGCCGCGATCGCTCTCAGCGCCCTTGGCGGCGACCGTCTGCCGACGGCCGAGGACATCGCTGGGGACCCTCCCATCAGGGACTAGGGCGCGGGTACGCAGCGTGCGCCCTTACAAAACTCCCCCTTCCCAGCCACGGCCGAGCGTGCGCGAAGCTATCGCAGCTGAGGAGGAGCTGGGATGGTGCAGAGGCAGGGCGTCTGGATAGCAGCGGTGTTCGTGATCGTCCTTGCCGTACATGTGGCGGGCCTAGGGCGCCAAATTGAGGACTCTTACCTGGTCGTCAGCGTGGCCCTGAGCATCGTCAGGCACGGGACCGTCAGCCTGAGGCAGCGCGACCTCTCGTCCTCATCGGCAGCGCCAAACCGGTAGCCGTGGTGACTGCATCGGATTCTCTGACAGCTGCAGCGAACGGTCCCTCCCCCAGTGATCGTCCGTTCCGTCGATGGGCGATAGTTGCCGGCATCTTCGTCCTCGCCACCATCGTCATGCTGCGGCCAAACCCCTTCCAGCTAGGAAACACGATCCCTGCTAATACGGCTGATCCTGCGCTCATCACGTGGATTCTTGCGTGGGGTAACCACGCTCTAGTCACCAGCCCGCGCACATTCTTCGACGCCAACATCTTCTGGCCGCACCCCTCGACGCTGGCGTACTCGGACACGCTGCTCCCGCTTGTCCCCGTGTTCGGCGTCCTTCATCTCATAACGAACAGTTGGTCCTGGTCCATCAACATCATCTCGTTACTCCTGGTCCCGCTGAATCTGTTCGCCACGTATGCTTTCGCCCGACGGCTCACCCGCCGCACCGATGCTGCCGTACTCGGTGCCCTGGCCTTCGGATTCAGCGCCTACGTGTTCGCCCATTGGGGCCACGTGCAACTGCAGACACTAGGGCTGCTTCCGCTCGCGTTCTTGCTCCTGTTCAGGCTGCTCGAGAAACCGTCTACGGCTCGTGCCATCTTGTTGGGCGTCGTCTCAGCCAGCGTTGCACTGGCAGCGGCCTACGACGGCGCGGGTCTGGCGGTGGCGGGGCTAGTTGTCATCGTGGGCCATCTTGTTGTCCAACGGCGACGACCTGAACCGTGGCTGATGGTCTGTATCGCGATCGCCGTCGTCGTGGCTGCGGTGATCATTTCACCAGTAGCGGTTGAGTACCTTCGGCTCCAGAATCAAGCTGGCTTCCGCAGGCCTCTCGACAGCACGTTTGCACTGCACCTCGGCAACTTCGCAGCTCCAGCCCCGGGCGACTACTTATGGCAGACGTCGTCGACGCGAGCTCACATCGAGACCCAGCTTTTCCCTGGATTGACCGTCGGGATCCTTGCTGCG
The DNA here is from genome assembly GCA_963731255.1 of uncultured Actinomycetes bacterium. Lineage (GTDB taxonomy): Bacteria > Actinomycetota > Acidimicrobiia > Acidimicrobiales > AC-9 > AC-9. The sequence continues at coordinate 2,756 of CAVSUO010000002.1, read as the reverse complement.
ACGGGCGCCGTTGCCCTGGGCCGGGGGCTAGGTCAGCACCGCGGTAGCTCACCAGAGGCAGCTGCTCGGTCTCGCCGAGAGCTGACACTGCTGATCCTGGGGGGGATTGCTGCTCTCTTGCTCGCCTTCGGGCCTCAACTGGGACCACTGCCCGGGCCGTTCCGTTTCTTTCACGACCACGTACCCGGCTATGCCGGGATTCGAGCAACTGCACGGTTGGCCGTGATCACCCTGCTCGCGTTGGCGATGTTGGCTTCTTATGGCTACGCCTGGCTGGCTGGTGCGATCCGCTCGCGGCGGGTAATGCTCGCCCTCTCGGCGGCCGTCGGTCTGCTCATCATGGCCGAACTCGCTGCTCCTGTCGCCTGGGTGAACCTCCCGCATGATCCAGCCACCCTTGCCCCATACAACGAGTTGGCCCGTCGTCCGGCCGGCGCGGTCGCGGAGCTGCCGATCCCGCCTGCTCCGGAGGACGATTTTGTCGAGGGTCCCCGTATGATCTACAGCAGCCTCGATTGGCATCCCCGGCTCAACGGATACTCGGGGTTCTATCCTGCGACCTACTTCTCGGATGCTCAGGTGATGAACACGTTCCCAGCCGCGTCGTCGCTGAACCTGGCCCAAGAACTGCGAATCAGGTATGTCATCCTCCATGTAGGCCCCCAGGACGGCTTTCCGATGCTCTCTCCGGCGCAAGCCCGGACGATCATCTCGTCTCTACCACCAGGAGCTAGGGCGATGCGCACTGGCCGCTCATGGCTTGTGGACCTTGGTCCTGGCCTCACGGGGCCGCGGTAGCGAGTAGCCGCGGCAGCCCTCCGGCAAATGGGGGCCCTTAGCGAGCCCGGATGCCGCCTCCCGGCTGTCCTAGCTCGACCATGCTCCTTGGGCGCCCCGGAGAGCCCTAGAATCCCTTGTGCCACAAGGGCTTCTTGCCCTCTGCCCGGGTCAGCGGCCCAGACGTGCGGGCCCGTCCGAGGAACTTGCCGGCGACCCGCCGATCAGGGACTAGCGACGTGTGGTGGCTGGGCTGAGGGGGTCTCCGAGGACCGCAGGCAGAAAAAGAGAGCCGATGCATTCCAAGCGCCGCAGGGGACAGGCGATGCCCGAACTCGCCTACCGCCTCGCTGTGCCCCTCATCGCCGTCATAGCGTTAGCGGGCTACGCCGTGTCGCATCTGGTCGCCCTAGGCGCCTCGCACGCCCCCGTGCAGCCCACGGTCCGCTCCGACGGCAGCCGGCTACTACTCGTACCTACCTGCCTACCTCGTCCAGCAGGACCCGACGTTTCGAACCTGGGTGGCTACGGATCAGCCCGCGCACTCCCCGGTGGGTGCCGGGTTTCACTTCGTGCCTACCACCAACCGCTACCTGCAGCAGTACCCCGTCGGCGAGGCCATGATGATCCTGCCCTTCTTCGCGGCAGGTCACCTCATTGCTCAGCTGTCGGGCACCAACGCCGACGGGTACTCCCCCATGGAGACCGGAGCCGCCGGGTTTGCGGGAGTGGTTTACCTGGTGCTCGGCCTGTGGGTGCTCGGTCGGACGCTTCGGCGGTATTTCTCTCCGCTGGTCGCTGCTGCGGTGCTGCTCAGCATCACCTTTGGCACTGACCTCTACCACTACGGGACGTTTGACTCGATCTTCTCTCACGCCTTCTCATTCTTCCTGGTTGCTGGGCTGATCGAGCTGCTGCACCGCTGGTCCGAACGACCCGACTCATGGCGGCTCGTCGTCGCCATTGGGGTCGTCGCTGGACTCATCTGCGAGGTCCGCCCGGCCGACGCCCTGCTCTTGCTCCTGGTGCCCTTGTTCGGCGTCGCCAGCTGGCGCGACGTCCGATACCGACTGGCGTTCCTGTGGGCGCAGCGGACCCGCCTGGCCGCAATGGTCGGAGCTGCCGTGGTGACCTTCGTCCCTCAGTCGCTGATCTGGCACGAGGCGACCGGACACTGGATCACCAACTCGTACCCACGGCAGGCGGGCACGTTCGACTTCGGATCGCCCCAGCTGATCCGCACCCTGGTCAGCTTGTATCCACACGGCGTGATCCCCTGGGCACCGATCGTGGTCCTCGCCCTCATCGGGCTTGTTCCCATGCGTCGCATGGTGCGACCACTGTTCGTCTCCACCTTGGTCCTGCTGCCGCTCTTCGCATACGTGGTCGCCAGCTGGACCTACTGGTACGGCGGAGGTGGCTATGGGGATCGCTTCTTCATCGATGTCTTTCCCCTGCTTGCCTTCGCCCTCGGCTCGCTCTACACAGCCCTGGCCGCCTCGTGGCAACGCCGGCTAGTTATCGGGTCAGCATCACTATGTTGCGCCCTGGTGCTGATCCAGATGGTCAACTACTGGCGGGGCCGCTTGCCTCAGGACGGTGCAAGGTTCAATCAATACGTGGAACTGCTTGGTCAATGGGCCCACGACCCACGGGGGCTGGCTATGGTCGCCGCGGTGCTCGTGGCCATCGGCGGTCTCGTCGTGTCCGTCTACTTGGCACCCTCGGCCGAGGTGACATCCCCCTTGTTACGAGGAAGGGGTGGCTTGGAGACCGTCCGGGGCGCTGAAGAAGGATCCGCGCGACCGTAATGACAACGAATGGCTGACCGCTGGCTTACGGTTTCCTGACGGTCCTTTACACGATTGGATCTCCATCCGTACCCGCATGGAGTCCCCCGTTCGGAATGCCTCAGGCCGCGTGCGTGGGTGAGTAGTCTCTTCGTCCTCATCCGCTCGTAGTATCGGTCCATTCGAGTG
>CAVSUO010000001.1:0-519359 GCA_963731255.1 uncultured Actinomycetes bacterium | reverse complement strand
GACTGGAGTGACCCGGGATCCGCGGACACCTGACGCCAGACGAGACCATGTCTCGTCTGGCGGGAAGGAGTCCGAGATCCATGTCCGGGAGAGTTCCAAGCCGCCCTATCCGCCGGAGTTCCGCCACGAGGCCGTCCGCCTGGTCCGGGAAGGCGGCGTGTCGTTGAGGTCGCCGCCGACTCGGGCTCTTCGATCAGACCCTGCGTAACTGGGTGTTCGCTGCCAGTCCGAAGGCGGCGCGCTTCGACGGCCCCCCCACGACGAGAAGGCCGAGGTCGCCGGCTCCGCCGCCCGGGTTCGGGTCCTCGAGCAAGAGAAGGAGATCCTGAAAAAAGCCGCGGCCTGGTTCGCCAAGGAGACGCACTCGACCCCATAGCGGCCTTCGAGTTCATCGACGCGAACCAGGCCGTTCCGCATCGCCACCATGTGCCGGCTCCTCGGCGTCTCGACGAGCGGCTACTACGGCTGGCGGACCCGTCCGCCATCGGCCCGCGCCATCTCCGACGAGGTGCTGACCGAGAAGATCCGCCTGGTCCACGACCAGTCTCGCCAGACCTACGGCTATCGCCGGGTCACGAGCGAGCTGGTCGACGAGTCATGACGAAGCCGTGGGGCGCCACCAGGTTGCCCGGCTCATGCGCATGGCCAACCTCCAGGGCGTGACCAGGAGGAAGTTCTGCCGGACCACTCGACGAGACGACCGGGCCCGTCCCGCTCCCGACCTCCTGGAGCGGGACTTCAGCGCCCCCGCGCCCAACCGGCGCTGGGTGGCCGACATCACCTACGTTCCCACCTGGGCCGGCTTCCTCTTCCTTGCTGTCGTCCTCGACGTCTGCACGAGGAAGGTGGTCGGGTGGTCGATGTCGGCCAACCAGAACACCGAGCTGGTCACCCGGGCCCTCCAGATGGCCGTCTCCCGTCAGCGACCAACCGGCGTCGTCGTCCACCACTCCGACCAGGGGTGTCAATACACGAGCTACGACTTCCAAAAGCCTGCCGGGCCGCCGGGGTGAACGCTCGATGGGCTCGGTCGGCGACTGCTTCGACAACGCCATGGCCGAGAGCTTCTTCGCCACCTTGGAGTGCGAGCTCATCGACCGCACCGTCTTCGAGAACCGCAACATGGCCCGGATGGCCATCTTCGACTTCATCGAGGGCTTCTACAATTCCTGGCGTCGCCACAGCTCCATCGGCAACCTATGCCCTGCCGAGTTCGAGCGGCGCTGGCATGCCCAAACCACTTTAAGCAATGCTGCATGAACCAAGACCAGGGTGTCCGTCAGACCCGGGTCACTCCACACCGGTTTGGGTCGCGGATCACAGCCGTGGGGCCCTACACGATCGACTACGACCGCCTTGGTCACGTCCGCGAGCTGTTGGCCCGATGACCATCGAGTACGACCGTCTCGGCAGCCGACCCAGTCGGATCGTCGTTTCTGGTAAGGACACGACTCTCGGCGATGGGGAGCTTTTCGTGATCTTTGTCGTGCTGTTCGAGCTGCAGCGCCGACAGCAGGACGGCGCCGACTGAGGAAGTGACGACCACTGAGGGGGATTGGGCGAGCAACTCGGCCACGGTGGACTTGCCCAACGCAGAGATGCCGGTCAGGAGAAACACAGCGTGATTGTGCTCTGAGGTGGTCATAGCGACTTCCATTCTTCGCGGGCCCATCCGGCCGCAGTGAAGGAGGCGGGGGCAAGTGTAACCACACTGACGCGGGCGGCTGAGCTGGAAAAGGGACTAGTGAGGGCGCTCCAAGACGACCGGATCGAGCACCGTGGCGTGGAAGTCGTGCTGGGTCGGATGCGGCTCTCGACTGGCTTCCAGCGGCCCGCTCGGTGCCCGCTTGCGGTGGCGAACCGGGACCTTCACCGCCCTCCACGGACTCGCGCACGTTGTAGTCGCCCGGCGGGCGGGGTCGGGCGAGACCTCGTAGGCGTGAGCGACGTCAGCGAACCGCTTGGAGGAGACGACGGCGTCCTCCCAGCTGACATTGGGATCCAGCGGCGAGCGAGCCGACGAAAGGCTCGGCCGATCTCGGCGCCGGTAGGGCCGTCGGCGCCACGCCCAGAATTTCGTACCCCAGTCCCCCGGCGCCTCGTTCCCCCCCTTTCCCGTGCTCATCGCTTGCCCTCGGAAAACCACCTCCGATGACCTCGGCCTGGTCGGCGGCCACTCCACCATTGACGAGGTCATCACTCGTAGCTGCCTGAGTCCAGGCCCTGGGACGTTGCGACCTGCCGGAACCCCAGGCCGTGCTGGGACGCTACGTCGTGACTGACCGTCGTCTCCTCCGCCGCTGGCACGAGCGGCACCCAGAGCGACACGTCGAAAACGCCCAATGCCATAGCCGCGAGCCCCCCGCGATCTCAAGTGCCGGGGCGAGGCCGGAGGTGGAGATCCGCTCTCCGAGAGCAAGGGCGCCAATCACAACGCTTACCACCGGATCGACCACGGTGAGGATCGGCAGCGACCATCGGAGCGGACCGGCTTGGAAGGCGCTTTGGACCACGACGAGCGATACCACCCGCGCAGATGGCCAAGGCGTACGGCTCCCAGGTGGATGCCGTGGCGGCGAGTCCGCCGTGCAAATCCTCAGGGCAGTTACCTTGGTCAGGGCGGCCGCGAGACCGTAGAAAATGCCGCCTGAGGCGGCCAGCAGCCCCGCCCGGACAGCACCGGTGGCCGAGCGGGACAGGCTGATCATGACGACAATCGGGACCAGTGTGCAGGCCCCAGTAGCCAGCGACGCGACTGTGCTGGCTTCGTCGTTGCCGGTTCCTGGCGAGGCAACCACCAGGAACGAGGAGAGTCCAGCGACCGTAACTGCCGAACCGAGCCACTCGAATCCCGTCAGACGGCGATTGCAGAGGGCAGCACCTAGCGGCAAGGCAAATAGGAGCCCACTCACCAGCAAAGGTTGGACCAGCACGAGCGAGCTGTGATCGAGGGCGATGAATTGGAGAACGAACCCGCCGCCATCGGCCAGCATCCCGGCTAGCCACTGCGGGCGGCGCAGGAGTCCGGCTAGCAGGGCGACGCGCATGTGCCGATCAGCCGGGGCCTGTGCGGCCGAGCGCTGCTGGAGCACCGAAGCTAGGGCATACAAGAGAGCGGCGCCGAGGGCGGAGAGTACCGCCATTGCTCAGCTGTCCCCCCGATGGGCGCCACCTACTCCCTTGCCCTGACATATCGTCCAGCGCCGCGGATCGCTCTTTCGCCGTCGTCGGTTTCCGATCTATCGATGGGACGGTTAGGGGATCTCTTTGGGCCCCTCAGCTCCCAATAGGCTGCCGCCCCCCATCCGAGTGGCAACGGCAGCCAGAAACTGAGCAGGCGGTACAGGAGGACGGCGGCTGCGGTGCCCGCCTGGTCGCCCCCGTATGCGACCAGGGCGATAGTGAGGCTTCCCTCAACGACCCCGAGCCCACCCGGGGTGATCGGCAGGTTGGTGGCTAGCTGGCCCGCGCCGTAGGCCAGCAGGACGACCCGCCACGGAACCGGGGTCCCAACCGCGACGAAGGCGACCACCAGGCAGGCGCAGTCGAGCACCCAGTTGGTCCCGGCCCAACCCAGTGCCACCCCCCACTGTCGGCGGCTGGGTGTGACGACAGTGATCCGATCGAAGGTGCGCGTCACCAGCACGCGTGGCGTTCCGCGAGGTCTTCCGGTGACCCGCTGGGTGAGACGGAGAACAGCTATGGCGAACGCTCGAAGCAGCCCCCGCCGCCAGGCCACGGTCGTCGCCACCACGATGGCCACGATGACGCCGAAGGTAGGGGCAACCACGCCCAAGCCGGCGCCTTCGGATCCAGCTGCCAACAGTCCGACCGTGGCAAGAGCGGCCAGTGTGACGGCCGCGAGGCGTTGAAGGCCAGGATTGCCCAGGCCGAGAGGGTCTGGTCAGCCCCAAGTCTGCGGAACTGACGGTAGGCGAAGACGCTTCCCCAGGCCACCCCGCCGGGTAGAGAGTTGCTGAGGGAGTTGTACGCCAGCGTGATGCCTGTCGACCTGGGCAAACCCGGGTCCACCTTGCCTCCGAGCAGTATTTGGCGCTGAAGGGCTCCGTACGCGACAACGGAACCAATCTGCAGGACGAGGGCAGGCAACAGCCAGGCCCACTCAAGGTCCTCGAGATAGGTTGCGGTCCGGGCCAACTCACCCCTCTGCCCGGCCACTATCCACCCGCCGAATCCGGCCACAGCTAAAGCCGCCGCCACACGCGCCATGGTCCAGACCGGCCGGTCTCTGAACCGGCGCTCCGTAGCCCCGTGCTTGCGCCACGTGTCCCTCAGCGCTGGGTCTTGAGAAGCCCCAGCATTCACAGCCGCCATGTTGACAACCTCGTTACAGTGGCCCCGGGGTCACCTACTCGCTCGCGTTGTACCCCGGCCATGCGTTTGCAAACGCCCTGCGTCACCTATGCACTCCCGTGGCCTGCCGACTGTGAACGAGTGTTGGTAATGGGGATCGGTGCCACGCCTACCGCAAGTACCCGATAGCCGATAGCGGAATCATCGGTCGACGAAGTGGGCCTTGGCGTCTCGGCGGTGGTCGTCAACTTCCTCGGGCGGCACGCAACCACGGGGCCGACAACCGACCCGAGCTGGATCGGCTCTAGGGGCCTTGGATTACGATGCTCGATACTGGCGGTGACTTGGCCCGGGTCGAGGGGTGAAAGTTCCTCGGCACGCTTGCGGGCTCGGCCGAGCCCAGCGGGACAAACCAGGGAGTCCACGATGAACGCCATGGGCGTCAGACGGTCTGCCGAAATGGAGCGGCCTCGAACTGAGGACCTTCTGTGGTGAAGGACTCCGCAGCTGCCGCCGACCACGAGTTAAGCCGAACGTTGTGTGCGCCAAACGAACGCGGGGTGCGGTTATAGGGTGTTGTCCTCCCCAGTGCATCTCGGTTTCAGACGTCACCCCCCCGGGTTCTGTCTGACGCCGCTAGCGACGAGCCACCATGCAGTCCGACCACGTGTGACAAGCGACCTTGATGCCGGGCTGGCAAGCCGATTTGTCCCTCATCAAGTCCGGCCGCACAGCGGGCTTTGCCCGTTGAGGCCATGAGTGGCTGGAGCCCTAATGACAGGATGGGCAATAGGCGTTCGGGTCGAGCGGACCTCTTGAGTTGCATCCCCTAGTGGACATGATCGCGGGCGAAGTGCGTGGACTTACCCGTCTTGTGTGTTACCCGGGCCATGACTCCCGGCCATGCCCAACAGCTTTCGCCGCCGCTCCTCGATATCGTTTGCATCAACAACGGCGAAGTTGGGTAAAGGGCCGCTAACGCCACTAGTCGCAGGGGAGCAAGGGAGGTACTGGTGGACAAGCAAGACCTGATCGTGCTGCTCAATGCAGACCTTCAGACCGAGTACCAGTCGATCGTCCAGTACGTCCAGCATACGGCGGTCGTAAAGGGCGCCGAGTACTTGAGTGCCATCGAGGAGCTCAGAACACACCTCGGCCAGGAGTTGCATCACGCTATGGTGCTGGCTGAACAGGTCGACTTCCTCGGAGGAGAGCCGGAAACATACGTTCCTGAGGTGCCCCCGGCTGCGGGACCCAAGGAGGCTCTCCGTCTGGACCTGGACCTCGAGGGTCGGCAGCTTCAGCGCTACCGTGAGCGAGTTGAGCAGGCGGGACAGCTCGGCTTGGCCGACGTGGCCGAGGCCCTGCGGCCACTACTCCAACAGACCCAAGAACACGTCCGCGACCTTCGAACCATGCTGGGTGATTGAGAGGGCGTCACTTCCCGAACGGATGGAGGGGTGCGCCCCGTTGTCCCTAGTTCGCCGGGGTCTCATGAGCCTCGCCATGCGTAGCTCGGCGAACCTCCGGACGCGAATCCTGCATTCGGCTCAGAAGTCATAGGCCGGCTTTGAGCAGTCCGATCAAGCCTGTGCCCGAGGTCATCCTGATCACCGCCGAACAGAAAGTGGCACGTCTTTCGAGCCACGTCGTCATAGCGGCTGCTCAGTTGCTCCATCGAGGTGCACCACAACCCCCGCGGTGGCGTCTGCGCAACTCCACCACCTGGCGCTCCACCTTGACCGGGGTCTTGACCGGGCAGTGCCTGGGGCGGCTCGAGCGGTCCTCCAGGCCAGCACCGGCCTCTTGGTAGCGGCGCCACCACTTGTGAGCGGCCTGGCGGGAAATCCGTATGGACTCAGCCGCCGATGCGATCGGCCAGCCCTCGTCGATCAGCGGCAGAGCCGGAGTCGACCTTGCGGGGTGAGCGGAGCGTTACGGTGAACAGCGAGCCCTCCTTGGCGTGTGGGTGTGTGAACAGCTCCACACTGCCTTGGGGGCTCACCTCATCTGGGGATTCATTGCGTCAACAAGGTCCACATTCCTAGAGAGATCAATTCACAGAACCTCCTTGGTGTCTTCTTCTGACGGTCATCGCCCCCCACTGGTTCGCCGACCCTTCGAAGGAGCTTGCAAACGGGGCGGGTCGCTCTCAGGTATCGAGCAGGTACAGGCGCCAGGCACCCTCAATGCCCTTTAGCTCATGTTCTCCCGCCTCCGAGAAGCGATGGTCGCCCCCAAGCAGCATGTCGCGCACTGCTGACGACACGTACACCTCGCCTTCGCCTGCTAGCTGCTCGACTCGAGCCGCAACGTTTACGGCGGTGCCGGCTACATCCCCGTCCTCACGGACCTCAAGCTCGCCAGCGTGCACGCCTGCCCGTACGGCGAGATCGATAGCGCCCAGCTTCACGACTATGTCAGACCCCGCCCCCACCGCTTGGGACGGACCGTCGAACAGCGCCAGCATGCCATCGCCAGTGCTCTTCACGACCCGGCCACCATGCGCTGCCACCACGTCCCGGCATATGCGGTCGTGGCTTTCGATAGTCCCTCGCCATGCCGCGTCCCCGGCCTGCGCCGTGCGCGAGGTGGAAGCAACGAGGTCAGTGAAGAGCACCGCGGCGAACCGGCGACTGATCGCTGTGGGAGGGCGGCCGGTGATGAACTCGATCAGAGGGTCCAGGAAGGATCGCCAATGGGGCATGATCCAGAGAAAGTGGTCTTCACCCTCGATTTCGACATACCGGGCTCCTGGAATCTGGTCGGCAAGCAAGCGGCCGTTGGCAACATGCAGGGCCCGATCACCCCGGACGTGCATGACGAGGGTGGGAGCGACAATCTCCGCCAACACCGAAAACGTGTCCATGGGGAGGACACTCTCGACCTGACGCGCGATGTCCGCTGGGCTGGCCGATTGGCGCTGAAGCTTTCCCACCCAACGAATGAACGAGCTGTTGCCGCACTGGCTCGGCATCATCCATTCGGTCATGAAGCTTGGGTCGGTCCCCCAGGATTCGACGAGCCGTTGGAGCTGGGTGAGGAAGTATTCGAGGTCAAGCGGCGGATCGCCAGGATAGGCGTACTCCGCCAGGTGTGTTACCGCACCTGCTCCAGCGCTCGAGTTGAGCAGGACCAACCTGTCGACCCGCTCGGGGTGCCGGGCGGCAAAGAGCTGCGCCATGACACCACCTTCGGATAAGCCCACGAAGGAGGCTCGCTCAAGGTCTTCGGCGTCCATGACCGCGGAGATGTCCTTGATGCGCTCATCAAGGGTTGGAACTCTGTCGAACCGGTCGGAGATGCCGATTCCGCGTTTGTCGAAAATCACGATGTGAGCGTGTTGGGCGTCGTATTCCAGCACCCGCCGATAGAGCTCGTGCTCCCACGTCAGCTCGACGTTGGAGACCAGCGGAGGGACCATCACCACCGGCGGGCCCGTGCCGAACGCCTGGTAGGCGATGTGGAGCCCGTCGGATAATGCGTATTTCGTATCGGGCAAGTCCATGTGACGCAGTATCGCGCAAGGGGGGATGCCGCTCCGGGCACGACGGAAGATCCTCAGAAGGCGATCTGGACGTCGCGTAACGGCACACCGGCATCGAGGGCGGCCATGATGAACGCGGCTCGCAGCATGTGGGGGTGCACCAGCCCAAGCCCGGCTCGCTTTCCAATGGAACGGACCCAGCGATGCGCGGTACGCCGGTCGAGGCGCTGATCGTCCCGTCGGCACAGTATGGGACCTTCGCAGCGTTCTCCGACGGCCAGGTCGATGGTCCGCGCCGTGCGAGGCACGAGAGGGATAACCGCGGGCATGTTGCCCTTCCCAAGGATCCGCAAGGTTCGATGGCCGCGCTCGACTCCGAGGTCCTCGATGTTGGCGGCGCAGGCCTCGCTCACCCGCAGACCGTTGAGTCCGAGCAGAACCGCCAACGCGGCGTGATCGTGGTCGTAGCGTTCGGCCGCGAAGAGGAACCTCCCCAGCTCCGAGCGGTCCAGGCCGCGAGCGTCAGAACCGTGAACCTGGGGTCGGCGTACGTACTGAGCCGGGTTCGAGGCGACGCGTCCGTCGATGTGAGCGAATCGGTAGAACCCGCACACCGTCGATAGACGCCGATCGATGGTCGAAGCAGCGAGACCTCGCTCTTCGAGCCAGCCGCGGTACAACTCGATGTGGGGTCGGGTTGCCTGTAGAACGGCCAATTTGCCCGATCGCCGCCCAGCTGAAATATCCACGAAGGTCGTGGCGGTAGGCTTCGAGCGTTCGCCCGCTGTAGCGGGCCAAGAACGCCGCCGCGGCGAGCTGGGCTGGGTCGACCGTGTTACCAGGATCTGGCCGCTGGATAGTCGTCGTTGCGGTGTCGATGCTGCTCATCACAAATCCTCCTGGTCATGGGAGAACCAGCCAAGCAGTCACATCGAAAGCTGAGCACGCAGCCGGCGTAATGGGATGGCGGAGGTGGCCAGGATTCGCGCCTAGGGGCCAGGCAGATGCTGTTCGGGCCGCGTCTCGATAGCGCCTAGCCGAGGGCGGAGCCAGGTTCCTGAGGGCCTGCACCAAGAGGCGGCTGGCCCGCCGGCCCAACTCGGTGAAGCTTCCTCAGTCGCTCGTGGGGAGGCCGACGAGCTGTTCCAGCGTGGTGTATCCGGCGGCTATGAGTGCTCGGGTCGTGGGGGCCCCGATCTCCTTCGGCAAGTCGGTTTTGTCGCCGCCCATGCTTCTTACAACGAAGTGTAGGCCCGGAACTCGTCGGGGCGACCTAAGGACCTGCCGGCATCGGAGGATCGGCGGACTGGTTCCCACGACGCGCCGGATCACCCGGTACACCCGAGGCCGCCGTGGTCCAGCCACCGAACCAGCAGCGTTCTGGGCCGCCCGATCAACGCCCCTCGCCCGCGCGGCCGCCACTACCCTTCGCGTGCGCTGCTGGACATCTCGGGAGGTCAGTGCCTATGAGCGAGCAAGTGAACGCAGCCCCGCGGCGCGGGCCGGTCCCGCCCGAGGACCGCAAGCTTGTCGCGGCTTGCGTCGGTGTTCTAGTAGCCGTTTTCGCCCTGGTCTATTCGAACGTAGCGGCCAACCATTCACCCAAGCCTCACAGCCTTCCCATCGGCATTGTCGGGCCAGCACCGGTGGCTGACGCAGCCCGTGCTCAGCTCGCTCGGGTGGACCCCGGTGGCTTCAGAGTTCTGGACTATGCCTCGCTCAGCGCAGCAAAGACCGCCGTACTGCACCGCTCGGTCTACGGCGCCTACCAGCCCGCCCCGGCTCCCGTGCTGATCACTGCGGGCGCCGCCAGTCCCCCGGTCGCCTCCTTGCTGCAACGAGTCTTCGGTTCGGTAACTCAGCTTTCCGGTCGGCCCCTCGTCGTCCAAGACGTCGCCCCGCTGCCGCCCTCAGACTCGACCGGCGCCACAACCTTCTCGGCGCTCCTCGGGCTCATCATCGCCGGGCTCGCGGGTAGCACGCTCGTCTACACCCTCACCCGGAACCGCCACGAGGTCGTCCGCATCGTGGCCACAACAAGTGTCGCCATCGGGGCGGGGCTCGTGGCAGCCCTCGTTACCAACATCATCGTAGGGGCCTTTCAAGCGCACTTCTTCGCCGTCTGGGGTGTGACTACCCTCTTCGTCCTCGCCATCGGCTTGCCCATTGCTGCCTTTCAGATCTTGTTCGGCATTCCTGGCACCGCCATCGGCTTCTTCCTCTTCTTGGTCATCGGCAACCCCGCCTCGGGAGGAAGCTCCGCCCCCGAGCTGCTGCCGAGCTTCTGGCGCGTCCTGAGCCAGGCCCTGCCCGACGGCGCCGCGGTGACCTCGTTGCGCGACGTCGTCTACTTCAACGGCCACGGCAACACACACGCGCTGATCGTGCTCTCCATCTATGCAGTCGGCGGCGCCGCAGTCGCATTGACCGTGGCACGCTTTCGTACTGCTACAACGCCGCACGAGCGGCCGGCGTAGGGCCCGGTTCGCTACGCGCTGTGCGCTCCGGGTCGCAGCTCCCGAGCCCAGATGTCAGACGAGCGCTCGAATCCTCCTGGTCAGGGAGAACCAGCCAAGCAGTCACATCGAAAACTGGGCCTCCAGGCCGGCGATAGAGGGCACTTTCGGCCTGGCGTCACCCCGATGTTCGGAGACGTTCCCGGTCTACACGATCTGATGGGGCTGGCCGGGGCAATCCGACGTAGCGACGCCGGATCCGTGGAAGGGCGATCAGAGCCGGTGTCAGGGGATGCCGAGGGCTAGCCGGCCCTCCTTGACCACGACACCGTCTATCCCGAACCGCTCGGCTAACAGCCCCGGCACCTGGGCGAGGGGAACCTCGGTCCGGCTCGACGCGCCGCCGACGGGGCGTTCGATGAGGAGGGCTTGATCGGCGACGAACAGCGTCAGGCACCGCTCGGGTCGGCGCAGACCCGCCATGACGCCGGTGACGAAGTTCGACTCGGGGTGCGTTGAGGTGTACCAGTTGTTCACCTCGATGTCGACGCGCTGGGGGGGCTCGGGCACGAAGCCGTACATGTCCGTCCAGCCGCCGTCCTCGTGGACCTGGAGCACCCACTCGGGGCCGTCTTCGACCAGGCGGTATACCCAGCCGGACTGGTCAGTCTCGGTCCCGAGCTCGAACCCCACGGGGTCGAGCAACCCGCCGCCGCCGAACCCGACGTCAGCCAGCCAGGTTCCTTCCGAGTCCGACACCCCTCAGCAGAAGGTGGTTAGGGGTCGGGGCCAGTCGGGCGGCCCCAACCGGACCCGGGCCAGCACGGGCTCGACCTCCATGCCAAGCCCCTCGAGTGCCGCGGCCAACAGCAGGTTGTGCTCGAAGCAGTAGCCACCCCGGCGAAGGGTGACGAACTCCGTCCTCAAGGCGTGCTCGGATCGAGCGAGACGGGCGAGCCGGAGAAGGAGTCGAAGTTCTCGAACGGGATCGTCGTGGCGTGAGCGTGGTGGACCTCCGCCAGGCCGGGGTCGGGGCCGGGCGGCAAGGCCGATGCGCACCAGGTAGGCGTCGAGCGAGCCGATGGGGGGCACTGCCGGTGAGGGTAGCCCGGAGAATCGGGCGACGCTCCTGTCCGGCGTTCGGTGGACAGGTGGCCCGCGGGGTCAGGGGATGTTTGATCTGGGATACCTCGGCTCCTCGGGTCGGGGCGAATGGATCAATTGACGCGGGCGTTGAGCTGGCGGATCTGTCGCCCAGCCGGCGATCGACTGGCCCGCTGGGCCTGTGGGAAGAGCGGAAGTGCTACAGGCTCTCTCGGAAGCGGTGCAGCCCGTCGTGGCTTCGGGTCACATGGAACATAGCTGCCACTGGGGCTGGTCAGTCGTCGGCTCTATCATCCGGCCCGTGGACGAGAAGCGAATGCTGCGGGTCCTGCCCGATACCCCTGCCGGACAACAAGCAGCTTGGGTCTGGTAGCGCTTGCTGGCCGTGGATGCGGGCGCTGCCGTCCCGGATAGCACTGAGTTGGAATAGCACTATGCGCCGGCGTCGCTCTCTGAGGTGCCTGTGGCGGCACTCTTCTCCCAGCTGGCTCCAGTGATGGCTACGGTGATCGGCGTTCGCCAGGAGCCGACGCGGCCCAATGAGGTGGGGGTTGTACTGGACCTCTCCGATGGCACCGCCATGCGCTTCAGGTGTGCGGTGCAGGAGACCGCGCCTCACCGGATCGTCTCTCCAGCTCCTCAGCCCTGCGATAGCGGAGTCAGCCTACGTCGACCGCAAGATCCAGCGCGACGGGCGGCCGGTCCGCGTTCGAGAGACTTCGGTGGCGACGGCCCGTTACTCCTGCTGTGGCACGGTGCTGGCTGCGACGCCACCGTTTGGGACGCCATGGTTCCGTACCCGCCGGTGCTTCCTGGTGGTTGCAGAGGACCTGCCAGGACATGGCCAGCTCGCCCCCCGCTCGTCTACCGGGTCGCCGACACAGTCGACGACGCGGATGCGGTGCTCGCCGACCTCGGCATCGGCGAGCCGGTCGTGGTTGGTCACTCGATGGGCGGCTGGGCGGCTCTCCACTACGCGGCGACCGAGCCGTGTGCCGCCGTGGTGTGCTTGGACGGGCCGACCCGGCTGGACTATGCGGGGATGGGCTGGCAAACGGATCATCCTGCTTTCATACCTGGACCCGCCTGATGTGGTGGTCGACCTCGACGCGGTCCGCTGTCCCGCCATGGTCGTGTTCTGCCGAGCGGGGCTTCCCGGACGAAGCGGGAGTGGATGGTGCCCTTCCTGTCTCGGGCTGAGCGAGTACCTCCTTCGTCGGCGAGTCCAGCGCGCTCGCGAGCAGGCCTTCGTCGACATGTGGAACCAGATGGGCGGCCAAGCTCCGCTATGACCGGCGCCAGGAGTGGTTCGAGCGAAATAGGCCACGTCTTCCTGGACGCCCCTCCGCCTATAGCTGGTGCTCTCTCAACGGTCCTCTTCCCGGCGGTAGGTGATGGCGGGACAGGTCGTGAGCCCTGTCCTTAGGGGATGGGAGTCCAGAATGCGCGGGGCTCAGACCCTCGATGTGGTGTTCTGACTGAGTCTCCGCTCAATTGGCTAGTTGGCGTTCGTCTCGGGTGAAGTGGGATACTTCGGGTCGTTGGCCTACTGGGGGTCGCCTTCAGCGTGTCCTGGAGAAGTACCTGTTCAATCCACCACAACAAGGCTGCTACTGCGACTCGGCATCGCCCCGAAGGCATTCGCCCTGCTTGAAACCAAGGGGCGACGAACCGGAAAGTCCCGTTCGGCACACCGGGAGGGAACGGCCTGGACGGAGCGACCTTCTGGCTCGTCACACAGAGCACGGCTACTCCGGCGGCGATTATGTCAAGAACCTGCTCGCAGACCGCAACGTGAGGGTGAAAGCTGGTCGTCGGTGGCACAGCGGCACGGCCTCGGTGGTGGAGGGCGACAACGCCTTTGGGCGGCGCCAGGTCATCGATCGCAAGAACGGCTTGGTTGGCCGAGCAGATGGGGTGATTTTCAAGACGTCGGCCAGCGAGCCGCTTACCATCCGGGTCGATCTGCACTAGCGTTATTAAGTTCCCTCTCGCGCTCCTCGTCGGTGGGAGATGAGCGCGGTCCACAGCAACCATTCGGCTGATAGGCTCTTCGTGGCGGTACTCCGGTGGAGAGAGCCGCGGGCAGCACCGAGTAGGCGACCCGGTACCGGCGATTTGCAGGCGTGTTTCAGCGCGGACCACGCCGGCCGTTTGGGGATACCGGGATTGGCTTAACGTTCAGTTCCCTGCCTATTATTCGTGCATGCACCCGTCGAACGCCGGCGTGTCGCATCCCCGTCCCCGCATGAGGTATCGATTGGCTTCAGTCGAGCCCGTGCGAGTGGGGGACCGTGTTGTCGTCTCTGGCACAGCGCCGATTGGCCCTACGGCGGCTGCGGACCCGGATCCAGAGGTCCCAAGCGCACAGATGCCTCGAGATTATCCTCGCTGCTCTTGCCGAAGCGGGCGCTCGGCGGTCGATCGATGCTCGTCGGACCAGGATGTTCATCACCGACCGCGCCGACGCCCGACGCCGTCGGCCGAGCGCTATGGCGCGGCATTCGCTGATGCTCCGGCCCGCCGCGTCCATGGTCGTTGTCGCAGGTCTCCTCGACCCGCGGTCGGCGTGTTGAGATTGAAGCGGAGGCCGTCATCACGTAGCCGGCGAAAGGAGTGATGGGCCATGGTCTTCGGACATCTTCTTTCGATTCCCCAAACCAGGAGGCCGACGACATCCGCGGAGCCGCAGTTCGGGTCCTGATAGGGCAGCGGCTCGAGGTCCTCGAGGTCCTCGATCTCCCCCGGCTTTGCGTCGTTACTGTCGCGCGCCCGACCGAGACCTCGGATACTGCTGCCGGCGTCGAACACGATCAGCCCTTCCCGAGGGTCACCCGACGGGGGGCCTCATCGTACAGCCTGTCCGCGACGTGCGCTCTGCGTTGGCGAAGTCGAGGCTCTCCTCGAATTCTGAGAGGACGATGCCGAGGACTTCGCTGACCTCAGCCGCGACGTCACCCTCGCGGAGCGCCTCCTCAGCGTCAGCGATGTTGGCGAGCTCGTCGGCGCTGAGCTCGACTGCTCGAGCAGCCCCAGCGGAGACGAACGTTTGCAGTCAGCTCGGCGTAACCGGGCTGGGCCCGTTCGGCCTCGGCGACCTGGAGTCGGGCTCGGGCAAGTTGTGCATTGGCATTGGCTATGAGTTCGTCGGCAAGTTCGGTGGCTTCACTCATGTCAGCTTCTCCTGTCGTAGTTCGGGCCGAGATCTTGGACGGCCGCCGGCTTGCTAGTGGGGCGCCAGCGACGGCGGCCCACCCGCTCGAGTTGACGCCCTCGACAATGGGCATCTGGGCGTCGGGTGCTTGCGCGTAATCGGCCACCTGTCTGGCCTGCTCGGCTCGCTGACACTCCTGGTGCTCGGTGTGCTCGGTGACGAGCTCGACCCGGTCGCCCTCTGCTGCGGCCTCGGTCTCGGTGATCGCCACCCGGTCACCGTGTTGGTAGTCGCCAATCAAGCTGGACCCTTATCCCAGCCAGGGACGTCTAGGGATGAAGCACCAGGTCAGGCGGGTCGCTCGACCACCCGTTGGGGGGACATTAGGAAATACTGGCCGTGGCGGGGTCCTGCCTCCTGCGGGCCAGTGCCGTGCCCTGACTTCTGCGAGAAGCTTCGTGTGGACAACGTTGGGGTTGCCCAACGTTGCTTGAGGCAGAAGCAAGGCCACTAGATGGTGCGGCAGCGGAGCGGCCACGCCTGGGGCGTCGGTGGGATCGTACCAATGATCGTCTCGGTCGGAGTTGGGCCCTAGGCGCGGTCGGGGTGTCACCCGGGGATGACCCGAGCATTTGCTGGAGGATGGGCGTAGTGTCATCTCTGAAGTCGCGCGGGCGCTCCGTGGGGTCAGCCCTAGGTGGTGTCCATCGGCTCCAAGGCGGAAGTCCTGAGACCTGAGAGGGAGCGTTATGGCGGACAAGGGAAAGACGCAACTACTCATCACATTCGTGGCTAGCCCCGAGAAGATCGACAAGCTAGACGGTCTGGTCGAAAGCCACGGCTCATGGATGGCGCAGACCCACCATCGCGAGGGTCCGAACGCGCTATTGAGATATAACATTTCCAAAGGACCCGAGCTGGAGAACCCACTCGACCCGGGCTCTAGAAACACCGGCAACACTCGGTACGTCCTCAGCGAGATCTACGAGTCGCCAGCTGGGATCAGCGAGCACTGGGCACTGGCGCAGACGTCCTGGAGTGATTTCGGCGCGATGGTGGAGATGATCGGCAGCTGCAACCCGCAGACGCTGCACGCTGGCTCTATCGCCCGGTCGCTCTGGTAGGCCCCCAAGGTGGCAGGGCTCTCACGGTGTCAGTGTGTCGGCGGGCTATGGGGCTAACACGTCCTAGATGGAAGCAAAGGAGATAACCCGCCCCGAAGGGCGGGCCATCTGCATTTGGAGGGGAGGGCCAGGGCTGACAGAGGTGGGGCCGCCATCGCACTGGCCAACGTCAAAGTAGGTAGAAGCAACGCCAAGTCGGACACAGCCACTTCCGAAGGACGCCACGGGACGCCGTCCGGCGATGGCCTTCTGGCTGGCTGGACAACTGCCTGCCCGCAGGACTTCGAGCTAGCTCCTCCTGCTGCCGATGCAATGGCCCCGCGAACAGAAGGGGTCGTTGGCCCGAGGGGGTGCCATCAGTTCCTCCGGACCCGTCGCCCTTGTCACTCCGCGCCGAGCTGGCTACGGCATAAGCCGAAACCCGTGTGCGTTGGATTGCGGCAGCCGCTAGTGGCCGCCGTTGCTACGCACCATGGGGCGAACTAAGCAGGCCGTGTCCACGGCCTGACGAAGCAAAGAACGCCAGAAGTATCAGGACGTTTAACCATGATGTCCCAACGTCGTCGGAGAGCAGCGGAACGCCGCTTTGTCATAATGGTCAAGTGCCGGACAAAGGCCGATATCCTCGGCAAATTGCCCAAGCTTTTCTATACTTGCACTTTGGACTCTCGGGGCTCGTCGGCACCCAGGCGGAGAGTTCAAACTATCGATCAATCGAGGCGGTGAGGCGGTGCGGGTTACCCGTCGTTCGATGAGCATGCTCCTAACGGCCGTGATGCTCATCCCTGCCGTATTAACCGTCGCCGTAGTCGTTATCTACAACGCCCTGGCCAAGCAGTACCGTGCCCCTACGCAGAGCAGTCTCCCGCTGCCTGGCACACTCACCGCGCAGCTGATCGAACATCACCGGTTCGCCAGAGCTGTTCATGCCCAGTCACACGACATCCACAGCCGGGAGGCCACCGTCCACGTCCAGGCCAGCACAGCACATGTCGTGACCAGCCCACTCCACAATCTTGCCGCTCTGCCTATGGGCAACCTCGGGAGCCTCCTGCCAGCAGCAAGGCCACAGCATCGCCCCCATGCCCCCGCCGTGGTCATTAAGGGGCAGATGACACGGCCGACCACCCCAGTCCCTGAGCCTGACAACTGTAGCCAGCAAGGGTGACCACGGCGACGACCAGCTCGACGTTAAGCCATCGGTGCCGGCACCGGTGCCCTCGCTGTCCCACCAGACGCAGTCCCTCGAGGCTGCCGCGGCGGCGAAGCAGCGTCAGGAGGCGCAGGCCCTACAGGCGCTGGCCGCCAGAGAACCGCCAGCAGGAGGCGCAGGCCCTCGCAGGCTGCCGCGGCGGCGAAGCAGCGTCAGGAGGCGCAGGCCCTCCAGGCTGCCGCGGCAGACGAAGCAGCAGCAGGAGGCGCAGTCCCTCCAGGCTGCCGCGGCGGCGAAGCAGCGTCAGGAGGCGCAGGCCCTACAGGCGCTGGCCGCCCAGAAGAACCGCCAGCAGGAGGCGCAGGCCCTCGAGGCTGCCGCGGCGGCGAAGCAGCGTCAGGAGGCGCAGGCCCTGCAGGCGCTGGCCGCCCAGAAGAACCACCAGCAGGAGGCGCAGGCCCTACAGGCGCTGGCCGCCAGCCGCACCACGCAGCTCATAGAACGAACGCCCCCCAACACCCAGGTTCACCCTCCCCCTCCGCCACCTCCGCCGGCGCCATCTCCCCAGAGACCAAGCCGCTTAGCTACCTCGATTCCAATGGATTGTTCGTGGGCCCTGTCCTACCTGCGGGACAACGCAGCGTCGGGCTTCACCTTCTCGTGTCCCGGCTACGCTCTGGGGCACCAGGCCATGACAGTCGAAACCTGCGTGGGTAACCAGTGCAGTGGACACATCTCGATTGCCGTTGTCTGCGCCGCCTCTGTCAAGAACGAGGCTTGGAACTCACGCCATCCGAATGGACCGATCGACCCGTACGGTCACTGTTAGAAGCAGCGCGGCGCCCCGGTCGGAAGGTGTACCACTTGTTCTCGCCGCTCAACAGCCCTCGGCAGGGCTCGCCTAGTTGAATTGACGGGTTGCGGTAGTCAATCGCGGACGATCCAGCTGGGCAATCTTGAAACGTTGACTGAGGTCGTCGGCAACGAGCTGGTCACTGTGAATTGTCCTCTAACCAACCTCGCCCCGGAGGAGCTCGAGCAGCTGCGACGGTCCATCGCCATGCTCCCGCCCGGCGGGATGGCGATGAAGCGCGAAGATGCCATGCGACTCTCGGTGAGCTGGGCGAGGTTCGCGGGCGCCTCTGCCGACGAGGGCGGCTAGCTCCCCCAAGCGGGGTCCGCTGCCGGTGGCAGAGCGCGCCCCCAGTACCCGGATGCCACGTCACGGCAGGAGGCGAGTTCGCACGAGGCGAACAACAAGGATGGCCGAGCGGTGCCGAACACACGCCCGGCCCTGGAACCTACCTAGCAGAAGGCCTGGTGGTGACGATGGCCAGTGCAACCTCGCTGCGCTGGGTCGGGCTGTGACTTTCGACCTGGCTTCGGCCCGAGGCTGGGTGGCCCAGAGCCAGGTCTTCGCTGAAAGATACCGGCGTGAGGACGATATGGCAGGGGCCCGATACTTCGCCGACGTAGCCGCCACCAAGCGGGCCAAGATCGACGCCCTCATCGAGGCCAAGGCCCTGGCTCTGGAGCTATCGGAACTACCCGGCCCCATCGCCGACGACGGTGCCAGGCTGTGGTTCCTCCTCGACATGGTCGTCCCCGAGGTCGATCTGACCGAGGTCATCGAGACCGAGGTCGTCGCAGAGTAGGTCGCGGAGCGGGTCAGTTCGTGCGGCGGAGCGCGGGACGGCCACGTCGCTTGAGCTCCGACATAGCAGGCACACATAACACTGCCCCCCCGATGTTCGTCGGGAGTCACGGCCGGCGGCTGGCGGGACACAGGGACCGTCGCCGGGCTCCTTCTCGCGGGCAGGTTGCGGCGGTACTTCTGCGATCAGCCTATGGTCGTGGCTCGCCGGTTCCACGCTGGGATAGCCGCTGATCCACCGCGTCACGAATCCAGTTGCTCACTGAGGTGTCCTCATGATCGGCGGCGGTCTCGACCCTTGCGATCGTCTCGGGGTCGAAACGGATTGGCACGTACTTGCTCAGGCGCTTGCTGTACGGTGCCCGAGCGCGCTTTCGTACTCCTCGGCCTGTGGTCATCGGTAGCCATTGCCCTTCAATGTCGTGGGGATCCGCTGGGCAGAAAGCCAGAGGGCCGCACACCCGTAGGTGCGCGGCCCTCTTGGAGTGCAATGTATGGCGGTTGGCTAGCCGGTGAAGGTCGCCTGGCGTCGTGACGGGCAGCGAGCGCACCGGGGCCTGCTGGACCTGCTGGACGACACCAACCGTGCTGGTCCACCACCTGCTGCTGAATGACCGTCTTGGTCTGCGGCACCACGACCGTCTTGGTCACGGTCTTCGTCGGTGTATTGGTATATATGGCGTCACCACCGTGTTGCAGTTCGCAGCATTCTGAGTGATGCCGTTGCCGTTGCCGTTGCCGTTGCCACTGTTGGTGGAGACGCTGACATGGGGCCCAGCAGCGCGCCCCCGGCGTGCCCCTAGGGCGGCTGTCCCCGCCATGACGCCGGCCATTAGAGTTGATGGCCGATTTTGATGTTGCCGTTGCCGTTGCCGTTGTGGCTACCGATCTGGGCGTTGTTGCCGGTCTGGACGACCTGCAGCGACGAGCAGTTGCCCTGTTGGGAATGGACGATGTTGACCGTATTGTCGCTCACGTTGGTGCTCGAGGAACCGTCCGTCGCCGGAGTTGCTCCCGCTGCGCCTGAGAACAGGCCGAGAGCATACCGAACCGAATCCGACCGCCCGATGCCCGCGACATACCTAGGCCTTGGCATTCCGCTTCCTCCCCCTTCGTACAAGGCCGAGATCCGCCCCCGGCGAGGCATTCGTAACACCGATTCCCGGGCTATGCAAGTATCCGCGCCGCTCGGTCGACTCGCGTCGGGCGCTCCTCGTCGGCAGCCAAGTCGGCCGAGTCAGAAGCCCGTCAGGCTCTCGTCAGCAACCCGTCAGACTCCGCGGCCATTGTGATGACTGTCCGAAATGCCCGTGGCCCTTGGGAGGGGAAGCCACGAGTGGATCGGACGAGCTCAAAGGAGGTGCGGGGATGAGCACAACTGAGAAGGTCGAGCCCGGCCGATGGCAGATGCCGACAGGCGACACTCGTAAGGCACACGTTCGGCTGACAGTCGGTCTTGTTGTTGCTGGTCGAATGGCGACGTGATCTCGAATACCTAGGCCAACTTGGATAAGAGGCTCACATGACGATGACGGACACGTGGACTTGTCCGAGGGGCCATGAGGTTGTCACGGACTACTGCCCCTGGGATGGAGCTGCGAGGCCGGCCCAGCCGTCGGGCTCTCAGTCCGACCGAAAGCACCACACGGCAACCAGCTTCGAGGGCCAGCGCGGGACGACCGGCGCAACGGATCTCGTCCATGGGGCCGCAGATACCCAACGACAAGGTCATCGGATCATTGGTCGCCATCATCGTCGCCCTTGCGGGCGCTTGGGGGCGGGATCGCTGCGGCGATGGGTGGAGGGACACGTCTGGTGGCTCGGGCGCCGCCTACGCCTTTGGGCGTGCGCTTGAGAAGGCTGGCTACACGAACCCTCAAGGCCTCGAAGATGTGACTTCCGCGAGCTGAGGCCGATCCAGGATCCCCCGACCCGCGGGACTCTACTGCTCTTGAGATCGACCCACGAGGTTCTCCCGAGCAGCCACTCGGAACTGGCAAGGGCATGACCAGCGCCGCCGCATGGGAGGGGGGCCTTCCAACGTCGATGTATCCGGTCTACCTGTCCACCTACGGTAACTCGGTCGACGCCTCGACCTTCGTGTCTTGGTATGGGGCGTATGTAAGCAGCTATGACCTAGATACTGGCGATCACCTGGGTGTTACAGTGCTCGAGCTTCGTTGTTGTCGGAGAGACAAACTCCTTGCCTTCGGCGGATCAGCTCATGCGGGCAGATGGAGCATCCGCGCGACGAGTTGTCCGGGATATCCCAGACCACCCCAACGACAAGCTCAAACCAGGCGGTCGGCAACCCACCCATGAGTACACCTTCCACCGAGGCAGTGCCAACGACTACGACGATAACGCAACCGCCTCAGACTCCACAGCAGCAGGTCCAAGAAGCCGTTCAGTCCCATATGCAATCCAGCAGAGATTTGACCCCTGAGCCAGATCAAGGTCACTGACATCACGATCGTGGGAGATCTCGCCCGATTCAAGGTGACCCCAAGTCCGGATGACACTGTAGTTCTTTAATGGCGACCGTCCCAGGAAGTGGCATCGATGAGCTGAGCAGGTAACCGCCAACTGGACAGTGCTCGAGATCGACGATGAAGATTGCTTGAACTTGACGAAGACGCCGACCCCCCCAACGACATCTACAGTACTCCGGCAGCTTGGATTCAACTGCTGATGCATTGGCACCCCCCCGGCGGTGTTGCCCATCGCGTCGGCTGCAGGAATAACCCGCTCAGCATGTCGTCATGCCCAGTGACGAGCTGCTGACAGGACCTAGAGAACGGTGCTGACTTGGCGACGGACGACCTCCAGAGGGCATTCCACTTGCATCCGGTGGCTTTCGACGGGACTTCTCCTAACTGCGAACCGTGCCGTACGAGAGCTAGCTGGGAGGGGGAGTGTACCGACCTGTCACCGCTCGATGTTCGAGATCTCCTTGCGCTCAACGGCCAGGAAGCTCGGTATTCTTCTCCGCAGTGAGTCGGGGAGGCTGACCGGTGTCGGGTGACGCTTCGAACGCGATGTCGGAGCATAGCGGCGACCTCTCAAGCAAGGCCGTGCTGGTGACCGGGGCGACCTCGGGCATCGGGGAACAGACGGCGAGAGCGCTGGCGGCTCGTGGCGCCACAGTGGCCATCGTCGGACGCACCGAGGAGCGGGCCCAGGCAGCCCGGGAGCGGATCCAGTCAACCACGGGAGCTTCGAACCTCCCCGTCGTCCCGGCCGACCTGGCCTCCCAGCAGGACGTTCGGGCGTTGGCTCTTCAGATAGAGGACCGGTTCGGCCGGCTCGACGTCCTGATCAACAACGCCGGCGTCGACGTCGGGCAGCGGTCGGTTACACCCGACGGGCTCGAGCTCACTTTCGCCGTGAACTACCTCGCACCATTCCTGCTCACCACCCAGCTGCTCGATCTGCTGAAGAAGTCTGCGCCGTCTCGGGTGGTCAACGTGGTCTCAGGCGCGCATCGTGGCGGTCGGATCGAATTCGACGACCTCCAGTGCGAGCGACGGTTCGGCCAGCGCGCCTACAACAACTCCAAACTGGCGCTGGTGATGTTCACCTACGAGCTGGCCCGCCGGCTTCAGGGCAGCGGGGTCACCGCCAATTGCGTCGACCCGGGCTTCGTGAGGACGGGGCTGGGATCGACCATGACTTTCGGCTATCGGCTGGTCGGGGCGCTGATGTGGCCGTTCATGTCCGATCCAGTGCGGGGCGCCAAGGCGAGCGTGTGGGCCGCCTGCAGTCCGGAGCTGGCCGAGGTGACCGGCGCCTACCTCAAGGGAGAGCGCAGGATCCAGACGGCCAAGAAGACCCACGACCGCGAGACGGCCGAGCGGCTGTGGCGGGTCAGCGAGGACCTCGTGGCCGGCAGTGCGCCCCGATGACGGCTCGACAACGACCGGTCTAGATCGGCACGGCTGCTCGTAGCCCGAGCGTCGGCAGCTCCCGCAGCACAGCCTGCCCGGGCTCACCCTTGAAGCCGCTTATGCGGGCGAACATCCAGAGGTTCACCCCCACGGTACGTCGTTCGGCGCTCATCGCTTCTCAGGCCGTAGAGGTTTCGCGTCCAGATCAGGGCCTGCGGTGTGCTTTCCTCGGAGCCGAAGCGAGGTTTGTCGGAATGTGGCGCTCTTGCCTGCCGAAGGGAGGGAGGGTCGGAGAGCTCGTCCGGGATGGCAACCTCTAAGGTGATGGAGCGATGAACGTACGCGAGATGGTGTGGGCAGAACAGGATGAGCTTCGCGAACTCCTGGCCGGTCTTGCAGCCGATGATTGGGACCGGCCCACCCTGTGTGGGAGCTGGAAGGTTCGAGACGTTGTCGCCCACTTGATTTCCATGAATGAGGCCGGCCTCGTGGGTTTCTGCAGGCAACTCTGTCGATCAACTGGTTCAACTCCACCGAGGTCGATCGAAGGACGTCCTTCACGCCTGAGGAATTGCTTGATGCATTCGAGAAGGTGATGGGTATCCGAGGCCTCGGAAGAGTAGTTCCTCCCTCAGCCATGCTCGTCGAGGTGCTGGTTCACAGCCAGGACATTCGGCGGCCTTTGGGGCTGCGCCGCGAGATTGCGGCAGAGCGCCTCCTCGTTCTCCTGCCCCGTGTGTGTCACTGGGAAGCTATGTGCCGGGTCTCGGGTTCACCGGAGGAAGGCGGCGAGCGAGCGGCCTACGCCTAAGGGCCACCGACATTGGCTGGTCATGGGGGACGGGCCCGAAGTATCTGGTGGCGCCGAGGCAATCTTGATGGCTGTTCTCGGACGACGAGCGGCCCTGGCGGACCTGTCTGGTGATGGGGTGCCCACTCTTGCCACCCGCGTAGCGATCGGAGAAGAGCAGCGCCCATCAGAGAGTTGACGCTGTTACGGCGACTGCGAGCGCGTCGTCGACGAGGTCGGCGGTGCCGAAGTCACGCTCCGCGGGCTTCACGGCTGAGGTAGCCTCCGGCCGACGTAAACGGACATACCTTGGCGCGTTCGGGAGTGCGTCATGCCCTACACCGTGGATTTCAACACCGTCTCGACCGTCGGTCTGGAGTCGTCGCCGGTCGCGGCCGCGCTCGCTGGTCTGCGGGCGAACGAGGCCCGCTACTTCAAGAACAAGTACGACCACGTCTTCACGGTGGAGCCTGCGAGCAACGCCAAGACGACCATCGACTGGGTGCACCGGATCCTCAAGGAAGAACGCGACATCGTCATCTCGTCTCGCCCTCTCGAGGCTACGGCCTTCCAGGTCGAGAACATCCGAATGGCCTACGTCTTCTACGAGAGCGGTCTGTCGATCAACGTGATGTACACCGTCGACGACCCCAAGAAGCGGGCGGTCGGGTTCAAGCTCTCCGAAGGGATGGAAGTCCCCGCGGAGCTCGCCTCGCGGTTCAAGTTCGCGAGGCAGAAGTCGAAGCTGGCCGGAACCATTCGCGGTTCCTACTTCGCCTTCAAGAACGAGTACTGACCCCGGACCGGCTCTGCGAGGTCAGTCATCTCCTGCCGGTCGCGTCCCCAGACTGTGGCTCGGGAGTGGCTTGTTGGCTAGCTCAGTGTCCCAATATCCCGACCGAAGCTTGAGGCTCCCCTAGCCCCGAGGTGCCGATCGGGGACAGTGGAAACGAGGCGGCCGACCGTCGCCTCGCGATAGCTGGCAAAGAGGGTGGCCCCGAACGGAGATATCGACAGGTGAGCCTTGAGACCGGAACGATGGATGCTTTCATACCGGCCAGATCCTTGTACCTGAGCGCTGGGTTCGTGCCGTGCGGACCGTTCGGCGGCTATCGGCCCAGTCCCAACAGTATGTTCATGACACTTAGGATGGAGTAGCAGCATCTGTCCTCATCATGCATGGTCCTCAGTGGGCGATCAGGGATTGCAGTGTTCAGCCCTGGGCATGGCGTCAGGGGTTACTTTGCGTCCGATTGGTGGCGGAGATGCCGAGACGGTCGATCGTCTCCGTGCGGGGTAGCTGGGCAAGAAGGTTCCCCGGCAGCAGCAGCTTTGCGCCACGTATACCGGACCCGATCAAGACCACCTCGGTCTCGGCGACCCGGCGGTCGACCATGACGGGCCAGCTATCGGGAAGTCCGATGGGGTTGATGCCCCCGTGCTCCATTCCTGTCAGCTCGACCGCCCGGTCCATGGGCAAGAAGGAGGCCTTCCGCACGTCGAGTAGCCGGCGCACGACACCGTTGACATCGGCGCGGGTGGTAAAGAGGACGACCGCAGCAGCGAGGCGCTCGACGCCTTCCCGCTTGCCGCCGACGATCACACAGTTGGCCAACGTCTCGGGCGGTAGCCGATACGTCTCCTGCGAGCTTGCTGTGTCGGAGAGGTCGGGGTCGATCTCTACCACTCCGACCTTGTCCAACCAGCCCAACGCCCGCAGGGCAGCGAGGGTCGGCGGAGCCATCAGCCCAGCGTGCTGGGACGCTGGAGCACTCGTGAGCGTTCCGAGGCTGAAGACTCCCATGTCAGCTACATCTCACCACGTCCCATGCCGATGCTTCCAGGAGCGACCTACCGACGCAGGCAGATACCGGCGAGGCTCTTCCAAGCATCGCGAGAGCCGAAGAGACCGGAACCCGCTTGCGGCAGCGATGATCGCCGTGGCCCTGGTGAATGCTTCCTCAAAGTCATGTTCCTCACCGGGGATGACATCTGCACCGCATGCTCCGGGATCAGCTGGACATGATGGTCGCTACGTCGGACCCGCGCTGATGGCCCGCTTCGCAGGTCGCGAGCACGCCACAGGGTTGTCTCGGACTCGACTGAGCGCGAGACTGATACAGGATGTGCTTGGGGGCACCCGTGAAGAACTTCAACATTTTCGACCCGAGGCAGTGGTCCGACGTTCACGGCTACCTGATCCTGATGGCGGTGATCGCTGGCACCCTCTTCGGCACCATCATGAAGCTGATCGGCGGGCGGTGGAAGGACTGGCTGGATGAGCCCCGCGGTCGGGGTTCCGTTCGGGACGACTGGCTCCTCGATGGAATCGAAGCTCGCCGTTCGAGGACCAACGATTCTGGCGGCTCCACGGGCCGGTGATCGCCGTCGCCATCCGCGGTGCGCTTGGACCGGCATGGCTCGCGTCCCGGACCAGCGTAACGACCGTCGTCCGCGAGCTGTGACATAGCCTTCGCCGCGTGCGCGTTCTGTCAGCGTGCTCGCTCGGTGGTGCAGGTCACTGGCAACCCCTCGTGCCGCTGCTGGATGCCGCCCGCGCACGAGGTCACGACACCCTTGTGATCGCACCACCTGGCCTGGCCGGCATGGTGGAGGGCACTCGTCACCCCGTCGTGGTCGGAGGTGAGCCTCCCGAGGCCGCCGTGGCACCCATACGGGAGAAGCTCCCGGTGGTCTCGGCCAGGCAGGCGTCAAGGCTCGCCAACCGCGAGCTGTTCGCTCGGCTGGCGACGACCGCCATGCTGCCAACGATGGAAGGCCTGCTGGCCGAGTGGCGGCCGGACGTCGTGCTGCGAGACCCGTGCGAGTACGCGTCAGCGGTGATCGCCCATGGGCTGGGCATCCCCACGGCGCAGGTGGCCATCTGCCTGGCCGACGTCGAGTGGGGGTCGATCGACAGCGCTGCTCCAGCTCTTGAAGCTCATCGAGCAGGCCTTGTCGACGAGCTCCGCTCTTCGCCCTACCTGACGAGGTTCCCAGCGTCGGTCGACCCTCGCCCTTCGCCGACACCCGTCGCTTCGCCGAGGCGGTTCCCGTTCCCCATGCCCCATTGCCCGACTGGTGGGGTGGCTCCGAGGCCCCTCTGGTGTATGTGAGCTTCGGTACGGTGCTCGGCCACATGTCGCTCGCTGCCGAGGCCTACCGGACGGCGCTGAGAGCAGTCGCAGAGATCGACGCCCGGGTGCTGCTCACGGTCGGTCGGCAGTTCGACGGATCGCAACTCGGGCAACTTCCGGGGAATGTCCACGTGGAATCGTGGGTCGACCAGGCCAATGCACTCGCCGACGCGGACGTCGTGGTCTGCCACGGCGGCTCGGGCACGACCTTTGGGGCACTGGCCGCGGGCGTACCGCTCGTTGTCGTGCCATTGTTCGCCGATCAGGTCGTAAACGGAGAGAGGGTGGCCCGGGCGGGGGCGGGCGTGTCCCTCGACACGGGTAGGGATATCGAGGGCAACCGCCGACCTCTCAGCGCTCACGACGCTCCCCGCATCGCCGAGGGAATCCGAACGGTCCAGGCTCACTCCTCATACCGCCAGCGGGCCCAGCTCGTAGCCGCCGAGATGGCCGCTGCGCCGAGCGTGGACACGCTCCTCGACGACCTGCTGGCGACCTTGTAAGGAGTGACGTGCTGGCCGCACCTCAGCTGCTTCTCGAGCGTGAGCAGCGCTGGTCCAGCACTGCACTCAGAGGAAGCCGCATCTCGAGCGCCGAAACGCTCGGATTGCTGCGCAGAGGCCTCCGCGAGCCGGTGGAGCTGAAGCCCAACCGTTCGTAGAACCGGCGGGCGGGTTCGTTCCCCTCAGTGACGGACAAGGTCAGCGTCGTCGCACCAGCCTCCTTTGCCCACTCCCGCGCCGCCGCCATGAGGGCCTTGCCCACTCCCGTGCGGCGGTGGTCAGCCGCAACCCAGGTCGAGATGATCTCGAAACGGTCCGGTCGGTCGCCTTCTGCAGGCAGGACCGCGACGACGCCAGCCGGCTCTGAACCGTCCAGGGCCACGAACCACGCCAGGCGGTCGACGGTGGACCTCCAGAAGGAATCGTCCCGCTCGACCTCCTCCTCGAAGGTCGATCCGAAGGCGTACGGGGCATCCTCGAGGGCGCGTAACCGCGCCTCTCGTACCAGCCGCCAGTCCGGAGGCACGATGCGACGGACGATGAACCCCATCGCCGATCATCTTCGCCCTCCGTCGAGCGCCCATCCATCGAGATTCGATCGTCCTACACCCGCCGCCGCTGGATATCGACCGCTGGCGTACCATGCCCACCGACTGAGCGACTGGGCGATCGCACCTGCGCGCACTCTCGTTACCGAGCCCGGTCCTGGGTGAGCACACCTCGGGGGAGGCCCCTCACCAGCGCAGGTGAAAGAACTCCTCTAGCGGTCAAAGGGGCCCGTCGGTAGCGTCCTTCACAGGCTCTTGGCGAGCCACCTATGGCTGACGACGACGCGACGGGCGAGACCGCAGACAGGCCCGTGCGGGTGGTCCTGGTCGACGACGACGAGATCATCATCGTTGGCCTTCAGGGCATGCTTGCACGACACAGCGACCAGGTACGCGTCGTCGGCGGGGCTCTCGTTACCGAGGACGTGCTCACGAAGGCGTTGGATCTCGACGCCGACGTCGTGCTGCTCGACACGACGCTGCACGAGGCCAGCGGTCTCGAGCTCGCTTCGGAGCTCGTGGCCGAGAAGCCACCCTTCCGAGTGGTGATCTTCACCGAGGACAACGACGAGCGCCGGCTGTTCGAGGCGCTCCGGCTCGGTGTCTCCGGGTACCTGCTCAAGTCGATGAGCGGTTCGCAGCTCGCCGACCATCTCGTGCTCGTCGCCAACGGTGAGGTGATCGTCGATCCCACGATGGCCACGCGGATCGCCAAGCGCGCCGCGCACATGGGCGACACCCAGGGCTGGCCGGGCAGCCAACTCGGTCTGAGCCAGCGTGAGAGCCAGGTGCTCGGCCTGCTCGTGGAAGGCATGAGCAACCGGCTCATCGCAGCCCAGCTCGTCGTGGGCGAGGAGACGGTCAAGACCCACCTCCGCTCGATCTACCGCAAGCTCGGCGTGAACGATCGCGCCCACGCCATCGCGACCGTTCTCCGGCAGGGCATCTTCACCTGAGCGCCGCCTGGCGCGACCGAGGGGGGCGGCGCTCCCCCGGCAGAGCTCGGGCCATCCGCGCGGGGGAAGCGGACGACACTGCGCTTGGGGGGGAGGGACCGCTGGGTATGGAGAGCAGCGGTGGGCCCGCGCAACGGCCCGCTCGAAGGAGCATGGACATCGATCATGGACATCGATGAGGAGACTGCCCAACGAATTCGGGGCCTGGCCGCCGAGTCCCATCTGCTGGAAGCCAGCGTTCGACGCGCCATCCTCGAGCAGCTCCTGACTCAGGGGACACAGGTGGTCGGCGCCAGAGAGATCCTGGATCTGGCCGAGGGTTTCGCTTGGGTGACCAACCCCGGCCAGGCTCACGGCGGCAGAGCCTAGGGACCGACACCATCTCGAGCCCTCGCGGCGCCGAACCAGACCTGTCGCGCCGCTCGGACCGATCGCGGGGCTGGGGCCCCCGCGGGCTGTCGGCCCGATTGATCGGCGAGGAAACCCAGTGGCTATGCTCCTCCCAGCCAATAGCTGGGCGTATGCCGGCGGGAGCTCTGTCGCCGTCGACTGCGGTGCCCCTGCTGGGTCCTAGTGGTGGCCGCCACCGTCGGCAGCGGGCACTTCCGTCGACTCGCCCCCGTACTCGCCGAGGAGGTCGGAAGGAAGGAGGCGCCGGTGCCTCGAAGACAGAAGGGCACCAGTTGGGGGAATACCAAGCGCCCAAAGGGGGAATCGTCTTCCGCGGGCTCTCTGGTGAGTCGCAGCACCGCCGAGGCTGAGATCCGGCGAGCTCGGCGCCACTCCTCCGGCACGGATAGAACGACAGAGAGCCGATGACCGAGAATGCGTACGAGCGACCCCGGTTCGCCGTCGTCGTCCGCGGCTACGACCGGACCCAGGTCGAGGCCTACCTTGCCGAGTACGAGCGCTGGGCGAGCCAGGCACAGGCCCTGATCGAGGCATCGGACGCCCGGGCGGCCACCGCCGGCCGCCGGGTCCAGGGCCTCGAGACCAAGCTGGCCGAGCTCGAGGAACGGGTCGGTGACGCCCCACCCCCATCGGTCAAGTGGTTGGGCGATCGGGCCGACCAGATCATCCAGGAGGCGTGGGGGGCGTCGCAGGAGCTACGGGGCAGGGTCAATTCCGAGATAGACGAGGCACAACGGGATCGTCAAGAAGCCGCCCGCGTCCTCGAGGAGGCCCGGCGGCAGGCCGATCAGCTGCTCGAAGAGACCCGCCGGCACGCCGATCAGCTGCTCGAGGAGGCCAGGGAGCAGCGAGCCGACCAGGAGCGCGCCGCAGCCCAGCTGATCCTCGAGGGCCAGAGCGAGGCCAACGACATCGTCGAGCAGGCCGGACAGCGCGCCGAGGCCATGATCGCAGAGGCCGGAGACCAGGCCAACGACATCAACGAGGAAGCCCGGCTCGACCGCGAAGAGGCCGCCCACCGTCTCGAGATGGCTCGGCACGAGGCCGATCAGCTCGTTCAGGAAGCCGGGGCGGAGCGGACGGCGGCCGAGGCAGAGCGGACCGAGGCCGAGACCGCGCGAGCGCAGGCTGAGCAGTCGGCGAGCGAGAGCATCGGGGCGGCCCGAAGCGAAGCAGCGGAGCTGGTCGAACAGGCGCGGGCGACTGCCCAGGAGCTCTCGGAGAGGGCTCAGGCCCATGCGTCGCAGCTGGCCGAGGAGGCCCGGACCGATCGGGAGCACGCCGCCAAGCTCCTCGAGGAGGCGAAGACCGAACGGGCCGAGGCAGAAGATGCTGGTGCGGAGCTGCTCGCGGACTC
Source organism: uncultured Actinomycetes bacterium (assembly GCA_963731255.1). Taxonomy (GTDB): domain Bacteria; phylum Actinomycetota; class Acidimicrobiia; order Acidimicrobiales; family AC-9; genus AC-9. The sequence goes on along the minus strand of CAVSUO010000001.1, from coordinate 489,324 downwards.
CCGTCGCCGAGCCGCCGAGGTGACCGACGCCGCCGAGGGAGAACGGGCAGAGGCGGAGAAGGCGGCGGCGGCGATGCTGGAACGTGCCCAGCTCGACCGGGAGGAAGCCAGCCGCGATCTCCGCGAGGCTCGTGAGCAGGTCAGCCAGCTGCTCGAGGAGGCCGAGGCCGACCGGGCGGAGGCCGAGCGGATCGCGGCAGCGACGGCGCGTCAGGCCGAGCTCGACCGGGAGGAGGCCGGTCGCGAGCTGCACGGCGCCCGCCAGGAGGCTGGCCAGATGCTCGAGGAGGCCGAGTCGGAGCGGGCCAAAGCTGAGCAGATCGCGGCCGAGATCGTCGAGGCCGCTCAGCGCAGGGCCGAGGAGGTCACCGAGGAGGCTCGGCTCGATCGCGACGACGCGGATCGCGCCGTTGTCGAGGCGCGCTACCAGCTCCAGCGGTTCACCGAGGAGGCCGAGGCGGCGGCGGACGGACGGATGCGCGCCGTGATGGACGGCTCGATGGTGCACCTCGATGAGCTGCGCCAGGAGCTGGAGCAGCTCGAGGTGCTGCGCGACGGACACCCTCGGAGAGCTGTCACGCCTGAGGAGCTCGCTCGAGAACCTGCGGGTCTGACGAGCAGCCCTCTGCGGCGGCCGGAGGGGCCCCCTCGCAGTTACTAGACCTCGTGGACCACCCCGACACCCAGGCTCCGCGGGTCGTTCTTACGACCGAATCAGCGTCTGTGTCGGCTTCGGTGAGACAACGGCGGGTTTGCCGGGGCCGGGCCCGCGAGGTGTGACTACTGCCACTAGTGGACATGTACTAGGGCGTAGGATCTAGTCAGGGCACCGTCGAGAAGGAACCCGCAGGAGGGGACCATGTCGCTGAAAACCGATCGACACTCCCAGACCGAGCTGTCCGATCAGGAGCTGGTGGCCAGGTTCCATGGCGGGGACGGGGAGGCCATCGAGACCCTGCTGCGCCGCTACCGCCCCTTCGCCCGCCGCAAGGCGCGGAGCTACTTCCTCGTCGGCTCGGATGCCGACGACGTCGAGCAGGAGGCGCTGATCGGGCTGTTCAAGGCGGCACGGGACTTCCGCGCCGACCGCCAGTCGTCCTTCCGGGCCTTCGCCGAGCTGTGCATCACCCGGCAGATCGTCACCGCCATCAAGACGGCGACCCGCCACAAGCAGCAGCCCCTCAACCAGTACGTCTCGATCTCGGCGCCGCGGCCCGATGACGAGGGCGAGCGCTCGGTGGACAAGCTCCTCGGCCCGGACCCGGCGAGCGACCCGGCCGACCAGATCGTCAGCAAGGAGGGGATGGACGAGGCCCGCCGGTGCATGTCGGACCTCCTCACCGGCCTCGAGGTCGACGTGCTTCGCCTGTACGTCGAGGGGAACTCCTACCAGGACATCAGCGAGCGCCTCGGCCGGCACGTCAAGTCGATCGACAACTCGCTCCAGCGGATCAAGCGGAAGGTCAACCAGCGCCTCCAGGAGCGGGTGGGCGACGACGTCCTGGTGAGCAGCTGATCCCGTAGAGGCGCCGCCCGCACGAGAGCCAGGGGCCACGACCGCGCCCCGGTGCGCGTTGCCCTCGCCCCCTTCCTGCGCCACCATGGCCTCGGGAGGAGGGCGAGTTGATCTTCCACCAGTACTTCCTCGGTTGCCTGTCCCACGCCTCGTACCTGGTCGGGGACGAGTCGACCCGCCGGGCGATCGTGGTCGACCCACAGCGGGACATCTCGGGTTACCTCGCCGACGCCGACGCCGCCGGACTCGAGATCGAGCGGGTCATCGAGACGCACTTCCACGCTGACTTCCTGTCCGGGCATCTCGAGCTCTCCGAGGCAACGGGCGCCAGCATCTGCTTCGGAGCGCAGGCAGAGGCGGAGTTCCCGATCGAACGGCTGGCCGACGGTCGGCGCATCAGCCTGGGTGAGGTGGAGGTGGAGGTGCGGGCCACGCCTGGGCACACGCCAGAGTCGATCAGCCTCGTGGTGTACGAGCACGCCGATGACGAGGTCCCCTACGGCGTGCTGACCGGCGACACCCTGTTCATCGGCGACGTCGGGCGGCCGGATCTGATGGCGGCCGAGGGCGCCAGTGCCGCCGAGCTGGCGCGCCGCCTGTACCACTCCCTCCGCGAGCAGCTCCTCACCCTGCCCGACGACACCCGGGTCTTTCCCGCCCACGGAGCGGGCTCGGCGTGCGGCAAGAGCCTCTCGAACGAGACGTCGTCGACCATCGGCCAGCAGCGCCGCACCAACTACGCCCTGGCGCCAATGGACGAGAGCGACTTCGTCCACATCGTGACCGAAGGTCAGCCGTTGACGCCGCTGTACTTCTCCTACAGCGCCCACCGGAACAGGGAGCGCAGACCGCTCCTCGACGAGCATCACCGCCCGGCCGCCGTGTCGCCGGCCGAGGTTCTCGAGCTCCAGGCGAGCGGGGCGGTCGTCCTCGACACCCGTGACCCGAGCGAGTTCGCTGCCGGCCACCTCCCGGGCTCGCTCAACGTCGGCCTGACGGGACGGTTCGCCGAGTATGCAGGAGACGTCCTGCGCCCCGATGATCGGATCATCCTGGTGTGCGACGCCGACCACGACCTCGAGGCGAAGGTCAGGCTCGGCCGGATCGGCTTCGACAACATCGTCGCCGCCCTGGCCGATCCGGTGTCGGCCCTCATGGCGCATCCACAGCTGATCGAGCGAAGCTCCCGCCTGACTGCGGTGGGGCTGGTCGAACGCCGGCGCGACTCGCCCGGTCCGATGCTCCTCGACGTCCGGAGCGCGGGCGAGGTGGCGGACGGGGCCATCGCGGGCTCCGTCAACATCCCCCTCGCCGGCCTCCTGGGCCGGCTCGACGAGGTGGATCGGCATCGACCGGTCGTCGCCTACTGCGCCAGCGGCTATCGCTCGTCGATCGCGGCCAGCGCCCTGGCCCGGGCGGGCCACCGCGACGTCTCCGACCTTCTGGGCGGCTTCTCCGCCTGGCGGGTGCTGGTCGAGGCCTGACGGCGATCCGACGGGACGGCGCCGCGCTCAGCGCGCTCGGCTGCAGCGGTGCGGTCCGAGACCGAGGCCCATCCCTCCGAACACCGCCAGCAGGACTCCAGGCCCGAGGTAGTAGCCGACCTGGGTGACGAGGCTCGCCAGCGACCTGGTGGGCAGCGTCCGCCCGTTGGCACCGACGTGACGCACGACGGTGTACGCATCGGGCCCGACGACGAGCCAGGCGCCGGCGGCGGCGGCCAGCAGCCCGGCCACCACTGCAAGGCCACGCCAGAACGACGCACGATCCCGGCCCGGTACGAAGCCGAGGAAGACGAGCCCGGCCAGGACACCGGCCGCTCCCGGAGCCAATTGGAGGTAGACGTGGTCAGACGTCAGCTTCCAGGCCGCCGAGGCGCCGAGCGTGTAGCCGAACTTCGGCCCGACGAACGGGATGATGCCCGCCCAGGCGCCCACGAGCACCGCTCCGATCCCCGCGATCAGCATGCCGAGCGACCACGGCGGGCGAACCTCTACGGGCGCCGGCCGGAGCGTCGCCTCGCCCGGGTAGTACTCGTAGGGAGGGTTCAGCTGCGTAGCCATGGGATCTGCCTCCCGGGTGTACGGCGCCCCCGGGTAGGCACCCCGGGGATCCGTGCCCCGCGCTCCCTCCCCGAACCTCTCCATCTTCGACTCCAATCAAACCGTCGGGCCCGGCACGACGCGGTCACCCAGGGGGCTCGGACCCGATCAGGGAATTGAACGGACCGGTGTCGTCGAGCAGCTTGCGGGCTTGCTCGACACCGGCGACGGGCACACCGACCTGGTCGAGCAGCCCGATCTGGGCCAGTACCGACGCCTGGTCCCAGTAGATGTGCTCGTAGCGCACCTCGCTCTCCCCGGAAGGCTCCAATGGCGACGATCGGGATCTCGACGCGCCTGCCGGTCGGCGGCACTCGAGGCAGGAGAAAGTCGATCTCGATGTCGTGGGTGAACGTGGTGACCATCTCGTCGACGACCTGGTCGCAGCCGACCGTGCGCGAGATGGGCGTGATCTGCCAGTCGGCTGGGATCTTCGGGATGAAGTGGTCGGCATAGAACCGGGCGACGTCGTCGCGACCCGCACCGCCCGTGAGGACGGGAACGTGCAGCAGATAGGGATCGTCCACCATCGTGTCCATGGTGGCCCCCACGTCATGGGCGTCGAACTCACTCGACAGGTGGCGGTCCCAGGTCTCGGTCATCGCCGAGCTCGCCCGGTAGCGGGCGGCGGCATCCGCGATCTGCTCGGCGCGCGCCACGAGCGCGGCCTCGTCGAGGTGCCCGGCTTCGATGCCACACGCGTCCAACAGCGTGCGCGCTCGCTCGCTACGCACCTCGCCCCCGTTCCCGGTGGCCATCGCATCCCCCCGTGATCGTCGTCCTGGAAGCGATGTTGGCGCCTGCGGACGTCCCAGGCAAGCACGGTCGCCGGGAGGCCCGGCGCCGCCCCTGCTTGACAAATGTCCCGATCTGCCAGGCATCATGAGCCCGACCGCGAGCACCGATGGCACGAGACACCACACCGATATCGTCCCCGGCCGCCCCCCTTCGGGCGGCCGAACAGGATCCGGACCTCATCGACGACCGGGAGCTCACCCCGGCCGAGCTGCTTCGTCGCTACTGGTGGATCTCGTTCCTCGGTGGGATCGTCGCCACGCTGGCCGGGATCCTCGTGCTCGCGGACCCGGGGGGCACCCTCGCTCTCGTCAGCCTCGCCCTCGGCGTGTACCTCGTGTTCTGGGGTGCGATGCAGCTGCTCGGCGGGTTGGAATCGCTGCGCGAGGAAGGCGGAGCTCTGCGCATCGTCCTCGGCGTGCTGGGCATCGTCGCCGGCGTGCTCGTCGTGACCAGGCCGATCCGAGGGGTCGCGGTCATCGGGCTGGTCTTCGGCACCTATCTCCTCGTCTCGGCCGCGGCCGCGTTCGTGGCCGCCCTCAGCGGGAGCACCGACCGGTCCCTCGACGTGTTGCGGGGGATCGCCGATCTGGCGGCGGGGATCATCGTCATCAGCTGGCCCGGCATCGGCCTGCTGACGCTGGCGGCTGTCCTCGGCATCTACCTCGTGGCCCGCGGGGTGCTCGACGTCACCGGCTCACTCGCCGTCCAACGAGGTAGCACCGGCCCCGCCCGCTAGCGGCGAGCCCCCAGGAGATCAGGCGCCGGGAGCGATGGGGTCGAGATAGAGCTCGGTGGTGCCCTCGCCGCCGCACTGGGAGCAGCGCTCCACGTGTCGCCACGAGCGGAGCAGTCGGGTGCCCGCCTCGTTGAGGATCACCACGAAGGACTCCGAGTGGGGATCGACGTCGAGGGCGAAATAGGGCTCCCAGCGGCTAAGGGGCGGGGGCACCTCGATGGCGGTGCCACGCGGGACCCGGCAGAACAGTCGCTGGCCCGGGTCGAACAACCACGTGCTGTTGCACGACTCGATGACGACGGTCCCGGGCCGGGACCAGCGCTGGCGCCCCCGTGCCACCATCGCTCCATCATCCCTCGTGACCGCCCTGAGCGTAAGTCGGGTGGCGTTTCGGTTGGGTGACGATCCTGGGCCCCCGGCACCCGCCGACCAGGGAGGATGGCCTGGCGGGGACCCCTCCGATGCGAGACCATCTGCGTGTGGCCAGCCGCCTCCTCCTGGTCGAGGACGACGAGCGCATCCGGGCGTCGATGCGGCTCGCCCTCGAGGACGAGGGCTACGAGATCGACGAGGCGGCGACCGGCGAGGACGGCCTCGAGACCTTCGGCCAGCGCCCCGCCGATGTCGTGCTCATCGATCTCATGCTCCCTGGCATCGACGGCCTGGAGTGCTGCCGGGCGCTGCGGCGTGTCAGCGCCGTGCCCGTGATCGTCGTCACGGCTCGCTCCGACACCCACGACGTGGTCGCCGGCCTGGAAGCAGGCGCCGACGACTACGTGACCAAGCCCTTCGTGGCCAAGGAGCTGGCGGCGCGCATCCGCGCCCTCCTGCGGCGGGTGCGAGCGGGCAACGGGGGATCGACGGCCATGGCCTTCGGCGACGTCGTGGTGGTCCCGGAAGAGGGCGCGGTGCGACGGGGCGACGACGAGATCCATCTGACACGGACCGAGTTCCACCTCCTGTGCGAGCTCGCCGGCAGCCCGGGCAAGGTGTTCAGCCGGGAGCAGCTCCTCGAGCGGGTCTGGGGTTACGACTACTTCGGTGACGGGCGACTGGTCGACGTCCACATCCGCCGGCTGCGGACGAAGATCGAGCCCGACGCCGCCAATCCCCGTCACGTGGTGACCGTGCGGGGGCTCGGCTACAAGCTGGTGTCCTGACATGCCGAGGCGGCACCGCCGGCTGGGGCTGCGATCCAGGGTCACCGCCGCCTTCGCCCTGGGCGCCCTCGTCCTGTCGGTGTCGCTGTCCACCCTCACCTACTTCACCGCCCGTCAGTACTTCCTGCACGAGCGCCAGACGGCGGTGCTGCGCCAGGCCTACGTGAACGCCAACCTCGTGCGGGCGGCGCTGCGGTCGCCGCAGCCGGACATCCCACCGCTGCTGGCGTCACTGGACACGGCCCCCGGCTCGCGCTCGGTCCTGTACGACCGCGGCCGGTGGTTCGCCACCTCGCTCACGGTCGGCCGGGATGCTCTCCCCACGCACCTCCGCAGCCAGGTCACCGGCGGGACGCCCGCCAGTCAGCGCTTCAACCTGGCCGGTTCCCTGCAGATGGGAGTGGGCATCCCGATCCCGGTCGTCGGAGCCGCCTACTTCGAGGTGTTCTCGCTGCAGGAGCTCGATCACTCGCTGCGGATCCTGGCCCTCACCCTGGCTGCGGGCTCGGTCGCCATCACCATCGCCGGCGTCTTCATCGGCCGCTGGGCCAGTGGACGGGCGCTGCGGCCGCTGGGCGACGTGGCCCACGCCGCCGTCGCCATCGCCGGAGGGCGCCTCGACACCCGGCTGGAGACCTTCGACGAGGCCGACCTGGCCACGCTCGCCTCCTCGTTCAACCGCATGGCCGACCGGCTCCAGGAGCGGATCGAGCGCGAAGCGCGCTTCACCTCCGACGTCAGCCACGAGCTGCGCTCGCCACTGACGACGCTGTCGACCGCGATCGGCGTGCTGGAGGCCCGCCGAGACGACCTTCCTCAGCGCTCGCGGCGGGCGCTGGACCTCCTGGCCGCGGAGCTGCGCCGCTTCCAGCGGATGGTCTCCGACCTGCTCGAGATATCCCGCTTCGACACCGGCTCGGCGGAGCTCTCCATCGACGACGTCCGGGTCGACGAGCTCGTGCAGCACGCCGTGCAGGCGGGGGGGAACGGCGCCCTCCCGGTGGAGCTCGCGCCTGACGTCGCCGGCCTCCAGGTCGCGGTGGACAAACGTCGCATCGAGCGCGTCGTGGCCAACCTCGTCGAGAACGCAGCGGTCTATGCGGGGGGCGTCACCCGGCTGGCCGTGGAGGCGAGCGACGACAGGGTGCGCCTCGTCGTCGAGGACGCAGGCCCCGGAGTTCCCGCAGAGGGGCGGGAGCGGATCTTCGAGCGCTTCTTCCGGGGATCGGCGGCGGGCCGTCGGGGTGCGGGTGACGGCACCGGTCTCGGCCTGGCCCTGGTCGCCGAGCACGTCCGCCTCCACGGCGGGCGGGTCTGGGTCGACGACCGTCCGGGCGGAGGCTCGCGGTTCGTCGTCGAGCTCCCCGATCCGGCCCGAGCCGGGAGGGGCGGGAGCCGAGGCGGCGTCGGTATGAGGCGTCGTTCGCGGGCCGACGCCGCTGCGCGCTGCGGCCGCCCTGGTCGTCGTCAGCAGCCTGGTCGCCTGCGGGATCCCCGCCGACTCCCAGCCCCAGGCGCTGGCCCGCAAGGACATCCCCTTCGACCTGCTGGCTCCCTCGACGACGGTCGCCACACCGGGCACCCCGGGCGCCCGCGCGCCGATCAGCGTCTACCTCGTGGGCATCACCGGGCTGGTGCCGGTGAGCCGGGAGGTCCGGGAGCCAGCCACGCTTCCCGAGGCGCTCAACTCCCTCCTGGCCGGGCCCACCGACGCCGAGGTGACCAACGGCCTGCGGACGGCGATCAGCGCCCAGACGTCGGTGTCGGCCGGCCCGGTGGGCTTCGGCGTGGGAACCGTGGACCTGGGTGGCGCCTTCGGCCAGGTGGGCGGCCAGGAGCAGATCCTCGCCGTGGCCCAGCTCGTCTTCACCGCCACGTCCGTGCCTGGCATCGCCAAGGTGCAGTTCACGTTGGCCGGGCGGCCGGTCGAGGTCCCCGCAGGTGACGGGACGCTGACTCAGGGGCCGCTGGGGCGCTCCGACTTCCCGTCGCTCGGAGGCTGAGCCTGCTCGTGGCCGTTCTGCCACGTGAGACGGGGGGCGTCGGCCCACAGCCGCTCGAGGTCGTAGTACCGGCGCGCTTCCTCGAGGAACACGTGCACCACGACGTCGCCGTAGTCGAGCAGTATCCACCGGGCGTCGTCGAGGCCCTCCACGCGGTTGGGGCCTCCGGCTCCGGCCGCCTTGGCGCGCAGCTCGACCTCCTCGGCGATGGTGCGCACCTGGCGGGCGTTGCCACCGCTGGTGATGACGAAGGCATCGGTGATGGACAGGAGCGGGCCCATCTCCAGGACGACGGTGGACTCACCCTTCTTGTCGGCGGCGGCTCGAGCCGCAAGCACCGCCAGCGACCGGGCCCGGTCGGCTCCGGCACCGAGTCCGCTCCCGAGTCCGCTCGGCTTCTCGATCGTGCTCACCTATCGCCAGCGTACAGACCGCGCTGGCGGATGAGACGGACCGCCGGCTCGGGCACGAGAAAATCCAGGGGGCGGCCGTTGGCTGCCCGGGCCCGCAGATCGGTGCTGGAGATGTCGATCCCAGGGATCTCGACGCTGACCGCCCTCCATCCCGACAAGGGCTTCGTCGGGCGGACGCCGGGGCGGTTGACGACCACCAGCGTGGCCAGCTCCCGCACGGCTTCCATGCGCTCCCAGCTGTCGAGCTCGTCGGCCACGTCGGCGCCGATGACGAGGAACAGGTCGGCGTCCGGGTACCGGCGCGCCAGCTCGTCCAGGGTGTCCGCCGTGTAGGACGGTCCGCCCCGCTCGACCTCCATGGCGCTGGCCTCCAGGCCCTCCATGTTGGTCACGGCGGCCTCGACGACGGCGAAGCGGTCGGGAGCAGGGGTCACGGCGCGGGCGTGCTTCTGCCAGGGCTGGTTGGCGACGACCAGCAGCACCCGGTCGAGGCCCAGAGCGTGGCGGGCGTTGACCGCGGCCACGAGGTGGCCGACATGGACCGGGTCGAAGGTCCCCCCGAAGACGCCGAGTCGGCGCCGTGCCGCCTCCCCCACACTCAGGTGCCGGCCAGCCTCTCGACGATGGGGGCGAAGGCGTCGACGTCACCGTCGTGGACGACCCAGTAGCTGAACCCGTACTCCTCGCGCCGACGCACGAGCGTCTCGCAGATCTCGTCCACCGTGCCGACCAGGGCGATCGGGACGTCCAGTATCTCCTCGGTGCTCAAGCCGAAGGCCGGTGCCATGGACTCGAGCAGCTCCCGGCCGTTCGGCACCACCTGGACGGCGAACGTCAGAGCATCTGCAGCTCGAGCTGGTCGAAGCGGCTCCCGGCGGCCTCCTTGACCCACGCCACCCGCTGCCGGTAGTGGGCCGCCGTCGCCGTGGCGGCCACCTCGGGTCCGACGTAACCGGCGGCGAGGCTGGGGTTGATCCCGACGATGTCGGCCTCCGTGGCGGCCAGGGCGAGCACCCGCGGGCTGCCCCCGCCGATGACGATCGGAGGCCGGGGCTTGGCGCTCGGGGCGGGGCGCGCCCGTGGCGTCGCGACCCGGTAGTGCTCCCCGGCGGCGGTCACCTTGCCGTCCGACCAGACCCCCTTGATGATCGCGATGGCCTCGCGCAGCCGGTCCACCCGGCGCCCCGGTGCGGTCGTAGGCAAGGCCGGCCTCGTCGTAGTCGCTGCGCATCCAGCCGGCACCCAGGCCGAACTCCAGCCGGCCCTCGCTCACCAGGTCGAGCGTCGCCATCTCCTTGGCCAGGAACAGCGGATGGCGGTAGTCGTTGCCGAACACGAGCGAGCCCACCCGGAGGCGCTCGGTGGCCTCGGCGGCGACGGTCAGGGCCACGAGCGGACCCCACTGGTCGCCCAGGTGGTCGGGCACGTAGAGGGTCGAGTAGCCGAGCTCCTCGACCCGCCGGGCCAGCTCCCGCCAGGCCGGGCCGCTCGCCGCCCGGCTGGCCTGGACTCCAAAGCGGAAGGGATGCACGCTCGGAGGCTAGTTCAGCATCGGTTAAGCGCTTTGCCAACGGGCTCGTCCTCGGCCAGCTCTGGGTGGTGAGCCCTGAGCGGAGCCGGGAGGCCTGGCATCCACGGAGCTGGCGGGAGCTACCGGCCGCCCAGCAGCCCCCGTGGCCCGACGAGACCGAGGTCGACGGCGTCCTCAAGCACCTCTCGCCGCTGCCGCCGCTCGTGTTCGCGGGTGAGGCCCGGCGGCTGACCCAGGCCCTGGCCCAGGCGGCGCGGGGCGAGGCCTTCGTGCTCCAGGCCGGCGACTGCGCCGAGTCGTTCGCCGACCTCAGCGCCGACTCCATCCGGGACAAGCTGAAGGTCATCCTCCAGATGGCGGTGGTCCTCACCTACGGCTCGGGCGTGCCCGTGGTCAAGGTGGGCCGGATGGCCGGGCAGTTCGCCAAGCCCCGCTCGGCTGCCCACCGAGCGCGTGGGCGGGATGGAGCTGCCCGTCGTTCCGGGGCCACATCGTCAACGACGAGGCGCCCGACGGCCGAGGCGCGGACCGCCGACCCCAACCGCATGGTGGCCGCCTACCACCAGTCGGCGACGACGCTCAACCTGCTGCGGGCGTTCACCAAGGGCGGCTTCGCCGATCTCTCCGAGGTCCACGCCTGGAACCAGCAGTTCGTCGCCTCCAGCGCGCAGGGCCGCCGCTACGAGGCCGTCGCCGGCGAGATCGACCGGGCCCTGCGGTTCATGCGGGCCTGCGGCATCGACCTCGAGGCCGAGGCGAGCCTCCACCAGGTCGACTTCTGGACCTGCCACGAGGCGCTGCTCCTCGGCTACGAGGAGGCCCTGACCCGACGAGGACTCGCTCACCGGGGACTGGTACGACTGCTCGGCCCACATGCTCTGGGTGGGCGAGCGGACCGCGACAGCCCGACGGGGCCCACGTCGAGCTGCTGTCGGGGCTGCACAACCCGGTCGGCGTCAAGATCGGCCCCACGGCGAGCCGTCGGCGACGTCGCTCGAGCTGTGCGAGCGCCTCGACCCCGAGCGTACGCCCGGGCCGGCTCACCCTCATCATCCCGCCTGGGCGCCGCCAAGGTCGAGCAGACGCTGCCTCCCCTGCTGCGGGCGGTCGCCGACGCCGGCCATCCCGTGGTGTGGGTCTGCGATCCCATGCACGGGAACACCTTCGTCAGCGACGGGGGGCGCAAGACCCGCCGCTTCGACGACGTGCTGGCCGAGATCCAGGGGTTCTTCGCCGCCCACCGGGCCGAGGGCACCTGGCCGGGCGGGGTCCACGTGGAGCTGACCGGCGACGACGTCACCGAGTGCCTGGGCGGGGCCGAGGAGGTCCTGGAGGACGACCTCGACCTCCGCTACACGACCACCTGCGATCCCCGCCTGAACGCCCGCCAGTCCCTCGACCTCGCCTACCGCGTGGCCGAGCTGCTGCGCACCTGACGGTCCCGGGCGTCCTCTCGGGGGGCAATCCGGGCAGCGCGGGCAGGAAATCCCGACCCGGGAACTAAACTTTCCCTCCAGTGTCCCTGGCCCCCTCCTACGAGCTGTCCAACCTCGACGCCCTGGAGGCCGAGGCCGTCTTCATCTTCCGCGAGGTGGCGGCCGAGCTGGAGCGCCCCGTGCTGCTGTTCAGCGGGGGCAAGGACTCGGTCGTGCTGCTGCGTCTGGCCGAGAAGGCCTTCCGGCCGGGCCGCTTCCCCTTCCCCGTCATGCACGTCGACACCGGGCACAACTTCACCGAGGTCCTCGAGTTCCGCGACCGACGCATGGCCGAGCTGGGCGAGCGCCTCCTCGTGGCCTCGGTGCAGGACTCGATCGACCAGGGGCGGGTCGCCGACGAGGACGGCCCGAGGGCCTCTCGCAACCGGGCCCAGACGGTGACGCTGCTCGACGCCATCGCCGAGGGCGGCTTCGACGCCTGCTTCGGGGGAGCCCGCCGCGACGAGGAGAAGGCCAGGGCCAAGGAGCGTGTCTTCTCGGTCCGTGACGAGTTCGGGCAGTGGGATCCCAAGAACCAGCGCCCCGAGCTGTGGTCGCTCTACAACGCCCGCATTCGCCAGGGCGAGCACATCAGGGTCTTCCCGCTGTCCAACTGGACCGAGCTCGACGTCTGGCAGTACATCGAGCGCGAGCAGCTCGAGGTGCCCCCGATCTACTTCGCCCACCGCCGGTCGGTGTTCCCCCGCGACGGCATGCTCCTCGCCGTCGGTCCCTACGTCCAGCTCGCTCCGGGCGAGGAGCCCTTCGAGGCCATGGTCCGCTACCGCACCGTCGGCGACATGACCTGCACCGGTGCCGTGGAGTCGACCGCCGCCACGGTGGCCGACGTCATCGCCGAGGTCGCCGCCACCCGGATCACCGAGCGGGGAGCCACCCGCGCCGACGACCGGTTCTCGGAGGCGGCCATGGAGGACCGCAAGCGGGAGGGGTACTTCTAGATGCGGGCGGATCTCCTCCGCTTCGACCACCGCGGCTCGGTGGACGACGGCAAGAGCACCCTGATCGGCCGCCTGCTGTACGACGCCAAGTCGCTGTTCGAGGACCAGATCGAGGCCGTCGAGCGGACCAGCGTCGCAGTGGGGCTTCGACTACGTCAACCTGGCTCTGCTCACCGACGGGCTGCGCGCCGAGCGGGAGCAGGGCATCACGATCGACGTCGCCTACCGCTATTTCGCCACGCCCAGGCGCAAGTTCATCATCGCCGACACCCCGGGGCACGTGCAGTACACGCGCAACATGGTCACGGGTGCCTCGACGGCCGACCTGGCGCTCATCCTCGTCGACGCCCGCAAGGGCCTGACCGAGCAGAGCCGCCGCCACGCCGTCGTGGCCAACCTCCTGCGCATCCCCCACCTGGTGGTGTGCGTCAACAAGATGGACCTCGTCGACTGGGACCAGGGAGCGTTCGAGGCCATCAAGGACGACTTCCGCTCCTTCGCCAGCCGCTTCGACGTCACCGACATCGTGTTCATCCCGGCCTCCGCCCTCCATGGCGACAACGTCGTCGAGCGGTCGGCCAACATGGGCTGGTACCAGGGGACCCCGCTCCTCCACCACCTGGAGGAGGTGCACATCGCCTCGGACCGCAACCTGGTCGACGTGCGCTTCCCGGTCCAGTACGTCATCCGGCCCCACAACGACGCCCATCACGACTACCGCGGCTACGCGGGCCAGCTGGCCGCCGGCGTGCTCCGCGTCGGGCGACGAGATCGTGGTCCAGCCCGTCGGGTCTCGCCTCGAAGGTCGCGGCCATCGACACCTACGACGGGCCCATCGACCGAGGCCTATCCGCCGATGTCGGTCACCGTACGGCTCGAGGACGACATCGACGTCTCCCGGGGCGACATGCTCTGCCGTCCCCACAACCAGCCGACCGTCGGCCAGGACATCGAGGCCATGGTGTGCTGGCTGACCGATCGCCCGCTCAGCCCAACGGGCGCTACGCCCTCAAGCACACGACCCGCTCGGCCCGGGCGGTCGTGAAGGAGCTCCGCTACCGCCTCGACATCAACACCCTGCACCGCGACGAGGGCTGCGCCTCCCTCGGGCTCAACGAGATGGGCCGGCTCCACCTGCGGGTGACGGCGCCGCTCATGTTCGACGACTACCGGCGCGACCGGGCCACCGGCAGCTTCATCCTCGTCGACGAGGCGACCAACGCCACCGCCGGCGCGGGGATGATCCTCGGACCCGCCTGAGGTTCGCCTGCCTGCGAGCTCAGTCGAGCGCGGGCAACGGTCGCCAGGTGGGCGCTGTCGTTGTAGCGCAGCAGCCGCCACCTGCCGTCCTCGCGCTCCCATTCGGTGATGGAGGTGTTGCGGGTGCGGAGATCCAGGCGGGTGCCGTCGTGGGCCAAACCGAGAAAGGAAACGAGCGAGGCGTTGATGACGCCCCCGTGGCACGCCACGACCACCGTCTCGCCGTCGTGGCGGTCGGCAACGGCCCGCAGGGTCGGTGTCGACACGCTGCAGGAAGCCGGACCAGCTCTCGCCACCCGGCGAGAGTGGACGGTCGGGGTCGGCGGCGAAGTCTGGTCGCGGATAGACGCGGGCGAACTCCTCCCAGGTCATCCCGTCGCACTCCCCCGGGTGCAGCTCGCACAGGTCGCAGTCGGTCGTGAACGCCGGCTCACCCAGCGCCGGGGCGATGATCTCGGCGGTCTCGATCGCCCTGGGCAGCACGCTGGCGTAGAAGGCGCTGGCCTGGCGCATCTCGCCGGTCGCCTCCCAGCCGCGCCCGCAGCGCCTCGGCCTGGGCCACGCCCAGCGGGGACAGGCCGCGTACAGCCCCGATGCCCTCCGACGATTCCCCGCGCGTTGCAGTCCGCCTCTCCGTGGCGGACCAGCACCAGATGGGTCGACGCCGCCGTCTCCGTCAATCGAGCTCCTGGACGAAGTGCTCGAGCTGGCGCAGGTTGCGACATTCGTAGGTGCCGTCGCAGTGGGCGGCGTACTCGGAGAGAATCGAGTCGCCGGTGTCCCAGTAGGAGCGGGGCTCGGGATCGAGCCAGTAGACGTGCCGGGCGCGCTGGCGAACCTCCTTCAACACCCACGACTGCGACGCGTGGTAGTTGTTCCGGGCGTCTCCGAGCAGGATCACGCTCGTCTTGGGGGAGACCTCTCTGCCCCATCGCTCCCAGAACGTCTCGAAGGCGTGGCCGTAGTCGGAGTGGCCGTCGACCCAGACCACGTCGGCTTCGGTGTTCACCCGGTGGACGGCCTCGGTGATGTCCTCCGCTCCCTCGAAGAAGCGGGTGACCTCGTCGATGCCGTCGATGAACACGAAGCTGCGAACACGGGAGAACTGGGAGCTGATGGCGTGGGTGAGCTGGAGGGTGAAGCGGGCGAAGGCGGCGACCGATCCGGAGATGTCGGCGATCACGAAGATCTCGGGCTTCGCAGGTCGGGGGTAGCGGTACTTGGGCTCGGCCGGCACCCCGCCGTAGGAGAGCGAGTGGCGCACGGTGTTGCGGAAGTCGAGCGCGCCTTTGCGGCCGTGGCGGCGCTTGCGGGCCAGCCGCACGGCCAGCTTCCTCGTGAGCGGGTGGATGGTGCGGCGGAGGGCGAGCATCTCCTCGCGCGACGCGTGCATGAAGTCGACGTCCTCCGGCAGGGGCTTGCGGAGGGTCTTCGCCACCGCTTGGGCCCCGCGGTCGGCCACCAGCCGGCGGCGGATCTCGGCTTCGACCTCCTTGCGAAGGCGATCGATGCGCGACTCGTACTCGTCCTTGGCCAGCCGCTCCTCCAACGACGTGAGGCCGCCCGACGCATCCTGGGCGCCCTGCATCAAGCGGGCGAGGACGGCGTCGAGATCGAGCTTTCGCAGCGTGCGGTAGAGGTAGTACGTCCCGCCCACGGGCCGCCCGGGCTCCATCCCCGAGAACCGGGTGACGGCCTGCCGGGCCACGGCGGACAGGACGGCGTCGTCGGCGTCCATGAGGGCCCGGTAGAGCAGCTCGGCCAGCTGCTCGGGGCTCATGGCGTCCATGGCCCCGCCTCCGGTTGGGTGACCCTCGGCTCCTGGAGCCTGCTGCCCGTCACTCCGGGCGCCGTCTCCGTTGCCCTCCCCGGGGATGTCGAACTGGGGACCTCGCAGCGAGAAGTACACCTCGAAGACCGTCTCGAACGCCTTCCAGTGGGCGTTGCTCTTGACGAGGGTCGCGCCCAGGGCGTACTTGAACGCCTCGCGGTCCTCCAGCGGGATGTGGCGCACCGCTTCGGTGGCGTCGAGGTTCTCGGTCAGCGAGACCGGCAGCCCCGCCGCCCGCAGCTCGGAGATGAACCCAGCAAGGAGATCGAGCACGGTCGCTGGCGCCAGCCGCTCAGGCGCCCTCGGCGACCGAGAGCTCCTTGGTCGCCTTCTCGATGTCGGTGCGGTACTTGAGCAGGATGTGCAGCGTGTCGCGGGCCTGCTCGGCTCCGATCGAGTCGGCCCCGAGCAGCACCAGGGTCCTGGCCCAGTCGAGCGTCTCGGACACCGAGGGATGCTTCTTGAGCTCGAGGCTGCGCAGCGACCGCACGATGCGAACGATCTGATCGGCCAGATGGTCGGAGATCTCCGGAACCCTGGTCAGGACGATCGCCTTCTCGCGCTCGAGCTCCGGGTAGTCGATGTGGAGGTACAGGCAGCGACGCTTGAGGGCCTCGGACAGCTCGCGGGTGTTGTTCGACGTGAGGAACACCAGGGGCAGCTGGGTGGCGGCCACCGTTCCCAGCTCGGGGATCGACACCTGGTAGTCGGACAGGACCTCGAGCAACAGGGCCTCGGTCTCCACCTCGACCCGGTCGACCTCGTCGACCAGCAGGACGACCGGCTCGGTGGCGCGGATGGCCTCGAGCAGGGGCCTGGTGAGCAGAAAGTCCTCGCTGAAGATGTCCTCCTCCAGCTCGCTCCACGACCCGGTCGGACCCGCTGCGTCAGCACCGCCGCCGTCGGCGGCATCGACCACCCGCTGGGCCTGGATACGCAGCAGCTGCTTCTTGTAGTTCCACTCGTAGAGCGCCTTGGACTCGTCCAGGCCCTCGTAGCACTGGAGGCGGATCAGGCGGCTCCCCGTCATGGCCGCAGCAGCCTTGGCGAGCTCGGTCTTGCCCACACCGGCCGGTCCCTCGACGAGGACGGGCTTGCCCAGCCGATCGGCCAGGTACACGACGCCGGCGATGCCCTCGTCGGCCAGGTACGACACGCCGGCGAGCCCCTCGCGCACGGCAGGTACCGACTCGAACCGTGGCCCCAACACTTTCACGTTCGTACCTGCCCTTCTCCGTGGATCACGTACTTGACGGTCGTCAGCTCGCGGAGACCCATCGGTCCCCGGGCGTGCAGCTTCTGGGTGCTGATCCCGATCTCGGCTCCGAGCCCGAGCTCGCCGCCGTCGACGAAGCGGGTCGAGGCGTTGACGAGAACGGCGGCGGCGTCCACCTCCCGGGTGAAGCGGGTCGCGGCCCCGAGATCCTCGGTGATGATTGCCTCCGAATGCCCCGAGCCGTAGCGACGGATGTGATCGACGGCGTCGTCGAGCGAGTCGACCACGGCCACGCTGAGCTTGAGATCGAGGAACTCGGCGGCGAAGTCGTCCTCGGTGGCGTTCTCGATGCCGGGGAGGATCCGTGTCGTCCGCTCGTCGCCCACCAGCGTGACGCCTTCGAGCGCTCCCTGGGCCCGGGGCAGGAAGGACTCGGCGACGTCCCGGTGCACGAGCAGCGATTCCGCCGCGTTGCAGACACTCGGCCGCTGCGTCTTGGCGTTGACGACGATTGCCAGGGCGGTGTCGAGGTCGGCGGCCGTGTCCACGTAGACGTGGCAGTTGCCGTCGCCGTCGATGATGTAGGGCACGGTGGCGTGCTCGAGCACCGAGGCCACCAGGGACCGACCGCCTCGGGGAACCAGGCAGTCGATGATCCCCCGCAGCCGCATGAACTCGCGGGCCGACTCCCTGCTCGTGTCCTCGACCAGCACGACGGCGTCGGTCGGCAGTCCCGCCTTGGCGAACCCGTCCCTGAGGAGGGCGACGATGGCCTGGTTGGAGCTGAGCGCCGCCGACGATCCCCGCAGGAAGGCTGCGTTCCCCGACTTCACGCACAGCCCGGCGGCGTCGCTGGTGACGTTGGGCCGGTTCTCGTAGATGATGCCCACCACGCCGAGCGGGACCCGGACCCGGCTGACCCGCAGACCGTTGGGCCGGACCCAGCCCTCCACGACCTCACCCACGGGATCCGGCAGGGCGGCCAGCTGGCGAAGCCCCTCGGCCATGGCCTCGACCCGTGCGGGGGTGAGGCGGAGCCGGTCGACAACCGTCGGGGTAGTCCCGGCTCGTTCCGCTCGAGCCACATCGTCGGTGTTGGCCGAGATCAGGTCCTGCTCGCTCCGGGCCATCAGGTCGGCGGCGGCCATCAGGGCGGCGTCCTTGGCCGCGGCGCTGGCCCCGGCCAGCTGCTGCGATGCTCGGACGGCGCGACGGCCCAGGTCGGCGAGCGAGAGGGTGGACGCCACGAACCCAGCCTAACCCGACGCCCGCCTCGTCTTGACCGATCGGTCTAGGGACCGGGAGGGCGAAATGCACAAATGGCGGGATAGGGCCCGGCGAAGCCGCCAACGACACGGCCATACTGGGGCGTGACGAAGACTGCCATCAGGAAGGCGGACGCCGCCGACGTGCCGGCGCTGGCCGGTGCCCTGGCCCGTGCGTTCGACGACGATCCCGTGATGGCCTGGCTCTTCCCCGACCCGGCCAGGCGGACGCGCACCCTGCCGAGGTTCTTCAGCGCTCACCTCACCAAGATCGTGCTGCCCCACGACGCGGTGTACACGAGCGCCGACGTGGCCGGTGGCGCGCTGTGGGAGCCGCCCGGCAAGTGGCGGCTGGGTGCACGGGGACAGCTGCGGATGCTGCCCGACTTCATCCGCCTGTTCGGGCGGCGGCTCCCGCTCGCCTCGCGGGGGCTCAACCTGGTCGAGGCCAGCCATCCCCAGGAGCTGCACTGGTACCTGGCCGTGCTGGGCACCGAGCCTGCTCGCCAGGGTCAGGGGATCGGCTCCTGCCTGATGGCCCCGATCCTCGAGCGCTGCGACCGGGAAGGGCTGCCCGCCTACCTGGAGTCGTCCAAGGAGTCCAACATCGCCTTCTACGGCCGTCACGGCTTCGAGGTCACCGGGGAGATCCGGCTGCCGGGCGGCCCGCCGGTGTGGCCCATGTGGCGCCCCGCGGCCTGACGGGCCAGAGCCCGAGAACCGGCACCGAGGGCGTAGCATCGCGAGCATGCCCAATCTGATCACCCGGTGGGGCCGCTACTGGAGCGCCCGCCTGAACAGCAGGTTCAACGAGAGAGCCGACCCCAAGATCCAGCTCGAGCAGGCGATCGGCGAGGCCCAGCAGCAGCACCGCCGGCTGACCGAGCAGGCGGCGAACGTGATCGCCAACCAGAAGCAGGCCGAGATGCGGCTGAACCGGTCGATGGAGGAGCTGGGCAAGATCAACAACTCGGCCCGTCAGGCCGTGCTGATGGCCGACGAGGCCACCAAGAAGGGCGACAGCACCCGGGCGGCCGAGCTCACCCAGGCAGCCCGAGGCCTTCGCCAACCGCCTCGTCGCCACCGAGCGCGAGGTCGACTCGTTGAAGACCCTCTCCCTGCAGTCGGCCCAGGCCGCCGATCAAGCCAAGCAGGCCGTGGTCCAGAACTCGGCGGCGCTCCAGACCAAGCTCACCGAGCGCCAGAAGCTGATGTCACAGCTCGATCAGGCCAAGATGCAGGAGCAGATGAACACGGCGATGACCTCGCTGTCGGCGTCGGTGGGCCAGGACGTCCCCACCCTGGACGAGGTACGGGACAAGATCGAGGCCCGTTACGCCCGAGCCCTGGGCGCATCCGAGCTCGGATCCCAGAGCGTCGAGTCCCGCATGCTCGAGGTGGAGCAGGCCCAGATCAACAGCGAGGCCCAGAACCGCCTGGACCAGATCCGCGAGCAGCTCGGGCTGCCCCCGGCCGGAGAGCCCGCCGGCCTCGAGAGCGGGACCAGCGCGGCCCTCGGTACGGGCGCCGCCGCAGCGGAGAAGGACGACGCCGGGGCAGCCGCGCCGGGTGCGAAGCCGGAGACCCCGGCGCAGGCACCGCCGGGCGAGAGCTCGCCGTAGGGCGTTCTCGAGCGCCTACGATCGCCAGGGCTGGTTGCCGTGGCGGTCGAGGTGGACGACCTCGCCGACCGGCTTGCGGGTCGTCGGGCCGTAGCGCCCGCTGGGCCAGCCCAGGGCCGCGATGCAGCACGGTTGCACCGTGAACGGCAGCCCCAGGATCGAGCGGGCCGAGGCCGTGCTCCACAGCGGCATGGTGATGAGTGTGCCGCCGAGGCCCATGGCCCGCGCCGCAAGCAGCAAGTTCTGCATGCTCGGGTAGATCGACCCGTAGTACGAGGAGACGGCGACCGGCGGAAGGGGGACCATGGGAAGGCGGTTGCCCCGCAGGCAGCCCACCACCAGGGTCGGGATGTCGGCGAAGTTGTCCGCCTGCCACTGCACCGCCTGCATGATCCGTTGCGCGCCCTCGTCGCCGCGGGCGAGGAGCCGTCCGATCCCACCGTAGAGCGCCCAGATCTGGCTGTTGCGCTTGGCCAGACGCTCCTTGACCTCGCGGTCCTTGACCATCACGAACTCCCAGTTCTGGCCGTTGGAGCCGGTCGGCGCCTTGAGGGCGAGCTCGATGCATCGCAGCACGATGGCATCGTCGACGGGATCGGGCAGGAGGCGACGAACCGCCCGTTGGGTGGTCATGGCGTCCTGCAGGGGCATCTCGAGGCCGTGCTCGACGTCAGCCAGGGATCGGCCCCGAGATTCCGTTGCGCTGTCGGTCATGTGGCGCAGGCTACTGGCGCTCAACCCAACAGCACGAGGTCGTCACGATGCACGACCTCGTGGGGCAGGTCCTCCGGCAGCTCGTCGGTTCGCCGACCGCGCCACTGGGTCAGCCGGCGGCTGGGTATCCGGGCCAGCCCCTTGGCGAAGACGCCTCCCTCGGCCGTGGCGACCTCCACCGCGTCGTCGGCGTCGAAGGTTCCCTTCACGGCCACGACACCGGCCGGCAGCAGCGAGGTGCCCCGCTCGGTGAGGGCGCGACGGGCGCCTTCGTCGACCACCACCGTGCCCGAGGCGTCCACGGCGAAGGCGATCCACAGCTTTCGGGCCGGGAGCCGGTGCTCCCGGGCCCGCACGATCGTCCCCACGCCGGCGCGGCCGGCCACGGCGTCGGCGAGCACGCCCGGGCGGTCGGCGGCGGCGATGACCACCCGGATCCCGGACCACACGGCGATCTTGGCCGCGGCGAGCTTGGAGGCCATCCCGCCGCTGCCCCTCTCGCTTCCCGCTCCGCCGGCCATCCGCTCCAGCTCGCGGTCGACCTCGACCACCTCCTGGATCAGCGACGCCTCGGAGTCGAGACGGGGATCGGCGGTGAGCAGGCCGGGGGCGTCGGTGAGCAGCACGAGAACGTCGGCCCGCACCAGGTGGGCGGTCAGGGCGGCCAGGCGGTCGTTGTCCCCGAAGCGGATCTCGTCGTCGGCGATGGCGTCGTTCTCGTTCACCACGGGCACGACGCCCAGCTCGAGCAGGCGGGAAAGAGTCTGGCGGGCGTGGAGGTACTGCTGGCGGTGGACGAAGTCGAGCGGAGCCAACAGCACCTGACCGCCAACCAGCCCGTGCGTGGCCAGCAGGTCGTCATAGACGCGCATGAGGCGGCTCTGGCCCACGGCCGAGAGCGCCTGCAGGGTGGCGAGGTCGCTGGCTCGGGCTCCCGACCGGCGGACGTCGCGCATCCCCAGTGCCGGTCGGCCCGCGGCGATGGCGCCGGAGCTGACGACGACGACCTGGTGGCCGGACTCGTGGACCGCGGCCACCTCGGCGCACAGCTTGGTGACCGCGCCCCGTCGACCCGGCCGCGCCGCGTCGGTGACCGAGGACGAGCCGATCTTGGCGACCACGATCACGAGCGTGGCTCTCAACGATCCGGCTCGTAGGTGAACGTGAACCCACCGACGTGCACCACGTCACCCTCACGGGCGCCGGCCCGGGCCAGAGCCCGATCGACCCCCAGCCGATGCAGGCGGTGCTGGACGTAGTCGAGGGCCTGGGCGTCGGTGAGGTCGCTCACGGCCACGGCCCGTTCGGCAGGCCGGCCACGGACCACGTACCCGCCGTCATCGGACCGCTCGACGTCGACGCCCTCGGGCTCGGGACGGTGGACGACAACCGACTGGATGGGTGTCGCGCTGCGCCGCCCGGGCCTGCGTCACCAGCGTGTGCAGGCGGGCGACGAAGGGACCCACGCCGGCTCCGGTCACCGCCGAGATGCGCGGCTCCGGCTCCCATCCTGCGGGCCGGTTCGCCCGGCCGAGACTGCGCCAGGTCCGGACCCAGGAGGTCGACCTTCGAGCCGACGACGAGACGGGGGCGATCGAGCAGCTCGGGGCGGTACCGGCCCAGCTCGTGGAGCAGGATCCGCTCCTGCTCTTCGGCCGGGCGTGCCGTCCATCGGGGCCAGGTCGACCAGGACCACCAGCACCCGGGCCCGCTCGACGTGGCGGAGGAACCGGTGACCGAGACCCTTGCCGGCACTGGCCCCGTCCACGAGGCCGGGGATGTCGGCCACGACCATGCTCGGTCTCGTCGGAGGCGGCGCGCACCACACCGAGATGGGGCTCGAGGGTCGTGAAGGGGTAGTCCGCGATCTTGGGCGTGGCCGCCGAGATACGTGAGATGAGCGTGCTCTTGCCGGCGTTGGGCAAGCCGACGAGGGCCACGTCGGCCATGAGCTTCAGCTCGAGATCGAGCCAGCGCTCCTCGCCGATCTCGCCCTGCTCGGCGAACGACGGCGCCCGCCGCCGGTTGGACAGGAAGCGGGCGTTCCCGCGCCCGCCCTGTCCGCCACGAGCCGCCAACCACCGGCCACCCACTGTCGCCAGGTCGCGCCACGGTGTCGCCGGAGAGCGTCCGCACCACGGTGCCCTCCGGAACCGCCACGGTCGTGTCGGCGCCGGCACGGCCGTGGCGCTTCTTGCCCCCGCCGTGAGTGCCGTCGGACGCACGACGGTGCGGATGGTCCCGGAAGGCCAGCAGCGACGCCACGTCGGTCGTGGCGACCAGCCACACGTCCCCGCCGCTTCCGCCGTCTCCGCCGTCGGGGCCACCCTTGCTCACGTGGGCCTCACGCCGGAACGACACCGCGCCCGCGCCGCCGTCACCCGCCTTGACGTGGAGCTGGGCCTCGTCGACGAACCCGGACATCGCAGTCCGAGCCTACTGGCGGGCCGGCCTGAGCGGGCGCCCTGGAGGCCGGCCGTCAGCCTCGTCGGGCAGGATGTCGACCAGCTTGCGGCCCTTGCGGGTGCCGAACTTGACGGTCCCCTGGGCGGTGGCGAACAACGTGTCGTCACCGCCCCGACCGACGTTGAGGCCTGGATGGAACCGGGTGCCACGCTGGCGGACGATGATGGACCCCGCCTTCACCGAGGTGCCGTCGAACACCTTCACGCCGAGCCGCTGGGCTGCCGAGTCCCGGCCGTTCCTGGTGGAGCCTCCACCCTTGGTCTTGGACACCTCGTCTCCTACGTCCCGCTGATGGCGGTTATCTCGATGGCCGTGTAGCGCTGCCGGTGACCCCAACGGCGCCGGTTGTTCGTCTTGGGCTTGTAGGTGAACCCCGTCACCTTGGGCCCCTTCTCCTCGCCGACGACCCGGGCCGAGACCGAGGAGCCCGCCAGGGCGTCGGGACCGGCCAGCACCGTCTCGCCGTCGACCACGAGGACGGGCGTGAACGAGACTTCCGCGCCGACGTCGAGCGCCCAGGCGCTCGACCAGCAGGCGCTGCCCCTCGGCCACCCGCGCCTGCTTGCCACCCGTGGCGATCACTGCGTACACGGCAGACGATGCTACCAAGCCTGGTAGACGGCCCAGCTACAGGAGGGACTCGTCGAAGACGATCCCCCGCCCGTTGCACGTGGGGCACTGCTGGGTGAAGGACTCGACCAGCCCCTCGGATACCCGCTTGCGGGTCATCTCCACCAGCCCGAGGTCGGAGATGTCCGATACCTGCGTCCGGGTCTTGTCCCGGGCCAGGGCTTCGCGGAAGACCCGCGCCACCTCGCCCCGGTTCGCCCGCACCTCCATGTCGATGAAGTCGATGACGATGATGCCCCCGATGTCCCGGAGCCGCAGTTGTCGGGCGATCTCCTCGGCGGCCTCGAGGTTGTTGCGGTAGACGGTCTCCTCCAGGTTCGACGTACCCACGTTCTTGCCCGTGTTGACGTCGATCACCGTGAGTGCCTCGGTGCGTTCGATGATGATCGAGCCGCCGGAGGGAAGCCACACCTTGCGGTCCAGGGCCTTGTGCAGCTGCTCGTGGATGTGATGAGCGCTCGAAGAGCGGAAGGGCCTCAGCCTCGGCGTCGTAGAGCTCGACACGGTCGGTCAGCTCGGGGCTGATGCTGGCCACGTAGTCCCGCACCTCTTCGTAGAGGTCGGGGTCGTCGATCACCACGCCCCGGTAGTGCCGGTTGAACTCCTCGCGGATGACCCGGACGGCGGTGTCCGGCTCGCGGTACAGCAGTGACGGGACGGCGACCCCCTTGATCTGTGACTCGATGGCCTGCCACTCGGCGACCAAGCGCTCCACGTCCCGGCTGAGCTCGGCCGCCGAGGACCCCTCCGCCGCCGTGCGGACGATCAGCCCGTGACCGGACGGCCGCACCTCGTCGAGGATGCGCCGCAGCCGCTTGCGCTCGTCGTCGTCGAGCCGCCTCGAGATCCCGTACGTCTCGCTGTTGGGAACCAGGACGACGAACCGTCCGGGCAGCGACACCTCCTGGGTCAGGCGGGCTCCCTTGGTCCCGATCGGGTTCTTGGTGACCTGACACAGGATGTGCTGGCCGGGACGGAGAAGCTGCTCGATCCTGGCCTCGGCCCGCTTGCCCCCCTCCAGGATGTCCTCGGGGTCGTAGCGGACGTCGCCGCGGTACAGCACGGCGTTCTTGGGCGTGCCGATGTCGACGAACGCGGCCTCCATCCCCGGAAGGACGTTCTGCACCCGCCCGAGGTAGATGTTGCCGTCGATCAGCGTCTCGTCGTCCTGCGGACGTGACAGGTAGTGCTCGATCAGGGAGCGGCCCTCGAGCACCGCCACCTGGGTGGCGTTGGGTCGCACGTGCACGCACATGAGGTAGCGACCGATGGGCCGACCGTTGCGCTCCCGGCCCCGGCCACGCCCCCGGCGCTCGCGCCCAGCCTCGGGGCTGTCGACGGCGGGAGCCGACGCCCCCTCGTCGGCTGGCTGAACCGTCCGCCGCCGAGGTCTCGGCTCGTGGCGCCCGGCCCCGCCCGCCGCGCCGTCGGCGGTTGCGCTGGTCGCCGGCCGGCGCTGCTGCCGACTGCGCCGACGGGTCGCCCTCGGCCTCACCGGGCCGACCTCCCGGGCCGGCGGTCTCGTCGGGCCGGCCTCCCCGACCGGCGGTCGCCCTCCCGCCGCTCCGTCGCGAACCGCCGCCATCCCGCCCCCTCGGCCTCCCTCCGGGCCCCCTGGTCCGGGCCGGCGGCGGCGCCGGCCGGGTATCTCCGATCCTCGGGCGGGGGCTGGCGGGGCCGGCAGCGGGCGGCGTCGTGGGTTCTGTCCCGCCAGCCGGCGGCGTTGCGTTCTCCGTCGCCGGGCCGGTGGCACCGGACACGGCCGGCTCGTCCGCCGTGGCCGGATCGCCGCCTGTCGGACCATCCGGCTGGCCTCGCCAGCCCGGTCTTCCGGCCGGCAGCTCCCGATTCCGGCTGGCCTCCCGGGCCAGCTCCCGATTCCGGCTGGCCTCCCGGGCCAGCCCTGTCGTCGGGCTCGTCCCCGGCGACGGTCCGACGCGGCGACCGGCCCCGTCCACCCCGTGAACCCCGACGGCGACGTCGGGAGCGGGCGTCGGCGGCCGAGTCCTCGGTCGGGCGCGTGCCTGCGCCAGAGGCGGAGCTGGCCTCAGCGCCGCTGTCTGGAGACCCGGGATCGGCAGCTCCCTCGGAGCTGGTCCCGGGCGGCGGGGCCGACCCTTGGGAGGCCGGGCCAGGTTCGGGGGCCGGACCGGAGTCGGACCGGCCCGGCGGCACGTCGGGCATCGAGAGTGTCCCTTCTCATGACGCACGCTCCAGGGCGTGCGGCGCGTGCGTCGCTCCGGGCGGGAGTGGCTCCCACCGGGCGCCGCCGCGCTCGATCCATTGGTGAGTCCTGCGGACGAGGCCCGCCTCGAGATCAGGCCCGAGGGCCTGGAGAAGCTCGCGCGGACGAACCCCGCGGGGATGGGTGGCCAGCTCGGTGCCCAACAGGGTGCCCGCCTGCTGGGACTCGAGGAGGCCGAGGGAGATGATGGCCGGCCGGAGGTCGTCGGTGACCTGTCGGCCCTTGCGCTCGCGGGTGACATGCAGCTCAGGTGCCCCGAGCGCCTGCTCGACGAGGGCAGCCATCGACGCCGGGGCCACACCGACGATCTCCACCTCCCAGGAGCACGACGTGACGTCGTGCTGGAGCGACGGGACCCGGCCCTCGAGCACGGCCGCGGCGAGCACGTCGACGCCATCGGGCAGCGCCTCGCTCAGCACCCCCGGCAGCCCGGCCATCTCGAGACTGGGCGCACATCCCGGGCCGGCCATGTCATCGGACCCACCCTCGGCCACCTCGACGTCGAGGTACTCGGCGACCGACTCGTGGCCCGTCGGCAGGGCCAGCCCGAAGCTGACCCGGGGTCGGGGGGAGAACCCCTCGGTATACGCAAGGGGGAGACGAACCCGCCGCAGGGCCCGCTCCCACATCCGGGCAACGTCGCGGTGGCTCGTCCACCGGACCTTTCCCGTCTTGGCGAAGCGGATCCGTACCCTCACGGCCGGATCCCCTTCGTCCCGCCCAGGCCGACGTCCTGGGCCGCCCGGCTGGGGAGGAGCGCAACCGGGACGGCACCGCCGGTGGAGAGATCCTGACCGGTGCCCTGACTGCCGCCGGCGGGCGGGACGGGCGAGGCCACCACGTGCTCGATCCCGTACCCGGTGCAGGCGCCGCAGTCGTAACAGGGCGTCCACCGACAGTCCTCCACGCCGGCTTCGGCCAAGGCGTCCTCCCAGTCCTGCCACAGGAAGTCGCGATGCAGCCCGGCGGAGATGTGCTCCCACGGGAGGAGCTCGTCGGGATGACGGTGGCGATGCACGTAGTCGTCGATGGACAACCCGTGGGCCGCCATCGACTCCTCCCACAAGGGCAACCGGAAGTGCTCGGACCACTCCTGGAAGGTCCCCCCACGTCGCCACACGTCCTCGATGACCGGCCCGAGCCGGCGGTCACCCCTGCTGGCGATGCCTTCCACGAGGGTCGCCTCGGGGTCGTGCCAGCGGAGGTTCAGCCCCGCGGTCGCGCCGGGTGGCATCGCGCAACAGGCGGATGCGGCGGTGCAGCTCGGCCGAGGTCGTCTGGCCGAACCACTGGAAGGGGGTCTGCGGCTTGGGCACGAAGCCGCCGACCGAGGCGGTGACGGTCACGTTCCGGGCGTGACGTCGTCCGATGGCGACGCAGTTGCGGGCCAGCTCGGCGATCCCCAGAACGTCCTCGTCGGTCTCGGTCGGCAGTCCGATGAGGAAGTAGAGCTTCACCCGCTGCCAACCCTGGGAAAAGGTCGACTCCATCGCCCCGTAGAGGTCTTCCTCACGGATGAGCTTGTTGATCACCTGCCGCATCCGCCACGTCCCGCCCTCGGGAGCGAACGTGAGACCGGTGCGGCGGACCTTCTGGATCTCGGTGGCGACGCCCACCGTGAAGGCGTCCACCCGCAGGCTCGGGAGGCTCACCGAGACCTGGCCCGAGCACATCGGATCGTTGATGATGTCGCCGACCACCGACTCGATGCCCGAGTAGTCGGCGCTCGACAGGGACGTGAGGCTGACCTCGTCGTACCCGGTGCGGGCGAGGCCATCGCTCACCATGCGCCGCACCTGCGGGGCGGGACGCTCGCGGACGGGTCGGGTGATCATCCCCGCCTGACAGAACCGGCAGCCCCGCGTGCAACCGCGGAAGATCTCGACGTTGAGACGGTCGTGCACCACCTCGGTGAGCGGGACGAGCTGCTGCTTGGGGTACGGCCACGCCGCCAGGTCGGAGATGGTCCGCTTCTCCACCCGCTCGGGCACATCGGGATAGCGGGGGGTCACCGCAGCCAACCGCCCGCCCTCGTAGGCGACCTCGTACATCGAGGGCACGTACACCCCGGGAACCCTGGACAACGCCCGCAGCACCTGCGGCGCGCGATCCGGCGGTGCGGCCGCTCGCCTTCCACTCCCGAACGACCTCGGTGATGTCGCCGACGACCTCCTCCCCGTCGCCGATCACGAACAGGTCGACGAAGTCCGCCAGCGGCTCGGGATTGAAGGTGCAGTGTCCGCCCGCGGCGACGAGCGGATCGTCCGGCCCCCGGTCGGCGCCCCGCACCGCCACCCCGGCCAGGTCGATGCAGTTGAGGACGTTGGTGTAGACGAGCTCCGCAGACAGGTTGAAGGCGAGCAGGTCGAAGGCGCTCGCTGGGCGGTGAGTCTCCACTGAGAACAGGGGGACGGAGCCCGCCCGCATCAGGGCTTCCATGTCGACCCAGGGGGCGTAGGCCCGCTCGGCCACGGCGTCCGGTCGCTCGTTGAGGATCTCGTAGAGGATCTGCAGCCCCTGGTTGGGCAGCCCGATCTCGTAGGCATCGGGATAGACGAGGAGCCAGGACGTGGTGCCGGCCCCGTGGACCGGTCGCTGGGCTCCGTCCTCGCAGCCGATGTAGCGGGCCGGCTTGCCCACCTTGGCCAGGAGCGGCTCGATCCGCGGCCAGAGTGAGGTCATCTCCGTTCCGAGTGTAGCCAGCGCCTATGGCCGGCCCGGGAGGCCGGCGCGAACAGGCAGCCGCAGGCGCGCCAGCACCCAGACCCGGCTCCCGACCCCGTCCGAGCGCACGGTTACCTCGTCCCGTTTCCGGGCCCGGCGCCGCTGGCCGCATTGACAGGGACCACCGCCGGCAGGGGCGGCAGGGTCGCCGACGGGCCCGGTACCGGGTTCGCCAGGGGCTGGACCGGGTTGGCGAGCAGGTACTGGTACACGGCACGGGCGACCGGCGCCGCAGCCTGAGCCCCGAAGCCACCCTGGTCGATGATGACCCCCACCGCGTACTGCGGGTTGCTGGCAGGGGCGAAGGACATGAACACCGATGTCGGCTTCTCGCCGATGTGGTCCGCCGTCCCCGTCTTACCCGCCACGTCCATGAGGTTGAACGGGAACCCGGCAAAGGTCCCCCCGGCCGTCCCGCCCGGCTTGGTGACGCCCTCCAGCCCGGCCAACATCGGGTCGTGGGTGCTCGGCGGGAGGTTGACGTGCCGGGCGGCGACCGGCGCGAAGTTCTTGACCGGACGGCCGGACTGGTCGAGCGCGTTGGCGGCGACGCGAGGTTGGTAGACCGTACCGCCGTTGGCGAAAGAGGCGTAGGCGTTGAGCAGCTGCAGGGGCGTCACGACCGTCCCGCCCTGGCCGAAGGCCATCTCCACGTTGTCGCCGACGTACCAGCCGCCGTTGGGGAAGGCCTTCGGGTTGGCCGCGTGGAGCCGCTGGCGGACCTGGGGGCTGTCGACCCTGGACACCGACTCGCCCGGCAGGTCGATGCCCGAAGGCACTCCGACGCCGTAGGTGTTGGCCATGTCCTGGATGGGGCTGAGGCCGTACTTGTTCCGCTGGTTCCAGAACAGCAGTCCCAGGTTGTAGAAGAAGGCGTCGTCGGAGCCGGCGAGCGCCCGTGTCACGTTGACCGTTCCCAGGCCCTCCGACGCGAGCGAGCAGGCCCCGACCGAGCAGCCAGGGATCGAGAAGCTGCCGTTGTCGGTGTAGGTGAAGTCGGGTGAGATGAGCCCGCTGTCGAGGGCGGCGGTCGCCGTGAGCATCTTGAACGACGAGCCCGGCGTGTAGAGGCCGGCGATGGCCCGGTTGACGAGCGGGAAGTTGCCAGCCGGGATTCTGCAGGTTGGCGTAGGCGGCCGAGCTGATGCCGCCGACCCAGATCGACGGGTCGTAGCTCGGGAACGAGGACATCGCCAGCACCGAGCCGTCGCGGGGGTCGAGGACGACCGCGGCCCCGGTGTGGACCCCGCCCAGGCTGCCGATCTCCTGGGACAGTGCGCTGTCGAGCTCCTTCTGGAGGCCCAGGTCGACGCTGAGCTGCACGTCGTGCCCGGCCACGGGAGGCGTCTGGCTGAGGGTGCCGAAGACCTGGCCACCGGCGTTCACCAACAGGCGGGTGGTCCCGGGCTGGCCCCGCAGCCACGGCTCGGCCGACTCCTCGACGCCGCTCTGGCCGACGAGGTCACCGGGCTGGTACCCCTGGTCCTTGCGGGCGGCGAGCTGGGCCGAGTTGATCGGCGCGATGTACCCGGCGAGCTGTGCGGCCGTCGAGCCGTTGGGATACGACACATCCGGCAGCGACTGTGCGTCCACCCCGGGATAGTCGCTCTGGTGCTCCTTGATGTAGATGGCCACGTCGTTGGTGACGTTCGTCTTGATCGGCACCGGCTTGAACTGGCTGTACTTCGGGTCGCTGAGCCGCAGCTGGATCTGGGCCGTGGTCATCCCGAGCAGGACCGCCAGGCGGGCCACCACCTCGGGGTGCGACTTGGCCGTGTCCCGGCTGAGCGTGATGGCCTGGGTCACCGAGTCGTCCACCAGCACCCGGCCGTAGCGGTCGACGATCCTCCCTCGGGGCGCGGGGTCGTAGACGTTGCGCACGCCGTTGCTCACGGCGGCGCTCTGGAACCGCGGCGAGTCGAGCACCTGGAGGTACCAGAGACGCACGAACATGGCGACGAAGAGCCCGGCCACGACCAGGCCCACGAGTCCCAGTCGGAGCCTGGTCGAATCACGCTCTCGTCCGCCGAACCCGACGGGCCTCATCGCATCGGGCTCCGAACGGGAGTGGACCAGCTCGCGGACCGGCCGAGGTCCATCGACCAACGGGCCAGCCGGGCGGTCGGGGCAGCCAGCAACCCGTTGGCCACGGCGACCACGATGGTGATGGTGGCCAGATGCTCGTGGAGCATCTGGCCCTCACCGACGGCGGCCCCCAGCCCGGCGTACAGCAGCACCCCGGCGGCGCTGGCGACCGTCGCCGTCAGCGGCGTCACCCACCAACCGCCGCCGAGGCGGTCGCCCTCGCCCATCCCGACGCCGAAGCCGACCAGGGTGAAGACCAGCGCCGACAGCCCGAAGGGCGTGCCGACGAACAGGTCCGCCAGCAGCCCGGCGACGAAGCCCATCGCCGCGCCGCGCTCGGCGCCACCCACGAGCCCGAAGGCGATGGGCAGCAGGAGCATGAGATCGGGGTGGGCTCCGCGGATCCGGAGCCCGGCCATCAGCGCCTCCTGCACGGTCAGGACGACGGCCACCAGCAACACGACCCGCCCGCGGAGCAGCGCGCTCACGACTTCGGCGCCCACTGCATGACGGCGACGAACTGCAGGCGGCCGAGATCGGCGACCGGAGCCAGCGTCACCGCCTGTTCGAACGAGCCCCGCGGAACGCCGGTGGTCAGCACCGTCCCGATCGGGACTCCAGGCGGGTAGATGCTCTGCTGGAGCCCGCTGGTGCTCATGAGATCACCCTTGTTCACGAGCACCTGCGGCGGGATGAGGTCGACGCGCAGGGGTGCTCCCTGTCCCTGGCCGGCCGCCACGGCGAGGTTGCCGGCGGGCCCGAAGCGCACCCCGACGTTGGACGTCGGGTCGGTGATGAGGAGCACGGTCGAGCGGGTCCTCGAGGCCACGACCACCCGGCCGACGAGGCCCGATCCCGACACCACCGGCATCCCGGTGTCGATGCCGGCGTCCCGGCCCTTGTTGAGCTGGATGCTGGACTCGAAGTTGGACGCGGAGTTGGCCACCACCTCGGCCGGCACGGTGGGGATGTTCTGGGCCCAGGGCAGGTTCAGGGTCTTGAGCAGGTTCTGAAAGGCGGTCTGGGAGTCGGCTGACTGGAGGGCCTGGGTCTGCAGGCGGCTGTTCTCCGCCCGCAGCCGGGCGTTCTCGGACTGGAGGGACCCGTAGTGCGCCGCCCCGTCGAAGAAGTTGCCGATCGGTCGGGTGACGTCTCCGACCGCGGACTGCACCGGAGCGAAGGCGTCGAGCGCGTCGCTCTTGACCGAGTTGATCACCGAGTCGGCGTGGCCCCGGTACGCGATCGTGATGATCGTCACCGCCGCCAACACCAGCAGCAACAGTGTGAACCTGGGCCGAGTCGAGCGTCGGGTCAGCGCCACGACGCCGCTCGCTACCGCGAGCTGGAGGAGATCAGGACCTGCTTGAGGGCCTCGAACTCCTCGAGGCATTGACCGCTCCCGATGGCAACAGAGTTCAGGGGGTCCTTGGCCACGACGATGGGCATGCCCGTCTCGCTCTGCAAGCGGGTGTCGAGCCCGTGCAGCATGGCGCCGCCGCCCGTGATCACGATGCCCTGTTCCATGATGTCGGCGGCCAACTCCGGTGGCGTCTTGTCCAGGGTCACCTTGACGGCGTCCAGGATCGACCCCATCGGCTCGTCGATGGCCCTGACGGATCTCCTCCGTGGTCGTCACGATCGTCTTGGGCAGCCCGGTGATCAGGTCGCGGCCTCGGATCTCGGCATGGAGCTCCTCGGAGAGAGGGCAGGCCGAGCCCAGCGCGATCTTGATCTCCTCGGCGGTGCGCTCGCCGAGGGCCAAGCTGTACTCCTTCTTGATGAACTGGATGATGGCTTCGTCGATCTCGTCGCCGCCGATGCGGATCGACTGGCTGGTGACGATGCCGCCGAGGGAGATGACCGCCACCTCGGTGGTGCCGCCGCCGATGTCGACCACCATGTTGCCGGTGGGCTCGTGCACGGGCAGGCCGGCGCCGATGGCGGCCGCCATGGGCTCCTCGATGATGTAGGCGGGCTTGCGGGCTCCGGCCGACTCGGCCGCCTCCTGGACGGCCCGCTGCTCCACGCCGGTGATGCCCGATGGCACGCAGATCACCATGCGCGGCTTGGCGAAGCGGCGCTGGTGCACCCGGTGGATGAAGTACCGGAGCATCTTCTCGCAGATCTCGAAGTCGGCGATCACCCCGTCCTTCAGCGGCCGGATGGCCTGGATGTGGCTCGGAGTCCGCCCGATCATCCGCTTCGCCTCGGCGCCGACGGCAAGAGGCCGACCGTCCTTGACGTTGACGGCCACGACCGAGGGCTCGTTGAGGGTGATGCCCCGATTGCGGACGTAGACGAGCGTGTTGGCCGTACCCAAGATCGACGGCCATATCGCGCCCGAACCACGAAGAGAAGAGATTGTCAGACATTGGAGAGGCGGCCTCCTCGGTCGGTTGGAGGTCGGATCACAGGGTAGGTGACTATCGAGGTGGGAACAAGGCACCTAGCCCAGGCGGGGAAAGAAGACCTCGATCTCGCGGGCTGGCGGACTCGGCCGAGTCGGAGCCGTGAACGAGGTTCTCCGTCACCTCCAGCGCCAGGTCCCCTCGGATCGTACCCGGGGCTGCGTCCACCGGGTTCGTGGCCCCCATCAACGTCCTGACGACCCTCCAGACGTCGGTCGGGCCCTCCACGACCATGACGAGAGAGGGTGAACGGCCGATGAACCCCACGAGCTCGTCGTAGAAGGGCTTGCCCTGGTGCTCGGCGTAGTGGCGGGAGGCGATCTCGGCGTCGATCGTGCGCAGCTCGGCGGCGACGATCCGCAGGCCCTTGCGCCTCGAGGCGCTCCAGGATCTCCGCCGACGAGACCCCGCTCGACGGCATCGGGCTTGCAGATGACGAGGGTGCGGTCCATCGTCAGGCGAGGCTAGCGGTGGTCGCCCGAGGTCAAGCCCCGCCACCCCGCTCGACCAGGACGCTTCGGGCGGCGCCGACGGTGTACAGGGACCCGGTCACCAGGAGCATGTCATCGGGGCCGGCGCGAGCCCGCGCCAGCGCTACTCCTTCGGCGACCGATCCCGTCGTCTCGGCCGCCAGGCCCAGGTTTGCGGCCGCAGATGCCACCTCCGCCGGGGGCAACGCCCTCGGCGACGGTGGCGGACAGGCGACGACGAGGACGATGCGGGAGGGGTCGAGCGCCTCGAGCATCTCGACCGGGTCGCGTCCCTTCAAGAGGCCGAGCACGACCACCCGGCGGTCGGCGCCGGCGAACTCCTCGGCCAGGGTGGCACCCGCAGCCCTGGCGCCGGCAGGATTGTGCGGCGCCGTCGAGGAGACACAGCGGTCGTCGTCCGACGACCTCCATGCGACCGGGGTTGCGAACGGCTGCCGAGCGCCGAGCGAACCAGGTCGTCGGGAACCGGCGCGCCGAAGAAGGCCTCGGCCGCGGCCAGGGCGGCGGCGGCGTTGTCGCCCTGGTAGGCCCCGTGCAGCGGGAGGAACACGCCCGGGTAGTGGCGCCCGACGGTTCGGAGGTCGAACAGTCGCCCCCCGTGGGCCAGCCGGTTGTTCTCGCAGCCGAAGGCCGACCCCGCGCTCCCACACCTCGGCCGCACCGGCCCGGCGGAAGACGGCAGCCAGCGCGGGGTCGGTCTCTCCCAGCACCAGCGCGCTGCCGGGCTTGACGATTCCCGCCTTCTCGGCGGCGATGTCGCCCAGGCCCGGGCCGAGGATCGCCACGTGGTCCAGGCTCACGTTGGTCACGACCGCCACCCGGGCGTCGGCGACGTTGGTCGCGTCCCAGGTCCCGCCGAGGCCCACCTCGATCACGGCCGACGTCCACGGCGACGTCGGCGAACCACCGGAAGGCGGCCGCCGTGACGATCTCGAACCACGTCGGCGGCTGCTCCATGAGCGGCTCCAGACCGGCCACGGCGGCGAGCACCTCGGCCAGCTCGTCGTCGGGGATCGGCTCGCCGTCGGCCGTCAGCCGCTCGTTGATCCGCTCCAGGTGGGGGCTGGTGTAGGTCCCGACCTTCAGCCCCCGGGCCCCGAGCAGTGCCGTCAGCAGGCGCGCCGTCGATCCCTTGCCGTTGGTGCCCGTCAGGTGGACGACGGGATAGCCTGCTGGGGGTCGCCCATCAGCTCGGTGAGCCGCCTGATCCGGTCGAGGGTCGGCGTGGCGTCGGCTCGGCCACGTTCGATGGCCTCGAGGTTGACGTGGCGGTCGAGCCAGTCGAGCGCCTCTTCGAGCCGAGCGGGGGCGCCGGCTCGCCCGGTCACCCGGATCCGGCCACCCGCCGGGTGCGGGTCCGTCGTGCCCTGCCGGCACGCTCGACGGCGTGCACGACCCGGGGCCGGGCGGCCTCCACCGCCTGCTCCACCCGGGGCCGCGCCACCTCGACCGCCTGGCCCACGCGGGGCCGGGCGACGTCCACGGCGTGCTCGACGCGGGGCCGCGCCGACCTCGACCGCCTGGCCCACGCGGGGCCGGGCGACGTCCACGGCGTGCTCGACGCGGGGCCGCGCCACCTCGACCGCCTGCTCGACGCGGGGCCGGGCGGCCTCGGCCGCCTGGGTCAGGACGTCGATCGCCTGATCGAGGGCGGGAGCCGTGGGGACCGTCAACCCCGCGATCCTCCGGACGGCGGGGGCCCGCCGCCGACGGCGTCGGTCGACGGCCACGCCCAGCAACCGCGCCCGTCGCCGCCATGGCCGCTCCCATACGGGCGGCCCGAGCGAGCGCCATGTCAACCGTGTCGTCGCGCCGGTAGGACCAGGCCACGCTCACGACCACGCCGGTCGCACCGCCGATGACGGCACCTCTCCAGATCATCTTGCCCATGCTGGTCCAGCCAGACAGCCTCGGGCCTCAGGAGGCGGCCCGGCGGGGCCGGTCGACCTTGTCGCGGTCGCTGCGGGGCACCAGGGTCGGGTTGACCCGGTCGAGCACCACCGACCGGTCGATGACGCACTTGCCGATGTCGGTCCGGCTGGGCAGGTCGTACATGACCTCGAGCAGCACCTCCTCGAGGATGGCCCGCAGGCCCCGGGCGCCGGTGCCGCGCAGCAGCGCCTGCTCGGCCACCGCCTCCAGGGCGTCCTCGCCCAGCTCCAGCTCCACCTGGTCGAGCTCGAAGACCCGCGGTACTGCTTGACCAGGGCGTTCTTGGGCTCGACCAGGATGCGCACCAGCGCCGTCCTGGTCCAGGTTCGAGACCGCCCCGATCACCGGGAGCCGGCCCACGAACTCGGGGATCAGCCCGAACTTGAGCAGGTCCTCGGGCAGCACGTGGCGGAGCAGCTCGTCCGTCGTCCTGCTCGCCGCTGCGGTTCACCTCGGCCCGGAACCCGATGCCCTTGCGGCCGATGCGGCCCTCGATGATCTTCTCCAGCGCCGGCGAAGGCGCCGCCGCAGATGAACAGGATGTTGGTGGTGTCGATCTGGATGAACTCCTGGTGGGGATGCTTGCGCCCCCCCTGGGGAGGCACCGACGCCGTGGTGCCCTCCAGGATCTTGAGCAGCGCCTGCTGCACCCCCTCGCCGGAGACGTCGCGGGTGATCGACGGGTTCTCGCTCTTGCGGGCGATCTTGTCGATCTCGTCGATGTAGATGATGCCGGTCTCGGCCTTCTTGACGTCGTAGTCGGCGGCCTGGATCAGCTTGAGCAGGATGTTCTCGACGTCCTCGCCGACGTAGCCGGCCTCGGTGAGGGCGGTGGCGTCGGCGATGGCGAAGGGGACGTTGAGCATGCGGGCCAGGGTCTGGGCCAGCAGCGTCTTGCCGCAGCCGGTCGGCCCGAGCAGCAGGATGTTGGACTTGGCCAGCTCGACGTCGGCGTCGTGGTAGGCGCCCGACCTGGACCCGCTTGTAGTGGTTGTAGACGGCGACCGACAGGATCTTCTTGGCGTACTCCTGGCCGATCACGTAGTCGTTCAGGAAGTCGAAGATCTCCCGGGGCTTGGGCAGCTCGTCGAAGCGCAGCTCGGAGGACTCGGCCAGCTCCTCCTCGATGATGTCGTTGCACAGGTCGATGCACTCGTCGCAGATGTAGACGCCCGGGCCGGCGATCAGCTTCTTCACCTGCTTCTGCGACTTGCCGCAGAAGCTGCACTTGACGAGATCGCCGCCGTCACCGAACTTCGCCACCGTCTCCCCCCTTGCTACGCGACGCCTGCGGCTTGCGGGACACCTGCCAGCTCTCGAGTCGTGATCACCTCGTCGATGATGCCGTACTCCTGGGCCTCGTCGGCGCTCATGATGAAGTCGCGGTCGGTGTCCTTCTGGATCTTCTCGATCGGCTGGCCCGTGTCCTGGGCCAGCATCTGGTTGAGGAGATCTCGCATGCGCAGGATCTCCTTGGCCTGGATCTCGATGTCGGTCGCCTGACCGGCGGCCCCGCCGTAGGGCTGGTGGATGAGGATCCGGGCGTGCGGGAGGGCGAAGCGCTTGCCCTTGGTGCCCGGCGGCCAGCAGGACGGCGGCGGCCGAGGCGGCCTGGCCGTAGCAGAAGGTCGACTTGTCCGGCTTGACGAACTTCATCGTGTCGTAGATGGCGAACAGGGCGGTGATGTCGCCGCCGGGCGAGTTGATGTAGAGGTTGATGTCCTTGTCGGGGTCCTCGTACTCGAGGAACAGCAGCTGGGCGCAGACCAGGTTGGCGATCGTGTCGTCGATCGGGGTGCCCAGGATGATGATCCGCTCCCGGAGCAGGCGGGAGTAGAGGTCGTAGGCCCGCTCACCGCGGTTGGTCGACTCGATGACGGTCGGGACGAGGTAGTCGTAGGCAGGCTGCATCATGCTGAGGTCTCCACGCTACTCGGCTCGCCGGAGCCGCCTTCACCGCTCGGGAGCGCCGCCGGCCTCGGGCGTGTCATCCGGCGGGGATTCGGACCGGGACGGGAAGAGGACGGCGCGGTCGATCGACTTGCCCTCCTCGTCGACCAGCTCGACGTGGTCCACGAGCCAGTTGAAGGCCTTTCCCTTGCGCATGTCCGAGCGTAGCTCGGGCATGCGCTCGGCCTGCTCCAGCTGGCGGCGCACCTGGTCCGGTCGCTGGCTCGAGGCGCTCGGCGAGGGCGGCGAGCTCCTCGTCGATGTCCGCGTCGTCGACCTCGATCGACTCGGCGTCGGCGAGGGCCCGAAGGGCCAGGTCGGCCTGCACCGCCTGCTCCGACGCCTGCCGCAGCTCGGCCACGAACTGGTCCTGGTCCATGCCCGGTGGCTTCGAGGTACTGGCCGAGGGTGGCCCCCTGGGCCTCCAGCCGGTGGCAGAGATCGTGCAGTCGCCGCTCCATCTCCTGCTCGATGAGCACCTCGGGCATGTCCTCGTCGACCAGCTCCAGAGGGCCTGCACGCGCCTGGCTCCCGCAGCGCCATCTGGGCCTGCATCCGCTTGAGCTCGCCCAGCCGGTTGCGCAGGTCCGTCCCGCAGCTCCTCGACGGTCTCGAACTCCGACGCCTCCGAGGCCCACTCGTCGGTGACCTCCGGCAGGATCTTCTCCTTGACCTCCTTGACCAGGACCTGGAAGCTCACGTCCGCCTCGTCGACCGTCGGCGTTGAAGCGGAAGATGTCCCCCGCCTTGGCCCCCCGGAGCTGCTCGTCGAGCTCGGGCACGATGGAGCCGCTGCCGACCTCGTAGAGAAGGTCGTCGGTCGTGAGCGGCTCGATGGTCTGGTCGTGGCGGTAGCCCTTGATGTCGATCGTGAGGTGGTCGCCGTCCCGGGCCGGCCGGGAGGCGTCGGTCAGCTCGCCGAACTGGTCGCGCAGCCGGTCCACCTGGCGGTCGACGTCGTCCTCGGTCGACCTCGAACGGCCGCACGGTCGACCTGCAGCCCCTCGTAGCCCGGGATGGTCACGACGGGACGCACCGGACACGACGGCGTCGAAGACCACCGGGCCCGACTCCTGTCCCGCCGTGATCTCGATCTCCGGGGCGGCGATGGCATCGACGTCCGCGTCCTCCAGCGCCCGGGCGTAGAAGTCCGGCAGCGACTCCCGGAACGCCTCCTGGCGCAGCACGCCGGTGCCCAGCCGAGCCTCGAGCACCCGGCGCGGCACCTTCCCGGGACGGAAGCCCGGCACCTTGACCTCACGAGCCATCTTCCGGAAGGCGTCGTTCAGCGCCCGCTCGAACTCGGCTTCGTCCACCTCGACGGAGAGCTTGACCTTGTTGTCCTCGAGGGGCTGCGCCGTGGCTCGCATACAGGTGGCCGAGTCTACCGGGCCCACCTCCGATCACCGGACGACGGGTCGCCTCCCCCATCGCTTGCACGCCGGGCCCGGGCTTCTCGGCCGCCTGCGCCGCCCGGGGAGGGCGCGGCTCGGGGCGGGCGGGGACCGCCCCTTACCTGGTCGGTCGGAGCGGCTGGTCCCGTCGGGGCGTGGCGACGCCCCGCTCGGCGTGGACCACGGCGAGGAAGTCGGCCACGGCGGCCACCACGTGGGCGGTACGGATGGAGGGAAAGATCTCGAAGGCGTGCTGGGCCCCGGGCAGCTCCGCGTAGGCGACCGAAGCCGTGGACGATCGCCGGAGCCGCTCGACGAAGTGACGGGCCTCACCGGCGGGGACGAGGGTGTCGTTGGCCCCGTGGACGACGAAGAACGGCGGGCGCCTGCGTTGATCCGGTCAGACCGGCGATGCGCGCTCGTACGCCGACCCTCGAGGCGGCGCAGGCTCTGCTTCATGACCGTCCTCTCGAGCATCCGCCCCAGCCCCCGACCGCGGAGCCCGTCCCGGTTGGTGAAGTCGTACACGCCGTAGAACGGGACGCAGGCGGCCACGGACGTGTCGGCGCCCTCGAAGCCCGGCTGGTACTCCGGATCCCCGGGCGTCAGGGCGACCAGGGCGGCCAGGTGGCCCCCCGCCGAGCCGCCACCGACAACGACGAAATCGGGGTCTCCTCCGTAGTCCGCGATGTGCCCGTCGCACCCAGCTGAGCGCCCGCTTGCAGTCGACGAGGTGCTCAGGAAAAGCGACGCGGGGGCTCAGCCCGTAGTTGGCGGTGACGCACACCCAGCCGCGGCTTGCCAGGTAGTCCATGAGCGGCAGGCCCTGCTCCCGCTTGTCGCCGAAGATCCAGCGCGCCGCCGTGGAGATAGAGGAACACGGGCGCGCCC
The DNA here is from genome assembly GCA_963731255.1 of uncultured Actinomycetes bacterium. Lineage (GTDB taxonomy): Bacteria > Actinomycetota > Acidimicrobiia > Acidimicrobiales > AC-9 > AC-9. The sequence continues at coordinate 449,507 of CAVSUO010000001.1, read as the reverse complement.
GTCGACTGGCCGACGCGGACGGATAGATGTCGAGACGGTGGCGGCGGGTGCCGTCGTCCCAGTAGGCGACGTCACGCAGGTCGTTCCACGGCCGGTCCAGGCCGCGGGACCGGGACCACCAGGCCGAGGTGGGCCCGCTCGGGAGCACCGGCGCGCTCGAGGGCGGGATCCCGCCGGTCAGACCACCCCTCGCCGAGACCCTGGTCCAACGCGACCTCGGACGACCACCGGCCCGCCCGGCCTGCACGGCGAGCACGATGAGTCCGCACCACTGTGCCAGCGCGATCCCGAGGCCCGCCCAGCCCGGCCACCCTCGAAAGGCGCCCAGGGCGCCGAACACCACCGTCGCCACGACCTGCCAGGCCAGATGGTGGAGGGGAAGCTCAGAGGTCAGCCACCCGGCGAAGAAGCTCGGCACGGTGAACGGCTCGATCCTCACGGGCCGGAAGGCGTTGGCCGTGAAGCAGGCCCCGACGAGCGTGACGGCGAGGAACGCCCATGCCATGGCTCCATCCTGACCCAGCGTCAGTCGCTCCGAAAAATCGCAGGCGCGGTCGGCGGGGCGTCGGCCGGTGCAGGACGCCGAGACGCAGGCGCTCAGGAGTCGATGTCGAGCTCCTCCAGCCTCTTGGCGACGTCCTCGGCCGTCGGTGGACGATCGCTCGGCTCAGCAGCGAGGCAGGAGTTGACGAGCTCGGCCTCGGGAGGCGACAGCGAGGGGTCCAGGACCGGCTTGGCACCGAGGACCCGGCGGAGCGCCAACAGCGGGTCGTCGCTCGGGAGCTCGCCGTAGATGCCGCGACCAGTGATGGCGCGGTGGATGACGACGCCGAGCGACCAGATGTCGGTCGCCCGAGACGCCCGTCCACCGCGGATGAGGACGGGATCGATGAACTCGACCGAGTCGATGGGCCCCATCCCGGTCACGGTGAGGCCTGGGGTGAGGAGCTGGGCCATCCCGAGATCGGAGAGCTTGGCCCCGCCCTCGTGCAGCTCGATGTTGTCCGGCTTGATGTCGCGGTGGGCAACCCCGGCTTCGTGAAGAGCATGGGCGGCGCGGGCCGCGTCGGTCAGTGCGCGCAGGACCTCGGGACGTTCCAGGAGCCTCGACGGCGCGGCCAGGGAACCCATCGGGAAGTACTCCATGGCGTAGAAGAAGCTGTTCCCGTCCTGACCCGCATCGAAGAGCGTGACCAGGTACGGCGACTCGATCGAGGCGAAGACGCGCAGCTCGCGGGTGGCACGCCGAAAGCCGTCGTTCGAGGTCGCCCCGTCCAGGACCTTGACGACCACCAGGTCCACGTCGAGCGCCAGCCGAGGCGGCGTCTCCGCCAGGTAGTAGTTGCCGTGGTTCCCCTCACCCAGCCAACGGCGGAACTTGTAGTCCGCGATCTGGTCCATGTCGGCCCGCCCGTCGTCATCCGCCATCGGTCAGTCGGTCACCTCCCCGGCGCCTGACCCTGAGCTGTGAACATGAACGTGCGGTTTCCCAGACGGACCTCGGTGTCGGGAGAGATCGTCGTGGCGGCTCCCGGCGTCAACGGACGCCATGCGGACTCCCGCGGACGGCGGATCGCCGTACCGTTGGCCGAGCGCAGGTCGATCAGCTCGACGGCACCCCCGTGCAGCACGATCCGAAGGTGGAGACGCGACACCGATCGCTCCGTGTCGGTCACGACGAGTGGTTGGGCCTCCCCGGAGGCGACCCGCGGGTCACCGTCGGGCTCGCGGCCGACGACGACCTCCCCGTCGAGGCTGAAGGTGGTGCCGTCGTCGAACAGGAGCAGACCGAGAGGAGGCGCGACGGCCGGCTGGTCGGCCGGCGGTTCGCCACCGATCGGGAGGGGCGCCCTCGGTTCGTCCAGCGTGACGCCACGCAGGGCGATCGTCCGGAACGAGCTCGGTCCCTCCTGAGGCGCCGAGCGCGGCGCCGGCAGCCTCGGCGTCGACCAGCCCCGCGCCAATCTGCCCGAGGTCCTCGGCGGCACCGTCCAGGGTGGTCTTGGCGCGGACCACCCCTCCGGCCGGCTGGGCAACGGGCCCCGGTGCCGACGGCGCGCGCTCGCGGGCGGCGGCCAGGAGCAGGCTGGCCGCCGGGACGATGCCGGCTCGAAGGTCCAGCCGTTCGTCCAGCTCGCCGTATCCCTCCGCCCTCCGCGGCGACGGCAATGGAGTCGATCGGCTCGTCGAGGATCCGGTCGACCCACGTGGCCACGTGCCGACCTGAGACGAGCTCGTCCTCTCCGGACCTCGTGACAGCGACATCCAGCTCGCCGTGGACGAAGACGGCGAGGCCGTCCTCTGCCTGCGCGAAGGCCGCGAACGTCGGCACACCGGCGGGGTCCTCGTTGGCCAGCAGGCCGGCAAGCTGGCGACACAGCGCCCGGCCGGGAGCCCGCTGGTCTCCGGCCCGCTCGACGACATCGAGTATCTGTTCGAGCACGGCGCGCTGGCGCGTTTGCCACGAAGGGACCATCGCTACGACGCTGCCGAAGCGGGCGGCCATTCCTTCGCCAGGACCTATCCGGCAGCCGTACTCATCCAGGCTGGCCATCGTGCACCGACCCCCTGGCCGAGCTTCGTCGGCCGACGAGCCGAGAATATCGCGGTGGTCGGCGCCCTGGTCGGGCGCCATAGCCCCGCCTGAAACCGACTGATAGCGTCGCCGACGATGGGTGAGGGTCTGTGCTTGTTGACTGTTCATGCGCACCCCGATGACGAAGCGTCCAAGGGGGCGGGGACGGTGGCGCGTTATCACGCCGAAGGCGTCCACACCGTCCTCGTCTGCTGCACCGGCGGCGAGGAGGGCAGCATCCTCAACCCGGCCATGGACCGCCCCGAGGTGCAGGACCGGTTGCAGCAGATCCGCATCGAGGAGCTCGCCAGGTCGGTCGAGATCATCGGCTACGACGAGGTCGTGATGCTCGGCTATCGCGACTCGGGCATGCCCGGGGCGCCCAGCAACCAGCACCCCAAAGCCTTCGTGGGCACCCCGTTGGAAGAGACAGTGGGACGTCTGGTGTCCGAGATACGCCGGACCCACCCCCAGGTGGTCGTCACGTACCACGAGGACCAGAGCGGGTATCCGCACCCCGACCACCTCCGGGTCCACGACATCAGCGTGGCCGCCTTCGACGCTGCCGGAGACGCGGACGCATACCCGGAGATGGGAGCTCCGTGGCAGCCGCTGAAGCTCTACTACACCGTGTGGTCGCGGGCGCAGATGACGGCCATCCACGACCGGTTCGTCGAGCTGGGGCTCGAGTCGCCGTTCGGGAGCGCCTGGATGGACGGTCCGGACAAGGACGCCGACATCACCACGCACATCGACATCTCCGAGCACGCCACGGTGCGGCCTCGCGCCCTCCTCGCTCACGCCACGCAGTTCAGGTACCCGCGGGGAATCGTGGCCGCGTCGGTGCTCGGCGACCCGACGTCACCGATCTGGTTCGGCCTCAAACCCGACGTGACGACGGTGCACGCCCACGACGACTACGTGCTGGCCCGGAGCCTGGTCGGCGGCGCGGACGACGAAGACGATCTCTTTGCCGGCATCCGCGACCGCGTCATGCCGTAGCCCGAGCTCTGTGTGCTAGCTCGCCGCCGACCATATCCGGCCGCGGCTGTCCGGTAAGGAGATCACACCGACTCGCTGGCCTGCCGCCGAGCTCGGTCGGTGCTCGGCCCCCGACCTCGGTGCGTGCAAACGATCGAGAGAGCTTCTCCAGGTCGCCTACTCTTGGCTTCGATGCGGCCTCTGATCCGCGCTTTGGCCTCCGACGCATATGGCCAAAGGCGCAGGTCAGTGGCTGAATCCGCGACGGGGAGTGGCGCAGTGGTAGCGCACCTGCTTTGGGGGCAGGCGGTCGGGGGTTCGAATCCCCCCTCCCCGACCAGCTGACGGCGTCGATGCATGCGGCCGAGCCAATCGCCGGCGCCGTCTCGGCCGCTCCGTTGGTCCCCCCGGCATGCGACGGTCCATTAATCTGCGGTGCACCTCGTGCGCGGGTGTAGCTCAACGGTAGAGTCCCAGCCTTCCAAGCTGGTCACGGGGGTTCGACTCCCCTCACCCGCTCTCTGCAGGACCCAGGTCAGGGGCGTTTCGCGGAACCGCTCTTGACCACCGACAACTGTGACAGGACCTTCGAGCAGGTGCGGGCGGCCGGAGCCGAGGTCATGCAGCAACCGATCGACCAGGCCTACGGAGTCCGGGACTGCGCCTTTCGCGATCCGTCGGGCAACATGGTGCGGGTCGGATCCCCGCTGTAGGCGCCCGCGGGGGCCTGAGGGCCACTCACCACGAGCGCTCAGGCGCAGCGGGCTGCGGCTCATTTAGGCGATCGGGTCGGGAGATCAGCAGCGGCCGGCTCAACGCCGTCAGGAGCTCTCCTCCTCGATGTCGAGGCGCTCGCCGAGCCGCGCCAGCTCGAGGCCTCCCACCTCCTCGGGCTGGTCGCCCGACTCGATCCACCGGGCCAGGGCGCGGCCCGTGGCGGGCGCCATGAGGATGCCGGTGCGGAAATGGCCCGACGTCGTCCATGCGTTGGCCAGCCGGGGCACACGGTCGACGACCGGGAGCTCGTCCGGATGGGTGGGGCGAAAGCAGCACCATGCGTGTGAGATGGGCGCCTGACCCACGGCGGGCAGCGCAGCTTCCAGGTCGGCTCGGATGCTCGCCACCACTGCGTCGTCGACGTCGGGAGAGTCGTCTCGGTGATCGAGCGTTCCTCCGGCGAGGAGTCGCCCACCGTCCACCTGGGTCACCATCGGCGGCATCGCAACGGCCAGCCGCAGCGGCGCCGGCTCGGTGGCGACGATGTGTCCCTTGACCAACGAAGCTGGCACCGACACCACCAGCCCTTCGATGTCGGGCGGCCCACCCGTGGCGAAGACCACGGTTCCCGGGCTCACCGCCCCGGCCGTGGTCGTGACCCGCACGACCCGACCGCGGCGCTCGACCACCTCGGTGACGCCGACGCCGGTGGCGACGTGATCGAGCCCTCCGGCCAGACGGGCGAGCGCGGCGAGGGGATTGACGCGAGCCTGCTGTCGCACCAGCACGGCATCGACCGGACGGGCCAGCTCGGGCACGAGACGAGCGACATCCTCAGCGCCGAGCATCTCGGCGCCGGACGGGAGACGGGCGGAGAGCCCGGGTCCTGGCTCGAGCCCCAACCAGTCCATGTCCACCAGCCCGACTCCGTCCGGGACCAGGTCGTCCAGCTCCCTCCACAGGGCCAGGCTCAGGCGCCCGAGATCGACGATGCCACCGGGGTCCTGGTCATGGTGGGCCTCGGGGACGAGGAGGCCGCCCGCCCCGGCGGTGGCACCGGCGCCGAGCGTGGAGCGCTCCACCAGGGCGACGGTCCCCAGGCCGGCACGCCGGCAGGCCACGGCCGTGGCCACCCCGACCATCCCGCCCCCCACCACGAGCACGTCCGGGGTACGGGGCAGCCGGTCAGGGATGCCTGGCTCGAGCCCGGCGACCTCGTCGTCGTCCAGGAGGTCTCGCCACAGCGGATGTCGTTTCGTCACCGTCGGAGTCTGCTCCCGGCCGACGTCAGCGGGGCAGCCGAACCTCGACCCGCACGCCGTCGTCGACGGACCGCACGTCCAGCCTGCCCCCCGCTCGGTCTGCGGCGGCGGCAAGCCGCGAGAGGTCCTCGGCCGTCTCGGTGGCACCAGTGGCGACGGCGACCGCCAGCTCGTCTTCGTCCTCGATGCTGACGCTGAGCTCCAGGCCGCCGCGGGCCAGCGTCCGCAGCAGCTCGCCGGCCAGCCGGGTGACGATGATGGCGGTGGCCGGGTCGGCGGTCACCGGTCGGGTCGGCGGGTCGAGGCGACCAGGCGTCCCGACGACCTCGCGTATGACCTCGAGCTCGACGGCGACCGCGGCGGAGAGGTCCGTGCCGTCCCCCCCGTCCCAGCCGGCCGGCATCGGCATGGTGAGTCCACCGATCGCGTACCACTCCCGCTCGAGGCGCAGCCGCTCGAGCTCCCACAGTGCATCGGCGACGTCCGCGACCGCCCCGCCGCCCGACCCGCTCTGCTCCGCCTTGTCCGGAGCTGGGACGACCCTCTGCCTGCCCCGACGATCAGCTCGAGCGGCCCGCTTGTCGGCGTCGGCGGCACGTCGCTCAGCCTCCTCCAGATCGCGCCGGGCCTTCTCCACCCGGTCTTCGGTCTCGTCGGCCCGGCGCCTGGCCTCGGCCGTCTCGAGGCGGGCCTCACGAAGAGCCTCGTCCGCCGCCGGCGGCGGCTTCACGGGCCTCGGTCAGGCGACGCTGCTCTTCGTCGGCCCGCTCCTCTGTGCGCTCGAGCTGCGCTCTCGTCCTGTCGAGCTCCTTCTCGAGTCGTGCCGCCCTGGACGACTCCTCCGTGGCCGCTGCCGATCGCCGGACGAGGAGAACCAACAACACCAACGCCGTCAGGCCTACCGCGACAGTCACGCCCAGCACTGCGGTCATGGACCGCGAACGTAGCGTGCCGGGGCCCGCTGGCGGACCTGGATCGACGACCCAGCTGAACCGGCGCGGAGCACTCGGCGAGCACGTTCGTCGGAGCGTGCCGGTACCGCCGGCACAGCTCACGGCAGGCAGCGGTTGTAGCCTCTAGGTGTGAAGGAGCTCATCTATCCCCGCGTACTCCTGCCGGCCCTGAGCCGTCACGCCGACCGGGTCGGCTTCCACGACGAGGACTTCCACGCCACGTGGGCGACCCACGGCAACCGGGTGCTCCGCCTCGCCAGCGCCATGCACGACGAGCTCGGCCTCCGCAAGGGCGACCGTTTCGCCGTGTTGGCCGTCAACAGCCACCGCTACCTCGAGCTCTTCCACGCTGGATTCCTGGGAGCCGCGGTGATCAACCCGCTGAACCTGCGCCTGGCGGCCCGAGAGCTGGCATTCATCCTCAACGACTCCGGCACCGAGGTGATCTTCACCGACTGGCTGTTCTCCGGCCTGCTCGAGCAGGCCCGCCCCGAGCTGAAGCACCTGCGCCAGGTCGTCCTCCTGGGCGACGGCGACGTCCCCACGACATTCGCTACGAGGACCTGATCGAGGCGGGCAAGCCCGCGGTGCCGCCCGAGCCGGAGGAGGCCGATCCCGCCGTGCTCATGTACACCGGGGGAACGACCGGCCTGCCCAAGGGCGTGGTGCTCAGCCAGCGGGCCGAGATGCTCAACCTCTATCACGCCGCCATCGCCGTCGGGCTCGGAGAGGACCGCGTCTATCTCCACCAGACGCCGATGTTCCACGCCGCGTCCACGGCCGCCATCATGGGCATCCCGGCAGGCGGTGGCGTCTCGGTGTTCGTGCCGCTCTTCAAGCCCGATCACGTGCTCGACGTGATAGAGCGCTACAACGTCAACCAGACCGTGATGGTCCCGACGATGATCGCCATGCTGCTCAACGATCCCAACTTCTCGTCCGAGCGGCTGGCCAGTCTCAAGTTCCTGACCTACGGCGCCTCGCCCATGCCGACAGCCCTGCTGCAGCGGATCCTCAAGGAGCTTCCGCAGGTCAACCTCTCCCAGGGCTACGGCATGACCGAGTCATCGTCGGTCCTCACGTGGCTCGACGAGAACGACCACCGGCGCGGCGGAGAGGTCGCGCACTCCGCCGGGCGGCCGATGTGGGGCGTCGACCTCAGCATCCAGGACGGCGAGGGTCACATCCTCGCGACCGGCGAGCAGGGCGAGGTCTGCGCACGGGCCGGCAACCTCATGGACTGCTACTGGAACCGGCCCGAGGAGACCGAGGAGGCGTTCCGCGGTGGCTGGTACCACTCGGGCGACATGGGGAGGCTCGACGCGGCGGGCTACCTCTACCTCGTCGACCGGGTGAAGGACATGATCGTCACCGGCGGCGAGAACGTCTACTCGGTCGAGGTAGAGAACGCCATCGCCAGCCACCCAGCGGTCGATCAGGTCGCAGTCATCGGCATCCCCCACGAGCACGTGGGGCGAGCAGGTGCACGCCATCGTCGTGCTCAAGGAGGGGGCCTCGGCCACTGCCGAGGAGCTGATCGAGCACACGCATGCGAGCGCATCGCCGGCTACAAGGTCCCCAAGTCGGTGGAGTTTCGCTCCGAGCCGATCCCGCTGTCGGGAGCGATGAAGCCGCTGAAGCGTGAGCTGCGCAAGCCCTACTGGGAGGGCAAGGCGACAGCCATCAGCTGACCGACGGCGGTCGGGGCGAGGCGGCCCTCGATCGCATCGCCTCGGCCACGGCGACGACGCGGGGATGCGACAGCACCTGGTCGAGCGGTAGGGGGAGGGCGAGAGACCAGTTGGGCCAGGCGTCGGTGGTGCCGGGCATGTTCGGCCGCTCCTCGACCCCGAGGGCGTCCTCGAGCGACGCGGTGACCACCACGCTGGCCGCTCCGGCCAGGAGCCGGTGAGCGGCGACGATCACCTCGTCCAGTGGGGCGTTGTCAGCGAGACCCAGCAGCTCCCGAACCCGCGACCGGATGTCGTCGACGGCGGCGGCGTCGGGCTCGAGCCCCAGCCGGCGCTGGGCGGAGAGGTCGGCGCCCGTCCACAACCCGGCGACGGTCGGCAGGTCGTGGGTGCTGATCGACGCCATCGAACGGGACGGGAAGCTCGACGGCTCGCCCTCCTCGAACCACAGCACCCGGGACGAGAGCACGTTCCGGCGGGCCAGCTCCTTCCTCACGAAGGGTTCGACGGTGCCGAGGTCCTCGCCGACGACGAACGCGCCGGCCCGCTCGCTCTCGAGGGCCAGGATCCCGAGGAGATCGCCCCACGGAAACCGCACGTACGCGCCGTGACGCGGATCAGCCCCATCGGGGATCCAGTACTGCCGAAAGAGACCCATGACGTGGTCCACGCGCAGCCCCCCGCCGGGTCGGAGGTTGGCTCGCAGCGTCCTGATGAAGGGCTCGTAGCCGGCCGCCCGCAGCTTCCAGGGATCGAACGGCGGGAGCCCCCAGTCCTGTCCGAGCCGGTTGAAAGCGTCCGGCGGGGCACCGAGCGCCATGCCGGGGACGAAGACGTCCTGCCACATCCAGGCGTCGGCCCCGGCCGGGTCGACGCCAACGGCGAGGTCCAGCACCAGCCCGACGGCGGCGCCGGCCGACGCCAGCTGGCGGTCGAGCAGCCATTGCAGCCACTGGTGGAAGCGAACGCGGCGGCGGTGCCGCGAGACGAAGGCCGGTACACCGGCACCATCGGGATGGCGGACGTCCTCGGGCCATTGCCGCCACGTCCCGCCGTGCACCTCCGAGAGCGCGCAGAAGGCGGCGTACGCGCGCGAGCAGACGTCCCTCGCGATCGCAGTAGCTGTCGAAATCGGGGTCGCCCCCGAACCGGTCCCACAACCGCTCCAGAGCGGCGAGCTTCAGCTGCCAGACCCGATCACGGTCGATACGACGTTCCTCGTTCAGGGCCCGCGCCTCGGCGCCGAGCCCGTCTGTCCCCTCCGCCTCGACGCCGTCGGCTCCCGGCACCTCCTCGATCCGCAGGAACAGGGGGTTGCGCCAGCAGCGGCTGCTCGGGAAGTAGGGGCTGGGTTGCTGGGGCACTCCCGGCCGGCTGGCATGCATCGGGCTCACCAGCGCCGTCGATCCCCCCCGGCCGGCCGACCACTCGACGAGCTTGCGCAGGTCGGCGAGGTCGCCGATGCCCCAGCTCGACGAGGAACGGAGGGCGGGAAGCTGGACGGCCCAGCCCCACGCCCCGGTGCCAACCGGGCAGCCGGCAACGCCCTGGGCTGACGATCAGCCGTACCGTCTCGCCGTCGCTCCGCCGCTGGAGCTGGTGATAGCCGAGCGGCAGCGACGGCAGCCGGTCCTCGACCGTCAGCTCCGTTCCGTCCTCGAGAGTGGCACGCCAATGGCCAGCGATGGGAACGGCCTCGCCGCTCTGGACGACCCGAACGGGGACCTGCCCGTGGGGCGCAGGAGCCTCAGCTCGGTCGGCGCCCAAGGCGCGACCGATCGCCTCGATCGTCGAGCGCGGTGCCTCGTGACGACGGCCGTCGTCGCCGCGGTACCCAGGCTCGACGCCCCAGTCCAGGAGATCGGGGACGCGACGGCTGGCGTGCACCGGCCGAGGTTAGTGTCCGGACGCGCGGCACCACTATGGTCGCCGTCGGTGCCCGCACGAGCCGTGACGACCTCCGACGGTGTGGCCATCGCCGTCCACGACCTCGGGGGCAACGGCGCCCCGCTGCTGTTCGCCCACGCCACCGGCTTCCACGGGATGGTCTTCGCTCCGGTCGCCCGGCTGCTGCAGGGCCAGTTCCACTGCTACGCCGTCGACCTGCGCGGTCACGGCGACTCCGGCATGCCCCCGCGGATGGATTTCGACTGGCACGGTTTCGCGCGCGACACGCTGGCGACGGTGGACGGCATCGGGCTGACGCGACCCTTCGGAGTGGGCCACTCGGGCGGCGGCGCCGGCCTGCTGCTGGCCGAGCAGGCGCGACCTGGCACCTTCCGGGCGCTGTACCTCTTCGAGCCCATCGTGTTCCCTCCGGCCGGGCCGTTCCCGGGTGCGAGCAACGGCAACCCGCTCGCCGAGTCCGCCCGGCGCCGGCGCGAGGTCTTCGACTCCCGCCAGGACGCCCTCGACAACTACGCGTCCAAGGCGCCCTTCGACCAGCTCGACCCCGAGGCGCTGCGCGCCTACGTCGATCACGGCTTCGCGGACCTGGACGACGGGCGGGTGCGGCTCAAGTGCCGGGGTGAGACCGAGGCCCGTGTCTACGAGAACAGCCTCACCCACGACGCCTACGACCACCTGCCCGAGGTCCGCTGCCCGGTGACCGTGGCGTGCGGGGGCGGGTCCGACACATTCCGCGCCGAGCTCGTCGAGGCCCTGGTCGAGCGCCTGCCGCGTGCCCGCGCCGAGGTCGTGTCCGGCGTCGGCCACTTCGGGCCGCTCGAGGATCCGGGCCTCCTGGCCCGCTCGATCCGGTCGGCCTTCGCCACCGAGAGCCCGCACTGATCCCATTCCCCCCGAGCGACACACCTCAGCTCTAGCCTGTGGGCGATGTCCCTGCCCCTGCCCACGGCGCTGTCCCCCTCCAAGGTGTCGTCGTTCAAGGACTGCGCCCTGGCGTTCCGCTTCTCGGCCATCGACCGGCTGCCCGAGCCCCCCTCGCCGTGGACGGTCAAGGGAAACCTCGTCCACCGGGCCCTGGAGCAGCTCTTCTGGCAGGTGCCGGCGGGACAGCGCAGCCTCGACGCCGGGTTGCGCCAGCTCGAGGGGGCGTGGGAGTCGGCCCGGGGGGAGCCGGAGCTGGGAGCGCTCGAGCTCACCCCGGTGGAGATGGACGAGCTGCGGGCGGACACCGAGCGGCTGGTCCGGGGGTACTTCGAGCTCGAGGACCCGGATCGGGTCACGGCGGTGGGCGTCGAGCTCGCCCTCGAGGCCGACCTGGGTGACCTCCGCCTCAGGGGTGTGATCGACCGCCTCGACGTCGACGCTGACGGACGGCTCGTCGTCACCGACTACAAGACCGGGCGGGTCCCGGGCCAGGCCCAGGAGCAGCTCCGCCTGGCGGGTGTCCACTTCTACGCCTTCCTGTGCGAGCAGGTCCTCGGTGAGCGGCCCGCTCGGGTGCAGCTGCTCTATCTCCGCGAGCCGATGAGCATCTCGACGGTCCCGTCAGACCAGTCGATGCAGGGCCTGCGCCAGCGGACGTCGGCGATCTGGTCGGCCATCGAGCGAGCCTGCCGCCTCGAGGACTTCCGGCCCAAGCCCTCCGCCCTGTGCGAGTACTGCAACTGGCAGGCCTACTGTCCTGCGTTCGGCGGCGACCCCGCCCGCGCCGTGGAGGTGCTCGGCCAACCGACGCTGGTCTGAGGTGCGTCACCGCGACGTGGCCCGACCGACGGGCCGGGACGATCGTGCTCCGAGCCTGGCGGGTCTCCGTGGCCGGATCGCCGATCTCGACGGGCGCGCCGACGCCGCCTTCGACCGGCTGCGGGGCAACCGGGTCGCCGACCGGGTGCTCTACGGGGCCTCGGCCCTCGGCGACCACAGCCTGATCTGGTTCATCGTGGGCGCCGCCCGGGCCCTGGGCTCCGAGCGCCGCCGTCGCTCGGCGGTGCGGATGGCGGTCGCCCTCGGGATCGAGTCGGTGCTGGTGAACGTCGTGGTGAAGTCGTTCTTCCGGCGCCGACGGCCCCTGTCGTCGCATCCCCGCCCGCTGCCCCTGCGCCAGCCCGCCACGAGCAGCTTCCCGAGCGGCCACGCCACCTCGGCGTTCTGCGCCGCCGGGCTGCTGTCCGAGGACGATCGCCTCCGGCCGCTGTACTACGGCCTCGCCGTGGTGGTGGCCTCGAGCCGGGTCCACGTCCGTATCCATCACGCCTCCGACGTGCTGGCCGGGGCGGCGATCGGCGTCCTGTTGGGACGCATCGGACGGCGGCTGGCGCCCCTCGCCCCTCGATCCGGCAATTAGGGGCAAATTGCTGGAATCCCGCCCGAGCCCGCCGCGTTGAGCTGTTCATGACCAGACTGTCGTTCGACGTCAACTGGGACTATCGCTGTCCCTTCGCCCGCAACGCCCACGAGCACCTGGTGGCTGGCCTCGCCGGCGGCGCCGACTGGGAGGTCGGCTTCGTCCCCTTCTCGCTCAGCCAGGTCCACGTCGAGGAGGGCGAGCCGGCGGTGTGGGACGATCCGGGGAAGGCCTCACACCTCATCGCCATGCAGGCGGGGATCGTGGTGCGGGACCGTCGCCCCGAGGCCTTCCACGACGTGCACCTGGGCCTGTTCCGGGCCCGCCACGACGAGAGCAAGGACCTCCGCGACGAGGCGGAGGTACGCCGGGTGCTGGCCGACAACGGCGTCGACCCCGACGAGGTCATGGCCGAGATCGCCGACGGGTGGCCCCTCGAGACGTTCCGCAAGGCCCACGAGAGCTCGGTCAACGATCATCGGGCCTTCGGTGTGCCCACCTTCATGGTCGACGGGCAGGCCGTCTTCGTCCGGCTGACGACGCGCCCGCAGGGGAATGCCGAGCTCGCCCGGTCGACCATCGAGCACGTCGTCACCCTGGTTCAGAGCCGTCCGGAGCTGAACGAGTTCAAGCACACCACGATCTGGCGCTGAGTCGATCGGCGGGGCCGGCACTAACCTGACGGCGATGTCACAGGACGCGCACCCGGCCTCGGTTCCCCTCTCCGCGCACGAGGCCCTGATGTGGACCGTCGAGCGAGACCCGATACTGCGGTCGTCCTTTCTGAACCTGACGCTGCTCGACCGCGACCCCGACTACGACCGCTTCCGCGCCCGCATGGCGAACGCCATCCGCGGCCTGCCCCGTCTCCGCCAGCGGGTCGAGCTGGCCCAGCTGCCGCTGACTCCGCCGGAGTGGGTCGACGACCCCGACTTCGACCTCGACTACCACCTGCGTCGTGTCGCCCTCCCAGCACCGGGGACGGATCGCCAGCTGCTCGACCTCGGGGCCCAGTGGTTGCAGGATCCCTTCGACCCGCGCCGCCCCCTGTGGCAGATGACCGTCGTCGGGGGGCTGTCCGGCGGCCGGGCGGCACTGCTGGCCAAGCTCCACCACGCCGTGACCGACGGCGTGGGCGGCGTCCGCCTGTCGAGCAGCTTCATCGACCTGTCCCGCGACGCGCCCGATCCGGAGCCGGCGAGCGAAGGCGCCGACGGACCGGCCCGCTTCGACAGCGGGCCCAACCGCCTGATGACCGAGATGCGCCGCCAGCTCGAACGGGTACCGCAGGCGGTCACCGGCATGTGGAACGGCGCCGTCGAGATCGCATCGCACCCGCAGTCGCTCGGTCGGGAGGCGGCCGACGTGGTGGAGAGCGCCCGGTCGGTGGCGCGTCAGGCGCTGGTGACCGACGGCGCCCGCTCCCCGCTGTGGGCGGGGCGGCGGTCGACCGCCCGCCATTTCGAGATCTTGAGCATCGACCTCGACGATGCGAAGCGCACCGCTCGGGCGCTCGACGGGTCCGTCAACGACGTGTTCGTCAGCGGTGTCGCCGGCGGCGCCGCCGCCTACCACCGGGCACGCGGGGTCGACGCGGAGGAGCTGCGGATCTCGATGCCGGTGAGCACGCGACACGACCGCTCGGTCGGCGGCAACTCGTTCACCCCGGCCCGGGTGTTGGTGCCGGCCGGGATCCTCGACCCGATCGAGCGCTTCCGGGCAGTCCACGACCGCCTGGCCACGGTGAAGGCCGAGCGGGCCATCGGCCTGGCCGACGCCCTCACCGGTGTGCTGACCGGCCTGCCCGGTCCGCTGCTCACCCGGCTGGTGCGCCAGCAGGTGCAGACCGTGGACCTCGCCGCGTCCAACGTGCGAGGCGCACCGGTGGAGATCTTCGTGGCCGGGGCCCGCGTCCTGTCCAACCATCCGATGGGGCCGACTGGCGGCACCGCCTTCAACGCCAGCGTGCTGTCGTACTGCTCCCAGCTCGACATGGGCATCAACACCGACGCGGCAGCCGTCGACGATCCCGTCCTGCTTCGCCACTGCATCGCCGAGTCCCTCGCCGAGGTGATGGCGGCGGCGCCCGCCGCCTGACCGGCCGGGCGCCCCGTAGGATCGGCGCCATGGAGCTCGACGACCGGGTGGTGGTGGTGACCGGCGGTGCCAGCGGCATCGGTCGGGCCCTGTGCCGGCGCTTCGCCGCCGAGGGCGCTCGGGCCGTGGTCGTCGCCGACCTCGACGGCGACGGCGCACGAGCGGTCGCCGGCGAGCTGAACGGGAGCATGGGTGACAGCGAGGCGACGACGCGTGCGCTGGCCGTCCCGACCGACGTCAGCCGCGAGACCGACATCATCGCCCTGGTGGAGCGGACCGAGGAGGCGTGCGGACCTGTCGACCTGTTCTGCTCGAACGCCGGCATCGCCATTGGCGGCGGGGCCGAGGCACCCGACGAGTCGTGGGAGCGGATCTGGCAGGTCAACGTGATGGCCCACGTCTATGCCGCCCGGGCGGTGCTGCCGGGCATGATCGCCCGGGGTGAGGGCTATCTGCTGAACACGGCGTCGGCGGCGGGGCTGCTCACCAACCTCGGTGCTGCGCCCTACTCGGTCACCAAGCACGCGGCTGTCGGTCTGGCCGAGTGGCTCGCCATCACCCACGGCGACGCCGGCATCAAGGTCTCGTGCCTGTGCCCCCAGGGCGTGCGCACGGCGATGCTCCTCGGAGGTCTGGATCCCTCGGCCTCCGAGGCCGGCGACCAGGCCTTCCCGGCCGGTCAGGTGGTGGTGGCGTCGGGTGAGATGCTCGAGCCCGAGGACGTCGCCGAGGCGGTGGTCCAAGGCGTGCGGGAGGAGACCTTCCTCATCCTGCCCCATCCCGAGGTGGCGCGAGTACTTCCGCCACAAGGCCACCGACTACGACCGCTGGCTGCGCGGCATGCGCCGGCTCCAGCAGCGCCTGATCGCCGGAGCGTGATCAAAGAGGGTTGACCGCTCGGTTCATCCCTCGTCCTCGACGCTCTCCGGGCTACCGGGGCCACCTCGCGCACCACGGCGCGAGGATCGATGTCGGCGCGCAAGCCCTTGTAGCGGGGGGCCCGCAGCGTGTCCAGGTGGGTCCACTCGCTGAAGGCCACCTCCGCCACCAGGGTGGGCTCGACGAAGTGACCCTGCCTGGCCACCTCTGCCGGTAGGTCTGGCGGCGGAGTGAACGGGCTCGTGGACCGGGCGAGAGGCGCCAGCAGCGCGTCGAGGCGGTCGAGCTCCTGGTCGGTGAAGCCGCTCCCCACCCGGCCGGCATAATGCAGATCGTCGCCGACGTAATACCCGACGAGGAGAGCGCCGAGCCGCCCGGTCCGCCCGCCCTGGCCGCTCAGCCACCCCCCGACCACCAGCTCCTGGCGGTTGACGTTCTTGACCTTGATCCACGGACGCGCTCCGGCGTCCCGGCCGGTAGACGCTGTCGAGGCGCTTGGCCACGAGCCCTTCGAGCCCACGGGCTCGCGTCGCGTCGAGCAGCGCGGCCCCGTCCCCGACGTGGTAGCTCGGCGTCTGCCACGACGGGCCGGCGAGCGACAGGCTCTCGAGCATGCGGCGCCGCTCGGTGTAGGGCAGGCCGACGGTCTGGTGGCCGTCCAGGTACAGCAGGTCGAAGAGCATGTAGACGACCGGGACGTCGCGGGCCACCCGTCGCAGGGCCGCGCCCTCGGCGACGTTCATGCGCTGCTGGAGCTTCCCGAAGTCGGGCCGCCCCGCATCGTCGAGGGCCACGACCTCGCCGTCCAGGACGACCTCGTGCGAAGACACGACGTCGGCGATGCTCCGGATCTCGGGGTAGCGAGCAGTGGCGTCCAGCAGCCGCCGACCCTGCAACTTCACCGTGCCGCCGGCGACGAAGGCGATCATCCGCACGCCGTCCCACTTGATCTCGTAGCCCCACCGCCCGTCGTCGCTCGGAAGGACCTCGGAAGAGGTGGCCAGCATTGGCGCGAGCTGTTCGGGCATGGGCTCGCGGTCGGGGTCCTGGGGGGATCCATCCGGTGGATCATCCAGCGGCCTTCTCCGGTGCGGAAGAGCGCGTAGCGCCCGCTGACCCTCTCGCCGTGGAAGGTGACGATCACCTCGCGCCCGTCCCATTTGTGGCAGTCGTACGTACCGCGGTCCCAGATCGACATGGCGCCGGCGCCGTAGCTGCCGGTCGGGATGTCCCCGCGAAGTCGAGGTACGACAGCGGATGGTCCTCGGTCGGAACGGCGAGGTGGTTGACCTTCGGGTCCGGGGGAACGCCCTTGGGCAGCGCCCAGGACGCGAGCACCCCGTCGCGCTCGAGGCGCAGGTCCCAGTGGAGCCGACGGGCGTGATGCTCCTGGACGACGAAGCGTGCCGTGCCCCCGGCGACCGAGGGCGCAACCTCGGCAGCCGGCCGGTCCTCGGCGCCCGGCTCGGGCGTGGCCGAGAAGTCCCGCTTGGCCTTGTAGCTGTCGAGCTTGTCGCTCATCTGCGTCTCCAGATGGCCTTTTCACCTGCCATCATGCCCTCGATGGCATCGCCCTCAGCCAACGTCGAGGTCGAGCTCGAGGGCCGCAGGCTCAAGCTCTCCAACCTCGACAAGGTCCTGTACCCCGAGTCCGGCTTCACAAAAGGCCAGGTGATCGACTACTACGTGCGCGTCTCGTCGGCGCTGCTCCCCCACCTCAACCGGCGACCGCTAACCCTGAAGCGCTACCCCAACGGCGTCGACGCCGGGTTCTTCTACGAGAAGCAGTGCCCCTCGCACCGGCCCGACTGGGTCCGGACCGTCTCGATCCCGAGCGAGCGCACCAAGGGCAAGGAGGTCAACTACTGCACGGCGGACGACCTGCCCACCCTGGCCTGGCTCGCCAACCTGGCCGCCATCGAGCTCCATCCCCTGCTGGCCCGGGCCGACGGCGCCACGGGCGGCTCGTCGCGCGATGCCGTCAACCAGCCCACCACGGTCGCCTTCGACCTCGACCCGGGGCCGCCGGCCGACGTCGTGACCTGTGCCCAGGTCGCCTGTTGGCTGCGCGAGGTCCTGGACGAGCTGGGTCTGGCCGCCTTCCCGAAGACCTCCGGCTCCAAGGGCCTCCAGGTGTACGTCCCCCTCAACACCCCCCACACCTACGACGACACCAAGCCCTTCGCCCACGCCATCGCCCGCCTGCTCGAGAAGCACCACCCCGACCACGCCCTCGAGAAGATGGACAAGAGCCTGCGTCGGGGCAAGGTGCTCATCGACTGGAGCCAGAACCACATCACCAAGACGACCATCTGCGCCTATTCGCTCCGGGCCCGACCGGCGCCGACGGTCTCGACGCCGATCTCCTGGGAGGAGGTCGAGAGAGGGCGCGAGGCGGACGGCGCGCAGCGGCTCCATTTCGAGGCGGACGAGGTGCTGGAACGGCTGGAACGGTCAGGAGACCTGTTCGCGCCGGTCCTCGACCTCGAGCAGCGTCTCCCCCGGATCGGCTGAGGTCCCCCGGCGTGCGCCGATTGCTCCCGGACCCGACGGACGACGTCGATCTCGACGAGGCCTACGCCCTCCCCGGACCGGGCCGCCTCCACCTGCGGGCCAACTTCGTCACCAGCACCGACGGCGCCGCCGAAGTGGCCGGTCGCTCCGGCGGCTTGTCCTCTGACGCCGATCACCGGCTCTTCTCGGTGCTGCGGGGCCTGTGCGACGTGGTGCTCGTCGGTGCGCGAACGGTGCGGCACGAACGGTACGGCCCAGCCAGGCCGACTCCCGATCGGCGCGCCTGGCGGCAGGAGCGCGGCCTCGCCGCCGCGCCGCCGATCGCCGTGGTCACCTCCGGCGTCGACCTCGACCTGACGAGCGCCTTCTTCACCGAGGCGACTGCTCGACCGGTGATCCTCACGACGGGTGCCGCTCCCGCCACGACTCGGGAGGAGGCGGCCCGCGTGGCCGACGTGGTCGTCTGCGGCGAGACCGAGGTGGACATCGGGTCGGCGCTCCAGGCGCTCGCCGACCGAGGCCTCACGCGCGTGCTGTGCGAAGGAGGTCCACACCTGCTGGGCCAGCTGGTCGCCGCCGGCCGCCTCGACGAGCTCTGCCTCAGCCTGTCACCGGTGATCGCCGGACCCGAGCGCCTGCGCATCATCGGTGGTGCCCCGTTGGACCAGCCGGCGTCGCTCGAGCTCGCCCACGTCCTCACCGCCGACGGGACGCTGTTCCTCCGCTACGTCCTCGGGGGGCGCCCGGCGTAGCGGTGCTCAACCGTGTGACGCCGCCCACTCCAACAGCCGCTCGGCCGGCCAGCTGTTGACGATCGAATCGAGCTCTACGCCGCACTCGGCTGCCCGGTCGCATCCGATAGGGCTGCCACTCCAGCTGGCCCGGTGCGTGAGCGTCGCTGTCGATCGACACCTTGCACCCCGTGTCGACGACCTGGCGCAGCAGGCGCTTGGGAGGGTCGAGTCGCTCCGGGCGGCAGTTGATCTCGACCGCCTTGTCGAACGTGGCGGCGGTGCCGAAGACCTCGTCGTGGTCGAAGGTCGACTCGGGCCGTCCCCGGCCGACGACCATCCGGCCCGTGCAGTGCCCGAGCACGTCCACGTGCGGGCTGCTCAGGGCGGCGATCATGCGGCGGGTCATGCCGCGCTCGTCCATGCGCAGCTTGGAGTGGACGCTCGCCACCACCACATCGAGCCGGGCGAGGAGGGCCTCGTCCTGGTCGAGGGAGCCGTCCTCCAGGATGTCCACCTCGACGCCGGTCAGGATACGAAATGGAGCCAGCCTGGCGTTCACCTCCGCGACCACCTCCAGCTGGCGCTCGAGACGCTCCGCCGTCAGGCCGTTGGCCACGGTGAGCGAGGGTGAGTGGTCGGTGAGCACCACGTAGTCGTGGCCGAGGGCGGCGGCGCTGCGGGCCATGACCTCGATCGGGCTGCCGCCGTCGGACCAGTCGGAGTGCGTGTGACAGTCGCCCCGCAGGCTCGACCGGATCCCCGCCCCCTGGCCGGGATCGGGCGCTGGCGTGGCTTCGAGGCGGGCCAGGTAGCTCGGCACCTCGCCGGCCAACGCCTCGTGCACGACGCGCGCCGTCGACTCTCCGACGCCGCTCAGCTCCTGCAGACGCCCGGTCCGGTCGCGCTCGACCACCTCTTCGGGACTGAGGGCGGACAACGCCGCCGCCGCCGTGCGGAAGGCGCGCACGCGATAGGTCCGCTCGCGCCCGCGCTCCAGCAGGAAGGCGATCCGCTCCAGGGCCTCGACCGGTTCCACGGGGCTGCCTCCTAGGCCACCCTGGACGCCACGGCGTCGAGGGCTGCTTCGGCCCCGCCGCGGGTCGTCGAGCGACGCCGTCAGGTGGGGACGACCGATGTAGAAGGCCACGAGGACGGCGAGCAGCAGCGCTGCTGTCCCGACCACGACCGTGCGCAGGCCGAGACGGTCGGCCACCGCCCCCTGGACGATGGCGCCGATCGGGTAGATGACTCCCAGGGCCAGCATGTACAGGCTGAGTATGCGACCTCGCAGCGCTTCCGGCGCCCGGAGCTGCACGACCGTGTTGAGCCCGGCGAGCACCCCGATATAGGCCGCTCCCACCGCCACCAGGGCGGCGGCTGCCACGGCGAGCGTCGGGGCCAGCCCGTACAGCACGAGGAGGACGGGGAGCAGGGCGAGGTCGGCGAGGAGCACGCGGCGCCGCCCCACGCGCTCCGCCAGCGGCGTCAGGGCCAGGGCGCCGATGACCGCCCCGATTCCCTGGGCGGTGACCAGCACGGCGGTGCCGCTCGCCTTGTGGTGGAAGAGCTTGATGGCCACGGCGGGCACCGAGCGCGATGAACGGCGACGCCAGGAAGGCGACCACCGCGATGACGATGATGGCCGTCGCGGCAACCGGGCTCGGCTGCCGCCGCCCGGGCGCCGCTGGCGATCCGGGCCAGCAGGCGGCCCTCCTCCCGAGGGCGGGCGCCCGGCCGGAAGCGGACCAGCAGCAGGGCGATGATCACGGCCCCGAACGACGCCGCGTTGAGGCCGAACGCCCAGGTGTAGGAGCCCACGGCGATGGCCACGCCCGCCAGCGCCGGCCCGATCACCCGCCCCAGGTTCCATTGCGCCGACGACAGCGAGATGGCGCCCAGCAGGTCGTCGGGTCCCACCAGGTCGGGCAGCAGGGCCTGGTAGGCGGGGAAGCCTATGGCCGTCATGGCGCCACCGCCGAGGACCGCGAGGGTCACCCACACCGGACCGGCGTTCCCGGTGGCGGCGAGCGCCGTCAGGATCCCCGCGAACACGGTCTCGCCCACGGTGGTGAGGAGGAGCCAGCGGCGCCGGTCGTGGCGGTCGGCCATGGCCCCGCCCACCGGGGAGAGCAGGCCCATCGGCAGGAAGGCGGCCGCAGCCACCAGGCCCGTCCACCGGGCCTGCCCGGTGTGGAGCGTCACCAGCACACCGACGGCGACCGTCTGCATCCACGAGCCCACGTTCGACACCAGAGCCGCCGACCAGACCAGCGCGAAGTCCCGGTGGCGGAGCGGGCTCAGGGGGGCGAGGGGCACTCCCGGGAGACTAAATGGTGGGGGCGGCCCCCGTGTCGGTCCGCGGCCGCGATGGCCGGAGCCGACGACCGGCGGCGACGTCGACTACTTCGTCCCGGTGTTCTTGAAGGCGGCCAGCATCTCGACCGGGATCGGGAACACGAGCGTCGAGTTCCGCTCGGTCGCCACCTCGGCGAGCGTCTGGAGCGTCCGGAGCTGCAGGGCGCCGGGGCTTTCGTTCATCCGGTCCGCCGCCTCCGACAGCTCCTGGCTGGCCTCCAGCTCGCCCGTGGCCGCGATGACCTTGGCCCGCCGCTCCCGCTCCGCTTCGGCCTGACGGGCCATGGCTCGCAGGAGCTCCTGGGGAAGGGTGATGTCGCGCACCTGGACCTGGCGCACCTCCACGCCCCAGCCCGTCGTCGAGGCAGCGATCGTCGCCCGCAGCTCGTCGTTGACCGACTCGCGGTGGGCCAGGAGGTCGTCGAGGTGGTAGCGGCCGATGATCGACCTGAGGCTCGTCATGGCGACACGCAAGCTGGCGAAGCGGAAGCTGTCGACGCCGATGATGGCCTTCACCGGGTCGATGACCTGGAAGTAGGCCACCGCGTCGACCTGGATCGTGACGTTGTCGGAGGTGATCACGGCCTGGTGCGGGATGTCGATGACCTCCACACGGAGGTTCACCTTCACCACCCGATCGACTGCCGGGATCCGCGTGATCACCCCCGGTCCTTTCGCCGCGCTCCGGATACGACCGAAGCGGAAGAACACGACCCGCTCGTACTCGGTCACGATCTTGACCGAGATGGAGAGCACGAACAGGACCACGACGACGACGCCAGCGATGGAGCCGCCGACGATCGCGCCGACATTGGCGTCGGCCAGCACAGGCGCACCCATGGTCGACAGTTTCCCACCCTGGGATCCGCTCTGCGCCGCGGGCCCGCCGGGGCGGGCTGGCCGCTACCCCGCCGCCGGCGCCAGGTCCCGGACGGCCTGGCGGGTGTCGACGCCGAAGGGGAGGATGGCCAGCGCCGTGGTGGTCACGCCGTTGTCGATGTAGCGCTGGATGTGGGCCCGGCACGCCTCGGGGGAACCGTGGACGATCAGGTCGTCCACGACCTCGTCGGGGATGGCGGCCGTCGCCGCCTTGCGGTCTCCCGCCTGCCATGCCTTCCACATGGGCTCGAGCTGCGGGCCCCGTCCCAGCCACTGATGGAAGGCGGCGTACACACCGACGTTCAGGTAGGCGGCCAGGGCGAACCGACCCATCGAGCGCACCGTCTCGGTGTCCTCCGAGGGGCACACGAAGATGCGGGCGACGATCTCCTTGCCCGGCCCCACCTCGGGAACCACCCGGGCGACGTCGTCGGCCGACAGCCAGTTGATGATGGCGCCGTCGCCTTCCCGCCCGGCCAGCCGCAGCATGCCCGGGCGCAGGGCAGCCACGAGGATGGGCGGCGGCTCAGGGATGCGCCGCCCCAGCCGGAACCCGCGCACCCGGAAGGTCTCGAACTCCTGGTTGACCTTCTCGCCGGCCATGGCGAGGCGGAGGAAGCGCACCATGTCGCGGGTCCGCTTGTAGGGCTCGTCGAAGGGGATGTCGTTCCAGGCCTCCACGATGACGTCCGAGGAGGTGCCGATGCCCAGCGCAAAACGGCCGGGCGCCGCCTCGGCCATGGTGGCCACGCTCATGGCCATGAGCCCCGGTCCGCGGGTGAAGGCGGGGACGATGGCGGTCCCCAGGCGCAGGGAGGGCGCCCACGCCGCGGCCAGGGCGAGGGGGATGAAGGCGTCGGTGCCGCCGGCTTCGCTGGACCAGACGTCGGTGTAGCCGAGGTCGGCCAGCTCCTCGAACCACGGGCGCTGCTCGTGCAGCGGCAGGCCGTCGAAGGGGATGGTCATTCCGTAACGGGGCATGGGCCTGAGTGTTACACCCTCACGCCACCATGGCCGCATGGAACGACAGCTGGTCCTCATGGAGGACACGGAGGACACCGAGTCGGATTGGCGCCTCGACGAGCGCACCCGGCAGTTGGGGCGAGAGGGAGTGGCCGCGGCCCGGACCGCCCTGCGCCAGGCGCTCCGGCGCCAGGCCGCCTGAGGGGTGCTCTCGGACGCCCACCCGGGCGGCGACGCGGCCGTGGATAGGCTGAGCCCATGGCCGATGTCGTGATCACCGAAGCCGTCCGCAGCCCGATCGGTCGCCGGGGAGGCGGCCTCTCGACGATGCACCCCGCGGATCTCCTCGGGACCGTGCAGGCCGAGGCGGTGCGCCGCGCCGGCATCGATCCCGCCGAGGTCGACCAGGTCGTCGGCGGCTGCGTGACCGCGGTGGGCGAGCAGTCCTACAACATCGCCCGCACAGCCTGGCTGGCCGCCGGGTTGCCGCTGACCGTGCCGGCCACGACCGTCGACAGCCAGTGCGGCTCGTCGCAACAGGCCACCAACCTGGCCGCCGGTCTCGTCGCTTCGGGGGCGGCCGATCTGGTGCTGGCCTGCGGCGTGGAGTCGATGAGCCGGGTGCCCCTCGGCGCCAACACCACGGCCGGCCCCGGGCGGGCGATCCCCAAGTCGTACTTCGCCCGCTACGAGTTCGCGTCGCAGTTCGAGGGGGCCGAGCGGATCGCCGACAAGTGGGGAGTGACCCGAGCCGACGCCGACCGCTTCGGCCTGACCTCACAGCTCCGAGCTCGCCAGAGCCGGGACGAAGGATGGTTCGAGCCCGAGATCGTCCGCCATCGAGGCTCCCGACGTCGACGAGGACGGCAAGCCCACGGGCTCCACGCACACGGTCGCCGCGGACGAGGGTCCCAGGGAGACCTCGCTGGACAAGCTGGCGAGCCTGAAGCCGGTGGCGCGGGAGGACGGGATCCACACCGCCGGCACGTCGTCGCAGATCTCCGACGGCGCCGCCGCCGTGCTGCTGGCCTCCCCGGCCAAGGCCGCCGCCCTGGGCCTCCGGCCACGGGCCCGGATCACCCACCAGTGCCTGGTGGGCGTGGACCCGGTCCTCATGCTCACCGGCCCGATCGACGCCACCCAGCGCATCCTCGACCGGTCCGCCCTGTCGCTCGGCGACATCGACGTGGTGGAGATCAACGAGGCGTTCGCCTCCGTCGTGCTGGCCTGGGAGCGCGAGCTGCATCCGGACATGGAGCGGGTGAACCCCGGTGGCGGCGCCATCGCCCTCGGCCACCCCGTCGGTGCCACCGGTGCCCGGCTGGTCACGACCGCCCTCCACCACCTGGAGCGCACCGACGGCTCCCGGGCGCTCGTCACCATGTGCTGCGGCGGCGGGTTGGGCACGGGCACCCTCATCGAGCGCTCCTAAGCGTCGCGGGCGCACGGCCGCTCCAGGGTGAGCCAGCTCGGCGCGCCGTCCCCTTCTCCGAAAGGGGCCGGCGCGCCGACTGGATCACCCTGTGCCGTTCGGCCGTCGCCGCCGGCGAGCGCACTCGAGGGCGCCCGGCGGTAGATGATCTTTTGTTTTGCCCGGGCGCCGCGGCCAGCTCCAGCGGGCCCGGAGGGACCGGGGCCTCGGCTGGCCCCCCATTTCGGAGAACTGGGGGCCAGCCGAGGGTGCCGGTCCCTCACCGCC
Organism: uncultured Actinomycetes bacterium; assembly: GCA_963731255.1. Lineage (GTDB taxonomy): Bacteria > Actinomycetota > Acidimicrobiia > Acidimicrobiales > AC-9 > AC-9. Next base: position 424,956 of record CAVSUO010000001.1, on the reverse strand, counting down.
CGTGAGCACCAGGTACCTTCGAAAGCGTGGAGGCCAGTCTGGTCGAGCGCCTGGGGTATCCCTCCGACGCCAAGCTGCTGATCATCAACTGCGACGACCTCGGGTCCAGCCACGCCGCCAACGTCGGCGTCTACGAGGCCGTCCGGTCCGGGGTGGCCACCAGCGCCAGCCTGATGGTGCCCTGCCCCTGGGCTCGGGAGGCGGCGGCCCGCTACCGGGGCGAGGACGTCGGGGTGCACCTGACGCTCAACGCCGAGCACGATCTCTACCGGTGGGGTCCCGATCACCCACGCCCCGTCGCTGCTCGATGGCGACGGCGGGTTCCCGCGGACCGTGACCGACGTGTGGGACCACGCCGATCTCGACGAGGTGCGACGGGAATGCCGGGCCCAGATCGAGCGCGCCATCTACTGGGGCTTCGACGTCAGCCACCTCGACTCGCACATGGCGACGCTCCAGCTTCGCCCGGAGTTCTTCGATGTCTATCTCGAGCTGGCCGTCGACTTCTCGCTGCCCATTCGGCTCTCGGGGGCGTCGAGCGAGGGCCCCATCGGCTTCCCGTTCCGGCGGCTGGCGGCCGAGGAGGGCGTCGTCTTCCCGGACCACCTGGTCGTCGTCAACACGGTGGGCACCCGCAGGGCCCTCGAGCGGGCACTGCTCGATCTCCGGCCTGGCGTCACCGAGATCTACGCCCACCCGGCGGTCGATACCGGAGAGCTGCGGGCCCTCAGCCCCGACTGGTCAGCGCGGGTCGACGACCACGACCTGCTGACCAACGACCACTCCCTGCCCGCCCTGGCCAGCCGGGCCGGGGCCGAGCTGATCGGCTACCGGGCGCTGCACCAGCTGATGCGAACCGGTCCCTGATCAGCTGAGCACGCCCGAGACGACCGCCGGGTTCGTCGTCGACGTCACGCCGCCGGCGGGCTCGACGGTCACCGCCAGGGTGCCGACACCGCTCGGCGAGCCCAGGCTGAAGGCCGTCTGTTGCGGGTCGGCGCCCAACACTCCGAGCGAGACCTGTCGTGAACCCGTGACGGCCCACAGCTGGTACGTCTGACGCGACGGGAGCGGGCGCAGGTCGACCTTCACCAGGTAGCCGTTGCCGTTGGGAAGAACCACGCCCTGGACCGACTGGTTGCCCTGCGGGGAGCGCAGATCGACACGCCGAGCCTGGGGATCGAGCACGGCCGCCGTCGCCACCTGTGACAGCCCGTGGTCGGGCGTGGCCTGGGCCAGGTTGTTGACCCGGTTGTCCAACCGGTTCACCTGGAAGGCGAGGAGGCCGATGACGACGGCGGCGGCCGCCGCGGTGGCAGCCAGCCCGACCCTCAGGCGCCGTCGGATCGCCTTCGCACCGCGACGCGGCTCCGCCACCGCAGCCAGCCGCAGATCTGGGGGAGCCTCTTCCAGGCTGGCGGCGATGCGGTCCCAGAGCCGGTCGGGCGCCGGGGTTCCGACGTTGCCGAGGAGGGCGGCGACCTCCCGGTGCTCAGCGACCTCGGCCCGGCACCGCGGGCACTCGAGGAGGTGGAGCTCGACCGCCTCGGCCTCCGGTCCGTCGACGGCATCGAGGGCGTAGGACCCGAGCAGGGCCTCGAGCTCGGCGTGGCTCAGCCGCCCCGGCACGTCGCCCTCCGGCGCGTTCATGAGCCCGCCACCCCGCTATCCGCCAACTTCGATCGCATCCGTTTGAGGCCGGCGCGGATGCGGCTCTTGACCGTTCCCTCGGGCTGGTCGAGGAGGGCCGCCACCTCCCGGTACGTATGTCCCCCGAAGTAGGCCAGCTCGATCGCCCGACGCTCCTCGTCCGGCAGGCCCGACAGCGCCTCCTTGACGTGGTCGGCGACCGTCAGGTCCCACACCTCGTGCTCGAGGTCGTACCCCGAGGTGGCGGTGCTCCTGGCCTCCCGCTCCTCTCGCCGACGCCGCGAGGACTCGGCCCGGAGCAGGTCGACGGCCCGGCCGTGGGCCTGGGCCAACAGGAAGGAGCGCAGGGAGCCCCGCTCCGGGTCGAACTTCTCGGGTCGGTGCCACAGCCGGATGAACACCTCCTGGATGACCTCTTCGGCGGCGCTCACCTCGCCCAGCACCCGTCGGGCGAGGGCATAGACGGCGCCTGCGTGGCGTCGGTAGGCCTCGGCGAGTGCATCCTCACGCCAACGGCCGATGGCGACGACGAGCGTGGCGTCGCTGGCGTCGTTCAGGTCGTAGAGCTCCGTGACTCCTTGTTCGGCGCCGACGGCCACCGTGGATGACGGGTGGTGCCGGCCGGTCCATCTGGTCTAGAACGAGTGCTCCCCGGCGGATCGAGAGGAGGGTGCAGTGCGACGCGTAACGAGCGTGGCCGCGTCCGGTGCAGCGGTCGTCTTCCTGGCCTCGGTGCTGGCTGCCTGCGGAGGCGGGAGCAGCTCGAGCAGCTCGAGCACCACGACAACGACGACCGGCACGGCCAGCACGGGCGGGGCGGCGGCGGCGACCACCATCACCATCAAGAACTTCGCCTTCCAGCCGACAAGCGTGACGGTGAAGGCGGGCAGCACCATCACGGTGAAGAACGCTGACAGCGCGACCCACACCGTCACCGCCGACAACAACGCCTTCAACACCGGCAACGTCAACGGCGGCGGCACCAAGACCTTCACGGCGCCGAGCAGCCCGGGATCGTTCCCGTACCACTGCACGATCCACCCGTTCATGCACGGCACGCTCACCGTGACGAGCTGACGACGTCAGAGGGGCGCCCCGAAGGGGCGCCCCTGATGTGTCCGGACCCTCGCCGACTAGTACTCGGTGATGGCCTGGATCTCGGTCTGGAGCTGCTTGTACTCGGGAGCGTTGGTGAGCGGCAGCAGGGACATGAGCTTGGCCATGTTGCCCGTCACCTTGACCCGGCCCTGCATGAACGCGGCGTTGGCGTCGAGCTCGCCCTTCTGGATCTTCAGGGCGTCGTCATAGGTCTGGGTCAGGGTCACCTCGGCGTCGGGGAGATCGCCGAGCTTGCTCTCCTTGAGCTTGCCGTTCTCCAGCAGCCAGTAGTAGTGGACGTCGCCGTCGGGACCGCCCGTGACCACGTACTGCATGCGGGCCGACGCACCGGGCCGCTCGGGCTGGCCCTCTGCCAGCTTGCGCGCCTCGTCCAGCCACTCCTGGCTCAACCACTTCGACATGATGATCGTTTCCCCTCGCTCTGGTCGGTGTCGCCGTCTGGACGACCGGCATGCTACCGGCTGACGCGATCCCGCACCCCGGCGAACAGGTCCTCCTCGCGGGCGGCCCCGTCGCCGCCCGGTCCCCCGACGACGGCACGGGCCAGTACGTACTCGTCGTAGGGATGGATCGTCCGGGCCACCTCCGGGGGCAGGCCGAACCAGAACGGCGAGGTCGGATCGACCTGGGTGGCGTGGGCCAGCAGGGCCTGGGGCCGCACGTCGGCGTGGTCGGAGACGTCGATGCTCGTGGTGATGTGCTGATCGTCAGGCCGCCCGTCCGTCCACTCCTTCGGAAAGGGCGATTCGAGGCCCAGGTCGAGGAACTTCTGGTGCGTGGCCAGGATGCGGGCCCGGGACCAGACCGTGTAATAGAGCTTGAGCGGCTGCCACGGCGGCTCTGTGCCCGGGTAGGCATCGGGATCGCCGGCGGCGTCGAAGGCGGCGAGGCCGACGTCGTGGACGCGGAGGTGGTCGGGATGGGGGTAGCCGCGCTGGTCGTCGCCATAGGTGACGACCACCTGGGGGCGGACCCGACGGATCACCGCCACGAGGCGGCCGACGGCCTCGTCGAGCGGCGCCTGGACGAAGGATCGCGGATCCTCGTTCTCGGGCGTGCCCGGCATCCCCGAGTCCCGGTACCCGAGCAGGACGACCTCGTCGTAGCCGATGATCTCGGTCGATCGGGCCAGCTCCTCCATGCGTATCTCGGCGAGGCGGTCGCGCACCTCGGGGCGATCCATGGCCGGGTTGAGAATGTCACCCGACTCGCCGCCGGTACAGCAGACCAGCACCGTCCGTACGCCCTCCTGGTGGTACCGGGCGACCGTCCCGGCTCCCTTGGACGCCTCGTCGTCGGGGTGGGCATGCACGGTGAGCAGGCAGAGCGACTCGTCCATGACAGCACGCTATTCGCCTCGAACGCCGAGGCCGTCCGGGACGAGCTCGTCGCGGGTGGCTGTGGCTCGCGGGCCCGCTTCTCGCCGCGCGACGATCGGCGGGATGGAGCAGCCCGCGGCCGGCGACCCACCGTGGGCCGCGCACCTGCCTGCAGGGCTGGACTCGGGCCGGATCGAGCTCCTGGAGGGCCAGAGCCTGGTTCGGCTCTGGACCCGACGATGGCTCGAGGAGCCCGGCCGGCCGACACTGTGGGACGAACGACTCGGCTGGCGCACCGCTGGCGACCTCGAGCGCTCGAGCCGGCTCGTGGCCGCCCGCCTCCATCGGGCCGGGTTGCGTCCTGGCGACCGGATCCTCTTCAGCGCCTCGCCCTCGACCACTGTTGTCGGGGCCTACGTCGGCGCCCTCCGGCTGGGCCTGACGGTCGTGCCCGTCAACACCGCCTACCGCCAGGGCGAGGTCGCCCACATCACCCTCGACGCGGAGCCACGGGCAGCCGTGGTGGACGATCCCGAGCGGGCTGGCTGGATCCGCCAGGCGACAGGCGACGCCATCGTGGTCGACTCCCGAGGTCGACCTGCCGGACGGCCCGGTCCCCGATCTCGACGCCTTCGGCCCCGACGACCCCGCCCTGATCTGCTACACCTCGGGCACGACCGGCGCCCCGAAGGGCGCCCTGCTGCGCCACGGCAACCTGCTGGCCACCGCCGAAGGCCTGCGTCTGGCGCTGGCGATGGACTCCGAGGCGATCGCCTCGTCCTCGCCCTCCCGCTCGTTCCACGTGCACGGCCTCTGTGTAGGGCTCCACGGGACGCTGCTCGCCGGCGCCTCGGCCGTCATCCTGCCCCGCTTCGACGTCGAGACGTGCTCGACGCCGCGTCACCGCCACGGGGCATCGCTGTTCTTCGGCGTCCCGACCATGTACAGCCGACTGGCCGCCTCGGCTCCGAGTGGGCGAGCTGGGGCGGTTGCGGCTGTGCGTGTCGGGCTCGGCGCCCCTGCCGCCCACGTCTTCGAACGGGTGGCCGCAGGCATCGGGGCAGCGCGATCCTCGAGCGCTACGGCATGACCGAGACCCTCATGAACGTCTCCAACCCCTACGACGGTGAGCGCCGTCCCGGCACCGTCGGCCTGCCCCTCCCCGCGGTCGAGGTGCGCCTGGCGAGCTCTCCGCGAGGGCGAGATCCTCGTCAGGGGGCCCAACGTCTTCGGCGGCTACTGGCGGAACGAGTCGGCGACGACCGCCGTGTTCGACCAGGAGGGCTGGTTCCACACCGGCGATGTCGGCGACCTGGACGAGGCTGGCTATCTGCGGATCGTCGGGCGCAGCCGGGAGCTGATCATCACCGGCGGCTTCAACGTCTACCCACGCGAGGTCGAGGACGTGCTCCTCTCGCATCCCGGTGTGGTCGAGGCCGCCGTCGTCGGCACGCCGTCGGAGGAATGGGGCGAGATCGTGACCGCCGTGGTCGTGGCGGACGAGCCGCGGCCCGACACCGATGATCTCCTCCGGATGGCCGCCGAGCGCCTGGCGCCGTTCAAGCGGCCTCGTCTCGTCCGCTACGTCGACTCGCTACCGCGGAACTCCATGGGAAAGGTGCGGCGGGACCAGCTCTCCGACCAGCTGGCGGAGGGGTGAGCACCAGCCGACGGCTCGCCGACGCGACCGGCGACTCAATCCGGTGCGGTCGCCGCCACCCCGTGGGCCTGGCCCGGGTTCACCACCCAGGCGAACGCCTCGGCCAGCTGGAGCAGCGACTCTGGGGCTGCCGGCGTTCTCGGCCCAGCCGGTGATCTGGCCGAGCAATGCCTTCTCGGCCGCCTGCACCGCCGCGACCCTCTCATCGTCATCTGCGTACGCCATGGCGGCGAAGGGTACCCGTGGCTTGGCTTGTGCGAGGTGCCGCGGACCTCGAGCGATCCGGTCAGAACACCCGGAGGGCGGCGAGGATCCCCACCAGTATGAGGGCACCCCCCGCAATCGGGAGGATCCAGGTCATCTCGGACGTCGTGGTCGACACGGCAGCCGAACCGCGGCGAGAAGCGACGGTCGATCGGGCCCTCGGCGCTCCTATGAGCCCGATCCCGGCGACGATGAGGACGATAGCCAGGAGGATATGCAACATAGGACGCGGAGCCTAGACCTCCCCGTCGGGCCCCCGAGACAACCGCCGGGGCGCCGGGTGTCCGAAAAGTACTAGTACGCAGGAACTAAACCTCCTGCTGGCGAATCTGAGGCCGTCGCAGGTCACTGGATCCAGCAGGGAGCTCCGTTGCGTACGAAGAGTTCTGCCAAGGGGTCGCCTACCGGTGCCCCGGTCCCAGGCGGACCTCGATGACCGACGTGCGGCTCGAGGACTGCGGCGCACCCGGCGAGGGCTGGGACGACTGGGTCGCCGCCCCGAGGTCCCTCGACCGGGCTGAGGCCGTCGAGCGCGCCACCTCGTCGCGGATCTTCTTCGTGCGGGCCGTGGCTCGAGCCCTTCTCGCAGTCGACGCCGGCCTGCTGCCCACCAGACGACGGGCGCAGCGGGCTGGGCGCGGGGTGCTCCGCCTGGCGGCGCTCCTGGCCACCCCGGTGACCCTCCCGCTGCGGGGCCTGGCCCGGTGCGTCTCGACCGCGCCGAAGTCAACCGGGCCCGAGGCGACCCGGGCCAGTGCTGCCCGAAGCGGCCGTGCCCAGGGCGACCGGGCCCGGCGACCGGGCCCGAGGCGACCGGGCCAGTCCTGCCCGAGGCGGCCGTGCCCAGGACCGTGGTTCCCGAGACCGTGCATCTCGACACCGTGGCTCCCGAGGTGGCCCTTCGCCAACCGCAGCCGATCTCCCGCCACGTGACCGAGGCCCTCTCGCCCGCTCCGTCGGTCAGCCCTGCTCGCCGGTCCGACCGGTTCGATGGTCCGCCGCTGCCGGTCCTCCTGGAGCGGCTGGCGGGCCGAGCCAAGGTGCTCGGCACACGATCCACGGCCACGGCCGTCCTCGCCGATCTGACCTGGCCCGCCCGCGCCCTCGTGCCCCGCCACCCTGCGACCAGCGCCGTCGCCGCCCTGCGCCGGCTGCCCGATCTGGTGGCCGAGGCCAGGCGAGCGCCGTCCATGCTCCTCAAGGTGGCATTGGCCAGCTCGATGACCATCACGATCCTCGGTAGCAGCGCGAGCCGCAGCGATCCACGCCGGCGGTGGGGCGGGTGGTGTCAGCGGCGAGGTTCGGTCGGCACTGCCTGGGACCTCGACGACCGGCGTCACGGGTGCTCGCCCGGAGGCAGCCGGCAAGGGCGCGGCGGGTCACAGCGCACTGGCGAGCGGCGCGACCGGCGGCCCCGCCAGCGCGCAGCCTCCCGCCGACGACTGCGCCCGCTCCGACCGGTCCACCCGTCGTCCCGACGGTGAAGGCCGGGCTCCCGCCCGGCAAGGGCATGTGGCTCTACGTACCGGAGAAGGTCGAGGGCGGCAACGTCGCTGCCATCGTGTCCAAGGCCACCGCCACCGGGCTCCATTACCTGTACGTCCACCTCGGTTCTGGCACCGACGGCTTCGTCGCCCAGCCCTTCCTCAACCAGTTGCTGCCTGCGGCCCACGCCGCCCACATCCGTGTCTACGGGTGGGACTTCCCGTTCTTCACGCCTCCCGAGTCCGACGTGAACCGGGCGGTGGCCGAGATCAACTACAAGACACCCAGCGGTGATCGCATCGACGGCTTCGCCCCCGACATCGAGGCCGAGCCGGGCGTCAACCTGGCTGGGGCCGGCACCTATGCGGGCGAGCTGCGAAACGCCGTGGGTCCCGGCTATCCGATCATCGGCGTCGTGCCCCGTCCCAACGGTACCGGCTACCCCTACAGCGCAGTCCTGTCGCACTTCGACGCCGTCGCCGTGATGGACTACTGGCTCGACGCGGAACCCGGCGCCGACATCGCCCGAGCCGACGCCAACCTCGGCCGGCCAGAACGTGTCCATGATCCCGATCGGCCAGGCGTACAACGGCGCCGAGAACGGCGTGCCCGGAAGCCCCTCCGGCGCCGCCATCTCACGGTTCATGCAGGTGGCCGAGCAGACAGGGGCGGTCGGGGTCTCCTTCTGGTCGTGGCAGGACACCACGCCCGAGGAATGGGACGCCATACGCAACGCGCCGCAGTTCAGCCTCCCGACTGCTCCGGCCCCGATGACACCGGGGCAGATCCGGACGTGGCAGGTGATGCTCACCAGCCTCGGCTTCCCCGCCTGGCCGACCGGTGTGTGGGACCAGTCGAGCGTCACGGCCGTGTCCAACTACCAGCGCGCCGCCCACCTGCCGGTCACCGGAGTGGTGGACGACGCCACGAAGGCCATCATGCTGACGCCCTTCCCCCCGCCCATCCAGGCTCCGCAGCCGCCGGCACCAGTCCCCGCGCCGACGACGACAGCGCCCACGACCACGGCGCCACCCAACGTCAAGCCGCTCCTGCCGTTCCTCTCCGCCTCGCAGGGCATGGGCACCCCGACGTCGGCACCGCTCTCGCACTGATCACCTGCGACTGGGCCGAAGGCCGCGAATAACCAGGTGGCGCGCGTCACCTTCTCGGCCTGCTGGCGACGGGGTAGAACAGTGTCGTGGCGCGGCGGCTGGGGGAACCCGACGGCGAATGGACGGTGCCTCCCGGCACGGCCATCGAGCTGCCGGGCAGGGGAACGACCTTCGTCCGTGAGGTGACAGGGCCGAGACGAGCGCCGACGCTCGTGCTCGTGCACGGTCTGGCCGCCACAGGCGGCCTCAACTGGTTCGCCGCCTTCGGTCCGCTCGGTCGGCACTTCCGCGTCGTGGCGCTCGACCACCGGGGACACGGCCGAGGTCTGCGCTCCCCTGAACCGTTCAGCCTGGACGACTGCGCAGACGACGTCGTTGCCGTGGCCGATCAGCTGGGTATCGACACGTTCATCCCCGTCGGGTACTCGATGGGCGGGCCGATCGCGCAGCTCGTTTGGCGCCGCCACCCCGAGCGGGTCGACGGCATGGTGCTGTGCGCCACGAGCCGCGACTTCCGGGGTCGCTGGCGCGAGCGGGTGCAGTTCGCCGGGCTCGGGCTGGTCGTCAGTGGCCTGCGGCTGGCTCCACTGCCGGCGGTCGAACGGATCGCCGAGCAGATCCCCGACGGGCTCGTCGACACCGCCAGTCGGCGCTGGGCCTTCGACGAGCTCCGTCGCCACGACGTGCGCAGCGTGCTCGAGGCGGCCGAGACCCTTGGGCGGTTCAGCTCCAGGGAGTGGATCGGCGACATCGACGTACCGGTATCCGTGGTGGTCACCTCCCAGGACAGGCTGGTGCCGCCCAGACGGCAGGTGAAGCTTGCCGATTCGATCCCGTCCGCCGTCATCCACGTCGTGGACGGCACCCACCTGGCGGCCGGCACGGACCCTGATCAGTTCGCGGCCACGCTGCTCGACGCCTGCCGTCTCGTGGCCCGACGGGCAGCGAAGCGTCGGCAGCGCCGGACGCGGCAACGGGGACCGGTGGTGGGCCGGCTCGACCGGTGGATGTCGATCGCCCGCGGACGCTGGCGGCCCCGACGCTCGGCGTGAGCTCGCGCGGCGCGGCGCCCGTCAGCCGACGGCCTTGGCCTTCAGCCGCTCGAACTCGGCGTCGGTGATCACGCCGCGGTCCTTCAGGTCGGCCAGCCGGTGCAGCTCGTCGGCGGTGGAACGACCGTTGCCCGTGTCGGCGGCATCCTGCACGTACTGACGGAACGCCCTGTCCTGGGCCTGGGCGGCTTCGACCGCCCGCTCGTGCATCTTCCCGCCGCGGAGCAACAGGTAGGCGAAGACGCCGAGGTAGGGAACGAGCACCACCAGCAGTACCCAGACCATCTTGCCCACGCCGCTGAGGTCCTTGCTGCGGAAGATGTCGACGAACACCGTGATCGCCAACCAGATCCAGATGATCCAGAAGAAGAAGACCAAGAACGACCAGAAGACCTGGCCATCACCGAAAGCTGCCAGCACCGGAAGCCCCCTTGTGTATACCTTCCGGGTCGGGTTGCCCCGTGGTCAGGGCAAGGCGAAGACCGACCCTCATGCAGTGTGGCACGGAGCACGCACGCGCGCTCGGCTTCTCCGACCCCGTTCCGGTTCGACCGTTCCGAGACGCCACGAGCGAGGAGCCCTCGTGGGTGGCAACGGTGTCCAGCCGCCACCGCCGGATCACCGTAGTCACGGGAAATGAGCTCTGTGGTTCAGGTGGAGATCGCCGAGGAGCCCTCCTACCCTGGCCAGATGAGCTGGGACGAAGGGTTCTCCGACCACTACGAGGACTGGTCGGCCCAGATGACGGCCGATATCGGCTTCTACGTCAATCTCGCCCTCCGAGCCCACGGTCCCCTCGTGGAGCTGGGCGTTGGCAACGGAAGGGTGGCGGTGCCGGTGGCCCAAGCGACCGGTCGCACCGTGATCGGTCTCGACACCTCTCCCTCGATGCTCGACCAGGCCCGTGACAATGCGCAGGCGGCCGGGGTCCAGCTCGACCTGCGCTTGGCGGACATGAGGGACCTGGCCCTGACGGAAGCGGCTTCGCTCATCTACTGCCCCTTTCGGGCCTTACTCCACCTGCCGACCTGGGCTGACCGGCGCCGCACGTTCGAAGCTGTGGCGGCAAACCTGGCCCCGGGCGGGCGCTTTGCCTGGAACGCCTTCGTCTTCGACCATGCCGTGGCGGTACGCCTGGACGGCCAGCACCAGGACCAGCCCGTCGGTCACCGCGTGCACTACGGGGTGGCTGACAATCGGATCGACATCGTGCTTGACGACGGAGCACGGAGCTCGCTGTGGTGGGCGACCAAGAACGAGTGGCTGGGTCTCATCGAGGCTGCCCGGCTCGAGCTGGAGGCGCTCTACGGCGGCTTCGAGGGCGAGGCGTTCGGAGAGGCGAGCCGGGAGTACGTCTTCGTCACCCGCCGCTAGAGCGGATGGCGAAGCCATCGGCGCGGGGGGCCACAAGTGGCCCTTTCGAGACCCGGATCGGGCTGTAGAGCTGACATGGTGGGTTTCAAACTCAGGAAGCGACGTTCGGGTCGCGACGTGGAGGTCATCGGGTGCGGTTGGGCGACCCATCCGGGACAGCGGGCTGACAACCAGGATCGAGTCGCGGTGTCGTGCCGCTGGGCAATAGTCAGCGACGGGGTGGGAGGACAACGAGGCGGGGCCCGGGCCGCGCAACTCGCTGTCAGCGCGGCGGCTGGTGTCCTGGAAGCACGGCAGGGGAGGCTCGACGAGCGCGCCGTTCGACTGGCCCTGGCTCGCGCAGGGGCTGCGGTGCACGCGGGCCGGGAGGAACAGGCTGGCCTGGCAGCCATGGACGCGACCCTGACGATCGCGGCCGCCACGTGGGTCGGCTCCGCTACGAGCACGTGGATTGTTGCCTCCGTGGGCGACTCCCCGGCGTGGCTGGTAACCGGCGACGGAGCGAAGACTCTGACCACCGACCACAGCCTGGCGGCCGATCTCGTGCGATCCGGCGCCATCCGCCCGGAGGACGCCAACTCCCATGCTGGGCGGCATGTTCTCCTCCGCGCCCTCGCCACCCATGAGGAGCCCAAACCAGACATAACCCAGGTCACTCTGGAACCGGGGCAGGGACTGATCCTGGCCTCGGACGGTCTCATCGAGCCGCTCGTCCTCACGGATGTATGGCAATGCTGGAGGAACAGCGACGGCGCTGCCTCGACCGCGGAGCGCCTGGTCAGTGCGTCAGTGGAAGCAGGCGCCTCGGATAACGTGACCGTGGCTGTGCTGCAACACTCTCGGACGTGACTCTGCGCGCTCGTCTCCACCCGGCGCCGTGGACGAGCCAATACGAACGTGACCGCGTGGTGCGGATCGGGAGGGCCAGAGACAGCGACGTCCGCGTCGGCCACCAGCGCGTCCAAGGGCGATGGACCGTGTCACGGAACCACATCGAGTTGTCGTGGGACGGGAGTCGCTGGAGCAGCGTCAATGTGAGCGACAAGACGGGCCTCCTCCGCGTCTACGAGCCCGGCTACGAGGAGGTGCCACTCGAACCCAGGCGACCATGGGTTCCTGTCCGCCACAGGTGGAGCTACAGCGTCGGCCGGCCCGAGCACCCATTCCACATCCTGTGCGTCACCGACGACCACCGCGGCCCACCGGCTCCGCTGCTCCCACGCCAGGAAACCGATCGGTACGGCACTTGCCGAAGAGATCGAGGACGAGCCCACGGCCGCGCTGGACGAGCTCATCGCGCTGAGGCTGACTCGCCTCGAGCTGGACGTGCTCCAGGCCTACTACTCGTCGTTCGCCTTGTTGCCTCGCCCGCGAACACTCGAACCGCGCTCGCACGACGAGGCAGCGCGGCGCCTGGGCCGCTCCAGAGACTCCACTCGCAAGGCAATCGAGCGCATCAACGACAAGATCAGGCGCTACCCGGGTGCACCGCCTGCCGCAACAGGACGCAACGTTTCAGGCGAAGTGGGCCGCTGGCTGGCACGGATGGGAGTTCTGGACCCGGACCCGGCCGGCCCAGCTGAGACGTGACCAGACATCGCGCAGGCCAAACAGGTCACACGCGGCCGGCACAGCATGACGGCTACTTACGAGCGGGCGGCGGGCGGCTCGATCACCACCCGCCGCACGATCCAAGACGAGTTAGACGTCGATCGCCTTGGGGCTCTCGCCGCTCGAGACTGTTACCCGGCGTGGCTTCGCCTGCTCGGCCACAGGCAGCGTCAATGTCAGCACGCCGGCCTCGTAATGAGCATCGATGCGGTCAGTGTCGAGGGTCTCGCCCAGGAACAGCTGACGCGTGAAGCTGCCCCACGGGCGCTCGGAGACGATGACCTCGTCGCCCTCGCTCAGGGACCGGTTGCGATCCGCCTTCACGGTCAGCACGTTCTGCTCCACGGTGAGCTCGATGGACTCCGAATCAACGCCCGGGATGTCGAACTGGACGACGAAGCTGTCTCCACGCCGGTAGGCGTCGATCGGCATGCTCGCCGGCCGGCTTCGGTCGTTCCAACCCCAGACCTGTTGGGCCAGGCGATCCAGGTCCCGGAAGGGATCGGTGCGCATCAGCATCGTGATCTCCTTTCGCCGTTGTGACCACTGATGACACCCAACTACGAGTCCAGTCTAAGCCTCTGGAAGCTTCCTTGACAAGTTGACACTCAGATTTTCTTCTGCCGAAGGGTGGCCCCAAGGAAGCGCTGGACCCGGTCCCAAGGCGCCCACGACTAGGTCCTCTTCTAGGAGTTTTAGCCCTATATAGGGGAATCTCTATAAAGACGATCCTGGGGTTCCTTCGGCACCGGCGCCCTGCCACAGAACGACGGTCACCAGGGCCGACCCCTACTGCGACCTGGGGATGTCCTTCCAGGGCAGGTCACGGTCGACGGCGGGCTCCTTGGGCAGGCCCAGCACCCGCTCCCCGAGGATGTTGCGCATGATCTCCGACGTCCCGCCCTCGATGGTGTTGGCGCGTGAGCGGAGGAACCCCCGAACCGTCGACCCCGCCTCGTCGTCCGAGCGCGACCAGGCCATCGCCCGGGCACCCAGGAGCTCGACGGCGAGCTCCTGGACACGCTGGTTGTGCTCGGCGGCGAAGAGCTTGGTGATCGAGCCCTCGGGCCCCGGCTGCCGGCCGGCACGTCGGGCGGCGGCGGCCCGGAAGTTGGTGATCTTCACCACCCGGCTCTCGATGACAGCCTGCATGAGGCGCTGGCGGAGAACGGGGTCCTCCCACCGGCCGAGCTTGCGCGCCACGCCGACGAGCCCGTCGACGGGACCGCCGCCGACGCTCTCACCGCTGGCGCTGCCCGCTCCCGACAGGGCGACCCGCTCGTTCATGAGGGTGGTGGTGGCCACGGCCCACCCCTCCCCGACGGGTCCGACGCGAGCGGTATCGGGGATGCGCACCTCGGCGAAGAAGACCTCGTTGAACTCGGCATCGCCGGTCATCTGGCGCAGGGGCCGCACCTCAACCCCGGGCGCCTTCATGTCGACGATGAAGTAGGTGAGGCCCTTGTGCTTGGGCTGATCCGGGTCGCTGCGGGCCACCAGCATGCCGAAGGACGCGATGTGGGCGAGGGTCGTCCACACCTTCTGGCCGCTGACCACCCACTCGTCGCCGTCCCGGACCGCCCGGGTGGACAGTCCGGCGACGTCGGAGCCGGCGCCGGGCTCGCTGAACAGCTGGCACCAGATCTCGCGGTGCTGGGCCATGGGCGCCAGGTACCGCTGTCGCTGCTCCTCGGTCCCCCACTGCAAGATCGTCGGTCCGCCCATCCCGATCCCGATCACGTTGAAGGACCGGGGGACCTTGTAGCGAGTCAGCTCCTCGTTCACGATCCGGGCCTGGCTCGGCTCCAGGCCGGCGCCGCCGTACTCACGGGGCCAGGTCGGCGTCGCCCAGCCGGCCTCGCCGAGGCGGGCGCACCACTCGTCGTAGCCGACCAGTGCGCGGGCACGGTGGAGCTCGGCCGCGTCACCGGTGTCGATGGCCTTGACCCATGTCGGCGGCAGGCTCTCCCTGAGCCACGCCACCACTGCCTGGCGGACCTGCTCGTCGGTGCGGGGGACCTCGGTGACGGTCATGCCCTCAGACTACTTGACCACGTGGTCAAGTCGGACAGCCCGCCGCTACCGTTACGCCGTGGCCGCGCTGGACGAAGACGTCAGCCTCGAGCCGCTGGGCCTCGGTCGCTGGCAGGGCCGGCTGAGCGACCGGTGGAACATCGGGGCCGGCATCAACGGCGGCTACCTGGCCAGCTTCGTCCTGTGCGCAATGAGATCCGAGTCTCCCGCGCCCGACCCGCTCACCATGACCGTCCACTACGTGCAGCGCCCCACGCAGGGACCCGCCGTCGTGGCGACAGAGATCGTCCGCGTCGGGCGCACCCATGCCACGGTGAGCGCCCGTCTCGAGCAGGACGACGCCCCCGTCGCCGCCGCCCTCGTCACCTTCGGCCACTGGCGGGAGCCGACGCCGATCGACTTCCAGCCCGAGGCACCTGCCGCTCCCGACCCGGAGGACTGCGTGGAGCTGGACCACCCGTCGGCGCCGGACATGACGTTCCTGGAGCGGTTCCGGTACCGGGTGGCCTCGCCCGAGGACCACCTCTTCGGGCGATCGACGCCAGGGCCGGCGCGGAGCGGGGGCTGGGTCAGGCTGGCGGACCGCGAGCTCGACGCCCTGGCGGTGCCGCTCGTGATGGACTCGTGGCCGCCGGCGATCTTCTCCACCTTCCTCGGCGGAGGTGCTCCGACCCTCGAGCTGACGGTGCACTGGCGGGGCCGCCCCCAGACGACCTGGCACCTGGCCCAGTTCGCGTCGCGCCTCCTCACGGGCGGCTACGTGGAAGAGGACGGCGAGCTCTGGGACCAGGAGGGACGGCTCGTGGCGCAGAGCCGACAGCTCGCCCGCTTCCTGCCGCCGGGCTGAGGCCGAAATAGGCGCGGCGCCGCACACGACCCGCGCCCGCTCACGCCCGGGCGTGCATCCGGGCCCTGGCCTGGTCGACGAAGGCACCGAAGAGCGCCTGCTGCGCCCGGTCCGTAGCCGCCGTTCGCTCCGGGTGCCACTGCACACCGAGCGCCCACCCCGGACGCCAGCCTTCCGGCCCGACCGTCTCGACGGCTTCGATCAGCCCGTCCTCGCTCCACCCCACGGCGGTCAGGCCGGCGCCGAGCCTGTCGATTCCCTGATGGTGCTGGGAGTTGCAGGCGGCGAGGACAGGACCGCAGATCTCTGACAGCGCCGTTCCTTCAGCAACGCGCACGGGATGGTCGATGGCGTCACCGACTGGCGCCTGCCCGTGCTCGGCCATCGACGCCACGTCCGGGAGGTGCTGGTGCAGCGAGCCGCCGAGGGCGACGTTGAGGACCTGGACGCCGCGGCAGATCGCCAAGGTGGGCAGCCCGCTGCGGACCGCCTCTGTGGCGATGGCGAGCTCGAGCTCGTCACGGTCGGGCTCCAGGTACTCGGCGGGATGGGGCTGTCGCCCGTAGCGATGCGCCTCCACGTCGCCGCCGCCGATCAGGAGCAGACCGTCGAAAGGAGCGAGGATCTCCGAGGCCGGCGCCGGATCCGGCGCCGCGAGGACCAGGGCGCGGGCGCCGGCGCGCGACAGGGCGGCCACGTACTGCGCCGGAACGGCGTGGCTGGCGTCGGTCCAGCCCGACACCCGTCCGGGACCGAGGCGATAGGCGGGAACGGCGACGAGCGGTGCGGGCATGCGATCGTCGAGCTCCCTCGCCGTCAGCCGGGCCGCGGTACGCGTAGGGATCCCACGCGGGAGGAGCCGTCGCCAGGTAACGCTCCACCATCTGCCCGCAGGCGAGGCGGAGAGATGTCGCTCTCGTGGCCGTCGGCGAGGCGCAGGGAGGGTACGAGGGCGGCCACCCCGTCGAACGACCAACGGGCGCCATTTTGCTCCTCCTCCTGGAGCTGCGCGGCCAATGGGGCAAGGTCGACGCGCGGCAGAGGGCGGCGTGACGTGTACTTCACCCACGACTCGTAGCGGTACACGAGCTCGTAGCGCTGGCCGTGCACGATGAGGATGCGCAGCGCGTTCGTGGCGTTGTTGATCGCGGCCGGGTGGCAGGTGGCGTCGTGACGCGAGCTGAACCGCGTGGCCAGCGCGGGCTTGGTGTGACGCCGGGATGCTCACCACGGCCAGGTCGAGGTCGGGTACCTCGTCGATCGTGACGCTGCCGGCGGCCAGCGCCGCCTCTCCGGCGGCCATGGCGGCGTCCTCCTCGTCCCAGAGCCGCCGGTGACGCTCGACGTGGTCCACCAGCTCGGGCAGCCTCCCGAGCAGCTCCTCGTAGAGCCCGGCGCAGCGCTCGGGGTACGGCGCCTCGAGCAAGCCGGCCCCGAGCGGCGAACGGTCCGGATCGGCCAGCGCAGCCAGGGCGAAGCTGACCCGGGCCGCGTCGCGTTGGGCGAAGGCGGCGAAGTCGCCGGCGGCGGCGACGTCCTCGAGGACGGCCTGGCGGGCACGAGCCTCGTCCGGCGACACCAGGGCGAAGACCGTGACCAACCCGTCCTGATCGAAGTGGTCGTTGGAGACGGCCTCTGCGGCGGGCCAGCGGTGGACGTCATCCAGATAGCTGAAGGCGATGCGAGCCGACGTGTCCTCCGCCAGCTCGGCAGGTGTGGGGCTCGCCGGCCAGTGCGACAGGGTGAGGACGGTGGACGGCAGGGCGGCGCCGTCGGCGATCACGTTCGGACGATCGGCGAGCTCGCTGACGGGAACGAACCGCAACAGCTACCCGGCGGCGGCCAGGCCGTCGATCTCTTTCGCCAGGTCCAGGTCGGCCTGGGTCAGGCCGCCCGCGGAATGGGTCGAGAGGCGGAGGGTCACGGTGTTCCAGCGGATGTCGATGTCCGGATGGTGGTTGGCCGCCTCCGCCCGATCGGCCACGGCGTTGACGAACTTCATGGCGGCGGCGAAGTCACGGCTCTTGTGCACCTTCGCCAGCTCGTTACCCTGACGCTCCCATTGGAGGCCGGTGAGCGCCGCCGAGATGGCATCATCGTCGAGGAGGGACATGGGCGACAGGCTACTGCCCGGACCCGCCGGTCCTCACGGCCGCGGCCCGACCATGAGGATCAGAGCACTCGGAACCCGGCTTCGCCCGTCGGCTCTTCGGAGACGACCTCGACGCCCGAGACGAGCGCCGACGGCGGACCCCTCCGGCACCAGGAGACGAGCCTGTCGACCGCGTCCGGCTCGCCCTCGAACACCGCCTCCACCCGGCCATCGGACCGGTTGCGCACCCAGCCGGCCACACCGGCAGCCGCGGCCTCGCGCCGGCAGTCGTCCCGGAAGAACACGCCCTGCACCCTTCCGGACACCAGCACCCGGCGCCTGACCCCCACCGGCGGGCGGGCCGCTACAGGTCCGCGGTCGCCCGGTCCAGCAGCTTGGCGAACCGGCGCGTGGCCTCCTCACGACGGGTCGGTATGTGCTCGGTCGGCACGTCCACGGGCTTGTAGCCCTTGAGCACCTGCCTGGCCACGGTCACGCGATGGACCTCGTCGGGGCCGTCGTAGATGCGGGCGGCCCGGGCGGCCCGGTACATGTGCTCGAGCGGGAGGTCGGTCGAGAACCCGAGCGAGCCGTGGACCTGGATGGCGCGGTCGATCACGTTGTAGAGCACCTGGGCGCCGTAGTACTTGATCATGGCGATCTCGACCCGGGCCGCCGAGGGTCCCGACTCGTCCATCTTCCAGGCTGCGTGCAGCGTCATGAGGCGGGCGGCGGTCATCTCGGCCAGAGAGTCGGCCACCCAGTTCTGGATCGTCTGCTTCTCCGACAGATGCGATCCGTGCGTGTAGCGAGACACCGCTCGCTCGCACATCATGTCGAAGGCGCGGCGCGACTGTCCCGAGCCAGCGCATGCAGTGGTGGATCCGTCCGGGCCCAAGGCGCTTCTGGGCCAGCACGAACCCCTCGCCCTCGTTCCCCACCAGGTTCTCGACGGGCACCCGAACGTCCTGGTAGAGGACCTCGGCGTGCCCGCCGTAGCGGCCGAAGATCTCCTCGGGGTGCTCCATGGTGGGTATGTCGCGCACGATGTCGACGCCGGGGGTCTCGGCTCGGCACGAGGATCATCGAGCTGCCCTGGTACGGGTGGACGTCGGGATTGGTCACCGCCATGACGATGAGGAAGTCGGCGACCGAGCGCGTTGGAGCTGAACCACTTGTGGCCGTTGATCACCAACTCGTCACCGTCGCGCACCGCCGAGGTCTTGAGGAGGGTCGGATCGGCGCCGGCACCTGGCTCGGTCATGGAGAACGCGCTGCGGAGCGCACCGTCCAACAGCGGCTTCAGCCATCGGTCGCGCTGTTCCTCCCGGCCGCTGGACTCGATGCCCATGGCCAGCAGCTCGGCGTTGCCCGAGTCCGGCGCGTTGTTGCCGAACACGAAGGGCGCGAAGGGAGACTGTCCGAGGATCTCGTGCATCAGGCCCGAGCTTGACCTGACCGAACCCGCCACCGCCGAGCTCGGGGGGCAGGTGCGCGGCCCACAGGCCTCGGTCCTTCACCTGCGCCTGGAGTGGCCGCACCGCCTCGAGAAAGGAGCCGTGGTCGAGGTTGATCGTCTCGAGGGGGAAGATCTCGTCACGCACGAAGGTGCGCATCCACTCGAGCTGACGCTCGAACTCCGGCTCGGTCGAGAAGTCCCAGGCCATCGCTCTCCTCCCACGCAGGCGTCGGCGTCGCCTGCGTCGCGCAGCCTACTCAGGGGTCCAGCGGGTGGGTGATCAGCCCACGCGAGGCGAGCGATCGGCAGAGGCACGCGGTCTAGTCATCAGCTGGCGCCGAGAACGGATCCCGAGCTTGGCGTAGGCGTGCTGGAGATGGGTCTCGACGGTCCTCACCGAGATGGACAGCTGCTTGGCGATGGTCTCGTTGCTCGCTCCTCCGGTGGCGAGTCGCGTGACCCGCTCCTCGGACGGGGTCAGGGCGCGACGCCCCGCGACGGGGCGGCGCCGACGCCCTCCCGCTGCACCCAGCTCTCCTCCCGCCCCCGCGGCCAGCCAACCCGCACCGAGAGCCTCGGCCCGTTCGACCGCCTCGGCCAGCACGGGCCTGGCTCGGGACGGCCGGCCATGGTGGCGCAGGAAGCTGCCGTAGTCGAGCAGCGTCCGGGCTCGTTCGACGGGCATGGGGAGCCCCTCGTGCAGGGCGAGCGCCGCCTCGTACTGACCTTCGGCCTCGTCGACTCGGCCGGTGCTGGTGAGCAGCGCTGCCCGGCCGGTCGCCGCTGCGATGAGCGGCCAGCGGCACGGCAGGCTGCCGGCGGCACGCTCCAGCCACCGGATCACCCGCCGGGCGTCCTTCACCCTGCCGGACAGCGCGTAGGCCGTCAGGCGCGTCGCGCGCCCAGGGAACGATGCACGGCTCGCCGATCCCCATGGTCGTCGAGAGCTCCTCGACCCTGGCGTAGAGCTGGCAGGCCTCGTCGATGTCACCCTCGCCGAGGTGCCGTGCGCCCCGCACGTGCCAGAGCCACAACAGCGCCAGTTCGCTCGCCGCCGGCGATGGCGGCCGGCTCGGCCTCTGCGCAGCAGGCGTCAGCGTCCTCGAGCCGACCCAGCTGGAGCAGGATGTAGGCGCGACGGGCGAGGGCGAACGGTGTGGTGATCGGCTGGTCACCGGCTCGCTCGCCGCCCCCGGCGGCGACGCGGGCTTCCTGCAGGCGCCCCAGCCGGGTGAGGCTGTCGGAGTGGACGATCCCGAGCGCGGTCGAGCGTCGGCAGTTGCCGGCCTGCTCCGCCTTCGAGCGCGCCACCTCGAGCGCCCGCTCGGCCTCGGAGAAGCGCTCGGTCCATGTGGCCACCCCGGCATACGAGGCAAGCACGAAGTTGCTCCAACGACGACTGCTGGGATCGGTAACGGGACCTGTTCTCGACGACCCGGACCTGGCTCCTCGAGGGCACTGACACTGGCGCCGTCGCCGGAACGCAGCGTGGCGTAGCCCCACGCCGCCTCCACCCGCCCCCGCAGGTCCTCGCTGACCCCGGACGCCAGGTGCCGAGCCCGGAGAGTCAGGTCGAGGGCACGCGGCGAGCTGTCGGTCGCCCAGCAGGCGACGGCCCGGTCGAGCAGGGTCTCGACGGCCAGCTCGGGGTCTCCTTCCTTGCTGGCCGTGGTGGCCTCTCGGAAGCTGGCCTCGGCCCGGGCGTGGGCACCCATGGTGAAGTGCGCCCAGCCGATGAGGCGCAGGGCGCGCGACTGCAGGGCGTCGGCCATCCCGCTCGCCCCGGTCATCACGTCCTCGAGGACCGCGATCGCCTCTCGGGGCTGCCCGGCGATCAGCATGGCCTCTGCCAGCGTGAGCCGCAGCGACACCTGTCGCATTGCCCGCGGCCAGGTTGACGGCGGCCCCGAGATGCTCGACCGCAGTGGGTGCTGATCCCGTCGCCAGCGCTGAGCGGCCGAGCCGCTCGAACAGGGCGATCGCATCAGGGTCTCCGAAGAGCTGGCCTCGCATGGCCTGCTCTGCGATTCCCTGCTCGTACAGACCCCGCCGGGCGAGGACGCGAAAGGCCCGAGCGTGAAGCTGCGCCCGCACGGGAGGAGCGATCCCGTCGTACAACGCCTGTCGGAACAGCGGATGGGTCAGCATCGGCCCGCCCGTCGCCGGCGTCGATCGCCAAGCCCGACACCCACAGCGCCTCGAAGCAGCGCTCGGCTTCACGGTCGTCGAGGCCGGCCACCTCGGCGGCCAGCGGCGGCCGGAAGCGCTCGCCAAAGACACTCGCCACCTCGAGCAAATGGAGCGCTGCGTGATCGACGCCAGCAAACCGATCCCGGGTGATCGTCTTGTCGTCACCGTCAGATATAACCGGGCTGCTTTCCTTGCCATCCGATCCTTGTCCGATGGTCCTCCCCAGTTGTTCGAGGAGAAGGGGATTGCCCGCGCACTGGCGCGCCGCCGCGGTCGCGACCGGTACCGGTACCTCGCCTCCGGCCCGCGCCGCCACCAGGGCCAGAGCCCCGCCGTCACCGAGCGGGGCCAGCCGTCGGTAGCTGCCGAAGCCGCCTCCCACGACGCCCATGCACGCGTCCCTCGCGGACGGCGGCCATGGACGGAGTGCGGCGATCACCGCGAGGGGCGCTGTCGCGATCCGTTTGCAGACGAACACGAGGAGGTCGAGAGAGTCCGCGTCCGCCCAATGGCAGTCGTCGAGGAGGAGCAGCGAGGGACGATCCAGCCGCTCGAGCCAGCGAAGCACCTGGTGAACGGGGTAACCCGATCGGGTGAGCCAGTCAGGTCGTGAGGGTCGTCGACCTCGTCGATCTCGTCGATCTCGCCGATCGCGGCGCGAAGGAACCGGAACGGCTCGACGGCCTTGGCCGGATCTCCGACGCTCGTCCCGATCCAGAAGTCGGGCCCGGCGCCACGGCGGGCGAGCTCCAGGAGGGAGGTCTTGCCCAATCCGGCCTCGCCGATGACGAACAGCGCATCCCCCTTCGCCCGCCTCGCCTGATCGAGGACGTGGGTGATGGCGTCCGTCACCCCGTCCCGCTCCCACATGCCAGAAGCGGAGCGTCCGGGGCGTGATGTCGCGCCGAAACTGGCGTCGACATTTTGCAAGGATTCCGCCTCCCCCCCGTGGCGATCCAGTCGATTCAACTAGGTGGCGCCGCCGTGCTTTTGACCCTGATCTCCGCTTCCTCCCTCCAACGTTCATTGTTATGCCGGTCAACTAACTTCTGCAACCGCTGGTTTCCCGGCGCTTCGGGTCGGAGTGGACCAATCGGACCGGCGGTCGGACGCGGGGGTGTCCTCCCCCGTATCGCCTCCGGACCCCTGGTCAGAGCGCCTCGTCAGGCGTGAGAGAATCGCCCCGATGGCCTCGGGTGACGGCCTGTCGGTGTCGGAGGTGACCGTGCAGTTCGGTGGCCTCACCGCCTTGGACGCCGTCTCTCTCCAAGTCGACCCGGGCGAGGTCGTCGGGGTCATTGGTCCGAACGGGGCCGGGAAGACAACCCTCTTCAATGTCATTTGCGGCTTCGTTCGACCCAGCAGGGGTCGTCTCGAGTACCGCGGCGAGTCGATCAGACCCCGCCCGTCCCGATTGCGCGCCCTGGGCATCGCCCGCACCCTCCAGAGCGTCGGCCTGTGGCAGGGGTTGAGCGTCGTCGAGAACGTCATGGTGGGCACCTCACCGGGCCGTTGGGGTGGGTTCGCCTTCTCCCTGCTCGGCCTCCCGCCGTCGGATCGCCGTGACCACGCCGTGCGAGCAAAGGCGATGAGCCTGCTCGAGGAGCTCGGCATCCCGGAGACGGCAGACAGGTATCCCGGTGCGCTTTCCTACGCCGTCCAGAAGCGCGTTGCGCTCGCCCGTGCCCTGATGATCGATCCGACGCTGCTGTTGCTCGACGAGCCGGCGAGCGGTCTGTCCGACGCCGAGATGAACGCGCTCGGCTGATCGCCTGCGGACGCTCGGACAGCGCATGGCCGTGCTCCTCGTCGAGCACCACATGGACCTCGTCATGTCCGTGTGCGACCGCATCGTGGTGCTCGACTTCGGCCGGGTCATCGCCACAGGAGGCCCCGAGCGGATCCGCTCCGACCCGGCGGTCACCGAGGCCTACCTCGGCGAGGAGATCAGTGACGGCATCGCGACCGGCTCGGGCGAGCATGCTTGAGCTCCGCGACCTGTCGACCGCCTACGGGCCGGTCCTCGCCTTGGACAGGGTGTCGTTCGACGTCGCCGACGGCACGATCACCGCGGTCCTGGGGGCCAACGGGGCGGGCAAGACCACGCTGCTGCGGACGATCAGCGGCTTGGTGCGCCCGAAGGAAGGATCGGCGACCTACGACGGCCACGATCTCACCCGCATGGCCGTCGAGGACATCGTCCGCCTCGGCGTCGGCCACGTCCCCGAAGGCAGGGGCGTGATCCAGGAGCTGACGGTCGAGGAGAACCTTCGGCTCGGTTCCCTGTGGAGACGCGACCGGCGCGACCGCCACCGCGCCCTCGAGGAGATCTACGAGCTCTTCCCGCCCCTGGGGGCACGCCGAGCGCAGTCGGCGTTCACGCTCTCGGGCGGCGAGCGCCAGATGCTGGCCCTCGGCCGCGCCCTCATGGCCAGACCGCGGGTGCTCCTCCTCGACGAGCCGTCACTCGGGCTGGCGCCGCTGGTGACCGCGCAGATCATGTCGAGGCTCCGTGAGCTCACCCAGCGCGCCGCGCATGACGATCCTGCTGGTCGAGCAGAACGCCCGCAGCGCGCTGTCGATCGCCGACCAGGCCGTGGTGCTCTCGCTCGGCCGGGTCGTGCTGTTGGACCGGGCCAGCGCGGTCGCCGGGAATGCCGAGCTTCGCCATCACTACTTGGGGTTCTGAGGGGGAATAGGGAGACGACCGGGCCGGCGCGATCGATCGGAGGCTGACATGCACCGCTTCGTGTCCTTCACGCTCGACGGGATCACGCAACGGCATGATCTACGCAGCCGTCGCCATGGCCCTCGTCCTCATCTGGCGGGCCACCCGGGTCGTGAACTTCGCCCAGGGCGCGATGGCGATGGTCACGACCTACGTGGCCGTGAGCCTCATCGACCGGCACATCTCGTACTGGGTCGCCTTCATCGTGGCCCTGGTCGCCGGGCTCGTCCTCGGTGCCCTGGTGGAGGTCACGCTCGTCCGCCCTGTCGAGAACAAGTCGCCACTCGTCGCCGTCATCGTCACCCTGGGCCTGCTCGTCGCCCTGGAGGCGGGCGCGGCGCTGATCTGGGGCGGGCGGTTTCGCTCGTTCCCCGCTCCGTTCTCGATCGTCGGGCTCAAGGTGGGCCGCAGCCAGATCGCCCTGTCACCGTTCGACATCTTCACGATCTGCGCCGTGCTCGTCGTCATGGTCGCGCTGCTCGTGCTCTTCCGTTGGACGGCGCACGGGGCTGCGGATGCGGGCCGCCGCCTTCGAGCCCGAGGTGGCCCGCCTCCTCGGCGTGCGTGTCGGGCGGGTGCTCACCCTGGGCTGGGCGCTCGCCGCCGTGGCCGGCTCCCTGGCCGGCCTGCTGGTGGCGCCCAAGCTGTTCCTCTATCCCAACAACATGGACGCGGTCCTCGTCTTCGGCTTCACGGCTGCCATCCTGGGCGGCCTCGACAGCCCCGTCGGGGCGCTGGTGGGTGGGCTCGTCATCGGGCTCTCACTCAGCTACGTCGGCGGCTACCTGGGCTCCGACACCGAGACGATCGGCGCCTTCGTGATCCTCATCGCCGTCCTCATGATCCGGCCCGGCGGCATCTTCACTCGCGTCAACCCAAGGAGGGTGTGAGACATGACGACGCCCCGCGACAGCCGCACCCGTGCCCCGGCGCGGTCAACCGGCGACCGCCCGACTGGCTCCGGCTGCCGCGCCAGACCCTCCTGCGCCACCTCGTCCTGGCGGCCGTCGCCGGCGTGGTCGTCTTCTGGCTCAGCGACAACGTCGGCGCCTTCACCGACCTGCAGCTGAGCAACGTCGCCGCCTACACCATGGCCTTGGCCGGGCTCACCGTGCTGACCGGGCACAACGGCCAGCTCTCGCTGGGACACGGCGCGTTCATCGCCATCGGTGCGTACACCACGGCACTGATCCTCCAGCACACGTCGCTGCCCATCATCGTCGTGGTCCTGGCCGCCATCGGCGTGAGCGCGGTCGCCGGCGCCATCGTGGGGGTGGCGGCGGCCCGCCTCCGCGGTCCCTATCTCGCCGGCGCCACCCTCGCCCTGGCCGTGGCGCTCCCGTCGGTGGCCGTCAAGTGGTCCTCCGTCTTCGGTGGCGAGCAGGGGATCACCGTCAACCCGCTGACCCCCCCGTCGTCGCTGGGGCTGAGCTTCCCGCCTGAGCGCTGGGTCGCCTGGCTCGCCATGCTGACCGCCCTGATCGTGCTCGTGCTCCTCGCCAACCTCATGCGGAGCCGGGTCGGACGGTCGTTCCGGGCCGTGCGGGACGACGAGATCGCCGCGTCGCTGGCGGGAGTGCACGTCGCCCGCACCCAGGTGCTCGCCTTCGTCGTCAGCGCCGCCTGCGCCGGTCTGGCCGGCGCCTTCTTCGCCTTCAACGTGCAGCTGGCCGCCCCCGCCGGGTTCCCGCTCGCCCTCTCGATCGCCCTGGTCACGGGCATCGTCGTCGGGGGGATCGGGAGCCTCGTCGGCGCCGTGTGGGGCGGCGTCCTGCTCGTCTACCTGAACCAGGAGGCGACCGACCTGGCCAAGCACTTCCACATCTCGGCGGCGACCGGGGCCAACTGGGCGCTGCTCGCCTACGGGGTCCTCCTCATCGCGGTGATGCTGGTGGTCCCCGACGGCATCCAGGGGGGCGTGCGGCGGCTGGGGAGGTTAGTGACGAGACAGTAACGGTGATATTACGACCGGGTGACAGTGACAATCCGCCACCTGTCGGCGCTCGGTGCCGGCGGCTCTCGCTGGTGAAGGAAGGAACCATGGGTGAGACCGGGCAGGGTCGTGTTCGAGTCGGCGTCAGGCGGTGGATGGCCCCAGCGGCGATCGTGTCCGTCCTCGCCCTGGTGGCCGCGGCGTGCGGAGGGGGGACGTCGAGCTCCTCCTCGTCCTCGGGCGGGGGCGGGGCCAACACGGCGTCGGCTCCGGGCATCACCGCCACGAGCATCACCATCGGGAGCCACCAGCCGCTCACCGGTGTCGCCGCACCTGGTTACGACGAGATCGCCCCGTCGTCGAAGGCCCTGTTCGACGACGTGAACGCCCACGGCGGCGTGAACGGCCGCAAGATCACCTACACCTATCAGGACGACGCCTACAACCCGACGAACACGGCCACGGTCGTCCGCAGCCTCGTCCTGCAGGACAACGTGTTCGGCATCTTCAACGGGCTGGGCACGCCGACCCACCTGGCGGCGCAGCAGTTCCTCAACAGCGAACGGGTGCCCGACCTGTTCGTGGCGTCGGGCTGCGACTGCTGGAACAACCCGAGCAAGTACCCGTACACCTCGGGCTACCAGACCGACTACACGATCGAGGGCAAGATCACCGGCCAGTACATCAAGAACAACTTCGCCGGGAAGAAGGTCGGCTACCTCTACCAGAACGACGACTTCGGCCAGGGCGGGGTCCAGGGCCTCGACCAGCAGGTCCCCAAGTCGTCGGTGGTGACCCGCCAGACCTACGTGCCGACCAACCTCGACGTCGGGCCGCAGGTGGCCGCCCTGCAGTCGTCGGGCGCCCAGGTCGCCGTGCTCTACACGGTGCCTCCCTTCACCGCCCTCACGCTCGCCGCCGCGGCGAAGATCGGCTACCACCCGCAGTGGGTGACCTCCAGCGTGAGCGCCGACCCGACGACCGTGGGAGGGCTCCTGAAGGGCACCTCGCTGCTCGAGGGCCTGGTGAGCAGCTCCTACCTGCCCTCGCCCAACGACACCTCGAACCCCTGGGTCCAGACGTTCCTGCGCATACACAATCAGTACGTGCCCAACCTGCCCTTCGACGGGAACACCATCTACGGCATGTCGGTGGCGTACACCTTCGTGAAGCTCATGCAGCAGGCAGGTACCAACCCGACCCGACAGAGCGTGGTCAACGCCCTGAAGACGGCCAACCTGGCCGGTCCCGGGCTGGTTCCCATCAGCTACTCGGGGGCGTCTGGCTACACCGGGGTGCAGATGGGCACCATCAGCGGAGGCAAGTTCACCCTGAGCGGCCCCCGCTACACCGCCACCGACAACGGGCCGATCGGGACCTTCAACGGCACCCAGCCGGCGCCACCTCCCAACCTCTGACCGGCCGCTGTGGGAAACGAGACGGTGCGCTTCTAAGCGCGACAAGAACGGGTGCGCCACGTCCCGCAGCACGACCCTGCAGCGTCTGCACCGCATTTCCGCAGCGTCAACGCCGCGAGAACGGTTCGCAGCGACGCATGCGCTCAGGTGCGCACCTGCAGGCAGAGCTGCGCCTTCCGGATTTCGCCGAATGCCGGCCAGCACGGTGCCGCTCCACGCCTGGCGTCACCGGAAGTCGCGTGACGGGGTCGATGACCCGACGGTGAGGGGCAGGGCGGTGATGCGGTCGGCCACCACGTTGACGACCCCTTCGACGCGCTCCAACCGCCCCCGGACGAGCAGCGCAGGGGCCGACCGGGCCGCCTGTCGGTACCGGGTCCAGACGCCCTTCGAGCAGATGACGTTGATGAGGCCGGTCTCGTCCTCCAGGTTCAAGAAGGTGGTGCCCTGGGCGGTCGCCGGGCGTTGACGGTGGGTGACCACGCCGCCGACCAGGACCCGGCTGTCGGGCTCGGCGTCGGCCAGCGCCGCCGCCGTCGTCGCGCCCCACGCGTCGAGCCGGTCACGGACGAGCTCGACGGGATCCCCGCCGGGTGACATCCCCGTGGCCCACAGGTCGGCGGCGATCTCCTCCGCCGTCGGACATGTCCGGCAGGGCGGGGGCCCGAGCTCCGACGACCACACCGTCGAGGCGATCGGGGGTGGCCTGGGACACCGCCCCCGCGGCCCACAGCGCCTCCCGGCGAGAGTGCTCCGGCGGCAGGCCAGCCCCCGCCGTCGCCAGCGCCTCCAGCTGCGCCCGGGACACGCCCGTCCGCCGCACCAGGTCCTCCATGTCGACGTAGGGCCGGCCGGCGGCGATGCGCTCCGCCATCTCCAGCCCGATGGTGCGCACGTACTCGAGCCCCAGGCGCACGGCCGGCCCGGGAGGCCGGCCCAGGGACGAGCCTCGGGCGCCGTAGCGCCCGAGGCACCCTCCTCCAACGTGGCCTGGGCCGGGCTGACGTTGACGTCGGCCCGCCGCACCTCCACCCCGTGGCGACGGGCGTCGGCCACCAGCGTCTGGGGCGACCAGAAGCCCATGGGCTGGGCGTTGAGCAAGGCCGGCGCAGAACGCCGCCGGATAGTGGTGCTTGATCCACGCGCTGGCATAGACCAGGTAGGCGAAGGACACCGAGTGGCTCTCGGGGAAGCCGAAGTTGGCGAAGGCGGCCAGCTTGTCGTAGATGGCGTCGGCCACGTCGCCGGTGATGCCGCGCTCGGCCATCCCCTCGTAGAGCCGGGCGCGCAGCCGCTCCATGCGCTCGCCCGAGCGCTTCGAGCCCATGGCCTGGCGCAGCTGGTCGGACTCGGCGCCGGTGAAGCCGGCCACGTCGATGGCCATCTGCATGAGCTGCTCCTGGAACAGGGGCACCCCCAGGGTCTTCTCCAACGACGGCTCGAGCAGCGGATGCAGGTAGGTCGCCGGCTCGAGCCCGTTGCGCCGGCGGATGTAGGGATGGACCGAGCCGCCCTGGATGGGGCCGGGGCGGATGAGCGCCACCTCCACCACCAGGTCGTAGAAGTTGCGGGGCTTGAGGCGGGGCAGGGTGGCCATCTGGGCCCGGCTCTCCACCTGGAAGACCCCCACGGTGTCGGCCCGGCACAACATGTCGTAGACCGCGTCCTCCTGGGGGAGCTCGGCCAGGTCGACCTCCACCCCGTGGTGATCGCGGACCAGGTCGAGGGCCCGGTGGAGGGCGTTGAGCATCCCCAGGCCCAGCAGGTCGAACTTCACCAGGCCGACGGCGGCGCAGTCGTCCTTGTCCCACTGCAGGACGCTGCGGCCCTCCATGCGCGCCCACTCCACCGGGCACACCTCCACCACGGGCCGGTCGCAGATGACCATGCCCCCCGAGTGGATGCCCAGGTGGCGGGGGAAGTTCTCCACCTGGGTCGCCAGCTCCGATGACCGGCTCGGGGATGTCGTGAGCTGACCGGCCGTCGGGACCGACGGCGCCGGCCGTGGCCTCGAGCGGCCCCCACCGCTCGATCTGCTTGGACCAGGCGTCCAGCTGACCGGGCGCGTGCCCCAGGGCCTTGCCCATGTCGCGCACGGCCGAGCGGGCCCGGTAGGTGATGACGTTGGCGACCTGGGCGGCGTTGCGGCGGCCGTAGCGCTCGTACACGTGCTGGATGGCCTCCTCGCGCCGGTCGCTCTCGATGTCGATGTCGATGTCGGGAGGACCGTCCCGCTCGGGGGACAGGAACCGCTCGAACAGCAGACCCAAGCGAGACGGCGTCGGCGTTGGTGATGCCGAGGGCGTAGCAGACCGCCGAGTTGGCAGCCGACCCCCGCCCCTGGCAGAAGATGTCCTGCCTCCGGCAGAACTCGACGATGTCCCACACCACCAGGAAGTAGCCGGGGAAGCCCAGCCCCTCGATGACCGACAGCTCGCGATCCAGCTGCGCGTAGGCGCCCGGCACCCGCTCGGCGCCCCGAGGGCCGTAGCGACGCGCCGCTCCCCGCTCGGTCAGCTCGACCAGCCAGCTCATCTCGGAATGACCCGGCGGCACCGGGAAGTCGGGCAGCCGCGGGTGCGACCAGGCGCAGGTCGAAGGCGCACTCCCGACCCAGCTCGGCGGCCCGCTCCACCACGCCCGGATAGCGGGCGAAGCGGCGGGCCTGCTCCCTCCCCGAGCGCAGGTGGGCGCCGGCCGCCGCCGGCAACCACCCGTCGATCTCGTCCAGCGACCGCCGGGCCCGCACCGCGGCCAGGGCGGTGGCCAGGGCCCGCCGGGCAGGGGTGGCGTAGTGCACGTTGTTGGTGGCGACCAGCTCGACGCCGTGGGCGAGGGCCAGGTGGGCCAGGGCGTCGTTGCGGGCCGTGTCCAGCGGGTCGCCGTGGTCCCACAGCTCGACCGCCAGGTTGTGCCGGCCGAAGGCGTCGGTCAGCCGACCCAGGGCCCGCCCCGCCGCCGTGGGGCCGGCTCGGACCAGGGCGGTCGGGACCTCCCCTTTGCGACAGCCGGTGAGCACCATCCAGTGACCCCCATGGGCCTCGGCCAGGGTGGTCAGGGACACGACCGGCTGGCCCTTCTCCCCGCCGGCCAGGTGGGCCTCGCTGACGGCCCGGCACAGCCGGGCGTACCCCTCGGGGTCGCGGGCCAGCACGACGAGATGGTGGCCGTCGGGATCGGCGGCGGCCTGGCGGTGACCCATGGTGCCGGCGGGACCCGGACGGCGGCCCCTGGGTCGTCCGCCGGCCCGCGGCGCCGGTCGAGCCAGGTCCGAGGGTGAGCTCGGCCCCGAAGACCGCGGGCACCCCCACGGCCTCGGCCGCCTCGGCGAAGCGGACCACCCCGTACATGCCGTCGTGATCGGTGAGGGCCAGCGCCTCCAGGCCGAGCCGGTCGGCCTCCTCGACCAGCTCCTCGGGGTGCGACGCCCCGTCCAGGAAGCTGAAGTTCGAGTGGCAGTGCAGCTCGGCGTAGGGGACCGGGCGTCGCTCGCCGCCGCTCCGCCGTGGCATACTCCGGCCGGCCTCCGGGCCCGCCGCGGGACGGCGGGGTGGTAGGGCTGGCGCTTGCGGGACCAGGCCGGGCTGTCGCCCCCGTCGGCGTGGTCGGGGCGGTTGGGCGGCCGGCCGTCGGACAGCCGACGCTCGAGCTCGGACCACGGCATCGGAGGGTTGCGCCAACCCATGGGCCAGACCCTAGGACCGCTGGCCGCCGGAGTCGAACGCGTGTTCGACCCTGACCGCTTCGGGTAAACCTACGTCGTCCTGCCCAGATCCTGGCGAAATGAGGAGCCCGTGCTGCCACTCGTCCGGCGCCCACTTCCAGCCCTCGCCCTCGGCCTGATCAGCCTCTCGTGCGTTCTCACCGCGTGCAGCCAGACCCCGACGCTGCGCCTCGGCGCCGTCTTCCCGATGCACGGCCCTCAGGCCTCTTCGGCCAGACCGAGGAGCTGCCGCGGCGTCCAGATCGCCGCCGACCTCGCCAACCGCGACGGCGGCGTGAAGGGCACGGCACATCGAGATGGACGTGCGCGACCTGGAGACCCGGGAAGCCGCCGCCAAGGCGGTCTCTTCACTGCACGACGACGGCGTCCCGCTCGTGCTCGGCGCCTACTCCTCGCAGCTGTCGATTCCAGCGGCGGCGGCGGCCATCGAGCTCACGGCTCGTCTACTGGGAGGCGGGCGCAGTCGCCGACCGTCGTCACCGGTGAGGGATCGCCGTGGGTCTTCCGGGTCGGCGCGACCGGGCTCGAACCTCGGCGACAACTCGGCTCGCTTCGCCGCCACCCAGCTCGCGCCCCGGCTGGGGCTGTCGCCGTCGCAGACGCGCGTGGCCGTCGTCTGGGAGAACGACGCCTACGGCCAGTCGGTGGCCGACGGCGCCATGGCCACGGCTCGAGGCATCCGGGCCTCCAGGTGGTCAGCCGGACGACGTACGACGCCTACAAGCCCGACTGGACCTCGGTGATGGCCCAGGTCGCGGCGGCTCGCCCCGACGTCCTCGTGCTCGCCTCGTACATCCCCGACGGCGAGGGCTTCCGCCGGGCCATGCTGGCCCAGCACGTCCGGGTGGGCGCCATGATCGGCTCCAGCATGGCCGAGTGCATGAGCGACTTCGGCGACGACCTCGGTCCGCAGGCGGTCGGCGTGTTCGCATCCGATCGCCCGGGCGGCGGCTTCAACCCCGGCGCCCTGGGCGCGATCGGCGCCCGCGACTACGCGCGTTTCGCAGCCGCCTGGAAGGCCCAGACCGGTGACGCCACACCGGACGAGGAGGGGCTGGCCGGCTTCAGCGCCGCCTGGGCGCTTGTTCCATTACGTCCTGCCCACGGCCGCACTCGTTCAGTCCGGGCGACATCGCCGACCGCCGCCCGGCACACGGTGCTGGCCGAGGGCGACCTTCCCAACGGCGCCGGGCTCCATTTCGCCGACGACCGAGCCCACGAGGGGCAGAACCTCCTCGCCGCCGCCGTCATCTGGCAGTGGCAGGCCGTGCGCCACAGCGTGGTCGTCTGGCCGCCCACGTACGCGACGGGCGCGCCGGCCATGGTCCCGCTCCCGGCGTGAGCGCCGTCGGCTCGGCGGCGCGCGAACGCTGGCGAGCTGCTCCTCGTGGTGGGCGCGGCGACCGTCGCTCCGTCTCGTCGTCGCCGGCGCGGCCGGGGCTTCGTCGGAGCCGGGCGCGGCGCTCTTCGCCGTGGTGCTGCTGGCCGTCGCCGTGCGGGCGGGGTGGCGCCCCGGTCGCCTGCCGGCCGGCGGGCCTGGCCTGGGGACTGGTCGGTGCGCGTCGGCCTGGTTGCCGGGCCGGTGGTGCTGCGCTTCGCTGTTCCGCCGCACCCGGCAGCTCGCACGTGTCGGGTCACGGCTTTCGTGGTGTGGGCGGTGGTCGTGACCGCCGTCGCCGTGGCCGAGGAGGTGCTGCTGCGCGGTGCGCTGTTCGGCGCCGTCGAGGAAGCCGTCGGCGCGACGGCGGCGGTGCTCGTCACCACCGTCGTCTTCGCCGCCGATCCACGTCCCGCTGTACGGCGTCGGCGCGCTGCCGCTCGACCTCGCCGTCGGGCTCTGGCTCGGCGGGCTTCGCGTCGCCAGCGGAGGCGTCACGGCGCCGGCGACGGCGCACGCGCTCGCCGATCTGGCCGGGTGGTGGCTGTGGTGACCGTCGAGCCGCCGGACGGGTCGGCCTGGCGGCGATGGCGGTGGCGGCCGCGCTGCTGGCGATCTTCTGGGCCACCCGGGGTGGGAGGCCGGCCCGCCGATCTACGACGGGCTTCCGCTCCAGACCGAGCCCTACCGGTACCTGCAGCCCGGGCCCGGGCAGGCGACCACGGCGCCCCCCACCTCGGGCTCGGAGAACGTGAAACCGTCGAACCAGGGTCTGCCGTTCATCGCCAACACCAACGAGTCGCCGCCCCAGGCCGAGCTGCAGGCCGACCCCAACGCCCTCGCCATCCCCCCGTCGGTGCCGAACCTGACCATCACCGTCACCCCGGTTCCCCCGGCGGCGCCCGTCCCCAACGGCCGCTCGACGGCAACGTCCTACCGCATGGCGATCACGGCGCCGGGCGGAGTGCCCAGTCGAGGTGCGACCGGCCGGGCACGTGACCGTGTTCCTGCGCGGCACGGGCGCCAACGGCAAGACGGTCATCGACCGCTTCAGCGCCGGGCGGTGGTCTGCCGCTGCCGACCGTGATCCCCGGCGCCGGCTTCCACTCCGCCGACTCCGACCAGCTCGCTGACTTCGCCCTCGTGCTGCTACCGGGCCCGGCGGGCTCAGTGGTGGGGTCCGTGCCGCCATCGCCGTGGCGGTGGTCCTAGTCGTGATCGCCCTGCTGCTCTTCGCCGTCCGGCGGCTCCGCCGGTAAGCTACCATCGGGTCCAGCCATGCTCTCCCCTCCCCTGATCCTCGCCCACGCCTTCGGGGCCCGGTACGACCTTCCCGTTCCGCTGTACCTGTTCGTCCTGGGCGGGGCTGCGGTTGTCTTCGCCTCGTTCCTGCTCGTGGTCCGGCGGGAGGTGGCTCCGGCCGATGGGCCGACGACTGGGGACGGCGGCTACATCGTGCCGCACCGGCCGCTGCTCGGCGGCCTCGGCCTGCTGCTCCTCGGCTTCCTGATCTACGCCGGCATCTACGGATCACAGGAGATCGCCGAGAACATCCTGCCCACGATGTTCTGGCTGATCATCTGGATCGCCGTCCCGATCTCCTGCGGGGTCTTCGGCGACTGGACCCCGTGGGTCAATCCGTTCGCGACCATTGCCGCGGCTCGTCGATCGCTCACGACCTGCGCCAGCGGCTCATCGGTGGCCCGCGCGCTGTCGTGGCCGCGGTGGCTCGGGTTCTGGCCGGCCACGCTGCATCTTCTTCCTCGTCGCCAGCGGCGAGCTGATCTACAACGGCTGGGCGACCAGGCCGATCGTCACCGCGGTGGCACTTGTCGTCTACGCGTTGATCAGCGCCGTCGGCGGCCTGCTGTTCGGGGCCGAGGTGTGGCTCGAGCGGGGCGAGCTGTTCTCGGTGCTGTGGGCCACGTGGGGACGCTTGGGGTACTGGCGTTTCGGGCGGCCCGGTCGAACCGGGTTCCTCGGTGGCGTCGACCAACCCTTCGAGTCCTCGATCAGCAGGATCACCTTCGTCTTCCTGATGCTCATGTCGGTGACCTTCGACGGGCTGCTGGCGATACCAGCGTGGAAGCGGTTCCAGGGTCAGCTCCCCCACGGCTTCACGCTCGGATCAGCGGGCTACATCTTCGTGGCCATGGTCGCCTTCGCCGTGCTCGTAGGCCTGGCGTGGACGGTCTTCGGTCTCTTCGCCCGCGGGGTGCGCGACGTCGGGCACCTCGACCTCTCGGTCCGCGACACCATCGCCCAGCTCCTGCCCTCCCTGCTGCCGATCTCGTTCGGCTACCTGGTCGCCCACAACTTCCAGTACCTGCTCGTGAACGGCCAGCTGCTGATCCCGTTGATCGGCAATCCGACCGGCACGCTGCAGTGGCTGCCGGCGCCGTTCAACGACTCCTACGTCGTCCACAAGCAGCCCGTGCCCTCGGGCGCCATCTGGTACTTCCAGGTGGCGCTCATCATCGCCGTGCACATCGCCGCGGTGTTCATCGCCCACCGCCACCTCGCCGGCGTGGCCCGCACCAGGGTCCAGGCCGAGCGCTCGGAGTGGCCGTGGATCTTCGCCATGGTGGTCTACACCATGACCAGCCTGTTCCTGCTCGCCCAGCCCATCGTCAAGGAGAGCGGTAGCAACAGCGCGGCGCCCGCGGTGCACAGCGCGCCGGCGGCCGGCGCGGTGGCGGCGCCGAGCGGCATTCCCCCACCGCCGAGCCCCTGAGCGCCTTCAGTCGTAGGTCGCCTCGACGCCCCAGCAGCCCGCTTCCAGCGCCAGCAGGTGGGCGCTCCCGTCGGCCAGCACGACCTGGAGTCGAGCCCGACGCCGGTGAGCTGCGGGGTCCCACCATCGTTCGTCGGCCGGCCACGGTCCCGGCCCAGGCCGCCACCTCGATCCACGGCCCGCCGGCAACTGACAGTCGGGCCGGGGCGGCGCTGACCACGCCCCGGCCCGTCACCTCGATGGCGCGGCCGTCGCCGTCGACCACCTCGGCGACCAGCGACCGTCTGTGGACGATGGCAGGTGACGGAGGCGGCACCCTGCCGGGCCACGGTGGTGCTGTCTCTGGGCCAGCCTCCGTGGCGGGGCTCGCCCCACGGCACCAGCCGCACCTGCTCGTCCGGGCTGCGGCCCCCGCCCAGGACCGCAGTGACCACCGCCTCCGGTCCCAGCAGGCCCTGCACGTGGGCCAGGGCGCGGGCCGTTCGCTCGTCGACCCCCGCCTCGCCGCCCCAGAAGCCCAGCTGCCTTCCCTGGTCGGGGACGACCTCGTCCGGCAACAGCCGCAGCAGGGTGAGCCCGGCCGTCGGCCTGGCGGCGGCGGTGCCGCTCAGCCAGCCGTCGAGCTGCCAGCGCACCCGCTCGGCGATGTCGGCAGGGAGCGAAGGGCCGTCGTGACACCAGAGTCGGCTCAGGTGCTCGCCGTGCTCGGTCTCGGCTTCGATGCGCACCCGGTGACAGGCCAACCCCAGTCGGACCAGACGCTCGTGCAGGTCCTGGGCGAGCGTCCTCGCTGCGAAGGCCGCCGTGTCGACCCGATCGACCGGCGGATCGAGCTCCACCGAGGCGACCAGGTCCGGAGGTGGATCCCGACCGTCCAAGGGGCGCTCGTCGAGACCTTGCGCCAGACGCTGGGCCACGGCTCCCTCGGGCCCGAAGCGAGCCAGCACGTCCGCCGTCGGCAAGGCGGCCAGCTGGCTCCAAGGTGCGGATGCCGAGTCGCGCCAGGAGGTCGGTCAGCTGTGTCGTCGGGCCGGCCTCCCGGGCCCGCCCTGGCCGCTCGAGGACGGCCACCGGGAAGTCGGCCAGGAACGCCGCGCTCTGTGCGGGCGCCACGATGGCGCCCCGACCGGCGGCCAGAGTGGCGGCGAAACGACCGTCGGCGACCCCCACTCCCCAGTAGGGACAGTCCCGGCTGGTGGCTGTCCGACCGGCACCAGCCCGGCGATCGCATCCGACACGGCCGCGCCGATCAGGTCGACCAGAGCCTCCTCCCCACCGAAGTACCGAGCCGGGCCCCGGGTCGGAATGGCGCAGACGCCCGGCATGCGATACCTCCACCTTCGGCCCGAAGGTCTCGACCGCCATCACGACTGGTTCGAAGGCGCGAGCCTCCTGACCCGGGTCCCGCTCGATGACCACCAGACCGGGACAGCGGCTCTGCGCCTCACGACGGCGCAGCCCGACCCGGACACCCTCGGCCCTGGCCGCCACCGAGGCCGCCACCACCCGATTGGCAAAGACCACGGCGGCAGCGATGTCGGCCGGGACACCAGCCGCGGTCACCGGCCAGTCGGGACACGACACCACCAACGTCCGGGTCGCCGTCACTCAACCTGCTGCTGCTGCTGGCGGCTTGCTGCCCCGTCAGGTGGGGCCCACCGCGACCTCCTGCTCGAGAGCCACCTCACCCTCGGGGGACGGCAACCACAGACGGGCCCTGACCGGACGCGCCGCTGCTCCTCTGCCCTCGGCCACCACCTCGACCTGGCGCCCCTGTAGACATCCGTGCCCTTCACCGAGGCCGGTCCAACGACTGGTCGTCACGGCGAGGCCCACGTCGGTCACCCCCGGCCAGGCCCTCTCGGGGCTCCGGCTGATGCGCTCCGGCTGATCGCGCCCCCACCCCACCGGCGAGGACCACGAGCGCAGCCCCTCGCTCCCGGGCCCTGCTGGCAAGGCGACGGATGTCGGGCGGCCGCACACGGCGAGGGGAGCGGAACACGACGGCATCGACACCGTCGAGCAACGCGGCCACCACCGTCATCCACTGATCCTCCGGCGCCGGCACCAGGGCGAGGTGGGACACGTCCACCCCGAGCTCGGCCGCCGTCACCAGGCCCAGATCGGGAAGGCCCACCACCGCGCACCACGACCCCTCGACCGTGGCCCGGGCGAGCAGGGCCAGGGCCAGCGAGGTGGCGCCTCCCGCCGGCCCGCTCGCCACGGTGATCGTGCTTCCCCGCCGGATCCCCCCGCCGGGCATCAGGCCCGAGAGAGCTGGGACCACCTCCAGCCGCTGCTCGCCGGCGAGGGACACGGGACGCACCCGCCGGGCAAGCTCGGCCAAGGGCATAGAACCTGGATTCTACGGCGCTTTCCAGCTTGACGTCGAACGTGTGTTCGGGTAGAGTGAGGGCAGCCTTCGTGGGCGAGGCTTCGACCGCCCTCCTCTTGTCAGTCGTGTTTGCGCTGCGCGCCGTGAAGAGAGGAGAGGAGTGGTATGCCCGACAGTCCCGTGGCCGCCGCCCGAGCGTTGCGGGAGTCCCTCGTTGCCTTCGAGCCGGAGGCGTTCTCTGGTGCCGACTGCGCCAGGCTGGCCGAGGAGCTGGCCCAGACCTCCAAGGCCTGCGGCGCCGCCGCCACACGGGCCGCGGCCCGAGCGGCCGAGGCCGGCGCCCATCGGGGCTTCGGCGACGCCACCGACTGGCTGGGGCGGATAACGGGCACCACCGCCGGCCAGGCCCGGACCCTCCTCGATACCACGGCGGCGCTTCCGGACTGCCCCCAGACCGCGGGAGGCCGTGGTCAGCGGCGAGCTGTCGCTGGCCCAGGGAGCCGAGATCGTCAAGGCCGAGTCGCAGTGTCCGGGCACCGAGGCCGAGCTGGTGGGCCTGGCCAAGGGGGCCAGCCTGGGGGTGCTGCGCCAGCGCGCCCGCGCCCGACGCCTCCGGTCCATGGACCCCACCGAGCTGCACGCCCGCCAGCACGGCGAGCGGCAGTGGCGGCACTGGATCGACGAGGGGGGCATGGTGGGCCTGGCCGGCCTGTTACCTCCGGTGGTGGGGGTGCCCATCGTCAACCGCCTGGAGGCCGAGACCGACCGCATCCGCAGAGCCGCCCGGCGGGAGGGATCAGACGAGCCCCGAGCCGCCCATGCCGCCGACGCCCTGGTCCAGATGCTCACCGGGGCCGGCAAGGGAAAGGCCGAGCGGGCCGACATGAACATCGTCTGGGACCGCACCGCTCTGGGCGGCGCCGGCGAGGGCGCCGCCCACATCATCGGCGGGGGACCGATCCCGACCTCGGTGGCCCGCCGGCTGGCCGAGCGCTGCTTCGTCAAGGCCGTGATCACCAACGGCAAGCGCATCGAGACGGTGAGCCACATCGGGCGCAATCTCCCCGCCGAGCTGCGCACGGCCCTCGAGCTCGGCGATCCTCCCGGCTTCGAGGGCCTGATCTGTGTCGACTGCGCCAAGACCTACGGCATCGAGCGCGACCACATCGACCCGGTCGCCAACGGCGGCCTCACCGCCTACGACAACCTGGCCGGCCGCTGCTGGGACTGCCACGAGCGCAAGACCGCAGCCGACCGCCGGGCGGGGCTGCTGGGTGGGAAGGGAAACGGGAAGCCGAGCAGAGCCAAGCGGAAGCCACCGTGATCAGGCGCTCGGCATGAGGTGTTCGAGGAACCAGCCGCGCGCCAGGGCGGCAACCGTCTGCAGAGCGCCCGGCTCTTCGAAGAGGTGCGTCGCCCCGGGAACGACCTCGAGCCGCTTCTCGCAGCCCAGCTCGTCCAGTGCCTGCTGGTTGAGACCGAGGACCACGTCGTCGCGGCCGCCCACGATGAGCAGCGTCGGCGCTCGCACGGCGCCCAGGTCGGCACCGGCCAGGTCGGGCCGGCCGCCACGGGAGACCACGGCCGAGACACCCTGTGGCTGGCGGGCCGCGGCGACGAGGGCGGCGGCGCCTCCGGTGCTGGCACCGAAGAAGCCCACCGGCAGCCCGGCCGTCGTCGGCTCGGCCGACAGCCACTCGGTGATGGCCACCAGGCGACCGGCCAGGAGCCCGATGTCGAACCGCAGGTGGCCAGTGCGCAGATCCGCCTGCTCCTCCTCCGGCGTGAGGAGATCGGCCAGCAGGGTGGCCAGGCCCGCGTCCTGCAGGACGGCCGCCACCTCGCGGTTGCGGGGGCTGTGTCGGCTGCTACCCGTCCCGTGGGCGAACGCCACCACGCCCGACGGATGGATCGGGCTTCGTCAGGTCGGCGTCGAGGGCGCATCCGTCGGCGGGGATCCGCACCGCGGCGCTCATCGCGCACCAGGCTCAGACGCCGGCGGCCGTCAACACGAAGTCGGTGGCGAAGCCGGCCACGAGGCCGCCGAGGATGCCCCACATGAGCATCTCCTTGTGGCCCATCTTGTACGCCACGTTCAGCAGCTGGATCACCACGTACAGGATGGACCCGGCGGCGAGCGCCAGGAAGGCGACGAACAGCGTCTCGTTCACGAACGAGCGCCCGACAATCGTGCCGAGGAACGTCGGCCCGCCGCCCACCAGTCCCAGCAGCAGGAGGAAGGTCCAGCTGGGTCGGGCGTCCTCGACGGCCAGGGGCGCCACGATGCCGAAGCCTTCCGTCGCGTTGTGCAACCCGAAGCCGATGATGAGCACCAGGGCCAGGCTGACCTCGTTCCTGGCCGCCGACTGGCCGATGGCGAGCCCCTCGGAGAGGTTGTGCAGACCGATGCCGACGGCGATGAGCATGGCCAGGCTCTCGCCCGAGCGCACCACCGCTTGCCGGGGCCGCGCCAGCTCGGCCACCGACGCCGCGCCCGGTCCGTACCGCCGCCGCGCCGCCCGCACGCCGGCCCAGCGGTCGTAGAACACCAGGCTGAGCAACCCCGTGCCCAGGCATCCGACGAAGGTGGCGCACGAGCCGACGAACGCCCACCACGAGCCGTGGTTGTCGACGGCCGACTGGAGGGAGGTCTGCGCCGGCTCCACCGCCTTCGACAGCACGTCCCACAGCAGGAAGATGAGGATGCCGATGGCGATGGCGTTGAGCAGGACCCGCAGGCTGGGGCTCATCTGCCGCAGTCGTCCCACCGGCAGCCCGAGGAAGATGGTGAGCCCGGCGATGGCCCCGAGCAGAAAGACTTCACCAGCAGGCACGACACGCTCCCAGTGCGGCGGTCACTCTTCGAGCTTAGGTCTCCCTAAGTATTAGGGATGCCTAACGCTGAAGTCAACCCGTGCCTGACGGTGGCGTCATACTCCTCGTGCTCCTCACGGGAACAGGCCGCGGGCCGCGATGGCCTCGGCCACACGCTCGACCGCGATCACGAAGGCGGCCCGCCGCAACGACACACCGAGGGCGTCGGCCCTGGCCCACACCGACGTGAAGGCCGTGTCCATGCTGGCCCGCAGGCGGTTGGCGACCAGCCCCTCCTCCCATGCGAACCCCTGCCGGCTCTGGGCCCACTCGAAGTACGAGACCGTGACCCCGCCGGCGTTGGCCAGGATGTCGGGCACCACGACGATGTCACGACGGTCCAGGACCGCGTCCGCCTCGAGGGTCGTCGGCGCGTTGGCGGCCTCGACGACGACCCGGCCCCCCAGGCGGGAGGCGGCGTGCTCGTCGACGGCGCCTTCCAGCGCGGCGGGGACCACCAGCTCGCACTCGAGCTCCCACAGGTCGTCGGGCGCGATGGGATCGCCGGCGTCGAACCCGGCCACGGACCCGACGCGGTCGACGTGGTCGGCCAGGGCCGACGGGTCGAGCCCGCCGGGGTTGTACACGGCACCGCCCACGTCGCTCACCCCGATGACACGCATCCCCCCCGACGCGAGCAGGAAGGCGAGCGGGCCGCCCACCTTGCCGAATCCCTGGAGCACCGCCCGGGCGCCCGTGAAGCTCATGTCCATCTCGGTGAACGCGGCCCTGATGCAGGACGACCACGCCGGATGCGGTGGCGCCGGCGTGGCTCCGGGTCCCGCCGATCGACAGCGGCTTGCCGGTCACCGCGCCCGGGTTGGCGCCGCCCCCCCACATCATGGACAGGGTGTCCATCAGCCAGGCCATGACCCGGCCGTCGGTGTTGACGTCGGGGGCGGGCACGTCGCGGTCCGGACCGAGGATGGGCGAGATCTCGGTGGCGTAGCGCCGGGTGAGGCGCTCGAGCTCGCCGGCGGAGAAGCGTCCAGGGTCGCAACGCACGCCACCCTTGCCGCCGCCGAAGGGGATGTTCACCACCGCCGTCTTGAACGTCATGTTGGCGGCGAGCGCGGCAACCTCGCGGGCGTCGAGCTCGGGGTGGAAGCGGATGCCGCCCTTGGCCGGGCCCCGCGTGGTGTCGTGGTGCACCCGCCAGCCGATGAACACCTCCACCCGCCCGTCGTCCATGCGCACGGGCACGGCGACCTCGAGGACCCGGCGTGGCGTGCGGAGCAGACGATGGATGTCCGAGTCGAGACCGGCCAGCTTGGCTGCGTCGTCGAGGCGCTCGAGCGTGGCTGCCCAGGGATCGAAGCTCGCCATTGCCTCTATCCTGCTCCAGCCCCGTGGTCAGGGTCGAGCAGCCAGGTAGGGCCGTCGGGTACGCTGACGCCGATGGCGCCGGCGATCGAGACGGTCGAGATCGAGGGTCACATCATCGACTCGCTGATCCTGGCCAAGGTGATGGACCTGGTGCTGGCGGCGGGCGCCGACTACGAGGTCCAGTCGGTCGATATCG
This sequence comes from uncultured Actinomycetes bacterium, assembly GCA_963731255.1. Taxonomy (GTDB): domain Bacteria; phylum Actinomycetota; class Acidimicrobiia; order Acidimicrobiales; family AC-9; genus AC-9. The sequence continues at coordinate 383,042 of CAVSUO010000001.1, read as the reverse complement.
GCAGGACCAATCGGGACGTCAGCCGGGCCCGCATCCAGATCTCGGCTCCCAGCGACGAGATCCTCGATCGCCCTGCTGTCGCAGCTCCAGGCCCACGGGGCCAACCGCGTCGTGCAGGGCGATGCCGAGCTCGTGGCGGCCGACACCGACGGCGTCCTGCCCGCCGGCTTCTACGCCACGACCAACCTGCCCACCTGGGTACGCGTCGAGTGGTCGCTGGGTCGAGCGTGGTCAACCCCGAGATGGACTGCGGCATCGTCGTGCGCCCGGGACGACGGCGGACGCCGGTCCGGACCGTTCCCGATGCACCGGGTCCGGGCCGGCGACCTGGTGGTCGTCGGCAGCGACGGGGTGCGGGTGGAGGCGCCCGAGCGGCCTCGGGGAGCCGGGCCCTTCGAGTTCATGACCTCGGAGGTGTCCTCGGAGAAGCCCAAGGCCCTCGTCGTGGCCGAGGTGGCCGACCGGGTCCGGCGGGAGAAGACCGACGGCCGACGGAGGCAGGCGCCGACGAGACCGCCGAAGGTGCTGGCCGTGTGCGGCCCGGCCGTGATCCACACCGGCGCCGGCCCGGACCTGGCCCGCCTGGTTCGAGACGGATGGATCGACATCCTGTTCGCCGGCAACGGCTTCGCCACCCACGACATCGAGTCCAACGTGATGGGAACGTCGCTCGGCGTCTCCATGGGCGGCGGGACCCCGTCCGAGGAGGGCACGCCAACCACCTCCGGGTGATCAACGAGGTCCGCCGCTACGGCTCCATCGCCGCCGCCGTGGAGGCGGGCTACATCGACGGCGGGGTGATGTACGAGTGCGTCCGCCGCGGCGTGCCGTTCGTGCTCGCCGGGTCCGCTCCGCGACGACGGCCCCCTGCCCGACGTCTACCGGGACGTGGTCGAGGCCGCCGACGCCATGCGCTACCTCGTCTCCCGGCGTCACGCGTCGCGCTGATGCTGGCCTCCACCCTGCACGCCATCGCCACCGGCAACCTGCTCCCGGCGGGCGTCGAGACGTTCTGCGTCGACATCAACCAGGCCGTGGTGACCAAGCTGGCCGATCGGGGCAGCCACCAGGCCCTCGGCATCGTGACCGACGTCGGGCTCTTCGTGAGCCAGCTCGCCGAGCAGCTGGGTGGGACACCGGGTTGAGCGCAGCTCCCGTGGGGCCGTCGCTACCTGATGTGCCCTCCCGCAGCATTTCGCCGTTCTCTACGAGATCAACCCGTGGATGCACCGCGAGGTTGCGCCCGACCCCGAGCCGGGCCATGGCCCAGTTCGACGGGCTGATGGCGCCAGCTGCAGGCCGCGGGCGCCGAGATCGAGCTCATGGAGCCGGTCGAGCACCTTCCGGACCTGGTGTTCACCGCCAACGCGGGAGTGGTCAACGGGCGTCAGTTCGTACCGGCCAGCTTCCGCCATCCCGAGCGGCAGGGAGAGACCGCACACGACGCGGCCTGGTTCGCCGCGCACGGTTTCGCCATCGACGTGGCTGCCCGAGCGACGTGGTGCACGAGGGAGCCGGCGACGCCCTGCCCGTTCGGCACGCGGGCGAGCCTCGTGCTGGTGTCGGCGTACAGGTTCCGCTCCGACGCCGCGCTCGCATGCCGCCTGTCGAAGCTGACCGGTGCGCCGGTCCGCTCGGTCGAGCTGGCCGACGAGCGCCTCTACCACCTCGACCTCACCTTCTGCCCGCTCGACGACCGCCGGGCCATGGTGGCGCCGCTCGGCCTCGACCCCTACGGGCGCAAGGTCATCGACGCCCTGGTCCCCGAGCCCCTGGTGCTCGAGGACGACGAGGCCCTGGCCTTCTGCGCCAACTCGGTGGTGGTCGGCCGGCAACGTGATCATGCCCTCGTGCCCGCCTCGGCTCGGTCGGGTCGCTGGAGTCGTGGGGCTTCGCCGTCGCGCGTCGCCCCGGTCGACGAGTTCCTCAAGGCCGGGGGCGCCTGCCGCTGCCTCACCCTCGCCCTCGACGTCGACCTGCGCGGGTAGCTCAGCCCGCCACGGGCTCCACGTCGAACGCCGCCCACATGCCCGCGTACGCGTCCGCCTCTGGCCAGCAGCTCGTCGTGGCGGCCCTGCTCGACGATCCGGCCCGTCGTCGCATGACCACGATGCGGTCGGCGCGTGCGCGCCGTCGGAAGCCGGTGGGCGATCAGCATCGTCGTGCGGCCGCGCGGCAACCCTCGCCATGGCCCGCGCCACCCTGCGCCTCGGTCGACAGGTCGAGGTTCGACGTCGCCTCGTCGAGCAGGAGGATGGCGGGGTCGACGAGCCTGGCCCGGGCCAGGGCGATGAGCTGGCGCTGGCCGGCCGACAGCGAGCGGCCCCGCTCGCTCACCACGTGGCGGTAGCCGCCGGGCAGGCTCGGCGACGAAGTCGTGGGCGCCGACGGCCCGCGCCGCCGCCTCGACCTCGGCGTCGCGTCGCCGACGGGCGCCCGTAGGCGATGTTGTCGCGGATCGTGCCCGAGAAGAGGAACGCCTCCTGCGGCACGTTGCCGAGCTGGCGGCGGTAGGCGGCCAGGTCGAGCTCGGCCAGCGGCAGCGCCGTCGACCAGATCCGGCCCCCGGTGAGTCGTAGAAGCGGGTCAGCAGCTTGACGATCGTGGACTTGCCCGCGCCCGTCTCGCCCACCAGGGCCACGGTCTCGCCCGGCGGCGATGTCCAGGTCGACGCCCCGCAGGGCCTCGACGCGCGGACCCTGGGTAGGCGAAGCGCACCGACTCGAACCGCACCGCGCCCTCCAGGCGGGCGGGACGGACGGGCCGGTCCGCCTCGGCGGCGTCGAGACGGGCGTGGCCATCAGCTCGCTGATCTTGGCCATCGACGCCCGGGCCTGCTGCTACGAGTCGAACGTCTGGGACAGCTGCTGGATGGGCGAGAAGAACTGGTCGAGGTAGAGCAGGAAGGCGATCAGCACGCCGGCGCTGAGCTCGTGGTGGCCGACCAGCACACGCTCCGCGCCCGAGCACGAGCGCGGCAGCCAGGTCCGACAGGAGCAGGACGAACGGGAAGTAGATGGCCACGAGGCGCTGGGCCCCCACCCGCGACGCCCAGGTAGTCGCTGGAGACCTGGCGGAACGTCTGCTCGTTGCGTCCCTCCCGGACGTAGGCCTGGGCCACGCGCACGCCGGAGAGGTTCTCCTGGAAGTTGGCGTTGACGACGGCGATGCGCTCGCGCGCCTGTCGTAGGCGCGGTCTGGACCGCTGCCGGAACCACCACGTCCCGGCGAGCAGGGGTGGCAGCACGATGAAGGTGACGAGGCTCAGGCGGAAATCCATCACGACGAGCGCGATCGCCACCCCGACGAAGCTGAACAGGTTGACGAGGGCGTTGACCAAGCCGGTCTGGAGCAGTTGGGAGAGCGCCTCGACGTCGGTGGTCATGCGGGTCATGATCCGGCCCGCCATCTCCCGTTCGTAGTAGTCGAGGGCCAGGCGCTGGAGGTGGGAGAAGATCCTCACCCGCAGGGCGAACAGCAGCCGCTCGGCGGTGCGGCCCGTGTAGCGGTTCTCGGCCCACGTGTCGACCCAGTCGGCGAGGACCACGACCAGGTAGATGACGGTGGCCACCCCCAGGGCCAGCAGCGAGTGGTCGACGACTCCCTGGTCGATCCCCACCTTGACCAGTACCGGCCCGAGCACGGTCGAGCATGGTGTCGACGAGCACCAGCCCGACGCCCACCCCCAGCTGCCGGCGGAACGGGCGCACGAAGCGCAGGAAGCCGAACCGGGCGTCATCGGCCGACTCCCGCTCGCACGTCGACCTCGGGACGATGATCGGCCGGAGGCAGGGCCGCCACCGCCGCCAGCAGCTCGGGCGTCGGCGCCAGCATCATCCACGCCGCCGTCCACGCCTCCGCGGCCGGCCTCCCGGGCCGGCCACGCGGCACCACCGAGCGCGTGCCGGCGCCGGCGGTCGACGCCACTGCGGCCCAGGCCGACGCGACCCGCCGGCGACCTCCGCGCTCGGCCTCGCCCTCGCCCAGCTCTCGCCCGGTCCCGGCCGACCAGGCGGCGGTACTGGAGGCAGCGGGCCAGCAGCTCCTCGTGGGTCCCGTCGTCGAGCACCCGCCGTGGTCGACCACGACGATCCGGTCGGCGAGGCGCAGGGTCGAGCGGCGGTGGGCGACGAGCAGCGTCGTGCGCCCCTCCATGAGCCGGCGCAGCGTGGCGTGGATCTCCTCCTCGGTGCTGGCGTCGATCGAGGAGGTGGCGTCGTCGAGGATGAGCACCCGGGGATCGGTGAGCAGGGCCCGGGCCAGGGCGACGCGCTGGCGCTGGCCGCCCGAGAGCGTCAGGCCCCGCTCGCCGACGACGGTGTCGTAGCCGTCGGGGAGCTCGGCGATGAAGCGGTCGGCCTCCGCGGCCCGCGCCGCCTCGAGGACCTGCTCGTCGGTGGCGTCGGGCCGGCCGAAGGCGATGTTGGCTCGCACCGTGTCGGAGAACAGGAAGGTCTCCTCGAACACCACCCCGATCTGGCGGCGCAAGCGACTCGAAGGTGACGTCCCGCACGTCGACACCGTCGATGCGCACCGACCCGCCGTCGACGTCGTAGAAGCGGGGAAGCAGCAGCGGCGACGGTCGACTTGCCCGACCCCGACGCGCCGACCAGTGCGACCGTCTCGCCCGGTCGCGACGCGCAGCGAGAAGCCGGAGAGCACGGGACGTGAGCGCAGGTAGCCGAAGGAGACGTCGTCGAAGCTGACCTCGCCCTGCAGCTGGTGGAGGGCGCGGGCGTCGTCGCGCTCGGTCACCGTCGGATTGGAGTCGAGCAGCTCGAGGATGCGCTCGGCGCCGGCCCGGGCCTGCTGGCCGAACGCAGGAGGCCGGCGAGCATGCGCACCGGCGCCACCAGCTGGAGGAGGTAGGTGGAGAAGGCGAGGAAGGTGCCCAGCGTGATGTCGCCCTGGTAGGCGAGCCACCCGCCGAGGCCGAGGATCGCCACCTGGCCCAGGGCGGGCACGGCCTGGAGGGCGGCCTGGAGGCGGGCCTGGAGCCGCACCGTCCGCACCCGCGCCGCGAACAACCGCTCGGCCACGGCCGTGAGCCGGCGCACCTCCCGCCGCTCCTGGCCGAAGCCCTTGACCACCCGGACGCCGGTGACGGCCTCGTCGACCACGCCGGCGACGGCTCGCGGCCCGCTGCTGGGCGTCCCAGCTGGCGGGGAACACGGCGCTCCGCAGCCGCCAGGCCACGATGCCGATGGCGGGGATCGCCAGCACCGCCACCAGGGTGAGCGGCGGGGAGAGGAACAGCATCACCACCAGGGAGACGACGAGCATGACGACGTTGCCGCTCACGATGGGAAGGAACGACAGCAGCCCCTGGATGAGGGCGAGGTCCGAGCTCGCCCGTGACACCAGCTGGCCGGTGTCGAGCTGGTCGTGGCGGGCGAAGTCGAGCCGCTGCAGGCGCTCGAAGACCGCCGTGCGCAGGTCGAACTGCACGTCGAGGGCGACCCGTCCCCCTCGGAACCGCCGGATGTAGGCGGCTCCGAAGCTCACCACGCCCGCGCCCAGCAGCAGCCCCAGCCACGGACCGAGGGGCCGGCGGTGGCTGAGCACCACGTCGTCCACGATGACCTTCTCGACCACCGGAGTCAGCGCCTGGATGACCATGCCGACGACGGCGGCGCCGAACGCCCAGGCCACGTTGCGCCGGTGGTTGGCCAGGAAGGGAAGGAGCCGCGGATCCAACCCCTTCCGTGGCCCTCGTTCATGCCGCCCGAGGATATTCGGGCGGTGTAATCAATCGATCGCCAGGAGCACGCCGACGAAGGCGACGTAGCCGGCGACGATGGTGGCGCCGGCAGCCCGCCCGAGCCCGCCGTTGCGGTAGGCGAGGACGAGGGCGAGGACCGTGAGCCCGAGATAGCTGGCGGCGACGAAGGTCGTGGTCCCCGAGGACGCCCCGAGCCCGACCACCGCGGCCGGGAGCAGGAGGCCCACGGTCACGTTGATGGCGTTGCTGTTGAGCGCCGTGCTCAGCACGGCCGCACCCCGCCCACGGGCGGCAAGGTAGACGGCGGCGACGGCGTTGGGGAGGCTCGTGACTGCGGCGAGCACGAGCCCCCCGACGACGATCTCGGGCACGGCGTAGCGGGACCCGAGCGTCGAGGCGGCCCGCTCCATGGCCACGCTGGCGATGACCACCACGACGAGCGAGGCGGCGGCAAGGACTGCGTCCTCGGCGGTTCCTCTCCGGGGGCGGATGGCGGCTTCGAGCTCGAGCTCCTCGTCGGCGACCGCAGCTCCGAGCCACGTGGTCCACGCGGACGGCAGCGGCACGTGCTCGAGGCCTCGCCGGCCGACGGCGAGGACGACGACGTAGAGCACCATGGCGACCAGGCTCAGCACCAGCGCCACAACCGGCGTCACCGCGCCCACGACGGCGGCGACGCACACGCCGGCCACCCAGATGGCCACCGCCCCGCTGAGCTCGATCACCCTGCGGTGCAGCGCGATACGCCCGGCGACGAGGGCACCCAGCCCCAGCAGGGCGGCGAGGTTGAAGACGTTCGAGCCGATGACAACGCCGGCACCGACCTGATGCTGGTGGTGTACCACGGCCGTGACGGCAGCGGTCAGCTCGGGGGCGTCGGCAGCCAGAGCGGCCACGATGCCGAGCAGCGCCTCGGAGAACCCCAGGCGCTCCCCCACCCGCTCGATCCTCGTGACGAGGACCCAGCTGGTGCTCAGGCTGACGACTGCTCCGAGGACGAAGACGAGTGCAGCGAGGGCCGGTTCCAAGCCCTCTCCCTCAGGGACTACGCGTAGGTGCGCACGAGCTCGAGCACCGGGTCGGGCCCCTCGACGCGAAGCGACGTGTTCTCGGGACCGACGCGCTGGGCGGCCACCAGGCAGAGCTCGACGGCATCGCCGCGAACGGTGGTGCGGGCATCGGACTCGGGCGTGAAGGTCCAGCGGTCTCCGTTCGGACCATCGAGCTCGAAGGCCACCGGGCCGGTCTGATCTCGCCCGGCGCGGGCGAAGCTGTAGGGCAGCATCCGCCACACCAAGCGGGCGACGTACCACAGCCGATCCGTCGCTGCCGGCACCCACGCAAAGGGCTCGCCCGCGTCCCCGGCGTGGATCCAGGTCTCGGCGACGCGGGTGGCGGCAAGCGAGCGGGCCGAGAGCTGACCGGCGACCCATTCCAGACGCTGGTGCGGATCAGCGTCTGCCAACCTCCGGCAGAGGGCATCGCCGCTCGCCGCCCAGCGTTCACGGACCGCTGGTCCGGGCTGACCGCGCTCGCGGGCCACCAGGAGATCGGCGCCGTCGTCCACGGTGCCGCCGCGACCACCCTGGGTGCCGCCGAGCTCGGCGAGGGCTTCCGCCATCCGCCCGCTCGCGCTCGCCGTCGCCAGCTCGTTGGTCTGGGCCAGGTGGAGGACGACGTCGCCGACGGTCCAGCCCTCGCACCGAGAGGGTCGCAGCCAGTCGGTGTCGTCGAGGCCGGAGAGCAGGCCCGACAGCTCGGCCTGCTGCTCAGCGAGCGCGGCGACGATCGCCTGCAAGATGCGCCTCCACCCCGGGCAGTGTAGCCACGCTGGCCCGACGCCAGAGCCGGGACGCCAACATGGCTGGCGTGCCCGGGTGGAACTGTCCTTCGTGCGGACGACGGTTCGCCCGCGCCGGGCAGTCACACGAGTGCGCGCCGGCGATGTCGCTCGAGGAGTATTTCTCCACCGGCCCGCCGCACGAGCGCCCCATCTTCGAGGCGGTGATGCACCACGTGAACAGCCTGGGTCCCGTGCACGTGGAGCCCGTGTCCGTCGGGATCTTCCTGAAGCGGGCCCGGTCCTTCGCCCAGCTGCGGCCCATGCAGCGGTGGGTGGCATTGTCGTTCTCGCTCCAGCATCGCGTCCGGCACCCGACGATCACGAGGAAGGTGATGCAGTACCACGGGCGCTTCTACCACGTCGCCAACCTCCGTCGTCCGGAGGACTTCGACGCCGAGCTCAGGGACTGGGTCACCGAGGCCTACCTCGACGCTCCTAGCTGACAGCCGCCGTCGTGTTGGGGCGGTCGGGCCGGTACGGCTCGAGATCCAGAGCCACCGTCCGGCCCAGGGCCAGGTCGGCAGCGGCCGAACCGACGTAGGGTCCGAGCGTGAGGCCGCTCGGGCCGAGACCGGTCGCCACGACCAGGCCGGAGACCCGGTCGCTCCCGCCGATGGTCGGGATCCCGTCGGGGCTGAAGGGACGAAACCCGACGCGCACCTCGGCGACGGTTCCTTCCGACAGCCCGGGCGCCACGGACAGCGCGTCGCCGAGCACCCGACGTAGCCCCTCGGCCGTCACCCGGAAGTCGAATCCCGAGTCGGACTCCCGGGTCGCCCCGGCGACGATCCGTCCGCCTGGAAAGGCCAGCAGGTAGTGGTCACTGAGCGTCTGGACGACCGGCCACGCGCCCGTGTCCCGGGCGGGCACGGCGAAGTGGACGATCTGGCCGCGCTGGGGGAAGACGGGCACGGTCACCCCGAGGGGCTCGCACAGCAGCGACGACCACGCTCCCGCCGCGACCACCACGGCGTCGGCGCCGATGGTCTCGTCATCGACGATCGCTCCCGTCACGCGGCTGCCGTCGAGCAGTAACGCGGCCGAGCCTGGACGTCGCGTGGCGCCGCGCTCGGTCGCCACCCGTTCCAGCGCATCCCGAAAAGCTCTCCCGTCGACCCGCCCTGTGCCCTCGGCCCACACTCCCGCCAGATCGCGCCTGAGCGGCGGAAAGTGCGCGGCCGGCTCGCCAGGCGCGAGCAGCTCGATCTCGCCCAGTCCAGACATGCCGGGTTGCCGGCTGATCTCCACCAGGCCGGCGTGCACCACATCCAGCGCGGCACGGTCGTCGGTGACCAGCACGCTGCCGACCCGTGCGTAACCGGGGTCGTCGACGCCAGCGGCGACGAGCTCGTCGATCAGTCTCGGATAGTGCTCGGCCGCGGCCTTCCCCAGTGCCGCTGTCGCCGGTGGGGCACCGGGCATCACCCACGGAAACAGGATCCCGGCACCGGCGGCCGTCGCCTGTCCCTGGTCGGAGCGGTCGACCACCACGACCTCGGCGCCCGCGGTGGCCAGATGGTAGGCGGCGCTGGCGCCCACGATGCCACCCCCGATCACGATGACCCGCACGAGGTCAGTCTGCCCCAGTGCGGCGGGCAGGGTATTGACATTCTGAGTGTCAAAACAGTACGGTCACCACGTGGCCAGCGAACCGATCGGGGACCGGAGCGCGGCCGATGCCTGACACCCCGCGCGACACCCGCCGCAACATCCTGTTCATCACCACGGACCAGCAGCGTTACGACAGCCTGGGGTGCAACGGCGGCAGCATCGCCCGCACACCGGTGGCCGATCGCCTGGCAGCCGAGGGCGTCAACTACCGGCGGGCCTACAACCAGAACACGGTGTGCATGCCCGCCCGCTCGACGATGCTCACCGGCCAGTACGTCCGCACCCACGGGGTCGTCGCCAACGGGATCGCGTTGCCAACCGACGCCCCGTCGATCGCCGCCTACCTGGCGGAGCAGGCGGGGTACCGGACGGCCCTGCTGGGGAAGGCGCACTTCGAGCCGGGGGTCGACCCCCAGTACCAGTTCGAGGAGAACGCGCGCGCGGCCCGCGGCGACACGGGTCCCTGGCGCGGGTTCGAGCGATCGGTCCAGGCCATGCACATCGCGGCGTGGGGCGACCGCGCCGTGGCGCACTACGGACGGTGGCTGGCCGAGCACCACCCCGAGCATCTCCACAGCTTCGCCAACCTCCTTGGCGGCGAGCCCGGCGGGGACACCTCGGCGCCGGAGACCAAGAACAACCCGATCCCCAGGGCCTGGTACCACACCGACTGGGTGGCCGACCTGACCGTGGAGTGGCTCTCCTCGATCGGCGAGGACGAGCCCTGGTTCTGCTGGATGAGCTTCCCCGACCCGCACCATCCCTGGGACCCGCCGGCCTCGGAGAACCATCGGGTCCCCTGGCGAGACCTCGACCTGCCGCCCGGCCACCCTGGATCCGACGACGAGATCCGGTCCGTCCTCTCTGGGAAGCCGCCGCACTGGTTGGCCTTCTGGGAAGGGCGGTGGCCGAACCTGGAGGGAGGCCCGGCCTCGTTCGTCCCTTCTCGGCTCACCGCCGACGAGCTTCGCGAGATCAACGCCAAGGTCCACGTGATGAACGAGCTCGTCGACGAGGCCTGCGCCCAGGTGCTCGGCCACATCGTGTCGCGGGGATGGATCGATCGCACCGACGTGATCTTCACGACCGACCACGGCGAGCTGCAGGGCGACTACGGCTTGCTGTACAAGGGCCCGTTCCACGTCGATGCGCTCATGCGGCTCCCCCTCATCTGGCGGCCGGCCCCGGTGGCGGGTGTGGCGCCGGCAGAGGTCGCCGACCCGGTCGGCCAGGTGGACCTGGCGCCGACGTTCTGCGCCATCGCAGGGATCGAGCCGGCCGAGTGGATGCAAGGCGCCGCCCTACCCGTCCGCGACGGGGAACCGGGCCGAGAGCGGATGCTGTGCGAGTGGGACAGCCAGTTCCCCGGCTACGGCATGCACCTGCGCTCCATCTATCGCGACGGCTGGCTCTGCACCGTCTACGAGCCCTCGACGGCGGGCAAGCCCAACGGTCTCGAGGAGGTCTGGGGCCCCAGGGTCCTCGACCCGTCGTCGGTCGTGTACGAGGCCGAGCGACCGGGCCCCGGCGGCGTATCGATCGCGACCGGGGAGCTGTACGACGTGGCTGCCGACCCGTGGCAGTGGGACAACCGCTGGGACGATCCCGCCGTGCGCCCCCTACGTGAAGACCTGATCATTGATCTCTACGACCACCTCCCCGACGAGGTCCGCTCGTTGCCGGTTGCGGCGCCGGCGTGACGCCACTGACTACCGAGGTCGACGGTCGGGCCCAGCGGTCCGCCCGCAGCCGCGAGGCCGTGGTGGACGCCATGCTGGACCTCCTGCAAGAGGGGTCACTGCGGCCAGGGGCGGCGGAGATCGCCGCTCGCGCCGGAGTCTCGGTACGGACGGTGTTTCGTCATTTCGAGGACCTCGAGGAGCTCTTCGCCACGGCCACCGAGCATCAGGCCATGCGCATCGGTCCGCTCCTGCTGTCGCCGCCGCCGGCCGGCAGCAGGGCACAACGCGTCGACGCCCTCGTCGGCCACCGCGCCGACCTCCACGAGAGCATCGCCCCGGTCCGCCGAGCTGCGCTGCGTCACGAGCCGTTCCATCAGGCGGTGCGCCAGGGCCTGGATCAGGCTCGGCGCCTCCTGCGGCGCCACCTCGTCGCCACGTTCGGTCCGGAGCTCGAACGCCTGCGGGCGGCAGATCGGGCCACGCTCACCGCCGCGCTCGAATCGGCGACGAGCTTTGCCGCCTGGGACAACCTGCGCGTCGAGCAACACCTGTCGGTCTCTCAGGCACGGGCGGCCGTGACGACGACGGTCGTGGCCCTGCTGGACCAAACTGGCTCACGCAACCTCGACGGCTGAGACGAATGAGGCGATCGCCTTGGCCAGCTCAGGGTTGACCACCACGCCTTCGTGATCCCCGCCGAGCACCAGGGCCTCGGCGTGTGGCAGCGCCGCCGCCAGCTTGTGGGGCGACATGTCCTTGTCGCCGCAGACGACCAGCGTCTGCGCCGCGACGTTGCCGAGGTCGATGTCATCGGCGAGATGACGACTGCCGCGAAGCAGGGCGGCGATCGCCTGCAGGTCGTTGCCTCGCGCCTCGAACAGCCTTCGGGCCGCCCGCGCCACCTTGTCCTCGATCGCACCCGGGTCCGGCGCCTCCAGCCCCGCCAGCCACCGCTTGCTCATCCGGACGCGAGCCTCGCCTTCCGAGCTGCCCCATTTCGCCGGATCCCCACCGATGCCACCGAGCACCAGTCGGCGCAGTCGTCTGTCACGGGCGGCGAACCGGAGCGCCGTCCCAGCTCCCATCGAGTAGCCGACCAGGTCGGTCTGCTCGAGCCCGAGATGATCGAAGAAGGCCCCGACGTCGCGCACCATGGCGTCGTCCCGGTAGGCCGAGGGGTCATGCGGCTTGTCCGAGCGACCGTGCCCCCGGGCGTCGAGCCCGATCACGTGCCTGGGCGTCTCGACGAGCGCTGCCCAGATCCCCGGCTCCTGCCAGTTCCCCTTGGTGCTCGAGCTCAGACCGTGGAGCAGGACCACGGGCGCCCCCGTGCCCTCCTCCTCGTAGTACAGCTCCGTCCCGTCAAAGCTGGTGAAAGCGGCCACCTCACGTCCTCTCTCCAGGTCCTCTCCTGCGGGCCAGACAGGTGACAAAATGCCACTAACTCGGCTTCCGCCGCAACAGTCGTCCGCGTGTCCCGCGTTCGTAAGCTCCACGGCGACATGGGGACGCCCATCGACTGCCACGTCCACCCGTCGACGGCCGAGTACCTGCAGGGATCGATCGGCCCGTACATGGAGGATCTCTGCCACCACTTTCGTCTCGACATACCGGTGCGCACCGTCGACGAGATGGCAGCCGACTACGAGGGGATGCGCGGCGTGCTGCTGGCGTGGGACGCCGAGACCGCCACGGGGCGGCCGCCGGTGACCAACGACTGGGTGGCGGAGGTGTGCCGGCGCTATCCCGAGCGCTTCATACCGTTTGCTTCGGTCGATCCCTGGAAGGGCGAAGCCGCGGTCGCCGAGGCCCGTCGGGCCGTCCGGGACCTCGGCATGAAGGGCTTCAAGTTCCAGCAGGCGGCCATGGCATTCGTGCCGTCGGACGAGCGGTTCTCGCCCCTGTGGGAGGAGATCGCATCGCTGGGCGTGCCCTGCCTGTTCCACGTCGGCACCACGGGGATGGGGGCGGGGACGCCAGGCGGCTCCGGCTTCCAGCTCGACTTCGTGCGGCCCATCCATGTCGACGCCGTGGCGGCGAGGTTCCCGTCGCTCACGATCATCTGTGCCCACCCGGCCTTTCCCTGGCAGCTGGAGATGAACGCCATCGCCCTGCACAAGGCGAACGTCTACACCGACCTGTCGGGGTGGGCGCCCCGCTACTTCCCCCCGGAGCTCGTTCGGGAGGTCGGCGGCCGGCTCCAGGACAAGACGCTGTTCGGCACCGACTACCCGTTCATCCTGCCCGAACGCTGGCTGCGGGAGTTCTCCGACCTCGGACTCAGCGAGACGGTGGCCGAGAAGGTGCTGTGGGGCAACGCCGAGCGAGTGCTCGGTCTCTGAGATCTCGTGAGCCGATAGGCGGCTGACCGGGGCGGCGGGTAGCCTCTGCGGCCGATGGCGAAGACGTCGGCCCCGACCACGTCGCCCGGGCTCCTGGCCCGCTGGCGCGAGGTGCTCCGCACGTCGAACCCGCCGGCGGGCCGCCTCGACCCGGTGTCGAAGTGGTTGGTGCTCACGCGGGCCTCGGTCCTCCCGATGACCCTCACGGCTGGCGCCGTGGCCGGGTTGCTGGCGGTGAACCAGCCCGGATTTCGGCCCGGCCTGTTCTTCCTGGCCCTGGCCGGCATCCTCCTGGCCCACGTCGCCAACAACCTGATGAACGACCTGTTCGACCTCGAGGTCGGGGCCGACACCGGCTCGTATCCACGCGCGCTGTACGCGCCCGCACCCGGTGCTCTCGGGGATGATCTCTCGGCGCGGGCTGCTGACCGCAGCTCTGGCGGTCAACGTCGCCGACCTCGCCATCCTCGTCGTGCTGTTCGGGTACCGGGGCTGGCCGGTCGTGGCCCTCGCCCTGGGCGGGTTCCTCCTGAGCGCGGCCTACACGGCGCCGCCCCTGCGGCTGAAGAAGCGCGGCCTCGGTGAGCCCGACGTGCTCGCCGTCTGGGGCCCGCTGATGGTGGGCGGCACCTACTACGCGGCGGTGGGCCACCTGCCCTGGCACGTGCTCGTGGCCTCGATCCCTTACGGGCTGTTGTGCACCACCGTCCTCATGGGCAAGCACATCGACAAGGCCGAGTGGGATGCGCCTCAGGGAACGCGGACGCTGCCGGTCATGCTCGGCGAGCGTCGGGCGCGCCGTGTCACCCAGGGGCTCATGGCCACGTTCTACGTGAGCCTGGCCGTGCTGGTGGGAATCGGCGCCCTCCCGTGGCCCACGCTCCTCGCCTACGCCGCCCTGCCTGCGCTGGTCAAGGTCTGGAGGGCGTTCGACCGACCGCGTCCGGACCAGCCGCCGCCCCGGTTCCCCGTGTGGCCGCTGTGGTTCGCGGCGATCGCCTTCCTCCACACCCGCCGGGCGGGGGCGCTTCTCGTGGCCGGCCTGGCCGTCGGCGCCATCCTCGGCTACTGACGCCCGCGGTCGCTCCACCTCGTACAGGCGGCCGTTCACGGCGCCCCGACGCCTCCGATAACCTTGACCACTCAGTCAAGAGACGTTCCCAGGGGGTCGCATGGCCGAGATCGTGTCCGAGGCGCAGTTCGAGCGGGAGGCGCTCGCGTTCCTCGAGGCCAACGCCAAGCTGCGGGTCGAGGAGAAGAAGGGCTGGGGCCAGGGCTCCGACAACGTCGCCCTCTTCGCCGAGAAGTCCCACGACGAGGAAGCGGCCGAGGTCGACGCGGCCAAGGCCTGGCGACGGCTGGTGTTCGACGCCGGCTTCGGGTGGATCACCGGACCGAAGGCCTACGGCGGCCGCGAGCTCCCCAGCTCCTACGAGCGCCTCTACCAGTCGCGGGAGGCGGCGTTCGACACCCCCTCGCAGTCGCCGTTCGGCATCGGGCTGGGCATGGTGGCGCCGACGATCCTCGCCCACGCCACCGAGGCGACCAGGCAGCGGTACCTGCGGGCGCTCTACCGCGGGGACATCGTCGCCTGCCAGCTCTTCAGCGAGCCGGGCGCCGGCTCGGACCTGGCCAGCCTGCAGACCCGAGCCGAGCGGGACGGCGACGAGTGGCGCATCACGGGCCAGAAGGTCTGGACCTCGGTCGCCCAGTTCGCCGACATCGGCGAGATCATCTGCCGCACCGATCCCAGCCTTCCGAAGCACCGGGGGCTGACGGGTTTCGTCGTCGACATGCACGCGCCCGGTGTCGAGGTCCGTCCGCTGCGCCAGATGACCGGCGGGTCCACGTTCAACGAGGTCTTCTTCACCGACGTGCGCGTGCCCGACGACCACCGCCTGGGCGACGTCAACCAGGGATGGACGGTCGCACTCACGACGCTGATGAACGAGCGGGCAGCGATCGGCGCCGGCGGAGCCGGGGTCGGCGGCGTCCTCGGCGGCGATCGTCTCGTCGAGCTCCTCCGCCACCTCGGGAGCAACGACGATCCGCTCCTTCGCCAGCGCCTGGCCGACGTGTACATCAACGGCAAGGTCGCCAGCTACACCAACCAGCGGGCCATGGCCAAGATCAAGGCCGGTCAGCTGCCCGGTCCCGAGATGTCGATCGCCAAGCTCTCGCTCACCAACAACATGACGCGCGTCGGAGAGCTCGTCAGCCTGGCCCTGGGCCCGCGGCTGACAGCCAACACGGGCGAGTGGGGCACCTACGCGTGGTCGGAGCTGGTGCTCGGCACCCCGGGGGTGAAGGTGGCGGGCGGCACGGACGAGGTCATGAAGAACATCATCGGCGAGCGCGTCCTCGGCCTGCCGAAGGAGCCGTCACCCAGCGGCGCTTCCTGACCCGTCGGGAAACGGAAGCTCGACGTCCATGCCCGGCCGGCGGTACCGGCTGCCCCAGATCAGGTGGTCCATGAAGACCCAGCTGCGGCGGTGGATGGACGTCGGGCCCCAGGCCCGCAGGGACATCTTGTGGCGAGGGCACGGGTAGCCCTTGTTCAGCTCGAAGTCGTAGCCCGGGAAGTGTGGCGCCTCGCCGCGCATGACGCGGTCGCGGGTGACCTTGGCCAGCACCGACGCGGCCGCGATGGACAGGCAGGTGGCGTCGCCCTTCACGATGCGACGGGTGTTGGGGGCCCCGACGAAGTCCCAACGGCCGTCGATCAGCACGTGGTCCGGCTCGACCGCCAACGCCGCCAGGGCCCGGCCGGCCGCCAGCCTCTGGGCCTGGGACATTCCCAGCTCGTCGCACTCGTCAGCGCTGGCGTGACCCACGGCCCAGGCCTCGCACCAGGCGGCGACGCGATCGAACAGCGCCTCCCGCTCGGGCTCGGTCAGCATCTTCGAGTCGCGCACCTTGTACACGCGCCGGTTCCTCGGCAGCACGGCGGCGCCGACACTGATGGGGCCGGCCCAGGCGCCACGACCGACCTCGTCCATGCCCACCACGACCTCGTGCCCGCCGTCCCAGAGGTCACGCTCGATCCGAAGCGAGGGCACGACATGGCGCCGGCGCGCGACCACCGGTCGGTTGCGGCCCCCGCTCGACCCCATGGGCCGCAGGCTACCGGCTGGGCTGGCGCGCTGCCCTCGTGTCGCGGGTGTCAGCTCAGCGACACGCCGGCGGTGCCGGCCACGACCTCGCCGATCGTGGCGAAGCCGGCCTCCGACTCCAGGCGCCGCGCGTCCGTCGGGCGAACGGCGGCGAGGAGCCCACCCGAGGTCTGGGGGTCGTAGGCCAGGGCCTCGAGCGCGGCCGGAGCCGACGAGCGCGCCCTTCCCTCGAGATGGGCCCGGTTGCGGGCGTCGCCTCCCGTGCGGGTCCCGTTCTTCGCTGCCGTCTCCGCCCCGGGGTACGTGGGCAGCGCCGCGGCCGACAGAGCCAGAACGACCCCCGAGCGCTCGGCCATCTCCCAGGCGTGGCCCAACAGACCGAAGCCGGTGACGTCGGTGACGGCGTGCGGCGCGCTCGGCAGGCGGGCGAGCGCCTCGGCTGCACCCCGGTTGAGGGCCCGCATGCCGGCGATGGTCGCACGACAGTCGGCCGGCGTGCCCCCTGCCAGCACGATGCCCGTGCCCAGGGGCTTGGACAGCACGAGCTCGTCCCCCGGGCGCGCCCCGGCCTTGGTCCACACCCGTTGCGGGTGGACGACGCCCTGCACGGCGAGCCCGAAGATGGGCTCCTCGGAGCGGATGGTGTGACCGCCGGCCACCTGACCACCAGCGTCGGCGACCACGGCGGCGGCGGCGGCCAGGATCTCTTCGATCGCAGCAGCCGGCATCCGTTCCGGGAACGCCGAGATGTTGAGGGCGAGAACAACCCGTCCGCCCATGGCGAACACGTCCGAGCAGGCGTTGGCGGCGGCTATGGCGCCGAAGTCACCGGGGTCGTCCACCAGCGGCGGGAAGAAATCCGTGGTCGATACCAGGGCGACCTCGTCGCTGACCTGCCACACGGCGGCGTCGTCGAACGGTGCCAGGCCGACCAGCAGGGACGGGTCGGCGCCGTCCGCCAGCTGTCGCACGAGGGCCGA
Source organism: uncultured Actinomycetes bacterium (assembly GCA_963731255.1). GTDB lineage: Bacteria > Actinomycetota > Acidimicrobiia > Acidimicrobiales > AC-9 > AC-9. Next base: position 365,749 of record CAVSUO010000001.1, on the reverse strand, counting down.
CAGCGGAGCCGCGCCCCACTTGGCGGCGCAGCCGCCGCACGACGTCCACTCGGTCAGCCTGAGCTCAGCGGCGCCGGTGGTCTCGGCCACGGGTGAAAAGTTATCGCCGTACAGCGGGAGAAGCCCCTTGTGCTTCCCCGGAGGATCGACGAAGATGGTGGCCTAGCGGGAGCAATTACCGGTTGACCTGGTCCGTTCGGTGCGGAACGGGGAGCAGGAGCAGGGGTCTGCTGGGGGGGAGGGCCGGCGAGTCACCGCAAGGGAGGGCAGGTGATGGGCGAGACAGTCGCACCCCAGACACAGTCTGAGGACGAGCTGTTGACTGCCGGTACCTTGGTTGACGTGCGCAGCCGGTACGTGGGGAGCTGGAGCCGCGGGTTCGAGGTCGCCGAGATCGTGGGCGACACCTACCGGGTGCGCCGGCTCTCCGATGGGAGCGTGCTGCCCGCCGAGTTCTCCTCCGACGACGTGAGGGCCCGGAGTCCGAAAAAGTCGGGTCTGTGGTGGTACTGACGAGCTAGGGCGCTGAGGGCCGCAGCGAGGTCAGGTAGTCGTCGATCGGTATCGCGTTCAGCGTCAGGGTCTTGATCGTGCCGCGTGCCCCTAGGCGGAGCGCGACGCGCGCGATGGTCGTCTCGTCCGGTGCCTCGAGGATCGTGGCGAAGTCGTAGGGCCCCAGCAGGGCCCACTGCTCCACCACACGGGCCCCCATCGACTCGACGTCGGCATTCACCTGCTTGAGCCGGTCCGGGTTGTCGTGCAGCGTCGCCGCCCCGTCCGGGCCGATCGTCGAGAGCATCAGGAAGGTGCTCATGGGCGAGCACCCTAACCCAGCTGGCTCACGTTCTCGCGCTCGTCGGTGTCGACCTCGGTCCGGAGGAAGGCGTCGAGCATCTCCCGCGCCACCTCCGGGGACGTGAGGCGAAGTCCCAGGGCGAGCACGTTGGCGTCGTTCCAGCGGCGCGCGCCCCGCGCCGTCTCGGCATCGGTGCACAGGGCCGCCCGCACGCCCGCCACCTTGTTGGCGGCCATCGACACGCCGGTGCCGGTCCAGCAGCACACCACGCCACGCTCGGCTCGACCGGAGGCCACGGCCTCCCCCACCAGACGGCCGACGTCTGGCCAGGGCTCGGCCCGAGCCACCTCGCTCACCTCGTGGCCGTGGCGCTCGAGCTCGGCCACGACCGCGGCCGTGAGCGGTGTCGACTCGTCGGTGCCGAAGGCGATACGCATCAACCAGAGACGCTATCTGGTAAGGGCCCCTAGCCTGGCGGCATGGGCCGGCGTCGGGTGGCCATCGTCCCCCACACCCACTGGGACAGGGAGTGGCAGGCCCCCTTCGAGGTCGTCCGCATCGAGCTCGTGGACCTCCTCGACGGCCTGCTCGACCTGCTGGAGACCGACCACACCTTCACCGCCTTCCTCCTCGACGGCCAGACCGCCCCCGTCGACGACTACCTCGAGCTGAGACCCGAAGCCGAGGAGCGGATCCGGCGCCTGGTCGCCGCGGGGCGGCTGGAGATCGGCCCCTGGTACGTGCCGATGGACGAGTTCCTCGTCTCGGGCGAGACGATCGTGCGCAACCTGCGGCTCGGGCTCGACCGGGCCGCCCGCCTCGGTGGCGCCATGCCCGTCGGCTACCTGCCGGACAACTTCGGCCATGTCGCCCAGATGCCGCAGCTCCTGCGGACGGCAGGGATCGGCCACGCCGTGGTGTGGCGGGGCGTGCCTGCGGCGATCGATCGAACCGGCTTCTGGTGGTCGGCCCCGGACGGCTCCAGGGTGCGGGCCGAGTACCTCCCCTGCGGCTACGGCAACGGCGCGGCGCTGCCCGACGACCCGGCCGCGCTGACCCGGCGGCTGGCCGCCCACGAGGCCGAGCTGGGCAAGCTCGCCGTCGACGGGATCCTCCTCATGAACGGGACGGACCGTGCCCGCCCCGCAGCCCGGGCTGGGCGCGCTGGTGGCCGCGACCAACCAGGCCCAGGAGGAGTACGAGCTGGTCGTCACGTCCCTCGCCGCCGAGATGGCCCGACGGCCCACCGACGAGCTGCCGCACTGGTCGGGCGAGCTGCGGTCGGGCCAGCGGGCCCACCTCCTCAGGGGCGTGGCATCGACACGGGTCGACCTCAAGCAGGCGGCGGCGCGTGCCGAGCGGGCATTGGAGCGGATGGCGGAGCCGCTCTGCGCCCTGTTCCTGCCGGCGGCGCGCTGGCCCCGCTCGCTGCTGGACGAGGCGTGGCTCGAATTGGCGCGCAACTCGGCCCACGACTCGATCTCGGGCTGCTCGGTCGACGAGGTCTCGGCCGCCGTGCGCCAGCGCTTCGTCAGCGCCAACGGGGTCGCCGATGCCCTGGGCGGGCGGGCGCTTGCTGAGCTGGGCGCGTCGATGGCCGACGCCGGCCCGGTGGTCGTCAACACCGCGGCCCGCAGCCGCGGGGGCCTGGTCGAGCTCGTGCTCCCCGGCGACGAGGGCGAGCCGCTCGAAGGCACCCAGGTGGTGGAGGTGTGGCCTGCCCTCCGTCGCGACGACACCCTCGACGCGACAGAGATGCGGGCGCTCCTCGGGCGCATCCGGGGCCAGGACCTGGGCGACGGCACGTTCGTGAACGGGGCTGAGCTCGCACACGACGGGCGCACCACCGAGCTGTGGCTGCACACCGACGCCCGCCTGTCGCCCAACCCGGCGGTGGAGGAGGTGAAGCGGGATCTGTACGCCAGCGTCGGCGCCCGGCCCGATGCCGGTGTCCGCGTGCACATCGACCGACGCCCGAGCCGCCGGGTGCTGGCCCGGGCCGAGGCCGTCCCCGGTCTCGGCTGGGCGGCCTGGGCTCCGGCGCCGCTCGCGCACCCCGTGGTCGTGGACGGTGAGGCATCGATGAGCAACGGCTTGATCACCGTGGCGATCGATCGGGCAAAAGGGACCTTGGCGCTCGACGGGTCCCACGACCTGGACCGACTGGTCGACGAGGGCGACCAGGGCGACACCTACACGTGGTCGCCGCCGGCGCACGACACCGTCGTCGACGAACCCGAGAGCGTCGCCGTCGATGTGATCGAGCGGGGACCGGTGCGCGGCCGCCTGGCGGTCACACGGACCTATCGCTGGCCCGAGCGGGTGGACGACGACACCAGTACCCGGGTGGGCACGAGACCGGTGGTGGTGACGACCACCATCGAGCTGCGCGCGGGCGAGCGGCTGGTGCGGGTGACGACCAGTTTCGACAACCCGTGCCGTGATCATCGGCTGCGCGCACTGTTCCGCCTTCCCGTCCCGGCGGCGACGTCGCTGGCGGAGTGCGCCTTCGGGATCGTCGAGCGGGGACTCGAGACCGAAGGGCGGGACGGACGAGCTCGGGGTGCCCACGTTCCCGTCGCGACGCTTCGTCAGCGCGGGCGGCCTCACCGTCGTGCACGAGGGCCTGCTCGAGTACGAGCTGATCGACATCGATGACGGCCGGGCCCGGACCCTGGCCCTCACGCTGCTGCGGGCCACCGGCATGTTGTCCCGGCCGACGACCGGCCACCGGCGTTCCCCGGCGGGGCCGCCGCTACCTGTCGAGGGGGCGCAGATGCTGGGCCCGGTCGAAGCCCGCTATGCCCTGTGCCTGGGCCCGACCGACCCCTTCGCCGCCGCCGACGACGCGCTCCTACCGCTGCTGGTGACGACGGCAGACGGCGGTGGTGACCGGCCCCGACGTGGGCACGGGCTGGAGGTGCACGGCGCCGAGGTGTCGGCGCTTCGTCGGCAGGACGACGCCCTGGAGGTCCGCGTCTTCAATCCCACGGCGGTACCGACGTCGGTCTCGCTGAGTGGACGATCGGGTCAGCTCGTCGACCTCGCAGGGCGGAGCGTCGCAGCCTTCGAGGGGCGCTTCGAGCTCGGCCCGTGGAAGGTGGCGACGGCGCGCCTGCCCGACGGCTGACGGACCTACTCCTCGCGCTCCTCCCGACGGTCGGCGACCCGCTCCCGCAGCTCGCTGGCTCGGGCCCGCAGCTCGGCGGCGGCGGGCAGCACCCCCGGACGGCCACGCCGGCGACTCCACGACCAGCGGCCGTCGGACGGCGGCTCCTTGCCGGCCCAGTGCATCGCCCAGAGCTGCACCCGCCCCACATCCTTGAGGGTGCGGGGACGGAGAGGCTTCCAGGCCAGCTCGTCGTCGTCGGACAGCTGGGTGTGCACGTCGTCGGACACCAGCACGGTGCCCGGGATGGCGATCTTGACGATGCGGCTGGCCAGGTTGACGACGGGCCCGTAGTAGTCGCCCTCCATGGCCAGCACGGACCCGCACGCCAGCCCCACCCGCACGTCCGATAGCAGCTCGTCGTCGGCGTAGGCGTCGGCGAGGCGCAGGGCGATCCTCGCCCCCTCGGCGGCGTCGCGCACCACGAACATCACCTCGTCGCCGATGACCTTGACCACCTGTCCCCCGAGGGCGCTGACCGTGTCGAAGGCCAGCGCCTCGAAACGGCTCACGAGCTCGGCGAGGGCCTCGTCGCTCAGCTCCTGCGAGAGCAGGGTGAAGCCGACCAGGTCGGCGAAGCCGACGGTCGCCTCGATGGTCCCCCCGCTCAGCTCGCCCCGGCTGAAGGCCAGCATCGCCCGTCTGAACGCGGCCTGGAGGTGGCGGCGCCAGGCGTACTCGAGCAGCCTCCCCATGCTCGGAAGGATGACGTCCAGACTGCGGAGGAAGAGATCCGCCATCTCGTCGGCGTCGAGGTCGTCGCGCGTCAAGGGCGACGCGGCGACCTCTGCTTCGGCGACACGCGCCATCGACAGGCCGATGACCCTGGTCATCTGGAGGGCCACCTCGACGTCGGCCAGTCCCTCGTCCAACAAGCTCTGCGCGGTCCTGAGGGCCTCGACGTCCGCGTCGGTGAAGTGCCGCTCGTCATCGGTCACGTCGGTGAAGCCGAGGGCCCGCCAGAAGCGCGCCGTCTGCGCCAACGACATCCCCGACAGCTCCGCGACCTCGGTCGCCGTGTAGCGCGGGGCGCCGGCGACGAGAAGCCGGTCGACGGTGAGGAGGTACAGCTGGCCTTCGGCCTCGGCCCGGTCGATCTCCTCGGGTCGCACCCCGTGGGACTCCAGCAACGAACGCATCCGCGCCGCCAGGGCCGTCCCCGGCTCGTTCACGACGACCGCCCGCCCGAGCGTGCGAGCGCACCAGCGGCCAGGTCAGCCTCGCCCCGCAGCTCCGTCGAGGACCAGCCGGGGTCGAGACCCGGAGCGGTGAGGCGGACGGCCCCCACCCCCGCATGTCGCCGCAGCTCCCACCTCAGCACGGCGCGGCCGGCCTCCCACCACAGCTGGAACGAGAGGGCGCCCTTGTGGGTGGGTGCCCGGCGGACCGTGATCGGCCGACCGCGCCACTCTTCGGGCAGCATCGTGCACAGGGCCAGTCCCTCGTCGGTCTCCCGCACGAGGAGCTCGCGCACGAAGGACACGAAGTCGGCGGTGGCCCATCCGTGGTGGCCGTCACCCATGCACCCGTGTCCGAGACGCGGGTGGATGGCCTCGGGCCAGGTGAAGGTGGGAGTGGCCGCGCCGACCAGCCACTCGAGGCGGTCGAGGGCTCGCCGATCGCCGGCAGCCAGCTCGACGAACGCCAGCTGGAGCGTCAGGTAGGTACCGAGGCCCGTGTGGCTGATGCCGTGGAAGAAGGCGGACCCCATCATGAACCGCTCGCGCACGGCCTCGACCGTCGCCGCCATGGCCGGGTCGAGCGGCGCGATCAGCCCGAGAGGATGGCAGGCGACGAGCGACCCGATGATGCCGGGGTCGACGCGGCGGTGAGGCCCGGCGGGTATCACGAGCGTCCCCAGATGCCGAGAGGTCCGCTCCAACGACGACCAGAGGTCCGCTCGCATGGCCGCGGCCCACTCGTCGGCGCGCGCCGCTGCGACCTCGTCGCCTGCCACGCGCAGGAGAGACGCGGCGTCGAGCACGCCTCGCAGCGACCAGAAGTCGTCCCAGTAGAAGTAGTCGAAGGGGCCGAGATGCTCGGCGGACACACCTGCGGGCATCAAGCCACGCAGCGCCGGGTCGGAGCGACGAGAACGCGGCTTGGTGTGGCGCTTGTGCTCGATCCACGCCGCGGCGCGGGCGATGGTCGGCGCCAGGCGGACGACGAGCTCCTCGTCCCGACTGAGGCGCCAGTGCTCGGCCAGCGCCCACAGGGCGGCCCCGTTGGCGTCCCACTCCTGGCGCTGGCTGAAGAAGAACCCGTCGTGGCCCTGGCGCTCGGGGTACGAGGCCAGCACCTCGGCCGCCTCGGCGTGGAACCCGTACCGGTCCAGCGCGGTCAGGAGGTACGCGGCATCACGGAACCAGAACCGGTGGTAGGTGAAGGGTCCAGGTCTCACCTCGTTGCCCTCGTGGAAGAGCACCAGGAAGCGCCGGCACGCGTCCACGGCATCGGCGAGGCGTCCCTCCGGTAGGGACAGGTCCATGCCCCGATCCGTGCGGGTGTGCCAGTCGCGCGCCGTCGCCGCGCTCGATGGCAGGGCCGCGGGTAGCTCGGGCACCCGCTCGGCGCGACGCCTGGCCAACCGGCGCCGGCGCGTCCGACGCTCGGCGACGAGCGGCAGGGCGGCTCGCAGCGTCGCCGACGGCGCCAACGGCAGCACGAGCGCCAACTGGGCCAGGCCCACCTCGCAACGAACGCTCGTGTGGGAACGGGCCCCGGCGCCGCCACGCATCACGGTGCCCGCCGAGTCCCCGCCCGCGAACGTGGAGCCGGCCACAGCGCTGGGCGGCCGGGGCAGCAGGAGCGCCGGTCGACCGTCCACCATCACCCTCCGGTCCTCGAGGGCGACCCGTTCCACCACGGCAAGGCCCTCTGGGTTGTACGGACGCACGGCGAGGGCGACGGCAATGGCGTCCGGCGACCGGTTCTCGAGCTCCACCACCGCCACCTCGGTCCCGACGCCGGCGCCGGCCGTCCCCGTCGTCACGGCGTAGACCCGATGCGCAGCGTGACCACCCGGTACGCCGACGGTCGTCTCGACGACAGGAGTGCCGTCGACCAGGCGCTGCTCGACCCCGACGTCGCGGGACGGTACGTGCCATCCGTCCTGCGCCTCGACCCACCAGTCCAGCGACCAGCCGTCGTACCAGGGCGTGACCAGACCGCGGGGATCGACGATGGCCTTGCGCGACGAGCGGGGGTTGCCCACCATGGTCCACGCCCGACCGGTGACGTTGGTCAGCAAGGGGAGGTGGCCGCGGGGCACGAAGGCCGGCGATCGCGGATCCAGCTGCCGTTCGAGCCACCACGGCCACACCCAGTCCATGCCCAGTTGGGCAGCGGCGCGCGTGCGGACGGCGCGGAACACCGTCCGGGCGCCCACCGGCAGCAGCTCACCGGGCACCTCGACCTCGACGGTCTCGCCGAGGCGCTGGAACGTCGACAGGTAGCGGACGATGTCGTCGGTGATGCGCAGGCGACCCATAGCTCTGCGCAACATCCAGGTGCGGATACCCATGAGCAGACCTCAGCCGCGGATGCCGTACAGCTCGGTCTTGGCCTCCCTCTGCATCAGGGCGGTGATCGCCTCGGGTACCGTCTTGCCCTCGCTGATGACGGCAGCCACCTGCTCGGCGATGGGCATCTCGACGCCGTGACGGGTGGACAGCTCGACGACAGGTCCGGAGGTCTTCACGCCCTCGGCGACCATCCGCATCTCGGCCACGATCTCGTCGATCACCCGGCCCTGACCCAGCGCCTCGCCCACGTGCCGATTGCGGCTCTGACGGCTGATGCAGGTGGCGACGAGATCGCCCATGCCGGCCAGTCCCGAGAACGTGAGCGGATCACCGCCGATGGCGATGCCGAGACGGGTGAGCTCGGCGAGACCGCGGGTGATCAGGGCGGCGCGCGTGTTGTCTCCGAACCCCATGCCGTCGGTCATCCCGGCGGCGATGGCGATGACGTTCTTCAGCGCGCCGGCGATCTCGCAGCCGATCACGTCGGGGTTGGTGTAGACGCGGAACGTGCCGCTCGAGAACAGCTGCTGGAGCTCGCAGGCGATGCCCTCGTCGGCCAGGGCCACGACGCTCGCCGCCGGATGGCCGGCGAGCACCTCCCGAGCGAGGTTGGGACCGGTGAGGACGCCCACGGGACGCGCGATGCCCGGCGCCACCTCCTTCACCACCTCGGTCATCCGCATGAGCGAGTCCTGCTCGAGTCCCTTGGCCAGGCTGATGACCGGCGTGGTCGTGCTCAGGTGCGGTGCCAGCTCGGTGAGCACGGCCCGGAAGCCGTGTGACGGGACCCCCATCACCACCACCTCGGCGCCGGCGACAGCCTCCTCGAGCGAGGCCGTGGCGCCAAGGTTGTCCGGCAGCTGGATGCCCGGTAGGTAGGACCCGTTGACGTGGTCGGTGGTGATCTCCTGCGCCAGCTCCGGCCGCCGGGCCCACAGGATCGCGGGAGCGTTGGTGGCGACGAGGGCCGCCACCGCTGTTCCCCACGAGCCCGCCCCGATGACGGCGACCCTGGTCCCCACGTGGCCACCCTATGCGCAGCAGCGCCTGCGGGCTATCTCCTGGTCCCGCCATCGGCGCTTCGCGCCAACGGCGATCTCGTCGAGGCCGGCCTCCCGGGCCGGCCCTACACTGGCTTCGTGCGACGCCAGGCCGTGAGCTCATCGCCGGGGCGTCACGGTCAACCGCCGCCGGGCGCCCTTCGTATCGGCCCCGAGGCGGTGCTCGTGCCCGTCAAAGCCTTCACCGAGGCCAAGCGTCGTCTTGCTCCCGCCCTGCCGCCGCACGAGCGGGCGACGCTCGCCCGGTCCATGGCCGACAACGTCGTGGCCGCCGCCGGGTCCCTTCCCGTCGCCGTCGTCTGTGACGACAGGGACGTCGCCGTCTGGGCCCGCCGAGCGCGGCGCCCTGGTGATCTGGGAACCCGAGCGCGGCTTGAACCGAGCGGTGGAAGCCGGCGTCAGCCGCCTCGGGGCCGCCGGCGCCGTGCAGGTGACGGTGGCTCACGCCGACCTGCCGCTGGCCGCCGATCTCACCTGGCTGGGCCGGTTCGCAGGGGTGACGCTCGTGCCGGACCGCCATCATGACGGCACGAACGTCGTGTGCGTCCCCACCTCGGCCGACTTCAGGTTCTCCTACGGACCTGGGTCGTTCGTGCGTCACGACCACGAGGCGCGCCGTCTGGGCCTACCGCTGCGCATCGTGGACGAGCCCCTCCTGGCGTGGGACGTGGACCAACCCGGCGATCTGGACTACGGGCGCTGCCGGTAGGTCTCACGCACGGATGGGATCGAACCTGGCCACGCCCGGGTGCGCCCTGGCCGTGGGGGCCCACCCCGACGACATCGAGTTCGGGTGTGGCGCCACGCTCGCCAAGTGGGCAGCGGCCGGCTGCCGCATCCGTCACCTGGTGTGCACCGACGGCGCCAAGGGCTCCTGGGATCCGTCCGAGGACATCGCCAGCCTCGTCCGCATCCGCCAGGAAGAGCAGCGAGCTGCGTCCCGGGCGCTCGGCGGCGACGGGGACGTCGTCTTCCTCGGCTGGACCGACGGCGAGCTCGAGGCCGGCCTTCGTCAGCGCTGGCAGCTGTGCTCGTGGATCCGCGTCATCCGGCCCGATGTCGTCCTCGGCCACGATCCCTGGAAGCGCTACCGCCTCCATCCCGACCACCGCAACGCCGGCTTCCTGCTCACCGACGCCATCGTGGCGGCGCGCGATCCGCACTTCTTCCCGGAGCAGGACGCGCCGCCTCATCGTCCGTCGGCGCTGCTGCTCTGGGAAGCCGACGAAGCGGACCATCTCGAGGAGGTCGACGGCTTCGTAGAGGCCAAGCTCGACGCCCTGTTGGCCCATCGGAGCCAGTTCCGTTCGACCATGCGCATCGAAGAGTCGACATCCCGCGAGGAGACGGAGCGGTTCCGCGATCGTGTGATCCGACAGCTGGCTGATCACGGCCGGAACGAAGGATTCGGGGCGGCCGAGGCTTTCAAGTTGATGCGCGACCTCTGACGGGCCGCCTCTCCAGCGTCGCCGCCCAGCTCGATCAGCTGGCGGCGGTCCTCCTGGCCGTCGACCTCCGAGCTCGAGACGCGGCGCTGGACTTGGTGCCCTTGCGCGCCGGCGCTCTGGTGGTCTTGCGGACCCTGCCCTTCTTCGCCGTCTTGCGGGCGGGCGCCTTGGCCGTCTTACGAGCGGTCGTCTTGCGAGCGGGAGCCCGGGTCGCCTTGCGGGTGGTCTTCCGAGGCGCCTTGCGCGTCGTCTTGCGGGCTGTCTTGCGGGCCGGAGCCCTGGTGGTCTTCCTCGTGCGGGCCTTCGTGGCCTTGCGCGCCGGAGCCCTGGTCGTCTTGCGGGTGGCCTTGGTGGCCTTGGTGGCCTTCCTGCCAGCCGTCCGGCCAGCGGCCCTCGTCCTCTTGGCCACCGACTTCGACGTCTTCGACGCCGACGTGGTGGCCTTCTTCACCCGCCGCTTGGCGGTCCGTCTAGCTCTGCCCGTCGTGCCTGCGACACGCTTCTCTGCGGCCGTAACCGCCTTCCTCATCGCTGCCATTGAGTCACCTACCGCTTCCTGGCGGCTTTCGCCGTCGTGATGGTCTTCTTTCTCGCCGGAGCCTTGCTGGCCGCCGGTCTCCTGTTGGCAGGAGCCCTCTCCGAAGTCACCTTCTTCCCCGCCCGCACCTTCGTGATAGGTCGGTTGGAGTGGAGGGCATCCTTGATGCTGATCCAGCTGCGAACCACACCCCCTTCGAAGCGTTGGTTCGCACCGGTGTCCCAGTCAGTGGATCGCGACCCGTACCGGCCTTCACCGATTCCATGACCGTCGACATGACCGCGTCAACGGCACGCTCGGCTTGTCGCTTCTCGAGCGCAGCAGCTGAGCCGAATGTCTCGACCATCTGGAACTTGTTCACCGCCATCCCTGTAATGAAAAAGGTTCTTGGCCACGAGGTCAAGTTTTTCCTTGACGCGCGCGAGCTCGTGCGCACGCGATGGACACCAGCCCGCGCACTTCGCGAGCCTTACGGCTCGTGGAACCTCTGCCTGACGGTGTCTACGACGTCCTGATCGTCGATGTCGCTGTCGAAGAACATCACCCGCTTCGGATCGATGTCGTCGTGACGGCGGGACCGCACCGCGGCGAGGTCGTATCGCTGCGAGCATCGGCGATGCAACGGGACCCGCTCGGGCTCCTGGGTCTTCCGGCGTCGGTCACCGTGAAAGGCGGGACGCCCGATCTGCAGCTGGACTAGCGCAGGCGCCGGCGGCTCGGCACCCGAGACGATCGGTGCGAGGCGGCGACCGAGCCCTGCCGATGGCCGCTTCGATGGGCCGGTTCGATGGGGGCCAAGTACGCCGATGGCATTATCCTGGCTGGCGATGACGTGCCCATCCTGCGGGAACTCGCTGCCGGAGCGGGCCCGCTTCTGCCCCGGATGCGGGCAGTCCATCGTGACGCTGGGCACACGTGGTGACGAGCGCAGGGTCGTCACCGTGGTGTTCGCCGACCTCGTCGGCTTCACCACCCTGAGCGAGGCCATGGACCCGGAGCAGGTCAAGAACCTCGTCGACAGCTGCTTCGAGCGTCTGGCGGCCGACATCACCGCCTTCGGGGGGAGGGTGGACAAGATCGTCGGTGACGCCATCGTCGCCCTGTTCGGCGCACCTGTCGCCCACGAGGACGACGCTGAACGGGCGGTGCGGGCGGCGCTGCAGATGCAACAGAGCGTCGTGGCGCTCTCGGGCGAGCTGGAGTCGGTCCGCCTGCGCATCGGGGTCAACACCGGTGAGGTGCTCGTCGGCGCCCTGCGGGCCGGCGGTGACTACACGGCGATGGGTGATGTGGTCAACGTGGCCAGCCGGCTGCAGACCATGGCCGACCCGGGTCAGGTCCTGGTTGGCTCTCCCACGAGAGCCGGCACGGCCGGCGTGGTGCGGTACGAGCCGGCGGGCTGCCTGCAGCCCCGCGGTCGGGACGTCGCCGTGGAAGGGTGGATCGCCAGGGAATGTCTCGCTCCTCCCGGACGCCGTCCGGCTCGGGTCAACGGCCCGCTCGTCGGCCGCAGCGAAGAGCTCGGTCTTCTCCGGCACGCGGTGGGCGCCTCGGTCCTTCGGCACCGGGCGCAGCTGGTCGTCCTGCTCGGAGACGCCGGAGTGGGCAAGAGCCGCTTGGCCCGCGAGCTCGCGGACTGGGCGGTGCACCAGCACGGCGCCACGGTGCTGGAAGGCCGCTGCGTGCCATACGGGGAAGCGAACGTCTGGTGGCCGATGGCGGAGATGATGCGCCAGGCTTGCGGCATCGAGCCCTCCGATTCGGCCGAAGAGACGCTCGCCAAGTGCCGGACCGCCGTAGCCGACGTCACCGGCCTCGAGGTCGCCGGCAGCGAGACCGGACGCATGGCGACCGCGCTCTCCTTCCTCATGGGCAACCAGGGTGCGCTGGCCAACGTCGACCCGGGTCGAACGCGCGACGAGGTGCGGCTGGCCCTGCTGACCTTCCTCGACGGGCTCGCCCGTCGCCGCCCACTGGTGATGGCCCTGTCGGAGCTTCACTGGGCGGACGAGCTGGTCTTCGACGCCATCGACGACCTGCTCGACCGGCTGCATCACCTCCCCCTCGTCCTCATCGCCACGGCCAGACCCGAGATCCAGCCTCGTTGGGCTCCTCGGCCCGGTCGCCACAGCGAGGTCGTGCTGCACGTCGATCCCCTCGCCATGGTCGAGGGCCGCCAGCTGCTCGCCTCGCTGTCGGGAAGCGAGCTCGAGGCCGAGCTCGGAGATGCGTTGCTCGAACGCAGCGGCGGCAATCCGTTGTTCCTCGAGGAGCTGTCCGCGCTTCTCGACGACGCCAGCCGTGGCGACCGCAGCGATCAGGACGTCCTCGCCGAGGCCGCTGCGTCGCGGCGCGGAGCTGCCCGCCACCCTGCGGGGCCTGGTGGCGGCCCGCCTCGACGTGCTCAGCCACGAGGAGCGCGCCGTGGTGGAGGACGCCTCGGTGGTGGGATTGCGAGGCGAGCTGGAGGCCCTGACCACGCTGGCCACGGCGCGGGGCGCTTCCGACATCGTTCCGATCGTCGAGGAGCTGGCGGCGAAGGACGTGATCGCGGTGGACGGCGACACGTGGACCTTCCGGTCGGGACTTGCCCGCGAGGTCGCCTACGAGATCCTGACCAAGGCCGACCGGGCCCGGCGGCACCACGCCCTGGCGTGGTGGCTGTCGGAGAGCACCCAGCAGACCGACCGGCAGCACGAGGTCGTCGAGCAGCTGGCCCACCACTACAGCGAGGCCTCGGTGCTCACCGCCGAGGTGGGAGCCGTCAGCGGCGTTCCCGACCGACGTGTGGCGATCGGCGGTCGAGTTCATCACCATGTCGGCGGAGCGGTCACGCCAGCGGGGCTTCCATCAGGTGGCGGTGGACCTGCTGTCACGGGCCATCGCCGTGATACCCCAGGACGAGGACGCCGCCCGGCGGGACGTGCTGCTGGTGCGGGCCGATGCGAGGGCCAACCTGCATGAGCCCGGCGCGGCGCGTGCCGACATCGACAGCGCGCCTGACTTCGGCGTCTGCGAAGGGGGACCAGCACGCCGTCGCCCGGGCGCTCACCGTCCTGGGCCACGTCGAGCAGTCCGAGGGATCGTTCGACGCGTCGAGCGCGACCCTCGAGCGAGCCGCGCGCATCTGGCGCGACGTGGGCGACGAGCACGGCGAAGCCGAGGCGCTCAGTCAGCTGGGCACGACCCGCTCGCTGATGGGCGACCCCGACGGGGCAGAGGAAGCGCTGACGAGCGCCCTGGCGACCTTCCGCACGCTCGGGTCGCGTCGCGAGGAAGCCTGGGTGCTCTGGAGCCTGGCCGAGATCGCGTACGCGCTGGGCCGGCTGCCCGAGGCGGAGGAGCGCCTGGGCGAGGCGGGGACCACCTTCGCCGAGGCGGGCGACTGGGGCGGGCTCGGCTGGACGAAGGGCCTCCTCGGGTTCGTGCGCTACTTCCAGGGCCGGCGGGAGGAAGCCGAGGAGCTGGCGATCCACATCCTCGGTGAGGTACGCCAGGGCGGTGATCGCTGGGCCCTGGCCATGGTGCAGCACCTGCTCAGCTCGGTGGCGCTGTGGCAGGGGCGGACCGACGAGGCGATCGAGCGGAGCCAGGAGGCGGGGCGGTTGTTCCGCCAGCTCGACAACATCGACGCCTTGCGGGCCGACGGCGTGTTGATACGAGCCCGTGCCGCCGCCGGTGACGTCGACGCCGCGTTCTCCCTGGCCCGCGAGGACCTGATGACGGCCCTGTCGAACGAGGGCTCGAACGGCTGGTCCTCGTCGAAGGCAGGGAACGTGTACGGGTTGGTGCAGGGGGCGGGACTGGTCCTCGCCGGCGCGGCCATCCACGTGGGCGACGGCGAACAGGCGCTCGCGGTCCTGAGCGAGGTGTCGCAGCTGTCGACCGGCGCGGTGAGCGAGGTCGCCACGACCGAGGTCGACACCGCCCACGGAGCCGCCCTCGCACAGGTCGGGCGGTTCGACGAAGCGATCGAACGGCTCGAGCAGGCGGGCGCCGGCGCCGTCGCCGCGGGCCCGCGGGCCAATGCGCTGTCACTGCTCGCCCTGGCTTGTGCCGGCGCGTCCCGGCCCGATCGGGCGATCGAGGCCGCCCGGACGACGGCCTCGCTCGACGAGGCCACCTATCTCGATCGGGCCGTGGCCGACATCGCGCGAGGTTTCGCCTCGGTGCAGCTGGGCCGCGCCGACGAGGGCGACGAGGCGTTCTGCGCCGCGCTGTCGAGCGTCGACGCCACTGGTGACCGGACCCAGCAGGCCATCGTCCGGCTGGCTCGGGCCCGGGCCTTGGAGGCCATCGGTCGGCGCGAGGCGTCGGACGCACTCGACGAGGCGCGTGCCGCTCTCGATCGCATCGGCATCACGGCGGCGGGATGGGACGCGGCGTTCCGCGCCGCTGCCGGGGGCCCGCCCCTCGTCGAGTCGGTGCCCACCGCCGGCCGTCAGTGAGCGCGTCGGCGCAGTCAGGGGACCCGCGTGGGATCCTGCAGGCCGAGCACCTGATCGGCGACCTCCGCCAGCTCGTCGGCCCAGCGCTCCGGCTCGACTGCGGGGACGACGACCAGCTTGGAGAACCCGCGGTCGATGAAGGCCTCGAGGCGCCGGCGTAGCGCCGGCAGCCCGGAGAGCACGATCTCACCGGGGTCGACATCCGGCCGGCGCGCCGCCAAGGCCTGGGCCAGGCGATCGGGCAACGCACCGCGGTGTAGACGACGAGGGCGCCGAAGTGCTCGGGGTCGATCCATCGCCCGGCCCGATCCGCCGCTTCCTCCACGATCTTGCGCCCGGCGGCGGCCTCGTCGGGTGTGCAGAAGCTCGGCAGCCAGCCGTCGCCGAGCCGACCCGTGCGTCGCAGCTCGCTCGGAACCCGACCGCCGAGCCAGACGTCGGGAGGCTCCTGCACCGGCTTGGGGCGGACCGTGAGCCCGGCGTAGGTGAAACGGGGCCCTTCGTGATCGATGGCGTCCTCGGTCCACATGCGGCGGACGAGCGGCAGCGCCTCGTCGAACCAGGCCGCCCGCTCTTCTCGCCGGACGCCGAAGGCCTGTTGCTCGTGCGGCTCGGCCACGCCGAGGCCGAAGGCCGGCAGCAGGCGGCCGCCGGAGAGCACGTCGAGGCTCGCCAGCTCCTTGGCCAGCACGGCCGGGTTGCGCCCCGGCAGCACCAGCACGCTCGTGCCGAGCTTGAGACGCTCGGTCCGCCCGGCCGCGACGGCGAGCCCCACCACCGGATCGGGGGCGACCCCGGTGATCCGCTCCGACAGCCACAGCGAGTCGAAGCGGTGTCGTTCCAGGCCGTCGACCAGATCGAGGAAGTGCTGCTGGCCACCCCCGCCGGCGGCGGTGCCGAGCCCGTAGCCGATGCGAACCTTCATGTGCGCCCCTTCTGCGCGCTCCGTTCATCCGCGCCCCTTCCTGTACGGCCAGCCTACGAGCTGGCCTTGCAGCCATCGGCCGGGCCCGAGCAGGATGACCGTCGACGATGGACGACGCCGGAGAGGGCAGGGCGAGACACCCGTCGGAGTGGCCGGCACGGGCGGTGCTCAGGCCACGCTGGCCAGGCTCAACGAGCAGGGACAGCTGGCGCGCCCGATCCGACCGGTGGTCGTCGACCGCGACGGCCGGGTCGACGCGGCCGAGGCCGCCGGCGTGACCGCCCTCTGGCGCCCGGGCCTCGAGTCGCGAGAGTGGCTGCTGGCGGCCGTCGACCACCTGCCGGATCTGGCGTGGGTCCACTCCGACGCGGTGGGCGTCGACAGCCTGCCGGTCGCCGAGCTGGCGGCGCGCGACATCATCCTCACCAACGGCGTCGGCAGCTTCTCCCGTCCGATGGCGGAGTGGGTCATGCTGGCGATCCTCTCCGCGGCCAAGCTCTTTCCCCGTTTCGTGCGGCTGTCGGACCGCGGGGTGTGGGACCCGAGCCCGCTCCTGAGCGAGCTCGACGGAGGCGTCCTCCTGCTGCTCGGCCTCGGCTCGGTCAACGGTCTGGTCGCGGCGATGGCGGCGGCATTCGGGATGGACGTGCGGGCGGTGGCGCGCCAGGCCCGCGCCGAGCTTCCCGCCGGCGTGACCCGCATGGTGGCACCCGACCGCTGGCGGGAGGAGCTCGCCGACGCCGACTACGTCGTGCTCGGCCTGCCGCTACACACCGGCGACGGCCAACATCATCGACGCCGACGCCCTGGCGGCGATGAAGCCGACGGCGTGGCTCGTGAACGTCGCCCGTGGGGCGCTGGTCGACGAGGGCGCCCTGGTACGCGCCCTCGACGCGGGCCAGGTCGGCGGTGCCGTGCTCGACACCTTCGTCGAGGAACCGCTACCGGAGGGCCACCCCCTCTGGCGACGCGAGAACGTCATCGTCGTGCCCCACTTCACGTGGTCCTCGCCGCGGGCCGTGGACCGCATCGAGGAGCTGTTCGCCGCCCAGCTCGCCCGCTGGCTCTCGGGCGCACCGCTGGACAACGTCGTCGACGCCACCGCCGGCTACTGAGCGGCCGGAGCGCGGAGTCAGTTGACCCCGCGCTCGCGGCCCTCCCAGTAGGGAGAGCGGAGCTTGAACTTCTGCAGCTTGCCGGTCGCCGTCCGGGGCAGGTCGTCGCGGAGCTCCACCGATCTCGGGCACTTGAAGTGCGCCAGCCCACTCCGGCAGAACTCGATCAGCTCGGACTCCGACACGTCCGCGCCGGGCCGGACGACGACGAGCGCCTTCACCGTCTCGCCCCACTGCTCGTCGGGCACCCCGATGACCGCCACCTCGGCCACGGCGGGGTGCTGGTAGAGGTGGCCCTCGACCTCGATGGAGGAGACGTTCTCACCGCCGCTGATGATGACGTCCTTCTTGCGGTCCTCGATGGTGAGGTGAGGGCCGTCGAGGAATCCGCCGTCACCCGTGCGGAACCAGCCTTCCCCCAGCACCGCCGCCGACTCGTCGGGTTGGCGCCAGTAGCCGGCGAAGACGTGGTTGGACCGGGCGAGGACCTCGCCCTCGTCGTCGGTGCGGACCTTGACGCCCACCGCCGGCAGCCCCGCCCGGCTCAGCCGGCGAGCCCGCTCGGGCGGTTCGAGGCCGTCCCACTCCGACGGAGCCCGGTTCACGGTCAGCAGCGGCGCCGTCTCGGTCAGGCCGTAGATCTGGATGAACTCCCAACCGAGCTCGTCGCCGACCCGCTCGATGATCCTGGCCGGAGGCGGCGCGCCCGCGACCACGATGCGCACGCTGCCCGCGCCCGGCACCGGCCGGCCCTGCTCTCGTCGGGCGGCGGCCGCGTCGAGCACAGCGGCCACCACGGCGGGCGCGCCGCACATGAGCGTCACACCCTCGGTCTCGACCCGGGCGAGGATCACCTCACCGTCGACCTTTCGCAGGACCACGTGGCGGACGCCCATCCCGGTTGCCGCGTAGGGCATGCCCCACCCGTTGCAGTGGAACATCGGCAAGGTGTGGAGGAGCACATCCCGGTCGGTGACCGTAGTGTGCCACCCGAAGATGACCGCGTTGAGCCAGCAGTTGCGGTGGGTCAGCTGCACCCCCTTGGGGCGGGCTGTCGTGCCGGAGGTGTAGTTGATGCTGCACGTGGCGGCCTCGTCAGGCTCCCACCGGTTCGGGCCGGCGGCGCCGTCGCTCAGCTCGGCGAAGAGCTCGCGGTCCTGCACACCGTCGAGGACGATGCGCTCTTTGACGCTCACATCGGCGAGCGCGTCGTCCAGCTCGGGGTCCACCAGCAGCACCGAGGCTCCCGAGTGGTCGACGATGTAGCCGACCTCCTGGGAGTTCAGCCTGAAGTTGATGGGCACGAGCACGCGCCCGAACCCGCTGACGCCGAAGTACGAGACCAGGAAGCGCCCCGAGTTGGGGCTCACGATGGCCACCCGCTCCCCGGGGGCGACTCCCATGTCGTCGAGGGAAGCGGCCATTCCCCGGGCCCGGCGGTGGAGCTGGGCATAGGTCAGCCGGCCGAGCGAGCCCGACACCCCCGGCTCGTCGACCAGTGCGACGCGGTCGGCGTAGGCGGAGCCACCCCGCTCGAGGAAGTCGCCGACGGTGAGCGGTACCTCCATGACGCCCCTCTCGTCGTGTTCGGACGCGCGCCAACTTATCCCAGGGCTCGTCAGCTGGCGCGGCCGAGGCCAGCTGCGGAGGCGGGCTCGCGGGCCAGGCTCAGCTCGGGCGTCCGCTCGATGGCGCGCTCCGGACAAAGCCGGCGCTGGGCTCCGTCGAGCTGACGTGCCGCGGAGTCCCGCTGCAGGCGCTGCTCGAACGAGGCGGGCCGCCCGCCCAGTGCGTTGCGCTGGTCGCTCACCTCCCACCGCTCCCGATAGCTCTCGACGGCCAGCGCCGCTTGGCGCCAGGTAGCGCGCTCGGCGGGCGCCGCAGGGCGGGGACCGAGCTCGGCCACCAGGTAGCCGGGAGGCGAGACCTCGGCCGCTCGGGCGAGGACCCACTGTCTGCGGCCCACCGCCTGCACGAGGGTCTCCCGGCTCGCCAGGTCGGGGCGCTGCGCCGACAGTCCGGCCGAACGGCTGGCCGCCTGGGTCTCCAGCTGGCGGCGGCGCTCCCCCAACCGCTCGCGACGCGCCTCCCACCGCCGGACCTCGGACTCCCGGTAGACGAGCTCGGTGCGCACGTCGGCAGCCTCCTGCCTCGCTGCCCGTCGGCCCGTCCAGGACGTCGTGGCCATGAGATCCTCCAGCCGGTTGGCGGCGACCGACCGGGCGGACCGGGCCGCGACCACCCGGTCGTCGGTGCGGGCCTGCTCCTGGTCGAGCTGCGCCAAAGCCGCCGTCGGATCGGGCGCCACGGCGCGAGCGAGGCGATGCTCGAGACCCTCGAGGCGACGACCGAGCTGGCTCAGCGAGGAACCGGGCGCCTGGACCGCCACGTCGTCGGCGTGCCGTCCGCCCGGACCCACGCCGCCGACCACGTAGCAACGGTCGTTGCCGTCCGAACCGCAGGCCCATCGGCCGTCACCCAGGATGAGCGCCCGGTCGGGCCGCGCCCTCCTCGCCTCACGGGGCGTCGTGGCGTAGGCGTGCCGGAGCCCCATCTCCACCGCGGTCGCAGCGCTGATCGACAGCGTCCGCCCGCTCTCGGTGCGCAGGTCGAGAACGCTGCGCTCGGCGTCGACGTTGATCACCGTCGCCCGCGTACCGGTCGCCACGCCGCCGTTGCGCCCGCCACGGCTGATCAGGGCGCGGTCACCCACCGCCATCTCGCGATGACCCACGGTCATCGACTCGCCCAGCTGCCCGGCGGCGACGAGCTCGGAACGCGCCGCGGCATTGAGGACGTCGAGCTCCCGGCCACCAGCGGCGACCATGGCCGGCTCCCGCCCCGCCCGCCGCTCCGCCCACCAGTCGGCGACGAGGCGTTGCCGGACGGCGGGCGCGGACGAACCCACCACGACCCCAGCACCGTCGACGCCTCGTTCCACGACGTCGACCCAACCGCGGCCGGTGGTCGGCCCCTCCCACGCTGTCGACCTGGGAGAGTCCAGGGCGATCGACCCGAGGCTCTCACCCAGCCGCCGAAACGCTCCCCCCTCGACTGCCGCGCAGCTGTCGTACCTCACCGAGCAGGATCACCTTGGCCCCCGCCCGCTCGGCGCCATCGAGCACCGATCGCACCGTGTCGGCGCCCAGTCGTCCCGCGTCGTGCACGACCAGGACACCGTCGGCAAGCCGAGAGGCTGCCGGCCCGTCGAGCTGGGCGAGGAGGTCCACCAGGGTCGTGGTCTCGATGCCGGTGACGGCTTCCAGCTCGGCGGCCTGCTCGGCGCCGGGTGCGCCCGCCAGCACGCGCGCACCCGAGGACCGCCACGCGTCGCGAGCGGCATCCAGGGCGTCGATGGCGCCGGCCCACCTGGCACCCGTGGCGACGAGCACGCCGGTCGTCGAGGCCGACACCTCTCGGATCGCGTCGGACTGGACCGACGGCAGGTGCGGACGGTCCGACAACGCGGACTCGAGCGCCGCCGGCTCGGCAACGCCGACACCGGCCTCACTGCGTCGACGCGCCGACTCGACCAAGCGCCCGCTCGCTGGCGACCACCTCCGGTGTCGTCCACCGCTGCTCGTGAGCACCCCAGGAGGCGACCTGCACGAAGTCCGAACCCACGACCGTGTCGGCGAGCGCCTCGACCGTCGCCGCGGCGGCCCCGTCCGGAAGCGCGGAGCAGCACGCCCTGATGACGTCCCGCCGCGAGAAGGTCGACGCCGACTGCGGTCAGCCCCTGGGGGCCCACGATCGCCCGCATCCAGTCAGCGGTCGGGATCTGATGGTCCGCCGGCCGTTCCCGCGGCATACCGCTCATCGCCCCCGCCAGCTGGCCTCCGCCGAGACCGGCTGCCGTTGCCCGCGCCCGCCATTCGCCGACCATGGACTCGAACCTGGCGTCGAGGTCCTTGGCTCGCCGGGTCGCGAGCTGGGCCACCCGCGCCGCCTTCGGGCCCGAGCGGCCCTCCTCGGCCAGCCGGGCCTGGATCTCCGTCCTCCGCCTGGAGAACGCCCGGATGACCGATCGGTCGATGCCGACGATGTCGGCCATGCCCTTGCATACGGGAGTCCACTCGACACCGAGGCGCCGGCTCAGCTCGTGTCGCAGGTGGGCCTGGTACAGATATCCGGCGGTGCGGGCGTGCGCATACAACCCCCGGGCGTCGAACGCCGACCACCGACCGTCGCCGTCCGCCACCAGGTTGGCGACCAGCACGTGGGTGTGCAGATGTGGATCGGGTGCCCGGCTGGTGCGATGGAGGAACGCAGCCGCCACCACCCCCTCGACGGCGACGTTGTGCCGCAGGTCGCCGTTGCCTCGGCGGGCGGTGATCGCTTCTCGCTCGAGGTAGCCCGTCGCGGCCGCCACCGCGGCTTCGTGGGCGAGCCGGACCTGGTCGGCGGCCGACGCGTCCCCCAGGGCGTAGCAGAGCGAGACGGACTTGGGCGCGGCGAACACCAGGTCGAAGCCGGCGACGCGGACCCGGTCCTGGGCGGAGTTGAGCACCTCGCCGGTGGCGGGGTCGGCGCCCGCCAGCACGGCTGCGAGGTCGGCAGGGCCGACGGATCCGCGCAGTCCCAGCGGTCCCGACGCCCGCCCCAGCCACACCCCGTCCGGCTCCTGGCCCGGCCGGCGGTGGTCCTCGGCTCCTCCCGCCACCGCGTCCAGGTAGTAGCGCTCGCCGCCCCGTCGCACCTTGGCGATGCTCAGCACGACCGCCGATCATAGAACTTTCAGTGTCTTTCATGCATTATCATGGAGGTGGGCGCGACGCAGGCACGGGCGACGAGGGCATTTCGAGCGGGGATCGCCGGCGGGCTCAGCGGTAGGCGGCGAGGACGCGCTCGGCCGCCCGTCGCCCCGTGTCGACCAGGTCGGGGGGATCGACCACCTCGGCCTCGGGGCCGAGACGGAGCAGGAGCCGCTCCAACCACGCCGTGCCGGAGACGGCCAGGGTGACGATCAGGCGGTCGTCCGCCTGCTCTTCGACTGCCGAGGGTGGGGTACGCCTCGACGACCCAGCGCGCAGGCGCGGGGATCGCCAGCCGCACCGGGCTCGCCTCGGGTCCAGGGGCGAAGACCCGCTCTCGCACCCTGCCCGCCGGTGCGTCGAACGTATCGCCGACCACACCGTGCGCCCTGGATCCGGTCGACCCTGAAGAGCCGGACGTCGCCCGCGAGGTGGCAGAACCCGTCCAGGTACCAATGGCCTTCGCTGGCGACAACCGAATAGGGATCGACCTGGCGGGTCGTCCGCTCATCCCGGGAGGCCGAGTAGTAGTCGATCTCGAGCCGCCGACGGTCGGCGACGGCGCGTCGCACGACGGGCATGTTGGCGGGCTCGTCGAGATCGATGGCGATGCGGCTGCGGTCGCCGAGCACGGTCTCGAGCTTGGCCAGCGCTCGCGCCAGAGCGCCGCCCGGATCGGCGCCCGGCACGGCCAGGATGGCGCGCGCCGAGGCGGCAACCGTGAAGCCTTCCGCTGCGCTCAGCCGGCGCGGCCTGGTGAGGTGCGCACCCAGGTTGGCCGACACCCACTCGTCGGAGACGATCAGCTCGATCAGCTGGTCCGGTGTGTAGGGAGGAAGCCCGCAACAGGCGGCCAGCTCCAGGAGGGCCACCACCTCGGCCTCGGGCATCTCGAAGCGCGCCGCCACCTCCGAGATCGGGGCCCCACCCCGATCGGCGAGCCAGGGCAGGATGGCCAGCAGCCGGCGCAGCCGGTCGCCGGCATCGGTCCGCGAGGTCAACGAACCGGACCTTCGGCAGGTGCCGCAGGCGCGGCCGACGGCTTCCAGCCAGGCCCGCACCCGCTGGCGAAGATGCTCGGGCGCAACGACCACTGCGTGGTCGAGGAGGCCGAGCACCCACGACCTGAAGGCATCCTCGTTCGCCACCTCCAGGCGGACGACGACCGAGCCGTCACGCCGGCGCTCGACGATCGCGCTCTCGCCCAGCTCGGCCTCGACCAGGGGAGCCTGCAACGGGTCGACGAGCACCTCGGCGGACGTGATCTCGCCCTCGCCGAGGCGCCACGGCTCCTCCGGAAACGCCGTAGCGGCGTCGAAATCGGCCGGTATCTCGAAGGCACCCGCCGCGCCCACGACCAGCCGGCCGTCCATGCGGTCGACTCGAAAGGTCCGCAGGGCGGCGCGGACCTCGTCCCGACCCACGAGGTACCAGAACCCCGACCGGAACAGCAGTCCGTACGGCTCGACCCGTCGCTCCTCACCCCGGTACCCGAAGCGCACCGGTGCGCGGGCGCGGAGGGCCTCGTGCAAGAGCGGCAGCTGGGGCAGCGATGGCAGCGACGCCACGGGGCTGGGGCTGTCGGCGTCGGCCACCCCGAGCTTGACCAGGGCGCCGCGACCACTGCCCTCGTCGAGGTGGACCCCGGCCACGGCCAGGTTGAGGGCCACCTGCTCGTCGTGGTCGAGCCCGAGCGGGGGCAGGTAGTAGTCCTCGGCCCTGATCCGGTACCCCCACTGCTCCTCCGACTCCACCGGTTCCACGGCGATCGGTATCCCCTCCTCCCGGAGGGTGCGCTTGTCGCGCTCGAACGCCTGCCGGCGGGCCTCGGCTCCCTCCGGATAGCCCGTGACGGCGTCGGCGATCTGGTGGATGGTCAGCGGACGCCCGGTATCGAGCAGGACCAGCACCAGATTGGTGAGCCGCTCGAGCCGGTCCCGCCTCTCCACCGGCGACAGCGTACGCCGGTTTCATTGGCGGCTTCGCCGCCCGCCGCGCTGAGCTCAAGTGGCGGAAGCGCAATGGAAGCTTGTCCGTCACGAAGGCGCGCAGCGGCTCGCCACCGTGCTCGCCCACGACGACCACCGCGTAGTTGCCGCTGCGGGGCGCGGTCGCGTTGACGACGTCGCCAGGCGCGTACTTCCCCTGGAAGGCGACCACGCAGACCGAGCGATCGGAGGGGCGCAGGGTGGACGACGTGGTCGGCGGCCGGCGCAGCTGGGTCACCGACACCCGGCGCACACCGAGGAGGCGGCCCTTGCTGTGCACGGCCTTCGTGGCCGACGGGAGAGCCTGGAAGCAGGGGCTCGATCCGGTGCCGAGGCTGTTGTGGGCCGAGGCGCACCCCCCCAGGGCCACGACACCCATGGCCAGGCCGATGCCGGCCACCCCCGCCCTGCGCAACGAGATCCTCACGCCTTCACCAGCTCAGATTCTCCCGCATGGGCGTCGCCTCGGCCTGTGCGACGGCGGATCTCCAGCACCACGGCGGTCCCCCACCCGATCGGCAGCGACGCCCAGAAGCTGAGCAGCCGGTACACGAGCACGGCGGCGACCGTGGTGGCCTCGGCCCCGCCGTAGGCGACGAGGGCGATGGTGATGCTGCCCTCGACCACCCCGAGGCCGCCCGGTGTGATCGGAAGATTGGCTGCCAGCTGGCCTGCTCCGTAGGCCAGGAGCACGCCGCGCCAGGGCACGGGCGCCCCGACGGCGCCGAAGGCGGCGACCAGGCAGCCGCAGTCGAGGACCCAGTTGGCCATGGCCCAGGTCAGGGCCACGCCCCACTGACGACGGCTGGGTGTCACCGCGGTGAGGCGAGCGAAGGTGCGGTCCACCGACGCCCGGGGCGTTCCCCGGGGCCGGCCCGTGAACCGCTTGACCAGCCCGACGGCGCCGGTCGCCAGGGCCCTGAGAAACCCCCGCCGCCAGGCCACGATCACCACGACCACGATGCCCACGATCACGCCGAACGTCGGGGCGACCACGCCGAGACCCGAGCTCTGCGAGGAGCCGGCCACGACCAGGCCGACGGTCGCCAGGAAGGCCAGGGTGACGGCAGCGCAGGCGTTGTCGGCCACGATCGCCCACACGGCGAGGGTCTCGTCCGCTCCTCGCCGCCGGAACTGGTGGTACGAGAACAGGCTGCCCCAGGCCACGCCGCCCGGCAGCGAGTTCGTGAGCGAGTTGAAGGCCAGGGTGATGGCCGTCGAGGTGGGCAGCCCCAGGTCGAGGTCACCGCTCAGCAGGATCTGACGCTGGAGGGCGCCGTAGGCGACGATCGAGCCGACCTCGAGCACGACGGCCACCGCCAGCCACACCCAGTCCAGGTCCTCGAGGTAGGACGCCGTGCCGGCCAGCTCGCCCTTGCGCCCTATCACCGCCCAGGCGGCGAAACCGGCCAGGGCCAGCCCGCCGACGACCTGGACGAAGGGCCAGGCTCGCTGCCATCCCGACCGACGGCCCTTGCCTGGGCGGGGGCCCTCGCCGGACGGACCGGATGTGGTGCGCTCTACGCGGGCGCCCACGATTGCCACGACCGGAGAGCCAGCGAGATCACCGCACCGGCCGGCGCTCGACCGACGTACTGCTCGTACTTGCCGACGAGAAGACCGACGGCACGACCTCGTTCCTCACCGGCCTGATCGTCCTCCGGGTCGAGCACGGCGGCGGTGCCGTCCGCCCGCACCCACCACAGCCGGTCCCAGTCTTCGTCGTAGTGGTCCACCAGCACCGAGGCGGACGGATTGGCCCGCAGGTTGGCGAGGCGACGCAGGTCGGGGCGTCGCTTGGGCTTGTGGTCCACCGCCGAGTAGAGGCGGTCGCGGTCCACGACGAAGCAGATGGGTACCAGGTGCGGACGCCCTGACGCGTCGGCGGTGGCGAGCGTCGCCACCCGGGCCTCGGCCAGCCGCTGGCGAGCCTCCTGCTCGTTCACGCTGGCGGCCTCGTGGCGGACGCGCCGGGGCCGACCCGACGGAGCAGGGGCGTCGGTCAGACGGCCTGACCCATGACCTGGTCGATGCGAGCGAGGACCCAGTCATACGAACCGCTCATGACCGGCGCCTTGCAGTAGTGGCACACACCGGCCAGGTCGAGATCGAGTGGCGCTCCGCAGTTGGGGCACCGCTGTTGCATCGTGCCGCCGTCGGCCTTGGTGGTGGCGGAGCTCGACCGCTGGAACACCCAGTCCTCGCTCCACTGGTCCACCGACTTGTCGCCCCGCACCCTCTTGCCCGAGTTGACGTCTACGTCGTAGTCGGCACAGGCGGCCAGGAAGCGAATGGTGATCGTGTCCTTGGACTGATCGCTGGTGGCGCCGATGATGGTGGCAGCGCCGATCGACAGATCCTCGAGGACGTTTCGCTTACCCGAGCGCTGGTACCCCTCGATCTGCACGCGGTGCTGCTGCCAGATCCCGTCCGCCATCACCTGGCGGCTCATCTCCGGCTTCTGGTCGGTCCAGGCCTCCTGCACGGTGAAGAACGCCCGCTCAGACGAGGCGATGAAGGCGTCCCGGTCGAAGTCGGGGTCGTGGGCCTGGATGGCCGCCAGACCGTCGGACACCTCGTTGTGGGCAGGGGGCATGCTTGCCTCCTCTGGTGGGCTCGGAAACGTCGGACGACCGAGGTGCTCGTCGGGAAAGGGCGGCTGGACCGGCATCGACCGCCGGCGAGCGGCGGCGGCGCCGATGAGCACGATGACGGCCACGATGATGAGGAAGAACACCAGGCCACCTCCCACACCACCGATGGGCAGGAAGAAGAAGCCGCCGTGGCCGAGGCCGCTACCCCCACCGCCGAAGCCCCCACCACCGCTGCTCGTGCTGCCGCCGCCACCGAAGCTGTGTCCCCCACCAGCCCGGGCGAGAAGCAGACCCAGGAACACTGTCACCCGTCAGCTCTCTTTGGGGGCATCGGGCCCGGCAGCAGGTGCCGGTGCCGGTACCGCGGTCCCGCACTGGGTGCAGAACTTCGCTCCTGGCGCCAGCTCGGCCTGACAGTTGGAGCAGTGGATCACCTCCGGCGTGAGGCGGGCGCCACACGAGGAGCAGAACTTGGCACCGGGCGGGTTCTGGACCGAGCACGACGGGCAGGCGATCGTGGCCTGCTGGGACTCCTGGGAAGGCTGGGTCTGCTGGGCGACCGGCCCCGACGGCGGGCTGGGCCGGCGCCTGCGGCGGCGGCGGCTGGGCCACCCCGCCCACGGCCTGCTGGCCCACTCCGAGCCCGGCTGGCGAGGATGGCGCCGCCGGCGGCCGCCCCGCCCTTGGACATGCCCTCGCCGGCGCCGAGCAGGCGCCTCCCCGGCGGCGTACTGCTGGAAGCCACCCGCCATCTTGGAGTAGGCGGTGTCCTTGGCGAGCGACTTGAGCGGTCGCCTCGTCCTGGTCGGACGAGGTTGACGTCGAAGTTGCCCATGCGCACGATGGCCAGGCCGTAGGCCTTCAGGATCTCGTTGCCGCCGTTGATCACGGTCTGCTCGATGTCGGGCGTGTAGGCCGACAGGCTCGAGCACGGGCCAGCCGTTGCCGACGATCTGCCTGGTCACCTCGGTGCGCATCACCTTCAGCAGCTGATCGCCGACCCAGTTCGGTGATGGCGTCGTTGTTGGTCACGTCCACGGTGCCGGTCAGGTTGGTGACCAGCGGACAGGGTCGTGACCTTGAGGGAGTACTCGCCGAAGACCCGCAGGGTCACGATCATGCCCGGTCTGCGGGTCCTTGACGTCGTCGACCCGGCCCCCGAAGCGGCTGGCCGGGGTACTCCCGGGTGCCCGACGAAGAACAGCTCGGCCCGGTAGGCGTTCCCGCCCGTCGCATGGTCGATGAACGCGCCGAGGAACGGCAGCTCGTCGGCGTCGATCTGGTGCTGACCGGGCGCGATGGTCCCGATGACCTGGCCCTGGTTGAGGAACAGGGCGGTCTCGTCGACGTCGACGATGGCCCGGCTGATACCGGCGGATGTTGTGGTCCGGCCACTTGAAGACGAGCTGTCCCTTGGCGTTGTCGGGGACGGCGATGAACTCACGACTGAACAGACCCATGTCACATCCTTCCGAGGGGATCCTCTGAGCGAAGGGCCCACCGCCCCAGGGTACTGTCCGGCTGGCGCGTTCGGGCGGCTCAGGCCGGTCGGTCGGCACCGTGGCTCCGGCGCGAGCTCAGCGTCATACCATGGGGATGGCGGGAGAAACTCGAGCAGGGGGCAGAACCAGTGACCACCTCCGGCACGGCCGACCCGGGAGGTCGGCCCGAGAGCATCGCCGACCCGGGAGGTCGGCCCGAGAGCATCGCCGACCCGGGAGGTCGGCCCGAGAGCAACGCCGACCCGGGAGGTCGGCTCGACAGCAACCCCGACCCGGGAGGCCGGCGCCAGGATACGAACGGCGGCCGAGATCGACCGGGGCGCAAGGCGATGGCCACGATCCTGGAGCCGATGGTCACGGCGTTCATGGGCCCGAACCCGCCCGTCAGGGTCAGGTTCTGGGACGGCAGCACGCTCGGGCCCGATGAGGCGGAGGCGACCCTGACCATCCGCTCGCCCCGAGCGGTACGCCGCATCATGTACGCGCCCGGCGAGTTGGGCGCGGCCAGGGCGTACGTGGCCGGCGAGCTGGATCTCGAAGGCGACGTCTACGCCGCCCTCGCTCTCCGCGACGCCCTGGCGGGGACCCGACAAGCAGGCCAAGGTGGGGCTGGGGATGCGGGCCTGGCTCGACCTGCTGCGGGCAGCGGGTACCTCGGGTGCCATCGGACCGCCTCCGGCCCTCCCACCCGAAGAGGCGCGCCTTCGGGGCCGCCGGCACTCCAAGGAGCGCGACGCAGCCGCCATCTCCCACCACTACGACGTCTCCAACGAGTTCTACCGGCTGGTCCTGGGCGAGTCCATGACGTACTCCTGCGCCCATTTCGAGCGACCCGACGCGACCCTCGAAGAGGCCCAGCGCTCCAAGCACGACCTGGTGTGCCAGAAGCTCGGGCTCCGGCCCGGGCGCGCGCCTCCTGGACGTCGGCTGTGGCTGGGGGACCATGGCCATGCACGCCGCCCGCCACTACGGGGCGCAGGCGGTGGGCATCACCATCTCCGAGCGCCAGGCCTCCCTGGCCGCGGAGCGGGTGGCCGAAGCCGGGTCTGGCGTCTCAGGTCGAGATCCGGCAGGCAGGACTACCGCGACGTCGCCGACGGGCCCTACGACGCCATCTCCAGCATCGGCATGTTCGAGCACGTCGGGCTGTCCCGTCTGGCCGAGTACCTGGGCGATCTCTACCGACTGCTCCGGCCCGAGGGTCGCCTGCTCAACCACGGCATCTCCCGGCCGGGCCCGTCAGGTCTGGCCCGCACGTCGTTCATCAATCGCTACGTGTTCCCCGACGGTGAGCTCCACGAGGTGGGCACTGTCGATCAGCGCCGCGCAGGCCCAGCACTTCGAGGTGCGCGACGTGGAGTCCCTACGGGAGCACTACGCCAGGACCCTGCGCCGGTGGGTGGGCAACCTCGAGGCCGGTTGGGACCGGGCCGTCGAGCTCGTCGGGTCGAGCCGGGCCCGGATCTGGCGGCTCTACATGGCGGGCTCGGCGCTCAACTTCGAAGCGGCGCGCACCAGCATCCACCAGGTCCTGGCGGTGAAGGCCGGTCCCGGCGGCGAGAGCGGTATGCCGCTGACTCGGGCCGAGCTCCTGGGCCTCGTCCCAGCACCCGCACGCCGCTCCGGCAGCCAGTTCTCCTGAGCTCACTTCTCCAGCCGTCAGGTCACCGGGAGGGCGCTGCCGGCCACCCACTTGTCCCAGGGGGTGTTCCAGTCGACGGTGCCGCTGTCGCCCAGCTCGGGCGGCCTCGGGGAGTTGACGATGTTGACGATGTCGCCGCGCTGGCTGAAGTTGTAGAACCAGGTGGCGTTGCTCGGGCGCCAGGTTGACGCAGCCGTGGGAGACGTTGGAGTTGCCCTGGGCGCCCACCGACCACGGCGCCGAGTGCACGAACTCGCCGCCGTCGCTGATGTTGACGTCCTCGGCCACGTGCTCGTAGTAGCCGTCGGGCGAGTTGCGGGGGATGCCCACCGACTGGGAGTCCATCAGCACGTCGGCCTCCTTGGCCAACACGACGTGCACCCCGCCCATGGTCGGGTACTTGTCCCGCCCGGCGCTGTCCTTGAAGGTCTGCACGACGGCGCCGTTGTTGGTGACCGTCATCGTGTGGGCTGTCGATGTCGACGGTGCTGACGTGGGCGTCACCCACGGTGAATCCCACGCTGCGGTTGGTCCCGCCCCAGATCCCGTTGCCGGCGTCCACCCCGGCCAGGTTGGAGGCCGAGGGTCACGTGCTCACCGGTCGGCCAGTAGGCCTGGGGCCGGTAGCGGACCTCCTTGGAGCTGATCCAGTTCCAGGCGCCGAGCACCGGCGCCGACATCTGCACGTCGAGCGCCCGCTGCACCGCCGCCTTGTCGGCCACCGGCTGGTTGAACTTCACCACGATGGGCATGCCCACGCCCACGGTCCCGCTTGTCGGCTCGATGTCGTCGGTCAGGGTGGCGACCGGCTGCAGGGTCGTGAAGGACGCCTGCTGCTGCACCGTCTTGCCCGACGATGTTCTACCGGTCACGAGGACCGTGTAGCTGGTGAGCGGGGCCAGAGCGCCGGGGGCGGAGGACCACGCCCGCCTCCGGGCCCGAGCGCACCCGCCACCGGCTGTCCCTGCGGGCCGGTCACCTCCACGGTGTTGAGGTGGCCACCGGCGGCGCTGACGTGATGGGAGCGTCGAGCGGAACGGCCGTGGCTCCGTTGGTCGGATTGAACGTCAGCTGCAGTCCCGAGCCCTGGGCGCTGCTCGCTCCTGCTGCGCCTGGGCGCCGCCGCCCTGGGGCTGCCCGTGGGCCGACACCTGTGACTGGAAGCTGTGGGTTCCCAGGTAGACGCCGGCGGCAGCGCCGACGACGAGGACCCCGCCGACGACCATCACCGAGGCGCGCCGTGGCCACCGGGTCGGCCAGCGGATCATCGCCCGATGCCCCCAGCGAACCCCCCATACCCCGACAAACAGGACAAACCGTCGAAGATCGACATTCCACCCATGAGGTCCGGAACCTCACTATCGACATACGACGCCACGATACCTATATACACGACTTCGCAACGTGCGCAAACGCGGCGCTGAAGGACGCTGGCCAGGGGCGCGGATCAGCCCGACGCCGGCGTCTGCAGGTCGGCGAGGGGCAGCTCTGCGGTCACGTCGCCGGCGCAGTGCGGGCAGCCGGCCACGTGCCGCCAGGCGCGGAGGGCCCTCGTCCCCGTGGGATCGACGACCACCATGAACGAGTCGGAGCGGGAGTCGAGGTCGAGCCGGTAGTACGGTCGCCATCCGGTAGAGGCTTCGTCGACGTCGAGATCCAGTCCTTTGAGCACGCGGCGAAAACGCCGGGCTTCGGTGTCGAACAGCCAGGTGCTGTGGCAGGACTCGATCACCAGGACGTCGGGCATGCTTGGTCCAGGGCGCGGGCCGAGAGACATGGCGCAACATCATGGCCGGCCCACCGGAGATTGCAAGGGGCTGCACGTTGCGGTTTCGTGACGATTGTCACAAAGAGACCGCAATCGGGCCGGGTCCGCCGAGGCGGCGGCCGCTTCAGCCGAGGGCTGACGGAGCTCGGGTCAGGCCGGGGGGATCTGACCCGGTCCCGTGGCCAGGCAGGCTTCCGTAGCGGCGTTGTCGTTGGGAGCGGGCAGGACCGGGGGATCGCGAAACGCCGGCGGCGACCGGAGATCGACGAAGTCGAGCAGGTTGCTGGCGTTGGCGTCCCGGTAGGTCATGGCGGGCAGGTTCCACTTGGTCTCGACCAGCTTGAGGATCGAGGTGTGGTCGGCGACCACGTGGGAGACGTGGTTGCGCCGCGGCATAGGGCGAGACCACGACGCAGGGCACCCGGAACCCGTACCGATCGAACCGGCCTCGGCTGGTCGGTCGGCGAGATGGCGGGAGGGATCGAGTCCGGTGCCGGCGCCGGCGGCGGGGGCACGTGGTCGTAGTAGCCGCCATGCTCGTCGTAGGTCCAGATCAGGAGGGTCTTGCCCCACGCGGGGCCCGACATCACGGCGTTGATCACCCGGGCCGAGAACGCCTCGCCCTTCACGATGTCCTGCGGGTCCTCCTCCGAAGCGCTCGCGTACTCCGTCTCGACCATGGAGAACCCAGGGAGGGTGCCGGCGGCGGCATCGGCGTAGAACTGGGCGATCGGAACGATGCTCTGCTTGGCGCGGGCAGCCAGCGAGGGGACGAGGAACGTCATGGGCAGGTTGGTGTAGTAGTCCCTCCATGGGATGTGGTGATCGTCGAGGCGGTCGAAGATCGTCCCGTTGGGCGGCGGGGGGTCGGTCGGGCTCGGGAGACGGTCCGCGACCTGGCCCCAGGACGTGGCCGCCATCAGGTACCGACGGTTGGGGTACGTCTGGGCCAGGACCGAGGCGAAGTAGCGGTCTCCCAGCGGAAAGGTCCGGGCCAGGCCGTGGTAGAAGGGCAGGTCGGCAGCGGTCCAGTACCCCATGGCGACTGGCCCGCTCGCCGCTCCGGACGAATCCGTCGTTGCGGCCCCCGTCCCACTGGACGTGGCTGTCGTTCCAGTTCTGGCTGGGACGGCCCCGCTGCTGACACGTCGTGGGCATCCTGGAACGCCCGCACCAGGTTGCCCGCTGCGTCCGCGTTCGCCGCCGTCGGCCGTCCGTCGGGCCCGATCGTGAACCCGTCTCCGCGGCCGAGCGTTCCGAGGTAGTTGTCGTAGGAGTGGTTCTCCATCATGAGCACCACGATGTGATCGATCTGCGGCATCGTGTCCGTGCCGGGTGGAAGCCGCGGGAACGGCCGCGTCCCCGGCGTGGCAAGCGGTCTGGCCGCCGTGCGCGCCGTGCTGGACCCGCCCCCGCCCCCGCAGCCCCCCAGGGCCGTCACCACCCCCGCCGCCGCGGCCACGCCCAGGAACTGACGACGCGAGACACGACTCGACGACACACGACCACAATGGGTCAGGCGCGACGCCCACACAAGTGGTGACGCGAACGCGTCGGGCAGGCTCAGGGCCGGTGGCGCTCCTTGCGCACCAGCCAGCGGTAGCGCTTGGCGCCTGCGAATGCGGCCTCGGCTGCCAGCTGGCCGGTGGACGTGGACAACGTCGGGTAGACGTGCACGAGGCTGGCCACGTCGCTCAGCTCGAGCTGCTGGTCGATCGCCAGCGCCAGCTCGTGGATCATCTCCCCGGCGGCGGGAGCCAGGATGTGGGCGCCGACCACCTTCGCCTTCTTGGCTGTCACGATGACGACGGATCCTCCGCTGACGCTGTCGGCTCGCGCCCGGTCCGAGTGCTCGAGGCCGAGCCGCCACACTCCGACGTCGTCCCCGTAGCGCTGCCGGGCCTGCTCGATGGTGAACCCCGCGTGCGCCAGCTCGGGGTCGGTGAAGGTGCACCACGGCACGAAGTCGGTCACGGTTCCCTTCCCCGGGAAGAACATGTCACGCACGGCCCGGACGGCCTCGTAACCCGCCGAGTGCGTGAAGCGGAACCGACCGGCGACGTCTCCGGCCGCGTAGATCGAGGAGACGTTGGTCCGCATCCGTCTGTCCACCTCGACACCGCGGGGCCCGAGGTTCACGCCCACCTCCTCGAGCCCGAGGCCCTCGACGTTCGGGCGACGGCCGGCCGCGACCAGCAGCTCCTCGGACGTCCAGCTCGACGCAGTTCCGTTCTCGGCACCCGCGAGGACCTTGCCCTGGGCGGTCAGGGCGACGGACTCCGTCTCGACGTTGAGCCGCAGGTCGACGCCGTCGTCGATCAGTCGTCGGGTCAGCACCTCGACGAGCTCGGGCTCGTCGCGAGGCAGGATCCGCGGACCCTTCTGGAGCACGGTGGTACGAACACCCAGCCGGGCGAACGCCTGGGCCATCTCGACGGCGACGGGTCCTCCCCCGATCATGGTGATGCTGCCAGGCGCCCGATCGAGCTCGAAGATGCTTTCGTTCGTGAGGAAGCCGGCCTGCTCGAGCCCATCGACGGCCGGGATCGCCGGTCGGCTGCCGGTGCACAGCAGGATGAACCGGGCCTCGAGGTCCCGGCTTCCGTCCGCCCCGGTGACGGCCACCGAGTTCGGCCCCGTCACCCGGCAGTCGCCTCGCACGACGTCGATGCCCATGGCCGAGAAGCGGGCGGGGTCGTCGTCGGTCGAGGCGATCTCCTGCTGCACGGCGCGGATCCGTTTCCACACCATCGAGGAGTCGATGTCGGGCTCGACGGGCGTGATCCCGTACCTGTCGGCGTGGCGCATGACGTGGGCGGCTCGTGCCGACGCCAGGAGCGCCTTGCTGGGGACGCATCCCGTCCACAGGCAGTCGCCGCCGACCCGGCCTCGCTCCACCACGGCGACCTGCAGCCCGAGGGTGCCCGCCGCGAACTCCGCCGCAACCATGCCGCCCGACCCCATTCCGACGACCACCAGGTCGTGCCTGTGCGCCATGGATGCTTCCTCGCCGCCTCAGTGACCGACGCCGTGGCGGACCTCGAGGTCGAGCTGGGTCAGCCGATCGGACAGCCGCAACGACACCGGCTCGGGCCGGCGGAGGTCACGCGCGCCAGCCGGGAGCCACTCGAGGTCGGCCTCGAAACGGTCCCGCGCCGCCGACAGCGGTTCGGCGCTCGCCCAGACGCGACCCACCTTTCATCACCGGCTGGAGAAGGGGCTCGGCCTCCGGACCGGGGACCTCCTCGCGTAGCGCCAGCACGTCCCCGGACGTGGACGACCCGCGCAGCACCTGCTTCGCACCGGGCAGTGTCGCCTTGTCCGCGGACAGCTTGGACACGGGACGGCCGTCGTAGGACACGAGCTTGTAGACCGAGTCGAGCGTCGGTGCCTCCGACGACGCTGCCACCCGGGTGCCGATCCCGACGGCGTCGATCGGAGCTCCGGTCTGTACCAGGTGCTCGATCTCGAACTCGTCGAGCCCGCCGCTGGCGAAGATCTGCACATGGGGAAGCCCGGCCTCGTCCAGCCGACGCCGTGACGACCTGGCCAGGGCCTCGAGGTCGCCGCTGTCGAGGCGGATGGACGCCCGATCGCCCAGCCCGAGCCGGTGGATCACCGTGATGGCCGCCTCGACTCCCGCCATCGTGTCGTAGGTGTCGACCAACAGCGTGGTCTGACCCGGGCGGTCCTCGGCGAAGGCCGCGAACGCCTCCTCCTCGGAGCGGAAGGCCTGCACGTAGGAGTGAGCCATGGTCCCTCCGGGCGTCACACCGAAGCGTCGGGCCCCGTCGACGTTGCTGGTCCCCGCGAAGCCGACGATGGCGCAGCACGCGGGCCATCGCCGTCGCCGCGTCGAGCCCGGGGGCCCGCCGGAACGAGAAGTCGAGCAACCCGATGCGTCCCCCTCCGGCGGTGCGACACCGGGCTGCGTTGGTGGCCAGCGTCGTCTGGTGGGTCACCTGGTTCAGCAGGTAGGTCTCGACGAGCTGGGCCTCGGCGATCGGGGCGCTGACCTCGAGCAACGGCTCGTTGGCGCCCACCAGGCGCCCCTCGGGCACGGCCCAGACGTCGCCGGTGAACCGGAGCTGGCGGAACGCCTCGAGGCTGTCGCCGTCGAAGCCGATGGTGCTCAGGTAGGCGAGATCGTCGTCGGTGAAATCGAAAGCCTCCAGGAACGACAGGACGTCCTCGAGGCCGGCGACGACGAGGAATCCCCTGGTCGGGGGCAGCTCCCGCACGAATAGGCTGAACACGGCCTCGCCAGCCATGTCCCGACGGATGTAACTGGCCGCCATATTGAGCTCGTAGAGATCGGTGAGCAGCCCACCGGCCATGGAGTGACCTCGCCTACGCCTCGTCCAGACAATAGGCTGCCACCTGGTATCGGCGGATCGATCACGTGGGTACACACTAACCGCAACCCCCTCGAGGGAAGGAGCACCGCCATGAGTGGCCTCCAGCTGTGGATCGCCCCGGTGCGCAACGCCGTCTGGGTCACCGCGCACTTCGGGCACCGGTAAGCGTTCCGTGCCGACGCCCACGCGGCACCTGGACCTGGATCGCGTGCAGGTCCTGGTGCGTGAGCGGTGCTTCCCCTCCTCGACCGCCGCCCTCGTGGGCGCCGAGATCGAGTGGCTGAGCCATTCCCTCCAACCTGAGCACGTCCTCGGCTGCGGCGAGGTCGAGGCCGCGCTCGACAACTCCGGCACTGCCGGGGGGCAGCTCCCTGACCTTCGAGCCGGGCGGTCAGGTCGAGTTGAGCTCGCCGGCGTGCCACGGCGTGTCCGAGACCTGCAGAGCCCTGGGCGAGGATGCGAACGCGGTGCGTGCCGCCCTGGCCGAGCACGACATCGGGCTGGTCGGGATGGGGCTCGACCCGCTGCGACCACCACGACGGATCGTCGATGGTCCCCGGTACCAGGCCATGGAGGCCTTCTTCGACGCCGACAGCTCCGGCGGACGGGGCGGGGCGACGATGATGTGCAGCACGGCGGCGGTGCAGGTCAACCTGGACATCGGCGCCCCGGACGCCGTCGAACGGCGCTGGCGACTGGCCCACGCCCTGGGTCCGGTGCTGACCGCGTGCTTCGCCAACTCGCCGCTCGCCGGCGGCCGGCCGACGGGCTGGTGCTCGACGCGAATGGCCACGTGGTTGGGTATCGATCCCTCCCGCACGGCCCCCGTCAACCAGGGCGAAGGATGGGCGGACGCGTGGGTCGACTACGCGCTGGCCGCCAAGGTGATGCTCATCCGGCGCAGCACCGACGACTTCGTGCCCGTCCGGACGGGGCTGTCGTTCGGCGAGTGGATGGCGGGGGGGCACGAGCTCGGCTACCCCACCGTGTCCGATTTCGAGTACCACCTGACCACGCTGTTCCCGCCGGTCAGGCCCAGGGGCTGGCTCGAGCTTCGCTACATCGACGCCCTGCCGGATCCGTGGTGGCGGGTGCCGGTGGTCGTCACGACCTGCCTGTTGGACGACGGCGAGGCATCGGCTGTCGCCGAGCGGGCGGCATCCCGGTGTGGCGCCTCGTGGGCGGAGGCGGCACGATGCGGTCCCAAGCATCCCGGTCTCGCCGAGGCGGCCGAGACCTGTTTCGATGCCGCCCTGGCCGCCTGCGGTCGCCTCGGCGTCGACGGCTCGACGGCCGAGGTCGTCGCCCGTTACCGCGACCGCTACGTGGCCAGGCGGCGTTGCCCCGCCGACGACCGCCTCGATGGATGGGCCGCCGCCAGCGACGGGCCGGTCGGCGCCGGCTTGGAGGCGTCGTGGACCTGAACGCCGTGGACCTGAACACGGTGATGGCCGGGCGTCTCGAGACGGCCCGGCGTCGCTCCCTCGATCTGCTGGCACCCGTCCCCGACGACGGCCTGGTCCGCCAGCACTCGCCGCTCATGTCCCCCCTGGTCTGGGACCTGGCCCACGTCGGCAACTACGAGGAGCAGTGGCTCCTGCGGGCCCTGGGCGGCCCCGCCGTGGGCCAGCAGTGGGACTCGGTGTACGACGCCTTCCGGCACCCGCGTCGGGACCGCCCGTCGCTGCCGATGATGGGCCCGGCCGAAGCCCGGGACTACGTGGCCGTGGTGCGGGGCAGGGTGCTCGACCTGTTGGAGCGGCTCGACCTCGACGACGGTCCGCCGAAGGCGGTCCATCGTGCGCCTCGCCGCCGGTGAGCCGCCGAGCCAGAGCGCTCCGCCTCCCGCCGCCGAGCTCGTGCCCGGCGCGTTCGTCCACGGGATGGTCGTCCAGCACGAGCACCAGCACATCGAGACCATGCTGGCCACCCTCAACCTGGCCCAGGCGCCCGACTGGCTGCCGTCGGCCCAGGCCGCGCCCACCGGCGCGCCCGTCTCCGGCGAGGTCCTGGTCGACGGCGGGCCGTTCGTCATGGGGACCGACACCGAGCCCTGGGCCTACGACAACGAGCGCCCCGCCCACGTCGTCGAGCTGGCGCCCTTCTGGATCGACGCCGCGCCGGTCACCAACGGCGATTACCTGGCCTTCGTGGACTCGGGCGGATACCACGATCCCCGCTGGTGGTCGACCGCCGGCTGGGCCTGGCGGCAGGAGTCTGGGCTCGCTCATCCCGGCGGGTGGAGCCGTGAGGGCACGGCTTCCTGGTCGGTCAACCGCTTCGGCCGGCGCCACGGCCTGGTCCTCGACGAGCCGGTCGAGCACGTGTGCTGGCACGAGGCCGAGGCCTACGCCCGCTGGTGTGGCAAGCGCCTGCCGACCGAGGCCGAGTGGGAGAAGGCGGCGTCGTGGGGTCCCGACGGACGCAAGCGCCGCTATCCCTGGGGAGACGACGAACCGACGCCGGTCCGGGCGAACCTGGGCCAGCACCACCTGGGCCCCGCTCCGGTCGGCGCCTACCCGGCCGGGGTCAGCCCCTGGGGGTGCCACCAGATGGTCGGCGACGTCTGGGAGTGGACGGCATCCGACTTCCTGTCTCATCCCGGGTTCGCGTCGTTCCCCTACCGCGAGTACTCGGAGGTCTTCTACGGCCCCGAGTACAAGGTGCTGCGGGGCGGCTCGTGGGCGACCCATCCGACGGCGGTTCGCACCACGTTCCGCAACTGGGACTACCCGATCCGACGCCAGATCTTCGCCGGCTTCCGCTGCGCCAGGGACGCTTGAGACGGACTCGTGTGCCGGCTGTTCGGGTACCTGGGTCCGCCCGTGACGCTCGAGCAGCTCCTGCTCGAGCCGGAGCACTCGCTGCTGCGCCAGTCCTGGGCTCCCCAGCGCCAGACGCACGGCACGGTCAACGCCGACGGCTTCGGAGCCGGATGGTACGACCTGTCGAGCCGGCCCGAGCCGGCGCGCTACCGGCGGGTCGGACCGATGTGGGCCGACCGGTCGTTCGCCAGCCTCGCTGGGCTCGTGCGGCGCCGACGCGGTCCTCGCCGGCGTGCGCAGCGCCACGCCGCCGGCGCCCGCCGAGGAGAGCGGCACCCCGCCGTTCACCTCGGGTCCATGGCTGTTCGCGCACAACGGTGCCGTGGACGGCTTTCGGGAGGGACCGGGGGCCGCGCTTCGTCGAGCGCTGTCCGACCGTCGCCTGGCGGGTATCGAGGGAGCGGCGGACTCCGAGGTCCTCTTCGCTCTCGCCCTCGACCGGATCGACGCCGGAGCGGGACCAGAGGAGGCTCTGGCCTCGGTGGTGGAGACCGTCACCAAGGTCACCACCGGCCGGCTCACGATGATGCTGACCGACGGGCGACGGTTGAGCGCCGCCGTGTGCAGC
Source organism: uncultured Actinomycetes bacterium (assembly GCA_963731255.1). Classification (GTDB taxonomy): domain Bacteria; phylum Actinomycetota; class Acidimicrobiia; order Acidimicrobiales; family AC-9; genus AC-9. The sequence goes on along the minus strand of CAVSUO010000001.1, from coordinate 326,726 downwards.
GAGGCCCTGTACCGGCTCGGAGGCGACGACGGGTCCGCCGGTCTCATCGTGGCCTCCGAGCCCACCGACGCCCGACCCGGTTGGCGTCGCCTCGCCGACGGCACCGTGCTGTCGGCGCAGGACAGAGGCGCACGCGTCCGGGAGTCCGGTCTGTGACAGTCGAGACACCTGGAACGAGCCGCATCCTGTGAGCCAGAAGGAGCCGCCCGCCGTGACCAGCCCAGCGAACATCCGTGTCGATGTCCACCTCGACCCCGAGCAGCTCCGGGCCGCCCTCCGGACCGAGGCCAGGGCGGGACTGACGGCGAGCCCCAAGGAGCTGTCTCCCAAGTGGTTCTACGACGAGCGGGGCTGCGAGCTGTTCGAGGCCATCACCAGGCTTCCCGAGTACTACCCCACCCGCAGGGAGCAGGAGATCCTCGCCGAGAACGCCGCCGCCATCGCCGAGCTCACCGGCGCCGACACGGTCGTCGAGCTGGGTTCGGGCACCTCGGCCAAGACGAGGATCCTTCTCGACGCGTTCGCTGCTCGCGGCCGGCTGGAGCGGTTCGTGGCCTTCGACCTGAGCGAGCCGACCCTGCGGGCGGCCGCCGCCTCCATTGCCAAGGCGTATCCGGGGGTCGCCCTCCACGCCGTGGTGGGCGACTTCGACCACCATCTCGGGGACCTGCCCGGTGGTGGTCGGCGCCTCGTCGCCTTCCTGGGCGGGACCATCGGAAACCTCGGCCCCGACCGGCGGGCGTCGTTCCTGAAGGAGCTGGCGACGTCGCTGCGCCCGGGCGACAGCTTCCTGCTGGGCACCGACCTGGTGAAGGACGTGGCCCGACTCGAGGCCGCATACAACGACAGCGCCGGGGTCACCGCCATGTTCAACCTCAACGTGCTGGCCGTGCTCAACCGCGATCTGGGGGCGGACTTCGACCTGCAGCAGTTTCACCACGTCGCCCGCTTCGACGCCGAGCGGGAGTGGATCGAGATGGCGCTGCGCTCGACAACCGATCAGGTCGTCACGGTGGCCGATCTCGATCTGCGGGTCCCGTTCGCGACCGGCGAGGAGATGCGGACCGAGATCAGCGCCAAGTTCCGCCGCTCGGGGCTGGAGGCGGAGATGCAGGCTGCCGGGCTCGAGCTCGCCCGCTGGTGGACCGACACGGCAGGCGACTTCGCCCTGTCGCTCTGGACGCCGGCCGGCGCTGGCCTCGGGTCGCCGTCGCCGGGATAGCCCGACGTTGCCTGCCGTAGCCTCTGGAGTGGTGCCCGACGCTCCCTTCGCAGCCGGCCCGGAAGGCCGGTTCGAGAACCCCGAGACGCCCGCCATACCGGCGGCGACCGTCATCCTGCTGCGGGACGGGCGATCGGGCCTGGAGGTTCTCATGGTCCACCGCAGCACGAGGCTGCAGTTCGGCGGCATGTGGGTCTTCCCCGGCGGACGCATCGACCCCGACGACTATCCCGTCGGCGGGACCGGCGACGAGCTGGCGACGGCCGGCCCGGAAGGCCGGCCCGACGAGGTGGCTGCTGCCAGCTACGAGCTGGCGGCAGCCCGGCGGGCGGCGACCAGAGAGGCGGCCGAGGAGGCCGGCCTGGTGGTCGACGAGGAGGGGCTGGTCCCGCTTCTCCCACTGGACGCCGCCGGCGCTGACTCCCAGGCGGTTCTCGACCTGGTTCTTCGTCGCCGCCGCCCCCGGAGGCTCGGTCACCGTGGACGGGGGCGAGATCCACGACCACGCCTGGGTGGCGCCAGCGGACGCCCTGCGGCGCCGCGATGCCGGAGAGATCGAGCTGGCCCCGCCGACGTGGGTGACCCTCCACCAACTGGCCGGGTACGCCGACGTGCCCACCGCCATCGCCGAGGCGCGGGCCCGAGCACCCGAGGACTTCGCCACCAGGCTGGCCCCGGTCGACAGCGGGACAGTCGCTCTCTACCACGGTGACGCCGGCTACGAGGACGGTGTCGCCGATCGGCCGGGTCCCCGGCACCGCCTCTGGATGTTGGAGTCGGGCTGGCGTTACGAACGATCGGCGTGAACGACTACGGTCCGGCCGTTCGCCGAGGCAAGGAGGCAACCAGTGGAGAGCCCAACCGACCTGGTGCGCAGGTTCTGCGGTGCGTGGTCCGACGGCAGGAGCGCCCCGGAGCTGGCCGACTTCTTCACCGACGACGCCGTGTACCACAACATCCCGCTGGCGCCGGTCACCGGTCGCGAGGACATCGCCACCACGATCGCCTCGTTCACTGCGGGCGTCGAGAGCATCGAGTTCCGCGTGCTCAACCTCGTCGGCGACGGGCCCGTGGTCATGACCGAGCGGGTCGACGTGTTCAAGCTCCCCGACAAGTCGATCGCGCTGCCCGTCATGGGTACCTTCGAGGTGCGCGACGGCAAGATCGCCGCCTGGCGGGACTATTTCGACATGAACCAGTTCACCAGTCAGATGGGGTAGCAGCAGCGGGCCGCCCGAGCTCCAAGCGTTGAACCGGGCTCAGCTCCGGTCGAAGACGATGACGCTGCGGGCCACCTCGCCAGCCTCCATGGCGCGGAAGGCATCGTTCACGTCGTCGAGACCGATACGGCGGCTGATGAGGCGGTCGAGGTGAAGCCGGCCGGCACGGTGGAGCTCCAGTAGTCGGGGGAAGTCCCGCTCGGGGTCGGCCGAGCCGTAGACGCATCCGAGGATGGCCTTGGCATCGACGAACAGCTCCATGGCCGTGAAGGTCACGTGCTCGTCCGGCCGCCCGGCGCCCACCAGGGTCGTCGTGCCCCCGCGGCGCGTCATCCCGAACGCCTGCTTGATGGTGGGCGGCGAGCCGACCACCTCGAAGGCGAAGTCGACGCCTCGCCCCCCGGTGAGCTCCCGCACGGCCTCCACCGCGTCGCCCTGGGAGGCGTCCACCGCATCGGTGGCCCCCATGCCGGTCGCCAGGGTCAGCTTGTCGGGCACCCGGTCGACCGCGACGACGGATGCAGCGCCGGCGAGCACGGCACCCTGCACCACCGACAACCCGACGCCCCCGCAACCGACCACCGCCACCGTCGATCCCGGCGGCACGCGAGCGGTGTTGATGACCGCCCCGACGCCCGTGGTGACCGCGCAGCCAACCAGAGCCGCCACCTCGAGCGGCAGCGACGGGTCGATCGGCACGACGGACCGCTCCAGGACCAGCGTCCGCTCGGCGAAGGTCGCCGTGCCGACGCCGGCCAGCAACGGTTTTCCCTCCCACGTCGCGTAGGGCGCCGACAAGGCGTCGACGAGGCCGCGCTCGCAGAGCACGGGCTGGCCACCGAGGCAGGTCGCGCAGGTCCGACAGGGCGGGATCCACGAGAGGACGACGTGGTCACCCGGCTGCACCCGGGTCACCGCCGACCCCACTGCTTCCACGACGCCGGCGCCTTCGTGGCCGAGCACGGCCGGCAGCGGATAGGGGATCCCGCCGTTCTGCATCGACAGGTCCGAATGGCACACACCGCTCGCCGCCACCCGCACCTCCACCTGGTGGGGCCCGGGCGCCGCCAGCTCGATGTCGGTGATCTCCAGCGGGGCTCCGACCTCAGGGAGCACGGCGGCCCTCACACCAGGACCTCGCTGGGATGCATAGCGCCGGATCGTACGTGGGGACGACCGCCGCCGACCAGCCGGACGGCCTGCCGTGGGCTGGGGCCCGTCCGAAATGGCGAAGCCGTCAGTGGATATAGCGTGGAGCCGGTGACCACCAGCACGAGACCGCCCGGATGTCGGCTTCCGTGAGCTCGGCCGAGGACTCCGACCTGGACGCCGACGTTCCCGAGGCGGACGCGCTCGAGCAGCAGCGCGAGGTCGGCGACGAGGAGGTCGACGAGGCTCCGCACCTCGGCAACGAGGTTCCCGAGGCGGACGCGCTCGAACAGGCCAGAGCGGTCCCCCTGGACGAGGACGAAGAGCACGACGCGCGGCTGAGCGAGCCGGCGCGCCGACAGCCGCCGTGCGGCGGGGACGAGCGACGAGGCGAGTAGCCTGTAAGCAGCCACTTCGGCGCTGGCCATGCGAACAGGAGCCGCAACCAGCTCCCGAACGGGGTGAGGCCGACGGCATTTCAGGATCGGTTCGACGCCGGCACGACTCTGGCGGCGCAGCTCGCCCAGTACGCCGGCCGCGACGACGTGGTCGTGCTCGCCCTACCGCGGGGCGGTGTCCCGGTCGGCTTCGAGGTGGCGAAGGCCCTGCAGGCGCCCCTCGACGTCTTCCTGGTCCGGAAGCTCGGCGTGCCGGGCCACGAGGAGCTGGCCATGGGCGCCATCGCCAGCGGCGGGGTGCAGGTCCTGAACGAGGACGTGGTCGCTGCGCTGGACGTCCCCCCCGAGCGCATCGTCGCCGTGGCCGCCGCCGAGGAGCAGGAGCTGGAGCGGCGCCTCCGGGCGTACCGGTTCGGGCATGCCACCGCCCGACGTCAAGGGCAAGATCGCCATCCTCGTCGACGACGGGCTGGCCACGGGATCGAGCATGCGGGCGGCGGTGAAGGCGCTCCGGCGCCTCGGGCCCGACCGCATCGTGGTGGCCGTTCCCACCGCGGCCGCCGAGACCTGCGAGCGGCTGGCGGGCGAAGCCGACGAGGTGGTCTGCGCGTCGACGCCGCGGCCCTTCCACGCCGTGGGGCTGTCGTACCGGGACTTCTCGCAGACGACCGACGCCGAGGTCAGCGACCTCCTGCGACGCGCCGCCTCAGGGGCGGCGGGGCCCGGTCCTCCCGCGGCCAGGTCCTGACCCAGGCCTCAGCGCCGGGCCGGCCGAGGCCCCGAGCGCCTGCGGCCACTCCCTCGCCGCCGGCCTCCCGGGCCGGCCTAGACTGACGCCGACGTCAGTCCCACTCACAGACCCCGAGACCGAAGGTCCGATGCGAGGAATCCTCAGCTACAGCGGCTACGTGCCCTATCGACGCCTGGCCCGATCCGCCATCGCCGAGGTGCTCGGCGGACCGCCGGGCAAGGGCACCCGGTCGGTGGCCTCCTACGACGAGGACACCACCACGCATGGGGGTCGAGGCCGCCCGCCTCGCCCTCGACAGGGCTCCCGGAGGCCGTCAACCGGACGAGCTGTGGTTCGCCACGGCGACGCCCGACGTACCTGGACAAGACGAACGCCACCGCCATCCACGCCGCCCTCCGCCTCGACTCGGACCGACCGGCCGTCGACATGGGCGGCGCCGTGCGATCCGGCGTCGGCGCCTTCCGCGCGGCCCTGTCCAGCAGCGACGCCGTGCTGGTGGTGACCTCCGACATGCGCACCGGGCTGCCCGACGAGCGCGGACGAGTCGTCGGGCGGCGACGGCGCGGCCGCGGTCCTGGTCGGCGACGACGCCGACGGACCCTTGCTGGCCGAGCTACCTCGGTGGGGCATCGGCCACCGAGGAGTTCGTCGATCGCTGGCGGGCACCCGGGTGACGTGCGCTCCAAGGTGTGGGAGGAGCGCTTCGGCGAGACCGCCTACCTCCCGCTCGGCGAGCGGGCCTGGAACGACGGCCTCAAGGCGGCCGGCGTCACCGCCGAGCAGGTCGACCGGCTCGTCGTGACGGGCACCCACGCCCGGGCCGTCCGCGCGGCTCGCCGGACGCCTGAGCACCGTCCAAGGAGGCGCTGGTCGACGACCTGTCGGCGACCGTTGGCAACACCGGGACCGCCCATCCCGGCCTGCTGCTCGCCTCGGCCCTCGAGCGAGGCCGAGCCCGGGTCAGGTGATCGCCCTCGTGGTGCTGGCCGACGGGGCCGACGTGCTGCTGTTCCGCACCACCGACGCCGTCTCGTCGTTCACGCCGGCCCGGCCGTGGCCGCGCAGGTCGAGGCGGGCGGGAGCATCGCCTACGGCAAGTTCCTGAGCTGGCGGGGCCTGCTGCCCGTCGAGCCGCCTCGGCGGCCCGAGCCGGAGCGGGTCTCGGCGTCGGCCGCGGCCCGCACCGAGGAGTGGAAGTTCGGCTTCGTGGGCTCGCGCGACCGCTCGAGCGGCGCCATCCACCTGCCACCCGCCCGGATCTCGATGAAGGGCGACGCGGTCGACGACATGGAGCCGGTGCCGATGGCGGACGTCCCTGCCACCGTCGTCACCTTCACCGTCGACCGGCTCGTCTACTCGCCCAGCCCGCCCGTGGTCTTCGCCGTCGTCGACTTCGACGGCGGCGGTCGGTTCGCCTGCGAGCTCACCGATGTCGACGCCGGACGAGCTGTCGATCGGCGACCGGGTCGAGATGACCTTCCGCCGGCTCTTCGTCCGCCGACGGCATCCACAACTACTTCTGGAAGGCCCGTCCCATTCGCATCCCAAGGAGCTGATCAGTGGCATCGCACGGCATCAAGGACAAGGTGGCCATCGTCGGGATGGGGTGCACGCCGCTTCCGCGAGCACTGGGACAAGGGCACCGACGACCTGCTGGTCGACGTCGCCCAGGAGACCTTCGCCTCGGCGGGCATCGAGAAGGCCGACGTCGACGCCTACTGGCTCGGCACGGCCATGTCGGGGATGAGCGGGATCACGCTTGCCCGGCCGCTCAAGCTCCACGACAAGCCAGTCACCCACGTGGAGAACTTCTGCGCCACCGGCTCCGAGGCCCTGCGCGGCGCGGCCTACGCCGTGGCCGGGCGGCGTACGACGTCGCCATGGCCGTCGGGGTCGAGAAGGTCAAGGACGGCGGCTACCAGGGCCTCAGCGGGCGAGCCGGGCCCCGACCGACGGCACCGGCCGCTCCCTCACTGCGGCGGCCATGTTCAGCCTCGTCGCCCCGGCCTACGCCAAGAAGTACGGCGTCGACGAGGCCGAGCTCAAGGACGTGCTCGCCCGGATCGCCTGGAAGAACCACTACAACGGCGCCCGCAACCCACGGGCCCAGTTCCGCCGGGAGGTGCGCCCAGGAGACCATCTGCAACATGCCGCGCGGTGGCGGGGCCCCTCGGGGTGTACGACTGTGCCGGGGTCGCCGACGGCGCCGCCGCTGCCATCGTCGTGCCGCGCCGAGGACGCCCACCGGTACACCGACCGGCCGCTGTACGTGAAGGCGCTGTCGCTCGTGGCCGGCACGGGCTCGGGCGTGATCGACCCCGAGTACGACTTCACCCACTTCCCCGAGGTCGAGCGGTGCGCCGCGGACGCCTACCAGCAGGCCGGGATCACCGATCCCCGCCGCCAGCTCGCCATGGCCGAGGTCCACGACTGCTTCACCCCCACCGAGCTGGTCCTCATGGAGGACCTGGGCTTCGCCGAGCGGGGCACGGCGTGGAAGGAGGAGCTGGCCGGGAGCTTCGACCTCGACGGCGACCTTCCCGTCAACCCCGACGGCGGGCTCAAGAGCTTCGGCCACCCGATCGGGGCGTCCGGGCTGCGGATGACCTTCGAGTGCTGGCTCCAGCTTCGCGGCGAGGCGCCGCCCGAGCGCCGGGTCGCCACCGCCGGCGAGCGGACCTCGCGCTCACCCACAACCTGGGCGGCTATCCGGGCGAGATGGTCTCGTTCGTGGGCGTGGTGGGCTCCGAGCTCGGCTGATCGGCACCGCGGGTTGCGGTTCGCCATCGCCCCCGAGCGCTCCCGGGTCTGGATCGACGCCCGCTCGAGCCTGCACCCGATCCACTCGACCACGGCCGGGCTCGAGGGCTGGCTGGAGCTGACGCTGGCGGGCGACCGCGTCGACACCTCGGCTGCCAGTCGAGGACGGTTGGAGCTGCCTGTCGATCTCCTGTCTTCGGGCAATCCCATCAACGACCGGGAGATGAAGCGCCGCATCGACGCGCGGCAGGCACCCGACCATCTCTGGCGACCTGACGACGATCGAGCAGACCGATGATGCCGGTTACCAGGTGCGAGGTGACCTCACCTTCACAGGCGTCACACGGACCTACGAGGGACGCATGGACATCGTCGTGCGGGACGACGGGTCTCTCCGGTTGGAGGGCGAGCGGGTCTTCGACATACGAGAGTTCGGGATGCAGCCCCCGAAGATCCTCATGCTGCGGGTCTATCCCGAGGTGTCGGTGCGGGTCAGCATCGAGGCCACGAAGAGGGATGACAGTGGCACGACGGCCGCCGAAAGGCGCGGCCCACCGTGCCTGACGCTGTCGTCATAGGAGCGGGGCCCAACGGCCTGGTGGCCGCCAACGTCCTCGCCGACGCCGGCTGGTCGGTCGTCGTGCTCGAAGCACAGTCAGAGCCCGGCGGCGCCGTGCGCACGGCGGAGCTCACGCTTCCGGGTTTCCACCACGACGTGTTCAGTGCCTTCTATCCGCTGGCGGTGGCGTCGCCGGTGCTGCAGTCGATGGGTCTCGAGCACCACGGCCTGCGATGGTGCCGAGCACCTGTCACCCTGGCCCACCCGACCTCGGACGGGCGGTGCGTGTACGTGGCCGACGAGGTCGGCGAGACGGCCGCGTCCATCGACTCCTACCATCCCGGAGACGGCGACGGTTGGCGACGGCTCTACGGACGCTGGGAAGAGGTCGACGAACCGCTTCTCGGCGCCCTGCTGTCGAGCTTCCCGCCCCTGCGTCACGGCCTTCGCCTGGCGAGGACGCTCGGGCCGGCGGGACTGCTCCGCCTGGCCCGCTTGGCGACGCTCCCGGTGCGCACGCTGGCCGAGGAGGAGTTCGCCGGCGCCGGAGGTGGACTGCTGCTCGCCGGCAACGCCCTCCACGGCGACTTCAGCCCGGAGTCGACGCTCGGCGGGTTCTTCGGCTGGCTGCTGGCCTGCCTCGCCCAGCAGAACGGGTTCCCGGTCCCCGAGGGAGGCGGGGGCCAGCTGGCAGATGCACTCGTTCGGCGGCTGCAGAGCCGAGGAGGGACCGTCGAGTGCGACGCGCCGGTCACCAGCATCGAGGTGCGACACGGCCGGCGCCCACGGTGTCGCCATCGCTGGTCGAGGCGAGATCGGGGCGACGAGGGCCGTGCTCGCAGACGTCGATGCGCCGACGCTGTATCTGGACCTGCTCGAGCCCGAGCACCTGCCCGGCCGGGTGCTCGACGACGTGAAGCGGTTCCACTGGGATCCCTCCACGATCAAGGTCGACTGGGCACTCGACGCGCCGGTGCCCTGGCAGACCGAGGCAGCGCGACTGGCGGGCACCGTCCACGTCGCCGACTCGATGGACCAGCTGACGCAGTGGTCGGCCGACATCGCCAAAGGGCTGGTGCCGGCCGAGCCCTTCTTGATACTCGGTCAGCAGAGCCTGGCCGATCCCACCCGCTGTCCGCCGGGAACGGCCACGGCCTGGGCGTACACCCGGGTTCCTCGACGGACACGCGGTGACGCGGGTGGAGACCTGACCGGCGCCTGGACGGCGGCAGAGCTGGACGCCTTCGCCGACCGCATGGAGGCTCGGGTCGAACGGCTCGCTCCGGGCTTTCGCGGCCTCGTGCGGGCCCGGCACGTTCTCGGTCCCGCCGGCATGGAGGCGGCGGACGCCAGCCTCTCCGGCGGCGCCATCAACGGGGGCACGGCGCAGGTGCACCAGCAGCTCCTGTTTCGACCCACGCCCGGCATGGCGCGGCCGGAGACACCGGTGCGCGCCCTCTTCCTGGCGTCGTCCTCGGCCCACCCCGGCGGCGGCGTGCACGGGGTTCCCGGCGCCAACGGGCGCGAGCGGCCCTGGCCGCCGCCGGATCGGGCGGGCTGCCGGCGCGGGGCGCGCAGGCGGCGTGGGACCTCGCCAATCGGCTCGTGGCCAGATAGGCGCTACCGTTCGGCTCGGTGGATCTGGCAGCCGCCACCGCCGGCGATCACGACGAGCTGTTCGCCGCCTTCTCCCGCATCGTGGACGCCGGCGAGGGGTTCCCGCAGGCTCCTCCCCTCGACCGGGCCGAGTTCGACGACTACTGGCTCGTTCATTCTGCCGCCGTGGTCGTGGCACGTGAGCACGGCCGGTTGGCCGGGGCCTACTACCTCAAGGCGAACTTCGTCGGCCGGGCGGCCCACATCGCCAACGCCGGCTATTTCGTCGTTGCCGAACGCCGAGGATCGGGGATCGGTCGCGCCCTGCTCGAGCATTCCATGAGCCGAGGCCCGTCGCCTCGGCTTCGACGCCCTGCTGTTCAACCTCGTGTTCGAGTCCAATCCCGCCCGTCGCCTCTACGAGTCCCTCGGGTTCGCCGTCGTCGGTCGGGTGCCGAGGGCGGTCGACGGCGAGGACGCCCTGGTCTACTGGCGCCAGCTCTAGCGGCGCCGCCCGCCGCTGGACGCTGCAGAAACGCCGAGCGTCGTCGCAGCGCGGCGTTCTCGTCGCGTTCGCGACGCACGTCCGCAGCGCAGACGCTGCAGGGTCGCGGGAGACGGGAGCGGCGCGGCGACCTTGTCGCGTTCCACGCCCGGCACCCGCGTTCGACGAGGCGCCGGCGTCAGCGCTGGCGCAGGACGTAGTGGAGGATGCCGCCGTGGCGGAAGTAGTCGGCCTCCTTGGGCGTGTCGATGCGCACCCGGGCCTCGAGGTCGGTCCCCCCTGCCCGAACCGTCAGCTGGCGGGGGATCGGATCGTCGGGACCGAGCCCTTCCAGACCGACGACGTCGATCACCTCGTGGCCAGTGAGCCCGAGGCTGGCCGCCGACTGGCCATCGGGCAGCTGCAGGGGCAGCACACCCATGCCGATGAGGTTCGAGCGATGGATGCGCTCGAAGCTGGCGGCGAGGACGGCCCGGACTCCGAGGAGCGCCGTTCCTTTTGCCGCCCAGTCCCGGGAGGAGCCGGTGCCGTAGTCCTTGCCGGCCACGACGACGAGGGGAACACCCTCGGCCGCATACCGCATGGCCGCCTCGTAGATCGTCATCTGCTCGCCGTCGGGGAGGTGGATCGTCACGCCGCCCTCGGTCCCGGGCGCCAGCTGGTTGCGGAGGCGGATGTTGGCGAAGGTGCCCCGGATCATGACCTCGTGGTTCCCGCGGCGCGCCCCGTAGGAGTTGAAGTCGACGGGGTCGACGCCGGCGTCGATGAGCCACCGCCCGGCCGGACTGTCTCGGCGGATGACGCCGGCGGGAGAGATGTGGTCCGTCGTGACGCTGTCACCGAGCAGGGCCAGCACGCGAGCCCCGGTGATGTCCGACAGCGGCGGCACGTCGCAGGGGCATGGACTCGAAGAAGGGCGGCTTGTGCACGTAGGTCGAGGAGTCGTCCCACTCGTAGCGCCGGCCCGTCGGCACGGGCAGGGACACCCATCGCTCGTCACCGTCGAACACGGCGTCGTAGCTGGCGCGGAACATGTCGGAACGGACAGTGCCCCGGATCACCTGCTCGACCTCCTGCACCGACGGCCAGATGTCGCGCAGGTACACGGCGCGACCCTCGCGTCCTCGCTGAGAGGCTCGGACGCGAAGTCGATGTCCATCGTGCCGGACAGCGCGTAGGCCACGACGAGTGGTGGTGACGCCAGGTAGTTCATGCGGCACTGCGGGTGGATCCGCCCCTCGAAGTTGCGGTTGCCAGAGAGCACCGAGCACACGACGACGTCGGAATCGTCGACGGCGCCCGCGATCTCGGGTGCAAGGGGGCCCGAGTTGCCGATGCAGGTGGTGCAACCGAAGCCGACGAGGTTGAACCCCAGCTTTTCCAGGTACGGCGTCAGCCCCGCCTGGTCGTAGTAGTCCATCACGACCTTGGAGCCCGGGGCGAGCGACGTCTTGACCCACGGCTTGGAGCTGATCCCGCGCTCGACCGCCTTTCTCGCCAGGAGGGCGGCGGCCACCATCACGGAGGGGTTCGACGTGTTGGTGCAGCTGGTGATGGCCGCGATCACCGCGTGGCCGTGGTCGAGCGTGATCTCGGTCCCGTCGGCGAGGCGGACGGGCACCCGGGCCTCGGGCCGCGCCGTCACCGACCTCCTCGCCGACGACCCCCGGTCGTGAGTCCGGGAGCCCGTCGCGCGGCGCCGGCGTCGGCGACCTCGAAGGGGTCGCTGGCCGGGAACGACGAGGCGGACGCCGCCTCCGGGCTGGCCTCGGCCAGGCCGGCCGGGACGCCGTTGGGCCCGGTATCAGCGCTCGGCGCCTCACCGAGCATCTCGACGAGGGACGCTCGGAACGAGCCCTTCGCCCGGGAGAGGGCGACCCGGTCCTGGGGCCTCGTCGGACCGGCGATGCTGGGCTCGACCGTGGACAGATCCAGCTCGACCGTCTCGGAGTAGACGGGATCCTGGTCGGGATCGTGGAACAGCCCCTGCTCCTTGGCGTACGCCTCCACGAGGGCGATCAGCTCCTGTGGGCGTCCCGTGAGCTCGAGATAGCGGAGGGTCTCGGCGTCGATGGGGAAGATCGCGCACGTCGACCCGTACTCGGGAGACATGTTCCCGATGGTGGCCCGGTTCTCGAGCGGAACGGCACCCACGCCGGGGCCGTAGAACTCGACGAACTTGCCGACGACACCCTGCCGACGAAGGATCTCGGTGACCGTGAGCACCAGGTCGGTGGCAGTCACGGCCTCGGGCAGCGTCCCGAAGAGCCTGAACCCCACCACCTGGGGCATCAGCATGGAGACGGGCTGGCCCAACATGGCCGCCTCGGCTTCGATGCCCCCGACGCCCCAGCCGAGCACGCCGAGCCCGTTGACCATGGGCGTGTGGGAGTCGGTGCCGAGCAGCGTGTCCGGGTACGCCTGCCCCGCCTCGTTGGTGAAGACGACCCGAGCCAGGTACTCGAGGTTCACCTGGTGACAGATCCCGGTGTCGGGCGGCACGATGCTCAGGTTGTCGAAGGCGGTCTGGCCCCATCGCAGGAACTGGTAGCGCTCGCGGTTGCGCTCGAACTCCAGCTCGGCGTTGCGACGAAACGCCTCCGGCACGCCGTACACGTCGGCAACGACCGAGTGGTCGATGACGAGCTCGGCCGGCACGAGCGGGTTGATCCGGTCCGGATCTCCACCCGCGTCGGCCAGGGCGTCTCGCATGGCGGCCAGGTCGACGATTCCAGGGACCCCCGTGAAGTCCTGCATGAGGATGCGGGCGGGGGCGAAGGCGATCTCCCGGGTGGGCGGAGCAGCCGCATCCCAGCGGGCCAGCGCCTCGACGTCGTCGGGTCCCACGGTGACGCCGTCCTCGTGACGGAGGAGGTTCTCGAGCAGGATCTTGATCGAGTACGGCAGGCGGGCCACGTCGAAGCCCTCCTGCAGGGCGTCGAGCCGGAAGACCTCGAAGGGCCGGCCACCCACGTCGAGCGAGGACCGGGCGCCAAAGCTGTTACCTGCCATTTTCTGCCTCCTGGCCGCGACTGACCTGCTCGCAACCTACCCCCGCTGCGGTCGGTTCGATCTTCGACATGGCGGCGCAACTTGACACCGGGCCCGTCTCGCTCGTTAGCCTGCACCGGACCGACCAGGTGACGGCTGGGGGCCTGGGTGCTTCGCCGGGCTTCGCCACTCCTCTCCGAGCTCGACGCGGGGTACGAGCGCGTGACATGGGCCAACCGATACGTGATCAGCATCGTGGCTGCGACGTGCCTGGTCCTGTCGGTCCTGGCGGCCGGTCTTCATGCCGCGGGTGCGGGTGGGGGACGGGCGGCATCGACCCTGCGTGCTTCGGCCCCGCCTCGCACGGCAGCCCTGGCGACCTCCTCGCTGCTCGGAGGGGTCTCCTCGGAGCAGGCCGCCCTGGACGAGGTCAAGCTGCGCCTGGCGGCGGCGGCCGACGCGGCCGAGACGCAGCGGCTGGAGCTGGTGAACGCCTGGCTCAGGGCAGCCCATGTCGCGCCCCCCAAGGCCGCTCCGGCGCCGGCCCCCGTGGCTCCCCCCGCCGACACCGGTCCCGGCCAGCGGGCCCTGGCCGCCGCCGAGGCCGAGCTGGGCAAGCCCTACAGCTACGGCGGCGCCGGGCCAGGCAGCTTCGATTGCTCCGGCCTGACCATGTTCTCCTGGAGGGCCGCGGGCGTCTCGCTCCCCCACTCCGCCAGCGAGCAGTACGGGTCCACCCCCCACGTGCCGCTGTCCGATCTCCAACCCGGTGATCTCCTGTTCTTCGGGTCGAGCGGCAGCATCGGCCACGTCAGCATCTACGTGAGCCCGGGAAGGATGATCGAGGCGGAGGACTCGGGCACCGTCGTCAGCATCAATCCCATCCGGTCCGACCTGGTGGGCGCCAGCCGGCCCTGAGCCGGCCGGTCCGGAACCGGCCGGCTCACGGGCCGGGCGCCGCCGATCCGGCCCGGGTCAGCTGCACCTGGGACTGCACGGGGGGGCTCGACGCCCACTTTCCCGACGACGGCGTCCACTGCAGGCCGGCGAAGCTCACCGCCGTGATGCGGTAGGCGTAGGCGTTCGCCACGAGCCAGCTCGCCACCGTCCAGCCCCGAGCCGGCGACAGGGGCTCGCCGAGGGCCGGTGCTCCGACCTCGGTCGCGATGGCGTCGGTCAGGGTGGTCGACCCGCTGACCTTGCTCGGTACCGAGAACTGGCACGCCAGCCCGTTGGGTACCTCTCCTGTCAGCACCTGGGCCAGATCGCGCGCCTCGGGCTCCCAGACGGCGTAGGCCTCGGGCGCGGCGCTGTGCTGCACGCGCTGGGCGGCGTCGGTGACGGGAAGCGACGCCCAACCTGGGACCTGCACGAGGGCGCGGTAGAACGCCGACGCCGCATAGCTGGGGACGATCAGTTGGGAAGCGGCGCCCCAGCCCTCCGACGGGCGCTGCTGGAACAGCCCGACCGAGTCGAGGTCCCCGTTGGGGAGGTTCTGGAGCTTCGATTCCTGGAGTGCTGCCGCCAGGGCGACCGTCACACCGTGGTCCTCGATGCCGTTCCGCTTGCCGACGGCGGCGATCGTGGCCGCGTTGGCCGCCTGCGACAGCTCGAGCTGGTAGCTGCGGGAGGCCACGGTGGCGGTGCACCCCGGAGCCGCTCCCGGACCGCCGATCCGGGTGATGAGGACCACGACGCCCGCCGCCACGGCCATGAGGGCGAGGGCGACGACGGCCAGTCGCCGGCCCCATCGAGGCCGGCGCGGGGTCAGATCGGAGCCGGAGGGTGGGGTGTCTTCCAGCGTGGGCACGGTCCGTCCTGGGGCTCGGCGGTCATCATCGCGGTTTGGGGTCATAGGGATCTCCTCGAGCTCCCCGGCCCAAGATCGCCCGGCTCAATAGTGCCCGGACCGAGCGCCCCCTGCGAGTCACCTGGAGGAGCCCGGGAACGGTCGAGGTGGGAGGGGGTGGGCGGGGTGATGCGCGCCGACGGCCCCTCATCCCGCCGGCCTCCTGGCGGTCTCCCGGCGGATCGTCGTGAACGGGCCGCCGCCCGCCCGGCGCCGCTGCTCAGGGAAAGGCGAACGAGGCCGCCGTCTCCACGAGCTCCCGCGCCAGTTCGCGATCGCCGTCGATACGGTGGGGGAAGTCTGCCGGCCGTAACCGACCGCCGATCAGGCGGCAGAAGGTGACCACCTCTGCCGTGAGCGTGACGTCGGGGTGCCGTGCGGGGTCACCGCGTGGTACCGAGAGATCGCCACCTCCAGCGCCGGTCAGCACCAGTCGCGCCGTCCGTCCCCTCGCCGTCGGGCTCGAGCTCATCGCACCGCCCAGCAGCTCGGCAGCGAGACGGCTCATCGACTCGAGGTCGGCCGGAGTCGGTGCCTCCGATTCCCTCCCCGTCGCCTGGCGGATGTCCTCGGCATGCACCCACGTCTCGAAGGCGTGGATCACCGCGACGGTCCGAAGCGGCGTCTCGTGGCCGAACCAGGGAAGGGGTACGTGCAGCTCGTGAGCGGCGGCCCCGGCGAGGTGGCGGTGGACGATCTCGGCCTGGGCGCGCCACTCCCGCACGGTACGGGCAGGCTCCTTGTCTCGCTGCCCCGCGATCACCGCCTCTGACCGGGGCAGCCACACCAGCTCGCCCCCGCCAGGATCGGCCGGGACCAGCCCCAGCTGCCAGTTGATGTAGCTGGCGCCGGCGAGCAGATGGGCGACGAGCTCGTGCGCCGTCCAACCCGCCGCCGTGCTGGCGACCCACTCGCGGGGGGCGATCCGATCGAGAAGGCGGGCCAGGCCGTGGACCTGGTGGCCGAAGAGGGCGGCGGGAGTCGACGCCGAGATGGCGAGCTCGGCCACCGACTGCTCCAACCGGTCTGACGGGAGCGGTTCGCTGGCGGCCAGCCCGCCCAGGCCCGCCGCTGCCCGGGTGAGTGATGCCGCCTCCGCCCGGCAGTCGGCGCACGACGCCAGGTGACGCTCCAGCGACGCCACCTCGGCGTCTTCGCAGGCGTCGAGCGCCCAGGCGCCGAGCAGCTCGGAAGCTTCCTCGTGCGTCATCGTCACGTCCACGCCCCCAGCCCTTCTTGCTCCAGACACCTGGCGATGCGCCTGAGCCCGAGACGCAGCCGTGACTTCGCCGTCCCCTCGGGGATGTCGAGCTCCGCTGCGACCTCGCGATACGTCCGGGCGTCGTAGTAGGCGAGAAGGACGGCGACCCGCTGGTCGTCCGGGAGCGCGTCCACGGCTCGACGGACCCGCTCGGCCACCGCCGAGGAGGTGGCCACCTCCTCCACGTCGGAGGGAGCGCCAGGAAGCTGACGCTGCTCTCTTCGATGACAGGCCTGCTCGCGACGGACGTGATCGACCGCCCGGCTGTGGGCGAGCGTCGCCAGCCACGTGCGGAGCGACCCCCGCTCGGGGTCGAAGCTCGTCGGTTGCTCCCACACCCGGATGAACACCTGCTGGGCCACGTCTTCGGCTGCGCACCGGTCGCCGGTCACCCGGGCCGAGATCGAGTACACGAGGGACCCGTACTGCGCGTAGAGCTGGCGGAGCGACGCCTCGTCACCCGTCGCGATACGCGCCACCAGACGCAGCTCCTCGGCCGACGCCATCGATGTCGACAGGCCCGCGCCCCGCGCCCCCACTCTCGCTCCCCCCCACTTGTCGACGCTCGACAAGACCCGCTGGCCCACCAGCGGGTTCCCACCGATGGTGAGGTTACCGAGCGCGGCCCGATGCGACAAGAAGAGCGCTCCTTCCACGACTCCCGGCCTACTTGACCATCTCTTGTTACGGGGCCGTTCCGTGATGCGGACCACCGTTTCACTCCCGCGATGACGCCGGTCTGTGGAGCCTCCGTTCCGAAGATCTCATAGCCATTGATGGTCGGGATTTTGCAACCTCAGACCGCCTTGTTCGCGGCAATCGGCGCTCGTCATCGCGCCGCTAAAACTCCGGCAACCGCGAAACGAAGGGTGCCACACGATGGACATCGACCCACGCTGACGTGCGACGCGACATCACGCTTTGGGACGCAACACGAAACCATCCACCTTGACACACACAAGTCTCGCTACCATTTACGTGCTCCGTCATATAGTCCAACACGAGATGGGGGTGATGACGGTGGTAGTAGCGAGAAGACGGGTGGCTAGAAAGGCACCCAGAAAGACAGCGGCAAAGAAGTCGACGACACGGCGACCTGCCGCGAGGAAGACCACAGCCAGGAAGGCAGTCAAGCGCAGTACCGCAGCGCGCAAGACAGTCAAGCGCACGACTGCCCGCAAGGCTGTGCGGCGTCCGGCGGCCAAGAAGACGGCCCGTCGGCCCGCAGCCAAGAAGACGGCGAGGCGTCCGGCAGCCAAGAAGACGGCTCGTCGGCCCGCAGCCAAGAAGACAGTTCGTCGCCGTACGGCGGCGAAGAAGACGACGAGGCGTCCGGCAGCCAAGAAGACGGCCCGTCGGCCCGTCAAGCGGGCTCGGAAGACGGCCAGCGCGAGGAAGCGCTGAGCTAGCAGTACCCGCGGTCAGCGGTCTCAGAGCGACTGCTGGCTCGTCGGTCGGTGTGCGATCGGCCGCTCCACGGTGTGGTCGACGTGACCAATCGGTGTGATGACCGATGGGAACGTCGTCCCACGCCCTCCGGAGCTTGTTGATCCTGGAGGCGCCGAACACCGGCCCGTCGAGCCTCAGCTCGTTCAGCGTCGTCGTTGCAGCTCGTCGAGCCAGTCGATGACGGCACGCTCGTAAGCGACACCGAACCCGATCACCGCGTCGCGGTGAGGGTCGTCGTCCTCGAGCTGTCCCCGTAGGGACGTGTAGAGGTCCAGGCGCTGAGCGTGCTCGTCACGTGCCTCGTCGACGAAGGCAGCGAGCTGGGACGGCTCGAGGTGGCGACCGAACCACAGCGTGACCAGCAAGGGAAAGCGGATCTGCTCGGCTGCCGGTGGGTGCCGGATCCACTGGCGGAACTCCCTCCGTCCCGCTCCGGTGATCGAGAACGGGACACGGTCTCGCACACCCGGATCTCCCGCTTCGATCAGCCCGCGCTCCTCGAGCGCTCGTAGCTCGCGGTACACGTGGCTGGAGGTGACGTTCCAGAACCGCGACAGCCCGCCCTCCACCCGCCGGATGAGGTCCCAGCCCGTCAGCGGACCATCGTGGAGAAAGCCCAACAGAGAGCCCTGGGTGGCGTTCAGGTCAGCCACAGCTTGACATTCCCTTCTGGATGGTTAGGGTGAGAGACATTCCCTTGGGGAACAATCGTACGTAGGGACGATGGCACCGGGGGGCATCCGCGGAAGGAGCAGGCATGGTCGACGAAACCGTGGCGACGCTGGTCGAGCGGGGCTACGCGACGATGCCCGACGCCATCGGGGCCGAGCAGGTGGCGTGGGCCCGAACCGATCTCGAGCGGATCCTGGCTGACACGCCGTCGGGTCGCGACGACTTCGAGGGCCGGCGCACGCGGCGCGTGTACGCCCTCTTCGCCAAGACCCGCGCCCTCGACGCGCTCGCGCTGCATCCGGATGTGCTCGCCATCCTCGACCGCGTGCTCGGCGCATATCAGTTGAGTGCCCCGGCAGGCATCTCGATCGGGCCGGGCGAGGATGCCCAGCCGCTGCACCCCGATGACGCCATCTACCCGCTGCCTCGACCACATGACGAAGTGGTCGTCAACGTGATGTGGCCGCTCCAGGACTTCACCGAGGCAAACGGGGCCACGCGCATCGTTCCCGGGAGCAACCGCTGGACGACGGAACGGCCCGGCCCCGACACTTCGACCGTTACCATCGCGATGCCGCCGGGCACGGCGCTCCTCTACACCGGCAGCGTGTGGCACGGCGGCGGACCCAACGGGACCGAGGAAGACCGGCTGGGCGTCGTGCTCCACTACGCCGTCTCCTGGCTGCGACCCGTCGAGAACCACGTCCTCGCCGTTCCCCCGAGCATGGCGTCGACCCTGCCCGTCCGCCTCCAGGAGCTCCTCGGCTACAACATCCATCCACCATTCATCGGCTACGTGGACGGCCGCCACCCACGCAAGCTGCTCGAGGAAGCCGTCAGCGCCTGAGGCCGGCCCGGGAGGCCGGCCCGAGGAACAGACTCGGGCGCGTCAGCGCCTGAGGCCGGCCCGGGAGGCCGGCCCAGGACAGACTCGGGGGCGCTAGCGCCCGAGACCGAACAGCTGCTGGCCGACCTTGCGCATCTGGATCTCCTCGGAGCCCTCGGTGATGCGGTAGCGCCGGTGGTGGCGGTAGATGTGCTCGAAGGGCATGTGCCGGCTGTAGCCCAGACCTCCGCACGTCTGCATCGCCCGGTCGGCGGCGTCACAGGCAAGCCGGTTGGCGCGGTAGTTGCACATGGCAACCTCGTGGGTCACCTCCATGTGGTGCTGGCGGTCGAGCGCCCAGGCCGTGGCTCGCACCAGCTGGCGCAGCATGGCTGCCTCCGTGTGCAGCTCCACCAACGGGAACTGGATGGCCTGGTTCCTCGACAACGGCCGGCCCCAGGTCTGCCGCTGGTTCGCGTACGCGACCGCCTCGTTGATGCAGAACTGCGCGGCGCCGAGCGACGAGGCCGCCTGACGGATGCGGTTCTCGTGGACGAAGTGTTGCGCCAGCTCGAGACCGCGGTCGACGGGCCCGAACACCGCCGACCTCGGCACCCGGACGTCGGTGAGCGTCACCTCGGCGTGATCGGTCGGCATGTTGAAGGTCCACCAGAAGAAATCCACGGAGAACCCGGGAGCATCCGTCGGCACGAGCAGGGCGGTGATGCCGAACGGTGACCCCTGGTCTCCGGACGTGCGGGCGAAGACGATGTCGTGGGTCGCGTGATGGAGCCCCGAGTTGAAGCGCTTGCGCCCGTTGACCACCCACTCGTCGCCGTCGAGCACGGCGGTGGTGTCGAGATAGGTCGCATCTGAGCCGTGGTCCGGCTCGGTGAGGCCGAAGGCGAGACGGCGGGATCCGTCGAAGAACCCCGGCATCCACTCAGCTCGTTGCTCCTCGGTGCCGAAGTCGCGCATCATGAGCACGGTCGGGAAGTTGCCCACGATCGAGCTCTCGTTCTGCAGGTCGTTGTGCAGGCCGAGCCCGCGGGTCGCGAGGTGCTCCCGGATGATCGCCATCTCCAGGTTGCTGGCCTCGTGCCCGCCGTACTCCTTGGGGAGCGCCCACCGCAGCCAGCCAGCGCCGTCGGCCCGCCGTCGCATCTCGGCCAGCAGCTGCTCCCACTCCCGGCGGGGGACACCGCCGCCCTCGAAGTCGGTGCGGGCGTACTCGCGCCGATGATCGAAGAAGCGGATGTTGTCGTCCTGGCGCTCGAGCGGCTCGATCTCCCGCTCGATGAACTCGTCGAGGGCGTCCAGCGTCGCCGTGATCTCCTCGGGGATGTCGAAGTCCACGCCTCGACACCGTAGGGCCCCAGCAGCCCGGAAGGCGACCCGCCGGCGGTGGGCGCCGGTGCGGGGCTCCTGTCGAGGTGCAAGGGCGCAGCCCGGCCGAGGCCCGCCGGGCTGAGCGCCTCCGGGGTCGAGACGTAGGCTTCGCCCATGGCGCTTTCTCTGGCGGAGATACAGGACCGGCTCCTTCGGGCCAGCCGGGGCCCGTGGCGGTACTCGGGACAGCAGGTGATGATCGGTCAGGGCCTGGGCTCGTACGCAGTGACCGTCAGGAAGGCGGATGACGGCGAGTTCATCGCCGCGGCGAGGAGCGACGTGGAGAGCCTGCTGCGGGAGGTTGCCCGGCTGCGAGAGGGCCTGACGGGGGCCCATCAGGGTCTGGCGACGCTGCAGCGGCACGCCTCGGGCCAGGCCCAGGACATGATCGACGGTCTGCTGGCCGACCTGGGGAAGTTCATGTGAGGACGTGTGTGCGGAGCTCGATGCCGGGGTCGGCGGCGTGGCGGGCCACGCTGAGCACCACCTCGCCGTCCTCCAGAACCATGCGACCCTCACGCCGCACGGCCAGGGCGTCCAGGTCCAGGGGCACCGTCACCCGGCACGACCCGCCCGCCTCCAGCTCGACCCGGCGGAAACCCACCAGCCGGCGATGCGGTCGCGGCACCGACGACGCCGGATAGCCCGCGTACACCTGGACGACCTCGGCTCCGTGGCGGGTGCCCACGTTGGCCACCGTCGACCGCGACCTCCCGCCCGTCTGCGCCCAGACAGGCGTCGCCCAGCTCGAAGGACGTCGTCGACAGCCCGAACCCGAAGGGAAATCGAGCCGCCTTGCCGTCCCGGTCCAGCTTCCACTGCCCGTGGAACAGGTCGTAGACGACCGAGCGGGCCTCGCGGTCGAAGGGCACCAGGTCGGCCTCGTCAGCGGGGATGGCGAAGGGCAGGCGGCCGCTCGGGGCGACCGCTCCCACCAGGACGTCAGCCAGGGCGTGTCCGCCCTCCATGCCCGGGTACCAAGCCAGCAGGACGACGGGTACGTCGTCGCACCAGGGCATCACCACGGCGCTTCCCCCCATCACCACGACGACCGTCCGCGGGTTGTGGGAGACCACCGAGCGCACCAGCGCCTCGTCCTCTGGTCGGAGGCGCAGGTTGGACCGGTCCCCGCCCGGCGCCATGGCGGTCGTGTCGCCGGCCGGCGGACCGTCCGGGCCACCCGCGTCGCTCCCCGACCCGGGCGGGGCCGACGGGGCCTGGAGCCCGAGCGTCGGGTGGTCCGACGGGGGAAACAACGCCGAGAGATCGGCGGCGCCCGAGGGATCGATGAACTCGCCCTCGTCCTCCTTGGTGAAGCCGACCACGACGACCGCCAGGTCGCACCCTGCGGCCAGCGAGGCGTCGGCATCGTCGTGCACCACGACCGCACCGGGGAGGGCCGCCCGCAGCCCGGCGAGGGGCGTCACCACCTCGGGCGGGTGCACGTCGCTCGATCCTCCGTCTCCCAGGTTGGCGACGGCGGCCAGGCGCCCGATGGCGGCCACCCGCTCGAGGCGGGACGGATCGAGCGGCAGCAGATCGCCCTCGTTGCGCAGCAGGACGATCGACTTTCGGGCCGCGTCCCGGGCCAGAGCCCGGTGCCGGGACGAAGCCACGACGGAGGCATCCGGCGCCGGGCGGGCGAGCACGGGCCAGAAACGCAGGAGCGTGGCGACGACCCTCGCCGCGCTCGCATCCACGTGTGCCTCGTCCAGCTCACCTCGGCTCAGGGCCCCGGGCAGGTGTTGGGCCCGTTGCTGGGCGAAGGGCAGCTCGACGTCGAGCCCGGCCCGGACCGAGGCGACGGCGTCACGCAGGCCGAAGATGAAGTCGGAGACGACGAAGCCGTCGAACGCCCACTCCTCGCGTAGCACGCCGCTCAGCAGGTCGGCGCTCTGGCCGCACCACGACCCGTTCAGGGAGTTGTAGGCGCTCATGACGCTGGCGGCGCCCTCGTCGACGATGCGGCGGAAGTGGCGGAGGTACACCTCGTGGAGCGTCCGGTCGTCCGCCGTCACGTCGACGGTGAACCGGGCGTTCTCCATGGAGTTGAGGGCGAAGTGCTTGACGCAGGCCATGGCGTGGCGTTGCACGCCCCTGAGGAGGGCCGCCCCGAGCTCGCCGACGTGGTGGGGATCCTCGCCGTAGGTCTCCTGGGCCCGCCCCCACGCCGGATGACGGAGGAGGTTCACGCACACACCGCCGTAGAAGGTGGCCCCCGCCGCTCTGAGCTCGAGCCCGATGGCGTCCCCGATGCGCTCCTCGAGATCCGGGTCGAAGGTCGCGCCCCGCGCCATGCTGACCGGGAAGCAGGTGCTGGCCCCCACGACGACGCCGCGGGGGCCGTCGCTGAACCGCAGCCCGGGGATGCCCAGCCGCTCCACCGCCGCCGCCGGCCACGGGTGCCGGTAGTACCCCCCTGAGACCATGTCGATCATCCCGGGCCAGAAGGGCGTGTCCCCGTCGAGACACCCGAGCTTCTCGTCGAGCGTCATGGCCCGCACGAGCCCGTCCGCCTCGGCGTGGTGGTCGGCGCCGCCGGCAACGCGGGCGGCGGCTTCCTCGAAGGCGGTCACGGCCGCGGCGGCTCGGTTCCGGTCGCCACGGCGGCGGCGAGGACCTCGTCGGCGGCGGCCTCGGCCAGGGCCCGGATCTCGTCGTCGGTCCGGTCCTGGATCGGATGGGGGACGAACACCCGGGCGGGATCGACGCCCAGGGCGCGGGCCTGCGTCTCGGCAGCGGCGACGAACTCCGTCGAGGCGATGAACACCCCTGGGAGCCCCCTGGTCTCCAGCTCGGCGATGTCGTGCACACTGCACGACGTGCAGCTGCCTCAGTCGGCGAGCGCCTCGATCACCAGATCGCACTTGATGGTTATCTCGTGGCGCAGGTCGACGGGCGCCACCTTGGCGAACGTGGGCTTGCGGTAGCGGAGGACCCGAAGGTCGGGGACCCGCGCCTTCAGCGCCGACTCCAACGCGTCGAGGAAGACGTCGCCCCGGGGCTTGGAGATGTCCAGCAGCCCGACCGTGAGGCCGTCCAGCGAGGACGGCCGGGCCCTCCGGGCTCGCGTCGTCGGGGTGCGCTCGCTGGTCGGGTCGAGCAGGACGGTACCGGGGTCGGGCGTCATGTCCCCACCTCCCGGGTCACTGGTTGGCTGCCGCCGGGTCCGTTGATCCAGCTTCCGATGATGGACGAGAACAGGCCCGCCCGGCCGCCGGCGTGGACGAACCACAGCCCGTCGGGGCGGAACTTCGGGATGGCGGCCTCCTCCAGACCCTGGGGCAGGCCCTCGTCGCACCCGCCGGCGCCGCGAACGAGCTCGGCGCCCGGGACGGTGAGGAGCTCCAGCAGCTCGTCCCGGAGCCGGGCCTTCGTCCACGCCGCCTCGCCGAAGACGCGGGCATGCTCGGGGCTCACGACCAGCACGGCGTCGAGGCCGAGAGCCAGCTTGTGATGGCCGACCGTCCGCAGGCTGCCGGCGAACGACCGGGCCAGGGACTCGGGTGTCCGCGACAGCTGATCGACGACGCCGCGTGGCCCCTCGCCGGCGTACAACGTCACCGCCGAGCTCTCCGGCGCCATGCCGCGCTCGACCGCCAACGACTCCCAAGGAGAACCCTCCTCGTCCTCGGCGAAGCAGAACGTGTACTTGCCCGGGTTGCCGAGGGTCGCCCGGTCGACACCACCGGGCACCCCGCCGCCGACGTTGCGGACGATCAGCTGCAGCGCCCGGCCGATGGTGGCGTTGGCCCGGTTCCCCTGCCCCAGGACGTTGCCCGCGGAGTTCATGCCGATGGCCTGACGGACGGGACCGTTCACGATCACGACGGGGCCGGAGAAGTACGTCGTGGCAAGGAGCCCGTGGCCGTTGAACTCGTCGGTGCACATGGCCTCGACCGCCGCCAGCACGAGCGGCAGGTACTCCGGCCGGCACCCGGCCAGGACCGCGTTGATGGCGGCCTTCTCGACGGTGCACTCCACCAGATCGGGCGGGACGGTCGCCACCACCTCCTCCGGTGCCCGTGTCGTCCCCTCGAGCATGCGCAGCACCCTGGTCTCGGTGGGCGGGACGACGGGCAGCCCGTCGGTCCATCCGCGCTCGTAGGCGGCCTCGGCCACGTCTTCGGACGAGCCGAGCGACACCCGGCGGGCCCGCAGCCGGCCGGACCCGAACCGGGTGGCGAGCTCGTCGGCCATGGCTGGGTCGGCCGTCCGCGACCCGCAGCCGGGACGGAGCTCGGGGAGATCAGGACCGAGGCCGGCGACGCCGGTGAGCTCCTCCCACCGCGGCCGGTGCCAGCCCTCCGTCCTGGCCACCTCGACGCCGCCGTCGAACCGCAGGATGGTCGGCACCGTGACGAGGTCGAGGGCCCAGGACACTCCGAGCTCGGTGTCGTCGACGACATCGGGAAACTCTCGGGGGAACCCGGGATCGTCCTGGGTGTAGACGGTCAGTGGGACGCCGGCGCGGCGCAGCTGCGCCAGCACCGGCGTGACGGACACACACGTCTCGCACTCGTGCTTGACCACGGCGACGATGCCGTCGGGCACAGCGGGCCCGGGGGACCGGCTGCAGTGGAGAGCGGGGCCGGTCACGGGAACAGGTTAGAGCCGGCAAGGGCGCGCCACTCCTCGAGCGGGAGCCGCGCCCGGTCCTCGGTGAGGACCTGCACCGCCACGTGGTCGGCGCCAGCTTCGAGATGCTGGCGCAACCGATCGGTCGCCTGCTCGAGCGGCCCCCAGGCGACGACCGCATCGACCAGGCGGTCGCTGCCGGCCTCGGCGAGGTCGTCCTCGCCGTAGCCGATGCGGGCGAGGCTGCGCCGGTAGTTCGCCAGCCGGAGGTAGCTGCCCAGATGAGCTCTGGCGATGCGGCGGGCCCGATCCGGGTCTGCCACGAGCACCACGGCGACCTCCGGGCACAGCAGCGACCCGGGCCCGAGGATCTGGCGGGCCTGATGCGTGTGCTCGGGTGGCACCAGGTAGGGATGGGCGCCGTCGGTGCGCT
The DNA here is from genome assembly GCA_963731255.1 of uncultured Actinomycetes bacterium. GTDB lineage: Bacteria > Actinomycetota > Acidimicrobiia > Acidimicrobiales > AC-9 > AC-9. The sequence continues at coordinate 301,118 of CAVSUO010000001.1, read as the reverse complement.
CGGCGGCGAGAGCGAGCATCCGCGGTCCCAGCGCCGCCAGCACCCGCGCCGTTGGCACCGCCTCGAGGGCCGGAGCGTCGTAGTGGGCCTGGTCCATGGCATCCAGGTAGGCGCGCATGGCCTGGAGCGGCCGCTCGTAGTGATGCCCCCTCGGCGAGACCAGCGGGTCGTGACTGACCCCCACCCCGAGGAGGAACCGCCCGCCCCAACCTTCGCTGAGCGTCCGCTGGCCGGCCGCCATCGCCATCGGGTCGCGAACCCAGATGTTGGCGATACCGGTCGCGACGACCAGCCTGGTGCTCGCCGACAGGAGCAGGGCGGCGTTGGCGAACGCCTCGCGCCTGGCGGCCTCGCCCACCCAGAGCGTCCCGTACCCGAGCGCCTCGATCTCGGCGACCGCGTCGCGCACAGCGGCAGCCGGCTGCCTGTCCAGGGCCGAGGTCCATATCCCGATCCGTCCCAGCTCCACGCTGGAACTCTAGGCGCAGGGCATTACAACCGGTCCATGAGCTGCTCGGCGTTGCGGACAGCGTTGTCGCCGTGCATGTTCCGGAACACGACGTGCACCTCGCCCGCCTCCTCGGCCAGACGCCGGAGATCGGGTACCCAGGCTTCGAGCTCCTTCGGGCGGTACCGATAGTCGGTGAGCCCCTGAAACGATGACTCCTCCCACCCTTCCCGGTTGCGCCCGTGGAACTTGACCACTGCCAGCTCGGTCGAGGTGGCCGCCGCCAGCCGCGGCAGCGCCTTGTCCACCCGCTGGGGCATGTCCGCGCACACCAGCGCGATCGAGTGGTCGGCGAGCAAGGCCAGCGTCCGCTCCCGTTCCTCGGGCTTGAACCAGCTCGGGTGACGAAACTCCACAGCGATCCGGTCTGCCGCGGCCCGGTCGGCGCAGTCGACGACGTACTCCCGATTGGCGCTCCTCGAGGAGAACCAGGGCGGGAACTGAAAGAGAAGACAGCCGAGCTTGTTCGTCCGCCGCAGCGGATCGACGCCGTCGAGGAACCGGTCCCAGAGCTGGCCGACCCCCTGCTCGTCCAGGTGCTTGAGGTAGACGGTCCCCTTGGCCGACTCCACGTCGATGCCCTTCGGGATGGACGAGGCTCGCGTGGGATGCTGCGTGAGCAGGGAGAACGCCTTCACGTCGAAGGTGAAGTCGGCGGGCGTCCTGCTGGCCCAGTCTCGGGCCATCACCTGGCGGGGCAGCGCGTAGTACGTGCTGTCCACCTCGACCAGCGGGAACCGCGATGCGTAGTGGCGCAGCCTGTCCTCGGCCGAGCTGACGCCTTCGGGGTACCACCCGGAAGCGACCAACGAGCGGTCCGTCCAGGAGGCCGTCCCGACGAGGATTCGTCCCCCCACGGCGCCTACGAGTGGGACGCGGCGAGAGACTGCTCGAGCCAGCTCCGCAGGGCGGGCTCGGGCGCGGCACCCGTCTGTCGAGCCACCACCTCTCCTGCTCGCATGAGCGCCGACCGTACCAGGGCACCCGTCCTGAGCCTCATCACAACGGCGCCTTATGCGACAATGCCATGGGCGCGGCGCCTGCGCCTCGGGCAAAAGGCCACAAAGCGCAGCCTCGGCCGTATCCCGCGGAGGTGATGGTGGCTGAACACATGACGGGCTCGGCGGATCTCTCCTCCAGCACCGAGCTCGACACCATCGTGCTCGAGCACGCCTACCACGGGGTTCGCCTCCAGCTCGTTCTTCGCGGCCTGTTGGTCGCTTTCGTCGTCATCACGGTCGCCGTCGTCCCGCCCGAGCACCACGAGGGATGGGCGTTTCTCATCGCCTCGATCTACGGCGCGTGGGCTATCGGCCTCGACCATCTGGAGCGAGCGCGGCGGCCCAGCGCCCGTGCGGTTCGTGTGGCTGGCGCTGTTCGTCGACCTCCTCGCCCTCGGTGGGCTCACCGTCCTGGCCGGCGTGGCTGCCACCCAGAGCTGGACGGCGGACGTGCTCGTCAACGGGTTCTTCATCATCCCGCTGCTGGCCGCGACCCAGCTCAAGCCGGTCGTGTGTGCAGCCGTGGTGGCTCCGACCGTCGCCGTGTACCTCTCGGTGAGCATCGTGACCCAGTCGTCGAACGGTGAGCCCTGGTCGTCCATCCTCCTGCGAACCCTCGTTCTTGCCGGGCCTGGGAGCCGGCTGCGTCGCCCTCACTCGCATCCAGCAATCTCGCGTGGCGACGATCGGCCGGTTGGTCAGGGACCGCACCGGCCTGCTCACCGAGGTGATGACGACGGAGGATCGGGAACGTCGTCAGCTGGCCGAGAACCTCCACGACGGCGCGCTGCAGTATGTCCTGGCTGCTCGCCAGGACATCGAAGACGTCCAGTCCGACCCACGTGCGATCGCCCGTCTCGACGAGGCCCTCACCGAGTCGTCCCGCCTCCTTCGGTCGACCGTCTCCGAGCTCCATCCGGCCGTGCTCGAGCGACTGGGTCTGGCCCAGGCGCTCCGGGACCTGGCCCGGACCGCGGAGGCGCGCGGTGGCTTCGCCATCACCCTGGAGCTCGACGGCTGGGAGGAGGGGGCGCGCACCCCGGCAGACGGCCTCCTCTACGCGACCGCACGGGAGCTGCTCAGCAACGTCGTCAAGCACGCCGGGGCCCACACCGTCCAGATCAATCTCGCCCGCTCGGGCGAGCTCGCCCGTCTCGTGATCGCCGACGACGGACGTGGGATCCCGGACGGCGCCGTGGAGCAGAGCCTCGGCGACGGGCACATCGGTCTGGCCTCGCACCGTGTGCGGCTCGAAGCTGCCGGCGGTGGCCTCAGCATGTCCAGCGCACGTCCCACCGGGACGATCGTCGAGGTCGACGTGCCCTGCCCGCCGTCGTCCAACTGATCGGTCTCGGGCGTCCTGGATCGGGTGTCGCTACTGCAGATATCCGCGCCGCATGGCCTCGACGACCGCCGCAGTCCGGTCGGAGACACCGAGCTTGTCGTACAGACGCTGGGCATGGCTTCTGACCGCGCTCACCGCCAGACCGAGCTCGGCGGCAACCTGGGGAACAGACCGGCCCCGGGCGAACGCCTGCAGCACCTCCAGCTCCTGATCGGTCGGTGCTGACGGCTGGCCCTGGGCCCGGTGCCGGATCTCGCCGGCCAGCCCGCCCGCAAGCTCGGGAGGAAGGACGGTCTGGCCCTCCGCCGCCCTGAGCACGGCGTCGACGATCTCCTTGCGTCGGGAGTCCTTGGAGAGGTAGCCGGCGGCGCCCTCCTCCAGCGCTCGGAACACGACGGCGCTGTCGCCCACTGCCGAGAGGAGCAGCACCCTGGTGGGGAGGTCTTCGTCGACGACCGCGTGGACGAGGTCGAGCCCGTCCATCTCGGGCATCTGATAATCGACCACCGCGACGGTAGGACGCTCTCGCCTGATCACCTCCAGCGCATCGGCGCCGTTCTCCGCCTCGCCGACGACCTCCACCCGCTCACTCTCGGTCAGGCCGCGGATCACGCCGTCGCGAAAGAACGGGTGGTCGTCTACCACGACAGCTCTGACGAGGTCTTCCGCCGGTGGCGGGGCGGGCTGATCGGCCCGTTCGGCCTCGTTGCCGCCTGTGGCGGTCGGTCTCGGGAGGACGACCGTCGACAGCGAGGCGTCCGCCATGGCGCCCGCGGCGCTCGGGGTGGCGAGGGCCCGCAGCATCTCGTCGGCGGAGCCGAACCGATGCCCGGGGTCCTTCTCCAGCGCTTTGAGCACGAGCGCGTCCAACGGCTCCGGCACATCGGGTCTCTCGGCGCGCAGCGAGCGAGGCGTGGCCTGGAGATGCTGCGCGATCACGCCGACCGGGACCTCGGCCTCGAACGGCGGGTGGCCGGCGATGCACTCGTAGAGCACGCAACCGAGCGAGTACAGGTCTGTTTCCGCCGTGGACGACCGGGCGTCGAGCTGCTCCGGCGACGCGTAGGCGGGGGTCCCCATGAACTGTCCCATCGTCGTCAGGCTCCTGAGGTCGCTGGCTGCCCGGGCGATGCCGAAGTCGACCAGCTTCGCCGTGTCGTCCCCGGCGATGAGGATGTTGGCCGGCTTGATGTCCCGGTGCACGATGCCCTTGCCGTGAGCATGGCTGAGCCCGGCGAGCAGCTGGGCGGCGAGCTCCTGCGTGCTCTCCAGTCCCATGTAGGGCACCGTCGCCTCGAGCCTGGCCTGGAGCGACTCACCTTCGACCAGCTCCATGACGATGTAGTAGGCGTCGCCGTCGCTTCCCGCGTCGTAGACGGTGACGATGTTCGGGTGCTTGAGCGACGCCACGTGGATCGCTTCGCGCTGGAACCTCTCGCGGAAGGACGTGTCGGTGGCCAGCTGCTCGCTCAGCACCTTGATGGCGACGTGTCGGTCCAGCCGACGATCGTTGGCTCGCCACACGCTGGCCATGGCACCGGAGCCGAGGTGGTCGAGAAGCTCGTATCGCTGGTCCAGCACCCTCATCGTCGTGTGCGCCCCCGGTCGCCGACTCGTCGCCGCTCGCCAGTATGCCCGGCCCGAGGCGCCTGAGCAGGGTCAGGCGACCCTGTCGTATTTGCCCGCCTTCGCGGTGCGGCCGATGTCAGGAGCCGGGCATGGGCAAGGTGCCCTGGCTTCTCGCCGTCTCGAGGAACTCGATGATCGCCGCGTTGAACAGGTCGTTCCTGTCCCCCGCGACCATGTGGCCGGCGCCGGCGACGTCGGCGAACTCGGCGTGCGGGATGAGCTCGAGGAGCTCCTTGGCGCCTTCCTGGCTGAGGAGGTCGCTCTGGCGGCCCCGAACGAGGAGCGTGGGTACGACGATCGCCTCGGCGGCGCTGACCAATCGTCCAGGATCGACGACCGAGGTCCGTGTCTCGTCAGCACCGCCGCGGGGACCGCGGAGGAACTGGGGATCCCAATGCCACACCCACCTGCCGTCGGGCCGCTGTCGCAGGTTCTTCCTCAACCCGGCCAGATCCCGCGGCCTCGGCCGATGCGGGTTGTAGCGCTGTATGGCGTCGGCGACCTCGTCGAGTGAAGCGAACCCGTCCGCCATGTGCTCCGACATGAACGACGTGATCCGGTCGCGCCCGTCTGGCTCGATCCGGTGGGCGATGTCGACGAGTATCAGGGCGCTGGCGACCGGCGGGTCGTCCGCCTCGGCGGCCGCCACGAGCGAGGCCGCCCCTCCGAGTGAAGCTCCGACCAGCACCGGGGGGCGGCCAACGGATCGAGCCACCCTCTTGGCGTCGCCGGCGAAGGCGTCCAGGCTGTAGTCACCATCCGCCGCCCAGTCGCTCTCGCCGTGCCCGCGGAGGTCGAGGGCGTAGGCGCGCCACCCGCGCTCGCTCAACGCCCGCAACGTCGTGTGCCAGGAGTGCCTCGTCTGCCCGCCGCCGTGGAGCAGGACGACCGGAGATGCCGCCGACGGACCAGCGACGTCGGTGACGAGCCGGTTCTCGTCGCGACCGCGCAGCTCGATGGTCTCGATCACGGCGCCACCTTAGCTATCGCCCCATCCGACGACAGGACCGCCGACAGCCGTCGGTCTCGACAACGATAGGCTCGACCCTCCGTGAAGATCGCCTACGGCCTGCCGTTCCTGACGTGCCCACCGCCACCTGAGTTTCTCGCCGGCGAGGCGCTGAGCGAGTTGGCGCGCTCTGCCGAGGAGACCGGCTTCGGCGCCGTCTTCCTCACCGAGCATCCCGCTCCGAGCCAGAGATGGCGCCAGACAGGAGGACACGACGCCCTCGACCCCTTCGTGGGCCTGGCCTTCGCAGCAGCGGCGACGACGCGGCTCCGGCTCCTCACCTACCTCGTCGTGCTGCCGTACCGGAACCCGTTCCTCCTCGCCAAGTCCGTCTCGTCGCTCGATCGGCTCTCTGGTGGCAGGGTCGAGCTCGGCCTCGGTGCGGGCTACCAGAAGGCGGAGTTTCACGCCCTCGGCGTCGACTTCGACGAGCGCAACCAGCTGTTCGACGAGGCGCTCGACGTGCTCCTGCTGGCATGGTCGGGCCAGCCTGTCACCTTCGAAGGGCGCCATTTCTCGGCTCGCGACACGGCGCTCGAACCGACGCCCGCGCAACGGCCGCACCCACCGCTGTGGTTCGGCGGCAACAGCAAGCTCACCCGTCGCCGGGTCGTCGAGCGCGGTGCGGGCTGGATGCCGATGCCGAACCCCCGGGCGACGGCCCACCACCTGCGCTCGCCTCCGCTCGAGTCGATCGACGACCTCGCAGAGATGCTGGCCTCGATGCGGCCGCCCCCGACGGCCGTGATGTACCCCCTGCCCGCCGTGCGCCTGGACGACCAGGCCAGTGTGCGTGCGCACTATGACGAGGCGGCGCGCGCGCAGCGGAGCTCGGGGTCACGTGGTGCACGATCAGCGGCCAGGGCGGGACGATGACCGAGGCTCGCGAGTTCCAACTGCGCTACCGCGACGCCGTGCTCGACCGGCTCTCCTCGCTCGAGGCGCCGGCGTAGACAAACGATCGGGATCCGCCCCCCGTCGTCACTGTCGCTCGAGCGCCGCCTTGACCTCCCGTCGCAGGACCTTCCCGGTGGCCGTGGACGGCAGCTCGGCCGAGACCACGAGCAGCCGCGGCGCCTTGAGCGATCCCAGCCGTTCGGCGGCCCAGGTCCGGACCGCCTCGGGATCGGCGTCGGCACCGGGCCGGAGGCTCACCATGGCACCCACCCGCTCACCCCACTCGGGGTCCGCGATGCCAACGGCGGCCGCCGCCGCCACCGCCGGGTGATCGAGCAGGACGTCCTCCACCTCGGCAGGGGAGATGTTCTCGCCACCACTGATGATGAGGTCGTCGCCCCGGCCCGTGAGGAAGAGGTATCCCTCGGCGTCGACCGATCCCATGTCGCCGGTGCGCAACCACCCGCCCTCGGCCTGCCTGGCACCGCCGTCGAGGTAGCGGCCACCGACCTGCGGCCCCCGCACGCAGATCTCGCCCACGACGTCGGTCCCCGCCGCCTGCCCGGCCTCGTCGAGGACCGCCACCTCCACACCCGGGACAGGTCGCCCGACCGATCCCAGCCGGCGGCGCACGGCGGGGTCGGCGCTGCCAGCGGAGGTCCGGTGATCGTCGGGATCGAGCACCGAGATGGTGGAGCTCGTCTCGGTCAGCCCGTAGGCGTTGACGAAGCCGGTGTCCGGGAACAGCCGCAGGGCCCGTTCCAGCACCGGCGCCGGCATGCGGGCGCCGCCGTAGGCGAGGGAGCGCAGCTTGGGTGCCGGCAAGCCGGGCGACGCCTCCAGGGCGTCGACGATCCGGGCCAGCATGGTCGGGACGACCAGGGCGTGGGTCACGTCTTCCTCGTGGGCGGCCTCGAGCCAGCCGTCGGCCGAGAACGACCGCAGCGGAACGACCCGCCGCCCCGAGTAGCAGGAGGTGAGCACGCTCGTCACGCCGGCCACGTGGAACGGCGGGACGGCCAGCAGGGTCGCCTCGTCGGGGTCCGCCGAGCCGAACTCCACCGTGTTGAGCACGTACGACACCAGGTTGTCGTGCTCGAGGACGGCCGCCTTGGGCTCCGCCGACGTCCCACTCGTGAACAGCAGCACCGCCGGCCGGTCACTCTCCTCCGAAATGGGAACCGTGCTGCCGTCGCCCCCGCGCCCACTCCCGGCCAGCCAGTCGTCCCCCTCGACGACCAGCGCGGGCTGCAGTCGTTCGAGCAGGCGGCGAAGCACGGCCTCGGGCAGGCGGTAGTTGAGCGGCGCGTAGCTGACGCCCGCCCACGCGGCGGCGAAGAGGCTGACGGGGACGACGGGCCCGTTCTCCGCAAGCAGGGCGAGCGTGGCGGCGTCCCCACCCGCCAGACGCGAGGCCGCGTCACCGGCCAGGCGGCGCACGTCGGCGAAGGTCATCCCGCCGGTCCGGCTCCCGACGGCCACACGCTCGCCGTGGCCGTCGGCCGCCATCTCGAGGAGCATGGCCAGGTTCACGTCGCCCGACACTAGGCGAGCGCCCCGCGACCGATCGAGCTGGCAGGCCGCGAGAGGCCGTTCAGCCGTCGTCTGTGGTGGTGGTGGTCGCACCGGCGCGTCGCCGGCCCCCTGACGGCGTCCCGGTCAGGGTCGTCGTGGGATGGACCGGCAGCACCTGGGTGGACCGCGGCTGCTGGCCGAAGTCGAAGTCGGCCGTCAGGTCACCGAGCACCTTGCACGTCCTCCCGGACGTCGGGCCGGGGATCGGGCCGGCCGTCGGTGCGGGGGTCGAGGCGCTGGCCGTGGAGGAAGTCGTCCTCGATGAACTTGTCGTAGGCGTCGAAGGAGAGCGTCTGATGGTCGACGTAGCCCTTGCGGGCGTAGGGGCTGATGACGATCCCCGGCACGCGCAGCCCGTAGCCGTTCTGGTCGACGTTCGGCGGGACGACCTGGTCGTAGAACCCGCCCCAGTCGTCCCAGGCCAGGAAGATCGCCGTCGAGCTCCAATCGGGACTGTGCATGACGGCGTTCACGAGGCTCGTCACGTAGCTCTGGCCCGCCGAGACCGGGGCGGGTGGATGCTCGCTCACCGCCCCCGACGGCGCCACCCACGACACGGCGGGGAGGTTCCCCTTGCTGGCAGCCGAGTAGAAGTTGTCCACCGACTGGATGTTGCCGAGCTGGCCGTCGGCCTTGACCGTGTCGAAGTACGGAAGAGGGTTCCAGATGCCCGGCGTGACGGCGTTCTGCCTGACCGCAGCGCAGCTGACGGCGGCGTCGTTCTCGCAGTCGGGTTCCGTCCCGGCCACGACGTAGTAGCCCCAGCTCACGTTGTCCCTGTGCATGAGGTAGGTGAGGTCTGTCCAGGCGTAGATGGGGTTGGGGGCGTTGGAGGGTCGCAGGTTCCCGGCCGCGGGTGGGGTCCCCGGGTTCTGGAGGGCGTTGACGCAGCTCGACGGGTTGTCGTGCTGGGTGCAGGCGGCCGACCACTCCGACACCTGGAACAGATGCGCGGGCAGGCTCCAGGAGGCGTTGGGCTCGAACATGTGGTCCTGGAGCACGAAGTTGTTGGCGTAGGCCCAGTAGTTGGGGATGTCCCCGGCGGTGTGGTAGCCCATCACGTCGGGCTGCGAGCTGTTGGTACAGGCGGGGTTGGTGACATCCAGACAGCCTCGTCGCCCTGCCTCGGCCTGACCGACGAAGCCGTCCATCTTGCCGCCGTTGATGTCCGCGGTGGCGTTGTTCTGGCTGTGGGGACCTCCGCCGTTCACGTCCGCGTGATCGGGAAACGGCTTGACGCACTGGTTGCTCTGAGGATCGGGCACGCAGACCGTGGGAACCCCGTTCGTCATGGGGATGCCCTCGGCCCCGGGGTAGGTGCCGAAGTAGGTGTCGAAGGAGCGGTTCTCCTGCATGATCACCACGACGTGGCGGATCTTGTGGATCCCGCTCGCGCCCGCTCCCGACGGGTTCGAGCTGCCAGAGCTGCAACCGGCCAGGGCGGCGGCCGGAAGGAGGACAGCCACGGCGACCGCCGACGACCGGGACCGGACGACCCTGTGACGCGACATCCCCACGCGCTTCTCCTCTCGGACGCGGTCAAGCCACAGTCTTGCTCGCTGGTGCGGGGCCATCGTGTCGATCTGTTTAGGGTTGTGTTAGGGACGCTCGTCCGACCTCGCGCCGGTAGGGGCCGCCACCCAGCTCGGCGGGCGCTTCTCCATGAATGCACGCATCCCTTCTCGGGGCTCGGGCGAATGGTCGAGCGCCCAGAACATCGTCTGGTAGTCGATGTTGCCGTAGCGCTCGTTGAGCATCCGCTTGACCTGGGCGCGCGGCAGCCGGTGCGGTCTGCATCACCTCATGTGCCGCCTCGGTGGCGGCCCTTCGGAGGTCGTCGTGGGGAACGACACGGGTCAGCAGGCCGATCCGCTGCGCCTCGGCGGCGTCAAAACGCCTACCCGACAACAACAGATCCCGGGCGACGGCTACACCGACGTGTGCAGGCAGCGCCGCCGCGTAGGTCGCGTCAGGTATGCCTCGCAGGAGCTCAGGAACCCGGAACGTCGCCTGGTCACTGGCGACCGCGATGTCGGCCATCATCGCGATCAGCAATCCCCCGGCCTGGCAGATGCCGTTGACGGCCGCGATGACCGGCGCGTTGCTATCGCGAATGGCGAGGAACGGAAGGACTTCGTGGCCGATGTTGTCGGGCGGTGCCTCGCCCGCTTCGGTCCGTCCGCCGAGATCACCGCCAGGTGCAAAGACGTCGCCCACTCCGGTGATGACCAGGCCGGCGAGATCAGGATCGGTATTGACGAGACGCACGGCACGCTTGAGCCCGTAGTACATGGCGGGCGTAAGTGCGTTTCTCGCTGCCGGACGGTCGATCACGCACCAGGCGACGACACCTTCCCGCTCCAGTCGCAGGTACGGCGTACCCAGCTCATGGTCCATCGGAAATCCGTCCTCTCCTCCTGCGCTCCAGTCGACGCGCTCAGCTCGATGCCTCGCCGCGCCCTCGTGGCGACGATCCCCAGCCTAAGTCGGCTCGAGATCGGCGACGCGACGGTGTACCGCGTCAGAGCTGCCGGCGACTGGCGCGACACCGACGGCTGCGTCCGGCGCCTACGATGAGCGTTTCCCTGTCCGAGTGGTCTAGGTGGCTCGGACGTCCCACTCCAGAGGCAGGCTGTCGGCCTGGCGGATGCCGGGCGAGACGTTGAGCTCGACTCCCTCGGGCATGCGGTAGTCCGGGATGCGGGCATGCAGCTCCTCGAGAGCGACCCGCAGCTCCAGCCGGGCCAGGTGGGCGCCCAGGCACAGGTGGTTGCCGCTCCCGAAGGCGACGTGACGGTTGGGGTCGCGGCCGAAGTCGACGCCCGTCTCGGCGAACTCCTCCTCGTCCAGGTTGGCGGCCCCCAGGACGAGCGTGACGGGATCGCCGGCGTGCAGCTGCACGCCGTTGATCTCGACGTCCTGCTTCACCTCCCGGGGGAGGACGCTGACGGGCGTCTGCCAGCGCAGGAGCTCCTCGATGGCCGCCGGGATCCGGGCCGGGTCGTCGATCAGCTGGCGGCGGCGCTCGGGGTGGTTGGCCAGGTAGGTGACCATGCAGTCGAGGGTGGCGGTGACGGTGTCCAGGCCGCCGAGCATGAGGAGGTGGGCCATGCCCAGCAGCTCGGTCTCGGTGAGCTCGTCGCCGTCGATGGTGAACTGCACGATCTGGGACAGCAGGCTGTCGTCGGGGGCCGGACCGGCGCTCGGCGATGGCCTGGCGGAAGTAGTCGCTGATCTCGTGGCCCGTCTGGCGCCTGATCGCCGCTGCCCCCTCGAAGTCGCCGGGGTCCACGTCGGGGCGGATGGTGTTGTCCCGCCAGCGAAGGAACATCGGGAGGTCGCTCATCGGGAGGCCCATGAGGGCCAGGAAGATCCCCGACGGCAGCGGGGTGGCGAACTCCTCGTGGAAGTCGCAGTGGCCCCGGTCGGCGAAGGCGTCGATGAGCCGGGTGACGAGAGCGCGCACGTCGGGCTCGAGCGCCCGATCTCCCGGGGCAGGAAGCGGGGGTTGAGCAGGCGCCGGTACTTGGTGTGCCGGGGCGGATCGACCTGCAGCGGGAGCAGCGGCTGCTCGCCCAGCTCCATGGCATCGCTCTCGGAGGTGAAGTACTCGGGATGTCGCAGCGCCCAGCACACGTCCTCGTACCGGCTGATGTAGATGGAGGTCATCCCGGCGAAGTCCGAGCGGGCGACGGGGCACTGTCGCCGCAGGGTGTCATAGGTCTCCTGCGGGCTGGCGGCCACGTGAGGGGCGAACAGCAACGCACCCGGGTCCATCGACTCGACGGTGTCGGTCATCTTGCTCCTCTCTCATCGATCCCGAGCCCCCCTGCCACGAAGTGCCACACCGACGCCGCCACCTCGGCGCTGTCGCGGCCGGAGATGGTCACGTCGGCCAGCCCATCGAGCAGCAGGGCGAACACGATCTCGGCCGCCCGGGCTGGGTCGCCCGGGTGCGCTGCGCCGGTGCTGGCCGCGGCCTCGATCTCCCCCTCGAGCAGGTCCACCAGCGGCGCCAGGGCGGCGGCCAGCTCGCGGGGGCGGTCGGTGCCGAGGCGCCGGTACTGGCGGACGAGGACCCTGGCGTACCCGGGGGCCATGCGGGCCAGCTTGAACAGCGAGACGACGTAGCGCTCGAGGCGGGCGGCCGGGGCCGACACGTGCTCCAGGGCGCCCGCGAGCATGGCCGTGCCGGTCCGACTGTCCTCCTCCAGGAGGGCCAGGAGCAGGTCGTCCTTGCTGGCGAAGGAACGGTAGAAGGTCTTGAGCGAGACCCCCGCCCGGGCCGTCACCTCGGCGACGGTGAACGAGGCGTCGTCGGCCTCGTCGGTGAGCTCCCGGACGGCGTCGAGCAGGCGCTCCAGCCGCGCCATCGACCGGACTGCGGCCGGGTCGAGCGACCGCCGCAGGGCCCGGTCCCGCCACGCTGGGACAGCTTCCGTCACCTCGAGGGAGAATGCCATTCTCCCCGCAGGTTAGCATGATGGTGCGCCGAGGAGCACGTGGGCGGGCTGCACCCGTCGACCGTCGAGCCCAAGACGCAGCGGATGCGCTGGGCCGCCCGCCTAGTCGAACCAGTCGAAGCTCGAGTCCCAGGGAATGGACCGGTACGTGCCAACGAGCAGCGTGCTGTAGGCCTTGGACAGGTCCATCATCGAGAAGGTGGGCGTCTTCGCCTGCAAGTCGTCGTGGAAGGCGACCGGATCGTCGTCGAGCCAGTAGACGCGCACCGTGCGGCCGCGCGGGTTGGTGTCGCCCATCGCCTCGAACCACCAGCACCCGGCCACGCCCCGCACGCTGAGCAGATCAGGGATGTGCACCCGGTCGTACCACCGCCGAGCCTCGTCGAGCGCCGACTCAGTGACGTCTTCGGCGTGGTCCTGCACGGTGACGAACACGCCGCGGTTCGGCCGGTAGGGGATCACCTCGGCGTCGACGAGGATCCTGGGCGCCACGTACGCCTTGACGAGCTTGAATGGTCCGCTGAGGTGCGAGCGGCGGGCCTTGAAGAAGCGCCCCAGCGAGTCCAACGTCCGGCCCAGCGCCCGGAACTCGCCGAGCGCCTGGCGCAGAGGATCGCCGAGGAGATAGAGCGTGACGTACTGGCTGGCGGCGAGGCCGCCCTTGGCGGAGAGCCGCCGCTCGACGAGCTCGGGCGTGGCGACCCATCGCTGCCCCCACTGCAAGCCCTCGAGCTTGAAGTTCTCGGGCATGTGGTCGAGCAGGTGCCACTCGTTGTACTCGTGGTGCCGCCCGTCGCAGGACCTCGGTGAACGAGAAGAAACCGGCCTTGACCTTGTTGGGCACCGCTGGAAGATTAGGGCCCGCCGTCGAGGAAGACGAGCATTGACGTTGGCCGATGGAGACTCGGTCAATGGAGAGGAGTTGCATCGTGCGGGCTGTCGTCGTCGGGGCGTCGAGTGGGCTCGGACGCTGTATAGGCGTCGGCCTCGGGCAGCGCGGTGCGCAGGTCGCCCTTCTCGCCCGCCGGCGGGAGCGCCTCGCTGCGGCTGCGGCCGAGGCGGGGCCGGGGGCGCTGGCCATCGAGTGCGACGTCACCGAGACGGCGTCGATCACGTCCGCGATCGGGAAGGCCGCTGCCGACCTCGGCGGCATCGACGCCCTCGTGTACACGCCGGCGATAGGTCCGCTGGCCCGCCTCGTCGACACCGATGCTGACACCTGGCGAAGGGTCTTCGACACCAACGTCACGGGTGCGGCCCTCGTCACCGCCGCCGCGATCCCCCACCTGACCAAGTCGGATGGCACCGCCCTGTACCTGTCGTCGGTCAGCGCGTCTCTCACCCCGCCGTGGCCGGGCCTCGGTGCCTACGCCGTGAGCAAGGCGGCGCTCGACAAGCTGGTCGAAGCATGGCGCGTCGAGCACCCGACCGTCGGGTTCACCCGCTGCACAGTCGGCGACTGCATGGGCGGCGAGGGCGATTCGATGACCGGGTTCGCCTCGGAGTGGGACTGGGACCTGCCCGGCGAGCTGCACCCCGTCTGGCAGGCCCGCGGCCTGCTCGCTGGATGCTTCATCGAGGTCGAGGACCTCGTCAACGCCGTCGACGGCCTCCTACGCAGCGGTCAGAGCCTTTCCACGCCGTCGATCACGCTGGCGCCCCGCCCGCAAGGCTCGTAGCCGTCGGCCTGGACGGGCGCACCTCAGCTCACCGGCTCGCGAGGCCGGTCAACGGCCGTAGTCCGTCGTCTCGGCCAGCTCGGCGGCACCCCGCATGAGATCGAGGACGATCGGACCGAAGGCGAGCAGCTTCTCGTCGTCGCTCGCTCGCTGGAAGCCCTGCTCGAGCACGATGGCGAGCTTCCACTTGGCGAGGATCACGTAGTAGTCGATGTCGTCGACCTGACGTCCCGACACGTCCGCGTAGTGCTGGAGGAGCTCGGCACGTGACGGCATCCCCCTGAGGTCGACATAGCTGGAGTCGGACGCTCGAGGGGAACCAGTGTCCTCGGGCCAGCTCTGGACGACCCATCCGAGATCGAGCTTCGGGTCGCCCACCGTGCCCATCTCCCAGTCGAGGATCGCGGCGAGCCGAGCCGGCGCGCCGTGCCGGTACATCACGTTGGCGAACTGATAGTCGCCGTGCATGAGGCCGGGGACGTAGTCGATCGGCCGGTGCGTCCGCAGCCAGGCGGAGGCCTCCTCCAGGCCCGGAAGCTCCCGCCCCTTGACCCGCTCGAGGAACGCTGTCCAGCGATCGACCTGGCGCTCGTGGAAGCCGTCCGGCCGGCCGAGATCGTGCAGCCCCTTGGCCCGCCAGTCGATCTTCGACAGCAGCGCGATGCCCTCGGCGAGCTGGTAGGCCAGCCCGGATCGCGCCGTTAGATCAGCGTCGAAGGGCGCCGGCCAATGGTCGACTCCCATCGGCGACCAGCCATCGATGAATCCCATCAGGTAGAACGCCCGCCCGAGCACCGAGACGTCGGTGCACGCAGCAAGAGCGTCGGTGTGGGGTACGTCGGTCCCGTCGAGCGCCTCGATGATGCGCCACTCGCGGATGATCCCCTCGTCGCGCCGTCTCGGGGGCCGTCGGCGGTGGGATCCGCAGGGCTGCGTGCAGGTCACCACGACGGATCTCGTATATCTCGTTCTGCGATCCTCCCGAGACGTAGCGGTGGTCGATCGGCTCGCCCTTGCCGGCCAAGCCGATGTCGTCCATCCATCTCCCCAGCCGATCGACATCGATCACAGGTTCCCCACATCGTGCTCGAGGTACTCGGCGAGCTTGGCCCGGGCAGCATCACGCAGCTTGGGGAGGTGCTGGGTCGGCCAGACGTCGTCGCTCGGCTTGTAGTCGCGTAGCACTTGCCGTGCCACCGTCACCTTGTGGACCTCGGTCGGACCGTCGGCGAGACCCATGACTCCGGCTCCCAGGATCATGTCGAGGAACGGCATCTCGTTGCTGACGCCGAGCGCGCCGTGGACCTGCATCGCCCGCCAGGCGATGTCGTGCAGCACGGTCGGCATGACCACCTTCGCCGTGGCGATGTCCTTACGGACCTTGCGATAGTCGTTGTACTTGTCGATCGACCACGCCGTATAGAGGACGAACAACCGGAACTGCATCAGCTGGGCGTACGAGTCGGCGATGTAGCCCTGGACGAACTGCTTGTCGGCCAGCAGGCTGCCCTGCGTCTCGCGGCTGAGGGCGCGCTCGCACATCATGTCGAGCGCCTTCTGCGCCAATCCGATCGTGCGCATGGCGTGGTGGATGCGCCCACCGCCCAGGCGCGTCTGGGCGATGGCGAACGCCTGGCCTTCGCCACCGAGCAGCGCGTCGGCCGGCACCCGCACGTGGTCGTAATGGATGAGAGCGTGCGAGCCCTCGTCGCGAGACTCGCCGGCCAGGCCGAGGTTGCGGACGATGTTGATGCCCGGGCGTGCCGCTCGGGACCAGGAACATCGACATGCCCTGGTACGCGCTGCACGTCGGGGTTCGTCACCGCCATGACGATGAGGAACGATGCCGTCTTGGCGTTCGACGAGAAGAACTTCCACCCGTTGATGACCCACTCGTCGCCGTCCTTCTCGGCCCGGGTCGTGAACATCGTCGGGATCGGCGCCGGCATGGGGCTCGGTCATCGAGTAGCAGGAGAAGAGCTCGCCGTCGAGCAAGGGACGCAGGTAGCGCTCCTTCTGCTCCGGCGTGCCGTAGTGGGCGATGATCTCGGCGTTGCCCGTGTCAGGCGCCTGGCAGCCGAACACGATCGGCGCCCACGACGACCGACCGAGGATCTCGTTCAGCAGTGCCAGCTTCAACTGCCCGTACCCCTGGCCGCCGAGCTCGGGGCCCAGGTGCGTCGCCCACAGTCTCCTGGCCGCGCACCTCGTGCTTCAGCGGATCGACGACTCGCCGCCGCGTCTCGTCCAATGGCGTGAACGCGAGCCCTGGCCACACCCGGTCGAGCGGCTCGACCTCCTCGCGCACGAACGTATCGACCCAGTCCAGCTTCTTCTGGAACTCGGGCTCGGTCTCGAAATCCCACGCCATTGGCGCTCCCCTCTGGCGCTCCCTCCGTCCTGGCAGAATAGCGTTCTGATGTCTCCGAATGCAATTCTGCCTCAGAGACTGCGCGGATCCTAGTGCGCGATGGCCGAGCGCGCCAGCAGACGCTGGCCAAGCGAGGCGCGCAGTACGCCAACGAGGTCCGGCGGCTCCTCGACGCCGGTCTCGACGTCATGCGCAGGTGCGGGACTACGTCGAGCCCACGGGTCAGCGACATCGTCGCCGCCGCCGGCCTCTCCAACGACGCCTTCTACCGCCACTTCGCATCCAAGGATGCACTCGTGGCCGCGATCATCGAGGACGGCGCGGCACGACTGGCCAGCTACCTGCACCACCAGATGGCGAAGACATCGACGCCCGAGATGAGCGTACGCCGCTGGGTCGAGGGCGTGATGTCCCAGGCGGCCGACGACGACATCGCCGCCACGACGCGCGCCGTGCTGTGGAACGGCGGCCGCATCAGCGACCGTCTCGGGTCGAGCCGGCCGTCACATGCGGCCTCGCTGGCGAGCTCCTACGCGAACCATTCGCTCAGCTCGGCAGCGCCGACCCTGAGACCGCAGCGACGCTCGCTGCGCACGCCGCCGTCGGCGTGCTGTCCGACTTCCTGTGGCAAGGTCTTCAGCCGACGCGAGCCGAGATCGACCACATCGTCGAGTTCTGCCTCGCGGCCGTCACGCCCCGTCCCGTGGCCGCCAAGTAGCCGGAGCCAGCTCAGGAATCGGCGCCGCTGAAGGAGCAAGACGCCGGATGGCGTGCCGCCGCCGACGGCGACTACGGCGCTCGACTGGGATACGATCATCGACCTGAAGGTCCGCGGTCTCGTCGGTTGAGCCCGCTACCGAGGAGAAGATGACATGTCGCTGTTCGACGCGTTCCGTTACGACGGCAAGCGGGCACTCGTCGTGGGGGGCGCGAGCGGGATGGGGGCCGCCACCGCCCAGCTCCTGCAGGATGCCGGCGCCGAGGTCGTGGTCATGGACTTTGCCGAGGTCGCCCTGCCCGGGGCCAAGGCCATCCACGTCAACCTCGCCGACGCCGCGTCCATCGATGCGGCCCTCGACGAGTGCGGTGGGCCGGTGCACGCCCTGTTCTCGTGCGCCGGGGTCGCCGACGGCACACCGGGAATCGAGAAGATCAACTTCATCGGGCACCGGCACCTGATCGACCGTGCTCCTTTCCGGCGGCCTGCTGCCTCGGGGCTCGGCGATCGGGTTCATCTCCTCGGCCGCCGGCCTCGGATGGGAGGCGAACCTCCCGCAGCTTCTCGAGTTCCTGGCGACGCCGGACTTCGACGCCGCGGTGGATGGGCGGGCGAGCACGGCAAGGCGGACTACATGTTCAGCAAGCAGGCGATCTGCGCCTACGTCGCCCGGCAGGCGTTTCCCTTGCTGAAGCAGGGGATCCGGATCAACGCCATCTGCCCCGGACCGACCGACACGCCCCTCGCCCAGGCGAACAAGGAGATGTGGCTCGGCTTCGGTGCCGACTACCGCGGCGAGGTCGGCATCGAGGCGTCCACGCCCGCTGGAGCAGGCGTATCCCCTCGTGTTCCTCTGCAGCGAGGCGGCCGCTGCGATCTCGGGCGTCACCATGGTCACCGACGCCGGCTACTTCAGCTCCGGTATCACCGAGTCGTACCCAGCGGCCACGCCAATCGTGAGGTTCCTGCTGGGCAAGTATTAGCCCCGTCACTCCGGCCATGTACTTCGGACTCCGCTTCGACTTCCGCAATCCGGACTTCGCCGCCACCGTGATGGCCGACCGCTATGCCGCGGCCCTCGAGCGTGGCGGTAATACATGCCGACCGTCGGGATCACGACTGGAGCAGCCCGCGGCATGGAGCTTGCGTGCGCTCGGCGTCTCGTCGACATGGTGGACACACTGCTGCTCGTCGACCGGGATCGAGCGGCCGTGGCAGACCGCGGCTGGTGACTTGCGTGCCGCGGGCATCGTCGAGCATGGTCGGACACGCCTGTTCGCTCGACGTGACCGACGGCGACGGGCTCATCGACAGCATCCCCATCGGGTCGGCAGGAGGCGGACAACAACCCTTCATGGCCGCTGGCGTCGTCTTCAGGCGGACCCCTTGGGACGCGAGGGACGTTCGCCCCGAGCCCCTCGTCAGGCCGCAGGCCGTCGTCGCCTTCCTGTTGTCGGACCAGGCCAGCTTCCTGACCGGCATCGATGTGCTCGTCGACGGCGGCGTGTGCGCCGGCGTGCTTGGTCCCGGTCTCGGCCGCTGACGGCGGCGCTCATATGTGGCGCCTGGCTCGTCAGCGGGGCCAGTACGCCAGCGCGGACCGAGTCAGCCCGACGGCGAAAAAGCCTTCGTTTCCGTCGCTGTACCAGATCTGGCCTGGACGGGGTCGAACGCCGGGGCGGACATGGCGTAGTTGCCGCCACTGTTGTGCACCGGCGCGTTGAAGTACGCGATCTCCTTGGGGTGCAGCGGGTCGTGGATGTCGAACACCCGTAGCCCGGACAGGATGAAGGAGCAGGCGACGATCCCGGGATCGGCGCGGCGGGGGACGGCGCAATAGTGACTGGCATAACCCTGCACCGGGCTGTTCGCGCCGGGGTCATTGGCGAGGGCGGCCCGGTTGGCGGTGAGGTCGGCGGCCAGGCGCATGTTCGACACCACCCTGGGGTGCCCAGGGTCGGCAATGTCGATGACGCGAGCCCCACCGGCGTGGGCGCCGGTGTCGCTCCCGGCCGCTGGTATGCCCCCGCTCGTGCCGTCGGTGGCGAACTCATCGTCCTCGACCAGGTACGGATGGCCGGAGATGGTCACAGGTAGCGGCACCTGCGGGAGGCTGACGTCGGGCCATGACAGGTGGGCGATGAGGTGACCCGTCCCACCTGGGACACGGCTCTGGATCTCGTGCACGTCGACGATATCGAGCCCGGCCGTGTGGGTTCCGACTGGCGAGTTGCCGAGGTCGGCTTCGTACACGGTGTTGCCGTCGTCGCTGATGTTGAGGCCGTGGACGAGGGTGCCCAGCTGTGTCCACAGCGGCCTTGGCGCCTTCGGATCGGAGATGTCGATCGCCGTCATCGTCTGACCGCCGGCCGAGCTCACCCAGAAGGTGTTGCCGTCCGGTGAGAATGCGCCCTCGTGACCGAGGACGCCGACCGGCAGGCTCGAGTCGAGCTGCGGGTGACGGCAGTCCTTCGAGACGTCGTAGACGTCGACCCACCCGGGGTAGGCGAACGCGTTGCCGAGGTCGGCGGCGAGCAGCCCACGGGCCAGGTTGAGGCTGAGGGACTCGTGCGGTGATTGCATCGCCGGGGTCGACAGGATCGCCGTACGCACCGGATGTGCCGGGTCGGACATGTCCAGCACGAACACCCCGGTGTTGTGCGTGCTGCCCTGGAGGGCGTTGGTCGGGAAAAGCAGCGTGGTGTCGTAGAACGCGCACACGTGGCCCGCCTGGTCGGCGTAGCGCTGCACGCGGAAGCCGCCCACGTTGGAGTACTGCCCGATGAAGGTCGTGTTGCAGCGGTACCCGGCGGCGGCGTACCCGTCGGTCACGTCCGCGCCGCTGACCCGCCCCTGCATGTGCTCGGGGTGCGCGCCCGCATCGCACTGGATGTCTCGCACCGCCGGCGCCTCGCTGACCGGGCGTGTGGAGCCGAGCGTCGCGAACGGCAACCCCAGCCCGAGCAGCGCCAGAGCGACGACCCGCCGAGACGCTCGCTCATGAGCGATCACTTGATCTACCTTCGACAGGAGGCCGCGGCTCTCCTGCGAAATGGGGGCGGCCCGCTCGGTACCCAGGCTCGAGCCGGCGCCTGGGCGGGCGGCCGGCTGGCCGGACGACCTCGGGTAGAATCGTCCCGTCCCCGCCTGTTCGGGCGAGGTGCGTCCCTCCCGCTCGAAGGCCTTCGCATGCCCACACGCCACGATCTCCGCAACATCGCCATCATCTCGCACGTCGATCACGGCAAGACGACCCTCGTCGACGGCATGCTGCGACAGACCGGCGCCTTCCGGGCTCACCAGGAGGTCGTCGATCGGGTCTTGGACTCGATGGACCTGGAGCGGGAGAAGGGCATCACGATCCTGGCCAAGCAGACCGCCGTCCATCACGATGGCGTCACCATCAACATCGTGGACACCCCCGGCCACGCCGACTTCGGCGGCGAGGTCGAGCGGGGCCTGGCCATGGTCGACGGGGTGCTGCTGCTGGTCGACGCGGCCGAGGGACCACGTCCGCAGACCCGCTTCGTCCTGCGCAAGGCGCTGGAGGCGCGACTTCCGATCCTGGTGGTGCTGAACAAGGTCGACCGCACCGACGCCCGCCCTGCGCACGTCCTCGACGCCGTCTACGAGCTGTTCATCGATCTGGGGGCCGACGAGAGCCAGATCGAGTTCCCCGTGGTCTACGCCAGCGCCCGCGACGGGTGGGCGTCCGAGTCGTCGCCGGTTGTACCCAGCGGGTCGATCGACCCGTCACCCGATGTCGAGGCCGGGGGCCTGCGGCCCCTGCTGGACCTGGTTGTCGCGCGGGTACCCGCTCCGAGCTACGTCGACGGCCACCCGCTGCAGGCGCTCGTCACCAATCTGGACGCCTCTCCGTACCTCGGTCGTCTCGCCATCTGCCGGATCGTGCAGGGGCGACTCCGCCGTGGCCAGATCGTGGCGTGGTGTCGACAAGACGGGTCGATCGACCGGGCGCGCATCGCCGAGCTCTTCGTCGCCGAGGCGCTCGACCGGGTGGACGTCTCCGAGGCGGGGCCAGGAGAGATCGTGGCCGTCGCCGGCATCCCGCAGGTGACGATCGGCGAGACCCTTGCGGACCTCGACGACCCACGGCCGCTCCCGGTCCTTCGGGTCGACGAGCCCAGCTTGTCCATCACCGTGGGGATCAACACCTCACCGCTGGCTGGTCGAGGTGGGGGGCCCGCCGGGGAGAAGGCAGGGAACAAGCTCACCGCCCGCCTGCTCGAGAGCCGGCTGCAAGCCGAGCTGGTCGGCAATGTGTCCATTCGGGTGCTGCCCACCGAGCGTCCTGACGCCTGGGAAGTGCAGGGTCGAGGAGAGCTGGCCCTGGCGGTCCTGGTCGAGCTCATGCGCCGGGAGGGTTTCGAGCTGACAGTCGGCAAGCCCCAGGTGGTGGGCCGGATGGTTCACGACCAGCTGTGCGAGCCGATCGAACGGCTCGATCTCGATCTGCCCGAGGAGTACTTCGGCGCCGTTACCCAGTCACTTGCCTCCAGGCGAGGCCAGCTCGATGAGGTCGTCAACCACGGCACGGGATGGCTGCGGATGGCCTTCTCCATTCCGGCTCGAGGGCTGATCGGGGCGCGCACCGAGCTCCTGACCCAGACGCGCGGCACCGCCCAGATCCACCATGCGTTCGAGCGCTTCGAGCCGTGGACCGGCGACATCCGCTCCCGTACGCGCGGAAGTCTCGTTGCGGATCGGCAAGGTGTGGCCTCCGCGTACGCACTGTCCGCGCTCGAAGATCGCGGCACCCTGTTCATCGGTCCCGGCGAAGCGGTCTACGAGGGAATGGTCGTCGGTGAGTGCTCACGGGCCGAGGACATCGATGTCAACCCGACCCGGGAGCGAAAGCTCACCAACGTGCGCTCCTCGACCGCCGAGGAGCTGGTGAGGCTCACGCCCCCGCGGCGGCTCACGCTGGAGCAGGCCCTCGAGCACATCGCCGACGACGAGTGCGTCGAGGTTGCTCCGTCGGCGGTGCGCGTGCGCAAGGTCATACTGGCGAAGGCAGAGCGCGCCCGATCCCGGCGCAGCGGGCCGAAGCGGGACGCGGGACCTGAGCGAGCTCGATCGAGTGAGGTCTCACGTGCCGAGGAGGGCCTGGGCCTCGTCCGGTAGGTGTGAGCAGATCGACCGCGACAGAGGCGACGAGACCCGCCGATCGCGATTTGCGCTCCGTCCTAGTGGGTACAAGGACAAATTGGCGATGAATGCTGGCGTACCACGGAAGGAGGAAGTTGTGGCCCAGAGTGTTCAAGACATCATGACGGCGGATGTCGTGACGGTCGAGGCCAACTCGACCGTCCGTGAAGCCGCCCAGAAGATGCGGGCTCACGGAGTGGGTGACGTGCTCGTCATTCGCAAGGGCACCGTGTGTGGCATCGTCACTGACCGGGATATCGCCATTCGGGCGGTGGCCGAGGGCAAGGACACCGCCAAGACGAATGTCGGCGACATCTGCAGTGCCGAGCTCGTCGCCCTCTCACCTGACGACTCGGTCGAGGACGCGACGAGAATCGTGCGGGAGCAGGCGGTCCGTCGTGTCCCCGTTCTCGACGAAGGTCGGCCGGTCGGCATCCTGTCGCTCGGTGACCTCGCCTTGGAGCGCGACCCGGCCTCTGCCCTGGCCGACGTCTCCGCCGCCGCACCGAGCTCCTGAGCCCGCTGCTGGCGGTGCCCGGGTGGAGCGGGCCCAGCAGAACGAGCGAGGACGAGAGGAGCGCTTCGTGTCACCGAAGAACGCCTCGACCCAGGAAGTGAAGGTGGGTCGGCACCGCGTCGGGGTGTCCAATCCCGACAAGGTCCTCTTCCCCGAGGACGGGTTCACCAAGTCCGACCTGGTCGGCTACTACCTCGCCGTGGGCGAGGCGATGGTGCCGCATCTGCGGGGCCGTGCCGGACGGGCTCCCGAGGCGGTCGTCCTGGCTCACGGGGGTCAGGGACGAAGCCAATGCCGCCTGTCCCCGGTGCCGGGCACGACTTCGTCAGATGCGGGTGGGAGGCCGCACCACGGCCATCTGCCCTCGATGCCAGCGGGAGCCCCATCGGGGCGACGGATCGGACTAGATGACGGGAGGGAGCATGACCGAGACTCGTTACTGGATCCAACTCGCCATGGAGCAGTTCCCACCGAGTGACCTGGTGAGGCAGGCGGTGGAGGTGGAGGCGGCCGGCTTCGACGGTCTCAACGTGAGCGATCACTTTCAGCCGTGGTGGGCGCCCGGCGAGTCCGGGCAGGCGTGGGTCCTGCTCGGTGCCATCGGGCAGGCAACCACGCGTATCCCGATCGGTACAGGAGTGACCGCTCCGGTGCACCGCTACCACCCTGCGGTGGTCGCCCAGGCGTTCGCGACCCTCGAGCAGATGTTCCCTGGACGGGCCTTTGTCGGGCTGGGCTCGGGAGAGGCGTTGAACGAGGTGCCGTTGGGGATGGACTGGCCTTCTCCCCGTGGGCAGGTCGATCGGCTGGAGGAGGCGCTGGAGATCATCTCCCGCCTCTTCGACGGTGAGCGCCTGGACCACAAGGGAGAGTTCTTCCGGACCAACGCCGCCTACCTCCACACCATGAGCCAGCGGCGCCCACCGATCTATGTCTCGGCCTTCGGCCCTCGCGCCGCACAGGTGGCGGCGCGGTTCGGTGACGGCATATGGACGCTCGCCGACCCGAGCTCGGCGCCTGGTGTCATCGAGGCCTACCGCGAGGCGTGCGGACGGCTAGGGACGGCTCCTGGCGAGATCATCCTGCAGGGTGGTTTCTCGTGGGCCGAGGAGGACCAGACCGCCATGGACGGTGCTCGAGTGTGGAAGGCTGCGCAGCCCCGCGAGTACTACTCCGACGACTGGCACGATCCCGCCGAGATGCACGCCAAGGCGGCGGCGGAGATCTCCGATGACGAGTTTCGCCAGAGCTACATCATCTCGTCCGATCCCGCTGAGCACGCGGCGCGGGTGCGCGAGATCGTGGCGATGGGAGCCTCCGTCGTCTGTCTCCAGAACGCATCGGGATCCGATCCTCACGCCGCCCTTCGGGTGTATGGAGACGAGGTGCTACCGCAACTTCGAGCCAGCGGGACCTAGGGCCGAACGGCGTTCATGAGTTTGTGGATCGGAGAACCTGGGTAGCAATGCTCTAGGCGGGCACTGTGGGGAGTGCCATGGGGCAGGGGGTTGGGCGAGGACCTCGGTAGTCCGAAGCTGCAGGTGGCGACGGGCTTGGTGGACCGAGGGTCATCTCGATCGTCGAGATGGATTCGCACATAGTGTGTTAGTGGGTGAAGTCTCATGGCTGTATTGGCGGCAGCCATCATGTTCACAATTGCTGTTGCCGGTGTCCTCGGTGGCGTTGTCTCGCAGCGTGGTCGGGTCGCCGTCAAAGGATCGCGGCGGCCCCCGAGGACCAGCGTTACGTTGATCCTGTTCTCGGTCCTGACGGTCGGCGCCGTGATAGGCGTCGGGCTGGGGAGAGCACCGAGCACACCACCGTCGATGTCTGGCGCAGCACCCTGGACGTCTCAATCGGCGGTCGGCGCGGCCCCCGTATACCCGGGCCCCTCGAACGATGCCCCTCTTCCCCGGCTGAACCTTCCGATCACCTACAACTACGGACCTGGACCCCGTCACCCGGTGCCGCCCGGTACCGCCGCGCCGGCGTTCGGAGCCGATGGGGCGCCGGCGCCGGCGGCGCCGATCCCGTCGGCAGGCCAGGTGCCCTTGCCGGCCGTGCCCGTGCCGTCCTGTACCTCCGCGTCGAAGCCCAGTGCTGGTGGCACCGACGGCGCGCCAGTCACGGCGCCGGTCACCGGGCTCTGCGTCGGCCCGTCGGTGCCTGCGGTCCCATGACCGAATCGGCTCACCCCCTCGGAGGGTGACGGACGGCTCAGGCGGGGTTGTTCTCCGGGCCTGATGACGGTTGACCGCCAGCGGACAGCTCGAACCACACGGTCTTTCCCGTTCGATCCGGCTCTGCACCCCACTGCTCCGCCAGCGCCTCGAGGACGAGCAGGCCTCGGCCAGAGGTCGCTCCAGGATCGACCCGGCGACCTTGGGGGAGCACGGGGTTGGAATCGTGGACCTCGACGCGGACCACCTCGTCGGCGAGGCTCACCCGAAGGGCGATCTGGTCTGCGGCGTAGCGCACGGCATTGGCCACGACCTCGCTCGTGAGCAGGCTGGCCACGTCATCGAGATCGTCACAATCCCACGCCGCCAAGGCCTGGCGAACAAGCGCCCGTGCCTCTGCAGGAGTCTCAGAATCCCGCTTGAATCGGCCGGTCGCGTCGGGGCTCATTGGTCAATCTCGACTCCCTTCCTTACCGTGTCTTTCCCAGCGCGGCCGGTTGCCATGCCCGGCATGGCGAGCTTTGCGAGCCACCTTGCGCTGGGTTTGCGCGACGCGTCGGATTCGGTGGTTCATCCACTGGGGCCACGTTTCCTTCGACCGCCCGGTGGGTAACAAGGGGGAAAAATAGGGGGTCGACGAGCGGACACCAGGCGTGCGTCTCTGCGCTGGCCGACCCTGGCGAAGGCTGCAGGCGCAGTGCAGGAGGCAGTATGCCGACCGACCGATGGATCGAGGCCGGGACCGAGGTCGAGGTGCGCAACCGCTTCACTGGGGATTGGAGCGTCGGTTTCGAGGTGGTCAGCCGCTCGGACGGTGTGGTCCGAGTCCGACGACTCCGTGATGGCGCGATCCTGCCCACGGCCTTCCGCGAGGACGAGGTCAGGGTCTGCGCGTCGGCAGCCGACAGCGTCTGACGTCGTTCCCTCCGGTCGAGTTATCGAGCCTCGCGCCCCCGACGTGCTTCTGCTACGTGGTGATCCGGCGAGTGAGCAGCACGCCAACGGCAACGAGAACGATTGAGATCCCGAGAGCGACGTGAAAGCCGGCGATAAACGAGCCCTTCGCGGTGATCAGGGTCCCGAACAGCGCCACTCCGAGCACGCTTCCGGTCTGTCGCGTCGTGTTGAGCGTGCCCGCGGCGATCCCCGAGCGGGCGCGTTCGACGCTCGCCATGAGCGCGTTGGTCATCGGGGGGACGACCAAGCCGATGCCTCCCCCGAGGAGAACCTGCTGGACCACTATCTCGAAGACGGGCGTCGAGCGCTCGATGATGAGCAGGCCTGCGCAGCCGACGGCCATTGCCGACAGCCCGAGGAGGATCACCCCTCGGGTGCCGATGGCAGCGCCGATCGGCCTCGCCGAGAGGTTGGCGACCAGCACCACTGCTGTCATCGGAAGGAAGGCGAGACCGGCCTGCAGCGCCGAGAAGCCCTGCTCACGCTGGAAAAAGAGGCTGAACACGAAGATCAGGCCATAGAAGGCCACGTTGATGACCAGTCCCAGCAGCGCCGGCCCGGCGAAGGGGCCTCTCCGGAACAGCGCCAGCGGCAGCATGGGCTCGGATGTCCTGGTCTCGACGACGAAGAAGGCGACGCCCGCCAGGACCGCGACCAGCAGAGCGACCAGGACCAAGGGGGTCGAGAAGCCAACCGCTCCGCCTTCGATCAGGGCGCCTGCGAGTGCACCCATGGTGATCATGGCCGCTATCTGGCCCCGGAGGTCGATGCGCCGATCGCCCGCCGGGGTCTCGTCGGCGTAGCGGCGGGTTAGGAACAGCCCGAGGGCTCCGATGGGAAGGTTGATGAAGAAGATGGCACGCCACCCGGCTGAGGCGATGAGCACGCCGCCAACGATGGGTCCCCCCGACAGCGCCACCGAGGCTCCTGCCGCCCAGATGCCGACCGCCCGGTATCGCTGGCTCTCCTCGCGGAAGGTGTGGTTGAGAAGGGCAAGCGAGCACGATCCCAGCAGGGCAGCGCCGGCCCCCTGCACGGCTCGGGCGATGACCAGCACGACCATGTCCGGTGCGAGTCCACAGGCCATCGACGCGAGGACGAACACCGCGAAGCCAATGGAGTACATCCGTCGCGCACCGAACCGGTCCCCGAGCGCCCCGCCGGTCAGGATGAGGGCGGCGAACATCAAGGTGTAAGCACCCACCACCCACTGCAAGCCCGAGGTGCCACCTCCCAAGGCGGCGCCGATCTGCTTGACGGCGACGTTGACCACGAACACGTCGAGCTGGATGACAGCGAACCCGAGGCTGGCCGCGATCAGCGTCATCCGTCGCCTGTACCGAACGTCGCCGGTGACCGACGCTCGTGCAGCTTGGCGTTCCAGGGTTGAGTCAGTCGACTGTGCCATCGCTCTCATGTATCTGTCCAGAGTCGTTCGGAACTATGCGTTGGTCCTGGTAAGTGCGAGCAAACCCAGTTTCGTCGCCCGACGCTTCAGTCAGCGCCGAATCGTCATGCGCACAGGGCGACGGACACCCGCCCGGCACACATCGCACGATGTCCTGCTCACAGGACGCGTTGCCCTCGATTGCTCGTGGGGTTAGCCTCACCGGTAGATCAACCCGGGGGAGGTACGGGTGAATCCTCCGAAGCACCTGTTGGCGGCTCGTTGGGCTTGTTGCCCGCGGGTATCAGTGACGTGGTGCCGCAGGCCTTTTCTCAGCCTCGGTGACGCTGTCCGAGGACCGGGTCGATGCGAGCGGCGACCCGAGGCAAGATCGCGCCGGGTGTCTTGGACAATTTCGATGCGACGTTCTGAAGGAGGGACCACGATGCCCAAATTTCTCTTCCGGTCTGCTTACACCGCCGAGGGCGCCAGAGGGGTCATGAACGAGGGCGGCACGAGCCGACGGGCAGCGACCGAGCGGGCAGTCCAGAGCGTAGGTGGCAAGCTGGAGAGCTTCTACTTCGCTTTCGGCAGCACCGACGTGTTCATCATCGTTGACTTGCCCGACAACGCCTCTGCCGCTGCATTGAACCTCACCAATACGGCCGCGGGCACAGCCGGCGGGGATTCGATTGTCCTCCTGACGCCGGATGAGATCGACGCCGCGACGAAGAAGGGCGCCGCCTACCGCCCTCCTGGGGAGTAGCCGCCATCTGTATCCGAAGAGGACTGCTGGGACGTACCAGGCGCCGCCAATCCGGACAGCTCGCAGTCGACCAGCCTTGATCCAGCGGCGGATGGTGAGTCTCGGACAACGCCGCCGACGACATGGCGTCGACAGTATCGGACCGAGAACTGGCGGATCCGGGATCGGCAACGGCCTTGTCAACGTCCCGATTACCGACACCGCCGTGACCGGGATGCCGCCGTCCCAGGCTGGCGTCGCGTCCGCCCTCGCCTCCACCAGCCGGCAGGTCGGGATGACGCTCGGCGTCGCCGTCATCGGCGCGTTATCCGGCGGCTCGATCGGTACCAGCATCGGCCGCGGTTTCGCGAGCGCCACGCACACCGGCTGGTGGATCATCAGCGGTCTGGGACTGCTGATCGGGGTCGTGGGCGCGCTCACCACCAGCAAGTGGGCGAGACGAGCTGCCGAGCGGACTGTCGGCGTCGACGAGTCAAGCCAGTCCTACGTGATAGCCGCGGGGTAGCGCGGGCGGCCCCTGCGGGAAATTCGCGGCGCAGCGTGCCGCCCCACAAGCCCCACGGAGGCCGCTGTCGAGAGGGCATCCACCCTCAGGCAGCTAGCCGCTGATTCTCCTCTCGTATCTGCAGGGTCAGAAGTCCCACAGATTCCGCTTGCGGTAGCGCGGCTGCCACAGCAGCCCGTTGGTGGCCCGGATCGGGGCGGGCAGTAGAGCCCAGAACCGGTGCTGGGCGGCGGTCGGTGTTCCGTCGAGAAGCCACGGGATGTAGACCGCAGCGCCTCTGAGGCCTTGGCGGCGTGCCATCTGGCCGGTGAACCGACTCCAGTCCGCTGGGGTCAGCACCGACTGGATGAGCGGAAGCGCGCTCTCCTCCTCGTGGGTCTAATTGGCGATGCCGATGGCTTGCTTGAAGGTCTCCGGCTGTCCGAGCACCCGAAGCATGAGGTGGGCCACGTCGGCCCGTGAAACGGACCAGCCGCCTCGGACGTTCTGTCCGAGCGCCGTCCGGTAGCTACGGCTCAAGGGCTTGTCGGTCAGCCGCGGCGGCCGCACGGCCGTCCAGTCCAGGCCGCTGTCGGCCAGGTCGTCCTCCATGTGGGCCAGATCCGCATACACCTTTCCGAACGCCGCTCTTGCCACATGAGAGAACAGATGCCGCATGAAGAACCCGTCACCTGGGTCATGCTTCGGTGGCTTGGGGCGGCCGGGCGATGGGACCGTGCCGACCGGGGCGGCACTGACAACGACGATGCGGCGTGCCTGCGTGGCCTGCATGGCCTCGACGATGGCCCGCGTGCCCCGCCAGGCGACTCCCGCGTCGGAGTTCGACCGCGGGCCGAGACCCGACAGGACCGCATCGGCCCCCTGGACAGCGGACTCGAGCGCCGCCGGGTCGGGAGCCGCCAGGTCGGCGGTGACGACCCGTACCGCTCCGCCACCGGCTACGACCGGGGACAGCTTGGCTTGGTTGCGGACGACTGCAGTGACCTCGTGGCCTGCGGCCACGGCCTGCTCGAGGACCTGTCGACCGACGCCTCCGGTGGCAGCGAAAATCGTGAGCTTCATCTCAGACTCCTCTCCGTTGTCTCTCACGAGGCGAGCGGCTCGGGCTCGAGCTCGTGGGTGGTCTGGCTCACGGCCGTGGACTCTGGCACAGCAGCAGGCTTGGCCCGGCCGAGGAGTGGGGCGGCGAGCACGGCGCCGACTGCCAGCAGCCCGGCCCCGACCCCGAAGGCCAGGTGGCTTCCCGCCAGCTGGGCCACGGCGGGCGAGTGACCAGCGCCGACCAGGCTCGTGGTCCGACCTGTGGCCACCGATACCAGCACGGCCAACCCCAGAGCACCACCGACCTGCTGGGCGGTGCTGACCATGCCCGAGGCCAGACCGGCGTCGGCCTCCCCGGCTTCGGAGACGCCGAGATGGTCTCCTCGATAGCCTAGATCGGTGGTTGTCGCCCAAGACGAGAAGTACCCAGCCCCGTCGTCGCGTCACCCGTAGCAAACCGTAGGTCCTTGCTTAGCTGACCCCAGCCCCTCATTGCGCTGGCGCCGACCTCAGATCTGCAGAGGTCCCTTCCACGTGCCGGCGCCCTCCACCCACGACACGTCCATGGTCCCTTTCTCGGCGACCACGAACACGTCGGTCTGGTTGGAGATGCCGAATTGCTGGGAGGAGGCCAGCGCCACCCCTGGTGAGCGCATCAACCCGCCTTGACCTCATGCGCATCGTGACAGCGTTCGAATGGCGATGATCCAACAAGCATCAGCATCGAAGATCCCTGTCGTGCCTCTGACCCCCCCGGCATTTGATCCTCGCCGGCTCTCGAAGGCCTCCCGGTTGGCCCATGTCTGACACAGTTCAGCCCTGACTGAGGTAGGCAAGGTTGGCTCTCCGTCAGCGATTCGAGCGCCATGCCGAGTGCCATGCCCTCGGTCAGACGGCGGCTGATCCGCTGGCGGAAGATGAGAGCGATGTAGCGGTTGGTGAGCTGCGGTCGGCCGGTCATGTGCTCCGCCAGCTCTTGTGCGCGAGTAAGGACGTTCTGCTGCGAGACGATTTCGGCGACGGCCCCCCAAGCGAGCGCCTCCTGAGCTGAGAATGACCCGCCAGTGATCTCGAGGAAGCGCGCACGGTTCAGCCCGAGGACCTCCTCCCAGACTACGAAGAGTCCGTCTCCGGGTGCAATATTGAAGCCGAGGTGGGGCGTGTCGGAGAAGACAGCGGTCTCGCTGGCGATAACCACATCTGCCAGCAGGGCGTACTCGCTGTGGACCGACACCGGGCCGTTGACCGCCGCGATGATCGGAATCTCGAGGTCCACCAACCGCTGCACGCCCCGGCGCCCCTCAACATAGAGGACGTCAGCGATCCACGGCTTCGTGAGGTCGCCGAGGCTGGGACCGTCGATGTCGTCGATGAAGGTATCGCCGGTTCCGGTCAGCACGAGCACCTTGTTGTCACGGTCGTAGGCGATGTCCTCGATCAGCCGCGGAAAGTCGTGGTGGGTGGTGCCAGTGAACGTGTGCTCCCTTCCGTCGGTGTGAAACCGCACCGTGAGCACCCCGCTCGGCGACCGGGCGACCAAGAAGTCGTCATATCTACCGAAATAGTCGGGCGTGTCGTTCATCTCTGCTTCTCCTAGGTGAGGGGCTGGTCAACGGTTGACCTTTCGTCGCTCCATTTGGGCTGGCCGACGAATCCGCCTACTTGACGGCGATGATGTCGACGGTGCGGATGTCGAGGATCTCTGGCCAACAAGTCCCCGCCGACCTTTGCGAGTGCTTGCGGAATCTCGCCCTTGAGGTGCGCCTGGCGGGCGTCGTCAGTCTCGAAGGTGTCGAAGATGCCGAAGCTTGTGTCACTGATCTTGAACGCATACCACGTCACGGTGCCTGGTTCTGCTGCCGCGATGGCACGGCCGTTCTCCAGGAAGGCGGCAAGCTCAGCGCCCTTGTCCGGCTTCGCCTCGAGCAGTGCGAGCAATCCAAGTTGCACGGTCATCCGATTCTCCTCTCCTCGCGCGAGATCTTCGGGGCCTCGGCTCCGAGTGCAGCGGAGATCTCGCTGGTCATAGGGTGGGTCATGGAAGTCAGGGGAAGAGGTCTATCGAGTGAAGCGGGTCGGTGCCGTCAGACGAGCTCGGGAACCCTGGAGTAGCTCACCATCGTGGACATTGGAGAGGTGCTGGCGGGCGATGATCCCGAGTTCGGAGGACGCGTGCACTGTTCATCGTCGGGCCAAGCGCTCAGATGTTACGGACCGATCTCGAGTGCGGGGTGAGCGAACTCTGGCGATCGAGGCGTAACACGTGAGCCGTCGGCTTGACGAACTACTGTGCCGCCGAACCCCTCCGCCCAGTCCGACAGGACCGAGGACCCGTCGACCGACAACCGCCGGCCAGCTCAGGGGCTACGTCGTGGGCCGTCTCAACTGGGCTCGCTGATGAGAAGACTGGCTGTACCCGCCACCCTCGCTGCCGTCGTGATCTTCGTTATCGCCTCCCTGCGAGGTGGTCATTTTCTCTACGCCGCCTCTCTCCTCACCTTCACCGTCGGCCTGGCGGGCTTTCTGGCGCTGCCTGTGCCTCGCGCCGGCTCGGTTGCCGCAGCTGTTCCGCCTCGGGCTCACCCTTGCCTTCGCGGCTGCCCTGGCCGACGGTTTCCTCGATCTCGTCAATGCCATTGGGACTGCCACGAACATCACCACCATCGGCATCATCGTCGGACTC
Source organism: uncultured Actinomycetes bacterium (assembly GCA_963731255.1). Taxonomy (GTDB): domain Bacteria; phylum Actinomycetota; class Acidimicrobiia; order Acidimicrobiales; family AC-9; genus AC-9. Next base: position 268,718 of record CAVSUO010000001.1, on the reverse strand, counting down.
GCGCTCGGCGTTGATCGGCCGCAGCCTATTCCCGGGCCACGCCATGACGCTGGCCCTCACCGCCCGGCCCCGCCTTTCGTCCCCTGCCGAATGGACCCTGGACTCGGTTCGGAACCATCCTTTCGGTGTGCCGAGATCGCCGGCGGCGAACTACAGCGACGAGGCCGTCCTCCTCGCCCGTCTTCGAGAGGGCGACGAGGGCAGCCTTCGCATGGCTGGTGGACCAGTACTCCCCTCCGCTCCTGCGACTGGCCGCCGTCTACGTCTCCAGCCGGGCCAGCGCCGAGGAGGTCGTCCAGGACACCTGGGTCGCCGTGATTCGGGGGATCGACAGGTTCGAGGGCCGCTCGTCGGTCAAGACCTGGGTCTACCGGATCCTCATGAACATCGCCCGCACCCGTGGGACCAGGGAGAGCCGGAGTGTCCCGTTCTCGTCTGCGCCCAACGCCCTGGAGGAGGGCAGTGGACCAGCCTTCGGCCCTGAGCGATTCCTCCCCCAGAGTCACGAGAAATGGCCGGGGGGCTGGGCCTCCTTCCCCCCGGCGTGGGAGAACGAGCCCGAGGATCGTCTGCTGGCGGCAGAGACGGTCGCCTTCGTCGAGGCCTGTATCGCCGATCTGCCCCCGGCTCAGCGTGAGGTGACCGTCCTTCGCGAACGTGGAAGGCCTGAGCGCGGCCGAGACCTGCGCGCTCCTCGGTATCACCGACGCCAGCCAGCGAGTTCTCCTTCACCGCGGCCGCTCGAGAATCCGGGCGGCCCTGGAGCACCACTTTGGAGCAGCATCATGAACCCCCTCGACTCTCTTCCCGACAACGACTTGCCCTGCCAGACCTTCGTGGAGGTCGTCACCGACTACCTCGATGGCGCCCTCCCCCCCGATATCGTGGCCCGCATCGACACCCACCTGGCCGAGTGCCCGGGCTGTAGGAGTGTGCTCGAGCAGCTGGGGCTGGTGATACGCCTGTCCCAACGGGCGGCCACCACTCAGGTGGAGAGTCTGGACCCGTCGACGTGCGCAGCAGCTCCTCGACGCATTTCGTGAGGCACGGCGCTCGTGAACAACCGCCGGGCACCAGGGTGGCGGTCACCGACTGATCCTGCTCGACCAGCCTCTTGATCAGGCCTCGTCGCCGGCCGGACCGGGATCGAGGTCGAGCGCACAGGAGTTGATGCACCAACGCTGACCGGTGGGCCGAGGCCCGTCTGCGAAGACGTGGCCAAGATGTGACCCACAGCGTCGGCACCGCACCTCGGTCCGGGCCCCGAGAAGGCCCCAATCTCTGTGGGATGGTCACGGCCTCGCGTACGCTCGGCTCGGTGAAGCTGGGCCACCCCGTGCCGAGAGTCGAACTTCGCGTCCGATGAGAACAAGGGGGCCGAGCACGCCGCACATCGGTAGACCCCGTCATCGTGGCAGTCGAAGTACCGGCCTGTGAAGGCCCTCTCGGTGCCCGACTTGCGCAACACCCGGTACTGCTCGGGCGTGAGCTCGCGCCGCCACTCCTCGTCAGTCTTCGTCACCAGCGCGTCCACCACGTCCTCCTCGTTGGGTTCGATCTAGCCACGCGTGAGTTGGTCCGATGACAAGCCGAATTGTTACGCCTGGGGCTCCGTTCCACGGGAGCGGACCACGCCGGTGACGTGCCCTGTCATCGCCGACTCGTGTGCAGGGCAGCCCCGGCAGTAACGGTTGCCCCGTCCGCTGGACAATCAGATCTGAGTACTGCTCAAGGATCGATGAGGCCACGAGGGGACAACCCGACCTTGTCCCCAGGGTTGGAGAGAGGCGAGTTATGAGCGATCGGCAAGAGAGACCCGGCATGACAGTGCTGCTACATCCCAGAGATACGTTTCCCCAGCTCACAGTGCTACCAGCGGGCGCAGAAGCGCTCCAGCTACCCGACGCGGCTCACTGGCCACTTCGGTGTTGTGCTGTTCTACCGGGGCTCGTGGTGCCCGTACTGCAACGCCCAGCTACAGGCCTTCCAGCGAGCGCGAGACACCCTCGCCGGTGTGGACGCGGCAGGTCGTCGCCCTGTCCGTCGACGACGAGCCCACCACCAAAGCCCTCATCGCCAAGCACGGACTGGAGTTCCCCGTCGGCCACAGCGCCCACGCGTGGCCCATCGCCGAGCTGACCGGCGCCTTCGTCAACGACGAACCGACCTATCTGCAGTCCACGGGGTTCGTGCTCGATCCCGCCGGCCGGATTGTTGTCAGCGTCTACTCCAGTGGCGCTATCGGCCGCCTCGTGCCCGACGATGTGGTCGGGCTCATCCGCTATCTCCGGGAGCACGCCGCTGGCCGGTGAACGACGGCACAGCAGTGGCCGCTGAGGGGACGACGCGTTGCCTGACCAAAGGAGGAGCCATGAAGCAGACAGAATGACCCCGCGAACTACCCGGCGATGGTCGCGCCGGTCAACCACGTCGAACCGGTCCCACGCCGCGTCCGGGCCTTCCTGGGCGGCCAGGCGGTGTTCGACACCACTCGGGCGCTCTACGTATGGGAGTGGGAGTACTACCCGCAGTACTACATCCCGCTCGCCCACGTCGCCAACGGAGTGCTCGTCAACGAACAGCATCCCCGTCACACCCAGCAAGGCGTGGCTGAGATGCACGCCCTGGCGGTCGGCGAACAGACCCGTGCCGCCGCGGCTCGGGTCTTCACCGCGTCGACTCTCGGTGCACTCGAAAACACCGCGCGCTTCGAGTGGGCTGCGTTAGACCACTGGTTCGAAGAAGACGAGCAGATCTTCGTCCATCCCCGCAACCCCTACGTCCGGGTCGACGCCCTTCGCTCGACCCGCACGGTACAGGTCGAGCTCGATGGCATGCTCCTCGCCGAATCGTCCTCACCGGTGATGGTGTTCGAGACCGGCCTGCCCACCCGCTACTACTTCAACCGTACCGAGATCTGCTTCGAACACCTCGAGCCCACCGACACCGTCACCGAGTGCCCCTACAAGGGTACGACCGGCGGCTACTGGTCGGTCAGAACGGGCGACGCCGTGCATCGCGACCTGGCCTGGGCCTATGACTTCCCGACCCGCCAGCTCCTGCCGATCACAGGACTGGTCTCGTTCTACAACGAGAAGGTCGACATCACCGTCGACGGCCAGCGCATGGCACGGCCCAGGACCCACTTCTTCCACTAATCATGTACCACGTCATGTCCCGGCTGGCGTACAAGGCTGGCCATCGGCAGGCTGTTGTCGACGGGTAATGATTCACTACTAGTAGCTCGGTGCGGGAGAACAGGCATGGTCCCCAGACACATCGAAACGCCGCCGTGGCGCGGGGCAGGACTTCGCGCCGCAGCGGTGATCGTCGTCATCGTGATGGGCGTGAGCAGTTGTACCGGCACTTCTTCGACCCCTCAGAAGCCAGCGCTCCCGGCACACTGGTCTCCGTTCCTCCACGTTCCTGGGGTCGTCGATGTCACGGCGCCGAGAACCGATGGCCGGCTGGTCGTCGCAGCTATGGGTCGATTGTCAATTCTCTCCACAAGCGACGGTCTGTCACCTTTCGCGCGAGGGGGCGGACGGCTATGTCACGGCGCTCGGACCCGAGCCATATATTGCTCTGGCGTCCACTGTCGCTGTGGGCGGAGCAGGCTGCTCGTTCAACCAAGATGACGTCTACGCTCTCGAGCCGAACAACCGACCGGGCATCGTAAGGGTCGATGGGACCGGGCGGGCAACACGCTTCGCTGATCTTCCTGGCGGCCTGCTTCCAGACGGGATCGCCTTCGACGACATCGGTCGGTTCGGTCATCGGCTCCTCGTCACCGCGACTGCTCAGAATGAGACCGCGCTGTTCGCGCTGGACTGCCGGGGCGCGGTAACCACCCTGACAACCCACGCGCCAAGGGTGGAGGGCGGCATCGCTGTCGCACCAAGTTCTTTCGGGAGCTTCGGCGGCGATCTCATCGCTCCCGACGAGCAGAGCGGGCGGATCTTCGCAATCGATCCCGCAGGACACGCCACCACTCTCGCCAAATCGGGACTACCGAGCGGCGGCGACATCGGCGTCGAGAGCGCCGGCTTCGTGCCGCCAGCATTCGGACCCAGTGGGATCGCCTACCTCGCGGACCGGCGGTCTCCCGGCAACCCTCATCCCGGTACTGACAGCATTCTCGAGCTCAGCGGCGCCGACCTGGCTCGAGCGAGCATCCATGCCGGTGACCTGTTGATGGCAAGCGAGGGAGGGGCTGAGACGATCGTCGTACAATGCCACGACTTCTGCACCGTCCGGCACATTGCCGACGGACCTCGGACAACACATGCCGAAGGCCACATCACGTTCGTCGACGGCGCGTGTCATGACGGTGATGGCAGGTGCTGAAGACCTCAAGGGGACCGGTGAGGTCGGACTACGGCATAACGGAGCAGCCACTGCTGTTCTAAGTGACGGGGTTGTGTTGGCGATGACCGGCCTGAAGGAGGAATTGTGAGGGATAGCGTCCGCCTCGGCCGTGTCGCGGGAGTTAGGGTCGGGCTGAACTGGAGCCTTCTCATCGTCGCGGTCCTGCTCGGGATCGGTCTCGCCGATAGCAACTTGCCCTCCAACGCCCCCGGCTACGACGGCTGGGCCTACGGCGTGGCGGCGTCCCTCACGGCCATTGCGTTCCTCGCTGCGATCCTTGCCCACGAGCTGGGTCATGCCGTGGTTGCTCGTCGACAGGGCTTGGCCGTCGATGGGATCACCCTGTGGGCCCTGGGCGGTATGACTCGCATCGAGGGCGAAGCGGCGAGCCCGGCCGGGGAGCTACGCATCTCCGGCATCGGCCCTTTGGTGAGCCTGGTGCTCGGCCTCGGGCTGGGCGGACTCGGGCTGGCACTCGGCGCCCTGGGCTGGTCGCCCCTCGTCGTCACCGCGCTCGACTGGCTAGGAGCCATCAATCTGATCCTCGCCGTCTTCAACGTCCTGCCAGGTGCCCCACTCGACGGCGGCCGACTGCTTCATGCCGCGCTCTGGAGACACCACGGCGACCAGCTCCGGGCCACCGAGACCGTCAGCCGTGCGGGCTGGATCCTCGGGCTCTCCATGGTGGCGCTGGGATTCGTGGGATTCGCTTTCGCGGAGCTTTGGAGCGCTGTGGCTGGCGCTGGTCGGCTGGTTCTTGATGACCGCCTCCCGAGCAGAGCAGAGCCAGGCACGGTTGCGGCACGGGCTCGAAGGCCTCAGGGCTGCGGACCTGATGACCCCCGATCCGGTGCGCGGGCCTGGCTGGTTGACCGTGCAGTCCTTCATGGAGGACTACGCGTTCGCCCCTCATCCCGCTGCGTTCCCCCTTGATGCGTGGTCCGGCGGAGTGTCGGGCGTCGTCACTGTCAAGCAGCTGAGGTCCGTCCCGCCTGCCCAACGGGGTGTCCGCCGGGCCCTTGACGTGGCCTGGCCTCTGGCCCGAGTCCCAATCGTTCGTCCAGAGCAACCGGCAATCGAGGTGGCGATCCTGATGGCCCAGGGGCCCTCGGGGCGGGCCTTGGTCATGGATGACGATCGCCTCTTGGGGATCATCTCTCCCGCTGATCTCGTGCCCCGACACCCGGCGGACTGGCATGACGACCCTCGTCGGCGAGGACCCGCATCGGAGCTTGTGCGAAGAGGAATGCCGCGCTAGAGAAGCGCTCGAGACCGACGTCTTCGTGGCATAGGCACAGTCAACGGTGACTTCTCAGGTCGCAATCGAGCGACCAAAAAGGGAGTGTCGCGGCTACTGGACCACCATGAGGGTGTTGCGCTCGGGGTCACGTAGCCAGAACATCGGCGGGACCGGCTCGCCCATCCGGCTGACCTCGGCGTCGACGTCGACGCCAGCCTGCTGGAGTTGGCCGTGATAGCCGTCGATGTCGTCGGTCTGCAGGCTGATACCGGTCTCGCGCTTGCCGACTGCACCTCCCTGCGGCGGTGGCGCCAAGGCGATCGTGGTCGCCTCACCGCCGAGGCCCACCTCGATCCAGCGGTAGCCGTTGCCGAAGGGCACATCTACCCGCTTCTCGAAGCCGAGCTTGTTGACGTAGAAGTCGACAGCGCCGTCCTGGTCAGCCACCGGGACGATCACGGTGGCGATCTTGTTGGGGCTCATGCTCGCTGACATCGAGTCCTCCTCGTCATTGGTTCCTTCGCCTACTCAGACGGTGGGGTCCCGCGAAAAATCATCGCCGATGGGTGTCGACGAGAACGACCCGTTCGAAGGAGCGATCCGGAACCGTCCCGAACGGAGGCGATGAGCGGAGACACCAGGGACAACTCCTGTCATGACCATTCCGTGGATGCCTCCGTCACTCGCGCGCTGGATCGCGCGCACCGGAGGGTCCGCGGTCGAACCGCAGGCCCACTGACCTGCGGTTCTTCTAGCAGCCCCAACGGGATTCGAACCCGTGTCTCCACCTTGAGAGGGTGGTGTCCTCGGCCTCTAGACGATGGGGCCGTGTACGCGGTGTGTGCTCGGATGTGCTCGGGGGGGAGGACTCGAACCCCCAATGGCAGGGCCAGAACCTGCTGTGTTGCCGATTACACCACCCCCGACTGGGTCCGGTTCAGGCTAGTCGATCGGGTCCGGTGCTACGACGGCAGCCGGTCCCGCGCCGCCCGGAGGCGGTCGAGCGTGCGGTCCCGCCCCAGCAGGTGCAGTGACTCGAACAGCGGGGGGCCAACTGTGCGACCGGTCACGGCGACCCGTATGGGAGCCTGGGCCTTGGCCAGCTTCTTCCCGCTCCGCTCGGCGACGGCCAGGGTGGCGGCCCGGATCTCCTCGGCCGTCCAGGGGCAGGTGCCGTACGAAGCGATGGCGTCGTCGAGCAGAGCCGCCGCCGCCGGATCGCCGGCAACGGCCCGCTCCCAGGACGCCTCCTCGATCAGGCGCCCGGTCGAGAAAGAGGAAGTCCACCATGGCGGGCACCTCGGCGAGGGTCGCCACCCGCTCCTGGACGAGCGGAGCCATCCGCGCGAACACCTCGGGGTCGAACGCCGACGGCGCCCAGGGCCCCGACTCGAGCCACGGCTGGCAGGCCTCGATGAAACGCTCGGGCGACATCGCCCTGATGTACTCCCCGTCGAAATGCGTGAGCTTGCGCACGTCGAAGAAGGCGGGCGAGCGCGTCACATCGGTCAGCCGGAACGCACGGACCATGTCGTCGAGGCTCATGATCTCCTGGCCGTCGGCCGGCCCCCATCCCAACAGGACCAGGTAGTTGCGCATGGCCTCGGGCAGGTAACCCTGCTGCCGGTAGTCCTCGAGGGCGACGGGATCACGACGCTTGGACAGCTTCTGGCGCTTCTCGTTCACGAGGACGGGCAGGTGGGCGAAGACGGGCAGCCGGGGTCCGCCGAGTGCCTGCCACACGAGGATGGCCTTGGGCGTGTTGGGGAGGTGCTCCTCACCGCGGATCACGTGTGTGACGCCCATCTCCATGTCGTCCACCGCGTTGGCCAGCACGAAGAGCGGCGCTCCGTTCGACTTCACCAGCACGAAGTCCTCGATGGTCGCGTGCTGGAACACGACCTCGCCGCGAACGAGGTCCGAGACCACGGTCGAGCCCTCGTCGGGCGTCCGGAAGCGGAGCGCCCGGCCAGGTCCCGGACCGAGCCCTCGATCGCGGCAGAATCCGTCGTAGCCGGGTGTCGCGGCACCTCGGGTGCGTGCGTCGACCGCCTCCCGTGTGCAGTCGCAGTAGTACACATGACCACCAGCAACGAGCTTGTCGACCGCCTCGGAGTACAGGCGGCCTCGCTCGGACTGGAGGACCGGGGGCTCGTCCCAGTCCAACCCGAGCCACGTCAGAGCGCCGTAGATCCCCTCGATCCACTCGTCGCGGTTGCGCTCGGTGTCGGTGTCCTCGATGCGCAACAGGAACGAACCGCCCTGCTGACGGGCGAAGAGCCAGTTGAACAGGGCCGTGCGGGCGCCTCCGACGTGGAAATAGCCGGTCGGAGACGGCGCGAAGCGAACCCGCGGGCCGTCGGAACGCGTCTCCAACGCCACCCCTACCCCAACAGCCTGTTGGCGATGACGGCCCGCTGGATCTGGTTGGTGCCCTCGTAGATCTGGGTGAGCTTGGCCTCTCGCATGAACCGCTCCACCGGAAAATCCCGTGTGTAGCCATAGCCACCCAGCAGCTGCACGGCGTCAGTGGTCACCGACATGGCGACGTCGGAGGCGAAGCATTTTGCCATGGCCCCCGTCATGGAGAGCTGGCCGTCCGGGTCGTCCTCGTCCACGAGCGCGCACGCCTTGTAGACCAGACCGCGCGCCGCCTCCACCCGTGTCGCCATGTCGGCGACCATGAAGCGGAGCGCCTGGTGCTCGGCGATCGGCCTCCCGAACTGGCGCCGCTCGTGCAGGTAGCCGACGGCGTGATCGATGGCGCCCTGGGCGATGCCGACCGCCTGTGCCCCGATGGTCGGCCGGCTCCGGTCCAGCGTGGCCATGGCGATGTAGAAGCCCTCGCCCTCCTCACCAACCCGGTTCGCCGCCGGCACCTGGACGCCATCGAGCACGACCTCGCCGGTCGGGCTTCCCCGCATCCCCATCTTCTCCTCCAGCTTGGCCACCTCCACGCCGTGGTCGCGCTCCACCACGAAGCAGGAGATGCCCTGGTGGCCGGCCTCCGCGTCGGTCTTGGCGAAGACGATGTAGATGTCGGAGATGCCGGCGTTGGTCACCCAGTACTTGGTGCCGGTGATCACGTAGGTGTCGCCGTCGCGCACGGCTCGGGTCCGCATGGCGGCGACGTCCGACCCGGCGTCGGGCTCTGACAGGCAGTAGCTGGCCTGGGAGCGACCCGACGCCACCCGGGGCAGGTACCGGGCGCCGAGCTCCTCCGAGCCCCACCGCATGATCGGGATCATGCCGAGCCGCGAGATGAGGATCGTCAAGCTGGTCGACGCGCAGACCCGGGCCAGCTCCTCGATCATGATCGCCTGGGTCACGTGGTCGGCGCCGCTGCCGCCGTGCTCGACCGGGAGCCCTAGGGCGGGCAGCCCCATCCCGACGCAGTCCTCGAAGTTCTCCCAGGAGTAGGCGCCGCGACGGTCGACGTCGGCCGCCCGCTTGGCGATCTTGTCCTCGCAGAAGCGGCGCAGCGAGCTCGCGGAACTCGTGCTGTGTCGCGGACAGCGTGATGGGCTGCACGACCCCGATTGTCGCATCCGCTCCGCCCGCGTCGCGCGGGCATACCGGACGTCAGCGCTCGAGCAGCCCCCGGCTCGTGCCAGGGGCAGCCGGAGCAGGCTCGGCGTCGATGAGGCGTCGCCAGTCGTTCAGCCGGGCGGTGATCTGCGCCGGCGCCAGCCGGAGGGTGGCCTCGGGCACCCGGTCGCTGATCGCCCGCTGGGCCCAGTAGTCGTGGGCCGCGGCCTGGAAGAGCGGGCGGCGGTAGGCAACGAGATCGTCCGGCGCACCGCCCAGGAAGCCCCACACGGCGAAGGCGACCTCCCAGTCGTGGATGACGGGTGCCCGGTCGAACAGGCTCGCCCGCCGAAGGGCCACCCCCAGGCAGCCGGCCACCGCGTCCTCGAACCGCTCGCCCTCGCTCAGCACCAGTCGTCCGGCGAAGCGCTCGGCGAGCGTCGAGCGCGTACCCCTGGTCGGGCCCGGGCGTGCCCATCCGGGCACCAGAGGGATGGACCCCACCGCGGATCTCGGCCGGGCGGTCCGGCTTCCACCGCCGGGGCGCGGGAAGTCGGAGCACGGGCCGGATGCGGTCGGCAGGCGTGATCGGCACGTACTCGGGTTGCGTCATCGGGCCATCTCCCGGGGCCGGCCTCCCGGGCCGGCCGCAGGAGTTATCGGCACGTACTCGGGTTGCGTCACGGTCGGACGTCCTCGGGGCTGCCGGAGTTGTGGAGCAGACCGTAGACGATGGAGTCCACCAGGGCCTGCCAGCTGGCCTCGATGATGTTCTCCGACACACCGATCGTCGACCAGGATCGCTCGCCGTCGGTGCTGTCGATGAGCACCCGGGTCACCGCGCCGGTCGCCTGCGAGGTGTCGAGGACCCTCACCCGGTAGTCCGTCAGGTGCACCTGCGCGAGCCCCGGCAGGCGAGGGCCGATGGCCTTCCGCAAGGCGGCGTCGAGGGCGTGAACGGGCCCGTTCCCCTCGGCGGTGGCGACGATACGCTCACCGACGACGTGGACCTTGACGGTCGCCTCGGTCGTCATGTCCTCGAAGCTCGACGGGCCGAGCTCGACCGCCCGACCGTTCTCGGGAGCAGCCGCGGCGTCGCCCCGCCTGACCGAGTGCTCGGCGCGGTGCTCGGTGATGACCCGAAACGACTCCACCTCGAAGAAGGACTGCTGCCATCCCGTCGCCTGGCGCATGAGCAGCTCGAGCGAGCCGTCGGCCGCCTCGAAGTGGTAGCCCTGGTGCTCCAGTCGCTTGAGGGTGTCGAGGACGTCGCCAAGGGCGACGCCGTCGAGGTTGAGACCGAGCTCGGCCGCCTTGATGGTGAGCGTCGAGCGCCCGGCCAGCTCGCTGACGACGAACCGGGTGCCGTTGCCGACGGCGTCGGGCGACACGTGCTCGTAGGCGTCGGACCGCCGGGCGATGGCGCTGACGTGCAGGCCGGCCTTGTGGGCGAACGCCGACGTGCCGACGTAGGGCTGCTGCGGGTCGGGGGTGATGTTGACCAGCTCGGCGATGTGGTGCGACGCGGCGGTGAGCCGCTCGAGGCGCTCGGTCGGGATCGTCCGCACACCCATCTTGAGCGCCAGGTTGGGTACGACCGCGCTGAGGTCGGCGTTGCCGACGCGCTCGCCGTAGCCGTTGATGCAGCCCTGCACCTGGCTGGCTCCGGCTCGCACGGCCCGCCAGCGTGTTGGCCACCGCGCAGCCGCCGTCGTTGTGGAAGTGGACGCCGATCTTGGCCGACGTGCGTGCGGCCACGTCGGCCACGACCCGCTCGACGTCGTGCGGCAGGCCGCCCCCGTTGGTGTCGCAGAGGACGAGCGCCTCGGCTCCAGCCTGCTGGGCTGCCTCGATCACGGCCAGGCTGAACCCCCGGTCGGCCCGGTAGCCGTCGAAGAAGTGCTCCGCATCCAAGAACACCCGCAGGCCCTCTCGGCGAAGGAGCTCGACCGAGTCGGCTGCCATGGCGATCCCCTCGTCGAGGGACGTCCGCAGCGCCTCGGTCACGTGGTAGTCCCAAGCCTTGGCCACGATGCACACCACCGCCGTCCCCGCCTCGAGCAGCTGGCGCAGGGCGGGATCGGTGTCGGCCCGAGCACCGGGCCGGCGGGTCGAGCCGAACGCCACGAGGGTGCTCGTGGCCAGGCCCAGCTCGTCCGGCGCACGGCGAAAGAACTCCTCGTCCTTGGGATTCGCCCCCGGGTAGCCACCCTCGATGTAATGGACGCCCAGGTGGTCGAGCTGCTGGGCCACCCGGAGCTTGTCGTCGACGCTCAGCGACAGACCCTCCTGCTGGCTGCCGTCCCGCAGCGTCGTGTCGTAGATGTCGACGGCCGCGGGCGGTCCGTCCTGGCGCTCAACCGACATAGTCCAACCAGTCCTTGTACCTGTCGATCTCGCCTCTCACGGTGGCGAAATAGGTCTCCTGGATGCTCCGGGTCATCGCCCCGGGACGTCCGTCGCCCACCAGTCGGTCGTCGACCGACGAGATCGGGACCACCTCGGCCGCCGTGCCCGTGAGGAACGCCTCCTCGGCGGTGTACAGGTCGCTGCGATGAAGGGTGCTCACGCCAACCTCGTAACCGAGGTCGCGGGCGATGGTCACGACAGAGGCCTGGGTGATCCCCTCCAATGCGCCGTCGCTGGGCGGAGGGGTGAGGAGGCGGCCACCCTTCACCACGAAGATGTTCTCCCCCGAGCACTCGCTGACGTGACCCCGCGGCGACAGCATGATCGCCTCGTCGTAGCCGGCCTTGAGGGCCTCCACCTTCGCCATCGACGAGTTGATGTACATGCCCGTCGCCTTGACCGCGGTGGGGATGGCGTTGGGGTCGTGGCGCAGCCAGGTGCTGATCTTGACCCGGACGCCCGACGCCACGCCCTCGTCACCGAGGTAGCTGCCCCACGGCCAGACGGCGATGGCCACGTTCACCTCGGACGGCAGCGGGTTGAGCCCCATCTCGCCGTAGCCGAGGTAGGCGATGGGACGGATGTAGCACGACTCGAGCCCGTTGACCTGCACGGTCTGCTTGGTGGCGGCGACCAGCTCCTCGTGGCTGTAGGGGATGTCGATGAGGAAGACCTTGGCCGAGCCCAACAAGCGGGTGATGTGATCGCGCAGCCGGAACACCGCCGGTCCCCTCGGCGTGGCGTAGGCGCGAATGCCCTCGAAGACACCCGATCCGTAATGGAGGCTGTGGGTGAGGACGTGGATGTTCGCCTGCTCCCAGTCGACGAGCTCGCCGTCCATCCAGATCTTCTCGCTTGCGGTGATCGGCATCGTGCTACACCCTCTCTGCGATGGCATCGCCGATCTCGGCGGTGGTGCCCATGGTCGTACCTGCGGCGGCCGACTCGTCGAGATGGTCGGCCACCGCCTTGGTGATGCGGGCGGCGGCGTCCGCCTCGCCCAGATGCTCCAGCATCATCGCCGCAGACCGGATGGCCGCCAGCGGGTTCGCCCGACCGGTTCCGGCGATGTCGTGTGCCGCGCCGTGCACCGGCTCGAACAGCGACGGGCCGGTGCGCGCCGGGTTGAGGTTGGCCGAGGCGGCCAGCCCGATCCCGCCGGCCACGGCGCCCGCCAGGTCGGTGAGGATGTCGCCGAACAGGTTGTCGGTGACGACCACGTCGTAGCGCTGGGGGTTCTCGACGAGGTAGATGCAGGCCGCGTCGACGTGGTTGTAGGCGGTGTCCACTCCTGGGTACTCGGCTCCGACCTCGTCGAAGGTCCGCTGCCACAGGTCGCCGGAGAACGTGAGCACGTTGGTCTTGTGCACCAGGGTGAGGTGGTGGCGGGACCGCCGCTGGGCCAGGTCGAAGGCGAAGCGCACGCACCGCTCGGCGCCGAAGCGGGTGTTGACGGAGCCCTGCGTCGCCACCTCCAGGGGCCCACCGCGGCGGAGGAAGCCCCCCTCGCCGGCGTAGGTCCCCTCGGTGTTCTCCCTGGCGACGACGAGGTCGAACGGGCGCCCGCTGCGGCCCCCGGGAGGCTCGTGAACGGCCGCAGGTTGACGTAGAGGTCGAGCTCGAAGCGCATCCGAAGGAGCAACCCCCGCTCCAGCGCGCCCGGCGGCACGTCGCGACTGCCCAGAGGCGGCCCGACGGCGCCGAGGAAGATGGCGTCCAGGCGCCGCAGCTCCTCCAGCACGCTGTCGGGCAGGGCCTCCCCGGTGCGCAGGTACTGCGACGCGCCCGAGGTCGTAGTCGACGGTGTCCAGCCCGACGCCGACGGCCGAGACGACCTTCATGGCCTCGGCCACCACCTCCGGACCGATACCGTCGCCTCCGATGAGGCCGACTCTATGGAGGGTCAACAGCGCTCCCGAGAAATGAAAAACCGTCCACTGCGTGGACGGTCGACGAGGCACACACCGGGTGGTGTGCGCCTACGGAATGATCGATACCTGGGTGGCGGTCACAGCGAAGCAAGTGTCGCCCAGGGGCGATCGCCCGTCAACCGGGTCGCCGGTCTCGAGGTCGTCCGCCGGGTGAGACGCCGGCGCCCGGCTGGCCTATAGCCTCGGCCGGGTGAGCGAGACCCACCTCACCCCAGAGACCTACGAGCGGCTCCAGGCCGAGCTCGACGACCTGACCACCCGGGGCCGGGTCGAGATCGCCCATGCCATCGAGGCGGCCCGGGCCCTCGGCGATCTGTCCGAGAACGCCGACTACCACGCGGCCAAGGACAGCCAGGGAAAGATGGAGACCCGGATCCGCCAGCTCCAGGCGCTCCTCGGCTCGGCGGTGATCGTCGAGGGCACGGGTGACGACGGCGTCGTCACCGCCGGCACGGTGGTGTCGCTGCGCTACGAGGGCGACGAGGGCATCGAGCGCTACCTCGTCGGCTCCATCGAGGAGCGCCGCGACGACGTGTCCGTGGTGTCACCGGGCTCGCCCCTCGGGCAGGCCCTGATGGGACGTCGTCCGGGCGACACCGTGGAGTACGAGGCCCCGGGAGGCACGCTCAAGGTCGCCGTCGTCGACGTCGGCGCCTGACGACGGCCGGCGGCGGGCTGGGCCCCCGCCCGGGGCGGCGAACCCACCGGCTCCACCATGCGGGGCCCGGCAGACCCGGATTTCCCGGTCGGGGACCGTATCCTCGTGGACGATGAACGGGGGCGTCGACCCACCGCCGTTGCCGCCCGGCAGGCCGGTCAGGCTGCCGGGCCGAGGAACCACGTTCGTTCGGGAGATGGCAGGGCCGCCGGGCGCGCCGACCGTCATCCTCCTCCACGGCTGGACGGTGACGGCGGACCTCAACTGGTTCCCGAGCTACGGCCCGTTGGCCGAGCGCTTCCGCGTCCTCGCCATGGACCTTCGGGGTCACGGCCGCGGGCTGCGATCGTGGCGGCCGTTCCGTCTGGAGGACTGCGCCGACGACGTCGCCGCGCTCGCCCGGGTGACCGGCACCGACCGGGCCGTCGTCGTCGGCTACTCGATGGGCGGTCCCGTGGCCCAGCTCGACCTGGCGCCGGCACCCTGGGCTGGTCGACGGGCTCGTGCTGTGCGCGACCAGCGCCCGGTTCGTACGCGACCCGGGCGAGCGCCTGCTCTTCGCCAGCATGTTGGGGCTGTCGATCGCCGCCCGGCTCACCCCCGGCGTGGTGTCACGGCAGGTGGCCGGCTCGTTCACCCGGCGCCGGCTCGACGGCACCAGCCTCGGCTGGGCGGTCGCCGAGCTCGACCGCAACGACCCTGCCGCCCTGCTCCAGGCCGGCGCCGCCATCGGCGGCTACGACGCTCGGGCCTGGATCGGTGCGGTCGACGTGCCCACGGCCGTCGTCGTCACGACCGAAGACCGCGTCGTCGATCCCCGGCACCAGCTCTCCCTGGGCCGCTCGATCGTCGGAGCGAGCGTGCACCCTGTCCCGGGTGATCACGCGGTGTGCGTCGCCCGGCCCCGGCTCTTCGTGCCCACGCTGGTCGAGGCCTGCGAGCTGGTAGCCCGCCGAGCGGGCCAGCCGACAGCCGCCTCCTAGCCCCAGGGGGGCGGCGGGCGAGCTACCCCATTTGGGTCGTTTTGGGTAGCGCGGTGGGGAGGATCACGGCGACGGAGCGGCGAATCCCAAGTGTCGTGCACGGCAGCCGATGGGCGTACGACACGCGCCGCGGGGTGGCCGGGTCCCGGCCGGCCCCGCCTCGGCTCGTGACCGACTCCTCCCTGCGATCCGTCGAGCCGTGTCGGCGTCGGCCACCGCCCAGCCCGGCGGGCCGCTCGCTCGCCCTGGCCGAGTCCCTGGAGTGGGCCCTCGAGTCCCACTCCCGGTCGATCCGCGTCCTGGCCCGGACGACCCTCACCGTCGACGCCTGGTCCGTGTCCGTGCGGGGGCCCCTCGGCTCCGCCCGACGGAGGGCGAGCTGGACGCCCCGCGCGGGTCACCGCGGCGTCGCTGCGCACCTCGCCGCCGACCGCCGACCCCGCCTCGGGCACCGCGGCCTGGAGCATGTCCGACCTCCTCCGGCTGGCGCCGCTGCGGGCGCTGGTCGGGTGCGGGCTGGCCCTCCTCGTGTTGGGGACCTTGGCCGCGATCAACCGCCTTCCCGTCGGGTCGCCGACGGCCTACGTCGGGCGCCTCGCTCCGACCCACGTCGTCCTCGTCGACCCGCCTCCGCGCTCCCGCCCCCTCCGCCGCCAGTGGCGCCGCCGACCACTGCCGCCCCCGCCATGGCATGGCGGCCACCCCGTCGACCACGTCGACCACCGTGCGACCCAAGCCCACCGGCCCCCGCGTTCTCCCTTTCGGCGACGGCCGGGCGGGGTCTGGGCGGCCCTGCGCCAGTGCGAGTCAGGCGGCAACTACCAGGAGAACACCGGCAACGGCTTCTACGGCGCCTACCAGTTCACTGGTCGACCTGGACCGGCCTGGGCTACCCCGGCCGGCCCGACCAGGAGCCACCGGCGATGCAGGACCAGGCCGCCCAGCGGCTCCAGGCCCGCAGCGGCTGGGGGCAGTGGCCGGCCTGCAGCCGCAAGCTCGGGCTCAGCTGAGCACACCTCTCCTTCGTCGACGCGCCGCGCATCACGCCGCGCCCAGCCGGCGCGCCCTCGCCTCCACCTGGCGGGCGGCGTCCACCACCGCTGCCCCGTAGCGCCGCCCCGGCGCCCTCGACGTCCGCTCCACGGGGCCGGACACCGACACGGCCGCCACCACCCGCTCGCCTCGCCGCGACCGGGGCGCTGACCGACGCCACGCCCTTCTCCCGCTCCTCGACGCTCTCGACCCAGCCCGCCGGCCGACACCGGCATCACCCCGCAGCACGGCGCCCGCCGAGCCCCGGTCCATGGGCAGGGCCGCGCCCACGGCCACGATCGTGCGCAGGCTGTGGGGCGACTCCAGAGAGGCGACGCACAGCCGAGCGTCGCCGGCGGCGACGTACAGCTGGGCGCTCTCCCCCGTGCGGTCCCGGAGCCCTCGAGGGCGGGCCGGGCGGTCACCGCCAGCGGGCGGCCCGGCCAGCGCCGCCGCCCCCAGATCGGTGAGGCGCGGACCCGAGGCAGAAACGTCCGTCGACGTCGCGCTCCACCAGCCCGTGGCGACCGAGGGCCTGCGCCAGCCGGTGGGCGGTGGCCCGGCGTCAGCCCGGTGCGCTCGACCAGCTGGTTGAGCGTGGCGGGCCGAGGCTCGAGGGCGGCCAGGATGGCAACCGCCTTGTCGAGGACGCCGACGCCGCTTACACTCTCTTCCATATAGCGAGAATGCTATCTCAATATATGGGACAGGTCGAGCAACGAGACAGGAGCGGGACGCAGTGGCCAAGACGTTGAGCGAGAAGGTCTGGGACCGCCACGTGGTCCGCTCGGCCGACGGCGAGCCCGACCTGCTGTACGTCGACCTGCACCTCGTGCACGAGGTGACCTCCCCACAGGCGTTCGACGGGCTGCGGCTGGCCGGGCGCGTCCGGTCCGCCGTCCCGACCTGACCCTGGCGACCGCCGACCACAACGTGCCCGACCCTCGACATCGACCGTCCCGTGGCCGACCCCGATCTCCGCCCGTCAGCTCGAGGTGCTGGCCGCCAACTGCGAGGAGTTCGGGATCACCCTCTATCCGATGGGCCACGCCGACCAGGGCATCGTCCACGTCATCGGTCCCGAGCAGGGCATCACCCAGCCGGGCATGACGATCGTGTGCGGCGACAGCCACACCTCGACGCACGGCGCCTTCGGCGCGCTGGCCTTCGGCATCGGCACCAGCGAGGTCGAGCACGTGCTCGCCACCCAGACGCTCCCCCAGCCCCGTCCGGGGACCATGGCCGTGCGGGTCGAGGGCCGCTGCCCGCCGGGCGTCGTCGCCAAGGACGTCATCCTCGGCATCATCGGCCGTATCGGCACCGGCGGCGGCATCGGCCACGTCATCGAGTACCAGGGTTCGGCCATCCGCTCGCTGTCGATGGAGGGCCGGATGACCGTGTGCAACATGAGCATCGAGGCCGGCGCCCGGGCCGGGATGATCGCCCCCGACGACACGACCTTCGCCTACCTGGAGGGACGGCCGCCACGCGCCCAGCGGACGGGCCTGGGAGTCGGCCCTCGACGACTGGCGCAGCCTGGCCACCGACGCCGGAGCCACGCTTCGACCGCGTCGTGGACATCGACGCCGCCGCGCTGGTGCCCCACGTGTCGTGGGGCACCAACCCGGCCCAGGTGGCCGCCATCGACGGCGCCGTGCCCGACCCGGAGAGCTTCTCCCGCCCGGCCGAGCGGGAGTCGGCCGCTCGGGCCCTCGGCTACATGGGCCTGGCCGCGGGCACCCCACTCAGCGACATCGCCGTGGACACCGTGTTCATCGGATCGTGCACCAACGCCCGTATCGAGGACCTCCGGGCCGCCGCCTCCGTGCTGGACGGCCGCCGGGTCCGATCGGGGTGCGGGCCCTGGTCGTGCCGGGCTCCAGGCGGGTCAAGGCCGAGGCCGAGGCGGAGGGGCTCGACCGGGTCTTCTCGGCCGCCGGTTTCGAATGGCGCGAGGCGGGGTGCTCGATGTGCCTGGCCATGAACCCCGACAAGCTCAGCCCCGGCGAGCGGTGCGCCTCGACGTCCAACCGCAACTTCGAAGGTCGTCAGGGTCGGGGCGGACGCACGCACCTGGTGTCGCCGGCCGTGGCCGCGGCCACGGCCGTCGCCGGCCGTTTCGCCACCCCCGACGACCTGGGCTGAGCGCGGAGAGGAGCCGTTCCATGGAACCCGTGCACGTCGTCACCGGCACCGCCGTCCCCCTTGACCGGACCGACGTCGACACCGACCAGATCATCCCCAGCGACTGGCTCAAGCGCGTCGAGCGCACGGGGTTCGGAGCAGGCCTGTTCGCCGAGTGGCGGGACGACCGCGACTTCGTGCTCAACCGGCCCGAGCACGCCGGCGCCACGATCCTCGTGGCCGGCGCCAACTTCGGCACCGGCTCGTCGCGGGAGCACGCCGTCTGGGCGCTGCAGGACTACGGGTTCCGGGCCGTGGTGTCGCCCCGGTTCGGCGGACATCTTTCGCAACAACTGCACCAAGGGAGGGCTGGTGCCGGCCGAGATCGATCCGGACGCCGGGCAGGCGCTGCTCGACGCGGTCGCGGCCGACCCGGCCCTCGAGATCACCGTCGACGTCGAGCGGCGGACGGTCTCGGCCCCGGCGGCGGGCATCGAGGCGCCCTTCGCCCTCGACGACTTCACCCGTGACCGCCTGCTGGCCGGGTTGGACGACATCGGCCTGACCCTGCGCCACGCCGACGCCATCGCGACCTACGAGGCTGGGCGCCCGGCCTGGTTGCCGCGAACGGTGATCGGTTCAGCCTAGGGGCTCGGGTTGGCGGCGGACCCGCTGCTGTTTGTGGTCGGAGCCTGGAGCACGGTGACCTCGCCGACCCGCCAGCCGGAGCTCGCCTTGTTGAGGGTGAGGACGATCCGCAGCTCGTCGGCCTGCGGGGCGTTGAACTTGTTGTTGACGATGGTCTGGTCGACCACGGCGTACACACTGGCGTTGTTGCCTGTGGCCGACTGGACGTAGAGGGAGCTGATCTGGCCCCGGCTGGCGGCCTGGGTGGCCTCCAGCTGCTGGCGGATCTGGGGACCGAAGAACTGCTGGGCCTGCTTGGCGAAGTCGCCCGTGGCGTAGGAGGTGATCCGCGCGAAGTCGGCGTTGACCGTCCGGGAGTCGAAGTTGGTGAGGGCGATCAGGAAGTTCTGCGCCGTGCGCTGCGCGGCGGCGCGGTTGTCGGCCTGGACCCGCTGGCCGTTCCACCAGATGCCGAAGAGGCAGGCGAAGGCGATGCCGATGCCGGCGATCACGGCCAGCACGCCGACCAGCCACCGGGGGATGCCGGTGCTGGCGCGGCGGCGCCCGGCCAGCTCCTTCGGTCACCACGACGTAGGGCTCCGTGCGGGTGCCCTCGGCCTGGCCCGGGCCAGGCGGATGGTCGGTCACCGTCGTCCCGTTGGCCGGGCTCGAGTGCGCCTCCTGCGGGGCGTCGCCCCACTGCGCCGAGTCTTCGAGATCCTCGACGTCCCGCCCCCGCCGGGATGCCCGATATCCCCCGACGCTCCGCACGCCTCGTACGCCTCGCTCGCTCATCCGGCCCTCCACCAGAGATCGGTCACCGACGCGGCACCGGGTGCCGGTCTCCGACCATCCTGCTTCGTGTGCGTCGTGTGCTCTGAACTGGTCGGCTGCAGCTCACGCCCCTTGTGTGTTCGCCGGAGCGGCGGCGTTGTCCTGCGGCCCGGCGGCCCGCTGCCCTCGCCATCACGCCTCCCGACGCCGGCGATGGCCAGCGAGTCCGAACCCCGTGACCAGGAACAACGCCATCAGCGAGGGCCCGAGGATGGCGAGGCTGCCCGAGCCGGCGGTCGCCGTACGGGCCGGCCTGGTGTAGGCGGCCGGCACGGCGTTCGGGTCGCCCGTGTCGTTGCCGCGCACCCGCGACTCGTTCGTGGGGGGCGGGATGACCTTGCCGGTTCCGGTCGGCTGAAAGCCCGGCTGAGTCGCCGGGCCCGCGCCCGCTCCGAACTCGGTGTCGCAGCCCGGGCCTGGCTTGATGGGCGGCACCTCGTGGTGGGGGTTGTAGGAGATTGCCGGGGGCTGGGCCGGTGGAAGGATCAGGTAGGTCCGCAGCCAGTTCTGGGGGTGGCTGGGGTCGCCCGGGTACAGGCCCTTGGTGGTCCCGAGCGGCGCGATGGCGTCGACCGGACCGAAGAACTCCGTGTTGGTGGCCAGGGCCGTGTCCAGGTTGCTCAGGTTGGTGGGCTCGGCGGTGTTGGCCGTGATCCGGCCGAAGTCGTGGAGCAGGCAGGCCAGGTTGGGCTCGTTGTTGGCGATGAGGCCGCCAAGGGTCTGGCCCAGTCGGATGCCGTTGGCGAAGAGGTGGACCGTGTCGTACCGGTGGGCCGCCAGCACCCC
Organism: uncultured Actinomycetes bacterium; assembly: GCA_963731255.1. GTDB lineage: Bacteria > Actinomycetota > Acidimicrobiia > Acidimicrobiales > AC-9 > AC-9. Next base: position 248,198 of record CAVSUO010000001.1, on the reverse strand, counting down.
GCTGAGCACCACGGTGTTGGCGATGGCCTGCTGGAGCTGGGGACCGTCGTTGCCCACCGCGTTGAGGATGGGAGGGGAGTTGGCGAGCAGGGCCTGGAACTGGGTCTGGTAGTTGAGGAACTCCTGGGAGAAGGCGAGGTTGGTCTGGGCGATGCTTCGCAGGTCCTGGCCCCGGCCCGCCAGGGTGACGGCCAGCTCGTGGACGACTGTCGTGAGGTCCTGCTTGGGGATGGCATTGAACAGGTTGTCGGCGATGTTGAGGATGTCGCCGACATTGGGAGGCGTCCCGACGGCCGCCACCGGCACCGTCGCCCCGTTGGCCAGAGGGGGGGCGACTCCCCCGTGCTGCGGGACGAAGTCGACCGACTGCTCGCCCAGTGGATTGGCCCTGACGACGCTGGCTGCTACGTCCCCGGGCAGAGTCTTACCAGGGTCCAAGGAGACGGCAACCGTCACCGACCGGTTGTCGGGGTTGAGCTTCACCGAGTTGACCGTGCCCACCGTGACTCCGTTGCTGGTCGCGGTCAGCCCCTTGATCAGCCCCGCGGTGTCAGGCAAGACCGTCTTCACCGTGGTCCTGGTGGCGAACGGGTTGCGCAGGAGCGTGAAGACGCCATAGGCCGTCAGCCCCAGGCTCACGGTGAGGAAGGCAACAAGGTTGATGAGAACTCGCCGGGAGGTCATGACTGCGGAGGCCCCGGTACGTTGTGACAGGAGGAGGCCGGGTCGTTCGGTTGCTCGCCGCCTCCGGGGAAGCCGCAGACGATCAGGTCGTTGAGCACCTGGCCGAAGTCGTTCTTGATGCCCCCGGACACGTTGATGTTGTGCTGGGAGGTGTACACGAGCAGCTGGCTCAGATCGAACTGCCGGTCGGCCACGGCCTGGGTGACCGAGCGCAAGGCGCTGAACTGCCGGTCGATCTGGGGCATGTAGGTGTTGAGGATGTCGAGGCTCTGCACCGACAGGTTGCTGAGCGAGGACAGGAGGTCGGCGAACCGGTTGGCCTGGTCGTTGAGCACCCGGCTGGTCTGGGCCAGGTTGGCGATGGCCTGGACCTGGGACTGCGCCGCCGGGGCGACGGTCGAGCCGAACTGGTCGAGGTTGTTCACCAGCGCCTGTATGGTCTGGGTCTGCCCGGCGTAGCCGTTGGTCACGTTGTTGAGGTCGTCGAGGAGCCGGTGCAGGGTCGGGCCCTGCCCTCCGAAGCCCACCGCTCCTTCGTGGATCAGCGTCGCCAGCTGGTTGGCAGAGAGGCCGGCGAAGACGTCGGTCCCGGACTTGATCAGCTGCTCGAGGCCGGGCACGTCCTGGGTCTTGGTGATCGTGGCTCCGTCGGCCAGCAGCGGCGCGTTGCGGTCCTTGGTGTTGGGGACGAGCTGGACGATGTTCTGACCCAGCAGCGAGTCCTGGGTGACCTCGGCCGTCACGTCGGCGGGTACCTGGGCGGACCGTTTGACCGTCATCCCCAGGCGCGCCTGGCCACCCTGGACGGTGGTGGACGTGACGTGGCCGATGATCACGTCGGCCATCTCGACCGGGGTACCGCTCGTGGTCGCCTCGATGTCGGGAAAGGTGGCGCTGGCCGACACCATGTCCGAGCCCGTCGAGCAGCTGCTGAGCCCGGCAGCAAGGCCCAGCCCGGCCAGGCCGACGCCGATGCGCCTGAGGCTGCGCCCGTCCATCACAATCCCCCCAGGAGCCCGCCGGCGCTGTTGGGCGCGCTCTGCCGATTGGGCATCGGCGGCAATGTGGGCACGGTCAGCGAGGGCGTGCTCGGCGGTGGCGCCGTGGCGCCCGGGGTGGGTGTGGGTCCGTTGTTCGCGGGCGGGCCCTGCGAGGTCTGGGCCCGCTGCGCCGGCGTCAGCCCGGGGATGGCGTTCACGCCGGCGCCGAACAGCGCCGCCGGCGAGCAGCCCGGGCCCGACTGCTGGTTGAGGATGCACGGCACGGCGTTGAGGATCGGATCGAAGTAGTCCGTGCCGACCACGCTGCATTTGTCGAGGGTCGCGTTCTTTATGCCCTTGGCCTCCAGCCGCCGGCACACCCCGGAGAGGCGGTCCCGTATGCGGGACTCGATCAGCGACGAGGTCGTGTTGGGGTCACTCTGGATGTTGAGCCGCAGCCAGTTGCCCTGCGGGTCGTAGGCGCGGTGGGCAGCGGCGAACAGGTTGACGGAAGCCGCGTTGGTCTGGTCGAGGGATGCCAGGTTGCGATCGAGGGTGCGGCCCGCAGTGGTGAGCACGCCGATGTCGTCCTGCAGCCCGCCCAGATTGGGCGAGAGCAGGTCGGCGACCTGGGCGCTGGCGTTGTTGAGCTGGGTGATCGTGTCGCCGAGGGTCTGGCCGCCGTTCTGGATGAGCACGGCCGAGACGGTGTTGTAGTCCTGGATCAGCTTGGTGATCGTCTGGGTCCTCGTGTCCAAGGCGCCGGTCAGCTGGGCCAGGGAGCCGTTGAGCTGACCCAGGTCGTTGCCCTTGTCGGCCAGCAGCTGGAGGGTACCGGCCGCGTTGTGAATGAGGTCGTTGAGCTGGGCGCCGTTGCCGCCCAGCACCTGGGCCAGGTTGGTCGTGAGGTCGGCGGCGCCCTGAGGATTGATGGCGCCCAGGAACTTCTTCAGACCGGCCAGCACCTCGTCACTGGAGACCGGCACCGTCGTCCGGGAGAGGGGAACGAGCGTACCGTCGGTCATCCGGGCGCCGCCCGTGTAGGAAGGCGAGAACTGCACGTAGCGTTCTCCGAGGAGCGACTGACCGACAACGGCGGCGCTGGCTCCAGCGGGAATCGGGTACTTGTTGTTGACCCGCATGGTCACCACGACGTGGTCGGCCTGGTTCTCTACCGATTCCACGGTGCCCACGTTCACTCCGAGGACCGTCACCGGGGAGCTCGGATACAGGTCGATGCCGTTCGAGAAGTTGGCCTTGACGATGTAGCTGGACATGCCACCCGACGAGCAGGCACTGGCGACGAGGGCAAGCACGGCGAGCACGGCCAAGGCGATGCAGCGCCGGAGAGAAAGCCACCTGGTCCGCATCAGCGTCCTCCCGTGAGCGGGCCAAGGATGTCCTGGAGGGACTGGGCGTTGGCGCTGGGCCCGCTCGTCGATGAGCCGCCGGCGGCAGGGATGCCCCCCGAAGGCGCAGCCGCGGCACTGGGCGGGGACGACGAGGACTGCGGGAACGATCCGCCGGCCGGAACGGGACCCGTCGCCGGCTGGGGCGTGCACTGCGACGAGCCGTTGGGGTGCTCGACGGGATCGGGACCGAGGACGACGGTCAGAGCCTGGTCGAAGTCGCCGCAGGAGCCGAAGACGGCGTCCGCGCCGACTGGTCCGGGCAGCTGGGTGAAGATGTTGGCCCAGTTGGGATTGGCGGCGTTGTTGGGCCCGGAGTAGCCGATCGAGCTGTAGGCCTGCACCGTGTCGCCCAGGTCGGCCACCGCCTCGGCCAGGTCGTTCTGATGTCGGCCGACGATGCCGAGGTCGGTGTGGAGCTCGGCCAGGATGGCGTCGAGCTTGCCCCGGTTGGCGCCCACGAGCGCCGAGGTCTGGATCGCCATCTGCTCGCTCTGGGTCAGGAGATTGGACAGGGCGTCCTTGCGCTGGGCCAGCCCGTTGACGACGATGCCCAGGTTGTCGACGATCGACACGAGTTGCTGGTCGCGGTTGGCCAGCGTGCCGGTCACCGTCTTGGCCGAGTCGATCAGATTGCTCACGGTGCCCGAGCGCTGGTTGACCATGCCGAGGAAGCGGTTGAGCCCGTTGGCGATCGTCGAGCACCTCGGCCTGCTTGCCCTGGGTCACGCTGGCCAGGTCCTGGATCAGCTTGTTGAGAGAGGTCGAGTCGCTCTGCTCGAGGACGGGGGCGGACTCGTTCTGCAGGTCGAGCAGCTCGGTCGGGGTGGTCGTGTTGGTGATCAGGCCACCTGAGCGCATCAGGTGCCCCCAGTCGTGACCGGTGTTGATCCGGATGTCCTTCTTGCCGAGCAGAGTCTCGACATAGACGTCGGCGGACGAGTCAGCGGGGATCTGGACGCCGTGGTTGATCTGCATCTTTACGTCGGCTGTGGTGCCGTTGAGGCTGACCGAGTCCACCTGGCCCACGGGGACCCCGGCCAGGATGACGTTGTCGCCCGCCTGCATGCCCGCGGTGTCGGCGAAGTGGGCACTGATCGGGTAACGGTCTTTGACGATGTTCGAGTTGAGACCGATGGCGCCGGCGGTCACGGCCAGGATCACGACGATGGCGATGGCCCCGATGATCTTCGGATTGCGCTCGGTGAAGGACTTGGAGCCGCGACGGCGCACGTTGAGCCCGGAGAAGTTGAGCTTGCGCCAGAAGGGCTCCCTGACGAACGCCATCAGCCCGCCCTCCCGAATGCCGCGAAGCCGGTGATGTTCGACACGCTCGGTCCGCCCGCTGCCGGTGCGGCCGGCGCCCCGAGGCCGGTGCCCCGCCCGAGCCGCTCGACGACGACTGCAGGGGCGACCCCGTGTTGGGCTGGGAGGGGTTGCTCGTGGTCGGGTTCTCGTAGGAGCAGTCCGAGGGCGTCCCAGGTCCGCCCTCGTTGGCCAGGCAGCCGTAGATGACCCGGACGGCGAACCACTGGCCGTAGGACGCGATGTTCGAGTAGCCCTGCAGGCCCTGGGGAAGGGTGGCAAGATCCTTCTCGAGGTCGGCATGATGCTGCGACAGGACGTCGGCGATGCCCTGGAGGTTGTTGACGGCCTGGTCGATGTTGCCGCGGTTGGTCGAGAGCAGGTTCTTGAACTGAGCAGCAAGCTGGGAGAACTCGACGACTGCCGTGTCGAGGTCGTTGTTGCCGCGCGACCAGGCTCTGGGAGACCGCGTTGAGGTTGTTGATCAGCGCATCGAGGTCTCCGCTGCGCTGGGCCATGGCCGCGAGGATGGTGTTGAAGTTGTCGATCACCCCGCCGACCTGCTGGTTGAGGTTGCCGAGGGTGTCTGACACCGTGGCCGTGTTGCCGAGCAGCTGGGTGACCTGGTCCTGGTTGCCCTCGAGGGCGCCGACCATGGCCTGCACGAACATGTTGCCCTCTTGAGGGTTGATAGCCCTGATGAACGGGCCCAGGGCATTCAGGAAGGCGTCGATGTCGGCGTCCGAAACGGCCTGGTTCAGCGGAATCCTGGCACCCGACCGCATCATGGGCCCGGTCGAGCCCGGATAGATATAAAGGTACTTCTCACCCAGGACGTTTCGGTATCGCAGGCCAACCTGGGTGCTGGTCCGCAGGGGCACGTTCTTGTCCACGCTGAAGGTCACCACGGCGTGGCCGTGGTCGGTGCTGACGCTGCTCACCTGCCCCACCTTGACCCCGGCCACCTTGACGTCGTCGGTGGGGAACAGCCCGATGACGTCTGGCATGTCGGCCTTGTAGGAGACGCGGTGGGAGAAGAAGCTCAGGTTTCCAACCTCCTTGGCCAGGATGGCGAGGAGGACGACGCAGATGGCGGCGAAGACGGCGACCTTGATCGTGACCCGGGCGAGAGAGCCCTGCAGCTTCAGCCTCATCGCCCCAACACCCCGTTGACGACGCTCCCCACGTTGGCTCGCTGGGGCACCTGCGGTTGCGCCAGGCCCGACAGCGCCGAGGTGGCCATCTGCCCGGCGACCGCCGACGGCGAGGACGGGGCCCCGGCCGATGCCGGCACCCGCCGTGGCCGCGGACGAGCAGTCGAACTGCGGGCCGAGGGCGGCCTGAAGGGGTTGCAGCTGCTTCTGGATCTGGGGCGGCGCCCCGGCAGGGGCCACCAGACCGCACACCAGCTTGTCGATGTCGCTGAAGCTGGTGAAGAGCTTGAAGTAGGCGAACTTGCTCCCGTCGGCGAGGGTCTCCAGGCTGGCGCCCTTGGCGAACTTGAGCGTGTAGCGGTACAGCCCGTGGATGAGGTCGGAGATGTCGGACTGACGGGCCAGCAGGACCCGCATCACGTTGTCGCCCTGGCCGAGCAGGATGTTGATGTCGGGGCGGTAGGTGGACAGCAGCTGGGCCAGGTTGTCGGCCAGGGGCTTCAAGGTGGTGAGGAAGTTCTGGAAGGTGGCCTCGGCCTGGTTGAACACGGGCAGGCCCACGTTGTTGTTGGCGGCGATGGTGTTGAGGTTGGATGCCGTGGGGGTGAAGGCGGCCTGGAAGCGGGCGAAGGAATCCAGGGCGTTGATCTGGGCGTTGATCGTGTTGGAGAACAGGTCGGCCAGCTGGGTACCGGTGTCGATGCTCTGGGCAATGGTCTGGCCCTCACCCTCCGAGGCCTGGGTCAGCTCGGAGATGATGGTCTGGGCGTCTTGCGGGTTGATGGCGTTGAACAGCGGCACCGTGGAGTTGATGAAGTCCTGGACCTGATCGGTGGTGGCGGCGTTGGTTATATGGCCGCCGGAGCTCAAGTACGGCGGCCGCTGGCCGTTGGGGAAGTCCAGGCTCATGATCTCGGAGCCGAACACGCTCTGGGGCTCGAGGGTGGCCGTGGCGTTGGCGGGGACCTTGAAGCCAGGGTTGATCGAGAAGCGCACCTTCACCTGTCGGTCGACGAGGGACCAGTCCTTGATCTTGCCCACCTGGACTCCCCGGTAGTCCACCTCCGAGCCGGGATGCACGTTCTGGCCCAGGTGAGGAAAGGTGGCGCTGAGCGGGTAGGCGGTCGAGAAGAAGTCGTAGGCCCCGCCCACCGCCCGGTACACCACGGCCAGGGTGGCCACCGTCACCCCGAGCGCGATGACGACGCGGCGCGGCCGCGTCAGGCTGGTCATCCGACGATCCTCGCCGTGCCCTGACCGCCGAAGAAGATGAGCGAGCCGAGCAGGTTGAGCAGCACGATGACGATGATCGATGAGCGGATTGCCTTACCCGCGGCCACACCGACGCCCGCCGGTCCTCCCGTGGCGTAGTAGCCGTAGTAGCAGTGGATGAGCACCACCGCCACCACGAAGAAGAACGCCTTGATGAACGAGAAGAAGAGGTCCTGGGGCGGCAGGAACAGATTGAAGTAGTGCTGATAGACGCCGCCCGACAGGGTGAAGAACTTGGTGACGATGAGCTGGCTGGCCAGGTAGCTGGCGAAGAGCGCGGCCAGGTAAATGGGAATCAGAGCGATCAGGGCCGCCCACAGCCGCGTCCCCACCAGGTACACGAAGCTGTCGACGCCCATGACCTCCAGGGCGTCGATCTCCTCGGACACGCGCATGGCACCGAGCGAGGCGGTGTAGCCGGCGCCGACCTGGGCGGCCATGGCGATGCCGGCCACGAGTGGCGTGATCTCCCGGGTGTTGGCCAGCGAGGAGATGATGCCCGTGAAGGCTTGGGCCCCGACCTGCTGGAGCCCCTTGAACCCCTCCAGCCCGACCTCGGTTCCGGTGAAGAACGTGTTGGCGAACACGACGAAGAACATGCCGCCACCCACGACGAGCGCTCCCGCGCCGATCGCCACGTCGGATACGAGCGAGACGATCTCCTTGCGGTGGCGCGCCGCCTCCGGCAGGCCGCGGAGTACCCGGGCATAGAACGCGAGCTGGTCGAACAGGCCCTCGGCGACCGTGGAGGCGCTGCGGAGCGGCCGGCTCGCCGGACGGACGACGCGGTCGATGACGGGCGTGGCCACCTCAGATGCCCTTCTGGGGGACGAAGTTGAAGTAGATGACGGTGCCCACGAAGTTCACGAAGAACAGCAGGATGAACGTGATCACGACCGCCTGGTTCACGGCGTCGCCCACTCCCTTGGCGCCGCCCTTCACGGTCATGCCCTTGTAGCAAGCCACCATGGCGGCGATGAACCCGAAGGCGATCACCTTGACCACGGCGGTCTGCAGGTCGGCGAGCTGGCTCAGCTCGTTGAAGCCGCCGAAGAAGCTGCTGCTGGTGACGTGGAGGACCTGGACTCCGAAGAACAGGCCGCCGCCGATGCCCGCGATGGCGGTCACCGCCTCGAGCAGAAGGGCGATGACCGTGGCGGCGAGGATCCGAGGCAGGACCAGGCGCTGGATGGGATTGACGCCCATCACCTCCATGGCCGAGATCTCGTCGCGGATCCGCCGCGAGCCCGAGGTCGGCGGTCATCGCCGACCCGCCGGCGCCGGCGATGATCAGGGCCGTGGCCACCGGCGACTGCTCGCGGATGACGGCCAGCACCATGGCCGCGCCCAGCTGGGACTGGGCCCCGATCTGCTGGAGGAAGCCACCCACCTCGAGGGCGATGACGATGCCGAAAGGGATCGAGATGAGGATGACCGGGAGCGTGCAGACCTTGGCGAGGAACCAGCACTGCTCGAGGAACTCCGCGAGCGGGAAGGGTCGACGGACCACGAGCCGTACGCGACTCGAGGGCGAGCGCGAACATGCCTCCGGTCTCCTCGAGGAGCCGGTTGACCTTCCGGTTGCCCGGTATCACTACTGCCATCGACCAGTCCCTCCACGGGCCCGCGCCGTCATTCCGGGAACCGGCCAGAACGGGATCGACTTCGCCTGCTCTCCCAGGCGGTCGGCCCGGACCGCCGGTACACCCTCGGTGCGTGTTGTGCCCTATGCCCGGAAGATCCCAATCCCACTGGGGTCAAGGTACCCTCTGTATTCGCCGAGGTGACGTCGGACACCTCCCTCACCGGGGCTTCTGGCCGGTCGACGGCCCTGTTCGGGGATGGTGTGCCGTTTGTCACGATCGGTGCCGCCCGAGCCGCTACGCTGAGAGGCGACCCCGGGAGGGCGAGCCGACGGTCGGTTCCCGGCGGCACGGAGGCTGGCGGGGTAGGGCTCCGGCCGCTCAGTGCCGAACTACCAAGTACCTGAGCGCCGATCCAGGGGAAAGGCCGATGGCCGAGGAAGCCGTCATCTCGCTGCGTGGAGTCACCAAGTCCTTCGGGGCGCACACCGTCCTCCAGGACATCTCCTTCGACGTCCCCAAGGGCCGGATCACGGCCATCATGGGCCCGTCCGGTACGGGCAAGTCCGTCATGCTCAAGAACATCATCGGGCTCCTGCCGCCCGAAGCGGGCGAGATCTGGGTGGAGGGAGAGCAGATCGTCGGGATGCGGGACCGCGACCTGTACCGGATCCGGCGGAAGATGGGCGTCCTGTTCCAGGACGGCGCCCTGTTCGGCTCGATGAACATCTACGACAACATCGCCTTCCCGCTGCGCGAGCACACCAAGACGAGCGAGCGCGACATCCGCGAGAAGGTGATGGCCAACGCCGAGCTGGTGGGCCTGCTCGACCACTTGAAGAAGCTGCCCGGTGAGGTCTCGGGGGGCATGAAGAAGCGGGCCGGGCTGGCCCGCGCCATGGTCATGGACCCCGACATCATCTTCTTCGACGAGCCCGACTCCGGCCTCGACCCCGTGCGCGTCGCCTACCTCGACGAGCTGGTGAAGAACGCCCAGCGGGAGACCGGCTCCACCTTCTTCATCATCTCCCACAACATCCCGTCGATGATGCGCACGGCCGAGTACATGGGCGTGCTGTTCCGCTCCGAGCTGGTGAAGTTCGGCAGCAAGGACGACATGCGGAACAGCAAGAACTCGATCATCCGCCAGTTCCTCGCCGGGAAGTCCAGGGGACCGATCGGCATGGACGAGATGTCGGGCGACGTGGACATCCAGAGCGAGGACTTCGACGAGGAGGGGCCCGTCCAGGACGAGGCCGAGCAGACCGAGGTCATGACCGTCTGATCCGCTCGGGGTCGGCCGTCGGCGGCTCGATGGCAGGAGACGGCGGGGACGACAGGGGTGGCTCATCACTCCGGCGCCAGCGCAGCCGGCCCTCGGTGAGGGCCACGCCGGCGATGACGACGGCGCCTCCCACGAGCAGGTTCCAGCCCGCCCGTTCCCCGAGGGCGACCACGCCGAGGACCACGGCGACCACCGGGATGAGGTAGGTCACGGTCGACGAGGCCGTGGCGCCGGCTTCTCTCACCAGGGCGTGGTACAGGAGGTAGGCGAGGCCGGTGTTCACGGCGCCGAGCACGACCACCGCGGCCACCACCCGGGCGGTGAGGTGCACGGACCCGGTGGCCACGACGGGCGCCACCAGTCCCGTGACGATGGCGGCGGCGGTGACCTGGCCGGCGGCCAGGGACAGCGGCGTGAGCGCCCGCCCGGAGAGGAACCGGCGGGTGTAGACGAAGCCCACCCCGTAGCAGGCCGCCGCCCCGAGGCAGGCGAGCTCTCCCCCGAGGGCGCCGATCGTGGCGCCCGACCGCCACGGCGCCAGGATCACCACGGCCCCGAGGAACCCGGTGACGAGCCCGACCACCCTCGGCGCCGGTGGGGCGCTCGTCGGGCAGGACGGCGATGGCCAGGGCGACCGTGAAGAGCGGTGTCGTGGCGTTGGAGACGCCGGCGAGGCCCGAGGAGACCCGCTGCTCACCCCAGGCGAACAGGTAGAAGGGGAGCACGTTCGAGACCACGGCCAGGATGGCGAGGTGGCCCAGATCGGCGGGGCCCAACTTCTCCCACTGGCGCCGCAGCGCGAGAACGAGGACGAGGGCCAGGGCGCCCGTCGTCAGCCGGGCCAGCACCACCTGGGTGGGCTGCAGTCCCTCGAGCCCGATCTTGATGAGGAGGAAGCTCGTGCCCCAGATGACGGCGAGGGCGACGAGCCGGACCAGCGCAGGTCGGTTCAGGGACCCACCTCTGACGAGCGCACCTCGTTGCGCGCCCGAAGCCGGATGAGGCGGTTGACAGCGTTCAGGTAGGCACGGGCCGAGGCCTCGACGACGTCGGTCGACACCCCCCGCCCGGAGACCCGCGCCCCGCGGGCCTCGAGCTGGACGACGACGTCACCGAGTGCGTCGATACCACCCGTCACCGACGAGACGTTGAAACCCGTCAACCTGGCCTCGATGCCCGTGGCGACCCGGATCGCCTGGCACGCGGCGTCGATCATGCCGTCACCCTCGGCCGAGGCCTCGGACTTGGTCCCGGCCCGGCTCACGACCACCGGGCGCGGGGCACCCCGACCGTGCCGCCGGCCACCTCCAGGGCTTCGAGGGCGAAGGCCTCGTCCATGCTGGCGCCCAGCTCTTCGACCACGATCGCCTCGAGGTCCGCCTCGGTGATCTGGACCTTGCGGTCGGCGAGCTCCTTGAACCGGATGAAGGCGGTGTTGAGCGCGTCGCCTTGGATCGAGAGACCCATCTGGGCCAGCGTCTCGGCGAAGGCGTGGCGCCCCGAGTGCTTGCCCAGCACGATCTGACGGCCCTGCTGGCCCACCGTCGTGGCGTCGATGATCTCGTAGGTGCTGCGCTCGGCCAGCACGCCGTGCTGATGGATGCCCGACTCGTGGGCGAAGGCGTTCCGGCCGACCACCGCCTTGTTGTACTGGACCGGATAGCCGGTGAGCCGGCTGACGAGGCGCGAGGTCCGCGCCAGCTCCTCGGTCCGGGCGACCGTCTCCAGCCCGGGGAACTGATCGGGCCTGATCTTGAGGGCCATCACCACTTCCTCGAGCGCGGCGTTGCCCGCCCGCTCGCCCAGCCCGTTCACGCACACCTCGACCTGCCGGGCACCCGCCTGCACCCCCGCCAGGCTGTTGGCCACGGCCATCCCCAGGTCGTTGTGGCAGTGGGTCGAGAGCACGTACTCCCCCCGCACCTGTCTGCGAACGTGCTGGATGAGAGCACCGAAGTCCCAGGGGATGCCGTAGCCGACCGTGTCGGGGATGTTGAGCGTCGTGGCGCCCGCCTCCACCGCGGCCTGCAGCACCTCCATCATGAAGTCGAGCGGTGTGCGCGTGGCGTCCTGGGGGCTGAACTCGACGTCGTCGGTGTGCTCACGTGCCCGGCTCACGCCAGCCCTCGTCTCGGCCAGCACCTGCTCGGGCGTCATCCTCAGCATGTGCTCCATGTGGGACGGGCTCGTCGAGATGAAGACGTGGATGCGGGCGCGGTGCGCGTCGCGCAACGCCGACCAGCACCGGTCGACGTCGCCCCGGTGGGTCCGGGACAGGCCGGCGATCGTCGGGCCCTCCACCGTCCGTGCGATGGTCTCGACCGCCTCGAAGTCGCCGTCGCTGGCCACGGGGAAGCCGGCCTCGATGTAGTCGACACGGAGGCGCGCCAGCTGCTCGGCGATCTCGAGCTTCTCACCCACGTCGAGGGAGATGCCCGGCGACTGCTCCCCGTCTCGTAGGGTCGTGTCGAAGATGATCAGCTGATCGGCCATCGCAATGTTCCTTCTTCGTGGGCCGGCCTTCCGGCCGGCCTCTGGGTTCGTTTCCCGAAAGTCGTGTGTTGGCGGTGCGGATGCAATAAAAAACCTCCTGGGCCCGAAGGCGCAGGAGGCGTGGGCGAGCGCTGGCGGCGCTCGCCGTCAGGTAAGGAGGAGGCTCGTGGCAGAGAGACTCGTGGCAGAGAGAACAACTTGCATGATGCCAAGATCGTCGCAAACCAGGAACGGGGCGTCAAGGCGATACGCCGAGCGAACAGGAGGGACGCGCTGATGGTGCGATGGTTGCGGATGGTCGGGCTCCTGGCCCTCCTCGCCGGCCTCACCGTGGCGGTGGCGCTCCGCATGCGCCGGCCCGGGCCCGGCGCCAACGGAGGCGGCTACGGGCCGTTGACCACCGAGGAGTGGCCGCCGGTGCCGGTGCCGTCCCGGGCGGTGTCCGCCGAGGCCTGGGTCGAGCCCGACGGACGGACCTGTCCCGTCTCCCACCCGATCAAGGCCAAGCTCTCGAGCGGACGCTTCCACCTGCCGGGGATGGCGGTCTACGACCGGACGATCCCCGACCGCTGCTACGCCAGCGCCGAGGCCGCCGAGCTCGACGGCCTCCAGCGGGCCAAGCACTGAGGAGCGTCAGGGCCGGGGCGGCGAAGCCTCCAGCAGATCAGCCCGATGTGACGCTGTGGACGTCGAGGATGCCGTCGGCCTGGGCCAGGCGCTCGAGGACGTCGGCGGGAGTCGGTCGATCGGTCGACAGCACCATGAGCGCGGTGCTGGCGTGCGCCGAGGGGCCGACGGCCATGCTGGAGATGCTGACCTCGGCCTCGCCGAGGGCCAGGCCCACCACGCCGATCATGCCGGGCCGGTCGTCGTTGCGCACCACGAGCATGTGGCGGGCGGGCGGAACCTCGACGGTGTGATCGTCGACCATGACGATGCGAGGCTCCGCCCGCACGCCGGCCAGCGTGCCGGCGACGGCGTGATCGGGACCGCGCAAGCGTGACCAGGTTGACGAAATCGCGTGCCGACGTGGTCGTCGACTCCCGCACCTCCAGGCCGCGCTCCTCGGCCAGCTGCGGGGCGTTGACGTAGGACACCGGCTCCTCGGTGCCGGCGGCGAAGAGCCCCTTCAGCATCGACAGGGTGAGGATGCGGGTGTCGTAGCCGGCCAGGGCGCCCTGGTACTCGACCTCGAGCCGGTCGGGCAGGCCGTCGTTGAGCGAGGCGAAGATCGCGGCCCAGCCGCTCGGCGAGCGGCAGGAAGGGCCGCACGGTCTCGGAGGCCTCGGCGGCGCCGACGTTCACCGCCAGCGGCACGAAGTCGCCGGCGAGAGCGAGCAGCACCTGCTCGGCGATGGTCACCCCCGCCTTGTCCTGAGCCTCTCGGGTGCTCGCCGCCAGGTGCGGGGTCACCACGACGGTGTCGAGCTCGAACAGCGGTGACGAGGTGGTCGGCTCGGTGGCGAACACGTCGATGCCGGCGCCGGCGACCCGTCCCGAGCGCACCGCCTCGGCCAGCGCGTCCTCGTCCACGATGCCCCCTCGGGCGGTGTTGACGATCCGCAGTCCGGGCTTGGCCGTGGCCAGGAGCTCCTTGCCGATCAGCCCGAGCGTCTCGGGCGTCTTGGGCAGATGGACCGTGACGAAGTCCGACCTGCGCCATCAGCTCCTCGAGGGTGGTCAGCGCCACGCCCATCTGGCGGGCCCGCTCGGAGGATACGTACGGGTCGTAGGCGCACAGCCGCATCCCGAAGGCGTGCGCCCGCTGGGCCACCAGCGCCCCGACCCGCCCGAGCCCGATGACGCCGAGGGTCTTGCCGTGGAGCTCGACTCCCTCCCACCGGGATCGCTCCCACTTCCCGGCGACGAGCGCGGCGTGGGCCTGGGGGAGGTTGCGGGCCTGGGCGAGCAGGAGGGCCATGGTGTGCTCGGCGGCCGACAGGATGTTGGACTGCGGGGCGTTCACCACCATCACCCCCCGTCGGGTGGCGGTGGCCACATCGACGTTGTCGACGCCGATACCCGCCCGTCCCACGACCACGAGGTCGGCGCCGGCCGAGAGCACGCCGGCGTCGACGGTGGTGGCGGAGCGGACGATGAGGGCGTGGGCGCCGACCACCGCCTGCTCGGAGCTCGGCGGGCGACAAGCCGATGCGAACGTCGACCTCGTGCCCGGCCGACCGCAGGATCTCGATGCCCGCCTCGGCGACGGGCTCGGTGACGAGTATGCGGCTCACGACGCCGTCTCGCCCAGCACCTCGGCCAGCCGGCGGACTCCCTCCGTCAGCTGGTCGTCGGCGAGGGCATACGAGAGGCGGGCGTACCCCGAGCAGCCGAACGCCTCCCCCGGTACGACTGCGACCCGAGCCTCGTCCAGCAGGACCGCGGCCAGCTCCAGGGCCGAGGCCGGCCGATGGCCCCTGATCGTGCGGCCCAGCAGGCCGGCCACCGACGGGAACGCGTAGAAGGCGCCCTCGGGCTCCAGGCAGGAGACGCCCGGGATGGCGTTCAGCCCGGCGTGGAGCAGGCGCCGGCGCCGGTCGAACACCTGGCGCATGGCGCTCATGGACGAGAGGTCCCCGGACACGGCGGCCAGCGCCGCCCGCTGGCAGACGTCGGCGACGTTGGAGGTCGATTGCGACTGGAGGTTGATCGCCGCCCGCACGACCTGGGTGGGGCCGATCATCCAGCCGACCCGCCACCCCGTCATGGCGTAGGTCTTGGCCACCCCGTTGATCACGATGCAACGCTCGGCGGCGTCGGGCGCGAGCACCGGAAGCGAGTGGTGCGTCCGCCCCGCATAGACGAGGTGCTCGTAGATCTCGTCGGTCACGATCCACAGGCCCCGCTCCGCCGCCCACCCGCCGATGGCCTCGATCTCCTGGGCGGGATAGACGGCGCCGGTCGGGTTGGACGGCGAGACGAAGAGCAGCACCTTGGTGCGCGGCGTGCAGGCGGCGTCGAGCTGGTCCACGCCCACCCGGAAGCCGGTCGACTCGTCGGCGTGCGACGGCGACCGGGACGCCGCCCGGCCAGGGCGATGGACTCGGGGTACGTCGTCCAGTAGGGAGCCATGACGATGCACCTCGTCACCAGGGTCGAGCAGGGTGGCGAAGGCCTGGAACACGGCGTGCTTGGCCCCGTTGGTCACCAGGACCTGGTCCGCCTCGACGGCGAGACCCGGAGTCACGGGCGGTCTTGGTGGCGATCGCCGCCCGCAGCTCGGGCAGGCCGGCCGTGGGCGTATAGCGGTGGTTGCGCGGATCCCGGCAGGCGGCCGCGGCGGCCTCGACGATGGGCTCGGGCGTGGGGAAGTCGGGCTCCCCGGCCCCGAAGCCGATCACGTCCTCGCCCGCTGCCCGGAGAGCCTTGGCCCGGGCGTCGATCGCCAAGGTGGCGGACTCCGCCACGGCGCCGACGCGGCGAGAGACGACGCAGGCCCGGGTGCTCGGTTGTCTCCCGACTGCTCGGAGTGTCGAGCGAAGCGGTCATGGTGCAATGCTTGCACAGTGCCAGCCGAACGCAGACGCAATAGACCACCGGCCGAGATCCGCATTCCCACCGCCTCCTGCCCGCCGACGGGCGCTTCGGCTCCGGGCCCGTCGAAGGTCCGCCAGGACGCCGTCGTCTCCCTCGAGCGCGCCGCACCCCGGTACCTGGGCACGAGCCACCGGCAGGCCGGAGTGCGTTCGGTCGTGGCGCTGCTGAGGGGCGGGCTGCGGGACCTGTTCGGCCTCCCCGACGGCTACGAGGTGGTGCTCGGCAACGGGGGAACGACCAGCTTCTGGGACATCGCCAGCTTCTGCCTCGTCGAGCGTCACAGCCAGCACCTGTCCTTCGGCGAGTTCTCGTCCAAGTTCGCGGCCGTGACGACCGCCGCTCCCCACCTCGACCACGCCCGAGGTCATCGAGTCACCGGTGGGGACCCACCCGGTGGCCGTGCCGCGGCGCGACGTGGACGCCTACGCGCTCACCCACAACGAGACGTCCACCGGCGTGGCCATGGAGATCCGACGGCCCGACGGCGCCGGCGGCCTGGTGCTGGTGGACGCCACCTCGGCCGCCGGCGGGCTGCGAGTCGACCCGTCGCAGTTCGACGCCTACTACTTCGCGCCGCAGAAGTGCTTCGCCTCCGACGGGGGGCTGTGGGTCGCGCTGCTCTCCCCCGCGGCGCTCGAACGAGTCCGCCACATCGCCGCCGGCGGCCGCTGGGTGCCGGCGTCACTCGACCTCGGCACCGCCATCGAGAACTCGGACAAGGACCAGACCTACAACACACCCGCCCTGGCGACACTGTTCCTCTTCGTCGAGCAGCTCGAGTGGGTGCATGACCAACGGTGGGCTGGAATGGGCGGCCTCCCGGTGCGACCGCTCGGCCGAGATCCTCTACGGCTGGGCCGAGGCCACCGAGTACACGACGCCCTTCGTGGCCAAGCCGAGCGAGCGCAGCCACGTCGTCGGGACGATCGACCTCGATCGACTCCGTCGACGCCGGCCCAGGTCGCGGCCACGCTGCGGGCCAACGGGATCCTCGACACGGAGCCCTATCGCAAGCTCGGCCGCAACCAGCTCCGTGTCGCCCTCTTCCCGGCCATCGACCCCGAGGACGTCGGCGCCCTCACCGCCTGCATCGACCACGTGGTGACGGCTCTGGCCGCCTGACGGTATCCTGCCCCTCGGGCGGAGCTCCTGGTACCTCCGAGGGGAACCGTGGGATCTTCGTCCAGCACACAGCCGACCCGCCCGCCCCCTGGCGGTCATCGCCCTCGCCGGCAGCGCTGCTCGCCGCCCTCACCGCCTCCGCCGGTGCCGTGCCCAGCAACGGCGGTCGGGTACGACATCGCTTTTCCGCAGTGCAGCAGCACGGCGCCCGCTATCCGTCGGGCGCCGCCTTCGCCATCGTCGGTGTCAACGGCGGCCCGGCGTCGGCCGACAACCCCTGCCTCGGGACGTGGCACGGCCAGCCCGGCGAGCTGGCGTGGGCCGCCGGCTCGCCCGGGCTGCCCACCCAGCCGCGGGCGTCGTATTACGTAATCGCCAGCGATCCCGGTCCGGGCGCGGCCGGCTGGCCCGCCGGCGAGGACCCAACCCGAGCGTTGCGCCGGAGACTGGAGCCACGACTGCGCCTATGACTACGGCTACCTCCGCGCCGGCAGCTCCCTGAGCCTGGCCCGATGGGTCGCCTCCGCCGACCGGTGGAACCACGTGCCGGTCGCCGACCCCGTCGGGGCCCCCTGGTGGCTCGACGTCGAGACGGGTGCGCGCTGGGCCACGGCCAGAACCCCGGGTTCGGGTTCGCTGAACGTCGCCGCGGTAGCCGGGTTCGTGGACGGGCTGCGGGCCGAAGGCGTGCGGCTGGACCACATCGGCTTCTACTCCACGGCTACCAGTGGCGGCACGTCACCGGCCTCGACGCCTCGACCAGCCGCGCCTACTTCTCGCCCGCCCACCCGGACTGGGTGCCGGGGGCCAGGACCCTCGAGCAGGCCCGGTCGGCCTGCGCCCGGAGCAACAGCTTCTCCGGCGGCCCCGTGACCCTCACCCAGTACGAGTGGCGCGGCTTCGACGCCGACTACCGCTGCGCCGTGAGGTGCGGTGAGGCCCGCCAGCTTTGGTGCTGGCAGCATGGTGGGTCGAAAGCTGGGGGACGCGGCTGCAGGCGCGATCGCCCACTTTCGACAGGAGGTGGAACCCCGAGGACCGTACCGACGGCCGCACCCGGCGTCGCCGCACCGTCAGCTGACGAGGCGCTCGACCCGGCCCGGGCGTGGCGGGGCCGTCGTAGACCAGCCGGCCGTCCCGCAGGCCGAGACAGCGGCTGGCCTGGTCGACGAACTCGAGCTGGTGCGTCGCCACGACGACGGCGGCGCCCGCCGCCGCCGACTCGTCCAGCAGCTCGAGGAGCGCGAGGCGGCCCCCGGCGTCCAGGCCGACGAAGGGTTCGTCGACCAGCAGGAGCGAGAACGGCCGGACCAGGCCGAGGGCGATGGACGTCTTCTGGCGCAGCCCGCGGCTGAAGCGGGCCGGCAGGTCGTCCACCCGTTCCTCCAGGCCCAGCCGCTCGACCAGCTCCTCGGCCGAGTCGTCCCAGGCCTCGTTCCCGTGCAGGCGCCCCACGTACTCCAGGTGCTCGAACACGCTCAGGTCGTCGTAGAGCACCGGCGCATCGGGGACGTAGGAGGTGGCGGCGCGCGCCGGCAGCGAGCCGGGTGGGGCGCCGGCCACCACCACCCGGCCGGACTCGGCTCCAGGAGACCCGCCGTGATGCGGAGCAGGGTCGTCTTTCCCGAGCCGTTCGGGCCCACCACGATCACCCGCTCGCCCTCGCCGACGCTGACGCTGAGGTCCTCCAGGGCGACCGTCTCGTCGTAGTCCTTGCCCAGGGCATCGGTCCGGAGGACGGGCGTCACGCCTGCTCCCCGGCGAACGCCGCGTCGCCGCCGTCACCTGCCCCCTGGTGTGCACCCAGGCGCCGACGCCGACCGGGATGGTCAGCAGCACCACGGCGACGTTGGCTGCCGCCAGGGTCGCCGACTGGTGATGGGCGGCGACCGCTCGCGCCGCGAACACCGGCAGCAGGCCGGCGGTCGCCAGGACGGGCGGCACCAGCTCGCGGAACACCGCCCGCAGACCCGTCAGCTCGGGCATCAGGTTGCCCACTTCGGCCACCGGAGCGGGGCGGACGACGCTCACCGCGGCGCCGGCGACCGCGGCCGTGGCCGCAGGAACGAGGGTCGCCCCGCCCACGCCGAGCACCAACCCGACGTGGCCCAGCGGCAGCGCGGCGCCGATGGCGACGACAGCCACCGCCGCCATGACGACGCACGGCACGGCCAGATGGCGTAGCTCGATCCACCCCTCCGCTCGCGGGTACGAGTCCCGGCGGTCGGCGGCGTCGGCCTCCTGCGCCAGCGGCTCCACCGCGTCGAGGGCCGCCACCCACAGCGCCAGGCCGGCCACCACGACCAACGGGGCGGTGCCGGCCCAGACACCACGCATGCTGACCCCCGCCGCCGCGCCCAGCAGCACCAGGCGGACGATGCGGCGGGCCGGCCATCGGAGGATCCCGCGCCAGCCTCTGGTCCACACCGCCAACCGGGTGCCCGAAGCCGGCCGCGGCGCCACCCGCACCCACGGACGGCTGCGCGGTCGCTCCTGGGCCAGCTGCCGGCGCAGGACCATGACGGCGCGCAGGTCGCGGACCGTGGCGGCGAAGCGCAGCTGGCCGACCAGCCGGCTCCGGCGCTCGGCGGCCTCGAGCGAGAGCCCTCCGACCAGGGCCAGTCCGAGCGCAGCGAGGGCCGAGGGCCACGACCGCTCCGACGAGGGCCGTCCAATCGAACGCGAGGGCCCAGAGCGACAGCCGGCCCAGGAGCGTGAGCGGCGACGAGGTCACCCCGAGCGCCAGGTCGGCCGCGGACCAGGCCAGGACGAGCACACCGAGCCCGTTGGCGGCCTGGCGCGGGACGCGTCGCCCCGACGCGGCCATGGCTGCGCCCAGCGCGGCCAGTGCGGCCAGGCCACCCACCAGGGCGCCCCAGAAGACCCACGCCCCGGGGGTGCCCGGCAGCCGCCGGTAGGCGATCAGACCGACCACGGCCCCCGCCGTGCCGCCGGCGAAGGCACCGAACCGCAGCTGTTGACGGGCCGGCCCGGCAAGCGCGGCACGGCGGTCCACCGGTGCCAGGAGGACGTGGTTGACGTCCGCACCCTCGACGGCCAGCGGGCCCCCGCGGCCGGCCGAGCGGAGGGCGACGGCGACCGCCACGGCGATTGCGAGCCCGACCGCCGCCGATCCGTGGGCGCGGATCTGGGACAGCGCCGACGGCCCGAGACGGGCGTCACCGGTGACGCCCGAGCCGAGGGCGACGACGATCGCCACGGCCAGGGCGGCGAGGTACGCCTGGTAGAGGGCCTCGAAGAGGTCGACCCCCGCCAGTCGGCGCTGGCGGCGCGTGCGTCGTAGACCGGCGACGACCGCGGTATCGACGGGCAGGGCGACGGTCATCGACCGCCGACCGTACCGCCCTGGCTATGGGCCGGGGCGGGGGGCCGGCCTCCCGGGCCGGCGGTGTTTCTCATCGGGCCGGCCTCCCGGGCCGGCGGTGTTTCTCGGGCCGGCCTCCCGGGCCGGCCGTGGGAGTCAGCCCCCCGAGACGTCCTGGGGCCGGGCCCGCCCCGCACCGACGAAGGGCATCATGGCCCGCAGCTCGGCCCCGACCTTCTCGATCGGATGTGCCGCCCCCTCCGCCCGCAGCTGGTTGAATCTCGGGCGCCCCGCCCGGTTCTCGGCGACCCACTCTGCCGCGAAGCGACCGTCGCGGATCTCCTCGAGGATGCGACCCATCTCGGCTCTCACCGAGTCGTCGATGATGCGAGGGCCCCGAGTCATGTCGCCGTACTCGGCGGTGTCCGAGATCGAGAACCGCATCCCCGAGATCCCCTGCTCGTACATCAGGTCGACGATGAGCTTGAGCTCGTGCAGGCACTCGAAGTAGGCCGACTCGGGCTGGTAGCCGGCGGCGACCAGCGTCTCGAAGCCGGCGGTGACCAGCGCCGTGAGCCCGCCGCACAGCACGACCTGCTCGCCGAACAGATCGGTCTCGGTCTCCTCCTCGAACGTCGTCTCGAGGACCCCCGCCCTCGTCGCCCCCAGGGCGTGGGCGTAGGAGAGGGCGAGCTGGCGCGCCTTCCCAGAGGCGTCCTGCGACACGGCCACGAGCGAGGGCACGCCACCACCTTCGGTGAACGTGCGGCGCAGCAGGTGACCAGGGCCCTTGGGCGCGACCATGCCGACGTCGACGCCTGGGGGCGGACTGATCTGGTCGAAGTGGATGTTGAAGCCGTGGGCGAAGAACAGCGCGTCGCCGTCGTCGAGGTTGGGTCCGATGGCGGCCTCGTACACAGCAGCCTGCTCCGTGTCGGGGAGGAGGATCATGACCAGGTCGGCCTCCTTGGCCGCCTGGTCGATGGCGACCACCCGCAAGCCGGCCTCCTCGGCCTTGGCCCACGACGACGAGCCGGGACGGAGGCCGACCCGCACGTCCACGCCGGAGTCCTTGAGGTTCAGGGCGTGGGCGTGGCCCTGGGATCCGTAGCCGATGACGGCGACCCTCCGGCCGGCGAGCAGCGCAGGGTCGGCGTCCTTCTCGTAGTAGAGCGTGGCCATGTCTCTATTCTTCCTCTCAGCCCACCGCCCCGCTCACGCTGCGCAGGCGCGGGGCCTGGCGCTCGAGCTTGGGGAGGGCGACCCTTCCGGTCCGTTGCAGCTCGATGATGCCGTACGACCGCATGAGGTCCTCGAAGTCGTCGAGCTTCGATGGGCGCGCCGGCCAGCATCACCGTCAGCTCGTCGTAGCCGACGTCGACGATCCGGCCCTCGAACACCTGCACGAGCTCGATGACCTCACCGCGGGCCGCCGGCTCGGCCCGCACCGTCGCCAGCACCAGCTCCCGCTCGGTCGCCTCGGCCGGATCCAGCTCGGAGATCTTCACCACGTTGATGAGCTTGAACAGCTGCTTGGTGATCTGCTCCAACGGTGTCGACTCGACGTCGACCACGATGGTGATCCGGCTGAAGCGCTCGTCGTCGGTCGGAGCGACCGCCAGCGAGTAGATGTTGTAGCCGCGCCGGGAGAACAGGCCGGCAACGCGCGGCGAGGACACCAGCCCGGTTCTCGACCAGGACCGACAGGATGTGGTGCCTCGGCTGGGTCCCCTTGGTGGGCGCCATCATCGACCTCCTTGCCCGTGGGCGGGATCGACGACGATGTCGTCGTTGGAGCCGCCCGCCGGCACCATCGGGAAGACCTTCTCCGACGAGTCGGTGCGAAAGTCGATCACGACCGGTCGGTCGTCGATCTCGTTGGCCTTGTCGATCGCCGGGCCCACCTCCTCCGGGGACTCCACCCGGAGCCCGACGCAGCCCATGGCGTCGGCCCACTTGACGTAGTCAGGCAGGTCGGGCGAGAGGTAGACCTCCGAATAGCGCTCGTCGTAGAACATCTCCTGCCACTGACGCACCATTCCCAGGTAGGCGTTGTTGAGGATGGCGACCTTGACCGGTATGCGCTCGGCCGACGCCGTCACCAGCTCCTGGGCCGTCATCTGGAAGCAGCCGTCGCCGTCGACGGCCCACACCGTGCGGTCGGGGCGGCCCACCTTGGCGCCGATGGCGGCGGGCACGGCGAAGCCCATCGTGCCCAGGCCACCGGAGTTGACCCACGTGTAGGGATGATTGAAGCGCCAGTGCTGCGAGGTCCACATCTGGTGCTGGCCGACGCCCGCCACCACGATCGTGTCGTCGGGGGTGGCGTCGCGCAGCGACTCGACGACGAACTGCGGCTTGAGCACGCCGTCGGGCGGATTGCGGTCGTAGGCGAGCGGGTACTGCCGTTGCCACTGGCGGATCTGATCGATCCACGGCCCGCGATCTGGTGCCGGGTCGGTCGCCGGGCTGCGGCGGATGGCGGCGACCAGCTCCTCGATCACCAGACGGCAGTCGCCGACGATCGGCACGTCGGGGCGGCGCACCTTGCCCAGCTCGGCCGGATCGATGTCCACGTGGATGACCTTGGCGTCGGGGGCGAAGGTCGACACCTTGCCGGTGACACGGTCGTCGAACCGGCTACCCAGGGCGACGAGGAGATCGGCCTTCTGCATGGCTGTCACCGCGGTGTAGTTGCCGTGCATGCCCGGCATGCCGAGGCAGAGGGGGTGAGCGTCGGGAAAGGCGCCGCGCGCCATGAGCGTGGTGACGACCGGGATGCCGGTGAGGTCGACGAGCGCCCGCAGGGCCTCGGCGGCCCGGGCCTTGAGGATGCCCCCACCGGCGTAGATGACGGGGCGTCGCGCCGACGCGATCAGCCGGGCTGCCTCCCGGATCATGCGGGGGTGGCCGCGCGTCGTCGGCTTGTAGCCGGGCAGGTCCACCGCGTCGGGCCAGTACCAGTCCATCGTCGCGTTCGCCACGTCCTTGGGCAGGTCGACCAGGACGGGTCCCGGACGGCCCGTCGTCGCCACGTGGAAGGCCTCGGCAACCACCTGTGGGATGTCCTGCGCGTCGGTCACCAGCCAGTTGTGCTTGGTCACCGCCATGGTGATCCCCGTGGTGTCGCACTCCTGGAACGCGTCGGTGCCGATGGCCGAGCGGGCAACCTGGCCGGTGATGCAGACGACGGGGATCGAGTCCATGTAGGCGTCGCACAGCGGCGTGACGATGTTGGTGGCCGCCGGGCCGCTGGTCACCATGGCCACGCCCGGGCGTCCGGTGGCGTGGGCGTAGCCCTCGGCCATGTGGCCGGCGCCCTGCTCGTGGCGCACCAGGATGTGGCGGATGGTCGATTCGATGATCGGGTCGTAGACGGGGAGGATGGCGCCCCCGGGGAGGCCGAACATGACCTCCACCTGTTCCATCTCCAGGCTCTTGATGAGGGCTTGCGCCCCGGTCAGCTTCATCGGGGTGGCTCCAGTGAACGTTCTCGGCAGATCCGGTTTCTCTCGGAAAATGAAAGGGCCTCCCGTCTGGGAGGCCGAAAGCGCACGCGTGAGGTCGGCGTGCGCTACGTGATGACTACGAGGGTGTCGCGGGCGGGCATCGAGTCGAGTGTCCCACGGGTCCGCGACGGGCCGCAACCCCCGCCCTAGCTGCGCTCCCCTGCAGGAGGGTCTGCTGGCGGGCGCAGCCGGTAGATGGCGGAGTGCCGGACCCGTTCCACGACCCGCTCGCCGACCGCCATCACGACGTCGAGGTGCACCAGCTCGTGCCCGCGGGCCTCCGAGAGGTCGAGCACCCGGGCCCGGACCGAGAGCCGATCGCCGTCGGACACCAGGCCCAGATGTCGCACCTCGCTGGCGGTGTGTATCCACGGTCCGAGGGCGACGTTCGACGCCAGGACGTAGTTCGCCAGCGAGAGGAGCCAGCCAGGATGGGCTACCGCGTTCGGCCCCCGGTAGACGGCCAGATCGTCGCCGACGGCCTCCACGTAGGCCGCCCCCGCATCGGTCCCGAACGTTGCTCCCAGCGTGCCCATCGCCTCTGCGCCGTCGTCAGCCCCGGAGACCGGCACGAAGGCTCGGAGCGCTTCGCGAGTGGCGGGACGGCGCCGGTCGGTCTCCGGCAGCGGCACCACGGGCCAGTCCTGCGGATCGGGGGCGTCGACGGGTGTGTCGGGGAGCCGGGCATGGGCCGTGGCACAGAGCCGACCCTCGCCGTTGGTGGCACGCAGCTCGACGGCCCGGGCACCCGGCTCCCAGGCCGGGGCCACGACCACCTCGTCGCCGTCGTAGAACGGCGCGAGGAAGCGCACGTCCATGCTCCCCCGCTCGAGCCACGCCGGACCCCAGGCGGCGACGACGGGCCGGGTGAGATAGGCGTACACGGTGACGCCGGGCACCAGACCACCGCCGAAGCCGTACCGACGGGCCTCGGCGTCGTCGTGGATGCGGTTCTCCGAACGCGCAGCCGTGTTGCGGGCCTTTAGACGGTAGACGGCCGGCGCGGAAGCCAACGAGGCTGTTCGCGACTCAGTCGATCTCGAGGCGAGCGAGCAGCTCGGCCTTTCGCTCCTCGAGCTCCTCGTAGCTGATGGTGCCGCGCTCGTAACGCTCGTGGATGGCGGCGAGATGCTCGAGGACCTCCGCCGAGTCCGACGCGCCAGCGTCGGAGCCGGCTGCGGTGGACCGGGTCTCCCCCGGTGCTCCATCGGGCTCGGACGCCTTCCCCTGCCGACGCTCCCGCTTGGCGGCCGCTCGGGCCTTCTTGTTGCGGTCGCGCTCGAGCTTGCCGAAGCTTGTTCGCTGCGCGCTCATCTGCTGTCCCTTCTGGGAGGTGGAGGCGCCGCCGACGTGAGTCGCCGGCGGCGCCCCAGGACGCCGATCGTCTCGTCAGACGAGACGGACGTTCTGGGCTTCCTCCCCCTTTCGGCCCGGACCCACATCGAACTCGACGACCTGACCGGTCTCGAGCGACCGGTAGCCGCTGCCCTGGATGTTGGAGTAGTGGACGAAGACGTCGTCACCCTGCTCGCGGGAGATAAATCCGAAGCCCTTCTCTGCATTGAAGAACTTCACTGTGCCTGTAGCCAACGCTCTCTCTTCTCTGACCTTGAGCAAGTCCGACTGACTTCCTCGCTCCCCCGAGTGTAGGGCGGCCCGGGCGGCGGCCGTGACAAAGGAGCCAGCAAGCCGATCAGGGCTCGGTGACGGCGCCGAGCTCGGCGCCCGTCGCCAGGCGGGCGTATTTGGCCAGCGCTCCCCTGGTGTAGCGGGGCGGCGGCAGCTTCCAGCCCGAACGGCGCCGCTGGAGCTCCCCTGGATCCACCAGCAAGTCGACGGTGCGGGCCTCCACGTCCACCACGATGCGGTCCCCGTCCGCCACGAGAGCGATCGGCCCTCCGTCGGCCGCCTCCGGTGCGACGTGACCGATGCAGAAGCCGTGTGTTCCGCCCGAGAACCTCCCGTCGGTCAACAGGGCGCAGTCGGCGCCCCGGCCCGCTCCTTTCATGGCGCCCGTCACGGCGAGCATCTCCCGCATGCCGGGCCCTCCCTTGGGACCTTCGTAGCGGATCACGACAACGGTGCCGGGCTCGATGGTGCCGGCGAGGATGGCTTCCATGGCCCCGTCCTCGCCGTCGAAGACCCGTGCCGGACCGTCGAAACGGGACTGGTCGATGCCGGCCACCTTCACCACAGCTCCGGCCGGAGCGAGCGACCCTGAAAGCGTGGCGATACCTCCGTCGACGTGGATGGGGTCGTTCAGGCGATGCACGACATCGCCGTCGGGCGCCGGGGGCGCGATCTCGGCGAGGTTCTCGGCCATGGTTCGGCCGGTGACGGTCAGGCAGTCGCCGTCGATGAGGTCGGCCTCGAGCAGCTCGGCGAGAACGACCGGCAGGCCGCCCACCCGGTCGATGTCGGTCATGTGGTAGCGGCCGTGGGGTTTGGTGTCGGCGAGATGCGGTACCCGGCGGCCGATCCGGTTGAAGTCATCGAGGCTGAGCTCGACGTCGGCCTCGTGAGCCATGGCCAACAGGTGCAACACGGCGTTGGTGGAGCCGCCGAGAGCCATCACCACGGCGATGGCGTTCTCGAAGGCGGCCCTCGGTCATGATCTGCCTCGGCCGTATGCCTGCTTCGAGCAGGCGGACGACGGCCCGGCCGCTCTCGAAGGCGAGATCGTCACGCCGGCGGTCCACGGCGGGAGCCGCCGCTCCACCCGGCAGGGCCATCCCCAGCGCCTCGGCCACCGAGGCCATGGTGTTGGCCGTGAACATGCCGGCGCAGCTCCCGGCCGTGGGACACGCCGTGCGCTCGATGAGCGCGAGCTCCTCGGCGCTCAGGTCGCCGGCGGCGTGCGCACCGACGGCCTCGAACACGCTCACGATGTCGAGCGCCCGACCGCGCAGCTGGCCGGGCAGGATCGTGCCCCCGTACAGGAAGACCGCCGACAGGTTGAGCCGGGCCGCGGCCATCAGCATTCCCGGCAGGGACTTGTCACAGCCGGCCAGACAGACGAGGGCGTCGAAGCGCTCGGCGTGCATCATCGTCTCGACCGAGTCGGCGATCAGCTCGCGGCTCACCAACGAGGCCCGCATGCCCTCGTGGCCCATCGAGATGCCGTCCGACACGGCGATGGTCATGAACTCGACCGGGAACCCCCCCGCAGCCCGGACACCGTCCTTGGCCCTCCGGGCCAGCCGGTCGAGCGAGAGGTTGCAGGGCGTGACCTCGTTCCAGGAGGACGCCACGCCCACCTGGGGCTTGCTCCAGTCCTCGTCGGTCATGCCGATCGCGCGCAACATGGCCCGCGCCGGCGCCCGCTGGAACCCGTCGGTCACCTCGCCGCTGCGCGGCTTCATCGGGTTCGCGGTCGCCGAGCCGGTCTCCCGGGCCGGCCGAGACGGAGCTCCTCGCTCGGATCTCTCGGGCATGCCCCGAGCCTACGGCCTGACGGCCCAGGGACGGCCGGCGTCGAGACGGGGGTCCCCGGCCCCCCGGGCGGCGAAGCCGCCAGCTGAGGGGCCGGCCTCAGCCCTTGCGGGCCGCCAGCAGGGCCATGACCGCCTTGCCGTTGGCCTTGCCCCTGGTCTCCCGCATCACCTGTCCGACGAGGAACTGCGACACCTTGGGGTCGCCGGCCCGGTAGCGCTCCCACTCCTCGGGATGGGCGGCGACGATCTTGTCGACCGTCTCCGCCAGCGCCTCCTCCGAGAGCCCCTCGAATCCTCGGGCCCGGGCGATGTCGGTGGGGTCCCCGCCCTTCTCGAGCATCTGGGCGAGGACCGTCTTGGCCTGGGTGGCGCTGAGCCGCCCGCTCGTCTCCATGCTCAACAGCGCGGCGAAGGCGCTCGGGTCGAGCCCCCGGGCGGCCTCGGGATGGGCCGCGGCCTCGTTGGCCGCCCGATTGACGGCGAGCTTGGGGTCGGCGCCGGCGTCGATGGCACCGAGCACCAAGCCGTCGAGATCGAGCTCCACCAGGGTGGCCACCAACCCGGCCGGCACCTCGCCGTCCGCCATCCCGCCAGTCCCGCCAGCAGCCGCCGCCGACAGCCGCGACCGACGCTCGGCGGGCAGGGTGGCGGCGGCGGCCCGCACGCTGGAGATCCAGGTCTCGTCGGGCGCCACCGGGAGACAGGTCGGGCTCGGGGAAGTACCGGTAGTCGTAGGCCTCCTCCTTGGACCGCAGGGAGCTGGTGCGGCCCTCGGCCTCGTTCCAGTGCCGGGTCTCCTGCACGACGGCCTGGCCCGCCTCCAGCAGGGCCACCTGACGCTCGGCCTCGTGCTCGATCGCCCTGCCCAGCGAGCGCAGCGAGTTCATGTTCTTGATCTCGGCCCGCGTGCCGAGCTCGGCGCTCGCCGGCCGGGCGGACCGAGACGTTGGCGTCGACCCTGAGCGAGCCCTCCTCCATGCGGGCGTCGGAGGCGCCGGTGGCCATGAGGATGCCGCGCAGCTCGCCCACGTAGGCTCGGGCCTGGTCGGCCGAGCGGATGTCGGGGGCGCTCACGATCTCGAGCAGCGGGACGCCGGCCCGGTTGTAGTCCACCAGTGACTCGGTGGCCTCGTGGATGCGGCCGCCCCGACCGACGTGGGTCGTCTTGCCGGTGTCCTCCTCCAGGTGCGCCCGCTCGATGCCGACGCGCCGGCCACCGGCCAGCTCCAGCCAGCCGTTGACGTTGATCGGCTCGTCGTACTGGCTGATCTGGTAGTCCTTCGGCATGTCTGGATAGAAGTAGTTCTTGCGGTGGAAGATCGACGGTCGGATCTCGCAGTGCAGGGCGTCCCCGACCCGCATGGCCAGCTCCACCGCGGCGGCGTTGAGCACCGGGAGCGAGCCCGGGTAGCCCGAGGCACACGGGGCACACGTTGGTGTTGGGCTCCTCGCCGAAGGCGTTCCGGCACGAGCAGAACAGCTTCGTCGCCGTCGCCAGCTCGCAGTGGACCTCGAGGCCCACGACGGTCTCCCAGTCGCCGCTCACCGGACCACCTCCGTGTGAGATCGCGGGGCGGTGCCCGCCTCGGGCGTCTCGGGCGCCAGCGCCTCCAGCGCAGCGGCTACCCGGAACATGACGGCCTCCCCCCGTGCCGGCGCCAGGACCTGCACGCCCACCGGGAGGCCGTCGTCGCCCGGTCCGAAGGGCACGTTCATGGCCGGGATGACCGGCGAGGCTGGAGGGCACCGTGCACACGTCGCTCAGGTACATCGCCAGCGGGTCGGCGGTCTTTGACCCCAGGGCGAACGCGGTGGTCGGGGTCGTCGGGGCGATGAGGGCGTCGAAGCCGGCGTAGGCGGCGTCGAACGAGCGGATGATGAGCGTGCGGACCCGCTGGGCCTGGCCGTAGTAGGCGTCGTAGTAGCCCGCCGACAGTGCGTAGGTGCCGAGCATGATCCGGCGCTTCACCTCGGAGCCGAAGCCAGCCGAGCGGGTGGCCGTGTACATCGTCGTGATATCGGGCGCGTCGACGCGCAGCCCGTAGCGCACGCCGTCGTAGCGGGCCAGGTTCGAGGACGCCTCTGCGGGGGCGATGAGGTAGTAGGCGGACAGGCCGTGGACCGCGGCCGGGACGGACGCCTCGTCCACCCGGGCGCCGGCGCCGGCAAGTGCGTCGGCCGCCTGGCGCACCCTTCCGGTGATGTCAGGTGCCACTCCGTCCATCAGCTCGGTCACCACGCCCACCCTCATGCCGGCGACACCCTCGCCGAGGACCGACGTGACATCCGGCGCCGGCTCGGCAGCGAGGTGGAGTCGGCGGGATCGTGACCGGCGACGACCTCGAGCAGGGCTGCGGCGTCGGCGACGCTGCCCGCCAAGGGCCCGATCTGGTCGAGGGAGCTGGCGAAGGCGACCAGGCCGTAGCGGGAGACGACGCCGTACGTCGGCTTGACGCCGACCACCCCGGTGAGCGCGGCGGGTTGGCGAATCGACCCTCCCGTGTCGGACCCGAGGGCCAGCGGGGCGAAGCCGGCGGCCACCGCTGCCGCACTCCCCCCACTCGATCCCCCGGGCACCCGGCTGGGATCGCGGCGGGTTGCGGGTGGGCCCGAAGGCCGAGTTCTCCGTGGAGGACCCCATGGCGAACTCGTCGAGGTTCGTCTTGCCCAGGACCACCGCGCCGGCGGACCGGAGCCGGACGACCACCGTGGCGTCGTACTGCGGACGCCAGCCTTCGAGGATCCGGGACGAGCACGTGGTCGGCACGCCCCTCGTGCAGATGTTGTCCTTGAGCGCGACCGGCACGCCCGCCAGCGGTCCGACGTCCTGGCCGGCCGCCACCCGGCGGTCGATGTCGTCTGCCTCGGCCAGGGCCGCCTCGGTCATGACCGTGTTGAAGGCGTGAACCTCGGGCTCGGCCGCAGCGACTGCGGCGAGGTGCTCCTCGGTCAGCTGTCGAGCCGAGCGGCGGCCCTGGCGCACGGCGTCGGCGACGGCGAGCGCCCCGTCTCCGCTCACGGCTCCTCACCGAGGATGCGAGGGACCCGGAACCGGGCGCCGTCACTGTCGGGTGCCTCGCGAAGGACCTCGTCGCGGTCGAGGCTCGGCCCGACCACGTCCTCACGCAGCACATTCTCCATCGGAAGGGGGTGGGCCGTCGGCGGCACACCGGTGGTGTCGAGGGCGGCCACGTCGGCGGCGTGGTCCAGCACGGCGCCGAGCTGGTCGACGTAGCGGTCCAGCTCCTCGTCGGTCAGCTCCAGCCGGGCCAGCCTGGCCACGTGGACCACGTCGGCGCGGGAGATGCGTCCGGCCATGACCGCATCGTAGGGCAGTACGCGAGGCCGCCCAGCCGTGCTCGATGGCCCGGCTCGACCCCTCTAGAGGTCGTCCTGACGGATGATGTCGAGATTGCGGAACGTCGGCGGCTCGTCGCAGAGCTTCGCCAGCCGCTCGGCCAGCTCGCGGGTCTCGGGTAGCTCGGAGTTCGCCATGGCGGCCTCGTAGGACGGGAACTCGACGACCGTGATGTAGACGTCATCTCGGTCCTGGTCCCGTCCCGTCAGAGCCGCGCTGAGCGGTGCGGCGGCCCGCCGTGGTCGTCCGCCACTCGTCGAGTTGCGCCTGGACCTCGTCGCGCCGACTGGTCCTCATCTCGATGAGCTGCATGAACCGCATGACTCCCCCCTTCGGTCCCCGTGCGCCAGCAGAGCACGAAGTGCCCGCCGTGGCAAGAACCGTTTGGACTATTCCGTACTAGTCCATTGCCGGCCTTCCGGGCCTGCCGTGCCCTCTCGCCCCCGCCTCCCAGGCCGGCGGTGCGACCTACGACGCCGTGACCTTGGTCGCGAACTCGACGGCCCGCTCCTCCAGCAGGCCACGGTCGTTGTCGAGGGTCGCGACGTGGTAGCTGCGCTCGAGCCACACCCGCTCGATGGGACCGGCGACCCCCGCCTCGAGAACGTCGCCGGACGCCGAGGGCACGACGTGGTCCTGGCGACTGGAGAGCAGCAGCACCGGGCACCGGATGCGGCCCAGGTCGGCAGCGATCCCGTCGGTGGCCTCCATGAGCGAGAGCATGGGCGCCACGGGTGAGCCGGCGTAGGCGAGCTCCTGGACGCCCTCGAGCGCGATGTCGGAGCCGATACCCGGCATCACGTCGGTGCCAGCATCCAGCACGCCCCGCAGCATCTCACGGAAGCTCTCGGCGGGAGGTTCGACGAAGGGGTTGATGGCGACGAGGCCGGCGATCTCGGGATGGTGGGTGGTCAACCAGATGGCGAGAGTGCCGCCCATCGAAAGGCCGACGACGACGACCCTGCGGCACCGTCCGGCCAGCTCGGTGTAGGCGCCGTCGGCGACCTTCGACCAGTCGTCCCAGCGGGTGGGCAGCATGTCCTCGACCGAGGTCCCGTGCCCCGGCAGCAGCGGGAGCTCGACCGCGAACCCGGCTCCGGCCAGGGCCTCGGCCAGGCCCCGCATCGACTGCGGGTTGCCGGTGAACCCGTGGAGGACGAGGGCGCCGTCGGGTCCTCCCTGGGCGGACCAGGGCTCTGCTCCGGCCAGGATCGGGCGCGCTCATCGGTACGGGTCGTCGTGACTCGGCTCGGCCCACCAGTCTTCCGGTGCCGGCCGCCAGTCGGGGTCCTCGTAGATGCAGTCGACCGGACAGGGGTCCAGGCACTTCCCACAGCCGGAGCACAGCTCGGGAACGATGATCACGTCGATCCCGTGGTTGAAGATGGCGCCGAACTGGGGTGGACAGTGACGGATGCAGGTGTCGCAGTTGATGCACTCCGACATCTCGATGCGAAACGGGACGTGCTTCCACTTCGGGTTGCGCTGGCGCGTCTCCAGGCGCTCGACCCGACCGCTCGCCACAGGCATTCGCCCATCCTACGGCCCACCGCACGGCCGACGGCTAACGTGCGTCGACGACAGCTGGCCTCGGGGCCAGCCCGGGCGACGGCCAGCCAGGTAGACCAGCCCGGACAACCGACCAGAGTGCCCGCCAGCAAGGAGCTTTCAACCGTGGCCAAGTACCCGTTTCTCAGCCCCCAGTGGGTCGAAGCGGCCAAGACCATCCGCGAGGATTACCGCGGGAAGATCCCCCCGACCGCCCACGTCATGCGCCTCAACCAGGTGATCACCGAGGTTCCCTTCGGCGACGGGACGATCAACGCCCACGTGGACACCACGACCGGAGAGCTCGAGATGGAGCTCGGGCACCTGGACGGCCCCGATCTCCAGGTGACGCTCGACTACGCCACGGCCAAGGCCATCTTCGTCGAGGGCAATCCGCAGGCCGGGATGCAGGCCTTCATGGCCGGCAAGATCAAGGTCGAAGGGGACGTGACCAAGCTCATGGCCATGCAGGCCACGCCTCCCGACCCGAGCACCCTCGAGCTGGCGGGACGCATCAAGGAGATCACCGAGTAGGGACGGTGGCGCCGGCGATCGTCGGTTCGGTTCGCTGGCGTTGGTGGCGGCGGACGAAGGCGCCGCACACCACGGCTCCGACCGAGACGAGCGCGCCGACAAGGTAGGCCTGGCGAAACGATCCCATCAGCCCAACGCTGGCCTCGGCCGAGACCTGGATCGTGGCCATGACCTGAATGCCTGCGACGATGCCGAGCTGGGCCATGAGCTGCTGAGCGGCGCTGGCGACCCCGAGGTCGACGTCGTCGACGGCATTGGCGACACTGGCGGCGACCGACGGCGTGGCCACTCCCAAGCCGACGCCGGACAGGACCAGCGCCCCGACGATGACCAGGTCGGCCGATCGGGGGCCGAGTGACGCGAACACCAGCATCGAGGCTCCGACGGCCAGGGCGCCGGCGACGACCGACGTGCGCTCGCCCAGGCGCACGGCCAGGTAGCCGGCGATGGGCGCGCTGAGCGAGAAGGCGAGCGGCCTGGCGATCACGACCAGGCCGACGTGCGACTCGCTGAGCCCGTAGACACGCTCGAGGAGCAGCGGCGCCAGTATGAAACCGCCCATGTAGGCGAAGTTGGCGAACACCTGGGCGGCGATGGGGAAGGCGAAGTTGCGACGGCGAAGGTAGGCCAGCGGGATGAGCGGGTCATCCGCCCGTCGCTCGGCGGCGACGAAGGCGTACGCCGCCGCCGGGACGACGAAGAAAGCGGCCAGCACGACCGGGGACTCGTCCAGCCCCACTCCGGTCCACGGTTCAACCCAAAGAGCAGCACGCTCACCGAGCAGCGAGCGTGCCGGCGCCGAGCCAGTCGAGGTGACGTTCCGCCCCGGAGGGTTGTCCAGCCGAGCGGTCGCCTTCGCGCCGAGATGACGGCAGGAGTACGGCAGCGAGCGACCAGGGCCGACAGGCTGATCGGGATCTGGCCCACGAACAGCCACCGCCAGCCGACGTGCTCGATGATCGGAGCGCCGAGGGCAACGCCGACAACTGGTCCACCGGCGCCGACCAACGACCACCAGCCCATGGCCTTGACCCGGTCTCCCCGGTCGAAGACCTGGAAGATGAGGGCCATCGACGCCGCTCCGCACGCCGCTCCCTCGAGCCCCTCGAGCGTCCTGACGGCGATGAGCGAGCCGACGTTGGGCGCACTCGCAGTGAGGGCAGCGCACACGACGCCGCCGGCGAGCCCCCACAGGTAGAGACGCCGGTGTCCCCACAGGTCGCTGGCCTTGCCCAGCACGGGCGCCATCACGCCGAAGGCCAGCAGCGGACCCGTCACGACCCACGTGAGGGTGCCCACCGAGGTATGCAGCTCGGTCGCCACCTTGGGGAAGGCCACCACGAACACCGTGAAGGTGACCTCGATGGAGAACAGCCCCGCCAGGACGGTCCACAGGACCCACCACCGGTACCGCGGCGATACATTCCACGCGTCGAGGCACCGGTCGGTCCTCACGCGCAGAGACCCAGGGTCCTGGGGGGCGGCGGCACCGGCAGCGGCTGGGGAACACTGCCTCAGCTCGCCACCCCCCAGGGCCCTGGGCCCACTAAATCATATCTGCTCGCCGGCTCGACGTGCGAGGGCCAAATGGCCGGTAGACACGACGGACTAGTACCACCATAGGCGATCAGAACGGACGAACATGTCGCGCCGGACCATCCGCGTCGGGCTCCATGCGCCCTCAGCCGAGCAGCTGCTTCATCTCGCTCTGCAGCTCGGACACCGTCCAGCGGTCGTTCTTGTCGATCATCTCGGTGAGGGTCCACGGCTGGAACAGCTGCACCTTGCCGCCCTGCACGAGGAATACCTTGCCGGTCGCCGGGCAGGACTCGGAGGCCAGGTAGGCGACCAGCGGCGAGATGTTGGCCGGGTCCCACACGTCGAACTTGGCCGCGTCGCTCGGGGCCTTCACGACGTCGCTGAGGCCGGGTGTGGCCTCGGTCATGCGGGTGCGGGCAGCCGGGGCGATGGCGTTGACCCTGACGCCGTAGCGCTGGAGCTCCTGGGCGGCGATGACGGTGAACGCGGCGATGCCGGCCTTCGCCGCTCCGTAGTTCGCCTGACCCGGGTTGCCGATGCAGCCCCGACGTGGACGAGGTGTTGACGATGGCGGCGTCGACCTCCTTGCCCGCCTTCGACTGCTCCCTCCAGTGATTGGCGGCCCAGTGGGTCGGCACGAAGTGACCCTTGAGGTGCACGTGGATGACCGCGTCCCACTCGGCCTCCTCCATGCTCACCAGCATCCGGTCCCGGAGGATGCCCGCGTTGTTGATCAGCACGTTGACGTCGCCGAAGGCCTCGACGGCGGCGTCGATCAGCCGCCGCCCTCCCTCCCAGTCGGCCACGTTGTCCGAGTTGGCCACCGCCTCGCCCCCGGCGGCCCTGATCTCGTCCACCACCTGCTGGGCCGGGCTCCGGTCGTCACCCGATCCGTCGATCGCACCACCGAGGTCGTTCACCACGACCTTGGCCCCTTCCTGGGCGAACAGCAGCGAGTGCTCGCGTCCGATGCCCCGACCTGCCCCGGTGATGATGGCCACCCGTCCGTCGAGCGCACCCATGTCCCACCTTCTCCTGTCCGTGGGCCGGCCACGGGGCCGGCCAGTCCGTGAGTCCTGCTCTCCATCGTCGGCGAGCGTGGCTGGCCCCAGCCCGCCGATGGCTCCCTCGCACGTTGTCAGCCACCCGGCGGGCGGTCAAGCTGGGCGCCGGTCAGAGGGTGTAGAGGTTGACGCTGGAGCCTCGATGGACCCGGCTGCCCGGCGAGGGGCTGGTGAAGAACACCCGGCCGCTCGGGAAGCCGAAGACGTTCGCCACCTTGAGCCCGGACTGCTCGAGGGATCTGGTTGCGTCGGCCACGTTGGCGCCCAGCAGGTCGGGCACGGTCACCATGTCGGGTCCGGACGGAGACCACCAGGGTGACCGTGCTGTCCCGGCCGACCGACGACCCGGGGCCGGGCGTCGTGGATATGACGTTGCCCTGCGGCACCGTGTCGCTGAACGCGTTCTGCCGGCCCGGCGACCAGCCGCATGCCCTGGAGCCTGGCGGCGGCATCGGTGTAGGACATGCCGGTCAGATCCGGAACCACCCGAGGGGCGGGCCCGCTGGACAGCACGACCGTCACGATGGTGCCCTGCCGCTGGAGGCCCTGGCTCGGCGCCCAGCTGACCACCGTCCCAGCCGGTACGTCCTCGCTGGCGGTGGCGGTGAAACGCGACTGCAGCCCGGCCCCGCGGAGCAGGCGCGCAGCCCCCGCCTGATCCACCCCGGTGAGTGACGGAACGGCGTGACTCGTGGATCCGGCACCGAGGACGTTGGTGGCCAGCAGGGCCGCCGTCGGTCCCCCCGAGGATGGCCACCACGACGAGCACCACGACCGGCCACAGCCGGCGGCGACGGGACGGGCGGGCGCGCCCATCCGGCGCCACGGGCGGCGGCGTGACGGGAGCAGTCGGGGGGGCGGTCACCGCGTCGCGCCGAGGTTGGTCGCGCCGAGGTCGGTGTCGTCGGCGGCCTCACCGTCGTGGACGACGCTGCCGGGCGGCGTGAGCGGAAGCCGCGCAGGAGGCGGCAGCTGAGACGAGATCTGACCGAGGCTGCAGGGCCAGCTGGTGGGCGTTCATCCGCGCCTCGGGATCGGGAGCGGCGGCCTGGGCGAGCAGTGGACCGAGCGGACCGAGCGTGTCCGGCACCTCCACGGTGGCTCCGACGCGCGCCATCAGGGTGGCGATGGTGGTGTCGGCGGCGAACGGCACCTGACCGGTGACGACCTCGATCAGGACGAGGGACAACGAGTAGATGTCCGCCCGTCCGTCCACCCGGCGCCCCTCGACCTGCTCCGGGGAGGCGTAGCGGGCAGTGCCGAGCATCGCCCCGATGGGCTCGGTCCAGGCCGCCTCGCTCAGGGCTCGGGCCAGACCGAAGTCGGCGATGCGCAGCCGCCCCTCCTCCTCGAACAAGAAGTTGGCCGGCTTCACGTCGCGATGGACGAGGCCCCTGCGGTGGGCGTAGTCGAGGGCGTCGGCCGCTTGGGCCCCGACGGCGGCGGCCTGTGCCGGGCTCAGCCGGTGGCCGGCGTCGAGCATGTCGCGCAGGCTGCCCCCGCCCAGGTACTCGAGCACGAGATAGGGGCCGTCGTCGTCCTCACCCCAATCGAAGATCTGCGTGATGTGAGGATGGTTGAGCGTGGCCGCGGCCTGTGCCTCGGCCCGGAACCGTCGCAGGAAGGGCGTGTCGCCCGCCAGGGCCGGGTGAAGCACCTTCACGGCCACGCGCCGGCCCAGGACCACGTCGTGGGCGAGGAAGACGTGCGCCGAGGCCCCGCTACCGATCGGCGACACGAGGCGGAACCGGCCGCCGAGGACGCGGCCGACGCGGTCGGCGAGACGAGGCGTCGTCACCGCGGACAGGGTATCCGCGAGGGCTGGATCACTGGATGACATGCCGCTGTCACCTCGCGGGCGATCCGGCCCAGCGCCGCCCGTTCTGGCGAAATCGCTCGATCGACCTTCGCAGGCGATCCGGCCCCAGCGCATCGCCCCGTTCTTCGAAATCGGGCCGATGCGCTGGTCCGGCTCGCCTCGTGCCGTCGAGCTCTTCGTGCGGTACCGCTGCCGGTCCGGCTGACGCTGGGTGAGTGCCTAGTGCCGGCGCGCCCTCGCTCGCGGGCCAGAGGGAGCGGCGCCTCGGCTGGTCCGCATTTCGCAAGAATGCGGGCCAGCCGAGATGACGCTCCCTCAGCGCCCCTTTGGCACGCCAGTCGCGCGCTACTTGGGGCAGCTCGCCGGTCTCGAGAAGGCGGGCGAAGGCGGCTTCGTCGAGGAGCGGGACGCCGAGCTCCCGGGCCTGGGCGAGCTTCGACGCGCCAGGGGCCTCGCCGAGGACGACGGCGGTCGTCCGCTTCGACACGCTCCCGGGCGCCTTGCCCCCCGCGCCTTGATGGCGGCCTCGGCTTCCTCGCGCGACCACCCCTCGAGGGTGCCCGTCACGACCACCGACTGACCCGCGAGGTTCTGGGGAACCGAGGGTGTGGCGGGGCCCTCGAGGTTCACGCCCGCGGCGCGCAGCTTGTCGATCACGACACGGTTGGCCGGCAGGGCGAGGAACTGATGGACGCTGGCCGCGATCTTGGGTCCCACCCCGTCGACGGCGGCCAGCTCCTCGGGAGAGGCGGCGATGATGCGGTCGAGATGGCCGAGGGCCCTGGCCAGGGCGACCGATCCCGTGTCGCCGAGGTGGCGGATGCTCAGGGCCACGAGGAGCCGGTCGAGGGGCCGTCGCTTCGACTCTTCGATGGCGCCCAGGAGATTGGCGACCGACTGCTGACCGAAGCCCTCCAGATCGAGGAGCGGCTCGGCGGTCAGCCCATAGATGTCGCCGGCATCCTCCAGGAGGCCGAGGTCGACGAACAGCGTCACCCGCTGCTCGCCCAGACCCTCGATGTCCATGCCGGCGCGGGACGCGAAGTGGGCGATGCGCTGCACTCGCTGAGCCGGGCACTCGGCGTTGGTGCAGAAGGTGTCGCTCTCCCCCTCGAGCCGCGACAACGGACGCCCGCAGGCCGGACAGGTGTCGGGGAAGCGCCACGCCGGCAGCCCCTTCGGGCGCGACGAGAGCACCGGGCCCACGACCTCGGGGATCACGTCGCCGGCCTTGCGCACCATCACGGTGTCGCCCGGACGCACGTCCTTGAGGGCGACCTGGTCCTCGTTGTGCAGCGTGGCCAGGCCCACCGTCGAGCCACCGACGACGACCGGCTCCAGCTTGGCGAAGGGCGTGGCCTTGCCGCTCTTGCCGATCGACACCATGATGTCCAGCAGCTTGGTGCTGCGCTCCTCGGGGGGGAACTTGTAGGCCAGAGCCCAGCGCGGGGCCCGCGCCGTGAACCCGAGCTCCTGCTGGTGGTGCAGCTCGTCGACCTTGACGACCACCCCGTCGATCTCGTAGTCGAGATCGTGACGGTGCTGCTCCCACTCCCCGGAGAAGGCGAAGACCTCCTCGAGGTTCTTCAGCACCTTGACCTCCGGGTTCACCGGCAGCCCGGCCTGCCGCAGGAAGTCGAGCGATTCCGAGTGACGGGCGAACCGCGGTCCGCCCTCTCGCGCCCCGAGCTGGTAGGCCCAGAAGGACAGCTCCCGACTGGCCGTGATCTTGGGATCCTTCTGCCGTAGGGAACCGGCCGCCGAGTTGCGCGGGTTGGCGAAGAGGCGCCCGCCTGCCTCGGCCTGGCGGCGGTTGAGCTCCTCGAAGGCGGACAGGGGCATGTACAGCTCGCCCCTGACCTCGAGCACGGCAGGGCAGCTGCGGCGGTCGAGGTCGAGGCGCTCGGGGATCACGCCCACGGTGGCCACGTTGGCGGTGACGTCCTCACCGGTCACGCCGTCGCCTCGCGTCGCCGCCCGCGTGTACCGGCCCTTCTCGTAGAGGATCGAGATGGCCAGACCGTCGATCTTCAGCTCGCAGGCGAAGGTCACCTCGCCGCTGATGATGCGCTCCATTCGCTTGCCCCACGCCACCAGCTCCTCGAAGGAGAAGGCGTTGTCGAGGCTCATCATCGGCAGCCGGTGGGGCACCGGCGCGAAGAGCGGCGACGGTGGGGCGCCAACCGTCTGCGTCGGCGAGGTGGTCGCGGCCAGCTCTGGATGGGCGTCCTCCAGGTCGCGCAGCTCGCGGACCAGCGCGTCGTAGTCGGCGTCGCTGATCTCGGGGTCGTCGAGGACGTGGTAGCGGTGGTTGTGGTGCTCGACGAGCCGCCGAAGCTCGTCGACGCGTGCGGCGGGGTCGGTGCCGACGGGCATATCGGAAGTCATCGTCGGCTACGCCGCCAGTCCCGCGCCCACCACCACGTCGCCGTCGTACAAGGCGACCGTCTGACCGGGCGCCACCCGGCGCTGGGGTGCCGACCACCGCAGCCGCGCCCCCTCGAAGGTGGCGGGCACGGCCGAACCGTGGGCGCTCACCTGGGCCAGCACCTGGCCACCGACGGCCACGGGACCGTCGACCCAGGTCAGATCGTGCAGCGCCGTCTCCTCCGTCAGCAGGTCGTCGTGCGATCCGACCAGGACGGTGGACGCCTCGGTGTCGACGCTCAGGGCGTAGCGGCGGCTCCGCCCGCCCGTCGCACCCCCGCCGAGGCCGCGGCGCTGCCCCACCGTCACGAGCTCCAGCGCCTCGACCGACCCGACGTCGGCCCCCGAGGCGGCATCGACCACCCGACCGGCGTGCAGCGACAACCGCTCGCCCAGGAACGCGGCCCGACCGCCGGTCGCGGAGATGAAGCAGACCTCCTGGCTGTCGGGCTTCGCCGCCGTTCGCAACCCGAGCTCGGCGGCCCGGACCCGAACGTCGCCCTTGGTCAGGTGACCGACCGGCAGCAGGGTGCGCGCCAGCTGGTCCTGGCCGAGCACGGACAGGACGTAGGACTGGTCCTTGGCCCGGTCGGCGCCGCGGCGCAGCCGCCACCGGCCCTGCTCGAACGCGACGCGGCGCGTGATGGCCCGTGGCCACCGCGTCGAAGCCGAGCTTGACGGCGCGATCGAGGAAGCGGCGGAACTTGAGGTGCCGGTTGCACTCGATGCAGGGATTGGGCGTCGTCCCTGCGGCGTGGGCGGCGACGTACGGGTCCACCACCCGCGCCGTCGAAGTCCTCGCTGAAGTTGAACACCCGGTGGGCGATCCCGAGCTGGTCGGCCACCCGGCGGGCGTCGTCGACGTCGTCGACCGTGCAGCACCCGGCGTCGCTGGGACCCCCCCAGAGCTTCATCGTGGCTCCCACCACCTCGTGGCCCGACCTCGACGAGAAGGGCGGCAGCCACAGACGAGTCGACCCCACCGGACATCGCCACCAGCACCCGCACGGTCGTCAGCCTCGCAGGTCGGCGACGGCCTTGGGGACCACCTCGAGGGCCAGGTCCACGTCCGCCTCGGTCGAGCCGGCGCCGAGGGACAACCGGACACTCGAACCGGCCTCGGCGGCGCTGCAGGCCCATGGCCACGAGCACGTGGCTGGGCTCCAGGGCGCCGCTGGCACAGGCCGACCCGGCCGAGGCGAACACCCCCGCCATCGTCGAGCAGTACGAGGAGGGCCTCGCTCTCGACTCCAGGAAAACGGAGGTGACAGTTGCCGGCGACCTTGTGCCGTCTCGAACCGGTCTCCCGGGCACCGGGAACGGCCGCCAGCAGACCGTCGGCCAGGCGGTCCCGCAGGCGACCGACCGACGTGACGACCTCGGGCCGGGTGGCGGCGGTCACGCGCAGGGCGGCGGCCATGGCCACGATGCCGGCCACGTTGTGCGTACCGCTTCGGCGGTCGCGCTCCTGGCCGCCCCCGTGGATGATCGGGTCGAGCTGTGCGCCCTGCCGAACGACCAGGGCGCCGACACCCTTGGGCCCGCCGAACTTGTGGGCGCTGACCGCCAGCAGGTCGGCTCCGCCCGCCAGCGATGCGACGTCGAGCCACGGGACGGCCTGCACGGCGTCGGTATGGACGAGCGCATCGGGAGCCCGCTCCCGCATCAGCGCCACGACCTCTGCGAGCGGCTGCACCGTACCCACCTCGTTGTTGGCCAGCATGACCGACACGACCGAGACCGTCGGGTCCAGGGCGTCGGCGAGGGCGTCGAGATCGAGCTGTCCGTCGGCGCGGACCGGGACGACCCGCCCGCCGAGGGCTCGGCAGGTCTCGAGCACGGCGTGGTGCTCCACGGCGGTGCAGACGACGGTGCCGCCCCGCCGGCTGTGGACGCCGACGAGCGCCAGGTTGTCCGCCTCGGTGCCGCTGCCGGTGAACACCACCTCGCCGGGCCGGGCGCCGAGGTCGGCGGCGACGCTCTCGCGGGCGTCGTCGATCGCCCTCCTGGCGGCGCGGGCCACGGCGTGCGCGCCCGACGGATTGCCGAAGCGCTCGGTGAGGAACGGCAGCATGGCGGCCACCGCGTCGGGCCGCATGGGCGTCGTCGCGGCGTGGTCGAGGTAGGCGCCCATCGCCTGCCCAGCGTAGGCGCCGGGTGGGTCAGCTCTGGCCGAAGGGGGCGAGGATGGACGCGACTCCGGGGACCGACGCGTCGTGCAGGAGCTGGCCGGCCGTGCCCGTCTTCAGGTAGCGGCCGAGGAAGTCGATCGTCGCCTGCTGAACGACCTCGGCGTCCGGGCCGCCGCCCATGAACGGGCCCTCGTGGGAAGCGCCGGGCAGGTCGAGCAGGTACTTGGGACCGCCGCCGTCGGAGTCGTAGAGGTGCCGGCTGTTCTGCGGGTTGTTGGACCGGTCGGCGTCACCTTGGACGGCGAGCATCGGCGCGCTGCCGGGTGGGAAGTACGAGCCACCCGGTACGCCGATCTCGGCGCCGGCCATGACGATGGCCGCCGAGATCCGAGGGTCCCGGCAGCAGGTGTTGTAGGCGACCGCTGCGGCCGTGATCCCGCCGTCGGAGTGGCCGGCGACGCCGATCTTCTGTGGGTTGATCAGCCCGCCGAGCGGCCCCGGCTTGGCGTTTGCCCCGAGCAGCTGGTCGATCACGAACCGGACGTCTGCCGGCTGGTTGACCACATCGTCCTCGTTCGGACCGCCCGGCGCCCCCGGGTTGGTGAGGGGAAACGTGGGCGCGGCCACCACGTATCCGGCCCGGGCCCAGGACTGCAGCAGCCCCGCGTAGGGGGCGGGCGTGACGTTGTAGCCGTGGGCGAAGACGACGAGGGGGAACGGTCCGCCAGGCGCCGCCGGGTACCACACCGATGTCGTGAGCACCCTCGGGCCCGATCCCGCCTGTCGGCTGGTGTCCACCAGGGGCAGCGACAACTGGGCCACGGGCATCGGACCCGTCGGGGCGGGTGGGGCCGCGGCGGCCGGTGCTGGAGCAGGGGGCGCCGGGGCGGGGGATGCGCTCGTGGGGACCGCGGCTCCGGCTGGGCGAGCCGGGTGGGGCGGCACGGCCGGCAGCAGTCCTCGGCCGCCCGAGGTCGATGTCGAGGCCGCCGCCACGGCCTGTAACTGGGCCGCATGGGCAGAGGCCCGGACGGCGGCGCCGAGCCCGCTGACGGCCAGGGCGACACTGACGACGGCGATCGCGCTGGCCACCGAGGGTGTTCCAGGACCGAGGCGGGACCGGGAGGAAAGGGCTCGGGCGGCCCGACGTCCGAGGCCGGCCCGGGAGGCCGGCCCGGTGGAAAGGCCGGCCCGGGAGGCCGGGCCCGGAGGAGGCGCGGGCCCGGGAGGCCGGCCCGGAGGAAGGGGCTCGGGCGTACTGGAGTCCGAGGCCGGCCCGAGAGACCGGCCCAGGGGGGGAGCCCATTCCCTACTGTTCGCCGCCCTGGCTGCGTCAACCTCCGCTGCCCGGTCGGGCCACCATCAGCACCAGGGCCACCACGAACAGGACATCGATGGCGGCAGCCGCCCCCGCCACCCGGCGGCAGGCGCGGTCGAGCTCGGCCCCGCCAGCCCCGCCGCCAGCGAGCAGGCGCTGGATCCGAGCCTCACCGGGCCACACCACCGCGTGGGCCAGCGCCGTCGCAGCTGTCCACGCCAGGAGCGAGACCCACACCCAGAGCTGCGCGTAGCGGTCCGCCCCGTGGCTCGTCGTCACCAGGACCACGCCCAGGATGGGCACGGCGTACAGGGCACGGGCCGCCCAGTTCGGGCCCGGGCGAAAGTAGCGACGGACCGCCTCGCTCGCACGCCTGCGGGCCATCCCGGCGTACACCCCCGTGAGAAAGATGGCCCCGAACCCGACCACCGCGCTGAGCACGTGCAGCACGACCAGAGCGGCCCGCGTCACAACCCCTCGCTCCCGCTGCCCACGCGAAGCCACCCCCTGGCGCTACCGTGAGAGCTAGTGATCTCCCTGGGGCGTCCATGAGCCAGCTCCGCCTCGATCCGATGACCGGACGGTGGGTGTCGATCAGCGGAGGCCGGTTCGACCGGCCCGCCGCGTTCGCGCCGCGCGCGCTGTCGGTCGAGGCGGACACCTCGCGCCCGTGCCCGTTCTGCGCCGGGCACGAGGAGGCGACCCCTCCCGCCCTCGAGACCTACGGCTCGACGGGTACCTGGCTGGTTCGGGTCGTTCCGAACCTGTACCCCGCCTTCGACGGGGACGCGCCCATGGTCGTCAGCCACCTGGGTCCGACGTTCACCCAGGCGCCGGCCAGCGGGATCCACGAGGTGCTCGTGTTCTCGCCCGAGCACGACGCCGCCCTGGCCGACCTCAACGACTCGCAGACGAGCCTCGTGATGGCCGCCATCCGCGACAGGATCGAGGAGCACTCCAACACGCCGGGCCTTCGCTACAGCCAGGCGATCGTCAACTCCGGCCGCGAGGCGGGCGCATCGATCGAGCACCCGCACGGCCAGTTGCTGGGGATGTCGTTCGTCCCCCGCGAGCTGGTGGACGAGCTGGCCGGGTTCGCCCGCTTCGCCGGCAACTGCCTGCTGTGCACGGCGCTCAACGCCGAGGAGGAGGCGCGGCACCGGCTGGTGCTGGCCGACGAGCGTGTGGTCGTGTTCTGTCCCTTCTGGAGCGGGGTGCCCTTCGAGATGCTCGTCGTGCCCCGGACACACGGACCGCACCTGCACCGCAGCTCCCCGCCCGACCTGGCCGCCGCCGGCCAAGCCCTACGCGCCGCCGTCGCCCAGTTGCGGGAGCGGCTCGGCGACGTCGCCTACAACGTCGCCTTCCACTCGGCGCCCTACCGGTTGTCCGGCACCTACCACTGGCACATCCACGTGTGGCCCAAGCTCACCACCCTGGCCGGCTTCGAGCTGGGCACCGGCGTGTTCATCAACGTGGTCGCTCCGGAGCTGGCGGCGGAGGAGCTGCGCCTCACCGTTCCCGCCGGCTGACGGGGGCGGAGAGCCACAGGACGCCGAGCGGAGGCAGGTTCAGCTCGGCCGAGTTGTCGAGACCGTGCCAGCTCGTGTCGGCCGCCGTGATGAGCCCGCCGTTGCCGACCCCGCTGCCGCCGAACTCGCCCGCATCGGTGTTGATCACCTCCGACCATTCCCCTCCACGGGGCAGGCCGACGCGGTAGGAATGGCGCGGCACAGGTGAGAGGTTGGCCACGCAGACGACTGCCGATCCGTCACCGCCCGCCAGGCGCACGAACGACAGCACGTTGCTGTCGACGTCGCTGGCGTCGATCCAGCGAAACCCCTCGCTGGTGAAGTCCTGC
This sequence comes from uncultured Actinomycetes bacterium, assembly GCA_963731255.1. Lineage (GTDB taxonomy): Bacteria > Actinomycetota > Acidimicrobiia > Acidimicrobiales > AC-9 > AC-9. The sequence continues at coordinate 203,503 of CAVSUO010000001.1, read as the reverse complement.
TTCCACAGGGCGGGCAAGTCGACGTAGGCGCGGTTGAGCGCCCGGACCAGGTCCTGCACACCCCGATGACCCGGGTCCTCCAACAGGTGCCAGTCCAGGCTCACGTCGTGGGACCACTCCCGCTCCTGGGCCAGCTCGCCGCCCATGAACAGCAGCTGCTTGCCGGGATGGGCCCACATCCAGGCCAGCAGGGAGCGGAGATTGGCCAGCTGCTGCCAGCGGTCGCCGGGCATCTTGCCGAGCAGTGACCCCTTTCCGTGCACGACCTCGTCGTGGGACAGCGGTAGGACGAAGTTCTCGCTGAACGCGTAGACGAGCCCGAAGGTCAGCTGCTCGTGGTGGTAGCGGCGATGGACAGGCTCCTTGGCGAAGTAGTCGAGGGTGTCGTGCATCCAGCCCATGTTCCACTTGAGGCCGAAGCCCAGCCCGCCCACGTAGGTCGGGCGGGAGACGCCGGGCCACGCCGTCGACTCCTCGGCGATCGTCGTCACGCCGGGATGGGAGCCGTGGACGACCTCGTTCATCTCCTTGAGGAAGCTGACGGCATCGAGGTCCTCGCGTCCCCCGTAGACGTTGGGGACCCACTCGCCCTCTCGACGCGAATAGTCCAGATAGAGCATCGAGGCGACGGCGTCCACCCGCAGGCCGTCGATGTGGAACTCCTCGAGCCAGTACAGGGCATTGGCGACGAGGAAGTTGCGGACCTCGTTGCGGCCGAGGTTGAACACGAGCGTTCCCCAGTCCGGGTGGCTTCCGCGGGGGCCCTCGTGCTCGTACACGGCGCTGCCGTCGAAGCGGGCCAACGCCCAGTCGTCGCGAGGGAAATGGGCCGGGACCCAGTCGACGACGACCCCGATGCCGGCGCCGTGCAGCGCGTCGACGAGCGCCTTGAGCCCGTGCGGGCTGCCGTACCGCCCCGTCGGGGCGTAGTACGAGGAGACCTGGTAGCCCCAGGACCCGCCGAAGGGGTGCTCGGCCAGGGGCATGAGCTCGACGTGGGTGAAACCCATGTCGCGGACGTAGCGCGGGAGCTCGGCGGCCAGGTCGAGGTAGCTCAGCGGCACCTCGTCGGGCCGGCGCCGCCACGAGCCGGCGTGCACCTCGTAGATCAGGAGCGGCCGGTCCAGCCAGCCCGAGGCGGCACGGGCCTGCATCCACTCGCGGTCGGACCACTCGTACGGCTGCGGATCGGGGACCACGCTCGCCGTGTCCGGCGGGACCTCGGCCTGCCGGGCCATCGGGTCCGCCTTGAGGCGCAGGTGCCGGTCGTCAGTCAGGATCTCGTACTTGTAGCGGGCCCCAGGCTCGACGCCAGGGACGAACAGCTCCCACACCCCCGACGACCCCAGCGACGCGCATCGGGTGGACGCGTCCGTCCCAGCCGTTGAAGTCGCCCACGACCCGCACCGATCGGGCCGCAGGCGCCCACACGGCGAACGCCGTGCCCTCGACCCCCTGGTGCTCGCGGTGGTGGGCACCCAGCACCTCCCACAGCCGATGATGGCGTCCCTCTCCGAACAGATGGAGGTCCAGCTCGCCGAGCGTGGGCCAGAAGCGGTAGGGGTCGTCGTAGCGCAGCGTGGTGCCACCCTCGAAGTCGGCCTCGATCGCGTACCCGTCGACGTCACCGAGATCGGCCAGGAACAGCCCGCCCGGACGGAGCCTGGTCATGTCGACCGTCCGCCCGTCGTGCAACACCAGACGCACGGCGGCGGCGTCCGGCCGCAGGGCCAGGATGGTCGAGCCGTGGGGCCCGAGGACGCGGTGGGGGTCGGCGTGCTCCCCGCTCAGGAGGCGGTCGAGCTCAGCGGGCCGCTCTGCCGGGCCGCCCGTCCCCGTGGCCACACTCATGCCTCACCTCGCAACCGCTCGAGCGCCTGGCGAGGGATGTGCGCCCACGCCGGACGGTAGGCGAGCTCGTAGCACAGCTCGTAGGCCGCCTTCTCCAGCTCGAAGGCGGCGAGCACCACCTCGAAATCGGGGCCGCTCGGCACGAGCTCGCTCAGCTGTCCCACCGAACCGTAGCCGTCGAGGAAGGCGCGCCGGTTGCGCTGCTCCCAGGCGACGGCGAGCCCGGCCACGTCCGCCTGCCCGGCGGGGCCACGTTCCTCGGCGGCCAGGGCCGTCGCGTACTGGAACGACCGAAGCATGCCGGCCACGTCCCTCAGGGGGGAACGCAGCTGCCGTCGCTCGGCGAGGGGCCGGGCGGGCTCCCCCTCGAAGTCGAGCACGTACCAACCCACCTCGCCTCGCATGACCTGGCCGAGGTGGTAGTCGCCGTGGAGCCGGATGGCGAGACCGGGGTCGCCCACAGCCCGCAGGTCGTCGAGGATCGCGCCCACACCGGGACCGGTCACCCCCTCGGACGGAGGGACGGCGTCCACCTGGTCCTGGATGGATCGCGCCCACTCGTCGGGCTGGGAGGGGTGCCGTCCGAACGCCTCGGCCAGAGCGATGTGAAGCTTGGCCGTCATCTCCCCGAGACGTCGGGCCTCGTCTCCGAAGTCGCCGCCCGCCGCCTCGGGAGCCGTGTCGGGGTCGGAGGCGTAGAGGTCCCGCAGCGAGGTGAGGGCCAACGCCCACCCCTCGCTGCCTCCGGCGAGGAACTCCTGGACCAGGGCGAGGTCCCACGGGTCGCGGCGCCAGACCGCCACCGGGGCGGCGACGTGGTTGAACCCCACCTCGTCGAGGGCGAGGGTGACCTCGACGTCGGGATTGGGGCCTGGCTGGAGGCGACGAAACACCTTCATGATCAGCCGGTCGTCGTAGACCAAGGAGGTGTTGGACTGCTCGGCGCCCACGGACCGCACGCGGGCGGCCTGCTGGCGGCCACCGGACACGATCTCGAGCAGCAGCAGCGGCGAGCTCGGGATCGGCCAGCGCGGCGTAGGCCAGCGAGTGACCGTCGGCTTCTTCGAGAGGGCCGAGGATGGCGTGCTCCTGGCCGCGGAGGAGGCCGAGGGCCTCCTGCTCCTCTCGCACACCCACGAGCACGTGGTAGGTGGCGTCTCCGGCGGCCACGACGAGATCGGTCAGGCCCGGGCGACCGGGCCGCAGGACCTCGGCCTCGACGATGACCGGCGGGGCCGTGTCCTCCTGCTCGCTCCGGGCGAACCAGCGCTGACGCTCCAGGAAGGGAGCGAGATAGCCGGCCAGCTCCTCGGCGTGCGTGCTCGTCATGACTGCTCCGGCTGGGTGTCGACCAGCTCGAACCAATAGAAGCCGTACGGGCCGAGGGTCACGAAGTAGGGCAGGGCGCCGATCCTCGGAAAGGGCACACGGCCGAGCATCTCCATAGGGATCCTTCCCTCCCAGCGCCCCAATGCCAGCTCGGCTGGCTGGGCGAAGCGGCTGAGATTGTGCACGCACAAGACGGTCTCTCCCCCGGCGGGTTCTTCTCCTCTCGGCGTGCGCACGTACGCCAGGACGGACGGGTTCTCGGCGGGGAGGATCTCGAAGGCGCCGGTGCCGAACAGGGCGTGCTGCTTGCGCACCTCGAGCAAACGCCGCAGCCAGTGCAGGAACGAGCTGGCGTCCCGCATCCCCGCCTCGATGTTGACCGCCTGAAAGCCGTACACCGGGTCCATCAGGGGCGGCAGGTACAGCTGGGCGAAGTCGGCCCGGCTGAAGCCGGCGTTGCGGTCGGGTGTCCACTGCATGGGGGTGCGGACCCCGTCCCGGTCACCCAGGTAGATGTTGTCGCCCATCATCAGCTCGTCTCCGTAATACAGGATCGGGCTGCCCGGCATCGAGAAGAGCATGGCGTGCATGAGCTCGGCGAGGCGCCGGTCGTTGTCGACCAACGGCGCCAGCCGTCGACCGATGCCGATGTTGCGCTTCATCCGGGGGTCCTTGGCGTACTCCCCGTACATGTAGTCGCGCTCCTCGTCGGTGACCATCTCCAGGGTCAGCTCGTCGTGGTTGCGCAGGAAGATCCCCCACTGGCAGCTCTCGGGGATGTCGGGCGTCTGGGCCAGGATCTCGGTCATCGGGAAGCGCTGCTCGCGCCGCACGGCCATGAACATCCGGGGCATGACCGGGAAGTGGAAGCACATGTGGCACTCGTCTCCGTTGCCGAAGTAGTCGACGACGTCCGCCGGCCACTGGTTGGCCTCGGCCAGGAGCACCTTGTTGGGATGGCTGGCGTCGATCTCCTTGCGGATCCGCTTGAGGTACTCGTGGGTCTCGAAGAGGTTCTCGCAGTTGGTACCGTCCCGCTCGAACAGGTACGGCACCGCGTCCAACCGGAAGCCGTCCAACCCGATGTCGAGCCAGAACCGGACCACGTCGAGCATGGCCTCGGCCACCTCCGGGCTGTCGTAGTTGAGATCGGGCTGGTGGGAGAAGAAGCGGTGCCAGTAGTACTGCTGGCGCTGGGCGTCCCAGGTCCAGTTGGACTTCTCCGTGTCGACGAAGATGACGCGGGCCTCGGGCCAGCGCTGGTCGTCGTCGCTCCACACGTACCAGTCGGCCTTGGCATTGGACCGGTCCTGGCGGGACTCCACGAACCACGGGTGCTGGTCGCTGGTGTGGTTCATCACCAGGTCGGCGATGACCCGAAGGCCGCGCCGATGGGCCTGCTCGACCAGGTTGACAGCGTCCCCGAGGTCGCCGTACTCGTGGTGAACGCTGAAGAAGTCGCTGATGTCGTAGCCCCCGTCCCGCAGGGGCGACTGGTAGAAGGGCAGCAGCCAGATGCAGTCGATGCCGAGCCAGCTCAGATAGTCGAGCTTGTCCACGATCCCGGACAGGTCGCCTGTACCGTCGTTGTTGGCGTCGTAGAAGCCGCGCGGCACGACTTCGTAGAACACGGCCCGCCGGTACCAGCGCGGGTCGTCAGCCAGCCGTGACCGTCGCGTGCCGCCCGCGCCCGAGCGGCCGCGCCGGCGCGGTGAGCTCACCGGCGCCTCCGCAGGTGGAGCACGTGAGCGGGCTCCTGGCTCGGGTCGAGGCGCACGTAGGGGTTGGGGCCGCTCCAGCCGAAGACCTTCCCGGTCAGCTCGTCCACGGCCTCGAACAGCTCGTCGTGCCCCAGCCCGAGCACCCCGAGGTCCAGCCCCAGTGTCGATTCGTGTGCCGTCGAAGGGTCGAGGTTCACCACCATCAGCACGACGTCGCTGCGATCGTCGGTCTGCTTGGAGTAGGCGAGGACCTGGCTGTTCGTGCTGTGGTGGAACGTGAGGTTGCGCAGGTTCCAGAAGGCCGGATGGCGACGGCGGATCGAGTTGACCACGCCGATCCACGGCGCCAGCGAGTCGGGCCGCGACCAGTCACGCCGTTTGATCTCGTACTTCTCCGAATGGCTGTACTCCTCGTTGGTGTCCGACGCCGGCTCGTTCTCGAACAGCTCGTAGCCGCTGTAGATGCCGTACGACGGCACCATGGTGGCCGCCAGGACCAGCCGCATCTTGAAGGCGGCCGGCGGGCCACGCCGGAGGGGACCCGACAGGATGTCCGGCGTGTTGGGCCAGAAGCTGGGCCGCATGTAGTCGGCGACGGGCCCGGCGGTCAGCTCCTGGAGGTACTCGCGGAGCTCCCACGCCTCGTTCCGCCACGTGAAGTACGTGTAGCTCTGGGAGAACCCCACCTCGGCCAGCTTGGCCATGACCTTGGGTCTGGTGAAGGCCTCGGCGAGGAAGATCACGTCGGGGTGGGTGGCCTTCACCGTGGGGATGAGCCACTCCCACAACGCCATCGGCTTGGTGTGCGGGTTGTCGACCCGGAAGATCCGCACGCCCAGCCCGATCCAGTGCTCGAGGATGCCGCGACAGGCCTCCCACAGGGACCAGCGCTCGGCTTCCGAGGAGGGCCAGAAGTTGATGGGAAAGATGTCCTGGTACTTCTTGGGCGGGTTCTCGGCGTAGGCGATGGAACCGTCGGGGCGGTGGTGGAACCACTCGGGATGCTCGTGGACCCACGGGTGGTCCGGCGAGCACTGGAGCGCGTAGTCGAGGGCGATCTCGATGCCGAGCTCGGCGGCTCGGGCCATGAGCTCCTGAAGGTCGGCGACGGTACCGAGCTCAGGAGCCACGGCCATGTGCCCGCCGTCGGGCCCTCCGATCGCCCAGGGGCTCCCCGGATCGCCAGGCCGGCTCTCCAGGGTGTTGTCCGCCCCCTTGCGACTGGTCGTCCCGATCGGGTGGATCGGAGCCAGGTAGACGACGTCGAAGCCCATCTCGGCCACGGCGTCGAGCCGCTTCACCGACCCGGCGAGACCGCCCTCGGAGCGCGGGAACAACTCGTACCAGGCTCCGACCAACGCCCGCGGCCGGTCGACCCACAAGGGCGTCGTCGGCGAGCGGGTGCGATCGGGCGACGTGCCGGGCCCGGCCATCAGCTCGGTCACGCCCGCATCGAAGGCGGGGGCCAGCCGGCGCTCGAGCGGCGCCCCCGGTGTGCGAAGGACGTCGGCGGCGTCTCGTAGAGCGGCTTGGTCCCGCACCGTGGTCCGGTCCCCGCGATCGATGTCGCGCGGCCCGCTCGTCGAGGAGGCGCGCGCCCTCCTCGAGCTCGACGGACAGGTCGTCTCCCGCGTCGCGCTTCACCGAGACACGATGCCGCCAGGTGGACCACCTGTCGGTCCAGGCCTCGACGACCACGTCGTGAAGGCCGATGACGGTGGGTACGACAACGCTCTCCCACCGATCGTTGCCGACCTCGAACATGGGGCTGATCGACCAGTCCGACGCGCCGCCGGCGCCCGCGGTCATAGCGGTGGGTCGCCAGCACACACGCGCCGCCAGGAGGTCGTGACCGTCTCTGAAGATGTCGGCGGTGACACGGACCGCCTCCCCGACGACCGCCTTGGCCGGGTACATGCCGGTAGGGGTGCGCGGGCGAATGTCATCGATGACGATCCGGCCGATCACACGCTCAGCCTTACCGCCCGGCGGCCGTGAGCCAAACCGGCAGGTGCTCGACTGGGCGCATCGGGCCCCGGCCCGGGGCGCCGCAGGGCTTGGCTAGCCTGCCGGGGAATGAGGGCGCTTCGCAGCTTCTCGGTCCGCGTCAGGCTGCCTGATCCGCTGACGCCGCTCCAACAGCTGGCGACCAACCTCCGGTGGTCCTGGGACGAGCGCACGCGAGACCTCTTCCGGTGGGTCGACCCCGACCGCTGGGACCTCACCGGGCACGACCCCCTGCGGCTGCTCGGTGCCGCCGATCCGGAGCGGTTGGAGGCCCTGGCCGACGACCCCGCCTTCACCGGCTTCCTCGGGGAGGTGCGGGCCGATCTGGACCGCTACCTCGAGGCGCCCCTGTGGTTCCAGGGACAGGGGTCGAGCGCCCTGCGGTCCGTGGCCTACTTCTCGCCGGAGTTCGGCATCGCCGAGGCCCTCCCCCAGTACTCGGGCGGGCTGGGTGTGCTGGCTGGCGACCACCTCAAGGCGGCGGGCGACCTCGGCATCCCCCTCGTGGGGATCGGTCTGCTGTACCGGTACGGGTACTTTCGTCAGCACCTGGGCCCCGACGGCTGGCAACAGGAGCGGTACCCGGCCCTCGATCCCCACGCCATGCCGGTGCGGCTGGTCGAGGGCGCCGTCGTCGAGGTCGACCTCGCCGACCGACCGGTGGTCGCCCGGGTGTGGCGCGCCGACGTCGGACGGGTGCACCTCTACCTGCTGGACACCGACGTCGACGGCAACGACACCGCCGGCCGGGCGGTGACCGACCGGCTCTACGGAGGCGACACCGAGCACCGGCTGCGCCAGGAGATCCTCCTGGGCATCGGAGGCGTCCGGGCCCTGGACGCCGTCGGCGAGCAGGCGCAGGTGTTCCACTCCAACGAGGGCCACGCCGGCTTCCTCGGCCTCGAGCGCATCCGCCGCCTCGTCGTCGACGAGCGCCTCACGATCGACGAGGCCCTCGAGGCCGTCCGCGCCGGGACGGTGTTCACGACCCACACACCGGTGCCGGCTGGCATCGACCGGTTCCCGCGCACGCTCATGGAGCGCTACTTCGCCGGCTGGGCGGAGCAGTGCGGCGTCGCCTTCGACCGGCTCATGGCCCTGGGCCACAGGCCCGACGAGCCTCCCGACGCCCCGTTCAACATGGCGGTCATGGGCCTCCGGCTGGCCGGCGCGGCCAATGGGGTCTCCCGGCTGCACGGCAAGGTGAGCAGGACGATGTTCAGCGACCTGTGGCCCGACATCGACGCGGACGAGGTGCCCATCGGTTCGGTCACCAACGGCGTGCACCCCGCCACCTGGGTCTCCCCCGAGATGGGCGACCTTCTGACCAGGGCCCTCCTGCCGGCGTGGGCCGATGCCGATTCCAGCACGTGGGCCAGGATCGAGGACGTCCGCGACGACGAGATCTGGCGGGTCCGGCAGCAGGCTCGGGAGCGACTGGTCAGCTTCGTGCGCTCGCGCCTGGGCGCCGAGGTCCTCGATCCCGCCATCCTCACCATCGGCTTCGCCCGGCGCTTCGTCCCCTACAAGCGGGCCACCCTGCTGCTCTCACAGGCCGAGCGGCTGACGGCCCTGCTGGCGTCCGATGAGCGGCCCGTGCAACTCGTGCTGGCGGGCAAGGCCCACCCCGCCGACGACGGGGGTAAGGACATGATCCGCAGCATGGTGCAGTTCTCGCGGGACCCGTCGATCCGCCACCGGGTCGTGTTCGTGGAGGACTACGACATCGCCGTGGGCCTGGCCCTGTGCCAGGGCTGCGACGTCTGGCTCAACATCCCGCGCCGCCCTCAGGAGGCCTGCGGAACGAGCGGGCAGAAGGCCGCCCTCAACGGAGCCCTCAACCTCTCCATCCTCGACGGATGGTGGGACGAGTGGTTCGACGGCGACAACGGCTGGGCCGTCGCCTCGGCTGAGCACGAGGAGGACGAGGGACGCCGAGACGCCGTCGAGGCGGCCAACCTCTTCGACGTTCTGGAGCGCCAGGTCGTCCCGCTCTTCTACGACAGGCCCGACGGCTCCGTCCCGACGGGATGGGTGCGAAAGATCAAGGCCTCGCTCGGCTCGCTCGGTCCCCGCGTGGGTCGCGCCGCGGATGGTGCGTGACTACACCAGGCTCGTCTACGAGCCGGCCGCCCGGCGGGTCGAGTCCCTCTCCGCATCGAGCTACGAGCGGGCCCGCGCCCTCGCGCACTGGAAGGCGAAGGTCTCGGCCGCCTGGCCCGCTGTCCGCGTCGTCACCGTCGACTCCGAGACCACCCCTGCAGATCTCGGCGCCAAACGGCGCGTCGACGCCGTGGTCGTGCTCGGGTCGCTCGACGAGCGCGACGTGACCGTGGAGCTGGCCCACGGACCGGTCGGAGCCGACGGTGGGCTCACTGACACGTCGGTGGTGCCCATGGCGCCCGCGGGGCCCGAGGGCGACGCCCTCCGGTACACGGCCACCTTCTCGTGCGAGCAGGCCGGCCGCTACGGCTTCACGGTGCGCGTGGTCCCCTCCCACGAAGACCTTGCCAGCGCCACCGAGATGGGGCTCGCCGCCTGGGCCTGACCGGGACCGCGAGTACGGTTCGTCGCATGACCGAGCCCTACGTGTCGGTCGAGCGGCGCACCGACGGGGTCGCGGTGGTCCGCCTCGACCGGCCCAAGATGAACGCCCTGTCGCGAGAGGTCCTCAGCCAGCTGGCCGCCGCCGCCTCCGAGCTGGCGATCGACCCTCCGGGCGCGGTGGTGCTCTGGGGAGGCGAGAGAGTCTTCGCCGCCGGGGCCGAGATCTCGGAGCTCCGGGGACCGGCGGAGGCGGCCGAGGTCACGGGGTCGTTTCACGCCGCCCTCGACGCCGTCGCCGCCATACCACGGGTGACCATCGCCGCCATCTACGGCTACGCCCTCGGCGGCGGGTGCGAGCTGGCGCTGGCATGTGACTTCCGGATCGCAGCGGAGAACGCCAAGCTCGGTCAGCCCGAGATACTGCTCGGCATCATCCCCGGCGGCGGCGGGACGCAGCGCCTCGCCCGTCTGGTCGGCGCCGCCCGGGCCAAGGACCTCATCCTCACCGGCCGTCAGGTGGGCGCAGCCGAGGCCGAGCGCATCGGGCTGGTGGACCGGGTCGTCCCGGCCGCCGAGGTGCTCGAGCGCTCCTTGTCGTGGGCGGCCGAGCTCGCCCGCGGCCCGGTAGTGGCCCAGGGCCTGGCCAAGCAGGCGATCGACAAGGGGCTGGTCGGAGGGTTGGCGCAGGGCCTGTCGCTCGAGCGCGACCTCTTCGTCGAGTCGTTCCGCACCGAGGACGCGCGGATCGGGGTCCGCTCGTTCCTCGAGCAGGGGCCGGGCAAGGCCACGTTCGTCGGCCGGTAACCGGCGCTCGACCCGAGGCGCCCGTGCACAGAGCTCTCCAACGCGGTCTTCAGTTATGTCGCGCGACATATTCAATTAGTGGCGCGACGTAACTGGAAAACGAAAACGCGTGGTACGCGTGGAGGCCGACCCGGGGGGCCAGGCAGCTATCCGGCCAGGCCGTCGAGGATCTCGTCGGCCGCCTGGTAGGGATCGAGCCGGCGCTCGATCATGGCCGACCGGACGCTGTCGTACGACGCGCTCGTCGACAGGCTGTCCGCCCGCTGCTCGAGGCGCCGGGTGACGATCGTCCGCAGCTCGTCCTCGAGGCGCTGAGCCCGCCGGCGGTCCAGCGCCCCGCGCTCCTCCTGGAAGGTGCGGTGGCGACCGAGCTCCTCCCACAGCTCCGCCACTCCCTGTCCCGTCGAGGCCACCGTCTCGACGATCGGCGGCCGCCAGTCGCCGAAGGTGGACAGCTCGAGCATCAGCGCGAGGTCGCGACGCGTCTCGCGGGCACCGGGCCGATCGGCCTTGTTGATGACCAGGATGTCGGCGATCTCCAGCAATCCGGCCTTGTTGGCCTGCACGGCATCGCCCCAACCCGGGTTCACCACGACGACGGTCGTGTCGGTGGCGCCCGCCACCTCGATCTCCACCTGTCCGACCCCGACCGTCTCGACCAGGACCATGGGCATCCCGGCGGCGTCGAGGACCCTGATGGCCTCGGGCACGGCCAGGGCCAGACCGCCCATGTGCCCCCGGGTCGCCATCGAGCGGATGAAGACCCCTGGATCCACGGCGTGATCCTGCATGCGAACCCGATCACCGAGGATGGCGCCACCCGAGAACGGCGACGACGGGTCGACGGCCAGCACCCCGACCTGGCCGCCCTGGGCCCGCAGCTCGGCGATGAGCCGGTCGGTGAGCGTCGACTTGCCCGAGCCGGGCGCGCCGGTGAGCCCCACGCTGTAGGCCCGCCCACCTTTCGGATAGGTGAGGCGGCCGATCGCCCGCGCCTGCTCACCGCCCCGCTCGACGAGGGAGATGAGCCGCGCCAGCGAGCCCCGGTCGCCCTCGAGGGCGGCGGTGACCAGCTGTTCGGCGTCGACGTGGCCTGGCACTCAGCCTGCTCTGGACACGTCGGCGCCCAGGGAGGCGAGCTTGTCGGCGAAGCGCTCGTAGCCCCGGTCCACGTGGAAGGCGTCGCCCACCACGGTCTCGCCGTCGGCGACCAGGCCGGCCAGGACGAGCGCGGCGCCGGCCCTGATGTCGGGGGCCTTGACGGGGGCGCCCGACAGGCGTGGTACGCCCCGCACCACGGCGTGGTGTCCCTCGGTGCGGATGTCGGCCCCCATGCGCCGCAGCTCGTCGACGTACCGGAACCGACCCCTGAAGAGGTTCTCGGTGACGATGCCGACGCCGTCCGCGACCGAGAGCATCGTCACCAGCAGGGGCTTGTAGTCCGTGGCGACCCCGGGATAGGGCAACGTGGCGACGTCGACCGACCGGCGGGGACCCGAGGCCGCCACCCACAGACCTTCGGATACGGGCGAGACGTGCACGCCCATGGCGCCGAGCTTCTGGATGAGCATGTCGAGGTGGTCGGCCCGGCCGCCCTCGACGGTGGCCTCGCCCCTCGCCAGGCCGACGGCGGTCAGGAACGTGGCCGCCTCGACGCGGTCGGGGATCACCCGGTGATCGACCGGCCGAAGCTCGTCGACCCCTTCCACCTCGATACGCGACGTGCCGGCGCCGCTGATCCTGGCGCCCATGCGGTTGAGGAACGTGGCGAGGTCGGCCACCTCGGGCTCGCGCGCCGCGTTCTCGACGATCGTCGTTCCCTTGGCCCGCGCCGCTGCCATCAGCACGTTGTCGGTGGCGGTGTGGCTGGGGAACTCGAGGACGACCCTGGTGCCCACGAGCCGCCCGGCCCGCCCCTCCACGTAGCCGTGCGCGGCCTCGAAGGTGACACCCATGGCTTCGAAGCTGCGCAGGTGGATGTCGATGGGACGGTGCCCGAAGTCGTCGCCTCCGGGCATGGCCACCCTGGCCCTACCGAAGCGGCCGAGGAGCGGCCCCAGCACGACCACTGACGCCCGCATGCGCTCGACCAGCTCGTAGGGGGCCTCGGGCGTCAGTGTGGCCGGTGTGTCGATCGTCAGCTCGTGATCGCCGCTCCGGCGGACGCCGACGCCCATGGCCGCCAGCACGTCGCTCATCGTCTCCACGTCGGCGATCCGGGGGACGTTCGAGAGCGTGTAGCGGCCCTCGGCCAACAGGCATGCCGCCATGAGCTTGAGGGCCGAGTTCTTGGCCCCTCCCACCCGCACCGTGCCGGACAGCGGGCGGCCGGGACGAACGACGAAGCGATCCACGGGCCTCAAGTATGGTCGGTCACGCCGCGGCCGCTGACGACCTGGCCTCGATATGGTCGCCCTCATGGCGGGCCACGGCGGGCCGGGAAGGCCGGCGCCAAAGAAGAGCCACCAGGTCGTGACCGAGGCCACCGGCGACGCCACCCTGGTCGGCGCGGCCCTCGAACCACGGTCGGACATGGTGCTCGAGCGAGCGGTCGGGCCCGGCCGCTTCGAGGCCGCCGAAGGCCCGGTCGAGACCTACCGCCGCCAGGTCGACGTCGAGACCGGCGCGAGTGGGCAGCGGCGGGTCAGGCAGACGGTCGAATTTCGCCTGGCCGTGCCCTGGGTGGGCTGGTTGTTCCTGCTGCCCGCCCGCCGCCGCCTGGGCTCGTTGGAGCGTCCGTCGCGGCGCCCCTGGTGGCTGCCGCCCAGCCGCCTCGATGCTCGAACGGCGCGGGCGCTCACGGCGCTGGCCGCCTTGGCCCTCGTCGACGGTTACCTCGGAACGGTCCTGACCCAGACCGGCACCTTCGCGGCGCGAGAGTTCGGCGCCAGCGACCGGGCCCTCGGGGTGGCGCTCGCCGTGGTGAGGGCCGACGTCGCCCTGGCCTTCGTGCTGGTGGCGCTGGCCGATCGCAGGGGCCGACGCCGGCTGCTGCTGGGTTGCACCGCCGCCGGCTGCACACTCACGGTCGCGGGAGCGGCTTCGCCTTCACTGGCCTGGCTCGCCGCCAGCCAGGTCGTGTCCCGCGGCTTCGTCACCGCCGCCGTGATCCTGCTGGCGGTGGTGGCCGCCGAGGAGGTCCCCGCCGGCGCCCGCGCCTACTCGTTCGGCATCCTCGTGCTGACGGCTGCCCTCGGCGCCGGCCTCTGCGCCCTGCTGTTGACCCTGGCCGACATCGGGCCGGGAGCCTGGCGGGCGCTGTACCTGGTGCCGCTGGCCGGACTGGTCGTGCTGTTGCCGATCGCCCGACAGCTGCCCGAGAGCCGACGGTTCGTCGCCGCGCACGCCATCGCGACCCTCCGCGGCCACGGATGGCGCCTGTGGCTGCTGGCCGGATCGCGATTTCTGCTCAACCTCTTCCTCGTCCCCGCGACCCAGTACCAGAACCAGTTCCTGCGGGCAGAGCGGGGCTTCTCGGGCGCCAGGATCTCGCTCTTCCTCATCGGCACCAACACGCCGGGCGGCATCGGCGTCGTGGCCGGAGGACGGCTCGCCGACGTGCGGGGACGACGGATCGTCGCCGGCGTGGGCCTGATCGGGGGCGTGGGCGCCACGGTGGCGATGTACTCCACCCACGGCTGGCCGATGTGGATAGCGGGTGTGGCGGCCGCCATCATCGGCGCCGCCGTGCTGCCGGCCCTCGGCGTGTACGGCCCCGAGCTCTTCCCCACCTCGCTCCGGGGTCGAGCCAACGGCCTGTTGTACATGAGCGACCGCCTCGGTGGCGCCAGCGGCCTCTTGGCGGTGGGTTTCCTCGCCGGCCCGCTCGGAGCGCTCGGCCGCCCACTCGCCCTGCTGGCGTTGGGCCCGCTGGTGCTGAGCGTGATCGTGTTGACGCTCTTTCCGGAGACGGCCGGCGTGGAGCTGGAGACGCTCAACCCTGAGGACGCGCACCGCGACATGAGGCCGCCCTGACTGGTATCAGGCCGAGCGGAGCCGGTGGCAGCCCACCAGAAATCCTCGCTTGGCGATCGGGTTCGAGAGCCCTTACCGTGCCACCCGTGAGCGCTATCGGCGGTTGCAGCTGTTCGAAAGGCTGGCCGCCGCCTGTCGGAACACCTCCCACGAAGGCTTGTGGGAGCCATCGTGGCGCAACAGCCCGAAGTGGTCCTCGGCGTCGTTCGAGCTCGTACCCAGGTCCTGGTAGCTATAGACGAACAGCGGACCCGCCCACGATGCCGACCGGAAGGTCTCGAAGGCCTGCCGAATCTCGACCGCCTGCTGCTCGTCGCTGACCCCACCGGAGTACGTCGGCGCACCGAACTCCGTGGCCCAGATCCGCTTGCCGCCGTCGCCGTGAGCGACCATCACGCTGCGAAGGCTGGGGTCGGTGCCAGCGATCTGAGTCCACGCTGAGCGGGGGGTTGTATCGGTCGGCAGGCGGGGGAACGAGTACGGATGATCACTCACGGCGTCGAACGATCGGCCCCCGCCGTTGTCGTACAGGCCCGAGAGGAAGTCGATCGGGCTGACGCCGCCAGGCTGGCTGGGGGCCAAGCCGCCGCTGAGCACGGTGGCGCCACGATCGACCGATTTGATGGCGGCGTACGCTCCGGTGAGCAGCGACTTGTACTCGGCGACGCTCGGCTTCGGCTTCCAGAAGTCAGGGTTGTTCGGCTCGTTCCAGATCTCGAAGGTGTGCACGCCCATCGCTGCGTACCGCCCGGCGGCGGCAGCGGCGAACCGCGCATAGTCGGCCGGATCGGTCGGCGGGTACTTGTCGCTATCCGCCCCGGCCGGCAGGGCCCAGGACGGTGTGTAGGCGATGACGCCGTCGACGTTGATGCCGAGGCGCACCGCCACCTCGATCGCCGGGTCTGTGAGCGACCAGTCGTACCGTCCGGGTCCGCCCGCCTGCACCGTCGACCAGTCGATGTCGAGGCGTAACCAGCGAGAGCCGAGCGCCTGCGCCCCCTCCACCTCGCGGTCAAGGTCGATGGCGTCGAGGCGTCGGATAGCGCTACCAGCCGCGATCCCGGCGGTGCCGGGCGCAGTTGGGGCACAGGTTGCATCGACTTGGTGGGCCGAGTCGCGCCCGGAGAAGACGCCCGTCAGGGCGAGTGAGACCAGCACCACGCCCACGATCACGAGGCTCATGGCTCCCAGGAGAACCGACCGACCCAGCCCGCCATCGCCCCTCGTCGATGTGTCGTCCAGGGCCGCCGCCTCCTCAGATCTCCGCCGAAAGGGCGGAGTTTCGATCACCACTGTCGGCCCCCGCGAGCCCTGCAATCAAGGCACCCGCGCCCCTGCTCAGCAGGTCGATGGGTGGAGAGCCCCCTCCCTCCACGCGCTTGCCTCTCGGTGGCGCGCCGGCATTGCGGCCTTCGTCCGGTTCGTCCCGGCGGCTTGACCGAGGAGCCCTCGCAGGCGATCATTGAGGTCGTACCCGGTGAGGAAGCGCTGATTTCCCGTCTGCATATGGTCGCGTAGGGGCGGGAGGAGCTAGTCGCGAAACCGACCTCGCCACACGGGAAGGAACGGTGTGGTGGTGTCGGACTTCCGAACGAGCGGTCTGTCGCAGTTTTTGCTGATCGGTTCGCGGTCATGACGCCGCGCGGTCACTTCCAGATCATCTGGCGGAGACGCTTGCTACATCCTTCTCGCCACGGTGCTCATCGCGGGCGGTGTCTACGGGTTCAGCGCCACGAGAGCCAAGACATACCGCGCCCAGGGCCAGCTCAACGTCATCCCCGGGCAGTCGTCGACCGATCAGGCACCGGTGGGCCAGGAGACGACGCTCTTCCTGGCCAACACGTATGCCCAGGTGGGCCTGACCCGGCCGGTGATCGCGGACGCCGCCAGCCGGTCCCATCTCGGCATCAGCGAGGAGACGGCGGCAAAGCGACTGTCGGTCACGGCGTCCACTCAGGTGGGCTTCGTCAACGTGTCCTCAACCGGCCCCAGCCCGGACCAGGCCACCGCCCTGGCCAGAGGGGAGATCGAGGCCCTGACGGCCACCATCGCCGCCCAGCAGTCCTCCGCCGTCCAGGCTTCACTCGCTCCCGTCCAGCAGCAGATCGCCGCCGTCGCGAACCAGCTGGCGTCACTTCCGTCTGGGTCGCCGGCGCAGGCCGCCGTGGCGAGCCAGTACCAGGCCCTCGTGCAGTCCGCGACCGCAAAGCAGCTGGCGCAGTCCAACCAGCTCAACGTGGTATCGCCGGCGCGCGCCGACACGGCGCCGGTCTCGCCCAACCCGAAGCGTGACGCCCTGCTGGCCTTCGTCACCGCCCTCGTGCTCAACGCGGAGCTCGCGGTGGGCATCGAGCTGCTGAGTGACCGCTTCTCGGGCGAGGACTTGGACGAGGAGATCAGCCGAGTCACCGGTCTCCCGGTGCTCGCCCACGTCCCTCGAGCGGAGGGCCCGAACACGCTCGAAGCCTTCCGCACCCTGCGGACCAACCTACTGTTCATGGACACGACAAAGGAGCTGCATTCCATCGCCATCGTCAGCCCCGAGCCGGGCACCGGCAAGTCCTTCACGTCGATCAACCTCGCCTCCTCCATCGCCGAGCTCGGCATGCCGGTTGCTCTGGTCGACGGCGATCTCCGCCGGCCCGCCCTGAACAGCCGCCTCGGTGTGGCCGCAACGCCTGGGCTCACGGAGGTCCTGCACGGTCTCGAACCGGCGAAGGCACTGCATCGGGTGGGCAGCAGGTCCGACCTGGTGGCGCTGCCGGCCGGTGCCCAGACCTCCGACCCGGCCGGGCTACTGGGCAACCAGCTGCGACCGCGCCTGCTCGCTGCTTCAGGGATGCCCAATGTCAAGATCATCGACACGCCCGCCGAAAGCCTGTTCCCTGACGCGTCTGGCCATAGCCGTGCACTGTGACGCCACGCTGCTCGTCATCGACGCACGCATGAGCCGTCGGCGGGCAGTGCGCCACCTCCTCGACCGGCTCCGCCAGGTCAACGCCAAGCCCCTCGGGGTCGTGGTCAACAGGGCCGCAGTCCCCAGCCGGAAGTACGGTTACTACTCGGCCTACACGAACGGCAATGGCCAAGCGCAGCAGCCATCGCTCGCGCAGGCCGACGCCGGCACCCCCGGCTAGCGGGTGTCGGCGTGCCGGCGACCGGCCTCTTCGAGAATCTTCAGCAGGCTCGTGGTGCTGGCTTGCACCGTGTAGCGCTCGAGCACGCGTGCCGGCGCGCCGACCTACCCATCCGGTTCCGGCCGTCGTCGTCTGCCAGCAGGCGGGCGATCGCCGACGCCAGGGCATCGTCGTCACCTACATCGACGAGCAGCCCGCTCACCCCCTCCTCTACCATCTCGGGCAGCGCTCCCACGGGGGTCGTCACCACCGGAACACCGGCTGCCATCGCCTCGAGCACCGCGAACGGAGACGCATCGGCCTCGGTTGGCAAGGCGAAGAGGGCGCTGTGGATCAGCAGGTCCGTCAACCTGCTGTCCCCTGGCCGGAGGTCTCGAAACACCCGAACGCCGGGTTCGGGCCGAACGTCATCCCTCGTGACGAGGTTGAGCACACAGGACCCCCGCAGATGACGACGAAACACGTCGAGCAGCTGCCAGCCGCCTTTGCGGCCCATCAAGCCAGCGACGAAGGTGACCTCGGGCAGCGTTCCCGATCCCCTCGGCAGCTCCTCGCCCGGCAGATCGGGGACAGGAACGCCGAAGCGGACGATCCGCAGGCGGTCCTCGGGCACTCCGTAGGCCCGCAGGGAGGCAGCGGCCCACTCGGACTGGGCCACCACGATCGTCGCAGCCGAGTACACCCGTGATTCGAACGGCCGCGTGGCTGAAACAGTGAGCGGCGTCCAGCGAGTCGCTCGCCTATGAGGGAGATGGTACGCATTCTGGGCGTTCGTCGCATCCAGCGACACGACCGATGGAGTACGCCGCAAGAGGTCGGTGCTGAGCAGCGCCGCATTCTGCGTGTAGATGTGCAAGACGTTGTACGAGCCGGTCTGACCGAGGAGGAACCGACGAACCGCTGCGCTCATCGCCAGCTGACCACGGAGGGGCTGCAGATCGAGGTCCAATCGGTGGAGACCGGGCAGTCGGGCAGCAGCTACCCGGCGGGCACCACTCGCCCTAGGCACGTCGTAGAACGCGGCAACAACGCCTGGTCGGCCCTCCAGGCCCCCGCGGAGATATGCGTGCAGCGCCCCGTGACCACCGATGTTCTCGTTGACGAAGAGTGCCCGCAGAGCCAGCTGACGACCTCTCTCGCTGGCCACAGAAGGATACTCGTCAGGCCACATGTCGTTGCAGCAAAACTAACTCTTGGGCCCCCCATGTCATTGCCCCGACTATCGATCGTGATCCCGACGCACGACCGCCACGCCGCGCTCGGCGCCGACGGTTGAAGCCGCTCTCGGAGATTCGGCTGCCGCCGAGGTGGTCGTCGTGGTGGACGGATGCCGAGACGGCTCCCTGGAACTGCTCGAGACGATGGCCGAGTCCGATCCCCGGCTCAAGCCCCTTCTGGTCGATCACGGTGGTGAGACCCTCACCCGGCAGCGAGGAGCCGAGACGGCCAGCGGCGATGTCCTCCTGTTCCTCGACGACGACGTGATCGCCGGTCCGAACCTCGCCCGCAACCACGCTAGCCATCACGTCAACCAGCAGGGGCTAGTCGTGCTCGGCTACATGCCGGTGAACACCCAAGAGGGCGGGCCCCCGACCGAATTGACCGGCATCGTCTATGGCACCGACTACGAGCTCGAGTGCCGCTCGTACGAGCGGGATGCGGCGCCAAGTCCTCCTGAACTTCTGGGCTGGCAACTTCTCGATGCGGCGGGAGGACGCTGGCAGTCGGACTGTCGTCACCGACGTTTCCCGACAGGCGACATGGTGACCGGGACTTCGGCCTCCGCTGCGCTCGAGCGGGCATGACTGGTGTTTTCGATCGTTCGTTGCGCGGACACCATCTGTACGAGCGCTCGATCGACGCCTTCCTCCGCGACGCTGGGACAGAGGTCGCTGCCAGCAGACGGCTCCACGAGCTGCACAGTGACTTGATCGGCCCCTTCGATCCCTCACAGTACGCCGAGGGTCTCTCGGGGCTCCGACGCTGGGCGGTCCGGGCGGGTCGGGCCCGGAGCATCGGTCAGGTAGAGGCGACGATCCTACGGCAGTTCGTCACCTCCTCCAGACTCGCCAAACCGCCGAAAGCCCAGGCGGCTGCCCTCGCTCTGGCACGAAGTCTCGAGCAGGACTCGTGCGTTCGCCGCTACGTGGCCGGGCGGTGAGGCTCCCCGCTACGAGCGGGCCTCAGCCGCTGGGCGATCATCTGGATGCGGTCACGAGCCCTCGCTTCAGCCCGCAGCCGGCGCTGGCGGCGAGGGCGCACGGCGTACCGGATCGCACGTCCCAGGTCGGGATCCTCGCCGGTCCGCTCGAGCTGGGCCAGGTAGCGGTGCCAGAGGATCCTGAACTGCAGGCTCAGAGTGGCTTGCGCCACTTGGGAAGGATCAACGACATCAGGAAAGGTCGCGCACTGCTCCAGGAGCCCGGCCATCCGGAGATCGACCATGGTGCGCACGCACTTGGTGCAGCGGCCACAGTTGTAAGCACCCTCGGCGTTCTCCCAGCAGACGCGTAGCCGCTGCAGCGGTACCGGCTCGTCCCGGAAAGATGCCACCTTCTGGCCTCGGTCCGCCTCACCACCGTCGTTGACGATGGTCAGGTCCTCCGACCCCCATAGCGGATCCAGGAGGGGGTGGGATCCCCACGGCACCATCACGGCCAGTGGGTCGCTGGCGGGAACGTACATTCTGCCCAGCACGCCGCGAAGGAGGAGGGCCACACTGGCCAGGGCACCGCCGTGGTACCGCTCCCAGTCCGACAACGGGTCGAAGGTCTCGCGAAGATCCGTCTCCACCTCGATCAGCGGCTTGCCGAGGTCAGCTGCCGCTCCCCGGACCTCGTGGGCGACACGATCGCGCAGCTCCGAGTCGTCCAGCCTGACATCGAACCCGTGCACGAACACGAGATGGGTGATCTCGTGCCGGTGTGTGAGCACGGAGAAGAACGAGTCGACGCCCCCGCTGAAGAAGCAGCCGACTCCGCCAGCGGCACCAGTCGACCAATGCCGATAACGCGCGTCCACCGCGACCCGCCGAAGACCGGCGTGCCAGGCCGTCCGATCGAAGTCGAACAGCAGGCCCTGGGCCTCGTTCGTGGCCACCAGCAGCTTGGGCGAGACGGCCCCTCGAATGGTCAGGGAACGGCCCTCCTCCATCGCCGGCTCGAGGGCGAGGGCCAGGAAGGCGTCCTCTGCTCGCCCCGTGTCGAGGGCGGAGTCGAGGGCAGAGGAGCGATAGGTGACCGTGTGGCCCCGTCCCTCGACGCTGACCCGGGCCGCCGCCTCGCCGCTGGCCCCGGCGAGCTTCTCGATGATCATGCTGGCCCCCTCCGTGCACTCCCCCCCGGGAGCATCGACCGGGCCAGCTCGAGGGCCTCGTCAGGTCCCGTCGCCCAGCGGGCGAGCGGGTGATCGTGGGTCCATGTGCGGTAGAAGCTGCCGACCTTCCCGTGGTCGTTGTCCATCACCACATGCGGGATGCCGAGCAGCAGACTGAGGATATGGCCGTGCAGCCGGTCGGTGATCAACACTCGGCCGCGGCTGAGCTGTCTGCGTCCCGAGGAGACCGACTGACGCGCCAGCGCATCGAAGGCCAAGGCGACCGGGCGCTCGAGGACTCCGCGCAGCCAGGGTCGCGCGGTCCGGCCGGCGGTCTTCGGGAGTACCCTGCACCCCTTCCACACGAGGACCTCTGGTCGGGTCAGACACCAGTCGGCATGGATGACGTCGGGACCCGTGATCTGCCGCATACGACCGGTCGACTCGTCGTCCTGCCGACCCAGACAGAGTATGTCGGCGTCGGGCATGCCCAGACGGGAAGCCGGTCCCAAGCCGAACGCGATGTCCGGGCACAGCAGTGTTCTGACAGCGAACGCGTCGGCGGCTCGCTCGTAACTGATCCGGTCCCGGAGGAACAGGACCAGGCGATCGTGCTGCATCCCCCGTTGAGCGCGCGCTCGAGCCCTGCCGGACTGGTGAAGCGAAGTGACTGTGGGAGCTGCACTATCGGGTTGTCGGGGAAGTCTGCAAGCACGCGCTCGCGAAGCTCCTGTTCCTCGAGGTAGAGGTCCCCGAGGTTCCCCCCTCCCGTGAGGAAGATCGTTCCGCCGCGCACTGCCCTGATCAGACGGTCGGGCTGGTATGTCTTCGGGTCACAGACGTAGGCCAGACGGGCTCCGAGACGGTCGAGCACCTGCATCTGTCCCCGCCATATGGCGTTGTCTCCGGGATTGCGGTGCGACGGAAAACCCACCAGGGCGACGGGCGTGCCCGGGTCGACAAAGGGACGCAGCGCTCCTTCGACCCGCTGGCCAAGCTCGACGATCCCGGTCACCTGGCACCACTCTCGGGCGTCAAGAGCGACCGGATCCCGCGCCCCCCTGGGACCTTCGCCAAGTGGAGGAATGCCAGGTACACGACGAGGCTCACGCCGGCGGCGACCGGCCAGGGCACGACGAGATCGAGCGCCAGGGCAGCGGCAGCGGCCACGAGACCGCCGACGACCGCCTTGGCCGTCATCATCATGGGGAAGTCGACCGTACCGAGAGCCCGCTTCACGAGCACCCACAGCATGGCGGCAACGAGCACTTCGGTGATCAGGGTGGCCCACGCGGCCCCGTGATACGAGAAATGCGGGATGAGGTAGAGATTCAGGCCGAAGTTCAGAATCACGCCGACCAGCCCGCCCAGTGGGTAGATGCGGTTCTTCCCCAGGGCGATGAGCGTCGTCGCCGCCAGGGCGGTGAAGAACCCGACGCACTCGGACACCACGACGATCCGCGCTGCGCCTGCTCCGCCGACGAAGCGGGATCCGAACAGCACCCTGATTGCGGGCGCTGCGAAGACGCTGAACTCGACACTGATGATGACACCAGCGAGGACGAGCAGCCCCGTCGCCTGGCGGAACGTGGCGCGGAACGTCGCTGGGTCATCGGGCCAGGCCTTCACGAGAAGCCCCAGGACCGACATTCCGACCGCCCACGAGACGAACTGGACGATACCCGCGAACTTGTAGGCGATGCCATAGAGCCCGACCGCGGTGTAGGTGTCGAGCTTGGACGAACATGACCGAGTCCAGGTTGTAATAAATGGTCGCCAAGCCACTTCCGATTGCCAACGGGAAGGCGACCTTGGCAAGGGCCCGCCATGTCGACCACACAATGCCGTAGTGGAAGGTGATCATGCGCCGGAGGACACCCAGCTTCCACGCCAGCGCAACTACCCAGGTCAAGATGGCGGGGACGGTGAGCACGACCAGCGAGCTGTGCATCATGACCAGGGCTACCGTCAGCCCCAACTGCGCGACCTGGCCCACCAGGCTGGCCATGGCGATTGGTCCGAGCCGATCCCTCGCCTGGAAGATGGCGTCGTAGCCGGTGCAGATGGTGGCGATGGGAACTGCGGCACCCGCCACAGCTGTCGCCTGCACCACGATGGGCGGATAGTTGGCAAGGACGACGAACGTGACGGCAATGGCGTAGCCGAGCAGCCCCGAGCGCGGCGCGCAGGACGATGTATGTGCCCGCGAAGCGGGAGGGGTCGGGATCATCGAGCAGGCCACGGATGGCAACGCGGCTGTTGACCGAGTTCGTGACGATCGTGAGGATCCCGAGAAAGCTGAAGACGAAGGAGTATTGCCCCCAGGCCGGCAGCGACAGGCTTCGGGCGATCAGCACCGTGCCGATCCAGGACAGCGTGGCAACTACCACCTTGCTGGCGAGCAGTGATCCCGTGTTCGAGACCAGGGCGGCGGCCGGGCTCGGCTCCCGCTGGCCAGCTCTATCAGGGCTGAGCCCCCGGAACACGTGCTGCTGTCGAGCCGGTTTCGCGGGCGGTGTGAGGGTCTCTGGCTGGGCCACAGCTACGCGCCGTTCACCATGTCCAGTTGCGTATCTGGCCAAGAGCGCGGAGGACGGGCAAGGTGGTAAGCAAGGCGCAGTTTCGTCTGCCCTTGCCACATGTTCAGCCGCGGCAGGCGAAAAGGGTCCAGCCCGCGCATGACGCGGCCATTGACAAAGGTGAAGCCGGCCCGGTACCCGCTCCTGGCCACCTCCTCGCGCACACGCCGGTCCTGGTGCCCGAATGGGTAGGCGAACAGATCGACCTCGCCCTCGACGATGTCCTCGAGCTGGTGCTTGGAGGTGATGAGCTGGCGACGGAGGTCGTCGTCCGCCAGCGATGGAAGTGAGGGATGGGTGCAGCTGTGCGATGCGATGCGAACCCCCGCGGCCCGCGGCCTCCTGGACTTCGCGGCGCGTCATGACCCGAGCCGATCCGTCCCACCACGGCGGCGTCGATCCGAGGGCGCCGGACACTGCGAAGATCGTCGCCGGCAGCCCCAGCTCGGCAAGCAGCGGAAGAGCATGATGATGAACGCCGACCAGACCGTCGTCGAACACGATCGACCCGAGCCCGTGGATATCCTCTCCGGCGGCCACGGCAGAAGCGAGCTGAGCGACGTCTACGAACCGCACCCCCCAGTCGGAGGCGCACTCGAGCTGCTGGCGAAGGCGGCTCGGTGACACGCGGTAGCTGGCGGGGCCATTCCGATCGTGCCCGATGTCGTGGTAGGCGAAGACGATGGCGCCTGGCGTGCGCAGCTTGCCCCCTGCCAGGAGCCGCAGCCCGCCGGCGAACCCTTCGAGCCGCGGGGCCCAGACGCTCGTCGCCGGCTCAGGCATCGGACAAGAGCTCCGCCCGGCCCAGCTGTTCGGGAGCATCGGCAACGTGACGGAGCAGCCTCATGAGGGAGGCCAACTGAGCGTCGAGGGTAAGGCCGGCAGCGACCTGGCGGGGCCCGGCGGCATGGCACCGCTGCCAGAGAGCGCGATCGTCCACCAGGCGCTCGATCGCCGACGCCAGTGCGTCAGGGTCTCCCGGGGGCACCAGCAGCCCCGCCTGGCCGACGACCTCCGCCGTCCCTCCGTGGTGCGTGCCGATGAGGGGAACTCCGATGCTCATGGCCTCCAGGGGCGCCAGCGGGCCGGCCTCGGGCTCGACGCTCGGGACGACCGTCGCCGTCCACCTGCGCATGCGTTCCAGGGGATCCCGCACCGGGCCGAGCAGCTGCGCCCGTCTCGACAGGTCAGGCCGGCGGACCCGTTCGCCAAGGGCGTCGGCGTAGGCATCGCCCTTCGGGAGGCGACCACCGGCCAGCTCGACCCTGATGTCGCGTCGGGACAGGCGGGCCACCGCTTCGAGGAGGACGTCCTGTCCCTTCCACCCGGTGAGGACGGCGGCGCAGCCGATGACAGGAGGCTGCGGCGGCTCGTCACCAATGGGCTCGACCGGCCAGGGCGTCCCGTTCCTCACTACCTCGACCCGTAGTCCGACGGCGTCGAGGGGCTCGGCGGCACAATCGGAGACGGCGACGGCTATCCGCACCACCCCACGGCACCGGCGCAGCAGCCACCGCCAGCTCCGCTTGTGGATGACGTCGTGAGCGAGCAGGACGACGGGCGGGCGCGGCCGGGCCAGCAGCAGGGGGGGAAGGGCGAACAAGCTGTTGGCTAGGATCAGGTCGGCGGCGTGGCAGGCTCGACGTAGGGCCAGCGCTGCTCGGAGGTAGCGCACGGCGAGCCGGCCGAGAGCGAGGGGTCGCGGGCCTGCGGGGAGCTTCAGCTCCGGGATCGACACGTGCCCGACGGCGAGCTCGTCGAGCTGCGTGCTCAAGGGACCACACGGAGCGGCGCAGGTGACGGACGAGCCGCTGTCCATGGCTGCGCCGAGCACACGGAGCAGGACCTTCTCCGCTCCCGACGAGATGGCCGTGTGCGAGATCCCGAGGAGCTGGCTGGACTCCTCAGGACCGCCGGGATACCGCGAGGTCGGCTGCATTAGCGCTCCGCCTCGCTCAGACCCTGATGCCCAGGGAGCGGTAGACCTCGGCCGTCGCAATCGCAGTCGCCCGCCAGCTGAGCCCCGCCACCCGCCGGTGTCCAGCGGCGGCGAGCGCGTGACGCCTGCACTCGTCGACGAACAGGCCCTTGAGCACGGCGGCGAGCCCTTCGACGTCCCCGGGTGCGACGATCTCGGCGGCATCGTCGAAGAGGTCCTCCAAGGCCGGGATGCGCGTGCACACCACAGGCGCCCCACAGGCCATGGCTTCCACGGGCGGTAGGCCGAAGCCCTCGTAGCGCGACGGATAGGCGACCACGGTCGCTGCGCCGTAGAGCCCGGCGAGGTCGTCCTGGGCGACGTACCCCAGCGGCCGAGCACCCATCGGCACCGAGCCGCTCCGGACGTTCCCGGCCAGGAGAAGGGGCACTTCGGTGAGCCGGCAGGCGGCGGCGACGCTGGCGACATCCTTTCTGGGGCCGAGGTCTCCGACGTGGAGCACGAAGCGTGACGGCAATCCGTAGGCGG
The DNA here is from genome assembly GCA_963731255.1 of uncultured Actinomycetes bacterium. Classification (GTDB taxonomy): domain Bacteria; phylum Actinomycetota; class Acidimicrobiia; order Acidimicrobiales; family AC-9; genus AC-9. The sequence continues at coordinate 177,771 of CAVSUO010000001.1, read as the reverse complement.
CACGGACACGCGCCACCTCCTCGGCGCCCGGAGGCGTCAGCGTGTGGTGGGGAGCCAACGGTATCGTGACGGCGTCCCGGCCGAGGCGGTCCTTCACTCGCGATCCCGTGAACGCCGAGTCGACGATCACGGCGTCGGCACGACGAACCGTGGAAGACACGAGTTTTCGCTCCGCCACAGCGTGGAACCGGGAGTAGGTCCAGGGAACGTCGAAGGCGGACAGATCGTGCACGGTCGTGACGGTGGGGACGCCCGAGCGGAGGGGGAGATCGACGTCCAGCCCGTGGACCAGGTCGGCGCCCCGAGCTGGAAGCATGCCGACGAGGGCGCGGCGCCATCCGTCAGCCACCGGCCGGACCACAGCTTCCACCCCGCTGGGCAGCTCCTCCACTGCGTCGGCCTGGACGAGGGCGCTGAGGTCGGCGTCGACGACGGCTGGCAGCCAAGCCAGGAGCTCGCGGATGTAGGTGCTCACACCCGCGCCTCCGGGCCGCAGGGACAGGGCGTTGAACGTCACTCGGGGTCGCATGTCGCGACCACCCCCACCAACAACCAGAAGAACAGTTGCATCTGGAAGATCTCGAAGTACGTGGACACAAAGGACGCGGCGAATGCCGCCAGCACGCTGGCCGAGACGCCCAGCGCCAGTGAGCTGTCGCGGCCCGACAATCGTGGAACGGCCTTGTCCGTGGACACAAAGATGCTCACGATGGCGATCACGAACAGCCAGAGCCCGATGATCCCGAGCTCGTAGACGGTCTTGAAGAAGTAGTTGTCCGGTTGGTAGGCCGTCCCAGCTCCGGTGAGCGACGCGACCTTCGCCGCCGCCGCACCGACCGCTCCGATGCCGGCTCCGAGGGGATGGCTGATCACCTGATGGATGTTGGCGTCCCAACCCGATCCTCGCGCCGCCAGGCTCGACCCCGACAGCGCGGCGGCGGTGAGGCTTCCGGGCAAATAGAGCAGGACGATCAGGACCACGGGCACGGCCAGGAAGAGCACCCGGTGGCGCTTGATGCCCAGATATATAAGGCCGACGGCGAGGCCCAGCCAGGCCCCCCGTACCAACGTCGTCAGGAGGGCCGGAACCATGACGGGGAGGGTGAGGAAGAACAGCCTGTTCCTGAGCCGGCGCGGGTCGGCCAGGGCGACAGCCAGGCCGACGAGGATGACCACCATCAGGAAGAACCCGAAGGGGAAGGGGTTGTCGAAGGTCGAGAAGGACCTGACGAAGCCGCCTGCCAGCTGGATGTTGTCGTTCCAGGCATAGCCGAGGTCGTGAAGCCGGGCGCCTCCGAGCACCTCCTGGCCCAGGCCGACGACGGCGGTGATCACGCCGGTGACCATGAGGATCGTCACCAGACGGTCCCGCTCGAGCCGACTGAGGGGACAGCGCCAGAGGATCACGGGGACGAGGAGGAAGAAGAAGTCGATCCGTAGCCCGGTCAGCGCCTGCTGTCCCCCGATCACCGCCGCCGAGATGCCTCCCAGCACGACCAGCAGGACGACGGCCGGAAGCCATCGTGGCGTTGGACGTCCGCGCCTGCTCCTTCGCGCCCGCCGGGGCCAGGACGGTGGCGGCCAAGGTGGCCAGCACCAGGGCCTCCTTCCAGCTCCGAGCGATCTGGGGGTGGGGGGTAACGACCAGCAGTCCGTCGAACGGGGCGAGGGCGGCCAGCACGAGGACGCCACGCTGCGGTCGGTTCCGAAGGGCCAACAGCAACGGAGCGCCGATCAGAACGGCGAGGGCGGCGGCACTCCAGCCCGTGAGCAGGGCAGTGATGACGGCGCCGTTGATTATCACCAGCGCGAGAAGTGGCACGGCGGCATGGCGCACGCTCGGCAGCCCCGCGAATCGCCGACGAAGAGTCGACCCCTCGAGTCTCCTGCGGATCGCCGGCTCGACGCTCGGCGCCTGACGCGGGCCTTCCTCGACAAGCGTCACGGCGAGCCCTCGGTCATCTCGGTCAGGCAGTAGTGAAGGCGCCCGAGTCCCTCGTCCAGCTCTTCCCCACCGACAGTGAACGAAAGTCGTAAGTGGCCGAAGCGACCGAAAGCCTCACCGGGCAGGACTGCAACGCCGAAGTGATCGAGCAGCACATCGGAGAGCTCGAGCGTGGTCCCCACCCGTCGGCCGGCGACGGACCCGCCGAGGCACGCCTCGACGGAGGGGAAGGCGAAAAACGCGCCCTCCGGCTCGATGACCTCGACCCCGGGCATCTCGCCCAGCGCAGCCAGCAGGCGCCGGCGTCGATGGTCGAGCTGCGCCCGCATCGCCATGACGGGATCCAGGCCGCTCTGGAGAGCTGCTGCCGCCGCCATTTGGGCGACGCTCGAGGCGGGGGAGATGGCGTGCGCCTGGATGGTGGTGATCGCATCAACGACCCTGCGCGGACCAACGAGCCAGGCGACCCCCCAGCCGGTCATGGCGTAGGCCTTCGCCACGCCGTTCAACACGATGCACTGCTCGCTAAGGGTCGGTACCAGGGAGGGTAAGGACAGGGCCACGGCATCGCCGTAGACCAGGTGCTCGAACGTCTCGTCGGCGATGACCCACAGCCCCGAGGCGGCCGCCCACTCGCCGATGCTGCGGAGCTCGTCGGCGCTGTACACCGCACCCGTCGGATCGCAGGGCGAGCCCAGGATCACCGCCTGGGTCCGGTTGGTGACGGCCGCCTCGAGCTGATCCACGGTGACTTTGAAGCCTTCGGCCATCGACGTCGGCACCGAGATCGGGTGGCCACCCGCGAGCACGACCGCCACGCGATGCGGCGACCAGTAGGGGGCCGGAAGAAGGACCTCGTCGCCGTGATCGACGACCGCGGTCACCGCGTTGAGGACCGACTGCTTGCCGCCGCTGGTCACGACGACGTCGGCGGCGACCACGTCGAGGGATGAATCTCGGGCGGTCTTGGCCGCAATCGCCTCGCGCAGCTCCGGCAAGCCAGCCGGTGGTTGGTGCCGATGCAGCTCGGGAGAGCGAGAGGCCGCCCTGACCGCCTGCTCGACGTGATCCGGTGTCGGAAGGGAGGGCTCCCCCGCGTTGAGCCGAATCACCCTGCGAGGAGCCGTATGGAGCCGGCCCGCCCGGTCCTCTACGTCCCAGGCGGGCGAAGGCACGATGGCACTGACCCGCCGGGCCAGCCCTGGTCGTTGCACCCGGTCCGACCCGACCGGCCTTCTGACCAGCTGAGAATCGAACGACCTCACGGGAGCGCCTCGGGTGCGTTGCGCAGGACCACTACGACCGATCCATGCTCGGCTGGGGACAACTCCTCGAAGGCCTTCACGAGGCATCCGATCGTCTTTCACTGCTGAATAGCTCCTCGAGGGTCGGCGTATGCGCCCCGCGCTTTCCCACGGCCACGCCCGCCACGAGGTTCGCCAGCCTCGAGCCGCTCTCGACATCGGCACCGTTCGCCAGCGCCAGGGCGAGCGCGCTCGACGACGGCGTCACCGGCTCCCGTCACGTCGAAGACGTTGCGCGCCAGGGCGGCAATGTCGACCTGGTCTCCGGGATCCTGGCCTGCGAAGACGGACATCCCGTCCGCCCCCCGTGTCACGAGCAGGGCGCTTCCCCCCAGGACCGATCGCAGCTGGTGGGCAAGCGGGGCGATGTCCGCATCCCACGCCAGGCGAACGTTCATGGCGTTCTCGGCCTCGCGGAGGTTTGGCGTTACCACTGTCGCCCCGCGATACATCGTGAAGTCCGAGCCCTTTGGATCGACGACGACTGGCCGCCCGCGTTCCTTGGCCGCTCTGATGACCTTCTGAGCCGACTGTGCAGAAAGCGCTCCCTTGCCGTAGTCGGAGATGACGACGGCCGCGACGTCTTGGATCCGGTCGGCAGCCCAACGAACGAGCGATTCCTCGATCGCAGCTGGGATGGGACCGCGCACCTCTTCGTCTGTCCTGGCCACCTGCTGACCGCCAGCGAGAATGCGGGTCTTCGACGTCGTGGGGCGCTTCTCGTCGACCACGAGGCCGTCCGTGTCGATGGTGCGTTCGGACAGCGACTGCCGCAGCCGTGATGCCCCCCGGTCAGGTCCGACCACTCCGGCGACCAGCGGTCGCCCCCCAAGGGATGCCACACCGGCGGCGACGTTGGCGGCTCCGCCCGGCGTCCACGTCCGACGGCGCACCTCGACGACCGGAACCGGCGCCTCTGGCGAGATCCGATCGACGTCACCCCACACGTACTCGTCCACCATGACATCGCCGATAACGAGGATCGGCGTTCCCACAAAGCTCGAGGCCAGGCGCTCCTGGTCTCGGGTCAGGTGGGACCTCGACGGCGACGGGCGCTTGCTGGGGACCACCGCCAGCATGAGTCCTTCAGACATTGGCATCTGCTCTCGCTCGGATGCGGGCCTCGAGGGCCGAGGTCGACCGCAGGGGAACCAGGGGCGTGAACTCGACGCGACCGCCGTACTTCTCCACAATGTGCCGCTCGGGTACCGGCTTCCCACCAGGAGGCGCGTAGTCAGCCCCCTTGCAGTGGACGTCGGGCTGGAGCCGCGACAGCACCCGCTCCGGTGTCGTCTCGCCGATGGCGACGACGCGGTCCACGACCTCCAGCGCGGCCACGACAGCGGCCCGCTCGGCAAACGGGACCAGGGGCCGATGGGGACCCTTCAGCTCGCGGGCCGAATCGTCGTCGTTGATGCCGACGACGAGGACGTCGCCTGTCCGGCGCGCCGACTCGAGGCTTCGGAGGTGGCCGATATGAAGGAGGTCGAAGCATCCGTTGGTCCAAACGACGATCCTCCCCTGGCGGCGCCATTCCTCCCGCTCACTGAGCAGCCCCTCCCAGGAGACGACTTTCGGCTGGGCTGCGTCAGGATGCGCTGTGAGCTCGTGGGGCGAATCGCCCGTCGCCGGTTGCTCGGAAACCTCCAGCAGCGCCTCGACCGCCTGGCACAGGACGTGCTCGAACAGAAGGTGGCACTCCTGAACCCTCGGGTTGTCGATCGACGGGACCATGACCGGAATGTCGACGGACCGGGCCAGCTCGCTCTGCCTGCCACTGGTGAGGGCGATCGTGACCAGCCCTCGCGTCCGAGCGGCCTGGACCGCGGTCAACACGTTCGGGGATGAGCCGCTGGTGCTTATTGCGATGGCGACGTCCCCCTCCCGGCCCAGCGCCTCGAGCTGGCGCGAGAAGACATGGTCGAAGCCATAGTCGTTTCCGATGGCGGTCAGCGCCGACGTGTCCGTCGTCAGGGCCAGGCCGGGTAGCGGGGCACGATCGGATACGAAACGCCCGACGAACTCCGCCGCCAGATGCTGTGCGTCAGCTGCGCTACCCCCGTTGCCGAAGACGAGGACCTTCTGACCACCTCGAACGGCGTTGGCGACCGCCGTCGCCGCCGACACGAGCGACTCGGTGCACCAGTCGGCGAGGTCGACGTGCAGGGTGACGCTGTCACGCAGCGAGCGCAAGACGAGGTGCCGGATGTGATCAGGGCGCACCGATACCCGCCTCCTCCAACGACGCTCCCCAGGAGCCGGCCATTGCCTCGAACACGGCGCTGCTGACCCTCTCGACACAGATGCCCTGCATGCAATCGCGGCGCCGGCCCCGATGCTCGGAACCGAGGCTCAGGTAGCCGCATCCTTCCAAGCTCGAGTTGAGCGAGATGGCTGAATCGCGCAACGGCCCCCGATCGCGCATCGTTCGTCGGCCCGTTGAGGCAAACCGTCGGAACGCCGGCCGCCGCGGCGAGGTGCATGATGCCGGTGTTGACGCTCACGACGCAGGCGCTGGCGCAGAGCAGGTCGAGCACCTGGGGCAGCCCGAGCCGACCGGCGGTGCTCACCATGGGGAGATCGAGCGCCCGGCACCGGTCGGCGAACTCCGCCGACCGGGACTCGTCGGCGGAGCTTCCGGTCAGCACGATGTGTAAGCCAGCGCGCTGACACCGCTACCGCCAGCCGCCTCCAGCGCTCCTCGGGCCACTCCTTGAGGTCGCTGCGGTAGCCGCTTGGCCAAAGGTGGAAGACGACATAGGGGCGGTCGGGCAGCTCGTCCTTCGACAAGACGCCGGGAGCGGGGACCGAGGGTTCCGAACGTGAGCTGACCCCCAACTCCTCGGCCAGCCTTCGGTAGTGGTCGACCTCGTGGAGGTCGTCGGTGTGCGGGACGACAACGTCGTAGCAGTCGTGTCGGCTCTGCCCTTTGCGACTGAACCCGACCGTGAACCTCGCGCCTGACAGCGCCGCGTACAGCGCTTCGATCCGTGACCACGGCCCACAGTCGAGCAGCGCATCCAGCCTCCGCTGCCTCAGCCTGGGAAGGGATATCCAGGGCCTCGTCAGCGGGAGCGTTACCACCTCCGTGACTCCCGGGATGAGGGCCGCGACCGCGGCGTTGTCGGCCCCTCCGAACACGATGACCCGGGCGCCAGGTATCGACTCGGAAAGGTCTCGGATGACGCCCGAGAGCAGCACCATGTCGCCGATGGACGTCGGTCGCAACAACCCGATGGTCCGAACCCGCTCCGGCCGCTCACGCCGCCGCTTGAGCAACCCACCCACGGCCAACAGCGGGACACCCAGGTAGCGATCCAGGAACCGCAGCCTGGGATTGCCTCGTTCCCTCATCATCACAGCACTCCCGTGCTGCGGAACACGCGCGCTGGCGTGTGCCACAGGATGCGGAGGTCCCAGCTGAACGACCAGGACGCGACGTACAGGTAGTCGAGACGGCACAGCTCGTCACCCGTCAGGTCGTTTCGACCCGAGGTCTGCCAGAGCCCGGTCACCCCAGGACGCACCTCGTACCGGCGGGCCGCCCAACCATCCAACTGATCGTCCAGCTGGGCCGACTCATGGACCACGAACGGCCGCGGCCCCACGAGCGACATCTGGCCCACCAACACGTTGATCAGCTGCGGCAGCTCGTCGAGGCTCGTACGCCGGAGGAACCTGCCGACGGGGGTGACGCGGGGGTCGTGGCGCAGCTTGAACAGCGGGCCCTCCATCTCGTTACGGGCGCTCAGTGCGCTGCGTTCGGTCTCCGCTCCATCGCGCATGGTTCGAAACTTGAGAATCTCGAATCGTCGGCCGTGGCGGCCGGTGCGCGTCTGGCGGAACAGGACTGGGCCGGGCGACGTGGCCTTGACGACCACTGCAACGACGAGCATGAAGGGTGCACACAGAGCGAGCAGCGCAGCGGAGCCGATCACGTCGAGGGTCCGCTTCGCCGCACGGGCGCCAAGGCCCAGCTGGGGAGCTGCAACGTCGATGATGGGCACCCCGTACAGGTCGTCGACCTCGCAGCGCCACGACAGTAGGTCGAACAGCTCGGGGACGATCGAGACCGGCACCCACCCGTGGAGGGGGCGCAAGGCACGGAGCGTGGCGTGCGGATCGGCTCTCGGAAACGCGACCACCACATGGGAGACGGCGAGGCGTTCGCACAGCTCTGGGATGTCTGCGACACAACCGGCGACCTCGGTGCCGGGCATCGGGTGGTCGTCCACCATGCCGACAACCGACACACCCGGCTGCACCTCGAGGAACTGCGCCAACCGCTGTCCGGTGGCACCTCCTCCCACCACGAGGACGCGCCGTGTCGTCCCCGTCACCCGAGCCGTCAGACGGGCCGCCAGCGCCCGCAGGAGCGGCACCGTGACGATCGTCGGCGCAATGGCGACGGCCAGCAGAGCAGGCTGAAAGGGCTGGAGTCCCAGCGCCCGGCCCAGGGTCAGGTCGGCCAGGACGACGACGAATGCGCCGGCGGGCCAGACCCGGAGAACGTCATTGAGATCCTCGAACGAGGTCCGCGCCACGCGGCGGGCTCCCCGCCGGTAGGCGCCGTAGACAGCGAACACGCCCAGCAACAGGGCACCGTAGACGGCGGTCTGCCCCACCCGTGGGAAGAAGGCGCCGGTCACCGGGGTACCGATCGCCGACGCGGCAACCAGCCCGATCACGAGCCCCACCCCGACCCCGACGACGTCTGCGGCGAGCCCGCTGGCGACGTGGTCGCGGCTCGCCAGCCGGACGAGGCCCCGGGGGATGGCCGCGCCGGCCTGCTCCCGGTCGACGCCCTCGGACTGCACGACGTCACGTGACCGGCCAGGCGCGACGGGCCGACCGGCGTCCCGCACGGGCGGGCGCACGGTCTGTCCCGACGTCGGAGGCCGTAGCGCGGTCGAAGAACCGTCGATGGTCATGTCACCCTGCCGCGGTGATCAGGCGCTTCGGGGGTGGCAACCGGGGTGTGACAGCACCGCTGCGGTGCCGACCGCGGTCGGTACTGACGAGGGGGCACCCAGGAGATGCGTGTGGCGCCAGGCTCGGGCCAGGCCGGCGGCGCTGGCGGCCGCCACCCACACGACGATCCCCAGGTCCGGAAGGACTCCTGCGGACATTTCGGGCCAACTTTCCACGCAGCAGGAGCCGGTCGGCCTCAGTGACTCCGGCCGGCATCGCTCACGTTGACGGTGTAAATGGACGTGTCGCGTTGCTGCGTGCCCATCCGCCCACCGTCCGCACCGCGGTACTCGCCGGCCGACAACCACGAGGTTACGGGAGGGTGGACCGGGAATCAACGCGCCCCTGGCTCTCTGCAGCGCCGCGCCGTGGCGGCGGAGCGCGCGTTCGACCCCGCCGACGTAACCTGTCCTCGACCGAGGGTGACAGGGGCGGTCACGCAACGAGCTCGCCATCTCTTGACGGGGCAGTTGCGCGCTCGGTCGGGTGAGCCCATGGCAAATCGACTTCTCGGCCGACGACGGTTCCTCGTTGCCTTCTCCGTGGCGACGGTGGTCGTCTTCGTGGCCCATATCGCCCATTCGGCCCTGGGCTACGGCTCCGGCGGGGCAAACGGCGTGGTCAGCGACGGTCTTTACGACGCCGTCCTTTTTGCTGCCAGCGCCATTTGTCTGTCCCGGGGCATCCTGGTGGCCGAGGACCGCACCGCCTGGCTCCTGCTGGGCACGGCGATGTGCCGCATGGGCCACAGGCGACCTGTACTCCTCCGTCGTCTCGCCCGGCCACGACGTGCTCGAGATCCCGTCGCCGGCCGACGGTTTCTACCTCGCTTTTTATCCCGGCCGCCTACGCCGGGCTGGTGCTGCTGGTCCGGCGCCACTTTCGACGCTCCCCCGCCAGCGCTGTGGCTCGACGGCGCCATCAGGCACTCGCCGTCGCAGCCGTCGTGACCGCCATCCTGTGCCGCCCGATCATCAACGACGTGCACGGCGGCACCGGGCAGGTGGCGACCGACTCGTCTATCCCCTGGCCGACCTGGTGCTGCTGTCGCTCGTGGTCGGAGTCTTCGCCGTGACCAGATGGAGGGCCGGCCGCGGCTTCACCCTCCTCGATGCCTCGCTGGCGGTGGCGGCGCTGGCAGATGGGTGGTTCCTCTACGCCCAATCGTCGAACACCTACGTCGACGGCCAACCACTCGACTCGCTGTGGCTGCTGTCAGCGCTGCTGATCGCCTGGGCGGCCTGGGAGCCGATAGCTGCCCGGCCCCGTGCACCCGCTCTGGACGGGTCGCATCGGGCTGCGACGTCGGCGCCGGATCCCGACGCCAGACCTCAGCTGGCGGTCCCGCTTGCCGGCGCCATGGCGGCGCTGGCGCTCCTCGTCACCGATCATTTCACGAGGCTGGCGAACTTCGCTGTGGCCCTCGCCGCTGCCACCCTCGTCGCCTCGATGGCCCGTATGTGGTTGAGCTTCTCGGAGCATCATCGGCTGCTGGCAGCACACCAGAGTGCAAGCCCTGACGGACGCGCTCACCGGCCTCGGCAACCGGCGCAGGCTGCTCCTCGATCTGGACGAGGAGCTCCAGGCTGAGCGTCGAGCCTCGCGATGCGTGCTGGCGCTGTTCGACCTCGACGGGTTCAAGGACTACAACGACAACTTCGGTCACCATCTCGGCGACGCCCTGCTCGCCCGGCTCGGACGACGCCTCGCCGAGACCGTCGACCTTCGGGCGAGTGCTACCGGCTCGGCGGTGACGAGTTCTGCGTGATCCTGCACGAGAGCGCCGACGCCGACCTCGCAACGCACGAGCAGCCTGACGGTGCTCCGCGCCCGGCTGACCCCGTCCGTGCTCGCCCTGTCCACCGCTGGAGCGCCTTCACGGTTGGCTGCTCCTACGGGGCGTGGCGCTGGCCGACGAAGGAACCACGCCGGTCGCTGTCCTCCAGCTCGCCGATCATCGCATGTACGCCCACAAGGCCGACCGTCGCGACGGAGAGCTCGATCGCAACCACGGCGGGCGTGGGTCGGTCCCTCCCCTCGGCCGGGAGCCGCCCATCGGTCGCCGCGCTCGCCAGCGTCACCGAGTTGGCCGTGGCCGTGGGCAGAGATCTGGCGATGAGCGACGCCCGAATGCGACGACCTGCGCCGGGCGACTACCTACCGCGACGTCGGCAAGGGCTCCATCCCCGACGACCTGCTCGTCAAGCCGGAGCCGCTCGACCCCGAGGAGATGGCGTTCGTGCGTCTCCACATCCGTCGCCGGCGAGCGGATTCTGGCGGCGGTACCGGCCCTCCGCGCAGGCGGCGCCGCTCGTGCGCTCGTCGCACGAGCGCTTCGACGGCACGGGCTATCCCGACGGGCTCGAGGGCGACGCCATCCCGCTCGGCTCCCGCATCATCGCCGCCTGCCACACCCTCGGCAGCCTCGTGACGGGGCGCCCCTACCGGGGACCGCTCACGTTGGACCGGGCGCTCGTCCGGCTGGCGGCCGGCCGCGGCACCCGGTTCGATCCCAAGGTCGTCGACGCCCTCATGGAGGAGGTGCAGTCGAGCGTCCCCCAAGCCGTCGGCCCCGTCAGATCACGACCTGGACACGGTCGCGCCAGCGGCGGGTCAGGCCCGCCAGCGCAGCACGTGGCGGCGGAGGAACGACGCTGTGCGCTCGAGCTCGTCCGCGACCGTCTCGGGGCGCGACCAGCCGTGCCCCTCGCCCTCGTACACGTGGTGCTCGACGACGCCACCCTGCGCCCGCACGGCCTCGGCGACAGCCTGGGACTGCGCCGGTGGCACGACCTTGTCGGAGGAGCCCTGGAGAATGAGCAAGGGCGCCCGGATCCGGTCGGCCAGGTTGACCGGGGACCGCTGGCGGTAGCGGTCGACCGCGTCCGGCAGAGGGCCCACGACGCCGTGCAGGTAGTGGGCCTCGAAGCGGTGCGTGGTCTCGTCGAGCTCGAGCAGGTCGGCCACGCCGTAGAGGTCGACTCCGGCCGCGCACAGCTCGGGGTGCAGGGCGAGGAGGAGCAGCACGGTGAAGCCCCCCGCCGAGCCGCCGATCGGGACCATGCGGCGCGGGTCGGCCCACCCCTGTTCGGCCGCCGCCCGCATCCCCGCCGCCGTGTCGGCCACGTCCAGCTCTCCCCACCGGCCCTGGAGGGCCTGGGCGTAGCGCCGGCCCCAACCCGTCGAGCCCCGATGGTCGGGCGCGAGCACCGCCCAGCCCCGGTCGAGAAAGAAGGCCACCCGGGCGTTGAACGCCGCAGGCATCTGCCCGGTCGGTCCGCCGTGGATCCACACCAGCAGCGGCGGGGGGCCGGCCGTGCCGTCGGGCCGGGACGGGCGGTAGAGCCGGCCGTGCACGGGACCGAACTCGAGCCCGCCCACCGCGGGGCCGTCCCACTGGACGACCTCGGGCTCCACCAGGCCCGCCTGCTCGAAGCCGCCCACGGGCCCCCTGGCCACCACGGTCTCTCCACCGGAGACGACGTCGAGCACCACGACCTCGGTCGGTCGGCGTGGCTCGCTGCGCACCGCAGCCAGACGGTCGCCGACCCAGCTCAGCCCTCCCTGGATCCCGGTCGCCAACTGGCGCGGTGGCGAGCCGTCCAGGCCCGCCAGGAGCAGTCGCCGGAAACCGCCCTCGTTCCGGCAGAAAGCCAGGGCCGAGCCGTCCGGCGCCCATGCGAACGAGCGCTGACCGGGCCCCCACGGCGGGTCGCCGTGCTCGTAGGGCTCCTCCACCACGGGACGGGCGCCGCGCCCGTCGTCCGCGGCCGCCACCCAGAGGTTGCACCACCCGCCCGCATCGGAGAGGAAGGCGAGCTGGGACCCGTCGGGCGAGAAGCGGGGCTGGCTGACGGCGACCTGCTCACCCCCGGCGACCATCCGCCGTCCGCCGCCATCGGCCGAGGCGGTCACGATGCGGGCGCCGTCCCAGGGCATCATGGGCACGTCCCACTCCATCCAGGCGATGCGTGAGCCGTCCGGCGACCACGCCGGGTCGAGGGCGAAGTCCGGGCCCGGAGCCCCCGAGGAGACCCTCGCCGGCCACTGGCTGCCCTCTGCCACGCCCGCCACGGCGGCGTGGCGACCGTCGAGCACGTAGGCGACCCTGGTCCCGTCGGACGAGACGGACGGGCTCGCCACCTCGTCGCCCGCCGCCACCATTCGTGACGGCCCGCCGGTGGCCGCAACGTGGTGCAGGCCCCCGTTCGCTCCCACGTACACCAGGGCGTCGCCCGGGGGCACCCAGTCGAAGGCGCCACCGGCGTAGGGCGCGACCGAAGCCACCAGCGGGTCGGCGGTGACGATCAGCTCGGGGCCGCCGCCGGCGGGGACGACCACGAGGCGCGATCCAGGTCCGGCGACGAAGGCGACCCGCGACCCGTCAGGAGAGAGGCGGGGCTCGGCCAGCGACCGGCCCGCCGCGCACATCTCGGCGGTGATCAGCGGGCGGGTGGGGTCGGCGCCGGCGCTCAGATGACCGGGTCCTCGGTCCACCGCCCGAAGACCTCGGCCAGGGCAGCAACGATCTCGCCGACGGTCGCGTAGGCCCGCACCGCCTCCACGAGGGCCGGCATCAGGTTGACATCGGGTCGCCCGGCGTCGGAGGTCACCCGGGAAAGGGCGGCGTCGACATCTGCTCCAGCGACGCGAGCTGCGCACCTTGGCCAGGCGCTCGAGCTGACGCTGCTCCACCTCGGGGCCGATGTACAGCGTGGGCAGCAGCTCGTCGTCGGCCTCGGCGAAGCGGTTGACGCCGACCACCACGCGCCGGCCCGAGCTGACCTTCTTCTCCAGGGTGTAGGCGGCCTCGGCGATCTCGCCCTGGAACCACCCCGTCTCGATGCCCGCGTGCACACCCTCCAGCATGGAGCCCCCACCCATCTGGTCCAGGCGGGCGAAGACCTCCTCGGCCTGACGCTCGAGCTCGTCGGTCATCCACTCGACCAGGTACGAACCACCGAGCGGATCGGCGACGTTGGCGACGCCCGTCTCGTGGGCGATCACCTGCTGGGTCCGCAGGGCGATGCGGGCCGCCTTCTCGGTGGGAAGGGCGAGGACCTCGTCCATGGAGTTGGTGTGCAGGCTCTGGGTACCGCCGAGCGCGCCGGCCAGGGCCTCGATGGCCGTGCGGACGATGTTCACCTCGGGCTGCTGGGCGGTGAGCGACACCCCCGCTGTCTGGGTGTGGAACCGGCACCGCCACGAGCTCGGCTCCGTGGCACCGTAACGGTCTCGCATCCAGCGGGCCCAGATGCGCCTGGCCGCCCGGTACTTGCCGATCTCCTCGAAGAAGTCGATGTGGGCGTTGAAGAAGAACGACAGCCGCGGGGCGAAGGCGTCGACCGGCAACCCCGACCGGGCCGCCGCCTCGACGTAGGCGAAGCCGTTGGCAAGCGTGAAGGCGAGCTCCTGGGCCGCCGTCGATCCCGCTTCCCGGATGTGGTAGCCGGAGACCGACACCGGGTGCCACCGCGGCATCTCGGCCGCGCAGTACCTGATGCTGTCCACCACCAGGCGCATCGACGGCCGGGGCGGGAAGATGAACTCCTTCTGGGCCTGGTACTCCTTCAGGATGTCGTTCTGGATGGTGCCGCCGAGCCGCGCTCTCGGAACGCCTCCTTGCTCCGCCACCGCGAGGTACATGGCCAGAAGGATGGTGGCGGGTGAGTTGATCGTCATCGACGTCGTGACCTGGTCGAGGTCGATGCCGGCGAACAGGTCCTCCATGTCGGCGAGGGAGTCCACCGCCACGCCACACCTGCCGACCTCACCGGTCGAGTGAGGGTCGTCCGAGTCGCGGCCCATCAGCGTCGGGAGGTCGAAGGCGACCGACAGTCCGTCACCGCCGGCATCGAGGATGTCCCGGAACCGCTCGTTGGTGTCCTCTGCCGTACCGAAGCCGGCGAACATGCGCATCGTCCACAGCTTCGAGCGGTGCATCGAGGCGTACGGTCCCCTGGTATAGGGGAAGACGCCCGGCCACTCACCGCGCTCGTTGTCGGGCCACCCTCCCGGGGTGGCCGCGGCCCGTAGACGGGGTCGAGCGGTATCCCCGACATGGTCTCGTAGTCGGCGTCCCGCAACGACGCTGAGCGGTAGGCCCGTTCCCACTGGGCCCGACCCGGTTCCTGGTCATCGCTCATGACCCCAGCCTAGGGGCCGGCCCGGGAGGCCGGCCGACGGAGTGTGCCGCTGGCGCGTCAGCGCCGAGGGCCGCAGCGCTAGGGTCGGCGCATGAGCGCCGAGCCGCAGGCACCGGACCGCAACCTCGCCATGGAGCTCGTACGGGTGACCGAGGCCGCCGCCATGGCCGCCGGCCGCTGGATGGGGCGGGGCGACAAGAACGGCGCCGACCAGGCCGCGGTCAACGCCATGCGGGTCGTGCTCCAGACCGTCTCGATGGACGGCGTGGTGGTGATCGGCGAGGGGGAGAAGGACGAGGCCCCGATGCTCTACAACGGAGAGCGCATCGGTGACGGCGCGCCCTCCGCCCACCGACATCGCGGTGGACCCGATCGACGGCACCACCCCCACGGCGCTGGGCCGCGGCGGGGCGCTGGCGGTGATCTCGGTGAGCGAGCGGGGCAGCATGTTCAACCCTGGTCCCTGCGTGTACATGGAGAAGCTCGCGGTGGGCCCCGACGGCGGCGGGCCACGTCGACCTCAACCGGTCGCCGACGGAGAACCTGCGAGCGGTGGCCGCGGCCAAGCGCACCAGCGTCGGGGACATCACGGCCGTGATCCTCGACCGCGACCGGCACGAGGATCTCATCGCCGAGGTGCGGCAGGCCGGGGCGCGTATCCGGCTCATCACCGACGGCGACGTCGCGGGCGCCATCTCGACGGCCTGGCAGGAGTCGGGCGTCGACATCCTCTTCGGGATAGGCGGCACGCCCGAGGGCGTCATCGCCGCCTCCGCCCTCAGGTGCATGGGCGGCGAGCTCCAGGGCCGCCTGTGGCCTCGCAACGACGACGAGCGGCGGGCCGCCCTCGCCGCCGGCTACGACCTCGACGCCGTCCTGTCGACCGAGGAGCTGGTCCGCGGCGACAACTGCTTCTTCGCCGCGACCGGCGTCACCGACGGTGAGCTTCTCCGGGGCATCCGGTACACCAACACCGGCGCCCTCACCCAGTCGCTGGTCATGCGCTCGAAGTCCGGCACGGTGCGCCGCGTCGACGCCAGCCACCGCCTCCAGAAGCTCCGGGAGTTCAGCCAGATCTCCTTCGACTAGGAGGCCGGCCCAGGAGGCCGGCCCCGACGGCGAGGCCGGCCCAGCGCGACGGCAGCTAGCCGAGGCGCCGCTCCATCCGCACGAAATCGCGGCCCCAGCGCCAGTCACGCAACGTGCCCACCTCCGCCCAACCCCGCATGCGGTAGAAGCCCTCGGCCCGCCCGCCGGCCGGGGCGCGCAGCCGACACAGGGTGCACCCTGCTCGGCCGCCAGCGACTCGACCGCGGCGAGCAGGTGGGAGCCGATGCCCTGCCCCCGGACCTCCCGTCGACGATCAGCCGTTGCAGCTCGCACACCCGACCTCTGACGACGCCCTCGGCCAGCCCGACCACGCTGCCTTCACGCCTGGCGGTGACCGCGAAGGGCGTCCAGTCCCACGCCCCATCCTGGCGTCATGGGCCGCCCAGGCCGACGTCGGCCCACCGAGCGACGAGGGGATCGGCGCGCGCCGCTGACGGTCAGCTCGAGCGGTAGTCCACCGCGGCCCACGACGGCCGGGACGGCGGAAGGCGGCGTCTGCGGCCACGGTCCAGACGCGACCCGGTCCCTCCTCGAGGAGGTGCACCGCTCGAACCACACCTCGGTCCGGTAGGAGCCCAGCGCCGTGAGCGCAGCCTGGATCCGATCGGGCGCGGCTTCGTCGGCGAGCGTCACGTGCGGCACGAACGGCCAGGTGAGGGGGCGGGCCAACGGCGCCCGGAACACCGCCGCCCGCAGCTCACCGACGGCTGCCACGTCACCTCCGGCCGGGAGGTAGACGACCGGAGCGTCGGGCCAGAACGTCGCGGGCGGACCCAGGTCGCAGGGAGAAGGGACGGTGGCGGCAGCCGCGGCGCTGAGCAGCTCGAGGGCGTCGCGATATCCCGCTCGGCCACGTTGACCGGGGGAACGAGGGTGAGGTGAGCCGGCACGCGACCGAGGACCGGGTCGTCCAGCGCCCGCCGGAGCCCGTCGACCTCGTCGGCACTGGGGCGCTGGGGACCAGCAGCGCAACCCCGAAGCGCTTCCGCGGCATCCCTCACGATCCCACAGGTGAGGCGCGCCGAGCGGGCCCCTCATTTTGCCGAAACTCCGAGCACCTGAGAGGATTCTGGAGGTGCATCTCTCCCGGGATCGCACCGGTTCATGAGATGGCTACATGCGGCGAGTACCCCTGAATAATCACCGTCCCGAGAGCGACTCCAGTGGTGCCCGTAGCGTCTGGCCAGCTAGGCTGCTACGCGGTCACGGGTCGCGCCTCCACCATGCGCAAGCCATCCCCAAACATCTTCACGCTGCTGGGGTTGGGCCTCACCAACGCGCTGTGCCTCGCCGTGGGACTGGGAGCGGGATGGGGTATCGACAGCCTCCTCGACACCACGCCGGCGTTCATCTTCGTGGGCATCGTCGCCGGGGTGGCCCTGGGCGTGGCCGCCACCTGGGCCGAGATGCGCAAGTTCCTGCGGGACTGACGGACGGAAGGCGGTAGACGGTGTTCGCCCAACTCCCGTTGCTCGAGCTCAACGCGGTGCTCCGGCGCAGCTACGTTGTCGCCGGCGCCGTCGGCGCCGTGGGGCTCATCCTCACCTCTGTGCTGGGTTACGCCCTCGTGGGCCTCGGTCTGATCGCCGGCCTCGCCCTGGGCGCGGTGAACAGCCGCATGGCCCGGACCTCGATGGCGCGCTACGTCGCCGGCGCGGCCGGCCCGCAGAAGAGCGTGTTCATGGCATCGAGCCTGGTCCGCTTGGGCGCCATCACGGCGGTCGCCATCGTCGTCATCGTCGTCGCCCGTCAGATCGGCTGGGGGATGGTGTTCGGGCTCGCCCTGTTCCAGTTCGTGGTCCTCGCCAGCACGGCCAGGACGATGCTCAAGTCGCTTCGGAGCGGCACATGACACTGGTCCCGCTTCCGCTGCTCGCCGATGCCAGCAACATCGAGGTGGGCACGCACCGCACGCTCACGGTCGCCGGTCTGACCTTCAACGTCGACACGATCTGGGCGACGGCGTTGGCCGGCATCATCGTCGTCGGGGCGGGCTTCTACGTCCGCCGGCGTATCACGAGCGGCGTGCCGAACCGGGTGCAGCTGCTCTGGGAGACCGTCGTCGGTGCCATCCAGAACCAGGTCGAGACCGGCATCGGTCCTACCGGGGCCCGCATCGTGCCCCTGGCCGTGACCCTCTTCTTCTTCATCCTCATCTGCAACTGGTTGGAGCTGGTCCCGACGGGAGGCGTGCACAACAACATCCCGGCCCCGACCGGCGACGTCAACCTCACCTACGCCATGGCGTTCTTCGTCATCGGGCTGGTCCACTTCTACTCGATCCGCAACCGGGGCTTTCGGGGCTACGTGAACAAGTACTTCCAGCCCAGCTGGCTGCTGGCGCCCATCAACGCCATCGAGGAGATCGCCAAGCCCTTCACGCTGGCCCTCCGACTGTTCGGGAACATCTTCGCCGGCGGCCTGATGCTCATCCTGATCGCCAGCCTTTTCCCGCTGGCGATCCTGTGGTTCCCCAACATCCTGTGGAAGCTCTTCGACGCGTTCATCGGCCTGATCCAGGCCTTCATCTTCTCGCTGCTGACGATCCTCTACTTCGAGGAGGCGCTGCGGCCGGCAGAGGAGGGAGCGCACTGAGGACCGAGACCAGGTGACGGCGGGCTCAGGCGCCCGTTAAGCAGCTGCGAACGAACGGAGGAATTGGTAACAAATGGCAAGTGACAACCTTCCCGTAATTCTCGCCGCCGGCGCGCAAAAGGGCACACCGCAATACGCGACCCAGCTGGCCGGGGCGATCATCGGCGCGGGTCTGGCGATCGGCGGAGGGGCCATCGGCGCCGGCATCGGCGACGGCCTGGCGGGGAGCCAGACGATCGCCGGCGTGGCCCGTCAGCCCGAGACCCAGAGCCGGCTGTTCACGATCATGTTCCTGACCGTGGGCCTGGTGGAGGCCGCATACTTCATCAACCTCGCCTTCGCCGCCCTGTTCATCTTCTCCCTGGCCAACCAGTAGGAGGCGAGGTGACCACATGTTGTTGGCAGCGTCATCCGGCGGCAGCAGCAACAACTTCCTGCTCCCGAACATGACGTTCTTCGTCGAGCTGCTCGCGTTCCTCATCATCCTCGGCCTGATCGCCAAGTACATCCTGCCGCCCATCAGGCGAGCGATGGACCAGCGCGAGGCCGAGATCTCCAACGCTCTCGAGCAGGGCGAGGAGGCCAAGCGGCGGCTGCTGGCCGCCGACGAGGAGTACCAGGCCAAGCTGGAGGAGGCGCGCCAGCGAGGCCCGGACCGTGATCGAGCGGAGCAACCGCATGGCCGAGCAGCTCCGGGAAGAGGCCCGGACGAAGGGTCAGGAGGAGTACGACCGGGTGGTCGCCCGGGCCGACGCCGACATTCAGCGGGCCACTGAACGAGCTCGCGAGGAGCTGCGACTCCAGGTGGCCGACCTGGTGATCGCGGCCGCCCAGCGGGTGATCGGTGAGGAGCTGGACGCCGAACGGCACCGCGGCCTGATCGAGGAGGCCATCGCGGGCGTCGGCACAGGCACGTCCGCCGGCTCGACGGCGTGAGGTACCGGTGAGGAACCTCGTCTGGGGGTACGGCAGCGCCGTGCTCGAGACGGCGCGCGACCAGGATCGCCTGGAGCAGGTCGGCTCCGAGCTGAGCGGCTTCGCCCGCGCCCTGGACCGGGCGCCGGACCTCCTCAGGGTCCTGACCGATCCGGCCGTGCCCGTGCATACCCGCCGGGCCGTGGTGGAGGACCTACTGCTGCCGCGAGTCAGCACGGAGACGGTGCGGCTCGTCGCCTACGCCACCGCCGCCGAGCGGGCGACCGATCTGCCCTCGGTGGTCGACGAGCTGGCTCACCGGGTGGAGGCCGAGACGGGGCAGGCCGAGGCGCCGCCCGAGCCTCCCGCCGGCCGGTCGGCCATCAGGGAGCGTCTCCACGGCTACGCCAGCGCGGTCTTCGAGGAGGTCGAGGACGAAGGCGAGGCGCCTCTGGAGGAGTGCGAGGACGAGCTGTTCCGGCTGGCCCGGGTCATCGAGGGCTCCGACGAGCTCGGTTCGGTCGTCACCGATCCCGAGGTGTCGATGGCCACCCGCCTCGCCATCGTCGACGACCTGCTGGCCGGCCGGGTCCAGCCCCTGACCCAGCGGCTCGTCCGCTACGCGGTGCGCACGGGGCGGGGCCGGGACCTGGTGGCCACGCTGGACTGGCTGGTTGACCGGGCCGCGGCGGAGCGTAACCTCAAGGTGGCGGATGTGCGCGCCGCGGTCGACCTGGACGAGGACCAGAGGTCGCGACTGGCAGAGGCCCTCAGCCGGGTGGCCGGGCGTTCCGTCGAGGTTCGGGTGACGCCCGACCCGTCCCTGATCGCCGGCATGGTGGCGGTTGTGGGAGACCTGCTGGTGGACGGCAGCGTGAGCCACCGACTCGAGCAGCTGAAGATCGATCTTTCGAAGCCGGACACGATGACTGGACACACAGGAGAGCGCCGCTGATGGCCGAGCTCGCGATCAATTCCGCCGACATCGCCGCGGTGCTACGCCGTCACCTCGAGGACGAGGCCCTGGGCGTCACCACCGAGCAGGTGGGGCGCATCAGCGAAGTGGGCGACGGCATCGCCCGGGTCACCGGTCTGCCGGGGGCGGAGGTGAACGAGCTGCTCGAGTTCGAGGGCGGCGTCATGGGCCTGGCGCTCAACCTCGACGAGGAGTCGATCGGCGCCGTCGTCCTCGGCGAGGTCACCCACCTGGACGAGGAGCAGCTGGTCCGCTCGACCGGCCGCATCCTGTCCGTGCCCGTCGGCGACGGGCTGCTCGGCCGGGTGGTCAACGCCCTGGGCGAGCCCATCGACGGTCGCGGCGCCGTCGCCAGCGACGAGTACCGCCGCCTGGAGATCCAGGCCCCGGCATCGTCGCCCGCCGTCCTGTCAGCCAGCCCCTCCAGACCGGCATCAAGGCCATCGACTCGATGACCCCCATCGGCCGCGGCCAGCGCGAGCTCATCATCGGTGACCGGAAGACCGGCAAGACGTCGATCACCGTCGACACGATCATCAACCAGCGGGGCCAGGGCGTGAAGTGCATCTACGTGGCCGTCGGCCAGAAGGGCTCCACCGTGGCCCAGACCGTCGCCACTCTCGAGGAGCACGGCGCCATGGAGTACACGGTGGTCGTCAACGCGCCGGCATCGGATCCCGCCCCCTTCAAGTACCTGGCCCCCTACGGCGGCTGCGCCATCGGCATGCACTGGATGGAGCACGGGGACGACGCCCTCATCATCTACGACGACCTGTCCAAGCAGGCCGAGGCCTATCGACAGATCTCGCTGCTCCTGCGCCGGCCGCCCGGACGTGAGGCGTACCCGGGCGACGTCTTCTACCTCCACAGCCGGCTGCTGGAGCGGGCGGCCAAGCTCAACGACGAACGAGGCGGCGGCTCGCTCACGGCCCTCCCGGTCATCGAGACCAAGGCCGGCGACATCTCGGCCTACATCCCCACCAACGTGATCTCGATCACTGACGGCCAGATCTTCCTCATCACCGACCTGTTCTACGCCGGGGTGCGGCCGGCCATCGACGTCGGCATCTCGGTCTCCCGGGTGGGAGGCCAGGCCCAGGTCAAGGCCATGAAGGCCGTGGCCGGCACCTTGCGCCTCGATCTCGCTCAGTTCCGGGAGCTGGAGTCGTTCGCCACCTTCGGCTCGGAGCTGGACAAGGTCTCCCAGGCCCAGCTCGACCGCGGCTACCGCCTGACCGAGATCCTCAAGCAGCCGCTCAACGCTCCCGTCCCGGTCGAGGAGCAGGTGGTGGCCATCTACGCGGGCTCCAACGGCTTCGTCGACGACATCCCCGTGACCGCGGTACAGCGCTTCGAACGGGAGCTCATCGCCTACCTACGGGGCGACGAGTCGGGCGTGCTCGAGCAGATCCGTGACAAGGGCGAGCTGCCCGACGAGGAGACGCTGAACAAGGCCATCGCCGACTTCAAGGAGGGCTTCGATCCCGGCGCTGGCGGTGAGACGACCGACGGAGGTGACCGCTCCACGGCCGCCGGCGGCACCGGACAGGACGGCGCTGGCCCAGACGCGGCAGCGTCCGACGCCGGCTCCGAGCAGGCGGCGGGCCGCTAGCAACCATGGCCGGCAGTCAGGAACGTGTCCTCAGGCGACGGATCAGGAGCATCCAGTCGACCAGGAAGACCACGCGTGCCATGGAGCTGATCGCCGCCTCCCGCATCGTGCGGGCTCAGCAGCGGATCGCCGGCGGGCGGCCCTACGTGGAGCGCATCGACTCGCTGGCGTCGGATCTCGTCGGCGCCCCGGGAACAGGGCACCACCGTCTCATCGAGCCTCCCGACCCACTGCGGCGGGTGGCGCTGGTGGTGATCACCTCGGATCGGGGCCTGTGCGGCGCCTACAACACGCAGGTGCTGAGGACGGTCGAGCGGGCGCTGGCCGAGCACCGGTCGGAGGGTCACGAGCCCATGCTGGTGACGGTGGGGCGGCGGGGGCAGAGCTACCTCCGCTTCCGGGGCTACGACGTCGAGCACACAGTGGTCGGGATCACCGATCGGCCCACCTACCTGGACGCGCGGCGCGTCGCCGACATGGTCACCGGTCCGTTCGTGAGCGGCGAGGTCGACCAGATCGAGCTGATCTCTACCCGGTTCGTCTCCGCCGGCACCCAACGGGTGCAGCATCGTGTCGTCGTTCCGGTCCCCGGACACCTCGGCCGAGACCAGCAGGAGGGTGAGGACGACGCCGATGGGCGGGTCGACTACGACGCCGAGCCCTCCGAGGAGGAGATCCTCGACCGTCTGCTGCCGAGCCTGATCGAGGCCCAGCTGTTCCTCGCCCTGCTGGATGCGTCGGCATCCGAGCACGCGTCACGCCAACGGGCCATGAAGGCGGCCACCGACAACGCCGATGACCTCGTCACCACCTTGCGGCGGGTCATGAACCGGGCCCGTCAGGACACCATCACGACCGAGATCATGGACATCGTCGGCGGGGCCGAGGCTCTGCGCCAGGTCGGCGACGGCCACGAGACCGAACCGCGAAGCGAACCCAGGAGCGCCAGCACATGACCACCGTCAGCAACGAGACCGACGTCAAGCGGGCGGACGGCCGCGTCGTCGCCATCGCCGGGCCCGTCGTCGACGTCGAGTTCCCACCCAACGAGCTCCCCGAGATCAACACGGCTGTCGACATGGACCTGGAGCTCGAGGGCGAGCGCATCACGGTCACGGCCGAGGTGGCCCAGCAGATCGGCGGGGGCCGGGTCCGCTGCATCTGCTTCAAGCCGACCGACGGACTCCCTCGGGGGGCGACCGTGCGCAACACCGGCCGCGGTGTCACCGTGCCCGTCGGGGACGCCGTGCTCGGGCACGTGTTCAACGTCGTCGGCGAACCTCTCGACACCGATTCCATCGGCGAGGCCGAGGACCACTGGGACATCCACCGCGACCCGCCGGACTTCGAGGACCTGGAGCCGAGCGTCCAGATGTTCGAGACCGGCATCAAGGTCATCGACCTCCTGGAGCCCTACGTCCAGGGCGGGAAGATCGGCTTGTTCGGCGGCGCCGGCGTGGGCAAGACCGTCCTCATTCAGGAGATGATCCACCGGGTCGCCCAGCAGCACGGCGGGGTGTCGGTCTTCGCCGGCGTCGGTGAGCGCACCCGCGAGGGGACCGACCTCTGGCTGGAGATGCAGGAGACCGGCGTCATCGAGAAGGCCGCCCTGGTCTACGGCCAGATGGACGAGCCCCCGGGCGTGCGCCTGCGGGTGGGTCTCTCGGCCCTGACCATGGCCGAGTACTTCCGCGACGTCAAGAACCAGGACGTGCTGCTGTTCGTCGACAACATCTTCCGGTTCGTCCAGGCGGGATCGGAGGTCTCCACGCTGCTCGGGCGGATGCCCTCGGCGGTCGGCTACCAGCCCACGCTGGCCGACGAGATGGGCGAGCTCCAGGAGCGGATCACCTCCACCCGGGGCCACTCGATCACCTCGATGCAGGCCGTCTACGTGCCCGCGGACGACTACACCGACCCCGCCCCCTTCACCACCTTCACCCACCTCGACGCCACCACCGAGCTGTCCCGCCAGATCGTCGTCGCTCGGCATCTACCCGGCCGTCGACCCGCTCGCCTCGACGAGCAACATCCTGGCGCCCGAGATCGTGGGCGAGCGCCACTACGCCGTCGCCCGTCGGGTCCAGGAGATCCTCCAGCGCTACCGCGACCTCCAGGACATCATCGCCATCCTCGGCATCGACGAGCTCTCCGAGGAGGACCGGGTGGCCGTGTCGCGGGCACGCAAGATCCAGCGCTTCCTGTCCCAGCCGTTCTTCGTGGCCGAGACCTTCACCGGCCTGGAGGGCGTCTACGTCCCGGTCAGCGAGACGGTCGAGTCGTTCGAGTCGCTCGTCAACGGTGACCTCGACGACCTGCCCGAGCAGGCGTTCCTGAACGTGGGCGGGGTCGAGGGCGTGCACGAGAAGGCCAAGACCCTGAGGGAGGGCTGATGGCCACCTTTCCCGTTCGCGCTGGTGACCCCCGAGCGCATCCTGTTCGAGGGCGAGGCCGAGATGGTCACCATGCGCTCGGGCGGCGGGGACATCGCCTTCCTCGCCGGGCACGAACCGTATGTCGTCGACGGTCGAGATCGGTGTGGTGCGCATCGACCGGCCCGACGGGGAGAAAGAGCTTTTCGCCGCCCACGGCGGCTTCGTCGAGGTCGACGAGGGCGCCGTCGTGGTGCTCTCCGGCGTGGCGGAGCGGGCGGGCGAGATCGACGTGTCACGCGCCGAACGAGCCAAGGCGGAGGCCGAGGGCCGGGCGGCCTCGGGAGACGACGCCGAGGCCGACGAGGCCGTGTTGCGGGCTACCGCCCGCCTGGAGGTCGTCGAGCAGAGCTGAGGTCCGCCCGGGAGGGGCCGGCTCCGCCGCCGGCCGTCACTCGCCGGGGCCGGGTGTCTTGGTCGACGTGCCGGGCGGATAGTACGCGGTCCAGTTCGCCTGGGAGGGATGGGCCACTCCAGCCGGTCCCGCGCCGCTGGCGGCCAGGACGTTCTCGGTGACCCTCTGGGTCACGTCGGACGCGCACGGTGAGGTGCCAGCGGGGCAGGCATCCTCGAGGGCCGCCACCCAGACGTTGGTACCGGTGGCGAAGACGCCGCCGCCGCTCGGCGCCGTGTAGTAGGTCATGTCCGAGTGGTCCTGCTGGTCGCGACACGTCAGCGGAGAGTGGGCGAGGATCTGGATGTTGCGTGGGCCCGGCAGGTTCGGGTCGTAACGGTCGTACTCGCTGCCGACCAGGCCCGGTATCCGGGCTCCGGGCTGGAGCCCGGTTCCGGCGAAGACCCACGCCGACGGGTCGACGATCACCATGTCCGCCTTCACGGGATTGCAGGTGTACATGTCTCCGATGATCGTGCTCTCGGGGCGCGGGATCGGTGGAGAAGGCCAGTCGGACGTCGCCTCGGCCGGGTTCGTCGGCGTGATGGGATCTTCACTGGCCGACTTGTAATCGATCTCGTGACGGTTGGGTCCGAGCGGTGAGGGCTCGAACCGGATGTGGCGATAGATGGCGTTGGCCCCCAGGAACAGCAGGTTGACGCCGTGGTCCCTGGCAGTCTCGACGCCCTGGCGCATGGTCGAGGACCAGTACTCGTCGTGGCCGAGGGAGATCAGGGCATGGTGCTGCAGCAACCGCTCCGGGGCAGCGTGCAGGTCGACGTCGGTCGAGTAGGTGACGTCGAGCCCGAGTCGCTCCGCCAACGAGACCATGGGCAGCTCGTTGCCGATGAGGTCGGCGGCGCCTCCTCCGAAGCCGAAGTCGTAGGGACGGTCGAACGAGACAACCCGCGATCGGTCGGCGAACGCCATGCCCCCCTTCGCCGTCCGTCCCTGGTAGAGGTCGTAGCCACCCCACAGGTTGTACGCCTGCCAGGTCGTCACGCTGTTCTGGATGACATAGGCGGCGGTGCTGGCGTCGTCGCGCACGGTGAGCGGTACACGCGACTGCTGGTTTCCGCTGCCAACGAGCTTGAACACGTAGTCACCAGGCGGCCAGGCCGACGTCAGCGGCGACGGTCAACGAGGGCGTCCAGTGGGCCTCGACCATGTTGACGCCGGGGGTGACGGTGGGCGCGGCCTGCTTCGTCCCGGGCAGCTCGGCCGACTGCCAGATCAGGCGGCCACCGTCGCCGCCGTACCATCCCATGCGATAGGCCTCGACGTGGAAGGTCGGAGCGACGGTGGAGACGAAGAGCGTGACGGTGTCGCCCTGCACCGCGCTCACGTGGTCGGCGTAGCCCTCGATGGCCCCGGGAGCCTGGTTCGTGGTGTTCGTCAGGTTCCAGCCCCGGTTGCCGGGCTTCTCGTTCTCGGCTTTCACCCACCCGGCCGTCACCCCGTTCTGGGTGATCTGATGATTGTTCACGAGCAGACGAGGCGTCGAGCGGGGCTTGGCTTCGGCGTGACCACCCGTGGCCAGCTGGACGGACCCGTACACGACACCGGAGATCACCGCCGCGACCACGAGGACAAGGGCCACGGCGGCCCGTGCCGGCAGCTGCGGTCGGCGAACCGGCCGCAGCTCGTGGGCGATGCGGGCGGCGGCCGACCGAAGGGCGCGACCCACCCGCTCCGGAAAGCTCATCCTGGCGATGCTAACGACAGGCCGGCTGCGATCGGGCGCGCGGCGGCAAGCATCGCGTTCGTCAGCACATCAGCCGCGGCGCCGCTCAGGATCGGCCGTAGGACGAGCGGTCCGTTGCCGGTCTCCGTCGTCGATCGAGATCACCTGCGCCAGGCCGTCGGACCCGTCCCCGCCCGGGGCCGGCACCACCCCGGCTCTCTCGTCCTCGAGGCTGTCGGCCCCCTGGCCCCTCCGCAGCCCCGGATGGAACAGGGTGTAGAGCGCGACACCCAGCCCGAGAGCGGCGAAGGGGATCACCGCGTTGCCGTGCCTGGTGAACAGCGGATAGAGCACGAAGCCGGAGAGGATGGCCGTCCACGCCCACAGGATGAGGACCGACCTCCGGTGTCCGTGGCCCAGTCGGATGAGGCGGTGGTGGAGGTGGTCCTTGTCAGGCGTGGACAGACCCGACCCCCGAGCCATGCGCCGGACGATGGCGAAGAGGGTGTCGAGGATCGGTACGCCGAGGATGAAGAACGGAATGAACAGGGGGGCGAAGAAGAAGTAGGTCTCCCCGCTGACGTCCGGCGTGCGACCCCCGACGACCATCGTCGAGCCGGCCATCAGCAAGCCGAGGAACATGGCCCCGGCGTCACCCATGAACACCTTGGCCCGGTGGAAGTTGTGGGGCAGGAAGCCCACGCACACCCCGCAGGCCAGGATGGCGATGAGCGGTCCCATGTTGTTCGCCGAGAGCACGCCGAGGTCGACCAGGCGCTGGCCGTAGACGAAGAAGGCGCCCGCGGCGATGGCGACGATGCCTCCGGCCAATCCGTCGAGCCCGTCGATCAGGTTGACGGCATTGGCGATCCCGACGACCCACAGCACCGTCAGCAGCGGCGTGAGATCGGGAGAGAGCACGATGAAACCGGCGAAGGGAACCTTGAAGTTGAACATGGTGACGCCGAGGAAGTACAGGACGCTGGCCGCCAGTACCTGACCCGCCACCTTGGCCGGCGCCGATACGTCGCGCAGGTCGTCGATCAGGCCCACCATGAAGATGATCGAGCCCCCCAGCACGATGCCGAGGGGCTCGGAGGAGTTCTGGAAGATGGGCTTGAACCGGGGCAGCTGCGACGCCACGGCCATCGCAGCGAGAAAGGCCAGGAACATCGCCGCCCCGCCGACGGTGGGCGTCGGCCGGTCGTGCACCCTGCGAGGATCGGGCTGGACCACGGCGCCGACCCGCGGCGCCAGGCGGCGGACGGCGAACGTGAGGCCGTAGGTCCCCAAGGTGGCCACGGCGAAGACGGCGACGTAGTCGAGCACTCGGTCCCTCTAGTGCCCGCCGGCCGGGTAGGGCGGGAACTTGGCGCAGAGGTTCCTCACCTCGTCGGCCACCGCCCCCAGGGCGGACGTCGTCACTGCGGCCGCGGAGGGCCCGGCCGACGAGCTGGGCCACCTCGGTCATCTCGGGCTCACCCATCCCCGCTGTGGTCATGGCGGGGGTTCCCAGGCGCAGTCCGCTGGTGACGAAGGGTGAGCGGGGATCCCCGGGGATCTGGTTGCGGTTGCAGGTGATCCCGGCGCCGTCGAGCACCTCCTGGGCCACCTTGCCGGTCAGGTCGGGATCGAAGCTGCGCAGGTCCACGAGCACCAGGTGGTTGTCCGTACCCCCTGACACCAGCCGGAACCCCTCTTCGGCCAGCGCCTGGGCCAGCGCTCGGGCGTTGGCCACGACCTGGGCGGCGTAGGCCCGGAACGAGGGCTGGGCGGCCTCGTGGAAGGCCACCGCCTTGGCCGCGATCACGTGCTCGAGGGGCCCACCCTGGAGACCGGGGAAGACGGCGCGATCGATGTCCGCCGCCAGCTCGGCCCGGCACAGGATGGCGCCGCCGCGGGGACCGCGCAGGGTCTTGTGGGTGGTGAAGGTGACCACGTCGGCGAACGGCGCCGGATTGGGGTGCGCTCCACCCGCGATGAGCCCGGCCGGATGGGCGGCGTCGCAGAGGAACCGGGCGCCGACCTCGTCGGCGATCGACCGGAAGGGCTGGGGGTCGATGGTGCGGGGGTAGGCGGTGGCCCCGGCCACGATCACCTTGGGACGCTCGGTCCGGGCCAGCTCGGCGACCTGGTCGAGGTCGATGCGCTCCCCCGATCCGTCGGGCCGGGCCGGCGTCACGCCGTAGGCGACGAAGCGGTAGCGCTGGCCGCTGAAGTTCACCGGCGAGCCGTGGGTGAGGTGGCCGCCCTGGTCGAGCCGCATGGCCAGCACGGTGTCGCCCGGCTCCAGCAGGGCCATGTAGGCGGCGTCGTTGGCGCTTGCGCCCGAGTGGGGCTGGACGTTGGCGTGATCGGCTCCGAACAGCCTCGATGCTCGCTGGCGGGCCAGGTCCTCGACGTCGTCGACGACGCGGTTGCCGCCGTAGTAGCGCTTGTGCGGGATAACCCTCGGAGTACTTGTTGGTGAGGACGGATCCGGTGGCAGCCATCACGGCTCGAGACGTGAAGTTCTCCGAAGCGATGAGCTGGAGCGTCGTCTGCTGCCGCTCGAGCTCGCGCTCGAGCAGTCGCTGGAGCTCGAGGTCCTCGGCTGCCATCAGGCTCCCGCTCCGAACAAGAGCGACGAGCGAGGCCACCAGCTCGGAAAGCTCCGCCGCCGTCGCCTCGTACAGGGAGGGCGGACCCCCGATCGGATCGGCGACGTCGTCGCTGGACGAGGCGCCGAGCATCTCGGAGTGGGTTCGATCGGCTGCCACCTTGGCCAGCCAGTCGTCGAGGGACTGGCCCCGCGCCCACGGACCGGCCACCTCGCCCCGGCGAACGAGCTCCTTGAGCGTGAACGACCGGGACCAGGCACCAGGGTCGTTCAGGACGACCTCCCGTACGTGCTCGCGAGCCATGCCGAGGATGAGGTCGGCACCGGCGACGAGCGGACCCGACAGTCGGCGGCTGCGATGGGCCGAGATGTCGATGCCGCTGCGCCTCGAGGGCGGCGACCGACTCCGGGGCGGCGGGCGATCCGCTGCCGAGCAGGCCGGCCGAGTGGATGCGCGTTTCGATGCCGAGCCTGTCCAGCCGGTCGCGGAGCAGACCCTCGGCCATCGGAGAGCGGCAGATGTTCGCCGTGCAGACCAAGAGGACGTCGATCCTGGCAGTGTACCGGCGCCTCCTCGACGGCTACGGTTGCCCGGCGCTGCGTCACCCGCCGTCACCAGGAGGTTTCCCCCACCGTGAATCCCGATCCTCGCGCCCCGGTCATCGTCGGGGTGGGTCAGAGCCTGCGCCGGCCCGGCGCCGCCACCGACCTCGCCGGCCTGCCCGAGCCGGCGACGATGATGGTCGACGCCCTTCGCTCGGCCGGCGAGGACAGCGGCACCGGTGACCGGCTCCTGCGACGCGCCGACAGCGTCCGGGTGGTCGACACCCTCTCCTGGCACTACCAGAACGCAGCAGCGCTGGTCGCCTCCGACCTCGGCGCCGACCCCAGTGAGACCGTGCGCTCCGCGCCCGGTGGCAACGGGCCGCAGCTCCTGGTCAACGACGCCGCCGAGGCCATCGCCGCCGGTGCGCTGGACATCGCCCTCGTCGCCGGCGCCGAGGCCGTCCAGACCCGGCTCCTCGCTCGCCAGGCGGGGCACGGGGGCTCCCGTCTGCGGCTGGCCTGGTCACAGCAGCCGGCGGAGGCGGCGCCACCTCGTCTCGTCGGCCACGACCGTCCGGGTGTCAGCGAGGCCGAGGCGGCCCGCTCGCTGTGGCTGCCGATCCAGGTCTACCCGGTGTTCGAGAACGCACTTCGGGCCGCGGCAGGTGACGGTCTCGACGAGCACCAGGACGCGGATCTCGCGGCTGTGGTCGCGCTTCTCGGCCGTGGCGGCCCGCAACCCCTACGCCTGGTCCCCGACCGAGCGCAGCGCCGAGGAGATCCGCACGACCTCGGCCCACAACCGCATGGTGGGCTTCCCCTATCCGAAGCTCATGAACGCCAACATCCAGACCGATCAGGCCGCCGCCCTCGTGCTCTGTTCCGTCGAGGCGGCGCGCGCCGCCGGCGTCTCGCCTGATCGCTGGGTGTTCGTGTCGAGCGGTTCCGAGGCCGAGGACCACTGGCTCGTCTCCGAGCGGGCCGATCTCCACTCCTCCCCTGCCATTCGCCTGGCCGGACGGACGGCGCTGGACCTGGCCGGGATCGGGACCGACGAGGTGGGCCACGTCGACCTGTACTCCTGCTTTCCGTCGGCCGTCCAGATCGCCGCCGCCGAGCTGGGTCTCGGCCTCGACGATGCGGACCGTCCGTTGACGGTCACCGGAGGGCTGACCTTTGCGGGAGGACCGGGAAACAACTACGCGACCCACGCCATCGCGACCATGGTGGGGCGGCTCCGGGCCGATCCCGGCTCGAACGGCCTGGTCACGGCGCTCGGCTGGTTCGCCACCAAGCACGCCGTGGGGGTGTACTCGACGACCCCGCCACCAGGTGGCTATCGCCGGGGCTCGCCCCAGGCCGAGGTCGACGCCCTGCCGGGCCGACAGCCGGTCCCGGAGCACGAAGGGCCGGTGACGGTGGAGTCCTACACCGTCATGCACGAGCGGGATGGCACCCCCGGTCTGGGGATCGTCGCCTGCCTGCTGCCCGACGGCAGGCGGGCCTGGGGAAACGTGACCGATCCGATCGTGCTCAAGGACATGACCCAAGAGGAGCAGTGCGGCCGCCCGGCGCACGCTCCGCGCCGGTGGCGCCCTGGAGCTCGGCTGACGACGCGCTGCGTCTGGCGTGCCGTCAAGCGGTGGGTGAGCGGCACGCTCGGCTGGCCCTCAGTTCTGACGAAATTCGGGGCAGCCGATGCGCCACTCACTTCGCCCCGCCAGCAGGAGGGGCGTGCCGGGAACGTGTTCCGGTTCCACCTGTCGTCGAAAACCGGATCGACCGGCCGCCAGCGTGGCTGCCACTTTCGACGAGAGGTGGAACCAAGGCTCTCCCCAAGGCAAGCATCGGATGACCCGGCTGGGCTGTCGGCGCGGAGCGGGTGGCACCGGGTGAGCTGTCGGCGTCTCGCCCGAGAGGGCCGTCAGTCCAGCGACGCCTTTAGGCCAGCGCCGCCTCGATCTCGGTCCACGGGATCCGACCTTCCCGCAGGCACTTGGGCGCCTCGCCGGTGCAGTCGACCACCGTCGAGGGCGTCTCCGGTACACGGTCCGCCGTCGAGCACCACGGCCACCGCCTCGCCGAGCGCCGCCTCGACCTCGGCCGCCGTCGTCAGCGTCGGCTGGCCGTGCAGGTTGGCGCTCGTCGTGGCGAGCGGGCCGCGGCGCCGGCACAGGGCCAGCGGGACCTCGTGGTCGGGGCACCGCACGCCGACGGTGGCCTCGTCGTCACCCAGGTCGGCGGCCAGGTCGGGGCGGCGGGGCACGACCAGGGTGAGCGGGCCCGGCCAGAACCGGCCCATGAGCAGCGCCGCCACCGGCGGTACGGCGGTGGCCACGGTCAGCACCTGGTCGGCGCCGGCCACGAGCAGGGGAAGATCGACGGTACGAGGTCTGCGCTTGAGGGCGAAGAGGCGATCCGAGGCCCCCGGGACTGAAGGGGTCGACGCCGAGGCCGTAGACGGTATCGGTGGGGAGGGCCACGACCCGGCCTTCTTCGAGCGCCTGCAGGGCGGCGGTCACCGACGCCTCGGGCGGTGGTGAACCCAGGGCGTCCAGCACGGGCACTTACACGAGCCTACCGACGAGCGCCCGCGGGTGGCCGGTGAGATCGGGATGGACATCCACCACGGCGAAACCGGCCTGGCGGGCCAGCGATGTGGCCGCCGCCGTCGTGGTGCGGGGCGATCTCGACCACCACCTCCCCCGGTACCCCCAGCCATGCGGGCGCCTCGGCGAGCACGGCGCCCACCGCCTCGAGCCCCGACGGCCCGGCGACGAGCGCCTCACGGGGCTCCCAGCTCCGCCACCTCGGCCGGGAGGCCGGCGACCTCGGCATCGGCCACGTAGGGCGGGTTCGACACCACGACCGACAGCCGACCCCGCGCAACTCGGTGGGCAGGGCCGAGAACCACGAACCACGAGCCAGCCGGACCCGCGTGGCAGCCATGCCCGCCAGGCCGGCGAGGTTGGCTCTCGCCACCGCCAGGGCCGCTTCCGAGCTGTCCGTCGCCCACACCCGTGCTCCCGCCACCTCGGCGGCCACGGACAGGGCGATGGCTCCTGACCCGGTACCGAGGTCGGCGACCACCGGCTGGCGCGGGATGACGCCGGCCCATGCTCCCCCAGGGCCACCTCGACCACCTGCTCGGTCTCGGGCCGGGGAATGAGCACGCGGGGATCGACCATCAGCTCGAGCGAGCGGAAGCCCAGCTGCCGAGCGACGTACTGCAGGGGCTCACCCGATTCCCGCCGGACGAGCATGGCCTCGAAGTGGTCGGCCGCCCGCGCCGGCACCGGGTCGTCGAGGTTCCGAGCCCATTCCGCGCCCTCGTGTCCGGAAGCCTGCTCGACGAGGCGACGGGCGTCGACGTCGGAGTCGAGGCGGCGGCGGGCCCGGTCCAGCAGGTCGCGCCAGGTGGCGCGGTGACGGTCAGGCCTCGCCTCGCAGCTGCAGTTCCCGCTCGTCGGACAGCAGCGCATCGGTGATCTCGTCGAGCTCGCCCATGAGGATCCGGTCCAGCTTGTGGAGAGTCAGGTTGACGCGGTGATCGGTGACCCGGTTCTCCCTGAAGTTGTAGGTGCGGACCTTCTCGGACCTGCCCGCCGCCGCCGACCTGGCTGCGCCGCTGCTCGGAGAGCTCGGCGGCCTGGCGATCCTGCTCGGCCTTGAGCAGGCGGGCCCGCAGCACCCGCATGGCCTTGGCCCGGTTCTGGATCTGGCTCTTCTCGTCCTGCATCGAGACCACGATGCCGGTGGGCAGGTGGGTCACCCGCACGGCCGAGTCCGTGGTGTTGACGGACTGACCACCGGGTCCGGTCGAGCGGTAGACGTCGACCTTGAGCTCGTTGGGATCGATGCTGACATCGACCTCCTCGGCCTCGGGCAGCACGGTGACGGTCGCCGAGGAGGTGTGGATGCGGCCCTGGGACTCGGTCACGGGCACCCGCTGGACGCGATGGGGTCCGCCCTCGTGCTTCAGGCGGCGCCAGGCGTCGTCGCCCCTCACCTGGAAGGTGATCTCGTTGTACCCCCCGCGCTCGGACGGGTCGGACCCCAGGACCTCCACCTGCCAACCCTTGCGCTCGGCGTACCGGGCGTACATGTCAGCGAGGTCCTTGGCGAAGAGATTGGCCTCCTCGCCACCCTCGGCACCTCTGATCTCGACGATGACGTCCTTGCCGTCGTAGGGGTCGGTCGGCAGGAGCAGCAGCCGCAGCTCCTCCTCGATCCTGGCCACCTTGGCCTCCGCCGCGTCGATCTCGGCCCGGGCGTCCTCCCGCTCATCGCCGCCCGCCTCGGTGTACATGTCCCTCGCCGCCTCGAGATCGGCGGTCGCGCCCAGGAGGTCGCGGTAGCACCCGACGATGCCCTCGAGCTCCTTGTGCCGGCGGGCGGTGTCCTTCAACACCTGCTGGTCGGAGACCACGCTGGGGTCGGCCAGACGGGACAGCACCTGCTCGTACTCAGCCTCGAGCTCGGCCAGACGTTCCAGCACGGGGTCAGGTTACGGTCTGGCGAGCCGAGGACGGCGGCGGGTCAGGAACGCGTCCTGGCGGCCTGGTCCTTCTTGGCGCCCGGCCGCCGGCCGTAGCGTCGCTCGAAGCGTTCCACCCGGCCGCCGGTGTCCACCAGCTTCTGCCGACCCGTATAGAAGGGATGACAGACGTTGCACAGCTCGACATGCAGGTCGGACTTCGTCGAGCGGGTGGTGAACGTGTTCCCGCACGAGCAATGGACGGTGGCTTCGACGTACTCGGGATGGATGTCGCTCTTCATGGCTGCTCCAGTGTAGGGGTGCGACAGACGAAGTCCGGCTGGAGGTCAGGCGGGCGGGTTGGGGCCCTTGGCGATGTCCGCCAGGAACTCCTCGTTGCTCTTCGTCGTCTTGATCTTGTCCATCAGCAGCTCGAGCCCGGCGGCGGCGCTGCCCTCGTTGCCGAGGGCGTTGAGGACCCGCCGCAGCTTCCACACCTGCTGGAGCTGCGACCGATCGAACAGCAGCTCCTCGTGCCGGGTGGAGCTGGCGTTGACGTCGATGGCGGGGTAGATCCGGCGCTCCGCCAGCTTGCGATCGAGACGGAGCTCCATGTTGCCGGTGCCCTTGAACTCCTCGAAGATCACCTCGTCCATACGGGACCCGGTCTCGACGAGGGCGGTGGCGAGAATCGTGAGCGACCCACCCTCCTCGATGTTGCGGGCCGACCCGAAGAACTTCTTCGGCGGGTACAGGGCCCCGGAGTCCACGCCGCCCGACATGATGCGCCCGGTGGCGGGCTGAGCCAGGTTGTAGGCGCGGGCCATGCGGGTGATGCCGTCGAGGATGATCACCACGTCGGTGCCCCGCTCGACCAGGCGCTTGGCCCGCTCGATGGCGAGCTCCGACACGGCGGTGTGCTCGTCGGACGGGCGGTCGAAGGTCGAGGCGACGACCTCGCCCCTGCACCGACCGCCGCATGTCGGTGACCTCCTCCGGCCGCTCGTCCACGAGCAGCACCATGAGGTGCACCTCGGGATGGTTGGCCTCGACCGAGTGGGCGATCTGCTTGAGCACGGTCGTCTTCCCCGCCTTGGGCGGAGACACGATGAGGCCGCGCTGGCCCTTGCCGACCGGTGAGAGCAGATCGACGATGCGAGCCGTCATGTTGGCCGGATCGCCGGGCACCTCCAGGTTGAACCGGGCATCCGGGAACAGCGGCGTGAGGTCCTCGAAACGAGGGCGCTCACGTGCCTCGTCGGGGCTCATGTTGCTCACCGAGTCGATCCGCAGCAGGGCGGGGTACTTCTCGCTGCTGGCCGCGGGACGGCTGGTCCCCTCGACGTAGTCACCCTTGCGGAGGGCGAAGCGACGGACCTGGCTGATCGAGACGTAGACGTCCTTCGGACTGGGCAGGAACCCGTTGGTGCGAAGGAACCCGAAGCCCTCGTCCCTCAGATCGAGCAGGCCCTTGACCGGTACCGGCTCCCCCTGGAACTGGCCCTCCTGGCCGCCGGGCTGAGCCTGGAGGTCCCGATCGCCCCGGTCGCGGTCGCGGTCGCGGTCCCGGTCCCGGTCGCGGCCACGACGCCGGCGGCTGCGACGGTTGCCGGGCTCGGCCGCGCCCTCGTGGGTGCCCGTCTGTCCCCGGCCGTTGGGGCTGCCACCCTGCCGCTGGTTCCGCGGTTGGCCGCCTCCGGAGCTCCGTGGGCCGGAATCTCGATCGCCGCCCGTGCTCTCCGTGCCCGTCTGGTCCCGACGGCCCGCGCCGGTGACCGCGTCGTCGCGGTGAGCGGGCTCGGCCGGGGTGGCGGCATCGGCGGAGTCGCCGGTCTGTGTGTCGCTCGGTGTCTCGGCGTCCTCCGAGGGCGCGGTGGCCACGACCGGGGCCTCTCGAGCCTCCGATCCGTCGTCGACCCGCCCGCTCTCAGAACCGCGCCCGTCGGCTTGCGACCCATCGGCACTCGACGTCGCCAGGTCGGCGGCATCGGCGGTGACCGCGACGGCCTCATCGGTGGACCGGCCGTTGGCCCCGCCGCCTCTCGCCTGTGTCGACGTCGCCCCGCGTCGCCCCGTCCGGCCGTCGGCCCCCGGTCCGTCACCGGCATGGCCGTCGCCGGAGGATGCGACCTCGACGCCGGTGGCGCGCAGGATCTGATCGATGATGTCGGCCTTCTTGGTCCTGGAGCCCGGCTTCAACGACATCGCCTCGGCGATCGCGTGGAGCTCATCTCGTTCCTTGCGCTCAAGTACGGAGCGTTCGAGCTGTTGCTCTCCACTCATCGAGCACCTCGCTTGTTTGTGCAGTGATGGTTGTGGATGGGGGCCTGCAGGCTCCTACCAGGATCCGGGAACTCACCGCGTCGGCATGTTCGCCGTGCCCGGTGGGAACAGAAGGGCAGGAGAGTGCCCGAG
Organism: uncultured Actinomycetes bacterium; assembly: GCA_963731255.1. Taxonomy (GTDB): domain Bacteria; phylum Actinomycetota; class Acidimicrobiia; order Acidimicrobiales; family AC-9; genus AC-9. The sequence goes on along the minus strand of CAVSUO010000001.1, from coordinate 141,650 downwards.
GCGAAATGGAGACCTCGAAACAACCTCGCTTACAGAAGGTTTTCCCCCTGTCGCAGCCTCCCAGGCGTCCATCTACGAGAACGTCTCGAGGTGGCGCCGCATTCCGAAGCAGCAACCGACAGTCCCGTCAGCATAGCCGCGATCCGGCCATCGGGCAACACACCCACCGCCCCTGGCCAGGGGCGGAGCAACAGGCGCGCCGGCTTACAGGCCCAACTCGACGAGCACGGCGCTGAGGTCTGCGTCCACGGGCGTGGGGACGCTGATCTGGCTGATGGCGATGTCGGGGTCCTTGAGACCGTGGCCGGTCACGACGCAGACCACGGTCGAGCCCGACGGGGCACCCTGCTGGAGCAGCCCGGCGACCGACGCAGCCGAAGCCGGCTCGCAGAACACCGACTCGGCCGAGGCGAGGAACCGGTACGCCTCCAGGATCTGCTCGTCGCTCACGGCGTGGAACCCGCCGCCGGACTCCGAGGCGGCTGCCGTGGCCGAGTACCACGACGCCGGCCTTCCGATACGGATGGCCGTCGCCACGGTCTCGGGACGCTCGACGGGATGGCCCTCGACGATGGGCGCCGCGCCCGCAGCCTGGAACCCCAGCATCCGCGGCAGGTGGGTCGAGCGCCCGGCGGCGCGGTACTCGCAGTAGCCCTTCCAGTACGCCGTGATGTTCCCGGCGTTCCCGACGGGAATGCAGTGCACGTCGGGGGCATCGCCCAGCGCGTCGACGACCTCGTAGGCGGCGGTCTTCTGGCCCTCGATGCGGTGCTGGTTCACGGAGTTGACCACGGTGACGGGCGCACGCTCGCCGAGCTCTCGCACGATCGACAGGGCAGCGTCGAAGTTCGCCGGAACCTGGAGCACCCTGGCTCCGTGCACGAGCGCCTGAGCCAGCTTGCCCAGGGCGATGTGACCCTCCGGGATGAGCACGGCGCAGGTGAGACCGGCGCGCGCCGCGTAGGCCGCCGCCGATGCCGAGGTGTTGCCCGTCGAGGCGCACACCACCGCCTTGGCGCCGGATTCCACGGCCTTGGAGATCGCCACCGTCATGCCCCGGTCCTTGAAGGACCCCGTCGGGTTGGCCCCTTCCACCTTGAGCAGGACGCGCGCGCCCGACCCGCTCCGACAGGCGCGGCGCAGGCAACAACGGCGTGCCGCCTTCGGCGAGCGTCACCACGGGTGTGGCCTCCGTCACAGGGAGGAAGTCGCGGTACTCCTCGATGACCCCTCGCCAGGGCGCGCGCACCTAGCCCGCCTCGGCCTCCGCCCCGACCACCCGGAGCAGGCCGCCGACGCGCTCGACGGCATCGAGCCGGGCGAGCCCGCCCAGCGTGGCCTGGACGTCGCGCTCGACGGCCGTGTGGGTGACGAAGACAAGACGGGCTTCGTCGCCCAGTCCGACCTGCTCCATCGAGCGGATCGAGACCTGGTGCTCCCCGAAGACAGCCGCCACCGCAGCGAGCACCCCCGGTCGGTCCAGAACGTCGATGCTGATGTAGTACTGGGCACGCAGCTGGTCGATGGGATGGACGTGCGCCCGCGCTCGCACGGCCGCACGCCCCCCGACACCCGCCCGCAGATTGTGGGCGGCATCGATGAGATCGCCGAGCACCGCGCTGGCCGTCGGCCGACCGCCGGCACCCCGCCCGTAGAGCATGAGCTCGCCGACGGCTTCACCCTCGATGAACACCGCGTTGAACGAGTCGCGCACCGAGGCCAGCGGATGGGTCCGGGGGACCATCGCCGGGTGAACCCGGACGGCGATGAGCGGCAGCCCCTCGGCCCGTCCTCGACCACGGCCGTCGTCCACCCGCTCGGCCACCGCCAGGAGCTTGATCTCGTAACCGAGCTGGCGGGCGAAGGCGATGTCAGGCGGGCTGACAGCGGTGATCCCCTCGCGGTACACGTCACTGGTGACGACGTCCTGGCCGAAGGCGATGCTGGCCAGGATGGCGGCTTTGGCGCTGGCGTCGTGGCCCTCGACGTCGGCGGTCGGGTCGCTCTCGGCGTAGCCGAGGCTCTGGGCCTCCGCCAGGGCCGCCGCGTAGTCGACGCCGTCCTCGCTCATACGCGTGAGGATGTAGTTGGTCGTGCCGTTGACGATCCCCATCACCCGCTGGATGCGCTCGCCGGCGAGCGACTCACGCAGCGGGCGGATGAGCGGGATGGCCCCGGCCACGGACGCCTCGTACAACAGGTCCAGACCTACGGCGGCGGCAACCTCGGAGAGCTCTCCGCCAGCGCTGGCGAGCAGCTCCTTGTTGGCGGTGACGACGGGCTTGCCGGCTTTCAGGGCCTCGACGATCAGGGCGCCGGCGGGCTCGATCCCGCCGATCAGCTCCACGACCACGTCGATGTCGGGGTCGTTCACGAGCGCGGCGGCGTCGGTCGTCAGGCGATCGCCGCTCAGCTCCGGCGGCCTCGGCTTGTCGAGGCTGCGCACCGCCACACCGCCCACCTCCAGGTGGACGCCGGTGCTCGAGGTGATGGCATCGGCCTCCGTCGAGAGCAGCTGGACGAGCGCGCCCCCGACGTTGCCGCATCCGAGGACGCCGACCCTGACGGGCGTCGTGGCCATGAACGCCAAGCTACCTTCCCGATCTGGAGAATCGGCGGTGGGGCCGCCGTGGCGGGCCCGGCGCCTCAGTCGTCGAGGCGGGTCAGGTCGGCGCAGGTCTCCCTGCGCACCACGACCCTGGACCGCCCGTCGGCCACGAAGACCACCGGTGGGCGCGGCACCTTGTTGTAGGTGGAGGCCATCGAGTGTCCGTAGGCACCGGTGACCGGCGTGGCCAGCAGGTCGCCGACGGCCACATCGGCCGGCACCTTGGCGTCCCGGACGATCACGTCTCCGGACTCGCAGTGCTTGCCAACGACGGTCACCACGAGCGGCCGCTCGGCGAAGGTGGCGCGAGGGAGGAAGGCCTCGTAACCGCTCCCGTACAGCACTGGCCTCGGGTTGTCGCTCATGCCGCCATCGACCGAGGCATAGGTCCGGAGGCCGGACAGCGGCTTCAGCGTGCCGAGCCGGTACACCGTCAGGGCGGCGGCGGCGACCACGGCCCGTCCAGGCTCGGCGGTGATCCGGGTGCTCGACGGGATGCCGAAGCGATCGCAGGCGGCGCGCACCGCGTTCGCCCATTCCGTGATGCTGGGTGCCGACTCACCCTCGACGTACGGCGACACCGAGCCCCCCACCGACGCAGAGCTCCGGGAGCCCCAGCGGTTTGAAGAATGTGGCCAGCACCTCCACCGCCTTCACGAACGAGTCCACCACGAAGACCTGGCTCCCGATGTGGGCGTGGACGCCGACCAGCTCGACCGACGCCGACGCCCGCAGGCGCTGCACGGCCTCGCTCGCCGCGCCAGAGCTCAATCCAAAGCCGAACTTCGAGTCGTCCTGACCGGTCCTCACGTACTCGTGGGTGTGCGCCTCGACGCCGGGAGTGATCCTCGCCAGCACCGCGGGCCGCCGGCCGGCGCCCACGCGCTGCAGCCGGTCGATCTCGTCGAAGGAGTCGACCACGATGCGGCCCACGCCCGCGTCGAGCGCATACGCCAGCTCCTCTTCGGACTTGTTGTTGCCGTGCAGGACGAGGCGCTCGGCGGGGACACCGGCCGCCAGGGCCACGTAGAGCTCGCCGCCCGTGGCCACGTCGAGCCACATGCCCTCCTCGTAGGCCAAGGCGGCCATGGCCTTGCAGAGAAAGGCCTTCGATGCATAGGCGACCCCGTCGCCCCAGGCCTGGACGGCCTCCCGGCAGCGCGCCCGTAGGTGGGCCTCGTCGTAGACGAAGAGCGGGGTGCCCACCTGCTCGGCCAGGTCGATGACGTCCACGCCTCCGACGGAGAGCCGCCCGTCGGGAGACACAGACGAGGTGTCGGGCAACAGTCGCCGGCTGAGCGAGGTCGTCACATCGACTCTGGCGCGGAGACGCCCAGGAGCCCGAGAGCGACCGCCAGGCCGATGCGAGCGCCCTCGACCAACCACAGGCGGGCCTGCGTGAGCTCCTCGCCGACCTCCTGCCCCATGACGTAGCAGTCGTGGTAGAAGCCGTGGAAGTGCTTGGCCAGCTCCCGCACCCAGGTGGTGACCTTGTGCGGCGCCCGTTCGTGGCAAGCGACGAGCACCACGTCGGGAAGCTCGCTGAGCGAGCGCAACACGTCCAGCTCCCTCGCGTGGGCAAGGAGCCCGAGCTCGACGCGCTCGATGGGCAGCCGCTCGATCCCCCGCTCGGCCCGCACCCGGTCGATCGAGGCGATCCGGGCGTAGGCGTACTGCACGTAGTACACGGGGTTCTCCATCGACTGGCGTCTGATGAGCTCGAGATCGACCGTGGTGGCCTGGTCGATCGAGTTCATGAGGCTGAGCAGGCGGGTGGCGTCCGGACCGATGTCCGCGACGAGCTCGTCCATGCTGACGAAGTTCCCCGAGCGCTTGGACATCTTGCCATCGGCGAGGGACACCATCTGCCCGAGCTCGACCTCGAGGCGACCAGGCCCGACGCCGAGGGCCTCCACCCCGGCCAGCAGGCTCGCCACCTGACCGTGATGGTCCGCGCCGAAGATGTCGATGACCCTGTCGAAGCCGCGGACGAGGAACTTGTCCCGGTGGTAGGCGAGGTCACCGGCCAGGTAGGTGAACTCGCCGTCGGACTTGACCAGGACCCGGTCGCGGCTGTCGCCGACGGCGGTGCTCCGCAGCCACGTGGCGCCGTCCGCCTCGTACACGAGGTCGGTGTCGCGCAGGAGGGCGACCGTCTCCTCGACGGCGCCGCTCTCCTCGATGGACGCCTGACTGAACCACTCGTCGAAGACGATGCCCAGGCCCTCGAGCGTGGAGCGGATGTTGTCGAGTATGCGTCCGGCAGCCCACCTACCGGCGGCGCCGACGTCGTCCGGGCCGTCGTAGGCGCGAGCCAGCTCGGACACGTACTCGCCCTGGTAGCCCTCCTCCGGCACCTCCACGCCGCGGCGGCGGGCCAGGAGGCTCTCGCCCAGGCGCCGGATCTGGCCGCCCGTGTCGTTGACGTAGTACTCGCGGCTCACCGACCACCCGCAGCGGAACAGGATCCGCCCCAGGGCGTCGCCGTAGGAGCACAGCCACCCGTTCCCCACGTGGAGCGGACCGGTGGGATTGGCCGATACGAACTCGAGCTGGACCCGCTCCCCCTTGCCTTCGTCGTGGCGCGCGTAGCCCTCGGTGCCTTCCCGCACGACCTCACGAAGAGCCTCGTGGAGCCAGGACTGGCGGAGGCGGAAGTTGACGAAACCCGGTCCCGCCACCTCGACGGCTGCCACGTGCGGGGGGGGATCGGCGCTGAGTCGCTCGGCGAGGGCCGCAGCCAGCTCGCGGGGCGAGCGTCCCGCCGCCTTGGCCGAGGTCATGGCGACGTTCGAGGACCAGTCGCCGTGCTCGGGGCGGGCCGGCCGCTCGAGCGCTACCGCGGTGGGAAGAGGCTCGACCTCGAGATCGGCGAGGGCGGCAAGGACGGAGTCGGCAAGGACGTCACGAACGGTCACGACCGCTGCTTGGTGATCAGGGCGGCGACGCGATCGAGGAGGTCGAGGGGGTCGAAGGGCTTGGTGATGTAGTCCTCGGCCCCGGTCGACTGACCGGCCCTGATATCGGACTCCTGTGCCTTGGCCGAGAGGAGTATGACAGGGATGTCAGCAGTGGCCGGGTCGGCCTTCAACGCCGAGGCGACCTCGAGGCCGTTCATCTTCGGCATCATGATGTCCAGGACGACCACGTCAGGCAGGTCGGCCCGGGCCCGCGCCAGGCCCTCGACCCCGTCCACTGCCTCGACGACGGTATAGCCCTCCATCTCGAAGTTGACCTGGAGCAGCGTCTGGATCACGGGGTCGTCGTCGACGACGAGAACCGTGGGATCAGGCATCGGGGGGAATACTAGGGGCCCAGCCAGGGCCAACTTCCAACCCAGTACAGTTTCGGGTCAGCGCCCTCGTAGCTCAGGGGATAGAGCGCCGGCCTCCGGAGCCGGGTGCGCAGGTTCGATTCCTGCCGGGGGCACGTTTGTCGGGGGCACGGTGTGATGTCGGGGGGACAGTGGACTGAACGTCCCTCATCGGCGCACGTGGTCGAGCACGAGCCGGACGACGGCGTCGGGTGCCTCCTCCGGGATCCAGTGAGACACCCCTTCGAGGATCTCGAGTCGGTACGGCCCCGAGACGTGGCGCTCCGTCAGCTCCGCCGCCTTCCGGCCCAGCGCCACGTCCTTGGTGCTCCATACGTACAGCGTGGGAACCGTGACGGGCTGGGCCTGGCGAACGGCGGCAGCCTCGAACGGGATCGCCCGGTACCAGTTGAGAGCGCCCGTGACGGCGCCGGGCTCCCGCATGCCTGCGAGGTACTCGTTCGCCCGCTCCTCCGACAAGCCTGAACGGCGCATGGACGACAGAGCGACGCGTCCGTCGCCGACCAGGCTCAACCACTCGGGCACCCGGGGGATCTGGAACAGCCCCATGTACCAGGAACGCAGGGCCTGCCCGCTCGTGACGGTCGAGCGGAGAAAGGCGCCCGGGTGCGGCGTCGACAGGACGGTCAGGGTGCGGAGGCGGTCAGGGTGGTCGGTGCCGAGCGCCCACGCCACCGCTCCACCCCAGTCGTGGCCGACGACGTGGAAGCGATCGATCCCGGCCTGGTCGGCGAGGGCCAGCACGTCGGCGACCAGCTCGCTCATGACGTAGGCGCGCCGACCGACCGGCCTGGCGCCGGGTGAGTAGCCCCGTTGATCGGGGGCCAGGGCCCGATAGCCGGCCGCCGTCAGCCCCGGGACGACCGAGCGCCACGACGCCGAGCTCTGCGGATAGCCGTGCAGGAGGACGATCGCCTCGGCCTCCGCCGGACCGACGTCGGTCACGTCGAATGTCAGCTCGTTGCGAGTGAACTGTTCCACACCAGCAGCATCTCATCGGGACGCCTCGCCACGCCCATCCGCGACCACCTTCCCACCCTCGCCGTATGCTCGGGCCCGCGATCGGTCAATTGCCTACGTTCACCGGCGCGGTTTGAACCGGGACCCGAAGGTGTTCCCCGAGCTGCCGGCGGTTCGCCGGGGCGCGCTCGTCCTCGGGCTGACCCTCGTCGCCGGCTGCACCGATGCCATCAGCTACCTGGGGCTGGGGCGGGTCTTCACCGCCAACATGACGGGGAACACGGTGCTGCTCGGCATCGCGGTGGCCCAACGGGACGCCGGAGCGGCGGCTCGCTCGGCGGCGGCCCTCGGTGGGTTCGTCCTCGGGGCCGTCGTCGTGGGACTGGCGCCGGAACGGAAGACCAGATCGGTGACGGCCGCCCTCGTCGTCGAGCTGGGCCTGCTGGCGGCCCTGCTCGGCTGGTGGTCGTTCGCCGGCTCGACCGCCCACGGCCCGGTCCAGGACGGGCTGATCGCCCTGGCAGGAACGGCCATGGGCGTGCAGAGCGCGGCGGTCGCCCGCCTCGCCGTCCCCGGGGTGGCCACGACGTACATCACCGGTACCTGGACCGGCCTCAGCACAGGCGTGGCCGACTGGCTCCGCCGCCGCCCCCCGGACCGGTCGGCCGGGCACCAGCCTCGTCGCGGGCTCCAGGCCGCCGTGGTTGCCGTCTACCTCGGCGGCGCGGTCACGGGCGGGTTCGCGCACGACGCGTGGGGTGCAGCCGCCGCCGCAGTGCCCCTGGGCATCCTCGCCGTCGTCGTCTCGCTGGGAGAGGTTCCGGAGCTCCACTAGTGCCGTAACCGCAAACGTTCGCCCTGTCAGGCGGAGGTCAGCGGTTCCTCGCCGAGCTGCACTTTGCTCGACGAGCGACTCTCCGGAGCTCCGGAGCGGGCCACGGCCGGCCAGAGACCCGAGCGAGCGTCCATGCGGACACGTCTCGGGTCACGCCGCGTCCGGCCAGGCAGATGCCGGCCGGTGCGACGGTGCGTGACAAGCGCCGGTGCGCTCGTGGATCCGCCGCCCCTGGCGGCGATGTTGCGGGCACCGACCACGTCTCGGTGCTCGCCGTGGCCACATCGAGGGCAGGAAAAGACCCTGCCCTTGGGCTTGGAGACCTTGGACCGACACCGTGGGCAGGTCGAGGAGGTCCCCCGCTCGTCGACGATCATCACGGCCATCCCGGCGACCTCGGCCTTGTCGCGAAGGGCGCCGAGCAGGTGTGCATGTCGCCAGCTGCGAAGGGCCAGGTTGTGCCTCCGGCCGGCGTCGGTGGCCGTGATGCCACCCAGATCTCCCACCACCAGGGTCCCGAGGTGTCGCTCCGCGGCCCAGGTCACCACACTCCGGGCCGCCTCGTGATGGGCCTGGCGCAGCCGGCGGCGGTGTCGGGCCTCGACCCGGCGCTGGCGGGCTCGCATCTTGCGCCAGCGTCTTGAGCCGGCTCGCCCGGGGCTGGGGGCACGTCGGCTCAGCACCCGCTGGCGGCCCTTGGTGTCGGCGAGGTGCAGGCGGGCCTCGGCCCGCAGGGCGCGCCCGGAGACCACCAGTGCCTCCTCGGGCCCGGCCACCGCGTACGGGTGGATGATGCCCAGGTCCACGCCGGCCAGCCGATCTGGGTCCAGGTTGTGGTCGGCGACGGGCACTTCGGCGGTGACGTCGACGTGCAGGCGACCGCCTTCCTGGCCCAGGGTCACCGATCGGACCTGGTCCACCTTGTAGGGAACGGCTCGGGCCAGGCGCAGCGTCAGCGGGGCGGCGCCAGTGGCCACGGGCAGGCGCAGTCGCCGGCCGGTGAGGCAGAAGGTCCCGGCGTAGAAGCGAACGGGCATCAGGCGACGCCGCCGACGGGGGAAGCGAGCCGAGCTCTGGCCGTCTCGACGGGCCTTGGCGGCGGCGAACCACGCATCGGCGTAGCGCCGCAGCACCGAGCGCGCCCCCACGCTCGACAGCTCGCCGAAACACCCTGGACCGGCGGCAGCCAGCTCACGACACAGGGCCTGGTAACCGACGATGGGCGACGCTGATCGGCGGCGGCGAATGGCGTTGAGCTCCAACACACAGGCCCACACATCTCCGCCACTACGAAGCTGATCGAAGCAGCGCCGTCGCTGAGCAGTCGTAACCCGCAAGGCGACTCGGGCCGTGCGGTGAACCACCTTGGGAGCTCCGGCTTGCCTCCGTCGGGGCATGGCCGGAGAGTACGGGAGAGGTGTATCACCGCAAAGGTTCGATAACGCGGCACTAGCCCGGAGCAGTGGTCAGAGATCGAGGGTCGGGCCCGAGATCGCCGCCCGCCGGATCGCCTTCGCCTTGGTTCGCACGAGGATGTCACGTGGTGCCCGGCTTATCCGCGACGCGGTCGCGCGCGTCTCGTGCTCGAGGTCCTCGGGCGCCACGACCTTCGACACCAGTCGCAGCGCCAGTGCCTCCTCGGCGTCGACCGAGCGACCGGTCAGGCAGAGATCGCGTGCCACCGCGCCCCCGACGAGATCGTGGAGCGGACCGTAGACGACGTCGCTGAACGCCTGCTCGGGGTGGGCGAAGCGGGAAGTCGTGGCGGCGATGCGTAGGTCACACATCACCGCAAGGTCGAAGCCCCCGGCCAGGGCCGGTCCGTTGACAGCAGCCAGGATGGGGATGGGGAGCTCGATCAGCGTGCGGTGCCAGCGGTCCGACGAGGCCCAGAGCCGGCGGGCGTGGGCCTCGTCGTCGAGATCGTCGAACTCCTTCAGGTCGAACCCTGCCGAGAAGGTGACGCCCGCGCCCGTCACGACGACGACCTTGGCGCCGTCGTCGTGGCCCGCGGCGTCGAGAGCATCGCTCATCTCGGCCCGCAGATCGATCGAGAGCGCGTTCTTCTTCTGGGCACGGTTGAGGGTGTGGGTCCTCACTCCGTCGTCACTCTGTTGGGTGAGCACCAGCCCCGCCACGCGTCCCTGCCTTGCCGTCTGGAGAAAGCGGCGCCCTGAAATCCTCGAAGGCGCGCCGGTGCCCACGTCTAGCACGTAAAATGGGGCTGAGAGGGCGTCATGCGCCCAGAGACCGCGAGGCCGCCTCGAGCGCCGGATCGGGCCTTGACGGCTCGTCCCCCCTCGACAAGAATCGCCCTGGCTAGGGGACGAGTCGCCACGCACAGGGGGGAGTCGCTCACCCGGCGGGATTGCAGCAGGCCCGGCGTGACGAGGGGGCTGGGGAGGTAGCTTCCATGCAGCGACTAACGGGATTCGATTCTGCGTTCTTTCAGGTCGAGACCGCAGGCACACAGATGCACGTCGGTCAGACGTGTGTGTTCGACCCGTCGACTGCCCCCGAGGGTCACTCGTTCGAGGCAGTGCGTCAGCTGCTCGCGGACCGCCTCCACCTCGTGCCCCCGTTCCGACGGCGGCTGGCGGACGTACCGCTGCGCCTCCACCACCCGGTGTGGCTGGAGGACGCTGACTTCGACCTCGACTACCACGTACGGCCTGCCGCCCTGCCCGCACCCGGGGGCGTGGCCGAGCTCGCCGACTTCACCGCCGATGTGATGGGGCGACCCCTCCATCGTCAGCGGCCGCCTTGGGAGATGTACGTCGTCGAGGGCCTGGAGGGCGGCATGGTGGCCAGCGTGACCAAGGTTCACCACGCAGCCATCGACGGGTTGTCCGGCGCCGAGATCACGGCGAACCTCCTCGACCTTTCGCCCGAACCGGTGACCACCCCACCCGATGAACCGTGGGAGCCGGACCACACGTCCGCCCTCGATCTCGGACGCGCGGCCGTCGGTGAGCTCGTCCGCCAGCCCGTCACCGCCGCCCGACTCGCATCCCGCACGGTGGGATCCGCACTCGCCCTTCGCCGGCGCAACCGTTCGGATGAGGCGCCACCGCCTCCCGCACCGTTCTCCGCACCCCGCACCTCGCTGCAGAGGTCGCTCGGCCCCCACAGGCGGATCGCTTTCACCGAAGCCAGCCTGGACAAGGTGAAAGCCGTCAAGAACACCTTCGGTGGGACGGTCAACGACGTGATCCTGGCCATGTGCGCCGGCGCCCTTCGATCCCTCCTGGCGGCCCGTGGCGAGCACCCCGAGCGTTCGCTGGTGGCCGCCGTGCCCGTCTCGGTCCGCACCGATGAACAGCGCGGCGCCATGGGCAACCAGGTGTCGGCCATGCTCGTCTCGCTGGCCAGCACCGTCGAGGACCCCGTCGAGCGTCTGCGCGCCATCGCAGCCAGCTCTGGTCGGGCGAAGGCCCAGGACAAGGTCTTCGGCGTCCAGGAGCTGTCCGACTGGGCCGAGGTCGTGTCCCCCGGCGTCCTCAGCCGGGCAGCACGGCTGGCGGCGAGATTGAAGGTGCTCGAGCGGCTGCCGCCGCTGCACAACGTCATCGTCTCCAACTTTCCCGGACCTGCCTTCCCACTGTTCTTCTCGGGAGCCCGCATGGTGGCCGCGTACCCGATGGGGCCCGTGATGGACAGCGCACCGCTCAACATCACCGTGCAGAGCTACATGGGCACGTTGTTCTTCGGTCTCGTCGGCTGTCGCGACGCGGTGCCGGAGCTGTGGGACGTCGCCGAGTACCTCGATGACGCCCTCAACGAGCTGTCCAAGGCCGCGGTGACGGCCGGCCCGGCCGGCCGGCGCGGGCCCGGATCAGCGAACACAAGCAACGACTAGGAAGGGAAGGCACGTGGCGATCTACACCGACGTGGTGGCAAGAGCCCAGGAGCAGTTCCTGGAGGCCCTCGAGCGGGCCCAGGACCGCTCCGTGGGTGTCATTGAATCCGCGGGCCGGGTGGCCGCAGGTATCGTTCCGGCACGACTGCTGACCAGACGACTCGATGGCGCCGTCCCGCCCGAGGAGGTCGTCAAGCTGACCCTCGGATTCAGCGAGCGACTGATCTCCCAACAGCGGCACTATGCCGAGCGGCTCGTGGCCGCCATGGGCTCCGCCGGGTCCGAGGCCCGGGCGGCCCGGACACGCCCACAGGCGAGACGCGCCGCCGCTCGCCCCAAGGCGTCGAGCACCAGGTCGGACGGGGCGACCGGCAAGCGGGCGACCACCGCCGGCACCGCCGCCGGGAGCTGACGATCCCGTCCGGTGGGGGTACGGCCGGCCCGGGAGGACGGCCCAGCAGGACGGCCGGCCCGGGAGGACGGCCCACGAGAACGCCCGTCGGGGGCGGCGCTCGGTGAACAGCACCGCTGCTGGGGAGACCTGGGCACCGGCGGCAGCTCCGTCGCTGGCGCGGCCGAGGCGCCGACTGCGCGACGCCGAGGTTCCGCGCGTTCGCCTGGCCCGGCACGTCGTACGCCTGGCCGACGGCCATCAGGTGAGCCTCGCCATCGCCGGACGAGGCGTGCCGCTCGTCGTCGTGCACGGCTTCACCGCCAACGGCATGCTCTACGCCCCCACCCTCAGCAGGTTGGTGTCGATGGGGTTCAAGGTGGTGGCCATCGACGTCGCAGGCCACGGCGGGACGTCGGTGCTTCCGGTCCACGGCGGGGACGTCGACGCCTACGCCGCCGACCTGGGCCGGGCCCTCGAGGAGCTCGGCATCCGCCGGCCGATCCTCGTCGGCCACTCGATGGGCGGGCGCCTGGTGGCCCAGCTGGCGGCGGAACGTCCCGGACTGGCCTCGGGGGTGGTGCTGGTCGACGCCATCGTGGGCAAGCCCTGGGACGACCTGATGCGCTGGCTGAAGCTGGCCCCGCCGGTGCTCGGGCTCTACGCCGGCCTCATGGTGCTCGACCTGGCCGGGACGGTGTTCGTCGTCGACGACACGGCGAGGGCGGCGCGCCTCGCCCGCTCGTTGACGCCGCCTCGTGGTCGGGAACGTCAGTCGCCCCTGGCGCCTGCTCGGACCGGCCCGCTCGATCCTCACCTCACCGGCCAGCGTGCCCGTGGTCGAGGCGCTGGGCCGGACGAACGTCCCCGTCGTGATCCTGCACGGCGATCGCGACCTGATCGTGCCGTTCGCCACCGCCCGTGACGCGGGTCGCCGCTGTGGCGCCCGGGTGGTCGCCATCCACGGGGCGATGCACGCCTGGCTGCTGAGTGACCCGGAGACCTTTCCCGGCGTGATCGGGGAGCTGTTGAAGGCCGAGCTCGGCAGTGCCTATGAGCACGCCCTCGCGGTCAACGGACTGGACCCTCGCACCGCGACCATCGCCGACATCGAGGGAGCCCTCTACGAGCCCGGTTCGCGCGTCCTCGAGTTGACGCCGCCGCTCGAGTTCACCCGGTCGGGCGCCCGGCGCCAGCTGCCTCGCTACCGCTGGTCGACCGAGCAGGCTCCGGCGAGCCCCGGAGCCGGCGTCGACGCCTGAGGGCGCTGCCAGGCCACAGCGAACCTCAGGACGAGCTCGAGCGCGGCGGCGGGCCGAGGGAGCGGCCGCCGTAGACGACGCTGCCACGGGCGTCCTGGTAGGTGAGCCACGGCGTCGTGCCGTGCTGGTCGACGCCGGGCCTGCTGTAGTCGCAGACGCCGTTCGGGAACGCCTTCTGCATGGCCAGCCATTGGGCGTCTGTGAAGCTCACGGGATAGTCGTCCTTGCGCAACGGCTTCAGCTGGCACTGCAGGACGTCGTCGGACAGCGGCATGCCGGCCGCCATCCGCGGCGTGCCGTAGGCGGCGACCGCGGCATCGCACACGGGAGACGGGATGTCGGTGCCGACGCCGTTGGTGCAGCGGTCCGTCAGGTCACCGGGCTTGTCGTGGAGGATCTTCTGCGACAAGGCGACAGGCGAGTGGTCGGCATCGACGCGGGCAAGCCACCTGTCCATGGCGAAGACAGACTGGTCTGCGTAGTTGGTATCGCCGATGATCGGGGCCAGCCCGCGCCAGAGAACCTGGTTGGCTGCGGTGCCGAAGTCGCGGAGGAGCCTGGCCCGCAGGGCGTACGTGCGGTAGACGTCGTGGAACGAACCCTCGTCAGGCCCGCGGAGGTCGATGATCGCCACCTGGTCGAGGTTGTTGCGCCGAGTCGACCGCCCCGCTCGCGTAGGCGCGATCCAGGCCGGTCAGATCGGGAGAGCTGCGCGCCGCCTGCACGTTGTCGTTGTAGTCGAGGCCCCCGATATGGCTGTTGAGGTCGACGAACTGCGCGACCGACAGCTCGCCGTCGAGCAGGCCCTGCAGGCCGTACTGGATCCCTGCGTTGCCGAAGGGGCGGTTGGCGAACCCGTCGGTCCGCTTGCCGAAGACGTTGACCATGTAGTCCTGCAGGGTGCACTTCACGCCACCGGGATTGGTCTTGGGGTTGTAGGTCTTGCTTGCCGGGACGTCGGGGCAGGATCGGCTGGGGTCGGCGGAGTTGGGGATCACGGTCGTGAAGGTGCATCGGGTTGGCGATGTTGGGGTGGTCGAGCACCTGGCTGATCGCCACCGGAGTCCCACACCGTCGCCCGGCGACCACCTGGCCGGGTTCTCGAAGTACTGGAGGAGCGATGCTGTAGTCGACGTACTCCATCGCCGAGGACCAGGCGTCGGTGAAGCTGCACTGCGGCGTGATTCCCTGGTACAGACCGGGTAGGCGTTGGCGACCTGCTGCTGGACCAGCGATCCGCCGGAGCAGCCGCTCCCGATGGTCCAGCGCACCTCTCCGTAGTGATCGATCAGGTGCTCCTTCGTCATCACCAACGACTCGGCTTCGGTGGCGATGTTGCAGTTGTGGCCCGCGTTGTCGAGGGCGGTCGACATCGAGGATGAACCCGCCCCCGAGCATCTTGGTGTCGGTGACGCTGGGCGCCGTGCCCACACCGTATGTCGTGTCACAGCTGGCGCCGTGGGTGATGATCAGCCTGCCGTTGTACTGCCGCTGGGGCGCCCACGGCTGCCCACGGCTCGCCGGGCTGCCACAGCGTGGCGATGGCGTACTGGTCCCGGTCGATGTAGCCGGTCTCCTGGCGCACGATGAACGGGACGGTGACTCCATCGGTGGTCGTGGCGGTGGCGATGGAGGCGGACGGAGGCGGGTGGCTCGGGTCGTAGCTCTGCAGGCTGTTGGTGCCCACGGGCTCGTAGGAGTAGGCGAACGTCGGCGCCTGGTCGCACTGCCGGTCGGCCGCGCCCGCCGGCAGGCCCACGGTTGGATCTGCGGGCCCGAGAACGTCGGCCCGCCGGTCGGGTGGTCGAGGATCGTGAGGCTGGCGCGGCGGCCGCCCTGCGAGGTGGCGACCAGGCTGTTGGCGCCGAGGGCCAGGCCGTGCAACAGCGCCTCGACCTTGTGGTTGGAGCGGAGCGCGAACTCAGGGGTGACGTCGCGGCCGTTGAGGCTGACGTGGAGCGAGGAGGCCGCCACGCCGGTGGGCAGGGTCACCTGGGTCAGGGCCTCGCCGCCGGAGATGAGGTCGGCTCGGTTGGAGAGCGTGGTGATCTGCAGGCCGCCGGGAGGCGACGCGGCCACAGCCGAGGCGGCGGCCTGGACCCCGCAGACGAGCAGCACGGCGAGACCGAACGGCATGGCGCGCCGACCCCGTGAGACGACAGACACGGCTCAGTCTTCTAGCGCCATTTGTCCGTTTCGTCCAGCACGGAGAGCGACCCGGAGCCTGTCCTCGGGCCGGCCTCCCGGGCCGGCCTAGCGGTTCGCCGCCCGGTAGCTGCGGTACACGGCGAGGAGGGCTTCTTTCTGGCCGTCGGTCAGCCCGGGATCGCAGCGGATGGCCGTCTCGGTGGTCGGCCCTTCTCCGTTGGCGCCGAGGGGCGGTTCCTCGCCTTCCAGCACGCCGGCCTGGGACAGCAAGGTCTCAGCGGACAGGTTCAACGCCCGGGCGATCGAGCGCAGCACCCTCACCGACGGCTCGTGGAGACCCCGTTCGATCTGGCTCAGGTAGGGATTCGAGACGTGGGTGAGCTCGGCCATGTCGCGAAGGGACAGGTTGGCCAGCCGTCGCTGGGAGCGGATGAACGAGCCCAGGGACTCCAGCCGGGAGCGCCATACATCGTCGGTGACCATCTCTGCAGATGAGGCTACCGATCGGGGGGTGGGGACGGTTCGCACCCCCACCCCCCGCCGGAGCAGCTCAGGCCGCCGTCGACTTCGTGGTCGCCGTCTTCCTGGTGGGCTGCTTGCCCGCCAGGTAGGGGTCCGCCACGTCGAGGACGTTGGTGACGAACTCCCGCTGGTTCGCCAGGAGCTTCTCGGCGAAATCGAACACGTTGCCCGCCAGCTCGGTCGGCCGCGGCAGCTGGTTGGCGAACGGCAGCTCCGGGCGGGCAGGCACGATCTCCTCGACCGTCTCCGCCGCGCCCCGCACGGCCTCCACGAGCAGATCCTGGTACTGCTTGAGCGCCTCGAGCACCTGGCTCTGGACGCTCTCGGTGATCTCGGCCACGGTCATGGCCGTCTCCTTCCTCTTGTCGTCAGGGGAACTGTGCTAAGCATAGTTAGCGAGCGCCTGTCATGTCAAGGGCACGTCAAGGCGAGGTGGGGCGTCGGCATGCGATGTCGGCATTTCCCCAGGTGGACCCCAGGCCCCCCAACGAGTGGTTCCACCGTACCCCGAGCCGCGGTTTGGTATGCGCCTGGGCCAAGGGCGGCGACGGGCGTTACCGTGACCGCCGTGCCGGGTCCCTCCCCCCGCCGAGTCCTGGTCACCCGCCGACTGCCTTCCGGCGGTCTCGACCCCCTGGTCGACGCCGGCCACGACATCGTGCAACGGCCCGACGACCAGCCGTTCACCCACGGCGAGCTCGTCAGGGCGGCGTCGGATGCCGATGCCATCATCAGTGTGCTGACCGACCGCATCGACCGGGCGGTGATCGCCGGCGCTCCCAAGCTCCGAGTCGTCGCCAACGTCGCCGTCGGCTACGACAACATCGACCTCGAGGCGGCCCTGACCGCCGGCGTGGCCGTCTGCAACACGCCGGGCGTGCTCGACGACACCACCGCCGACCTGGCCTTCGCGCTGATCCTGGCCGCATCCCGCCTCCTCGGCCAGGGCGAGCGCGACCTGCGCGGCGGTCGGTGGAACGGCTGGGCCGTCGACCAGTACCTGGGCCACGACGTCCACGGCGCCACGCTCGGGGTGGTCGGCTACGGCCGGATCGGCCGGGCGGTGGCCCGCCGGGGTGCGGGATTCGGGATGCGGGTCCTGCACCATTCCCGCCGTCCCAGCGGAGAGCCCGGTTACGTGGACGACCTCGACGCCCTGTTGCGGCGATCCGACGTCGTCAGCCTGCACCTCCCCCTGGACGACGGGACCCGTGGTCTCATCGATGGCCCCCGGCTCGCCCTCATGAAGCCGACGGCCGTGCTGGTGAACACGTCCAGGGGTCCCGTCGTGGACGAGGAGGCCCTGGCCGTCGCCCTGGAGGATGGGCGGATCTTCGCCGCCGGGCTCGACGTGTTCGAGCGCGAGCCCCAGGTCCACCCGCGGCTGCTGGCGGCCCCTCGGGCCTTCCTCACCCCGCACATCGGCAGTGCCAGCACCGCGACCCGCACGAGAATGGCGAGGATGGCGGCCGAGGGCGTGCAGGCGGTGCTGGCGGGCCAGGTGCCCAGCAACCTCGTGGCCGACGGGGCGGCGTGAGCGTGGCGACCGGCATCCGCGACCAGCTGCTGGGACTGGGGTCGGCCACGGTCGCCGAATCGGGTGGACGGGCGTTGCATCCGCGGATCAAGCCGGCGTGGCCGGGCGCCCGGCTGGCGGCCCCCGCCTACACGGTCACCTGCCCACCTGGCGACAACCTGGCCATACATCTCGCCGTGGCCGAGGCGCCGGCCGGCTCCGCCCTCCTCGTCGACGCCCACGAGCGACCCGAGCGGGGCTACTGGGGCGAGGTCCTGACCACCGCCGCCGAGGCCCGCGGTCTCGTCGGGCTCGTCATCGACGGTGGCGTGCGGGACGTGGCCGCGGTGGCCACCCACGGCTTTCCCATGTTCAGCGCCCTGGTGGCCCTGCCGGGCGCGACGAAGCTCGGGGGCGGCGCCGTTGGCGGCCTGGCCCGGGTTGCGGGCGCCGACGTGTCGCCCGGGGACTGGGTCGTCGGCGACGCCGACGGCGTCACCGTCGTGGCGGGGCCGGACGTGGAGGCGGTCCTCGCCGCAGCATGGTCCCGCGCCAACAAGGAGACGGCCATGTTCGACCGGCTGCGCCAGGGCTCGACGACCCTCGAGCTGCTGGGCCTGGACGCCCAGTCGGTCGAGCGGCCCGAGCCCCCGGCGGAGCGGGAGGGCGACGGGGGTTAGAGCAGCACCTCCACGACCGTCCCGAGGTCCCGCTCCAGGTGGGCCACCTCGTTGTCGGTCGCAAAGAACCTTCCCTGGACGTTCACCAGATCGACGTGGTCAGTCAGAGGGTAGGGGCCCCAGTGCCAGACGTGCAGCGCCAGGTTGACACCGGCCCAGCCGTCGCAGACGAACGCCCTCACCGTCTCCAGGTCCCCGGGCGAGGCGAAGTCGGGCTCCGGGGGGGCGACGACCAGCAGGGTCGGCTTGCCCCCCAAGGCGACGAGCGCCTGCGTCGCCCGGTGGTGGCGGTTGAGGTGGTCGCAGCGCAACGGTCGCCGGTCGTAGTGGAGCACGTTGAGGTGGAACACCTCGTCGCCCCGAAGCTCCATCACCATGTCGCCGGCCGCGATCACCTGACCGAAGGGGGCGAAGGCCTTCTCGGTCAGGGGTTCGGCGCGGCACGGTGTACGTCGTCACGTCGCTCATCTCACTCTCCTTCTCCGAGAGCCCACGCCAGCGGCATGTTAAGCAGCGATCCTCAGCACGGCCACGCCGTTGACCCGGTCACCGGCCAGGTCGGCGAGCGCCTCGTCGGCCCGTTCGAGCGGGTACGGCACGGTCTCGACACGGGGTCGGATGTGGGCGGCCAGTCGGAGCAGCTCCTCCCCATCGGCCCGGGTGTTGGCCGTCACGCTGGTCACCGACCGCTCCTCGAACAGGTGGCGCTCGTACGAGAGGACGGGCACGTCGGTGAGGTGGATGCCGGCGATGGCCAGGGTGGCACCCCGGTCGAGGGCAGCGAGCGCAGGAAGAACGAGGTCGCCGACCGGGGCGAAGAGGATGGCCGCGTCGAGCGGCTCCGGAGGAGCGTCGTCGAGCCCTCCGGCCCACTCGGCGCCGAGCTCGAGGGCCAGACGCTGCGCCTGCGGCGCCGCGGGTCACCACGTAGACCGCCGCCCCCTGGGCCTCGGCGATCTGGGCCGTCAGGTGCGCCGAGGCGCCGAAGCCGTAGATGCCGAGCCGGCCGCCGGGTGGGAGCCGCGCCCGCTCGAGGGCCCGATAGCCGATGATCCCCGCGCACAGCAGCGGGGCCGCCTCCTCGTCGGAGAAGCGCTCGGGAAGGCGGTACGCGTACCGCTCGTCGACCACGGCGGCCTCGGCATAACCGCCGTCCGCGTCCCAGCCGGTGAAGCCGGGGCTCACGCACAGGTTCTCGTCGCCGCGCAGGCAGAACCGACAGCGCCCGTCGGTGTGCCGGAGCCAGGCGATGCCGGCCCGGTCGCCGATGGCGAACCGCTCGGCGCCCGCGCCGACGGCGTCCACCCTGCCCACGATCTCGTGGCCGGGGACGACACCGGGGCGGCGCGGCGGCAGGTCCCCCTCGGCCAGGTGGAGGTCGGTCCGGCAGACCCCGCACACCGCGATGCGAACCCGGACCTCCCCCGGCCCCGGCTCGGGGACGTCGCGGTCGACGAGCCTCAAGGGCCCGCCGGTGACTGGTCCCGGCCTATCGACGATCCACGCCCTCATGACCCCCTCACACCTGCAACGATTGCACCATGCGGATCGCCCTTGCATCGGACCACGCCGGGTACCCGCTCAAGGTCGAGGTGGCCAAGCACCTCGAAGGCGCCGGGCACGAGGTCCTCGACCTGGGGACGGACTCCGAGGCACCGGTCGACTACCCGCCGTTCTGCGCCGCCGCGGCCAGGGCGGTCGTCAGGGGCGGCGCCGAGCTCGGGGTGGTGATGGGCGGCAGCGGCCAGGGTGAGCAGATCTCGGCCAACAAGGTCCACGGCGTGCGGGCGGCGCTGTGTCACGACGAGTTCACCGCCAGGCTGGCCCGGCAGCACAACAACGCCAACGTCCTCTCGATGGGCGCCAGGGTGCTGGGCGTGGAGCTGGCTCTGACTATCCTCGATGTTTTCGTCACCACCGGGTTCGAAGGCGGCCGTCACCTGCCTCGTCTGGCCGAGATCGCCGCCATCGAGGCAGAGGAGTGCGGACGCAGCGCCTCCCCGGGAGACGGGTAGAAAGAGGTCGATGGGGTTCTTCCTGGCCGTCATGGCCGCGCTGTGCAACGCCGTGTCATCGGTGCTCCAGCGGCGGGGAGCGTCGACGGCACCCGACAGCACCGTTCTCAGGGTCAAGCTGATGACCTTCGTGCTGCGGCGTCCGGTCTGGCTGATCGGCTTCTCGACCATGGTTGGCGCCTTCCTCTTCCAGGCCGGGGCCCTCGCCTACGGCCAGCTGTCCACGGTCCAGCCCGTGCTCGTCACCGAGCTGCTGTTCGTGCTGATCATCCTGTCCGTCTGGTCGCGGTCCCAGCCCGGCCGGGAGGAGTGGATCGGCGCCGTCGCCGTGTGCGGGGGGCTGGCCGGCTTCCTGCTGGCGGCCAACCCGAGCGGGGGCAGCACGAGAGCCCTGGCGGGGGACTGGGGCGTCGCCGGCCTCGGCACCGGGCTGGTGGTGGCGCTGCTCGTCGTTCTTGCCTTTCGGTCCTCGTCGTCCTTCGCCCGAGCGGCACTGTTCGGCTCGGCGGCTGCCATCACCTTCGCCCTCAACGCCGCCTTCATCAAGGCGTCCACCGACCTCATCGGGCGCGGGACGGTCCACTTCTTCGCCAGCTGGCCTCCCTACGCCGTGGCCGTCACCGGGCTGGCCGCCTTCTTCATCGTGACCAACGCCTTCCAGAGCGGTCCGCTCACGGCGACGCAGCCCGCCCTCACGGTCGTCGACCCGATCGCCAGCATCATCATCGGCGCCGAGGTGTTCGGTGAGAGCCTGCGCGACAGCCCCGGCTGGGTGGCCCTCGAGTGTGTCACCCTCCTGATCATGGCCATCGGGGTCATCCTGTTGAGCAGGGGCCCGCTGGTGTCGACCGAGCTCGGCGAGGCCACGGCGGGACGGGCGACGGGTCCGGCGGGGACAGCGCCCCCGATGCCCGCGCCCGACAGCTCCGCCGTCAGACCGTCGGGCTCGCCCGGCTGACGCTCAGGCGGCGTCCTCGTCCGGCTTCCACGCGGCCAGGTCGGAGAGGCGCTCGTCGTTCGAGAACACCTCGACGATCGGCACCCGTAGGCCGACCCGCTTCTGGATCCGCTCCACCTCGAGGACCTGGTCCCAGAGCACGAGCGTCACCACGATGCCCTCCACCCCTGCTCGAGCCGTGCGCCCCGAGCGGTGGAGATAGCCCTTGTGGTCCTCGGGGGGGTCGTAGTGGACCACGACGTCCACCGCGTCGATGTCCAGCCCCCGGGCGGCGACGTCGGTGGCCACCAGGGCGGGAAGCCGACCCAGCGAGAAGTCGCGCAGGGCCCGCTCACGGATCCGCTGCGGGAGGTCGCCGTGGATGGGTGCAGCCTTGACGCCCTCCTTCTCCAGCTGCTGGGCCAGACGGTCGGCGCCCCGCTTGGTCCTCGTGAAGAACAGTGTCTTCTCGACCCCGCGGGCGATGGCTGCGGCCACCTTCACCTTGTCGAGCTGGTGCACGGCGAGGAACCGGTGCTCCATCTCCTCGACGGTCACCTGGGCGGAGGTGACCTCGTGTTGCACGGGGTCGCGCAGGTAGTGGCGCACGAGGTAGTTGACGTCGCCATCGAGGGTGGCGGAGAACAACAGCGTCTGGTGCGACCGTTCGAGGCGGCGCAACAGCCACTCGACCTGCGGCATGAACCCCATGTCGGCCATGCGGTCCGCCTCGTCGAGCACCAGCGTGTCCACGTCCGCCAGCGAGATCGCCCCGCGGTGGTCGAGATCGATCAGGCGGCCGGGGGTCGCGACAGCCAGGTCCACGCCCCGTCGAAGGGCGGCGATCTGGCGCTCCATCGGCGCGCCCCCGTAGAAGGCGGCCACACGCCGGTCGACCACCGTCCCCAGTGGGGCCAGCACGTCACGCACCTGGAGGGCGAGCTCCCGGGTAGGGACCAGGACGAGGGCGCGGGGGCGTCCGGGCTCGGAACGGCCGGTCTGCTGGAGGAGCGGTAGACCGAACGCCAACGTCTTGCCGGAGCCGGTCTTGGCCTTGCCGCACACGTCGCGGCCGGCCAGCACGTCGCCGATGGTGCGGGCCTGGATCGGGAACGGCTCGGTGATGCCCTGGCCGCTCAAGGCGGCGGTCAGCTCAGGTTTGATGCCGAGGCCGTCGAAGGTGACGGTCATGAGTGGGAAGAACTCTCCTTCTCGGTGGTACGGACGGGTGGTCGAATGGCCACCCCACGGCGAACACCCCTGTGAACGCCACCACGAGAAGGTCGAGGCGACCTCGATGGGGCCGCCCGGAAGCGGACGGCCACCAGGCACGATCCTACCTGATGGCGACCGTGCGACCGTGCTTAGACGGCGACGGCCCGCTCGAGGCCCGCCCCGAAGGCCAGCAGCCGCTCCTCGCCGCCCGGTGGCGCCAGCAGCTGGATGCTCGCCGGTACCCGGCCGGCAGGCACCGGGAGGACTATCGCCGGCACTCCGGCCAGGTTCACCGGCATGGTGAGCCGGGTGAGCTGCACCTCATCGAGCTCGTCGGGCGTCGGAGGCCACACGGCCAGGGTCGGCAGGGCGATCAGCTCGACCCGAGAGAACGCGGCGTCCAGCTCGGCCCGCCAGCGGGCTCTGACCCCCTCGGCCGCGGCGACGGTGTCGGGCGTTACCGTCCGACCGACCTCGATTCGCAGCGCCACGTCCTCGCCGAGCTGGTGGCGCCGCTCCAGCAGATGCCCGAGCACGGCCGCCGCCTCGGCGACGATGACCATGCCGCCGGTGCTGAAGGCCTCGTCCCATCCCGGGAGATCAATCTCGACCACCTCGCACCCCGCGCTGGCCAGCGCCCGGTCCACGGCCAGGTCGATCTCGGGATGGACGCCGTCGACGGGTCGGAACCGGCCGACGGTCGCCGGCGGCGAGCCCGCCACCTCGAAGCCCGGCTCCAGCAGCTGCATCCCCGCCACCAGGCCGGAGACGTCCCGAGCCATGGGCCCGATCGTGTCGAGGCTGGATGCCAGCGGCCACACGCCGTCGAGGGGGATGCGACCGTGGGTCGTCTTGAGGCCCGCGGTCCCGCAGCAGGCCGAGGGGACGCGTACCGACCCGCCCGTGTCGCTGCCAAAGGCGACGTCAGCCTCGTCGCTCCCCACGGCTACCGCCGAGCCACTCGAGGAGCCGCCGGGGATGAGCCGGGCGTCCAGTGGGTTGACTGGCGTGCCGAAGGCACGGTTGATCCCGGTGGCGCCGAACGCGAGCTCGTGGAGGTTCGCCTTGCCGACGATGCGCACCTCTCCCGCCGCCTCCGCCGCCCGGGTCCCGGCCATGCAGGCGGCGTCCTTGGCCACGGGCTCGGCGTCCTCGGCGACCACCGCGCACCCGGCGGTGGTGGGGAGCCCGGCCAGGTCGATGAGGTCCTTCACCGCCAGCCTGAGGCCAGCGCCCGATGTCCCCAACCTGGTGATGAAGGTGGTCATGGTGGCGTCAACATAGTGTGAGCCCGTGCGCATCGAGGCGGTCCAGGGCGACATCACCCGCCAGGACGTGGACGCCATCGTCAACGCCGCCAATCAGTCGCTCGGCGGAGGTGGCGGAGTCGATGGTGCCATCCACCGCGCCGCAGGGGCGGCCGAGCTGCACGAGGCGTGCACCGCCCTCGGAGGCTGCCCGACGGGTGACGCCAAGGCCACGCCCGGGTTCCGCCTCTCCGCCCGCTGGATCGTGCACGCCGTGGGTCCCCGCTACCGCGACGGTCGCCACGGCGAGCCGGAGCTGCTGGCTTCCTGCTACCGCCGGGCCCTGGAGATCGCCGACGAGGTCGGCGCCCGTTCGGTCGCCTTCCCGGCCATATCGACCGGCATCTACGGCTATCCCCCGGAGGAGGCGGCCTCGATAGCCGTCGAGACGCTCCAGACCGCCGACACGCGCGTCGAGCTGGCCCGGTTGGTCGCCTTCGACTCGGCCACACTCCGCTTGTACGAGGAGCGTTTGGCCGCGGCGCCCTAACGCCGGCTCGACGCCTCCCGGTAGATCTCCGATCCTGCGGCCCGGAACTCGTCCGCCTTCTCCTTCAGCCCCACCTCGACGGCCTGGTCGGCGCCGATGCCGTGCGCCTCGGCATAGTCCCGCACGTCCTGCGTGATCCGCATCGAGCAGAACTTCGGTCCGCACATCGAGCAGAAGTGCGCCGTCTTCGCCGGCTCGGCCGGCAGGGTCTCGTCGTGGAACGACCGGGCCGTCTCGGGGTCCATGGCCAGGTTGAACTGGTCCTCCCAGCGGAACTCGAAGCGGGCCTTGGACAGGGCGTCGTCCCACGCCTGTGCGCCGGGATGGCCCTTGGCCAGGTCGGCGGCGTGGGCGGCGATCTTGTAGGCGATCATGCCGGCCTTGACGTCGTCGCGATCGGGAAGGCCCAGGTGCTCCTTGGGGGTGACGTAACAGAGCATGGCCGTGCCGAACATGCCGATCATGGCGGCGCCGATGGCGGAGGTGATGTGGTCGTAGCCGGGCGCCACGTCGGTCGTGAGCGGGCCCAGGGTGTAGAAGGGCGCCTCGTGGCAGAGCTCGAGCTGCAGGTCGACGTTCTCCTTGATCTTGTGCATCGGGACGTGGCCCGGACCCTCGATCATCACCTGCACGTCGTGGCGCCAGGCGACCTCGGTCAGCTCGCCCAGCGTCGCCAGCTCGGCCAACTGTGCCTCGTCGTTGGCGTCGGCGATCGACCCCGGACGCAGCCCGTCGCCGAGCGAGAAGGCCACGTCGTAGGCGGCCATGATCTCGCAGAGCTCCTCGAAGTGGGTGTAGAGGAAGTTCTCCTGATGGTGGGCGAGGCACCACGCGGCCATGATCGACCCGCCCCTGCTGACGATGCCCGTGACCCGCCGGGCGGTCAGCGGCACGTAGCGCAGGAGCACGCCGGCGTGGACGGTGAAGTAGTCCACGCCCTGCTCGGCCTGCTCGACGATCGTGTCCCGGTAGACCTCCCAGCTCAGCTCCTCGGCTCGCCCGTCGACCTTCTCCAGGGCCTGGTAGATGGGCACCGTGCCGATCGGCACCGGCGAGTTGCGCATGATCCACTCCCGGGTGGTGTGGATGTCAGGTCCGGTCGACAGGTCCATCACGGTGTCGGCGCCCCACCGGGTCGCCCAGCTCAGCTTCTCCACCTCCTCGGCCACCGAGGAGCTCACCGCCGAGTTGCCGATGTTGGCGTTGACCTTCACCAGGAAGTTCCGACCGATGACCATGGGCTCGGACTCGGGATGGTTGACGTTCGAGGGCAGGATGGCCCGACCCCTCGCCACCTCGTCGCGGACCAGCTCGGGCTCCACTCCCTCGCGCACAGCGGCGAACTCCATCTCCGGGGTGACCGCCCCCCGCCGGGCGTAGTGCATCTGGGTGACGGTGCGCGACGGACGCGCCCGCAGGGGACGGGGCGCTGGTCGCTGGAGCCCGGCCGCCGCTCCTCCCCGTCGGACGGCGGCGCGGCCGTCGTCACGGAGCGATGCCGTACGGCCGGCGACCTCTTCGACGTCCTCGCGACCGAGCACCCAGGGCCGCCGCGCCGGTGGCAGCCCCTCGACAGGGTCGGACCCCGGACCGCTCGTGTCGTACAGGCGCACCGGCGGATCCGAGGCCAGATCCACCTCGGCGAAGGGGACGCTCACTCCTGGACGGCTGCCCTCGACGTAGACCTTGCGACGCCCCACGGTCATGGTCTCCTCCCTCCGCCGGCATTACCCGGTTCAGGTCAACGGTCGGCACCCGACAGGCGCCCTCTCAGCCCGGTGTCTCCGAGCTCCCGTACGTCGTCAGCATACGGCCGGCGGCGGGGATGGGGACCCCGCCGCTTCGGAGGAGGGCGGGGATGGGGCCCCGCCCGGGGCGGCGAAGCCGCCAGCAAACAGAGCCCACACTGTATTGACGGGCAGATCGCCGGCTGGACACAATTACGGTCGTGGCGGTTACGTCCGTTCCCATCCCGACCAGAGTGCTGGTGCTCGGCATGGCCCACGAGGACGGGACGATCCTCGCCGACGAGCTGTTCCCAGTGGCGACCGCGTGCGGCCAGTCCAGCGAGCAGGTGCGCTCGTGCCTGCGCCGGTTGGTGAGCGAGGGGCTGTTCGTGCGCAGCGGTACGGGTCGCGGCGCCCGCTACGACGCCACCGAAGAAGGGATGACGGCCCTGGGCTCGACCCTGGAGCGAACCCGATTGGCCTACGTGCAGGACGCTGCCGGACGGGGTTGGGACCGGCAGTGGCGCCTCGTGAGCTTCGCCGTCCCCGAGGGAAGGCGACCGGCCCGCGACAACCTCCGCGACCGCCTCCTGCAACTGGGCGGCGCGGCCATCCAGGGCGGGCTCTATGTTTCGCCCCATCCCTGGCACAAGGACGTCCGGGCGGCCGCCGAGCGCCTGGGGGTGACAGCCATGGTGTCCATGGCGACGACCGAGGACCTGGACGTCGGCGGCCAGCGAGATCCCCGCGAGCTGGCGCGAACGTTGTGGCCGGTCGACGAGCTGGACCGGCGCTATCGCGCCTTCGTCGAGCGCTTCGCCGGGGTGCCGGACGTGCTGCAGGGCATGCGTCGGGACCGTCGGCGGCTCCTCGAGAAGGAGTTCCTCCCGGGCGCGCTGTCGATGGCTGTGGACTTCCAGGAGTGCTTCAACCGCGACCCGCTGCTGCCGCCCGAGTTGCTCCCCCGGCCCTGGGCCGGACGGGAGGCCCGCGACCTGGTCGTGACCAGCCGCCGCCTTGCGCTGGCCACGCGGGCGGCGCACGGCCGGCCGGCGCTGTTCAGATTCTTCGACGAGGCGGTCGAGACGATCCCCAGCTAGCCAGAGGAGGACCAGTGAAGTTCGGCATCTTCTACGAGCACCAGCTGCCGCGGCCGTGGGGGCCCGACGACGAGCACCGGCTCCTCAAGGACGCGCTCGAGCAGGTCGAGCTGGCCGACCGGGTGGGCATCGACTACGTCTGGGAGGTCGAGCACCACTTCCTCGAGGAGTACTCGCACTCGTCGGCGCCCGAGGTCTTCCTGGCCGCTGCCAGCCAACGGACGAGCCGCATCCGTCTGGGCCACGGCATCGTGCAGCTGCCGCTCGGGTTCAACCACACCGCCCGAGTCGCCGAGCGGGTCGCGACCCTCGACCTGATCTCCGACGGTCGGGTCGAGCTCGGGACCGGGAGAGTCCTCGTCGGAGGCCGAGCTCGGCGGCTTCGGTGTGGATCGGGCGACGAAGCGCGACCAGTGGGACGAGGCCCTCGACGCCGTGACGCGGATGTTCGTCGAAGAGCCGTTCGCCGGGTACGAAGGCCGCTATCTCACCATGCCCCAGCGCAACGTCGTGCCCAAGCCCCTGCAACGCCCACATCCGCCGTTGTGGGTGGCCTGCAGCCGACGGGAGACCATCCACCTGGCGGCGACCAAGGGGATCGGTGCCCTCTCGTTCTCGTTCATCGAGCCGTCTCAGGCCAAGGAATGGGTGGACGACTACTACGCCACGATCGCATCGGATGCTTGTGTCCCGGCCGGGTTCGCCGTCAACCCCAACCTGGCCGTGGTCATGCCGTTCATGTGCCACGAGGACGAGGAGGTGGCCATCGAGCGGGGTCTCGACGGCGGGCACTTCTTCGGCTACTCGCTGGCGCACTACTACGTCTTCGGCAACCACTCGCCCGGCCGGACGAACATCTGGGAGGAGTTCGAGTCCAACCGGGCCCTCTGGGGCTTCGACCGCAAGGTGGCGTCGCAGACCGGAGGCAGCATCGCGGCCCAGCTCTTCGAGCAGGGGCTCGGCTCGCTGAGAGGCGCGGTCGGGACGCCCGACCAGATCCGGGCCCTCATGCGGGGTTACGCCGAGGCGGGCGTCGACCAGGTCATCCTCGTCAGCCAGTCCGGGCGCAACCGCCATGACCACATCTGCGAGTCCCTCGAGCTGTTCGCCCGGGACGTGATGCCCGAGCTACGTGAAGGCGAGGACGCCAGAGACAAGGCCAAGGCGGAACGTCTGGCCCCCGCGGTCGAGGCGGCGATGAGCCGTCGGGAGCCGGCGCGCACCGCGCCCGACTACTCGTTCCAGGCGGCTGCCCAGGCCTGACCGAGGTCAAGGAGAGCGGCAGACCAGCGGATGCTCTACTCTCGCGGCCAGACATAGGCGTACGAGGAGCACAAGGGGGGAGCCGTGTTCGCTGCGCTCGGCCGGGTCGTCATCAACAACCCCTGGAAGGTCATCGCGGCCTGGGTCGTCGCCGCGGTCGTCGTCCTCGCCTTCTCTCCGCAGATCGTCTCCGTCACCTCGAACAACAACAGCAACTTCCTGCCGAGCGGGTACGAGTCGATCAAGGCCCAGAACGTGGCCAACAAGTACTTCCCTCAGCAGTCGGGGGCGACCGGCTCGCTGGTCATCAGCACGGCCAAGAACAACGTGCTCTCCCAGCAGAACATGTCGACGATCCAAGGGCTGGTCACGTCGCTCAACAACGCCCACATCCCCTCGGTCACCGCGGTGCAGACCTCGCCCGGCATGTTCCCGAGCGGCCTGTTGGCTCCGAACGGCAAGGTCCAGCTGGTCAACGTCGCCTTCAAGGGCCAGCCCGGTGACACCGGCGTGAACCAGGCGGTGAAGACGCTCAGGAACGACTCGACCGCGTTCCTCAAGAACACGGGACTCGTCTCCGGGCTCACCGGCAACGCGTCCATCAGCGTCGACACCACGAACGCCTACAGCGCCGCCGAGCAGATCATCGCCATCGCCACGCTGGTGCTGATCCTCGCCCTGCTGGGGTTCGTGTTCCGGAGCCCGATCATCGCCATCCTGCCGATCGTCGTCATCGGCGTGGTGCACCAGATGGCCCAGGGGCTCACGGCCGACCTGGCCAAGGCCTTCAACTTCCAGGTGGGCTCGGAGCTGGCGCCGCTGCTCGTCGTGGTCATGTTCGGGATCGGCACCGACTACATCGTCTTCATGCTGTTCCGCTACCGGGAGCGGCTGGTGAAGAACAAGGGCGAGCGGACCGAGAAGGGCCTGAACGAGGCCCTGACCGTCATCGGCGAGGTGATCGCCTCCGCTGCCGGCACGGTGGCGGCCGCCTTCGCCGCCCTGCTCCTGTCCAGCCTGGGCAGCCTCCGCACGCTGGCGCCCGGACTGATCGTCGGTGTGGTGCTCATGGCCGCCGCCGCCCTGACGCTGGTGCCGGCCATCTTCAAGCTTCTGGGGATCCACCTGTTCTGGCCCTCGAAGCCCACGGTGCCCCAGGGACCCAGCCGGTCTCAGCGGGTCGCCGACCTCGTCTCCCGCCGGCCCGGGCGCGTCGCCGTCGGCTTCGCGGGCGTCCTGATCGTGATCTCCATCGGCGCCACCGGGTTCAAGCCCACCTACAACACGCTGGCCGAGCTGCCGTCGAGCACGCCCTCGCAGCAGGCGTTCAACACCATGGCCAGCGCCTTCCCGCCGGGCACGCTCGGGCCCACGCAGATCTACGTCACCTCGGCGTCGGGCCCGATCGACCAGGCCGGTCTGAGCAACCTGGTCACCAAGCTCAAGACGACACAGGGCGTGGCCCAGAACGGCGTGTTCCCACCCCAGCTGACCGCCAACAACTCGGTGGCCCTCGTGCAGGTGCTGCTCAACCAGAACCCCTACTCGACGCCGGCGATGAACAACGTGCAGGGACCGATCCGCAGCGCGGCGCACGGGTCCGTGCCTGGTTCCCAGGTTCTCGTGGGCGGCACCACCTCGACCCTCGTCGACGTGCGCACGGCGCTCGGTCACAGCATGTCGATCGTCTTCCCCGTCGCCATCCTCATCATCTTCTGCATCCTGGCCCTCATCCTGCGGGCCATCGTGGCCCCGCTGTGGCTCCTCGCCGGGGTCGGCCTCAGCTTCCTGGCCACCATCGGGGCGATCACCCTGGTGTTCATCAACGGCACCGGCTACCCCGGTATCGACTTCAGCATCCCGATCATCGTGTACCTCTTCGTGGTGGCCATCGGCACGGACTACAACATCCTGATGTCGACGCGCCTGCGCGAGGAGTTCAACAACGGTCGTGAGCCGCACGACGCTGTGCACGAGTCCGTGCTGCACAACGCCCCGACGATCACCACCGCCGGCATGATCCTCGCCGGCACCTTCGCGTCCCTGCTCCTCACGGGCATCCAGAGCCTGGAGGAGATCGGCTTCGGGGTGGCCATCGGGGTGGTCCTGGTCGCCAACGTCCTGTCCACGAGGCTGGTCCCGGCGATCGCCGCCCTGCGGGGTTGGAGATTCTGGTGGCCGCACAAGCGCCACGAGCAGACGGCACCGAAGGTCGCCGACCTGGTGCAGCTGCCGGCGGTGGACGTGTCGAAGGTGAAGAAGTCGGCGACGACCGCCGAGACCGGGGAGAAGTCGACGCCCGGCTCCACCTGACAGACTGGGCCCATGGCCAAGCTCGAAGCCGGCGCCAAGGCGCCCTCGTTCACCCTGCCCGACCAGGACGGCAACACGGTGTCCCTGTCCGACTTCGCCGGCCGGCGGGTGATCGTCTACTTCTACCCCAAGGACGACACGCCCGGCTGCACCGCCGAGGCCTGCCAGTTCAACGACAACCTCGCCGCCTTCGAGCGGGCCGACGTGCCGGTCCTCGGCATCTCACCCGACAAGGCCGCCAGCCACCAGAAGTTCCGGGCGAAGTACGGGCTCGACTTCAGCCTCCTTTCCGACCCGGACCACACGGTGATGGAGCGCTACGGCGCCTGGGGCGAGAAGACCATGTACGGCCGCACGACCACTGGCGTCATCCGCTCGACCTTCCTCATCGACGAGAAGGGCGAGGTCGCCCGGTCCTGGTACAACGTCAAAGCCGACGGCCACGCCACCAAGGTCCTCGCCGAGGTGGGCGGCTAGACGGCGGCAGCGGGCTCAGTGTTGGTGGCGGGGGCACCACCACGTTGTGCGTCCACCGACCTGGCCCCGGCTGAGGGGCGCGCCGTCCCGGGGACAGCGTCCACCCGGCAGGCGAGCCTCCAGCAGGTCACCCATGTGCGAGCCGCCCCTTCCCAGCAGGTCGTCGACGACGCCACGAAGGTGGCGGTGCAGTCGGCGGGTCTCGGCCGGGGTGAGCGAGCCCGCGGGTCGCCGGGGGTCGAGCCCGGCCCGCCACAGGACCTCGTCGGCGATGAGGTTGCCGACGCCCGCCAGGTGGGCCTGGTCCATCAGGCGCGCCTTGAGGGGCGCCCGGCTGGTGCCCAGCGCGCCGCGCAGGGCGGCCAGCCCCACTGAGGCGGCGTCTGGGCCCAGCGCGTCCTCGTCCGGGTCGAGGAACACCCCGCCGAGGCGACGCGGATCCAGCACCGCCATCCGACCGCCGTCGGCGAAGCCGATCGAGAACCTGATCCACTCGGGCTTGTACTGGTCGCTCGAGTACGCCAGCCTGTCCACGCCGAGGCGGTCGTCGACCAGCAGCCGCCCGGTCATCCCGAAGCGCAGGCCCAGCGTGGGTCCGCCGACCGGCCCTCGTCCCGCCTCCGGGGTGTCGGTGTCGAGCAGCAGGAGCTTGCCGATGCGGCGGGCGGCCGTGAAGGTGCGGCCGCCGAGCGCGGCGGTCAGCGCCGCCCGGTCCACACCGCGCTTGAGGTACCAGCCATCGGGGGTGTCGACGATCGCCACGGGTCGTCCGGTGGCCGTCTCGGCGAGCCGGCGATAGGCCTCCACCTCGGCCAGCTCGGGCATGCGAGGGACCCTAACCAGTCGGGTCAGCCGATAAGGTTTCGCCCATGCCGCCCGAGAAGCCGCACTGGGCACATCTGTTCTCCGAGGTCGTCACCACGGGCCTGTGCACCGGCTGTGCCGGGTGCATCATCGCCTGTCCCTACGACGTGCTCCAGTACGACGAAGCCGACGGCGCCTACAAGCCGTTCCACGTCGACGAGGAGGGTGGCTTCGACGACTGCACCTACGGCGAGCGCGGTTGCACCCTGTGCACCCGGGCCTGTCCCCGGTTCCGTCTTTGGGAGCCCGAGATCGACACGCACCTGTTCGGCCGCGAGCGGGAGGTGGCCGAGATCGAGGGCGTGTCCAAGGACGTCGTGCTGGCTCGGGCCGTCGACCCCGAGCTCCAGGAGGTGGGCCAGGACGGCGGGTTGGTGTCGGCCATCCTCATCTGGGCCCTCGACCGTGGCTTCATCGACGCCGCCCTCGTCTCCTACCTCGAGGGTGACGGCACCAGCTGGAAGGCCATTCCCGGCGTGGCCCGCACCCGGGAGGAGGTGCTCGCCGGCGCCGGCTCGCGGTACACGTACTCGGCCAACACCATGGCCTACGGCGATGCCATCGCCACAGGTGCGGAGAAGCTCGGCCTGGTCGGTATGAGCTGCCAGTCCTCGGTACCTCCCGTGCTGTCGGCCCGCAAGGCTGGCAAGGTCGCCCGTCGCTTCGCCCTCAACATCGGGTTGCTGTGCTCCAAGACCTTCGACGACGCCATCTTTCCCGAGCTGTTCGAGGCCAAGTACGGGCTTCGCAAGCAGGACATGGTGAAGATGAACATCAAGGGTGTCTTCCAGGTCTGGATGCGGGACGGCAGCTACCACGAGGTGCCGCTCAAGGAGTGCCACGCCTGGACTCGGGAGGGATGCAAGGCGTGCCCGGACTTCGCCGCCGAGCACGCCGACATCTCGACGGGCGGGATCGGCGCCTTCAACGACTGGACGTTGACGCTGGTGCGGACCGATCGTGGCCGCGAGGTCATGGACGGCCTGCTCGCCGATGGCGTGATCGAGGTTCGCCCAGGTGACGACGACCCCGGTGCGGTCGCCCTCCTCCGCAAGCTGTCGCCGCGCCAGCCGCCGCCGCTGGCCGGAGACCGCAGTGCCGGGACCCCGCCTCATGCCTCCGCCGCCGCCACGGGCCGAGGCCGCCACCACGTCCGGCTGACCCCGCCTCGCATCGGCGGTTGACATCGGGCCCCCTTGATGGTCCTCTAGCCGAGGAGGGGTCGAGCTGGGTGCTGAACGGTGTGTCTATCGCCGGCCAAGGGGTCAGGCACCGAGCTCGCGGGCCCGAGCGAACACGGCGTCGAGCATGGTCTCGGTCAGGGTGCCCGTGAAGGTGTTCTGCTGGCTCGGGTGGTACGAGCAGATGAGCGTGCGCCCGTCGGCCAGCTCGGCCTCCCTGCCATGACCGAAGGTGGGCCGCGGCCGCAGACCCAACCGGCCCGCCACGGCTGTGTAGGCGAACTGGCCGAGCACGACGATCACCCGGACGTCGGCCAGCAGGGCGAGCTCGCGGTCGAGGTAGGGCAGGCAGCTCTCCCTCTCGGCTGGCGTCGGCTTGTTGGCGGGCGGCGCGCAGCGAACCACGGCTGACACGTAGGCACCCTGGAGCCGGAGACCGTCGTCGGCGGAGACGCTCGTCGGCTGATTGGCGTAGCCGGCCCGCCACAGAGCAGCGAAGAGCCAGTCTCCCGAGCGGTCGCCCGTGAAGATCCGACCGGTGCGGTTGCCGCCGTGCGCCGCGGGCGCCAGGCCCACGAGCATCAGGGTGGCGGCCGGATCACCCCATCCCGGCACCGGGCGGCCCCAGTACACCTCGCCCGCGTAGGCGGCACGCTTCTCCCTCGCGACCCGCTCCCGCCAGGCCACCAGCCGCGGACACGTCCGGCATCGGATGACATCGGCGGCCAGGCGCTCGACGGCTGCGGATCGGGCCACGACCACGAAGCTACTCCACTAACTCTACGTGGTTCTACGTAGCGTTTTCCCATAATAGAGCTACGTACCATCACGTAGAAATGAGGCGTAGTGAGCGTTTCAATTGCCAATGACAATGGCCAGCGTATACGTCAATTGACGGCCGCGGACAGGGGTCAAGACGTTGGCAACACACACCGGGATATCGGTGCGTCGGATCGCACTACGGTGCTCGCTCGCCGTGCTGGTCGGACTGGCGACGCTCGCGTTCGCCATGGCGAGCGCCGGTCCCTCGTCGGCCGCCGCCGCCACAGTGACACCCTGTGCGCCCACCCTGCCAGGTGCCCCTGGTATCGCGGCAGGAAGCGCCATCACCAGCAGCAATCCCAGTTTCGTCACCGCTGAGCTCAACGGCCTTCAGGCGCTCGGGTCGCGGTGGCTGCGCCTCGATGTCGCGTGGTCGGACATTCAGGGAAACGGCCCGACGAGCTACGACTGGTCGCGCGCCGATCCGCCAATCGAGGGAGCGGTCGCCCGCGGAATCAACGTCGATGCCAGCCTTCTCTACACTCCCGGGTGGGCCGCTCCCGCCGGTGCGTACGACGACCACTTCCCGCCGACAGATCCTTCCCTCTTCGCCGCCTTCGCCACGACTGCCGTGCGTCGCTACGCACCTCTGGGCGTCCACACCTGGGAGATCTGGAACGAGCCGAACAGCCCCGACTTCTGGCGGCCCTCGGCGGACGTCGCTCGGTACGCCGCCCTCCTCAAGCAGGCGTATGTCGCCATCAAAGCCGTCGATCCCACCGCGACGGTGCTCACGGGCGGCACCTCGCCCGAGTCGACCACCGGTAACAGCTTGAGCCCGGTCGACTTCCTCTCCGGCCTGTACGACAACGGAGCCGGCGGCTACTTCGACGCCGTGGCCCACCATCCCTACACTTGGCCCGCGTGGCCGAGCTATGTCGCTTCCTGGTCGGCGTGGTCGCAGATGAACGACACCAATCCCAGCCTTCGCAGCGTGATGACCGCCCACGGCGACGCCAACAAGCAGATCTGGGCCACCGAGTACGGCGCTCCCACGAACGAGGTCTCGGAGACCGACCAGGCGTCCATGATCACCTCGGCCTTCCAGCAGTTCCGGGCACAGCCTTGGGCGGGACCACTCTTCGTCTACAGCTACGAGGATCTCGGTACTGACCCCAGCAATCGTGAAAACTGGTTTGGGCTCATGGGTTACGACGCGTCGCTCAAGCCGTCGTGGAGCGCGTTCCAGTCGGCCTCCGCCGCGTTCAGCGCCGGCTGTTCGGGGCCGGTCGCCACGCCCTGCACCACCTACACGTCATCGGCCACGGGAAGCCACCAGGTGTGTGGGGCCATCCGTGACAAGTATCTCGCGCTCGGGGGGCCGACGGGATTCCTTGGCTATCCGGTCACCGACGAGAGCGGGACCCCGGACGGCGTGGGCCGGTTCAACCACTTCGCCAACGCCGGGTCCATCTACTGGACGCCTTCCGACCGGGGCGTGGTCGATCCACGGGGCCATCCGGGCCAAGTGGCCAGCCTGGGCTGGGAGCGCAGCTTCCTCGGCTACCCGACCACCGACGAGACCGGGACACCTGACGGCGTAGGCCGGTTCAACCACTTCGCCAACGCCGGCTCCATCTACTGGACGCCGCGACCGGTGCGTGGTCGATCCACGGCACCATCCGGGCCAAGTGGGCCAGTCATGGGCTGGGAGCGCAGCTGTCTCGGCTATCCCATCAGCGACGAGCTCGGGGTCTCCGGTGGCCGCCGCAGCAACCTCCAGCGGGGCGAGATCACCTTCACGTTCGCCACGGGCGAGGGCCACCTCGAGCTGCTGAAACCGGCGCCGCCGCCAGTCCGGGCCGGCGCGGAATGTATTCACCCCGGTGGGGTAGGTTGGGGAAGGACATGGCCACCCGCCGCGCCAAGCAGACTCCCCCGACTGTCGTGCTCTTCGTTCGTCACGCCCGTACTCCGACCACGGGCTCGGTGCTGCCGGGCAGGGCGCCCGGGCTCCACCTGGCCGACGGCGGGCGGGCCGACGCCGACAAGATGGCCGAGCAATTGGCGAGCACGGCCAAGATCGAGGCCGTGTACGCCTCCCCACTCGAGCGGGCGAAGGAGACGGCGGAGCCGATCGCCAGGCGGTTGGGTCGCAAGGTCACCGTCGAGCGTGGGCTCGTCGAGTGTGACTTCGGTGAATGGACGGGCGGCGAGCTCGAAGGCGCTGCGCAAGCTTCCCGAGTGGCGCGGCGTGCAGAGCTGGCCCAGCGGGTTCCGGTTCCCGAACGGCGAGTCGTTTCCCGAGATGCAGTGCCGCGTCACGTCGGCGGTCGCCCGCTTGCGGTCCCGCCATCCTGGCGCCACGATCGTGGCCGTCTCCCACGCCGACCCGATCAAGGCGGCGGTCGCCGAGGCCCTCGGCACCCACCTCGACCTCTTCCAGCGGATCGTGATCTCACCATGCTCGGTCACCGCCATCGCCTACGGCGAGGGTGGTCCCCTGGTGCTCGGCGTGAACTCGACCAACGGCCTCGACGAGGTGCAGCCGTCATGAGTGACTCGCACGACCTCTACGACGCCGAGCGCGTGACCGTGGGCACCATCGGCCCGACGGGTCAGCGTGTCTTCCTGCTCCAGGGGCGGCAGGGATCGCTCACGGTCACGGTCAAGCTGGAGAAGCAGCAGGTGGCGGCGTTGTCGCAGTACCTGGCGAAAGTCCTCGAGGAGCTCCCCGATCCCGGGATCCTGCCCGAGGACCTGGAGCTGGAGGAGCCGATCGACGCGGCCTGGGTCGTCGGCACCCTCGGCCTGTCCTACGACTCGACGGCCGACCGCATCGTCCTCCTCGCCGAGGAAGCCGTCCCGGAGGAGGAAGAGGTCGACGAGGCGGACGAGACGAACGCGTCGATGGCGCGCTTCACGATCACCCGGGAGCAGGCCGCGGCCCTCGCCATCAGAGGGACCGAGCTCGTCGAGGCGGGTAGGCCTCCTTGTCCGCTCTGCGGCAACCCCTTGGACCCCTCAGGACACGTGTGCCCCAGGACGAACGGGCATCGCCCGCCAGTCCTCTGAGCCTGCTCTCCGGGGGGGAGGTCGAGCTCCAGGGGCGGCTGCCCTGGAGCTCCAACCGCACCTTTCTCGTGACGTGTGGCGATGACGGCCGGGACCTGCTGGCGGTGTACAAGCCCCACCGGGGCGAGCGCCCGCTGTGGGACTTCCCCGGAGGCTTGTACCGGCGGGAGGTGGCGGCGTACGAGCTCTCCCGCGCCCTGGGCTGGAACATCGTGCCCGAGACGGTCATTCGCACCGACGCACCTCTCGGGATCGGCTCTCTCCAACGCTTCGTCGCCGCGGAGTTCTCGGAGCACTACTTCACCCTGGTCGAGGATCCCGGGCATCTCGACGCGCTGAAGGTCATCGCCGCCTTCGACCTGCTCCTCAACAACGCCGATCGAAAGAGCGGGCACTGCCTTCTTGGCCTCGACGGCCGCATCTGGGCCATCGACAACGGGCTCTCGTTCCATCCCGAGCCCAAGCTGCGCACCGTGATGTGGGACTTCAGCGGCGAAGCGCTGCCCGACCATCTGGTGGCCGATGTCGACCGCGTCGCCAAGGACCTGCCCCCCGGGCTCGACACGCTGCTCGGTCCCGAGGAGGTGGAGGGCGTGCGTCGCCGGGCGACGGCCGTGGTGGCCAGCCCACGGTTCCCCTCGCCGGTCCCCGAACGACGACCCTACCCCTGGCCCTTGGTCTAAGCGCCCAGCGGCGGACCGAGGACGCGGTCGGTGTAGGCGTTGCTGAACAAGCCCTCGGGGTCCAGGCGGCCGCGCACGGCCTGAAACCGCTCCCACCCCGGATAGCGGGACGAGAGCGTGGCCGCCGTCTGATAGTGGAGCTTCCCCCAGTGCGGCCGCCCCCTCACGCCGTCCATGATCGCCTCGACGCCGCGGAAGTACTGCTCGTACGGCACCGACTGGGGCATGTGGACGGCCACGTAGCAACTCTGTCTCCCACTGGCTGTCGAGAGCGGGATGTCGTCGCCCGCGGTGAAGCGGACCTCGACCGGGAAACCGACGTAGAGACCACTCTCCTCCACGTAACGGCGCACCCGCTCCACCACGCCGACCGCCGCCGCTCGTGGGATGGCGTACTCCATCTCGCAGAAGCGGACCCACCGGGGGGTCGTGAAGACCCGGTCGCTCCGGTCGACGTACTCGGTCCGCCCCGAGCCGGGAGCGATGCGGGCCAGTCGGGGTGTCCACTGCGGGCGGAGCCGTCCGAGCCGCGTGACCGCTCCGAAGGCCACGTTCTCGAAGAGGACCTTGTCTCGCAGGAACCGCCACCCGCGGCCCGGGGGAGACGGGCTCGTCGGTGCGGTTGTTCCGCTTGGTGAGGGCCCAGCCCGTATGGGGCACCCAGAAGAACTCGAAGTGGTCGTTGCCATCGACCAGCTCGTCGATCGACGCCAGCACCTCGTCGAGCCGGATCGGCTCCTCGACGGCGCGCAGGTTGAAGGCGGGCTGGCAGCGGAGGGTGACGGTCGAGATGATGCCCAGGGCGCCCAGCCCCACCCGGGCTGCGGCGAAGATCTCGGGCTCCTCGTCCGGCGTGCAGGAGACGATCGACCCGTCGGCCGTGATCAGCTGGAGACCGACCACGTCGGTGGCCAGGCCGCCGAGCCCGATGCCCGTTCCGTGGGTGCCGGTCGAGATGGCTCCGGCGACCGTCTGGTACCCGATGTCTCCCAGGTTGGCCAGGGCCAGGCCGCGCCGAGCCAGCTCGCCGGCCAGGGCCGCCAGGGTCATCCCCGCCTCGACGGTGACCGTCGACGCATCGGGGTCGTAGCGCAGCACCCGGGCGTAATCGTCCAGGCGCACCTGCACCCCGTGGGTGCACGCCACGTCGGTGAAGGAGTGGCCCGAGCCCACCGGCTTCACCCGGAGCCCTTCGGTTGCCCCGGCCTTCACCACCTCCACCAGATCCTCGACCGAGCGGGGCTGGGCGATCTCGACCGGGGCGCACCGCTGGTTCCCGCCCCAGTTCCGCCACGTACGCGAGGCAGTGTCGGCCATGGCGAGATGCTATCCAGCGCTTCCCGACGACGGCCGGGGGATCAGGGGCTGAGCCGGACGCCGAACTGGCTCTGGATCGAGCCGATGGCCCAATCGGCCAGACGATCCGAGCCCGGCCCTGGCCAGGTGGACGCCGTCGGGCTCCCGCACCTGCTGCTCGCCGCCCGAGGCGATCGGGCAGATAGGCGGAGTACCTGCCACCGCTGTCGACGAAGACGTGCCAGGAGTCCAGGTACGACACGCCGGTGTGCACGACGGCCTGGCTCTCGACGATGCGGTTCACCAGCTGCATCTGATCGGAGAACCCGGCCGAGGGCATGACCGGCATGCCCACCCAGAGCATGCGGTCGCCCTGCGCCGTCGCCTCGTCCATCAGGCTGGCCACGCGCTGGGTGTAAGCGGTGATCCACTCCGGCGTGCCGAACTGGACTCCTCGGCCGCCGACGAGGAACGACTGGTTGTCGTTGGCGCCGATCATGGCCACGACCACGTCAGGGTGGAACCGGGAGAGGTCGGTCCGCAGCTCGTCCGGCCAGTCGAAGTAGTCGGGCCGGGCCAGCCCGGTGTTGATCTTGCCGTCCAGGGTCGCCTGGACGACCCCGGTGGCGCCCAGCTTCGAGACGAGGCTCTGTCCGAAGTCCTCGCCGATCGAGTCACCGATGGCCAGGACGCGCAGCGGGTTGGCGGCCGTCGGCTGCGGCAGGGGGGGCAGCGCCGGCCGGGCCGGCGTCGGAGACTGCGGCGCCGGGGCCGGCGGCGCCGCCTGGCTCCGTGCTCGGGGCGCGGCGACCGGAACCGGAGGCGTCGACTTGACGACGGGCCCGCCGGTCGGTCGCCCCAGCGCGTCCTTGACGAGATCTCCCAGGTAGGCCACACCTGTCGCATTGCCGATCCACCCGATCGGGCGCAGCGCCGTCAGCGCCGCGGTGCGGCGGGCGCCGAGCGGTGACGACTCCGCCGAGCGCTGGAGGGAGTGGACGTCCAGCAGCAACCACAGCGCAAAACAGACGAAGCCGATCACCAGCACCCTTCCTGCCGCCTCGAGCTTCCGATCCTGCGGTGGCGGCGTTCGGGTGGGAACCGGCTCCTGCTCGGGCAGGCGCGGTCCGGCGTCACGCTCGACCGAGATGCGCTCGAGGCCCGAGAGTGCGTCGGCGTGCAGCGACCGAGGCCTGCGGACCCGGGTGGCGGTGGCGACGCCACCGCCACCCTCGTCGCCGCCGCCGTTTCCCGGCATGGAGCGGCCCGAGCCGGCGCTGTGAGCACCGCGCCCACGGGGTATCGGGAGACGGAGGTGGACCTTGCGCATCAGAACCGGTAGTAGATGAAGGGGGCGACACCCTGGGGCCCGAGGGTGGTGATGCCGAACAACGTGATCGCGAGCAGAACCCCCTGTCCCGCCGGACGGAGCCGCGAGAACGCCACCCGGACTCTGTCGACGGTGTCATGGGGCACGAACTGGGCGCCGATCCCGACGGCAATGGCGAGCAGGACGAGCGGCGTGACCGCAGGGGCTGGTCCCCACGCCGTGACCAGTCGCCGCAGGAGCGTGAGCGCGGTCGAGAGCGAGTCCGAGCGAAAGAACACCCAAGCCAGGCACACCACGTTGAACGTGACGATCCGCTGGGCGATGCGGTCCCACCGGCCGTCTGGCAGGGGCTCGAGCCCCCGCGCCTCCCGCCGGGAGCGACGCCAGTGCCCGGTCACCTGGCCGACGCCGTGGATGGTCCCCCACATGACGAACGTCCACGCCGCCCCGTGCCACAGCCCGCCGAGCACCATCGTGATCATGATGTTGCGATAGGTCGACCAACGGCCCCCGCGGTTGCCACCGAGGGGGATGTACAGGTAGTCGCGCAGCCAGCGGGAGAGGGTCATGTGCCAACGCCTCCAGAAGTCCTGGAGCGTGCGGGCGGTGTACGGGCTGTCGAAGTT
This sequence comes from uncultured Actinomycetes bacterium, assembly GCA_963731255.1. Taxonomy (GTDB): domain Bacteria; phylum Actinomycetota; class Acidimicrobiia; order Acidimicrobiales; family AC-9; genus AC-9. The sequence goes on along the minus strand of CAVSUO010000001.1, from coordinate 100,874 downwards.
GTCGGGGAACCTGAACCCGAGCAGGAGCGCCACGCCGATGGCGATGTCGGTGTACCCGCTGAAGTCGGCGTAGATCTGGACGGCGTAGCCGTAGATGGCTACGAGGATCTCGACCGAGCTGTGCTGTCCGGGGCTGTTGAACACCGGGTCGACGATGGCCGTGGCCAGGAAGCTGGACAGCACCACCTTCTTGAACAGGCCGCCGAGGATGAGGTAGGCGGCCCTCGAGAAGTCGACCTTGCGCGGGTCCCGGCGCCGGCGGATCTGGGGCAGGAGCTCCGAGCCCCGAACGATGGGCCCGGCGACCAGGTGGGGGAAGAACGACAGGTAGGTGGCGAAGTCGAGCCAGCTCGCCGGCTCCAGTTCGCGGCGATAGACATCGATCACGTAGCTGAGGGCCATGAACGTGAAGAACGAGATGCCCACGGGCAGGGTGACCTGCAGCAGCGGCAGGGGCGCGCCGATACCCATGCCGTGGAGGACGTTCGCCACGTTGGAGGCGAAGAAGCCGTAGTACTTGAACCAGCCGAGCAGGCCGAGCTCGACGGCCACCGTGGCCCACAGCGCGGCCTTGCGCTGGGACGGGGAGCCGGTGCGCCGGATGGCCAGCGCACCGAGCTGGGCGACAGCTGTCGACGCCGCCAGCAGGAAGACGAAGTGCCAATCCCACCAGCCGTAGAAGACGTAGCTGGCGAGGATCATGAACAGCTTCCAGCGCCGGGGAAACGGCGTGAGCAGCCAGCTCAGGAGGAAGACGACGGCGAAGAAGACGGCGAAGTCGATCGTCGGGAAGAGCATCAGGCGCGAGAGCTCTCCTCGCGTGCGCACGCGCGTCGCAGCGACGAATCAACTCCCCCGCCCGCCACGAGGGAGATCTTAGGCGACGGGGCGGGAAAAGTCGGGGTCTGCCTGCGGCTACGCCCGAGCCTTGAGCGCTTCGATCAGCTTGGGGACGACCTTGTGCACGTCGCCGACGATCCCCAGGTCGGCGATGGAGAGGATCGGGGCCTCCTGGTCCTTGTTGATGGCGATGATGTTCTTGGACCCCTTCATGCCGACCATGTGCTGGGTGGCCCCCGAGATCCCGCAGGCCAGGTACACCGTCGGCTTGACCGTCTTGCCGGTCTGTCCCACCTGGTAGGCGTAGGGCACCCAGCCGGCGTCGACGATGGCCCGCGAGGCGCCGGGAGCGGCTTTCAGGAGCTTGGCCAGCTCCTCGATCATCTCGTAGTTCTCGGCCTGACCCAGGCCCCGGCCACCGGACACGACGACGTCGGCCTCGTCCAGCTGGGGACCGGTGCGCTCCTCCACGTGACGCTCCCGCACCCGGGCGGTGTCCGTCGCTCCGGTCTCGGGCGCCTCGACGGGGGCCACCTCGGCCGCCGGGCCACCCGCCGGCTCGGCGGCGAAGGACTTGGCCCGCACCACGAAGATGCCCGGACCTTCGGCGGTGAAGCGGCTCCGGGCCGTCTGGGTCCCTCCGAAGATGGCGTGGTGGGCCACCGGGACGCCGTCCTCGACGGTGAGGTCGACCAGGTTGGTGAGCACGGGCCGGTCGATCCGGGCCGACAACCGGCCGGCGACGTCCCGGCCGTCGTAGCTCGTCCCGATCAGGATCAGGTCGGGCCCGTTGCCCGCCTGGATCTGGGCGGCGATCGCCGCCGCCACCCGGCTGCCGGGCAGGGCGTCGCCCAGGTCGCCCAGGTCGTAGACCTTGGAGGCGCCGTGGCTGCCCAGCTCTCCGGCCGTCGAAGCCACGTCGCCACCCCAGGCCACCGCCTCGACGACCGAGCCCAGCGAGCGGGCCTTGGTCAGGAGCTCGAGGGTGAGGCTGGTCGGGGCTCCCCCCGACGACTCGGCCACGACCCACACCTTGTCGATTGCCATCAGATTCAGGATCCTCCCGCCTGCGCGTGCGTGCTACAGGACCTTCAGTTGCTCGAGGAACGCGATGATGCGCTCGTGGGCGTCGCCCTCGTCGACCACGATCTCGCCCGCCTTGCGCTCCTCGGCGGCGGCCACGTCGGTGACCTCCTGGCGGGCTCCGGCCGAGCCCACCTCATCGGGGGACAGGCCGAGGTCGGTCACCTTCAGCTGCTCCACGGGCTTGCCCTTGGCGGCCATGATGCCCTTGAACGAGGGGTATCTCGGCTCGACGACACCGGCGGTCACGGTGACCAGCGCCGGCAGCGGGCACTCCACCTCGTCGTAGCCGGCCTCCGTCTGGCGCTCGACTCGCACCGAGCCCTCGCTCACGTCGATCCGCTTGGCGAAGGTCACCGAGGGGAGGCCCAGCAGCTCGGCCACCTGGGCCGGCGTGGTGCCGGTGTACCCGTCGGTCGATTCCGTCGCCGCCATGACCAGGTCGGGCTCCGCTCGCTTGATGGCGGCGGCCAGCACCTTGGCCGTCCCCAGGGCGTCGCTGCCGGCCAGCGCCTCGTCGCTGACGAGGATGGCTCGGGCCGCGCCCATGGCGAGGGCCGTGCGCAGCCCGCTCGTCTCCTCGTTGGGTGCCATGGACACGAGCGTCACCTCGCCGCCGCCGGCGTGCTCGGCCAGCTGGAGGGCCATCTCGACTCCGTAGGAGTCCGAGTCGTCGAGGATGAGCTTCCCCTCGCGGACGAGGTTCTTGGTGTCAGGGTGCAGCGAACCCGGGGCGGCGGGATCGGGGATCTGCTTGACACAGACGGCGACGTTCATGCCAGTCATTGTTCCCGACAGCCCCACCGCTCGACCAACCGGGACCCGCTCGCCCCGACACGCCGGGCGGGAGACGACTGCCCGGGCCGATCCCGAGCCCGATCGCAACCAGGCCGTTTGCTAGCGTCCTCAGCGGACGCGGTGCGTCGGGCAGTGGCGTTGAGGAGGAACTGACGGAGTGCCCGGAAGCGACGAGGTACGGCTGTCGGCTCCGGCCACCACCGAGCTCCCCCGCCTGGCCCGGCTGACAGCCAGCGGCCTGGCCTGCCGCCTCGGTTTCAGCTACGACGAGGTGGAAGACCTCCGTCTCGCCATCGACGAGCTGTGCTTCTCGCTCATCGGCACGCAGGGACGTCCCGGCGTGGTCCACCTGATGTTCACCCTCGACGACGAGACGCTCGAGGTGGAGGGCACGCTCGAGAGCGGCGAGCGCGGCCCAGATCCTGTCCCCAGCGGCCTGTCGCGGAAGATCCTCGAGGCACTGGTCGACGACCACGAGGTCCGCCGGAACGGTCGAGACCAGCTGACCTTCTGGATGCGGAAGCGGCGCCTCCAGCTCGCCGGCTGATCAGGGTGGAGAACGCGCAACGAGACGAGATGCGGCAGAAGTTCGTCGCCCTGGCCGAGACCGGCGACCCGGCCATCCGGCGGGAGCTGGTGGAGGCGCACCTGGGGCTGGCCGAGTACCTCGCCCGGCGCTTCAGCCACCGGGGAGAGCCGGTCGACGACCTCGTCCAGGTCAGCTCGATGGCCCTGCTCAAGGCGGTCGACCGCTTCGACCCCGGGCGCGGCGTCGAGTTCTCGACCTACGCCACCCACACCATCGCGGGCGAGCTGAAGCGGCACTTTCGTGACAAGGGCTGGGCGGTACGGGCGCCCCGCCGCATGCAGGAGCTCTACCTGACCCTCGGCGACAGCATCGGTCGGCTGTCCCAGGAGCTGGGCCGTTCGCCGACCATCGCCGAGCTGGCCGTCGAGACGAGGGTGTCGGAAGAAGAGGTGCTCGAGGCGCTCGAAGCCGGGCAGGCCTACCGTCTGGCCTCGCTCGACGCGCCGGCGCCCGGCGACGACGAGGGTGAGAGCCTTGCCTCCCACCTGGGCGACGAGGATCCCCGCATGTCGGCTGCCGAGGAACGGGCGACCCTCTCGCCGCTCATCCAGGCCCTGCCCCCTCGCCAGCAGCTCATCCTCCATCTTCGGTTCTTCGAGGGCCTCACCCAGCTCGAGATCGCCAAGCGGCTCGGCATCAGCCAGATGCACGTGTCGCGCCTGCTCGCCCGCAGCCTGGCCGAGCTCAGGACGGCAGCAGAACAGGGCTGACGCCCCTCTGGAACGCGTGGACCTCCGAGGGGGTGCCGCCGGTCGGGCGGGACACGCTGAGAACGTGTTGCAGCAGTTTGGCGCGCCCAGCTAGGCTGCCGACCAATCCGGGTGTTCCGCGCCAGGAGTCTGGCGGGGAGCATGTGAATTGAATCACAAGCTGTCGACCTGCCCCCCGAGGAGGCGTCGTGGCCCTCACATGGAACCGGTCGATCGAATGGGACACCGACGACTGGCGAAGGTTCGCCGCCTGCAGGGATACCGATCCCGACCTTTTCTTCCCGATCGGCACCACAGGACCGGCGGTCGACCAGATCGCGGCGGCCAAGCGGGTCTGTGCCGCATGCGAGGCGCAGTCCCCCTGCCTCGAGTTCGCCCTGATCACCAACCAGGAGGCAGGCGTCTGGGGAGGCACCTCCGAGGAGGAGCGCCGCAAGCTGCGCAAGTCGTGGCTGGCCCAGCGCCGCCGGGCGTCCTGAACGGCGCCTAGCCGTCGTCCCCCGCCGACCCTTCCTCGGTCGCGGCCACCGGGATCCGCAGCTCGACCAGCGTGCCGCCGTCCCGGCGCATCTCGATGTTCCCGCTCAGCTGGCTGCGGACGAGGTCGCGAACGATCGAGAGCCCGAGGCTGGTGGTGTTGTCGATCGAGAAGCCCTCGGGCAGGCCCTGGCCGTCGTCGCGAACCTGCACCAGCAGCCACCGCCCGTCGTTGTCGAGCACCAGGTCGACCCGACCGGCTCCATCGCCGGTCGCCGGGCCGGCCTCCCGGGCCGGCCTTGTCGCCGGGCCGGCCTCCCGGGCCGGCTTTGTCGGCAGCCTCGGCGCCTTCGAAGGCGTGCTCGATGGCGTTCTGCAGGAGCTCGGCGAGCACCACGGCGAGTGGGGTGGCCAGGTCTGCGCTGAGATCACCGGCATCCCCCTCCACGCACAGCTTGATCGGGCGCCCGGAGACCACGGCGTCCTCGGTCATGCGGACGAGCGAACGCACGATCTCGTCGAACGGCACCTGGTCGCCGGCCTCGCGAGACAGGATCTCGTGCACGATGGCGATCGATCGGATCCGGCGCTCCGACTCCCGCAGGGCGCTGCGCCCTTCGCCGGGTGGAAGCCGCCGGCCCTGCAGACGCAGCAACGAGGAGATCGTCTGGAGGTTGTTCTTCACCCGGTGATGGATCTCGCGGATCGTCGCGTCCTTCGACACGAGCAGACGGTCCCGGCGGCGGAGATCGGTGACGTCGCGGAGCAGCACGACCGCCCCGCTCAGCTCCCCCATGCTCAGCAGGGGGATGCAGCGCACCAGGACGATGACATCCGGTCTGCGCTCGACCTCCTCGATCACCGGCAGGCGGGTGGCGTAGGCGCGCTGCACGGCGGTCTCCTCGACGCCGAGCTCGTCGAACCGCATGCCCTCCACGTTGGAGAACACGCCCATGCGGTGGAGGGCGTTGACGGCGTTGGGCGACCCGTAGGAGACGCGCCGTCCCTCGTCGAGCACGACGACGCCGTCGCCGACGCGAGGAGACTCCTCGGTGACGGCGGCCTCGTCGCTGGCGAACGGGAACACGCCGTCGGCGATCATCCTGGCGAAGCGGTCGAACAGCTCGACGTACTCGCGCTCGAGAAGACCCGGCCGTCGTCCGACGGTGAGCGGCGACTCCCGGGTCATCACCGCGATCAGGTCGCCCTCCCAGCGCACGGGGATGCACTGCATCCGGGCCCGCTCGCCGCGGGTCGTGACCAGCTCTCCTTCGACCATCTCCCCCAGGCGCCACGCCCGCCCCAGGAGCGGACGCTCGGCATCGTCGACCAGACGACCCACCAGGTCCTCCTGGTGCAGCGTCTGGCCCGTGCTGGGCCGCATCTGCCCGAGGACGACGAAGCGGCTCCCCTCGTCCTGGGCCGCGGCGACCGGGACGAACAGCACGAGGTCCCCGAAGCAGAGATCGGCGAGCATGCCCCAGGAGCCCATGAGCCGCTGGAGGTGCCCCAGCGGGCTCGTCTCGAGCCGGGTATGGCGCCGGGCGACGTCCGCCGGCGTCGCCACCTCACCGAGCGGGACGTCGGTCGCGGTGCCCGTTGACGGCGTCGGGCCGGCGCGCCGACGCCCACCGCCGCCGACGGCGACCGAGCCGCGCGTCGTCACTGGCGCGACGCCCCGGCGACGAGCCGGCGTCGTCTCCTCCTGCGCCGTTGCCTCCTGCGCCGTCTCCGCGGTTGGACACCCCCACTGCTCGGACGCCCCCCGGGTCCGTCGAGCGGGTCGCGACCGAGGGCGTCACCGGTATCAGGCGGGGTTGGCGCTTGCGGAAGGCGCAGAGCGAGTCGTAGCCCGCCGCCCTGAGGAGCTGGCGCATGTCGTCCGAGCGATCGGCCACGTCGGGCAGGCCGTGAGCATCCGAGGCGGTGGTGATCGGCACGCCGCGGGCGCGGAAGCGGGTGAGCAGCGGCGGTGCGGGATACGCCTCACCGACCGGCTTGCGCCATCCGGCCGAGGAGACCTCGGCCGCCATGCCCGATCGGGCTGCCGCCTCGGCCATGCGATCGTAGAGCTCGTCCGGGGCCTCCGAGCGATGGCCGGCCACCTTGATCAGATCGGGATGGGCGAGCACGTCGCACGCGCCCGACTCCGCCAGCTCCTCCAGAGCCTCGGTATAGGCGACCCAGGTCTCCTCCACGCCCCGCCTGCGCCATTCGGCCAGCGAGGCGGCGTCCTCCAGATCGTCGAACCTCCACGCACCGAGCCAGTGGACCGAGCCGAGGAGCACGTCGAAGGGATAGCCGTCCAGCAGGTCGGCGACCTCGTCCATGCGCCCCGGGTAGTAGTCGACCTCGAGCCCCAGGGCGATGGGCAGGCCGGCGCCTTTCGCTTCCAGCACCGAATGGACGTAGGCGTCGAGGTCGGCTCGGGCGTGGTCGGCCCAGTACGAGGCCATGCTCCGCCGCAGGGCGGGATCGGGGTCGGCATCCCAGAACTTCCCCAGCAGGGCGTCGGCCTGAGCGAAGCGGAAGAGGTGCTCGGTGACGGCGATCTCGGTGATGCCCACCGCCCCGGCGCGCCGGCAGTAGGCGGCCAGCTGCTCGGTCGTGACCGCGCTGTCACGCTCCCCGTGGGGCCACAGGTGGAGGTGGTAGTCGAGCACGGGGCCAATGGTACGAGGACCTCGCGACTTCGGCCCCCGCCCGGGCGCCCGGGGACCGGGTGCGCCCGCTCAGGCCCGGCGGATGAGGGTCATCCCGTCCCTCACGGTCATCTGGGCGCACACGACCCTCGGATCGTTGACCACGTGATCGTTGAAGGCCCGGACGTCCTTCGTGCTCTCGTGCACGTCCGCCGGGTCGGCGACGGCACCGCTCCACAGCGTGTTGTCGGCGACGATCACCCCCCGAGGAGCCAGCTTTGGCAGGACGGCTTCGTAATAGTCGACGTAGCCGCCCTTGTCGGCGTCGATGAAGACGAGGTCGAACGGTCCGTCGAGGCCGCGGACCGTGTCGAGCGCCCGGCCCAGCCGCACCTCGATCCGATCGGCGAAGGGGCTGGAGGCGATGTGGCGGCGGGCGACCTCGGCGTGCCGGGGGTCGACCTCGCAGGTCAGGATGTGGCCGTCGTCGGGAAGGCCGGCCGCCATCGAGAGAGCCGAGTAGCCGCTGAAGGTGCCGATCTCCAGGACCCGGCGGGCGGAGGCGAGAAACACGAGCGTCTGCAGCACCTGCCCCTCGACCGGGCCGACCATCATGCCCGGCGCGGACAGGGTTGTCCGGGTCTCCTCCGCCAGCGCCTCGAGGTATGCAGGGGGCGGGGTCGTGTGGGCCTCTGCGTACCGCTCGATCTCGGCAGGCACGATGTCGGCCACGCGGCAGTCTCCTTTCGGTCAGCTCCAGATGCGCTCACCGAGGCGCACGAGCCCGGCCAGGTCGTAGATGTCGGTCTCGAAGAACGGGACGCTCGCCACCACCTCCGGCGTCACGGCCAGCTCCGACTGCTGCTCGGCCTCCCGGCACGCCACCACCTGGAAGTTGAGGAAGCTCTCGGCCACCTCGGTCAGGACCCGGTGGACCTGACCGGGCTCGGCCAACCCAGGCGCCAGGGCCTCGGACAGCTCGGCGCCGTCCTGCCAGGAGCCGGTCGGCGACCTCCGCCGAACGGTCGCTCCTCATGTAGTCCGGCAGGACCTTGTTCAGGATGACGGCCCCGAGGTGGAACTTCTTCTCGCCCATGACGTCGATGAACTGCTCGGCCTCCCGGAGCGGGGCCGCCTCGAGCGTGCTGACGACCATGAACGTCGTGCGCTTGTCGTGAAGGAGCCGCTCGACCGCCTTGGCTCGCTGCACGAAGCCGTCGTACATCGTCTGGAACAACATGAAGAACTCGGCGATGTCCTGGAGGAACTGAGTCCCGAGGATGCGGTCGGCCACCTGGTAGAAGGGCCGGGAGGCGAAGTTCACGACCCGTGACCGGTAGGGGATGATCAGCCAGCGGAGCAGGCGGCTGGAGAAGAAGTCGGCCATGTGCTCGGGGGCGTCGAGGAAGTCGATGGCGTTGCGTGACGGTGGGGTGTCCACGACGATCAGGTCGTATTTCCCGGCCGTGTGGATGTCGTACAGGCGCTCCATGGCGATGTACTCGTGGCTCTGGATGAAGCGACCGGACACGTTCTGGTACAGGGGGTTGGCCAGGATCTCCTGCTTGGTGCGGGCGTCGGGAGCGTAGCGATCGACCAGGGCGTCCCAGGACTGCTTGGTGTCGAGCATCGCCGCCCACAGCTCTCCTCGCGGCGTGATGCCCGCCTGCGAGAAGGCCGACTGGGGCACACGTGTCTCCTCGTTGCCGATGTCCTTCACCCCGAGAGCATTGGCGAGCCGCTTGGCAGGGTCGACGGTGAGGACCAGCACCTTGCCGCCCTGTCGCACGGCGGCCATGGTCGCCGCCGCGGCGGCCAGCGTGGTCTTGCCGACCCCTCCCGGGCCACAGGAGATGGCGATCTCCTTGGCCGCCAGCAGCTGGTCCAGCGAGCCGGCTCGGGCCGGGGTCGTCGTCTTCGGCATCAGTAGCCCAGCTCGGCCGAGAGCGCGGTCGACACCTGGTTCGTCGCTCGCACGCCGTGGAACCGCGGCGAACTGGTAGGGGACGTACAGCATGGGCACGGCAGGATCGACGTTGGCCCGCAGGCGCTCGAGGTGGGAAGCGCCGGTCCGGCGCAGGGTGACGGCCAGGCCGGCGCCGTCGAGGACCGGCTGGACGTCACCGTCGACGGCCTTGGCCAGAGCGGACGCCCGGTCGGGCTCGGCCAGCGACTCGAACACCTCCTCCTCGCGGCGGCCGAACAGCTCGGGCAGCACCCGGTTGACCACGATGGCGGCCAGCGAGACGCTCGTCTCGGTCTTCACCCGGTGCGACAGCTCGATGGTCTCGTTGACCGGCATCTCCTCGGGCGTGGTGACGATGCACAGCCCCGTCAGCAGAGGGTCGGAGAGAATGTCGAGGATCCAGCCCGTCTGCTGGCGGACCGGACCGATGCTGACCAGATCGTTGATCGCCTGCGGAGCCGCCAGCTGGCCGACGATGTGACCGGTGGGCGAGGCGTCGACGACGATGAGGTCCCAGTTGCGCTCCCGTACCTCGTAGCCGAGCTTGCCCACGATGAGGATCTCGCGAACACCGGGCGCGGCGGTTGCGACGAACTCGAAGGCCCGGGCCAGCGGACCGATGCGCCCCACGACGGGCACCCGGAGGAAGAGCCGCAGGTACTCGCGCAGCGATGCCTCGGTGTCCATCGACATGGCCCACAGACGCGGGTGCACCTCGGTCGGCTGGAACTTCGTCTTTCCCGTCTCGAGGGCGTCGGCGATCGCCCCCTTGGCGTCGATCTCACAGAGCAGGGTGCGCTTGCCCCGGTTGGCCGCCAGCAGGGCGAGTGACGAAGCCACCGTCGTCTTGCCGACCCCGCCCTTGCCGGTGACGAACAGCAGCCTCCGGTCCAGCAGGTCGAGGCGTACCCCGGGCGCGGCCGACGCCCCCTCAGGGGGCACCGAAGCCAACCCTGCGGTCCTCGCTCGCCACACCCACCTCGACGTAGGCCACCCGGGCGGCCGGCACACCGACCCGCCGGCCCCGACGGTCGGTCAACCACAGGACGCCGTCCTGGCGACCCAGGGTCGAGTCGATGTCGTCCATCAGCTTGTCGCGATCGGAGTCGTCGGCCACCTCGACCTCGATCTCCTTGGTCGTGTGGATGACACCGATGCGGATGTCCACCAGCGTGCTCCTCTGGGTCGACGACGTCGCTGGGCGCCAGGCCCGGCGATGGACGGGCCCCGCCATCGTATGCCGGAGCGGGATGGGCGCACTCCCGAAGCCACGGCGACACCGTCACACGGGCCGGGCAAACTGGACGCATGGCGGCGATCGACCCGACCCCGACGGAGGAGAGCCCGACCGAGCGGGCCCAGCGCTGGGCCTCGACGATGGACGGCTACCCGGGCGGGGCGGCGGTCCGCAGGGCCCACCGCGACAGCAGCGCCGGCGTCGGCCCGGTGGGAACCCTGCGACGGGACGAGCGAGAGCACATCGAGGACCTGACCCTGGCACCCGGTGCCACCCGAGCCCGGGAGGCGGGCCGCCGGGCCAGCCCGGAGGAGCCCGACCTGCTTCGCACCTGCTTCGAGCGGGACCGGGACCGCATCCTGCACGCCACCGCCTTCCGGCGCCTGGCCGGCAAGACGCAGGTGTTCATCTTCCCCCAGGACCACCAGCGGACCCGGCTCACACACGCCATCGAGGTCGCCCAGGTGGCGGTCAGCCTGGCCAGGGCGGCGCGGCTCAACGTCGCCCTCACCGAGGCCATCGCCCTGGGCCACGACTGCGGCCACGGTCCGGGAGGTCACGCCAGCGAGGACGCGCTGTCGCCGTACGTCGAGACCGGCTTCGACCACGCGGTGTGGGGAGCCGACGTCGTCCTGGCGCCGCTCAACCTGTGCGCCGAGACGCTGGACGGCATTCGCAACCACTCGTGGTCCCGCCCCGCGCCGACCACACCCGAGGGGGAGGTCGTGAGCTGGGCCGACCGCATCGCCTACGTCTGTCACGACTTCGAGGACGCCGTCAGGGCAGGGATCGTGACCCCGGCCATGCTGCCGGCGCGGGTGCGTCGCTGCTGCGGCGGCAGCCGAGGTGGGCAGCTGGGCGCCTTCATCGGTGGCGTGCTGGAGGCGACGGCCGCGACCGGCGAGGTGGGGATGACCGAGGAGCTGGCCCTGGCCCTGGCCGAGTTCCGGGCGACCAACTACGAGCGCATCTACCTCCGGCCAGCGTCGGTCGCCCAGGGCCAGGCCGTGGCTCGGGTCCTCCGGGCCCTCGTCGAGCACTTCGCCGACCGGCCGAACCTCATCCCGGAGGCCGCCGAGCGTGGGGGCGTGGGCGCGGGGAGCGACGAGGCGCTGTCGGTCGCAGTCAGCTACGTGGCCGGGATGACGGATCGCTACGTCATGCAGTCGGCCGCCGCCCACCTGGGCTGGGACGCCGATCGGCTGCCCGGCGGGTGAGCGGTCACGTCAGACCGATCCGACGAGACGAGCCCCAGCGACAGGAGGCCGGGCCTCAGTGCCCGATCCGGCGGCCGTGCCACACGCCCAGGCGCCAGCCGAGCCATCCGGCGGCCGCCGCCACCAGGGCCAGCTCGACCACCCTGAAGGTGGTCCACAGAGCCGCCACCACGACCCAGGCGACGACGATCGTGGCCAGCACCAGGGCCACGGCACCGGCGACGCTGAAGCGACGGGCGGGCCGGTCGGGGCCCCGGTCCTCGGGGCCCAGAGGCGGCAGGCTCCGCGGGCTTCGACCGCGGCGATCGCTCTTGGCCGGAGGCGACGGCTTGTCGGCGAGGGTCTGACAGATCAGGCAGGTGTCGGGCTGGAGCCCATGGAGACAGGTGGCCGTTGCCACCCCTCCATGGTCGCGCAACCGACGCCGGTCGGCTGCCGCGAGGGCGACCGCCGGCCGGGCGCCGTCAGCGAACGGCGAGCTCGCGGCGGTAGATGCGAGCTGGGCCCAACGCCTCGATGCGCTCGGCCGTCTCCTCGAAGGCGCGCGACACCTCTCCGGTCGGGTCGGTCACCGTCACTGGCCGACCCTCGTCACCACCAGCGCGGAGCGCGGGCACCAGCGGGAGCTGCCCGACGAGGGGCACGCCGAGCTCCTCGGCCAGCGAGCGACCCCCGCCGGAGCCGAAGATCTCGTACCGCGTGCCGTCGTCACCGGTGAACCAGGACATGTTCTCGACGACACCGCGCACGGCGAGCTTGAGCTTCTTCGCCATCAGGGCGCTGCGCTGGGCCACCCGCTGGGCGGCGGGCTGGGGCGTGGTGACGACGAAGATCTCGGTTCGGGGCAGGTACTGCGCCATCGACATGGCGACGTCGCCCGTGCCGGGCGGCATGTCGACGACGAGAAAGTCCGGATCGTCCCAGTGCACGTCCACGAGAAACTGCTCGAGCGCCTTGTGCAGCATCGGCCCCCGCCACATGACCGGCTGCTCGTCTCCGACGAAGAAGCCGATCGACATGCAGCCGACGCCGTAGGCCACCGGGGGGCACGAGCAGGTCGTCGATGACCATGGGATCGTGCTCGATGCCCAGCATCTTGGGCACCGAGAACCCGTAGACGTCGGCGTCGAGCACCGAGACCTTGTGCCCGAGCCGGGCCAGCGTGAGGGCCGTGTTCACGGTGACCGAGGACTTCCCCACGCCTCCCTTGCCGGACGAGATCCCCAGCACCCGCGTCGGCGAGCCCGGCCGGGCGAACGGGTTCGACCTCTCGCTCGCCGCCCGCTCTCCCCGGAGGTGCCGACGAAGGCCGGCCCGCTCCTCGTCGCTCATGGGGGTGAGCCCGACTTCGATGTCACGGACCCCGGGGAGCGCCTCAAGGGCGCCCCGGACCCGCAGGAGCAGCTCGTCCCTCCCGGGGTGGACCGCCACCGGCAGCGCCAGCGTCACGCTCACCCGTCCCCGCCTCACCCTGGTCGCCCGCACCATCCCCAGCTCGATGATCCCGCGGCGGAGCTGAGGGTCGGCCACCGAGGCCAACGCCTCCCGCACCTCCGAATCACCTGCTGACATGGGCCGCCTCCCCGGCGGCTGCGGGCGGTGTCTCGACAGCCAACGGAATTTTCCCTACAGCCGTAGGTACAATACCGGTCGTGCAGAGCAGCGCAGCACCGCCGGCGGCCCAGACCGCCGAGCACGACCAACCCGGGCGCCGGACCCTCGGCGACGAGGAGTTCTCCGCCGCCGTGGCCGCCGTGACCTCGGCCTTCGGCGACCCGACCCGGCGCGACATCTACCTGTTCACCCGGGAGAGCGAGGGCGTGACGGCCGGGCAGGTGGCCTCCCATTTCGACCTCCATCCCAACGTGGCCCGCCACCACCTCGACAAGCTCGCCGCCGGGGGGTACCTGGAGGTGTTCGTCGAGCGGTCCGGCTCGGGCGGGGCCGGCCGCCCGTCCAAGCGCTACCGGGCCTCGGCCAAGGACATGGCGCTCGAGTTCCCCGCCCGCCGCGACGACCTGCTCGTGCTGCTGCTCGGGCGGGCGCTGTCGCTCCTGTCACCCGAGGAGGCCGAGTGCATGGCGGAGTCGGTCGGCGAGGAGTACGGCGCCGAGCTCGCCGCTCAGATGTCACCGGGCGAGGGACAACGCTCGCTGCACGCCGCCATTCGCACGGTGGCCGACGCCCTCACGGCCCACGGTTTCGCGGCCCACGCCGAGGCCCGGGGGACGTCGGTGTCAGTCGTCGCCGAGCACTGTCCCTTTGGTGAGACCGCCTCCCAGCACCCGATCATCTGCGCCGTGGACCGGGGCATGGTCCGGGGTCTCCTCGCCGGCTTGTACGGCGACAGCACGCCGGTCGTCATATCGTCCCGAGCGCGGGGCGACGACACCTGCGTCACCGCCCTGTAGTGCGGCGCCGAGCCCCGTGAGCGGCGCGTGAGCAGCCCATGAGCCGTCACTATCTCGATCACGCCTCCACCTCCCCGTGCCGCCCCGAAGTGGTCGAGGCCATGCTCCCCTGGCTCGCCGGCGAGGGTTCTGCCGACCCCGGTCGAGTGCACACCGAGGGCCGCATCGCCCGGGTGGCGATAGAGGACGCCCGCGCCCGCGTCGCCGAGCTGCTCGGCACGCGCCCCCGCCAGGTCGTCTTCACCAGCGGGGGGACGGAGGCCATCAACGCCGCCGTCTGGGGTGCGGTCCAGGCCCGTCCCGGCGGAGCCGTGGTCGGCACCGCCGTCGAGCACTCCGCCGTCAGGGACGCGTCGACACGCCATGGCGAGGTGATCGAGGCGGGCGTCGACGGTCTGGGTCGCATCGACGTCGGCGCGTTCCGCGCCGCCCTCGACCGGGCCGGGAGGGCGGGGACCCCGGCGGCGCTGGCCCACTGCCAGCTCGGCAACCACGAGGTCGGCACCCTTCAGCCGGCCGCCGAGGTCGTGGCCATGTGCCGGGACCGCGGGATCCTCGTCCACGTCGACGCGGTCGCCGCCGTCGGCCATGTCCCCCTCGACCTGTCGCGATTGGACGCCGACCTCGTGTCGGTCAGCGCCCACAAGCTCGGCGGCCCGAAAGGCGTGGGAGCCCTGGTGATGGGCAGAGGCCTGCGGCTCGCTCCCTTGATCCTGGGCGGCGAGCAGGAACGGGCTCGGCGGGGAGGGATCGAGAACACGCCGGCGATCGTCGGCTTCGGCGCGGCCGCTGAGCTGTTGGCTGACGGCCGGTTGGACGAGGAGCGGGCACGCGCCCGCCGCCAGACCGATCGCGCCCTCGATCTGGCCCGTTCGCTCGACGGCGTCACGATCTTCGGCGATCCGGCCGAACGGCTACCGCACATCGTCTGCCTGGGCGTCACCGGGGTGGAGGCCGAGGCGGTCCTCCTCGGACTGGACCAGGAGGGCATCGCCGCCCACTCGGGCTCGGCGTGCTCGTCGGAGTCCCTCGCCCCTTCCCCCGTCCTCGAGGCCATGCGGGCCGACGCCGACCGCTCGCTGCGCGTATCCGTCGGGTGGTCGACGACCGACGCCGACATCGACGCCTTCGTCCAAGGTCTTCCCCGAGTGGTGGAGCGGCTGCGTGCTCTGCGGGTGTGAGGCGGGTGTGACCGCGCCCGTCGCTGGGCCGGCCTGCTGGGCCGGCGTCAGGCCGGGTTGGGGCCGAGGAGCTGGCTCACCGTGACGGGCCGGAAGCCCCGTGCCCGCACGGCCGCGACGATGGGCCCGAACGCCTGCACGGTACCCGCGTGCCCGGTGTGCAGGCTGACGATCGACCCTGGCTGCAGACCCGCCTGGACGTGGGCGATGACCCTCGAGGCTCCTGGGTCCTCATAGTCGAGCGGGTCGACGTCGTAGCCCACCGAGGTGGCGTAGCCGGCCAACCCTGCCTGCTGGAGGATGAGCGGTGTCGGCCGGTCGAGCCCCGAAGGCCGGAACCAGCGCCCGTTGTTGCCCTGCACCTGGGTCAGGACGTCGGCGCAGCGCGAGATCTCACCGGCCACGGCGCTCGCTCCGAGACTTCCCAGGTCGGGGTGGGTAAAGGTGTGGTTGGCCAGCTCGTTGCCGTCGGCGAGGATGCGGTGCCCGATCGCCTGGTCGGCCGCCAGCCACGTGCCGACGGCAAAGACCGTTATCGGGGCCCGAAGGGCTTTAGCCTGGTCCAGCAGGGCGTTGGTGAGGCCGAGATCACCGGACCCGTGGAACGTGAGGGCAACCGCCGTGCCGGTCCGTGAACCGTTGGGAACGTACGTGGCCGGGCGGCCCGTCGGGCTGGTGGGAGGGGGCGTCGTCGGTGCCCCCGAGCCGGGCGCGCCCGCCCCGGGGCTCACCGTGGTCGCCGTCGACCGGCGGACGGCTTGGCTGCAGCCGGCGAGGGTCACCGCTGCACCTGCCCCAGCAAGGAATAGTCTTCGGGACACGCGGGGGGGCATGGCGTGAACAACGCTATCGGAGGGAAGGACCGGAGCCGTGACACGCGTTGATGAGACATCCCGCGCCGGGCGGCCGGCCGGGAACGCCCGTCGGCGCCGACCACCTCCCGGCGTGCTCGTCCGGCGGTGGGCCCTCGTCCTCGGCGGGATCGCCACCATCGTCGTGCTCTTCGTGTTCGCCAGCGACCCCGGGGGCCGGTCTCTGCCATCGGTGCCGAGCGCTGGCACCGGTACCACCTCCACCACCAGCCAGGGTCCCTCGACCACCTTGGCTGGGCTGCCGGGCATGCCGCCCGTCCTCGATCCCAACGACATCTACTCCGCCGACCGGCCAGGCCAGCTCAGCCCGGTCGTCAAGGGCTTTCCGTCGCTCGTCTACGTGCCGAACTCGGAGTCGGACACCGTCGACGTCATCGATCCGACCACCTACAGGGTGGTCGGCCACTTCCCGGTGGGGGGTCTGCCGCAGCACGTCGTGCCGTCCTGGGATCTGAAGACCCTGTGGGTGACCAACGACCAGGGCAACAGCCTGACCCCGATCGATCCGGCCACCGGCAAGCCCGGTGCGCCGGTCCCGGTCGAGGACCCGTACAACATGTACTTCACGCCCGACGGCAGGTACGCCGTGGTCGTGGCCGAGGCGCTGAAGCGCCTGGACTTCCGCGACGCCCACACCATGCAGCTGGTCCACTCGCTCCCGGTGCCGTGTGAGGGCGTCGACCACGCCGACTTCTCGGCCGACGGGACCTACATGATCGTGAGCTGCGAGTTCTCCGGTCAGATGCTCAAGGTCGACGTGGCGCACCAGCAGCTCGTCGGCACGCTCACCATCCCCGGCAGCGAGCCCCAGGACGTGAAGACGTCACCCGACGGCAAGGTCTTCTACGAAGCCGACCTCAAGGCCAACGGCGTCTACGAGATCGACGGCAACTCGTTCAAGGTCATCGGGTTCATCCCCACGGGCAAGGGCGCCCACGGCCTCTACGTCAGCCGCGACTCGAGATACATGTACGTCTCCAACCGCGGCGAGGGCTCGGTCTCGGTCGTGGACCTGGCCAGCCGCTCGGTGGCCACCACCTGGCGCATCCCCGGTGGCGGGAGCCCGGACATGGGCGGCGTGTCGACCGACGGAAAGGTCTTGTGGCTCACGGGCCGCTACAACTCCGAGGTGTACGCCATCGGCACCACCGACGGGCGCCTCCTGGCCCGCATCCCGGTGGGCCGTGGCCCGCACGGGTTGTCGGTCTACCCCCAGCCGGGGCGTTACTCGCTCGGGCACACGGGCGTCTTCCGCTAGGCGTCCGACCCGGTCCGGGTCCACCTGGCGCCGGGCCTCCAACCCATTCGGAGACCCGGCACCGGTGGCGCTCGACGAGTCCGCCTGTGCCGGCAACTCGAGCGAGCGAGATCCTTCGCCTGGTCAGTAGGTCGCTGGCGGGGCGGTTCCGGGCCGCCAGCGGCTACTGCCTAGCTAACGGTCCTATCCCCTCAGCTGCGAGGAGCAGGGGTTCTGCATGATGGCGGCCGTACCCAAGGTCTTACCGCTCTGGCCGACCTGGTTGGACTGCGTGGGGCAGGACGTGGCCTGAGAGTTGGCCTCCTGGTGGGTCTCGTTGGACTGACTGGCCGACTGGCTGCCGCCCCGGTTGTCCTTGGACCCGTACCACCCCTGGGAGTCGCCACCGTTGCCCGACGACTGGCGGATGCCCTGGAACGTTGCGTTGTTGTTCTCGGCCTCCGAGTTCGCCTTCGAGCTGTTGGACTGGTCCACCGAGCCGTTGTTGGGCTCCGAGACGCGGTAGCTGGGTGTCAGCGTGCGCGGCTGGCCGGAGTTGCTCCCGACCTGGTTGGACTGGTCCGGGTTGGACTGGGCCCGGGAGTTGGCCTCCTGGTTCGTCTCGTTGGACTGGTTGGCCGACTGGTCGCCGCCGCCCTTGTTGTCCTTGGAGCCGTACCACCCCTGGGAGTCGCCACCGTTGCCCGACGACTGGCGGATGCCCTGGAACGTTGCGTTGTTGTTCTCGGCCTCCGAGTTCGCCTTCGAGCTGTTGGACTGGTCCACCGAGCCCTGGTGGGGCTCGGCGTAGCCCGATCCGACGGTGTCATCGGCAATCGCCTGACCGCAGCTGCTCTGGCCAACCGAGTTGCACTGGTTCGGGTTGGACTGGGCCTCGGAGTTGGCCTCCTGGTTCGTCTCGTTGGACTGCCTGGCCGACTGGTCGCCGCCCTGGTTGTCCCTCGAGCCGTAGCCCTGATCGCCACTGCCGCTCGACGACTGGTCAATCCTCTGCCCAGTGGCGTTCTCGTTCTCTGCGCTCGAGTTCGCCTCCGAGTTGTTGGATTGCTTCACCGAACCGTTGTTGGCCTCGTCCTTGCCCGGCCCGGCGGCTTCGTTGCCGTACTCAGCCTTGTTCGAGCTGGGCTCGACCGAGTTGGACTGGTTGGGGTTGGACTGGGCCTGGGAGTTGGCCTCCTGGTTCGTCTCGTTGTTCTGGCTGGCCGACTGGTCGCCGCCCCGGTTGTCCTTGGCCTTGCTGGTGTAGCCCCGGCCGTCCTTTGACCCCTTGCAGCCCTGAGGATCACCCTGGCTCGACGACTGGTCAGTCTTCTGTCCCGTGGCGTTCTCGTTCTGTGCGCTCGAGTTCGCCTCCGAGTTGTTGGACTGGTCGACCGAACCGTTATTGGATCCCGGGCTCCAGACCGCCACCGGCACATAGACGTTGTACTGGCGGGGATTGGACTGGGCCCGGGAGTTGGCCTCCTGGTTGGTCTCGTTGGACTGGTTGGCCGACGGGTCGCCACCTCCACCCGAAGACTGCCGAATGCCCTGGAACGTGGCGTTGTCGTTCTGGGCGCTCGAGTTGGCCTCCGAGTTGTTGGACTGGCGGACCGAGCCGTTGTTGGAGTACGGACTCGCCACCGCGACCGGCACGTAGACGTTGTACTGGTCGGGGTTGGACTGCGCCTGGGAGTTGGCCTCCTGGTTGGTCTCGTTGGACTGACAGGCCGACTGGGCGCCGCCCTTGTTGTCCTTGGAGTCCTTGGACCCGTGCCAGCTCCGACGATCACCCTGGCCCGACGACTGCTTGGTGCCCTGGAAGGTGGCGTTGTCGTTCTGGGCCTGGGAGTTCGCCTCCGAGTTGTTCCGCTGATGGGCCTGAGAGGGACTGGCTTGGGCCATGCCGGCTGTCAACAGCACCGGCAAGCTGGCCCCCACCAGGCCCGCGATGGCCCGACGGTGGAATGGTCTCACTGTGAATCTCTCCTTTAGATCGAGGGTTTGAGCGCCGGGCGGAAGGTGGCCCGGCACACCTGGCAGGTATCGGCCTAGCCAGGCGCCTCGAGCGGAGAGACGAACACGGGCAGCGGATGCCTGGCAGCCCCCGGAAGGATTCGCCGGCCGCCAAGCAAGACGAGCAGAGCCAAAAGGGCCACGAACGCGATGGCCGGGCTCTGCCCGCCAGAAGAGCCCCCGCCACCGGCGGGGGAAGAACTGGGCGCCACCGGAGCCACAGGCGCCGGCAGCGGGGTGGGCGTAGGCCAGAGGGGTGCGCCAGGCGGAGAGCCGGCCGATGCCCCCAAAATCTGGGCGCCCAGGGCCGTCTCGCTACCGCTCAGAGCCGATGCGTCAGAGGATGCCGAGGCGGCAGTGGACAGGGGTCCGGCGGTGGGGAGGAACGACGTGCTCGACGCAGTCGGCGACACGCCGAGGGGCTGCGGCGAGCCGGATGGGGGGTAGCCCCAACCCGGTGGGCCCGGCGCGAACGTGGCTCGCCGGGGTGCGTCCTGGATGGGCCAGAGCAGCCGGCCGATGTCGGTCGGACCGGCGGTAGTGGGCGGGAGGAGCGCCGGGACGCTGATCCCGAAGCGACTCACCGGCGAGAGGAGATTCACCGGCGGAGTAGGGAGCCAGCAGCCGCACCGAGTCAAGCAAAGGGGAGCCGAGCCTGTGGTCTACCGTCCCGATGATGCCGCTGCCGTCCACCGTGGAAGGCAGGGAGCGCGGCCCAGTAAGCGAGCCAACCAGAGGAAGCGACTGCAGAGGCGAATCGGGCACCAGGCCGGTGCCGCCGGCGTTACCGGCCGTCGGATGTCCCGTCGGGAGCTTGAGGGTGACTGGCGACTTGAGAGCCTGTGACAGCGGCGAGGGGCGGACCCGGAGCGGAGCCCGAGCGCCATCGGCGTCGGACTTGAGTCCGACGCTCTCACGAATGGTCGAGCGGCCAGGAAGAGTCGAGCCGACACTCGGGTTGAGGTTGCTCGAAACGCGTGGCGTGGACTTCGTCGGGCTCCAGACCGGGGTCTGCATCACCGCCTTCGGCATCACCGGCTTCGGGTTCAGCGACTTAGCCGACAGCGGATCGGCCGAAGCCCGGTGCGAGCTGACAACCAGCGCGAACAGCAGTCCGATTGCCCCTACCGCACCGGCAAAGCCAAGTCGGAGCAGGATGCTCCGCCACGGGGTCGCCGGCCTCGACTCTGAGCCCTCGGCACAGCCAAAGCCGCCATCCGCTTGGGAGGTCCGGTTGATGACCAATGCGCTGCTTCCTCTCCGCCGGAAAGGATCCCCACCCCGCGCCGACCGGATTGCTCCCATGACTGGATGGGTGCTTCATCCGGCAACCAGGACTTTTGACGCTACGCCTGGGCCCGGCGGGAGTCAATGGCCGTCCACCCCAGCGGCCCTGAGGCCGCTCGAGAGGCTCTCTACGGCGCGCCGCCTGCATCGCTGATCGAGGCGACGTGGTTGACGACCACATCGGCGATGGCCTCGAGGGACTCGAGCTGCTCGGGGGACAGCAAGTCGATGAAGTGGCGTCGGACCGAACGGGCGTGCTCAGGCGCAGCGTCCCATATGGCCCAGAGGCCCTCGGTCGTCAGCTCGATCACGGCTCCCCGCCCATCGTGGTCGCTGTGATTGCGCTCGATGAGCCCTCGCTGTTCCATGCGAGCGACGTGGTGCGACAAACGGCTGCTCGACCATTGCATTCGCTGAGCCAACTCGGTTGCTCGCCAGCGGTGCCCACGACGCTCGACAAGCGTCGACAGTACGTCGTAGTCAGGATCCGACAGCCTGCTACTTCGCTCGAGGTCCCGGGCGAGTTGCGCGTCGAGGAGCCTCGTCATCTGTCGATACCGGCGCCAAGCGCGGTCCTCGAGCGGGTTCAGCCACGGCGCCTCTCCCACGCCCCCACTCTAGCGGTCTCTTGACACGTCAGCTAACTGCCGAAAGGGAGGCTGATGCGTCAACAAGGTCTGCCGAACGACCAGCCTGGGCAACTCTCGAGCCGGTAGCGGGCCCGAGGGGCCCTGGCTGCCTCGTTAGGGAGCAGAGGGTGACGTCGCCGGCGGCACGGGCTGGCCCACCGCAGCGAAGGCCTGGGCGACGACGTCGCGGGTGAGCGCGACCATCTGGGCCTGCGGGTGGTCGGCCAGGAAGGCTCGAAACTGCTCGGACGCACCCACCGGGTCCCGCGCGTCCTGGAACAGGATGAAGCCGAGAAAGGCGCGGGCGTCGGGATAGCCCGGGTCGATGGCGACGGCGGCGCCGACCGACGCCCGTCCCTGCGCCACGAGCGCCTGGTCGTGAGCGGCCACCCCGGCCAGGCGGAGGAGCCATCCCCGGTAGGCGAGGGCCTCGGGCTGCCGGGGCGCCAGGGCGAGCACCTGGTCGTAGAGCTTGATGGCGTCCAGGTCCTTGCCCTGACCGGCCAGGACCCTGGCCTGAAGGAGCTGCTGGGCCAACCGTTGGTCATCGCTCAGCGTCACCGAGCCGCTCGACGTCTGACCAGGGAGCCGGTGGGTGGCGCCGGCGACCACCAGGGCGCCGGCCGCGACGACGAAACAGAGGACGACCACGGCCACGAGCCCCCGCCGTCGGCGACCCGGGTCGCGGCCCACCCGATGACCACGGGTCCGGCGCGCCGCCACCTGGACGCCGGACGGAGCGGGCGTGGTCGAGTCGCGCGCAGCAGGCACCGGCGTGCCGCCGGCGTCGGCGACGCCATCCCGGGCGGAGTCGGGATCCCGCTCGGTGTCGCCAGCCGCGCCCAGGGCAGCCAGCTCCCGCAGGACGACCGCGGCGCGCGCCGTGTAGCCGTCCCGAAGCCGGCGGTAGTCGGTCTCCGTCAGGTCGTTGTCGGCCCGTTCACGGTCGAGGTCCGAGATCGATCGCAGCAGGAAGTCACGCTCCTCCTCCATCTCCCGGAGCGAAGCGGTGCGGGCCGCGCTCACCCGAGTGCCTGCTCGACGAGGGCGCGGTCCTCGTCGCTCACTGGTGACGCCGGGCCTGCCCGGAGCCGGCGGCGACGGAACACCACGACGAGGCCGACCACGACGGCGGCCGCGGCGAGTAGGGGCACCACCCAGACCGCCGCCGCGACACCGCCGGCGGGCGGGCGCAGCAGGATCCCCGACCCGTAACTGTGCACGAGCTCGGTCTCGATGCTGCTGTCACTGCGGCCCGCCTTCACCCGGTCCGTGATGAGCTGCCGGACGGCCATCGCCGTCGGCGCGTCGGACTCTGCCACCGACAGCCCCGAGCAGCTCGGGCAGCGCACCTCCCTGGCGATGCGGTCGACCCGCTGGCTGACGGTCGCGGAGCCCGATCGGGCACCCGAACCGATGGCCAGCGCCACCGCGAGCACGACCGCCAGCACGATCCACGACAACCAGCGCCGGCGCACTCAGGCCCCCTCGGCACGGGCTCGCGCCAGCACCTGGTCGAGATCGGCGGCCGTGACCGCGCCGAGAAGGCGGGCGACGACCAGGCCGTCGGGGGCCACCACGAAGGTCTCGGGAGGCCCGCGCACGCCGTAGGCGAGGGCGATCTGGCCGCCGGGGTCCGCCACCGCGGGCCACTCGCCACCCGTGGAAGCCAAGAAGTGCGCGGCGCTGGCGCTGCGGTCGGAGAAGACGACGCCGAGCACCTGGGCGTCGGCTGCAGCGCGGTGCTGGAAGGCGAACTGGACCAGCTCGGGCTGCTCGACCTGGCACGGGGGGCACCAGCTGGCGAAGAAGTTCACGACGACGAAGCGGCCCCGCAGGGAGGACAGGTCCACGACACCGCCGGTGAGCGCCGTGCCCGTGACCACCGGAGCGGGCTTGCCCAGCAGCGGGCTGGCCGCCTCCGTCGAGCTCGCCGGCGGGCGGGTCGCCAGCACCGCCACCAACGCCCCGACGACCACCGCCACGGCGAGGGAGGCGAGCATGATGGCGCGGGGCCGGCGTCGCTTGGGGGCGTCCGGTCCCGGTGCCGGCGGCGCCACGGACGGGCTCACCGAGGGCGTCACGACCCACCGCCAGCTCGGACGACGGCGGGCTCAGGCTCGGGCCCGGTCACGGGCGTCTCGGCCCCGACGCTCGTCGGCTCCGGCCGGGTGCCGCGGCCGGCCCGTCGGCGCCGCTCGGGTAGGGCGGCGATGACGGTCCCGAGCGCCATGACGGCTCCACCGATCCAGAGCCACGCCACCATGGGCTGAACCACGACGCCGATGACCGCGGCCCCCGCGGGACCGGAGCCGGCGGTCGAACCTGCCGGACCGGTGCCGGACTGGCCGCTCACGATCGAGGGTCCTGGACCACCGCCGACGGTGGCACCTTCCGGCGGGGTGTCGAGGGTGAGATAGACGTCGCTGGTGAGGCCGCTGGCCACCGAGGGCGTGCCGATCCCCTCGGCATCCGAGCCGAACTGGCTGACCGCCGGACGGTAGACGGCACCAGCGTCGACACGAACGGCCGCCTCCAGCTCCCGCCTGTTGGGGTGGACGACGGCACGGGTGCCGAGATACGTGAGGGTGTGACCGGCGAAGCGGGTCTGCTGTCCCGGCGCCAGCCGCACCTGGCCCCGGTGCCCGAACGAGAGGCTGGCCGACAGTGCGACAGCGATCAGCACGACGCCGAGATGGACGATCATGCCTCCGTTGGCCCGGCCCACCAGCCCGGTCCACAAGGGCATGCCCCGCCGGCGGGCCGCGCCCGTCGACAGCACGAGCTGGCGCAGCGCCGATGTTCCTGCGAAGGCACCCAGCCCGAAGGCCAACAGCGCGGCCAGGCCCCTGATCCCGGCCGCGACGCAGCCGACGACGACCAACGTGCCCGCCCAGGCTGGCCACTGGAGCCGGCTGCGCAGTAGCTCTCCGCTCGCCTTTCTCCACGGCAGCACGGGAGCCACCGCCATGAAGAACAGCAACGCCAGCCCGATCGGCCTGGCCATGGTGTCGAAATACGGCCGTCCGACCGACACCTGCTGGCCCCGTACCGCCTCGGAGAGGAGCGGGAAGACCGTACCCAGCAGCACCACGAGGGCGAAGCCCGCGAACAGGAGGTTGTTCACGAGGAAGGCGCCCTCGCGCGACACCGGTGCGTCGATGCTGCCCGGTGAGCGCAGGCGGTCTCCCCGCCAGGCGATGAGGCCGATCCCCACCGACACGACGAGACCGAAGAAGCCCAGGATGATGGGGCCGAGGGTGGACTGCGAGAACGAGTGCACCGACTCGAGCACGCCCGAGCGGGTCAGGAAGGTGCCCAGGATGGTGAGGCTGAACGTGGCCACGAGCAGCGAGAGGTTCCACACCCTGAGCAGGCCCCGCCGTTCCTGGGTCATGACCGAGTGGAGGTAGGCGGTGCCGCAGAGCCACGGGAGGAACGAGGCGTTCTCGACCGGGTCCCACGCCCAGAAACCTCCCCAACCGAGCACCTGGTACGACCACCATGCGCCCAGCACGATGCCCACGGTGAGCAGGCCCCAGGCGAACAGGGTCCACCGCCTGGTCTCGACGAGCCATCCCTCGCCGAGCCGGCCGGTGACGAGTGCGGCCACCGCGAACGAGAACGGGATCGTGAAGCCCACGAAGCCCAGGTACAGCAGCGGCGGATGAAAGGCGACCAACGGGTGGTCCTGGAGCAGGGGATTGGGACCCAGACCGTCCGGGGGCACGGCCCCGGTATGGAACGGGTTGGCCGGCCCGAGCATCAGCCCGAAGAAGAACGCGGCCACGACGAAGCACGTGACCGTCGCCCACCCGACCATGGGATCCTCGGCCCGGCGGCGGAAGCGCCACGCCATGGCGGCGATGTAGCCCGAGAGGATCAGCGCCCACAGCAGGATCGATCCCTCCAGGGCCGACCACATGCCGGTCACCGTGAACAGCAGCGGGGTCTCGCGGCTGTTGTTCTGGGCGACGTAGGTCAGGGAGAAGTCGTGGGTGAGCAGACCGTGCTCCATGGCCGCTGCGGCCACGACGGCGGCCAGCAGCAGCAGCCCGGCGTAGACGACGCCGTTGCGCAGCGCACCGGGCCGACGGCGAACCAGACCGACGACGAGCGTCACCGCACCGATGACCGCGGCCAGAAAGCCGAGCAGCACGGCGTCGCGCCCGATGGCGGCGTTCATCGCGCGCTGCCGTCGGGCGCCGTCACCCGGCCGGGGTGCTGACCGATGTACACCGCAGAGTGCTTCACCATGATCTGGTCGCTCAGGAACTGCTGACCCGAGAAGTGACCCTCGAGGACGACCGGGATGTTGGGCTGGAACAGCTGGGGCGGCGACCCCTGGTTGGTCACCGGCACCTGGACGCCCTTGCTGGCGATCGCAAAGGTCACGTCGGCACCCGCGGGTCGCAGGGACCCGGGTACCACGACGCCCTCGATCCGGAAGTCGCGGCTACCAAGCTGGGCACGGGACGCCACCGCCTCGTCGGCCGTCTTGAAGTAGACGATGGAGTTGCCGAGGCCTCGGAAGACGAGGAAGCCGATGGCACCGAGCACGACGATCCCGGCCAACCACAGCCGCCGCGAGCTGTGGGTCCGGGGCCGTGCTCTCGTCAGGGCCACTGGCGACGCGTTTCTGCTGCGGGTTCGTCGCCCCGGCCGGGTCGTACCGCGCGTGCGACCGACCGGCTCCGGAGCAGGATCCAGACGCCGTAGCCCGAGAGCGTGACGCCGACCGCCGCATAGCCCGCTTCGACGTAGCCGTTCATCGGCTGGCCACGGGTTCGTCGGCGGACCGCTCGGCCCGGTCCAGCGCGACACCGGTCCCCTCGGCCGCCTCCGCCCGGCGCTCCGCCAGCGCCACGGAGAGGCCCTCGGTCTCGAGCCGTTCCTGCAGGGTCTCGAGGCGGTAGCGATGGACGAGGAGCCAGGCGTAGACGAGGGTGAAGGCGACGAAACCCAGGAGCATCGTCCACGCCATGGACCCGTGGACCGTCGGCTGGAGACTGGGCGTGAGCACCGTGGCCGATTGGTGCAGCGTTCGCCACCACACCACCGACAAGTGCACGATGGGCACGTCGACGACCGCCACCAGGGCGGCGATCGCCGAGCGCTTGGCTCGCGTGTCGGACTGACCGGGCACCCTGCGGAGTGCGAGATAGCCGAGGTAGAGCACGAGCAACAGCGCAGTGGTGGTCAGCCGGGCATCCCACGTCCACCACACCCCCCAGGTGGGACGGCCCCAGATCGAGCCGGTGACAAGAGTCAGGGCGGTGAACACGACGCCGACCTCTGCTGACGCGCCGGCCAGGCGGTCCCATGCGAGCGACCGGGTCCGCGGCCAGAGGTACAGCACGCTGGCCAGGGCTGTCACCGCGAAGGCGAGGTAGGCGACCCAGGCGACGGGCGGATGGACGTAGATCAGCCTCGCCAGGTCACCCTGGACGACGTCGGGAGGCGTGACCCACAGGCCGAGATAGACCGTGGCGGCGACCGCGGCCAGCGCCGCGACACCGAGCGCGCGGCGTGGCGCGGACGGCGCGGGCCGAGGGCAGCCCGGTCACGCGTCCTCCAGCAGCGGGCCGAAGGCGACCACGCCGACGGTCAGGTACACCACGGCGAACACGCCGAGCAGCTGCAGCCAGGGATTGCCGTCGGCGGTAGCCCCCGAGAGCGCCGCCTCCCAGGACCGGGTGGCCGCCAGCAGCACGGGCGCCACGACAGGAAGCAGGAGCAGCGGCAGCAGGGTCTCGCGCACCCGAAGGCCTGCGGCGAGCATCCCGTAGACGGTCCCGGCAGCAGCGAGGCCGACCGTCGCGGCCGACGACGAACCGAGCAGCAACAGCGCCCCGTGCAGGTGAGAGCCGTAGAGGACCACGATGCCGACGGCCAGGAGCGCCTCCAGCACCAGGAGCTGGACGACGACGGCGGCCGCCTTGCCGAGAAAGATGCCGGCAGGATCGAGCCCCGAGAGGCGGAGGCCGTCGCGCGCCGAGTCCGCCGCCTCCATGGCGAAGCTGCGTTGCACCGCCAACAGGGTGCAGAGGAGCACCGCGACCCAGAAGAGCCCCGCCGTCGCCCGTGCCAGCAGGCCGCGGTTGGGGTCGAGGGCGAAGGCGAAGAGCACCAGGACGGCGAGGGCGAAGGGCGCGACCTGGTTCGTGGCGACACGCGAGCGGAGCTCGACCCTCAGGTCCTTGCCGGCCACCAGCAGTGCGTCACGCCACATGCACGGGCTCCTCCGACGGCAGCGGGACGGCGACGACCTGTCCACCGGCCATCCGCGCCACCCGGCCGGCGACCGCTCCGGCCCGCTCCGTCTCGTGGGACGCCAGGATGATGGTGGAGCCGCTCGCCGAGGCGGCCAGCATGGCCTCGTCGAGGACGTCGCGCCCGGCTGCGTCCAGTCCGGCGTGCGGCTCGTCGAGCAGCCAGAGCTCCGGGCCGCGAGCGACCACGGTCGCGATGGCGACGCGCCGTCGCTGGCCGGCCGACAGCCTGCCAACCGCGGTGCGGCGGAGGCGCCCCCCCAGACCCAGGCGGGCCAGCGCCGGGTCCACCGCGCGCTGGTCCCCCCGCGCCGCCCGCACGGCGAAACGGACGTTGTCCGCCACGGTCAGGTCGTCGTACAGGAAGCTGGCGTGCCCCAGCATCGCCACCGAACGCCGCACGGAGCGCCGGTCGCGACGCAGGTCGTGACCGAGGACGTGTGCCTCACCGGCCGACACCGCCAACAGACCGGCGCACGCCCGCAGGAGGCTCGTCTTCCCGGCTCCGTTGGGACCGGTGACGAGCAGGACCTCGCCAGCGGCTACGTCGAGGTCGACGCCGGCCAGGGCCGGAAAGCGCCCGACGAGGGCGACGGCAGCACGGAAGCGAACGGCGACGGCCATGAAGTTCGGGACGACATGCTACGGGTGAGTCCCGTCGCGCTTCCAAAGCACCCGCCGTCCCACCTGACCTGGGACGCCCCCCGCGGGGTCACGAGGATGCCCGCGGCCCCGGGCGGTCTCCGGGGGCCGCGGGCGGTCGGGGGAGGGGTCGCTCAGCCGGCCTTGAAGCCGGTGTCGAGGATCCGCTTGGCCGCCACGCCGCCCTGCTGGTTCTGCAGGCCGGCCTCGATGACCTCGTTGGTGGCGAGGGAGGTCGCCGACTCCTTGGCCGGCTTCTGCCCCTGGCCCTGGTACTTCCAGGCCTTCGTCGAGCTGGTCACGCTGAACGTCGTCTGGTGGCCGTTGGGCTCGACCACGGTGATCGTGCCCTGGTTCGCCAGCCCCCCGGTCGGGGTGACACTCGTGACCTTGCCGACGACGTGCGGATGGCGTTGCTTCACCGGCTTCGCGCCCTGGTTCGGCGCCGGGGTGCTCGGGGTGGCCGAGGGCGACGTCGACGGCGTGTCGGCCAGGGCGACGGCTCCGCCCAGCACGCCGCCGGCGAGGATGGCTGATGCGACACCGACACGAAGTGGGTGTCTGAGGAGGATCTGCTTCACGGTCTGGTCCATGTCCTTTCGCGATTGGTCCCGGACATGCTCACCGAGGGGTATGTGGGGCCCGATAGGAACGTGTGAGCGCCCTGTGATGGGATGCGGGACCGGTACCCTCGCGCCGTGGCAGAGGTGAGGGCCGAGATCACGGCCAACGTTTGGCAGGTGCACGTGGAGGTCGGCCAGGCCGTCGGCGTGGGCGACACCATCGCCATCCTGGAGTCGATGAAGATGGAGATCCCGGTCGAGTCCCCGGCCGGAGGCACCGTTGCCGAGGTGCGGGTGCGCCCGGACGACCAGGTCCAGGAGGGCGACGTCATCGCTGTGATCCAGTAGGGCCGCGGGCGCCATGATGAGCGTCATGGACGCCGAGGCGATCATCGGGCTACTCCAGCTGGAGCCCCACCCCGAAGGCGGCCGGTACCGGCAGACCTGGCGAGCCCCCGCCGAAGCGGGCCAGCGGGCCGCCGGTAGCGCCATCTACTTCCTGCTGCGCCGGGGCGAGGTCTCGCACTGGCACCGGGTCGACGCCGCCGAGACCTGGCACTTCTACGAGGGAGCACCGCTGGAGCTCCGGATCTCCGCCGACGGGGAGAGCGAGGAGGTCGTGGGGCTCGGGCCGGACCTGGCGGCAGACCAGCGACCCCAGTTCGTAGTACCGGCCGGCGCCTGGCAGAGCGCTCGCAGCCTGGGCGAGCACACCCTCGTGGGGTGCACCGTCTCGCCCGCCTTCGAGTTCGACGGTTTCGAGCTCGCCGAACCCGGCTGGA
Organism: uncultured Actinomycetes bacterium; assembly: GCA_963731255.1. Lineage (GTDB taxonomy): Bacteria > Actinomycetota > Acidimicrobiia > Acidimicrobiales > AC-9 > AC-9. Next base: position 71,423 of record CAVSUO010000001.1, on the reverse strand, counting down.
GCCCGGGTCGACGATCCACGGGGTAGACCCCGGAAGTGGCAGGAACACCCCATCTGGGTAGAGAAGTGGAGCAGGAGACAGGAGGGGTGCCAGATGCGTCGAATCGGTCTGCTGGCTCTGCTTCCGCTGCTGGGGTTGTCCATCTCGGCTCAGCCGACGAGGGCGGTGACGACCATGGTCTTCCACCGTCCGATCGTCTCGGTGGCCGCCAACCAGTCGAACAACTGGTCGGGCTACAACCAGGGCAGCATCGAGCAGGGCGGAAAGCTGTTCAGTCACGTCACGGGTGACTGGATCGTGCCCACGGCCACCGCGCACACCAAGGGCACCGCCGCATACTCGTCCACGTGGATCGGCATCGGCGGAGGCTGCGTGGACGCGTCCTGCCGCGGTCACGGACGGCACGCTGATCCAGGCCGGAACCGAGCAGGACGTCGACGCCTCGGGGCACGCCTCGTACTCGGCGTGGTGGGAGCTCATACCAGCTCCCAGCGTGACCATCAGCGGCATGTCGATCGCCCCCGGACACCACATGCACGTCGACATCGGCGCGGCGGCGCCCGGGGTGTGGTCGATGACGGTCAAGGACGCGACGACGGGCACGACCTTCAGCCAGACCCTCCCCTACCCCTCGACCGAGGCCACGGCCGAGTGGATCGAGGAGACGCCGGTCGTCATCGGCAACAACGGCAGCGTCGGTGTCGGACCGATGCCCAATCTGTCGACGGTCAACTTCGACCTGGCCACTGTCAACGGGGCCAACGCCAAGCTGAAGTCCTCCGAGGAGGTCCAGCTCGTGGACTCCAACGGCGCACCGCTGGCGACTCCCTCAGCGCCGGCTTCCGACACCGACGGGTTCAACGACTGCGCCTACGCCAAGACCTGCCCCGTGCCGTCGGGCTCCCTGGCCACCACCAGCGGCCACACCACCACGCACCACGCAGCGCACAAGCACTGATGCGCACGCCGCCGGAGCGGCCGCATGGGAGTGATTGTGCAGGTGAAGAGGCGTTTCGTGAACGCCCTCAACCGCAGTCGTAGTCGCCGTCGAAGCCGCCCGACGGATACTGGACATAGCGGATGTGGCCGCCGGTGACACTGGCGGCACGATTGTCACAGGTCGCCGAGGCAGTCGCACTGGCACCGCCCGGCGCCCAGTACGGATAGCCGCTGAACTGTGCGGTAGACCCGGTGATCGAGGCCCAGCTCGCCGGGTCGGCGTAGATGCCGGCATAGGCGACCTTGCTCCTCAGGTAGTCGAGCCCGCCCTGGATATCGGCGACATTGGCACCGCGGTCGGTGGTCCAGCTGTTGGCCGACTCGACGTCGAGCCACCACTGGGCGCCTCTCGGCACCCCCGAAGGCGTCGCCGCGACAGCATCAGCGAACGAGTTGGCCGCGGCATTCCACCCGTAGTCGTAGGAACAGTTGGCGAACGCCTGGGTCCCTTGGCGATAGCGCTTCTCTGCTGGGCACGGTTTGGGCGAGCTCTGGCCCGCCGGCCAGTGGCTCGACCGCGAGCCGGGATCCGCCGTGCTGGCGTAGAAGGAAACCATCGCCGGAGTGGGCGAGCTGGTGGCCCACCGGTATTCGGCCCCCAGGCACGGGTTCGGTGAGTAGACGATGCCGTCGTTGACGCCAAGGATGTCGAAGCTGCGGGGACTCGACGGCGTGGCGCCGCATTGTGGGTAGGACACGTCGTAGCCGGTCTGGCCTGCGGTTGCCGCCGCCGGCGTGAGCGTCGCCACCGCCACCGCCGATGAGGCGACGACACACGCAAACAGGCCACGCGAGACGTGAGAACGTCGAAGCAAGAGATTCCTCCAGGGACGGGTCCGCCAGCTACCCCTGATCCTACAGGGATCGTGTTACCGGTGTCCCTCGAGACCGGCCAGGTCGGCGTCGACCATCATCCCCACGAGGCCGCCGAAGTCGACGTCGGGGACCCAGCCCAGGACGGCCTTGGCCCTGGATGCGTCACCCACGAGGAGGTCGACCTCGGCGGGGCGCAGGAAGCGCTCGTCGACCACGACGTGGCGGCGCCAGTCGAGCCCAGCGTGACCGAAGGCCGCCTCGCACAGGTCCCTGACGGAGTGGGTCCTGCCGCTCGCCACCACGAAGTCCCCCGGCTCGTCCTGCTGGAGCATCAGCCACATGGCCCGTACGTAGTCGGGGGCGTAGCCCCAGTCGCGACGGGGCTCCAGGTCGCCCAGGGCCAGGGTCTGGTCGAGCCCGGCCTTGATGCGGGCCACGCCGTGGCTCACCTTGCGGGTCACGAACTCGAGCCCCCGCCGCGGGCTCTCGTGGTTGAAGCAGATTCCCGACGAGGCGTGAAGCCCGTAGCTCTCGCGGTAGTTCACCGTGATCCAGTGGCCGTAGACCTTGGCCACGCCGTAGGGGCTGCGAGGGTGGAAATGCGTCGTCTCCGTCTGCGGCGATTCCTGGACCTTGCCGAACATCTCGCTGGAGCTGGCCTGGTAGAAGCGGATCTCGGGATCGACGATCCGTATGGCGTCGAGGACCCGCGTGACCCCCAGGGCGGTCGTCTCACCCGTCAGGACCGGCTGGCTCCACGACGTCTGGACGAAGGACTGGGCGGCCAGGTTGTAGACCTCGCTGGGTCGGTGCGTCCGGAGGACGTTGATCATCGAGACCTCGTCCAGGAGGTCGCCCGCGACGAGCGTCACCCGGTCCTGGATGTGGGCAATGCGCTCGAAGTTGACCGTGCTGCTGCGGCGCAGCATGCCGACGACCTCGTAGCCCTTGGCGAGCAGGAGCTCGGCCAGGTACGAGCCGTCCTGGCCCGTGATGCCGGTGATCAGGGCGCGCTTCGCCATCCCGACGTTTTACACCGCCTCAGCTCGAGTGCGGGACCGACCGAGCGAACCCGCTCAAACCGGCAGCACGCCGTGCTTGCGCCAGGGTCGGTCGACGACCTTGGTCTTGGCCACCTGGAGCCCGCGCCAGACGGCCGCGCGCGTCTCGGCAGGGTCGATGATGTCGTCGACCTGGGCGTGTCCGGCCGCGATGTAGGGGTCGATGTTGCGCCGGAGCTGCTCCGCCATGTCGAGCCGGGCCTGGGTACGCTCCTCGCCCTCAGGGATGGCCTCGAGCTGCTTGCGCATGATGATGTTCACCATGCCGTCGGGACCCATGACGGCGATCTCGGCGGTCGGCCAGGCGACGATGTAGTCGGCCTCGTACGCCGTCCCGTTCATCACGAAGTAGCCAGCACCGTAGGCCTTGCGCATCACCACGGTGACCTTCGGCACCGTCGCTTCGGACACGGCGAAGAGCATCTTGGCGCCGTGGCGGATGATGCCCTGGCGCTCAACGGCCGACCCGACCGTGAAGCCGGGGACGTCCTGGAGGAAGACGAGCGGGATGCCGAAGGCGTCGCACAGCCAGACGAACCGGGCCGCCTTGTCCGCCGAGTTCACGTCGAGGGTGCCGCCCAGCACCTTGGGCTGGCTGGCGACGATGCCCACCGGCTCACCGCCGATACGGGCCAGCCCGGTGATGACGTTGCGGGCCCACCCCGGCTTCATGGGAAAGAACGCCCCGTCGTCGACGATGGCGCGAACCACCCGCTCCATGTCGTAGGCCCGGCGCGGCGCGGTGGGCACGATGTCGTAGAGCTCCTCGCAGCGCCGGTCCACGGGATCGGAGACCTCGTGCACCGGCGGGGGCTGCCGGTTGTGGGACGGGAAGAACGACAGGTACGAGCGCACCGCGGCCAGGCACTCGGCGTCGTCGGCCACCTCGAGGTCGGCCACGCCGCTGATCGTGGTGTGCACGGTCGAGCCGCCCATCTCCTCCTCGGAGACGTCCTCGCCCGTCGCCGCCTTGACCAGGTGACGCCCGCCGAGCGCCATCGAGGAGACCCCCTTGACCATGGGCACGAAGTCCGCCAGCGCCGGTATGTACGCCGTCCCCGCCGCGCAGTGCCCGAGCATGGCGGCCACCATCGGTACGACACCGCTGAGCGTCACCTGCTCGCGGAACAGCGCCCCGGCGGCGGCGAACGTCGACCCGCTGGTCGCCTGGATGCGAGCCCCCGCCGAGTCGAGCAGCCACACGACCGGAATGCGCTGACGCAGGGCGAGCTCGCGCAGGCGCGCCGTCTTCGACTCGCCCACTGCGCCCATCGAGCCGGCCAGCACGGTGAAGTCGTAGGCGCACACGGCCACCCGGCGACCCTCGATCTCACCGATGCCGGCGACCATGCCGTCGGCAGCAAGGTAGCCCTTGCTCGACTGGAGCTCCGGGTCCATCGAGTCGGCGAGCAGGCCATACTCGACGAAAGTTCCCGGGTCCAGCAGGATCTCGAGGCGCTCACGAACGGGCAGCTTGCCGAGCGACCGCTGGCGAGCCAGCTGCTCGTCGCCACCCATGGCCAGCGCCCGCTCGCGCCGCCCCGCCAGGTCCTCGACCAGCGGCTTCCAGTCGTGCAGCTCGGGAGGCGGAGGCTTTCGCTCGGTCATTCCGCTAGCTCCCCGTCCACCGAGGGGGTCGTTTCTCGGCGAAGGCGGCGATGCCCTCGCGGGCGTCGTCGGTCATGGTCGTGATCGTCAGCATGGGGTGCAGGTACCGGAGAGCCTCGTCGGCGGCGAGGTCCCAGGTGGCGTAGAACGAGTCGCGGCCGAGCTTCACCACCGACGGCGGCTTGGCCGCCAGCGCGGCGGCCAGCTCGTCCACCGCCCCGTCCAGGCCCTCGACCGGGACCACCGAGGTCACGAACCCCAACCGGTCCGCCTCCTCCGCGTTCACGCGGCGGCCGGTCAGCATGAGCTCGAGGGCCTTCTTGGGGGGCATGGAACGGACGAGAGGGACGGTGATCATGTACGGCCACAGGCCCACGTTGACCTCGGGGGTGCCGAAGCAGGCGTCGTCGGCCGCCACCACGAAGTCGCACGCCAGGGCCAACCCGAAGCCTCCGGCCAGGGCGTAGCCCCGCACCCGGGCGATGGTGGGCTTGCCCAGCTGCCACAGGTCGTCGAACAGCCGGGCCAGCTCGCCCCGTCCCTCGTGCTGGGCGAGGAAGCCATCGTCGCCGTCGGCCATCCCGCCCAGGTCGGCGCCGGCGCAGAACGCCTTGTCGCCCGCGCCGGTGAGCACCACCACCCGCACCTCGGAGTCGTCTCTGGCCCGCGCCAGCGCAGCCCGGAGGCCGGACATGACGCCCCACGAGATGGCGTTGCGGCGCTCGGGGCGGTTGATCGTCAGGCGCGCCACCCCGTTCGCCTGCTCGTAGAGGAGCTCGTCGGCCACGGCCAGGACGGTAGCGTGACTGCGAGCAGCCGTGCCCACTGTCGCCATCGTGTCGTTCCGGCTTGGAGGCCCCGACGGGGTGGCCGTGGAGGCGGCGAAGTGGGCCTGGGCGCTGGGCGGCCTCGGTTTCTCGGTGTGCACGGTCGCCGGCGACGGACCGGTGGACCGGCTCCTGCCGGGGCTGGCCATGGACACGCCGGAGCCGCCGACGGCCAGGGAGGTCGCCGACGCCCTGGCCCCCGCCGACCTGGTCGTGGTGGAGAACCTGTGCTCGCTGCCGCTCAACCCCGGTGCCGCCGCCGTGGTGGCCAGGGTTCTCGCCGGCCGCCCCGCCGTGCTTCGTCACCACGACCTGCCGTGGCAGCGGACCCGGTTCGCCCACCTCGGCCCGCCGCCGACCGACACCGCCTGGCGACACGTCACCATCAACGACCTGAGCCGCCGCCAGCTGGCCGAGCGGGGGATCGAGGCGGTGACGATCCGCAACGCCTTCGACACCGACGCAGTGGCCGGTGACCGCGCGGCGACCCGTCGGGCCATCGGCGTCGACGACCGTACCCGGCTGCTTCTCCAGCCCACCCGGGCCATCGCCCGCAAGAACGTGCCCGCCGGCCTCGCCCTGGCCGAGTCGGTCGGCGCCGTGTACTGGCTCCTCGGTCCGGCCGAGGAGGGCTACGGACCCGAGCTGGAGCGTCTCCTGGCCGCGGCCAGGGTCCCGGTCATCCATCGCCCCGGGCCAGGAGGCCCCGCCGCCGGGGTCGCCGGGCCGTACGCGGCGTGCGACGCCGTCGTCTTCCCCTCGACCTGGGAGGGGTTCGGCAACCCCACCGTCGAGTCGGCCATCCATCGTCGAGCGTTGGCCATCGGGAACTATCCGGTGGCGGCCGAGCTGGCCCGCTGCGGCTTTCGCTGGCTCCCGGTCGACGACCCCACGGCACTGGCCCGATGGCTCGACCGTCCCGACCCGGCGGTCCTCGACCACAACGCCGAGGTGGCCAGGCGCTCCTTTTCTCTGGCCGACCTGCCCGCGACGCTGGCCCGCCTCGTCGAGTCGACCGGCTGGGGACGGTACGTAGCGGGGGCAGGTTTCGCCGATCCCGGTCGTTGTGGGACGATGCAGCAGAACCTGTTTCAGCGCTACAGGAGGCACGATGGGAAAGGCCGCAGTCCTGACCGGGATCGACCAGCCGCTGGAGATCCGCGACGACATCGAGGTCGAGGCACCCCACGCCAACGAGGTCAAGGTGCGCATGGCCGCGTCGGGAGTCTGTCACTCGGACCTGTCGATGCAGAACGGGACCATGGCCGCAGGTGCGCCGATGGTTCTCGGGCACGAAGGCGCCGGGATCGTCGAGGAGGTAGGTCCTGGGGTCACGAAGCTGGCCCCGGGCGACCACGTGGTCATCTCGTGGGTCCCGCAGTGCGGCGTCTGCTTCTTCTGCACCCGCGGCCAGCCGCAGCTGTGCGAGCAGGCCAGCACGGCCCTCATGACCGGGGGGATGCTCGACGGCACCTACCGCATGTCCTCACAGGGCGCCCCGATGCCGCAGATGGCGGCGTCGGGCACCTTCTCCGAAGTCACCGTCGTGCCAGAGGTGGGCGCCGTGAAGGTCCCCGACGACTTCGATCTCAAGCTGGCCGCGCTCATCGGCTGCGGCGTCCTCACCGGCGCGGGCGCGGCCATGAACACGGCACGCATCCGCCAGGGCGACACCGTCGCCGTGGTGGGGTGCGGCGGCGTCGGCCTCAACGTGATCCAGGGCGCGCGCATCTCGGGCGCGGCCGAGATCATCGCCATCGACATGAACGAGACCAAGCTCGCAATGGCCAAGGAGTTCGGGGCCACGGCGACGGTCAACGCCAGCCAGGGCGACCCGGTGAGCCAGGTGATGGAGATGACCGGGCAGCGGGGCGCCGACGTGGCCTTCGAGGTCATCGGCCTCCAGCAGACGATCGACCAGACCATCACCATGACCCGGCGGGGCGGACAGGCCATCCTCGTCGGCGTGCCCAAGATGGACGCCATGATCAACATCCCCGCATTCTTCGGTGTCGTCCTCCAGGAGAAGACGATCAAGGGGTGCTGGTACGGGTCGTCCGACGTGCAGCGGGACGTTCCCAAGCTGATCGACCTCTACCAGAAGGGTCAGCTCAAGCTGGACGAGCTCGTCTCCCGGACCATCACCCTCGAGCAGGTCAACGAGGCCTTCGACGCCATGAAGACGGGCGAGGTGGCCCGCTCGGTCATCGAGTACTGAGGCTGGGCCCTCAGCACTTGGTCGGTGACGACCACGACCTGACCCGCCTTGTTGGTGGCGGGAGACGCGGGCGCCTTGACCGCGCCACCGCCGGCGGCCACACCGCACGTCCCGGCGTAGGCCGAAGGCAGCGGGTACAGCTGCGGGGGCCCGGCCGGCGAGCCCTGGGGGTCCGGGTCCTCGTAGACCGTCACGCCGGGCTCGACGTAGACGTTGCGCGCCTCCTGCTGGCGGTACCAGTCCATGGTGTGGCCGCCCTCGGTGATGCACGCCTGCTCGCTCTTGGGGTCGCCGCTGCTGCAGTCGTAGGGGTCCCAGGTCTTGCCCTGGTAGTTGTAGGCGTCGCGACTCTGCCCGTTCGGCCCGGCACCGCCGCCCTGGTAGATGCTGCGCCTGGCGGTGTAGACGCCGATGCAGGTCCCGTCGGCGCAGCCGCCGCCGCCGGCGTCGGCCACCGGGACCGGGTTCTCGGCGATCGGCGCCGCCGATCCTCCGTGCGCGAGCACCATGAGGTCCGCCAGCCAGGTGGTCGTCTGCGCCGGGTGCCAGTTGACCTCAATGTCACCACCGTCGGAGGGACCGTTGACGGACTTCTGCGTGCCGTACTGGCCGTTGACACCGTCGTGCTCCCCCGTATCGAGGTTGTCGTCGGCGCCGAGGTACACCTGGCCACCCGTCAGCAGGCTGGCGGCCGAGCCGTCGGGCGTGCCGGTGTGCACACCTGGGGTGGACAGTCGGCCCCTGGGCCGTCTCCACATGGTACCTGCCGAGGGCCCGGAAGCCCGCTTCCCCGGGGTCTGGCCGTTGGGCGTCACGGACACGTCGACCCCGTGTGGGTTCTGGTTCTGGGCCTCCTGGTCGTCGCCGACCTCCGCGTAGCGACGTCCCGAGCCGTCCGCCACGTTGATCTTGAAGTTGTGGCAGCCGGGTTGGGCCGTCTGGGTCGTGCTGGCGTCGGCGTTCGGCGCGCAGTCCTGCTGGCTCGGGCTGTAGCCCCCGGTGCTGACGGCCGCGGCCATACCGGCTCCCGCTATCACCAGCGCCACTGCGCCCAATCCTGCGATCCCCACCCTTATGCCGCGCATCGTGCCTCCAGCAGCCCGCTAGCAGATCCTTCTACCTGGTCGTTTCGACCTCGCCGGGCCCATACCTGCCGCCAGCAGGCGAATGTGACGGATTTCTGACGTTGGCGTCAGGGAACGCTGCTCGCGGTCGAGCTACCCGCGCGGTGGGAACACCCGCCGGTAGCGCCGACGCCGGGCCTGGACCATCAGCAGCGTGATGCCGGCTTGCGCCGCGGGAAGTGGTCGAAGGGGCTCAGGAGGTCGCCGTGATTCTGATGGCGGCTTCCCCTGCGGACCAGCCATGGCTTGCATGATTCGCCGCCGGCGTAGAGGTTCCTGCCTGGCCGGTCGGGCTATGGCCAGTGTCACCAGTTACCGTTGGGACGATGACGGCTCCCGACCGCGCCGACCCAGGGCGCGGCCCCCGGCTGCCCGCGGCCGAGCGTCGGCGCCAGCTTCTCGACGTGGCACTCGAGGCCTTCGCCGCCAACGGGTTCCACGTCACGTCGATGGACGACATCGCCGAGGCCGCCGGTGTCACGAAGCCCGTGCTGTACCAGCATTTCCGGTCCAAGCGGGCCCTCTATCTCGAGCTCCTCGACGACGTGGGCGCCCGGCTCATGGAGGCCATCACCAAGGCCACCGCCACGGCCACCGGGCCGCGCCAACAGGTCGAGGCCGGTTTCGCCGCGTATTTCCGTTTCGTCGCAGTGCACGAGAACGCCTTCCGGTTGCTGTTCGGGAGCCTGGCCCGGCGCGACGAGGAGTTCAGCGCGGCCGTGCGCCGCGTCGAGGACTCGATCGCCGAAGCTGTCGCCGACCGAATCGACGCCGACGTCGACACGTCTCACCGACGCTTGCTCGCCTACGCCGTGGTCGGGATGGCGGAAGGCGCGAGCAGCCACGTGGTGACCCGGCGTTCGCTCGGTGTGCTCGACGACGGCGCCGGCGGCCGGGGGATCGAGGCCGATCCCGACGAGCTCGCCCGGCGCATCGCGGAGCTGGCCTGGGCGGGGCTACGGGGCGTCGGGAGCTCGTAGCTCTGCGCCGAGCACGCGGGCGCTGTTGACGATGGCAACGTGCGAGAAGGCCTGGGGGAAGTTGCCCAGCAACCGGCCGGACACGGTGTCGTACTCCTCGGAGAGCAGGCCGACGTCGTTGCGCAGGCCGAGGAGGCGCTCGAACAGCACCCGGGCCTCCGCAGCACGCCCCATGCGGGCGAGGTCGTCGACCAACCAGAAGGAGCAGGCCAGAAAGACGCCCTCGTTCCCCGGCAGGCCGTCGACGTTGTCGGGGCCCTCGGTCTGGTAGCGCATGACGAGGCCGTCCTGGCACAGCTCCCGCTGGATGGTGTCGACCGTCGCCTGCATCCGCTCGTCGGTGGCCGGGAGGAACCCAACGGCCGGCAGCAGCAGGACGCTGGCGTCGAGCCGATCGGAACCGTAGAACTGCGTGAAGGCGCGGCGGTCGGCGTTCCAGCCCTTGGCCAGGACCTCGGCGCGGATCTCGTCGCGCACCGCTCGCCAGCGCTCCACCGGGCCCGTCTCACCGAAGAGCTCGATCACCTTCACCGCCCGGTCCATGGCCACCCACGCCATGACCTTGGAATGGGTGAAGTGCCGTCGGGGCCCGCGTATCTCCCAGATCCCCTCGTCGGGCTGTCGCCACGTCTGCTCCAGGAACTCGAGCACCTCCACCGCCTCCGCCCAACCCGGGCCCTCGTCGTCCATACCGGACTCCATCGCCAGGTACATCGAGTCGGCGATCTCTCCGTAGACGTCGAGCTGGTACTGATCGGACGCCGCGTTGCCCACCCGCACGGGCGCCGAGCCCTGGTAGCCCGGTAGCCATCCGAGCTCGAGCTCGGTGAGCCGCCTCTCGCCGGCAGGGCCGTACATGATCTGGACCTGGGACGGGTCGCCGGCGGCCGCTCGCAGCAACCAGTACCACCACGCCACGGCCTCTTGGCCGTAGCCCGTCGCCACGAGCGAGTAGAGCGTCAGGGTGGCGTCCCGCAGCCAGCAGAACCGGTAGTCCCAGTTGCGCACCCCGCCGAGCTCCTCGGGAAGCGATGTGGTCACGGCGGCGACGATCCCGCCCGTGGGCTCGTACGTCAGCGCCTTGAGGGTGAGCAGCGAGCGCACGACCGCGTCACGCCACGGCCCCTTGTAGGTGCAGCGGCTCGCCCAGTCCTCCCACCACCGCCTGGTCTCCTCGAAGCTGATCGGGCGGAGCGGGAGGCGGGGGCGGGTCCAGGTGCGACGGTCGCCAGGCCAGCACGAACGGCAGGCTCTGGCCCTCGGCCACGGTGAACTCGGCCACCGTGGTCAGCCGCTCCCCGTGTGCCTCCACAGGCGACGACAGGTAGAGAGCGTCGGGCCCGCCCATGGCGACGATGGCGCCGTCGAGCTGCTGCACCCACGGCACGACCGACCCGTAGTCGAAGCGGATCACGAGCTCCATGCGCATGCCCACCCGGCCGCGGACTCCTTCGACCAGGCGGCGCACCTCGGGGTACTCGCCGCCGACGGGCATCCAGTCGGTCAGCCTGACCGTACCGTCGTCGGTGTCGACCTCGGTCTCCAGGACCATGGAGTCACCGCAGTAGCTGCGGCGCGTGGCGCGCACCGGGGCGGCGGGCGCCAGCTTCCAACGGCCGTGGCTTTCGTCCCCCAGCAAGGCGGCGAAGCAGGCGGCCGAGTCGAAGCGGGGAACGCAGAGCCAGTCGATCGAGCCGTCCCGACCGACCAGGGCGGCGGTGTGGGTGTCGCCGATGACCCCGTAGTCCTCGATAGGCAGCGGCACGCTCTCCCCCTCGGGGACAGGGTACCGGGCTCAGCCGATGGAGCTCAGGTGCACGACGTACCACTCGCCCCGCCACGAGATCAGCGACGCCACGGCGAACGACCGGGGCTGGCCGTTGACGGTGTAGCGGATCCTCGTCCCGTACACCCGCCAGTAGCTGCCCTTGTTGTACTCGACACCGGGGGTGATCCACTGAGCTTGAGATGACGGCACGTCGATGCCGACGAGCTGAGCCTGGGACGCATTCGGGCCGAGGCTCAGATGAAGCGAATGGATGTCGCGGTCGTAGGCCGCCACCAATCGGTTGTGCCAGTCACTCTCCGGGTTGGAGATGGCCTTGACCTGGAGGTACGCGGTCAGCGGGAAGAAGAACGGCATCGCCGTCTGCGGGTCGTCGGTCTGGACGGCCGACCACAGGTCGTTGACGCCCGTGTCGAACGTGGGGCCACTGGCTGACGGCTTGTCGGGCGTCTGGGGCAGCAGTCCCGGGTCGGTCGTCGTCGTGGTCGTGGGGGCGGTCGTGGACGTGGTGGTCGTCGGCGGAACAGTCGAGGCGGTATGCACGGCGGCCGGGCTCGTCGTGCTGCACGCCGCCAGGGCCGCTGCGGCGACCAGAGTGACGACCGTGCCCACCAGGCCGAGCCGTCCTCGCTGTCCTCGGTTGCCGATGACCACGGCCGACAACGGTAGTGGGCTACAGCAGGTGGTGGCTCAGGTCGCCGAAGAGGTCGCAGATGATGCGGCGCTCGGCGAAGCACCAGGAGCCCTGGGCGCGCTCGAAGCGGTCATGGTACCGGCCGGCGATGACGGGCTGGAGGTCGACCCCAGGCGCGGCCTGGAGGACCGTGAAGTACGAGCGTGCCCGCGCCGTGCCGCTCTCGTCGTCCACGTCGATGATGAGATTGGTGGTCACGTGCTTGGTCTTCGGCGTGCCCGTGTCCTCGTAGATGCGGGTCGTCTGCCGGTACATCGCCAGGACCTCGTCTCGCCCCGATCGGACGGTGTCGGTACCCTCGGCCGTGATCCTCCCGGCTTCGAACAGATCAGCGACACCCTCGTAGTCTCCGGCGTCGATGCGCTCGGCGTAGGCGAAGATCAGGTTGGTGATTGCCCGCTCGGCGTCCATCCGCTGAGCGTAGGCCTCCCGCTCAGCGGTACCACCAGAGTCCGGCCTTCTTCGGGGGGCGAGGCCGGACGTCTTCGGGGAGGAACAGGGTCGGAAGGACGCTCCCGTCCGACAGCCGACGAACCTTGAAGCCGCCATCGACGATCTCCGCCAGCTCGAAGCCCCGGCTCCAGGACCCGGTGAAGCGGTTCCGCACCTCGACGTGCCTGCCGGGGGTCAGCCACTCCTGGTCCGAGGAGGCGGCGGACATGCCCGGATCACTCATCGCCTGCACTCCCCTGTGGTCGAGACCCCGTGCTCGGAGCCCCTCCGCGACGTCCACCCCGGCCAGGTGAGCGGTGGCGGGCCGGAGCTGGTCAACGCCCACCACCTCCTGCCGCGATGTCGTCCGCCACGCTTCCAGCTCCCCAGCTCGGTTGTGGTGGCGCGCACGGTAGTGCAGGAGGAGCCGAGGGTCAACGCCTCAGGCGTTCACCTCGACCCGGGGGAGATGGGAATGGTGCTGCAGGTACTGGCGGATCATATGGAGTGCCGCGACTCCCTCGCCGGCAGCCGAGGCCAGCTGCTTGGTGGACCCTGCGCGCGCGTCTCCCGCCGCGTAGATGCCGGGAGCCGAGGTGCGGAACTGGTCGTCGGTCATCACGAAGCCCCACTTGTCGAGCTCGACGGTTCCACGGGCAAAGTCGGTGTTGGGGTCGAGACCGATGAAGACGAACGCCGCTCCTGGGTACCAGGTGTGCATCTGTCCGGTCACCCGATCGCGAGCCACGACCGACTCGAGCCGGTGTCGACCACGCAGCTCGGTGATCTCGGTGCTGAGGTGGACGACGAACTGTGGGCTGTCCCGGACCTTCTCCTGGAGGAGCCGGGAAGCCCGGAGCTCGGGGGCGAACTCCACGACGCGTATGCGATCGGCGAACCGCGAGAGAAACAGACCCTCTTCGAGGCCGGAATTGCCACCCCCGACGACCAGCAGCTCGCCGGCACCTCGGTAGAAGGGGCCGTCGCAGGTGGCGCAGTAGTGGACTCCCGCCCCGATGAGCCCGTTCTCGCCGGGCACACCGAGGCGCCGGTAGGACGACCCGGTGGTGATCAGGGCGGTATGGGCGCACAGCTCCTGGCCCGTGCCCAGGCGGACCCGGACGTCGCCTTCCGGGTCCGCACCCAGGCCCTCCACGCCCACCGCCGAGACCAGCTCGACGCCGTATCGCTGGGCCTGGGCCACGAACCGATCCGCCAGCTCGGCACCGCCGATCCCTTCCGGAAATCCGAGGTAGTTCTCCACCCGTTCGGTCGTGCCGGCGTTGCCGCCGAGGGCGGCCCGGTCGACCACGATCGCATCGATCCCCTCCCGGGCGGCGTACACGGCGGCCGCCAGCCCCGCAGGTCCGCCCCCGATGATGGCCAGGTCGTAGAAGCCCCGCTTGGCCGTGATGCTCAGGCCGAGCTTCCGAGCCAGCTGCTCGTTCGTGGGGTCCACGAAGTGGGTTCCGTCGGCGAAGACGACCGTGGGAATCGTGCGGCCGCCGCCCTGGAGCTTCTCGACCCGCTGGACTGCGTCCGGTTTCCGATCGATGTCGGCCCACTCGTAGCTCACCCGGTGCTCCCCGAGGAACTTCTTCGCCCGGCGACAATCGGGGCACCACGGAGCGCCGTAGACGATCACATCTGCCATGGCTGTCGTCCCACCTCCCCCTCCCTCTCCTGTCCCATGGTGCCGCGTCTCGCCGGCCGAGGCCCAGACTCTGGATGGTTACGCCTGGTGCGGCACGCCGGTCAGCGCCAGCTCGACGAAGCGACGCGGCGCTTCGGCCAGCATGGCGGTCACCGCGGCCCGCCTGGGCAGGCGCACGTGCCGACGATCCTTGCTGATCGCCTCCACCACGGCGTTGGCGACGGTCTCCCGCTGGATGTCGACGAGTATCTGGAGCCGGTAGAAGCGCTGGAACGACGCCGCCGTCGGCCGGTACGAGTCGACGTTCGAGAGCATGTCGGTGGGGATCGGGCCCAGCTCGACGACAGTCGTGCCGATCGGTTGACCCTTGAGGTCGGCGCGAAGCCCGGCCGTGAACTGGGTGAGACCGGCCTTGGTCGAGGAGTACGAGGCCAGACCGGGGAAGGGAGCAGCGCCGGACAGCGAGGAGATGTTGACAATGTGCCCACGGCCGCGGCCGAGCATCCGAGGCAGCACCTGCCGGCAGAGCTCGACCGGGCTCAACAGGTTCACCCGATAGATCTGCTCCAGCTCCACCGCTGACATGGCCCCGAGAGCGCCGACATGGTCGACGCCCGCGTTGTTGACGAGGACATCCACCGGTCCAGCGTCGGACTCCACCCGAGCGATGAGCCCGTCGACGGAGCCGGCGTCACCGAGGTCGGCGACGTGCCAGGTGCCATCCAGCTCGCCGGCCAGCCTGCTGAGCTGTCCTTCCGAGCGGGCGACGAGCGCCACTCTCGCGCCGGCCGCCGCGCAGCTGCGGGCGATCGACTCACCGATCCCCCGCGATGCACCGGTGATGAGCACTCTTCGCCCAGCCAGGTCCATGGGCCCTCCTTCGACGAGCATAGGCGCGGGCGACCGTTCCAGCCCGCTCGGCAACCATGACGAGGCAGCACCATAGGCTGGGTACGTGACTTCGTGACGGGAGCTGTCAGCGCGCTCGGTTCACGGCAGGACGGGCACCTCGAGCACCGCCCCGCCGGCGCCGACCCGGATCGTGTTCAGACCCGAGACCGCCGGCTTCGAGGCGGCAGAGGCCCCAACCAGGTCCAGCCGCAGCCGGTGACCGGCCTCGAAGCGGTTGCCGACCGGCCAGAACTCGACGTGGTAGAGCCGCTGCTGGCCGGCCGCGGGCGGCGTCTGCTGGTCGTAGAGGCCGTACGGCTGGACCAGCCGGCCTGTGCGCGGGTCGTACAGAGACCTCCCGGGATCGATCCTCGGATAGGAGTCGAGCAGTCGCCCGACCGTGAGCGGATGGGCGCTGCCGTCGGGCCAGACGTCGGAGACCACCGCCCAGATCCCCGCGCCAGGAGCGGTGCTCGCCAAGGGCACGTCGAGGTCCAGGGGGCCGGCAGCCATCAACGGAGTCGCCAGAGGCGCAGTCGTAAACGACAGACCGCCCGCCTCGGCGGTGTTCGTCTCCTCAGATGGCGGGAGGGCGGCGCCCAGGGCATTGGTGCCGTCGGCGCCCACGATCGCGGTGTTGGGCGGGTCGGTCATGGAGGGCTCGGAGGCCACGGCTGGGTAGGACTGCTCGACCCCTGTCCCGGGCTCGGTCGCGGTGAGCGTGCCGTCGTTCAGGGACCTGGCCGTGCCACTCCGCGCGGCACTCAGGTGCATGGGCACCCACCTCGTGCCCGGGATCGGCCAGTCGGAGCCGTCGTAACGCACGAAGCGCCCGTTGAGGTATGCCAGTCGGTCGCCGTCCGACATCCACATCTGCACCGCTGGATGGCCCTGGACGCCGTTGGTGACACCCCGTAGGTAGTGGTCGAACCACGCCTGCGTCTCGGCCACGCCGCCGCCGGTGCCCGCGGGGGAGCCGTCGTGGGCGCCGATGACCAGGAGGTGAGCGCCGTCGTGGTGCAGGGCCTGAAAGGCCTGGAACGCCCCCCGCGACTCCACGTCGAAGAAGCCGTCCACCATGAGGATCGGCAGGTGGTTGACGTCGCCTCGAAAGCCCCGGTCCTGCCACCAGGCGTCGAGGGTCGGGTGCTCCAACCCGCCGGACACGCCGGCGTCGAGCAAGCCGGCGGCGACACCCGGCGCCGAGCCTGGGTTGCGCTCCAGACGGCTCGGGCCCTCCGCGGCAGCGGGCGCCCCGATCAGGCCGAGCACACCGAGACCGGGGATCGAGTTGCTGACTCCGCCGGGCCACAGAAGGTCGCGGTAGAGCTCGAAGGTTCCCGACTTGAGGACGGCGGTACGCACGCACGGGAGCTGGAGGTGGAGGGAGTTGTAGACCGTGATGGCACTGGCAGAGAAACCGTTCAAGCCGAGATTGCCGTTGCTCCACCGTTGATGGCACGCCCACTGGAGGACGTCGAACACGTCCGACTGGGTACGCGGTCCGAGGGCGTCGAACTGACCGTCGCTGTCGCCGGTGCCGCGGATCTGGACGAGGAGGAAGTTGTAGGCCGGCCCAGGATCGAACGTGCCGCTACCCCGGCCGTAAGGGCTGAACTCCACGATCACCGGACGCGCCACCGGAGGAGCCGACCCGGTGAGCGTTGTCTGCAACGAGACGCCGTCGGACGCCACGAAGCGGATGTCCTCGCTGAACCGCCCGGGCGTCGCACCGCCCGCCGCACCCGCCATCAGCCCTAGTCCCACCATCCCAACCGCCACGACCGCGGCGGTCACCCGGACCCGACTCATGGGACATCCTTTCCCCAGCACAGCGAGCATACAGAATACTGGCCTCGGACAACTATCGAGTGCTCTCGTCCAACGTCGTCACGGTTCAGCCCTCATGGCGTGTGGACGATGCGGCCGAGCTGGTCCAGGCACTGCGACCATCCCGCGAGGTGCGAGCCCTCCGCGTCCTCGTCGGGAAGGCCGACCTGATGGATCTCGACCATCGTCGAGCTGTTCGACGACGGCTGGAAGGTCACGGTCACGATCGAGTCCCGGAACCAGGTGGCAGGCGAAGACCAGGTGAAGACCAGGCGACGGGGCCGGTCGATCTCCCGGTAGGTGCCCGTGTGCAGGATGTCGGATTCGTCTTCGACCATGACAACGCAGAATGTCCCACCGACACGCGGGTCCGTCTCGGCACGGGTCTCCCGAACAGAGGACGGCCTGAGCCAAGACCCGAGGCTCTGCGGGTCCAACCAGGCGTCGAAGAGATCTTCGGCAGAGGCGGCGATCTCCCGCCGGACGGTGACCGAGTATTCCTCGCTCACGACGACCTCTCAGTCTTGTCTCGGCCCGCGACGAAGGCGTCGAGCGAGGCCAGCTGATCGCCCCAGAACCTGCGGTAGTGCGCGATCCATCCGGCCGCCTGGGCGAGCGGAGCGGCATCGAGAGCCAAGATGTGCTCGCGCCCACGCACACTCCGTCGCACCAGCCCTGCACCCTCCAGGACCCGAATGTGTTTCGACGTCGAGTTGAGCGAGATCGGAAAGGCGGTCGCGATATCCGTGACCCGCGCCTCCGAGTCGGCAAGGCGGGCCAGGATGGCGCGGCGCGTGGGATCCGAGACCGCCGAGAAGACCCGATCGAGTGTTCCGGCAGAAGATTCACCCATGCAGGTGAATATATGGCTGGTCGCTCGGCACCGCAACCCGCCATCCCAGTCCCGGAAGGCTAGGCGGTGTCGGCCGTTGTCATGCCAGGATGCGCAGCACTATCAGGACTGCGGGAAGAAAGAGATCTCCGGGAACCGACTTGGCGGCGAGGGTGGCCTCCTTCCCGCCGTGGCGAAGGTCCGGAATATGCACCAGTGCGTCACCGACCAGGAAGAGCGAGATCACGATCACGGCAATCGTCCAGGCGCTCGGGCTCCGGCTGAAAGCAGCGACGACGCTCGCCACTCCCAGAGCGAGGTCTGCCATCCCCACCTCCTTCTGCCATGGCGTGCCGACGGGCCAGCCCATGTCCCTGGCCGTGTCGTCGCCGACGGCGAGATGCCCCGACGCGGCGAACAGTCCACCTGCTCCCGCCCCGATGCCGAGAACGAACCGTAGGAGGACGGCTGCCGCCGGTGCTGCCCCGAGCGCCACGGCGATCCCCCCGGCAGCCAGACCGATGAGCGTGATCGCGACACCGAAGTAGTCAGTCGCCAAGCGGACGAGGCGGGGAGACTGCTGACGGGCGCTGCCGCGGGCGCCCGGGTCGGACATGTACGGGAAAGATACTGCCCTTTCGAGCACCACTGCAGCGTGCCGCATCGGCCGGTAGATTCGTCTGCGGGTGCGCCAGGGCCAGGGGCGCGAGCGGCGAGGAGGTGTCGTCCTGATGGAGACGCAAGTGGAGGAGATCGCAGAGGGGATCTACCGCCTCTCGACGTTCGTCCCCGAGGCCAACTTCATGTTCAACCAGTTCCTCGTGGATGCCGAGGAACCGCTGCTGTTCCACGCCGGCCTCCAGCGCCTGTTCCCACTGGTGAGCGCGGCGGCGACGGGCGTCGTCCCCCTGGAGCGCCTGCGCTGGATCACGTTCGGCCATGTGGAGGCCGACGAATGCGGCGGCATGAACCACTGGCTGTCGGCCGCCCCCGGCGCCGAGGTCGCCCATCCGACGATGGGCTGCATCGTGTCTGTCGACGACCTGGCCGACCGGCCACCGCGCCGACTGTCCGACGGCGAGGTGATCGACCTCGGGGGCAAGCGGATCCGCAGCATCGACACCCCACACGTTCCTCACGGTTGGGACGCACACGTGCTGTTCGAGGAGACCACCGGCACCCTGCTGTGTGGCGACCTGTTCACGGCCATGGGGCCCAGCCCGGCGCTCACCGAGGAGGACCTCCTCGAGCCCGCCTTGCAGGCAGAGGACGTGTTCAGAGCGACGTGCCTCACCCCCGAGACGGCTCCCACCATCCGACGGCTGGCCGCCATCGAGCCCACGACCCTCGGCCTGATGCACGGGCCGTCGTTCGGCGGAGACGCCGCGGGCCAGCTCCGCCGCCTTGCCGACGCCTACGAGGAGCGCCACGCGTCGGCCCAGGCAGCCGCCACATAGCCCGCCTGCCTGCTTCCATCGGCTCGACCAGGCAGGATCCTGGCCACGCGGGTCGTACTTCCAGACGTGGCCAAGCGACGAGCGCTTCTGGGGTTGGCCGCGATGGGATTGGCTGCCGGGCTCCTTCCCCATGCGGCCATCGCCAGCTCGCCCGGGCGCGGACCCGGCTGTGACACCAGCCGCCATGCGGTGGCTCACCACGCCGGAGGGTCGGTGGCCACGACCCGGTCATCGGCCGGGAGCCCGGTGCCGTGCGAGACCTACACGGGCTTCGGAGGTGCGGAGACCCGCGTCGCCGTCACCGCTGACGGCACCGTGGTCTACGAGCCGGCGACCCTGACCCCGGGACTGGCGGGTACCGGCTTCGTCCCCGGCGCGCCGGGTCCCCGTCTGTCCACCAGCCTGCAGCCCGGCGGCCTGGCCGCCAGCTCCGACCGGGGCGCCACCTGGCGATTCGTGAAGCCGGCTGGCCTCACCTGGGTCGCCCAGGACGACCAGCTCTACGTGGACCGCAGCACGGGCCGGATCTTCTACTACGCCCTCAGCCCCAACCCCGTGCCCCAGTCCGGAGACGCCCCCGGCGAGGACCAGGTCCCGGCCGGACACGCCCACCTCATGGCGAGCGGGGACGACGGCAGGACGTGGACGTACGCGGCGCTGACGCCGTTCGTCGAGTCGGAGAACCCCCGGTTCGCCACGGCACCGCCACCTCCCGACGGCGCCCGGCCATCCGGGTACCCCGACGTCGCCTACTGGTGCGGCAACGACATGCTCTTCTACTGGGTCGCTCCCGACGTGCCTGCCTACCGGGCGTGCTACCGCTCGCTCGACGGCGGGCGCTCCTGGACCAAGGCGTCGACTCTCTTCTCCCGCCCGCTGCCCGCCCATTCCGAGTGCGGCACGACCGAGGAGACGTTCAACGCCGACGACGGGAACTACCCCGAGCCGGGACCGGCGGGTTCGCTGTACGTCACCGTGGCGTGCGGCTCGAACACGTTCCTGGCCCGCAGCACCGACGAGGGCGCCACCTGGCCGATCTTGCGGAACCGGCGAGGAGCGCCACTGACCATCCCACCCACCGACGAGTTGCGCGTCGACAACTCGGGGAACCTGTACTCCGTCCACGAGCAGGGCGCGCAGCTCCTCTTGCGCGTATCCGGCGACGGCGGCCTCGACTGGTCAGCACCGTTGAACCTCACCGCGCCTGGCGTCACGGCGGTCAACGAGTGGTACGTCGCGCAGCGGGGCAGCGAGCTCGCGGTCTCCTACCTGGCCAACACCGGTGCCGCCAGCGGGCTCGACGGTTATCTCACGGTGACGAAGGACGCCCGGGCGTCGAACCCCCTCTTCTGGAGCGCCACGATCAACCCGCCCGGTCACCCGATGTTCGACGGCACCCCACCGCAGGCCCGTGACGACTTCATCGGCGTCGACATCGCCCCTGACGGCACGCCGTGGGCGAGCTTCTTCACCTCGTGCTCGGCAGGGTCGACGAATGCCGGTTGCGCCGGCCAGCAGGGTAACCCCCAAGCCAGCGGAGCCGTAGCAGGCCGGCTGGCGTTCCCAGCTAGCAGGTAGCAGGCACACCGAGCCGCGGGATTATCCCAGCCGGGCGGCCGCAGCGCCCTGGCGGAAAGCGCCTCCCTCGTCGACCCAGCCGGTCGATGGACAGCAGGCCGGGAAGAAGTTCTGCCACAGGGCGCTGTCGCTTCCCTCGGCGAAGATGAAGGGCCCGTGGGACGTGGCGGCCACGCCGGGACCGTCGACCAGCGTCCCCCCGCCCGACTGGGCGGCACTCCACCCCGTTCCGGAATTGTTGGCGAACAACAAGGCGTGGCTGGTGGCGTCACAGGCGAACGTCGTGGTCGAGCCGAAGGCTGCCGCCGCCGGGTGACCGACGCAAGTCCAAGGCGTACGCACGTATCCCGACGACAGGGTGCGGGTATAGACCACGCCCTGCCCGCTGGTGACGAAGAAGGTGAGGGTGCCTCCCACCGGGGCTACGGCCGGACCCGCCGTCAGTGTCCCCCCGAGCCTGACCCAGTTGCTCAGGCTCGGCAGGGTGCTGGCGCTGACCGGTCCCTTGATCGTCCACAGCGCGTGGTCGGCGCCCTGACAGGCCACCGTGAGGGTGGCGTTGCCCGCAGGTCCGGTCACTACCGCGGCGGGGTTGTCGAGGCAGGTAGTCGGGCGCGTCGTCGTGAGATGCTGCCAGCCTCGCGTGTTGCTGCGCACGTACAACGCGTGATCGCCACCGGTGGCGACGTACAGCGGGCTGGCAATACCACTGGCCTGGGGCACGGCTGCAACCGCCGGGGCAGCGGTGAGCACCCCACCGAGGTTGGTGATATCTCCACCCGTCGTCCTCGCGTGCAACGCTCGGTCCGATCCTTCGGCCGCGACGACATTGATGTCGCAACCCTCGCCGCTTCCCTTGCCTGGCGGCGAGAAGGTCGTGGAGCCTGGCGCCGGGAGGTTGGCACCGAGGATGTTCACGTAGGTGCTGCCGTAGCCGGCGTCCGCCTCGGTGGCCACGTTTGGGTTCGTGGGCGTCGGGGAGCTGTCGTAGGTCCACTTGGCGTCGGTGCCGGGCTCGACTGCGCTGCCTTCGATCCACTCGTTCCAGGTCTCGGTGATCTTCCAAGGCACGTTCGCTGCGCCCATCGCCTGCACGGCGCTGGCGTACGCGTTGGGGTCGCGGGCCAGGGCGGGTGCGTCCTGCTCACGCCAGAAGCCGGGGCTGGTCATCTGGTAGAACCCACCGCAGGTGTCTGACCGGCTCGTCGGGTCGTACTCGTGCCAGCCGTCCATGGCCGAACCGTTCACCCCTCCGTAGATCACCGGGTCGATCTTCATGTTGACGTAGAAGCCGGTGTCGGCCCGGGCTTGGGTCCACCGAGTGACGTCGTTGATCGGATAGCCGGGTTGACCATCGTTCGCGTTGTACACGAACACGACGGGCTTTCCGTTTACCCACAGGTAGCCGGGCTGGCTGGCGTACTTGCTCTTGATGTAGTTCAGATCGCTGTCGATCTGGGACACGCTCGGGTCGCCGTAGCCCTCCTTCTCGTAGTACACGGCCCAGCGCATCTGCGGGTACGGGTTGTCCGGCTGGTTCATGTAGTTGATGATGGTCTGGAAGTTGCGGTCTGAGATGTCGTTCTGACCCCACCAGGAGGCGATCGCCACGTCCTGGTTCGCCGCCTTCATCTGGCTCAGCTGCCAGTAGAACGTCTGCTGGTCGCTCGAGCTGTACAACTGGCTCGAAGGGTTCCACGCAGTGCTGCCCGTGATGGGATCAGGCTTCGCCGGCAGATAGTGGGAGCTCCAGTTGGCAGGAGGGTTGTGGTAGTAGCCGGTGCTCTCCTGGCCGCCCCAGTGCGCCCAGCTGCCGCCGTTCTGGTACCAGGGGTAAAAGAACGTCGCGTTGAAGGGCGCAGTCGGCATCCAGACTCCGGCCGGCGATCTCGTACCGCCCGTACCCGCTGCGGCGGCTGCCGTGTTGCCCGCCGGCGTGGCAAGGGCCTGTGAGCCCGGCGTCAATGCCGCGATGGGCGCGAGCAGCGCGGTCAAGGAGAGCCCAACCGTCACTGCGATGGACCTCCGCCGCCGCAGCGTTCGGCCCGGTTGAGCGGGCTTCGACCCTTGGCGACCGGTACCAGTCCAGTCAGTGGTCATCGGCCCTGCCCCCCCATGTTCGAGCGACGAGTAGTCGCCAGCCAGAACACTAGGCGATACAGCGCCATCCGGGGAGGGGACCGAGGACTCCCGCTCGTCCTCCCCTGCTCAGGGAGCGGGCTGGATGTTCTGGTTCATGTGGAAGAGGTTCTCCGGGTCGTACCGCTTCTTGATCCCGGTCAGGCGACCGTAGTTGTCCTTGTAGTTGTCCTGGACTCGACCCTGGTCGTCGTCGGCCATGAAGTTGACGTAGCCGCCGCTCGCCGAGTGTGGCCGGAGCGCGTCGTAGTAGCCCTTGACCCACTCGGTGTTCTTCTCGTTGTCGGCAGCGTCCGGCCACATACCGGCGATCACCGTGGCGAAGGACGCATCGCGGTAGGCGAACGCCGTGGCGCCTGAGGAGACCCGATGACAGGCGCCGTTGATCGGGTAGATGTGCATGGTCGAGTTCACGACCGGGACGTTCGGTCCGTGCTCGAGATGCGCCTGGATGGCGCCGTCAGTCAGCTCGGAAGCGAACGACGCCTTCCAGTAGTGCTGGAGCCCGGGAGGCAGCAACGGGTCGAAGGCGCTGTTTATGGCCGGATAGGGCATGGGCGTTACGAGCTCGGCGACGGTCGGCGCCGCCTTGCGGATCGGCTCGAGCGCCTGCTCGCCCTTGTCGAGCGGCCCCGACCAGCACGACACGATGGCGCAGAACGTCTTGCCGTGGTTCGCCTCGTCGATGAAGGGCAACGGTGGGGCGATCTGGAAGGCCGGAAACAGCCCCAGCTCTTCCGGAGCGTCGGCAACGTGATCACGGTAGAACTCGAGCACATCGCCCGCCCGTTCCAGCGGGAAGAAGAAGATCCCCGCAAAGATGTCCTTGACCGGGTGCAGCTGGTACTCGAAGGAGGTGACGACGCCGAAGTTGCCGCCGCCGCCTCGCAGCGCCCAGAACAGATCCTCGTTCTCCTTGTCGCTGGCCACGAGGAACCGGCCGTCGGCGGTGACGATGTCGACGGACAGGAGGTTGTCGAGCGAGAGACCACAGCCGCGGGTGAGATAGCCGATGCCACCCCCGAGGGTGAGCCCGGCGATGCCCGTCGTCGAGACGACGCCGCCGGTCGTGGCCAGTCCGAAGGGGTAGGTCGCATGGTTGAAATCGCCCCACGTGCATCCGGGGCCAGCCCGTGCCGTGCGCGTCGATGGATCGACCCGCACGCCCTTCATCGGCGACAGGTCGATCACCACCCCACCGTCGTTCGTGCCGAACCCCGGGACACTGTGGGAGCCCCCACGCACGGACAGATCGAGGGCATTCTCCCGAGCGAAGGTGACCGCCGCCACCACGTCCCCCACGTCCATGCAGCGGATGATGGCGCGCGGCCTCCTGTCGATCATCCCGTTGTAGACCGACCGGGCCTCGTCGTAGTCGGGATCACCGGCGGCGACCACCTGCCCGCGTACCTGCTCGGAAAGCTCGGATTCGGTGACGGCCATGGCGCTCTCCCCCTACTCAGTCATTGCTGATGCCTGCCGCCCATTATCCCGGGTCCGGTTCGCACCTGCTTGCCAGAATCGGCTGCGAGGCGCGTGCAACCCGCACCTGTCACGCTGGTCGAGTGAGAACCAATCGAGACGTGATCGACGACCTGCTCGCTGCCATCGAGCACGCCGACCTGGGCGGCGCCGAGGTCTTCGGTGAGGACGCCGTGCTGGACGCGACCGTCCCGAACTGGCGGTTTACCGTGCGCGGCGCCGCCGAGGTACAGACCCAGCTGGCCGGCTGGTTCGCCGACCCCGGGGCGTTCGAAGAGCTTCGCCGCACGACGCTGCCCGATGGCGAGCTGGTGGAGTTCGTCCTCACTTGGGAAGAGAGCGGCATTCCTCACGCCTGCCACCAGGCCCACGTGTTGAAATTGGCAAACGGTCGCATCGTGGAGGACACCGTCTTCTGCGGCGGTCGGTGGCCGGCTTCGCTGCGCGCCGAGATGGAGGCTTCGGAGCAGGCGGCACGGCGAGAGCAGGCTCGTGCTTCTGGTTGAGCGGCCGGTGGCCGGGTCGATCGAGGACCTGCTCCGGGGCGCGAGCGACCGACAGCTGCTGACGACGGCCGATTCGAAGTCCGGCGCCCGCTTCGAGCGACTGGTGATCGACGGCGAGCCCCATGTCGTCAAGCACCTGCACGTCGACGACGACTGGATCATGCGGTCGACGGGGGATCTCGGATGCCGGCCCCTCCAGGTGTGGAAGTCGGGCATCTTGGACCAGCTGCCTCCCTCCATCGACCACGCTGTCGTGGGGGCCGCCGCCGGCCTGGGACGCAACGGCTGGGGCGCGGCGCTGCTCATGCGCGACGTGTCGGCGTCGCTGGTGCCCGAGGGGGACGAGCCCGTTCCCCTCGATCAGCACCTGACGTTCCTCGACCACATGGCCGAGCTCCACACCACGTTCTGGGGATGGACGGACACCGAGGGGCTCACTCCACCGCACCACCGGTATCTGGAGTTCAGCCCCGACGGGGTGTCCCTGGAGGAACGGCGAGGCTGGCCCGACCACGTGCCGCGACTGATCGTCGAGGGCTGGAAGACGTTCGCCGACGTCGGTGGCCCGATCGCCGGCCCGGTGGTCGAGCTCGCCCGCGACCCGTCGCCGCTGGTCAGCGCGCTGGCAACGACGCCTCAGACGCTCCTGCACGGCGATTGGAAGTTCGGCAACCTCGGCACCCTCCCGACCGGACAGACGGTGCTGCTCGACTGGGCCGTTCCCGGACAGGGGTCGGCGGCCGCGGAGCTGGCGTGGTACCTGGCCCTCAACTCCGCACGGCTACCCGATACCAAGGAGTCGACGATCGCCGCCTTCCGGGCCTCGCTCGAGCGACCATGGCGTGGCCACCGCGGGATGGTGGGACCGGGCGCTGGCTCTGTCGCTGCTCGGCGGTCTCGTCTGGTTCGGCTGGGAGAAGGCGCTCGGAGGCCCCGGGGCCGAGCTCGATTGGTGGCTCGACCGCGGCGCCGAGGGCCTGGCCTGCCTGTGAGCATCCACTACGGCTCGCCGCGGGCGTGGGCGACCAGCGCCGATCCGGTCTACGAGGCGCTCAGCGGGGCCATCGTCGCTGCCTCCCCCGTCTCGCTGCTCGGGCGATCCGTCCTCGATCTCGGCGCGGGGACGGGAGCTACCAGCCGCGCCCTCGAGGCGGCCCGCAGCCGGGCGATCGCCCTGGACGTCTCGGCCGCGATGCTGACGCACCGCCAGGCGAGCCGGCCGCCCGCGGTGGTGGGCGACATGGCCACCATTCCGCTGGCAACGGGCAGCATCGGCGGTGTGATCGCGGCCTTCTCGCTCTCCCACGTCGAGGACCCGGGCGCGGTTCTTGCCGAGGCCCGCCGGGTCACGGTCCCCCGTGGCCCGGTGATCGTCGGAGTCTTCGCCGCGACCGGCACCCGCCACCCGGCGAAGGAGGTCGTCGAACGCGAGGCCGCGGGGCGGGGCTGGAAGCCTCCGGCGTGGTACGTCCACCTCAAGGAAGATCTCGAGCCCCGGGTGACCGACAGACGGGCGTTGGCCCGCCTGGCTCGCGACGCAGGTCTCGCCGTCGTCGACCTGCGAGACCAGGACGTCGATACCGGCGTGGACACGGCCGAAGGCCTCGTGGGCTGGCGACTGAGCGGCCCGGCACTGGCCCCCTTCGTCGCCAGCCTTCCAGCACGCGAGCGTGATGACCTGGCTGGTGCCGCCGTCGCCGCGCTGGGCTCGGACGTTCAGCGCCTTCGGCTCGGCGTCCGCATCTTGGCCAGCGTCGTTCCCGCCCGGCCTGTAGCTTAATTTAGCAACAGCCTCAGAAGAGCGCCCAGATGTGGTTCAATGGGCCATGGACCAGTCGGCCCTCGACGCCATCGCCAGCCCCCGCCGGCGGGAGATACTCCGCCTGGTGTGGGACCGTGAGCGGTCGTCCCAGGACATCGCGTCGCACTTCGACGTCAGCTGGCCCGCGACCTCGCAGAACCTCCGGGTGCTCGAGCACGCAGGCCTCGTACGAGCCCGCCGACACGGCACCACCCGCTTCTACCGCGCCGACCGCAAGCGGATCGGCCCCCTCAGGGCCGTGCTGAAGCAGATGTGGGAGGCCGACCTCGACCGCCTCGGCCAGCTGGCCGAGGACGAGGATCGAAAGCGTTCGCGATGAAGGCCGGCGGCGGCGGCGTCATCGAGCTGAGGCGGCGCATCGCCGCCTCACCAGAGACCGTGTTCTCCTACTTCGTCGACCCTGAGCGCTACCGCTTGTGGCAGGGGGTCGACGCCGAGCTCGATCCGCGCCCGGGTGGGTTGTTCCGCGTCACGACGACCGGGCATTCCCGCCACGTCGCCCGCGGTTCCTACGTCGAGGTGGATCCACCCAAGCGGCTGGTGTTCACGTGGGGCTGGGAGCCCATGCCCGGCCTCCTCCACGAACAGCACGAGCTGCCGCCAGGTGCCTCGACGGTCGAGGTGACGCTGGTGGCGGACGGCGACGGGACAGTGCTCGTGCTCCGTCACGCCGGCCTTCCCACCGATCCTTCGTGCCGGTTCCACAACTTCGGGTGGGAGACGACGCTGGGTCGCCTCGTCGTCGTGGCCGAAGGAGGCGATCCCGGACCGTACCCCTTCGCCAACCTGTAGTTGTTCCTTATGTAAGATTGTGCTACATCAACTGCCATCGGCTGGGGTGCCGCCCGCCGGGAGCGCCGGCCGCTGGGGAGGCAGCATGAAGGCCCGGACCGTCGAACGGTACCGACCCAAGTGGAACCGGTTGGCCAGTCATCCGCTCCTGGCCGGCTATCCACTCCGGCTCCTCCGGCGCGTGGCGTCTGTGGCCGACGAGGTCACGGTTCCCCCCGGTGCGGTGCTGGCCAAGCAGGGCCGACCGGCGGAATGGTTCTTCCTCGTCGAGAGCGGAGAAGCCGAAGTCACCCGGGGCGCCGCCCGCCTTGGCCTGCTCGGCCCAGGTGCGTACTTCGGGGAGGTGGCCATCCTCGGCCGGGGACCGCAGCCGGTCACCGTGCGAGCCGTGACGACGACAGTGCTCTTCATCATCGGCGCCCAACGCTTCCTAGCCCTCGTCGACGACATTCCCCGCCTGCGCCTGGACATGGACGCGGCATTGCTCCGACAGGCCGAGCTCGTGGCGCTGACTCGCGAGGAGCGCATACGTCGCCTTCGGCCCCGCCCACCGGGCCCCGGTCAACCGGCACCGACCGACTCGCCGCCCGTGTTCTCACACGACGCTGCGCGCGGTGTCCATTCCTCCGAAGGCAATACCGGTTGGCCGCGGGCCCCCTGCCGGCCGGCGAGCACCCTTCGTGGGCGTCACGCTGGCTGTCGTGGCCGCGATCGTGGCCTTCTCGACGCTCTATCACCCGCCCTTCGCCGTCATCGCCCCCGGGCCCGCCATCGACATCTCGAGAGACATCGTCATCTCCGGTGTGCCGGTGCACCAGCCTCGAGGGCGCTACCTCATGGTCACCGTGCAGACCGGACGCCCGAACCTTCTGGGTCTCGGACTGGCGTTGCTGCACCTGGACCACAGCGTCGTGCCCGTCGACCAGTTGTCGCCTCGCACCGCACGCACGATCGAGCTCCAACGCACACTCCGGGCTGCGTTCGCTCAGAGCCGGATCGATGGGGCAGCTGCGGCCGCCCGGGCAGCGGGAATGGCGGTCAGCCCGGGCGGACAGGTCCCCTTCGCCGTTCACTTCCGCAACCGGGACGTCGTGGGCCCCTCGGCAGGCCTCATCTATGCACTGGCGATCGAGGACATGCTGAGCGGCACCGATCGGGCGCGTGGGCGAGTCATCGCCGCGACCGGCCAGATCGACCCCACCGGTGCCGTGTCGGGAGTGGGGTACGTGACCGAGAAGACCGAGGCGGCTCGCCGGGCCGGCGTGCAGCTGCTCATCGTCCCCCAGAGCGAGATCGGCTCGACCTCCGAGGGCGGCGTGCCCGTCGATGGCGTCGCCTCGCTCGAGGATGCGCTGGCCGATCTCACAGCCCGTTCACCCGCGTGACGCGCACGATTGAGCACCGGTTGTACGGAGAGGGTGTATCAGTGAACGAGCGTGTGCAACCGTCGTTCGAGCTCGGCGCGCTCGACCGCGTTGGTGCTGAGGGCGATCGCCCGCTCGTAGGCAACCGCCGCTCTCTCGTGGTCGCCGGCCCGTCTCAGCAGGTCTGCGTGCGTGGCGTGGAGAGGCTGGTAGCCGTCGAGCGCGGGATCACCGAGCAACGGATCGAGCAGCTCGAGACCGGCCTCGGGGCCAGCCGCGAACCCGACAGCGGCGGCCCGGTTGAGCTCGACCACCGCTGATGGCCTCAGCTTCGCCAGCGCACCATAGAGCTCGGCGATCTGTCCCCAGTTCGTCGAGTCGGCCTCGGACCCCTCGATGTGCAGAGCGGTGATCGCCGCCTGCACCTGGTACTCACCCGGCCGCCTGAGCCGGGTCGCGCGCTCGAGCGCCTGGAGCCCCTCGCCGATCTGCTGTCGGTCCCACGCCGAACGGTCCTGCTCGTCGAGCGCCACGTAGCGTCCGTCGGCGTCGACGCGAGTGGTGCGGCGGGCGTCGTGCAGGAGCATCAGTGCCAACAGCCCCCACACCTCGGCCTCGTCGGGCATCAGCTCGGACAGGAGCTGCCCCAGGCGGATCGCCTCGGTGCACAGCTCGCCGCGCACCAGACGATCACCCTCCGTGGCGGAATAGCCCTCGTTGAAGATCAGGTAGACGACCCGCAGCACGCCTCGGATCCGGTCCGGCAGGTCGGCGTCGGCAGGAACCCTGTAGGGGATGTGGGCGTCGGCGATCTTTCGCTTCGCCCGGACGATGCGCTTGCCCATCGTCGGCTCCGCGACGAGGAAGGCCCGCCCGATCTCGCCGGTCGTCAGGCCGCCCAGCGTGCGCAGCGTGAGGGCCACCTGGGCGGAAGGATCGAGCGCAGGGTGGCAGGCGGTGAAGATGAGCCGCAGCCGATCATCGACAATGGCACTCTCATCGCTCACGGAGGGGTGCTCCTGCTGGTCGAGGCGAACCAGCTCGCCCAGCCGCTCGGCGCGATCGGACACGGAGCGGTCGCGACGGAGACGATCGATCGCTCGCCGCCGAGCCGTGACCGTGATCCACGCTCCGGGATTCTCAGGAGCGCCATCCCGCCGCCACGTCGAGATGGCTGCCGTGAACGCGTCCTGGACGGCGTCCTCGGCGACCTGGAAGTCGCCCACCTGCCTGATGAGCGTGGCGAGCACCGCCCCCCGCTCCTCGCGAAACGCCCGCGCGACCGCTGCGGCGGTCTGATCATCGCCATCGCACCGCCCCTCACCCCGACCGCTCATCGTTCCTCCGACCGACCCATCACGGAGAAGGGGTCGAGCTGGACTCCAAGACCGGCCGGACCTCGACCGACCCGTAGCGGGCGAGCGGCATTCGGGCGGCGTGCTTCAGCGCCTCGTCGAGGTCGGCGCACTCCAGCACGAAGTAGCCGCCGAGGATCTCCTTGGTCACCGCGAACGGTCCGTCGGTGAGCTCGGTGTCGCCGTCGCGTACACGAACCGTCGTCGCCCGGGCCACCGGGTGCAGTCGGTCGACCGCCACGAGCAGCCCGGCCTCGCGGAGGCTCTCGGTCACCTCGTTCCACAGCGGCATCTCCGCGTCCCTCTGCGCCTGCTCGGCCTCGTCCACCTCGGGTGAGTACAGCAACAACATGTAACGGGGCATGGCTCCTCCTTCCGGCGCGCCGCACCATACACGGCCCTCATCTGTACCGACGCAGCACGACCCACGATTTGGACAGCCCCGATGAGTCCAAATCCTCTCCCGAGCTACGTCGGATAGATGTGGCCGCCGAGCGGCGGTCCGACAAGGAGGACTGACCCATGTCCACGTTCGTGTTCATCTACCGCTCCCCCAAGGACTACACCCCATCCCCTGAGGCCATCGACCAGTGGACCGCCTGGTTCGAGCAGATCGGCGACAACGTTGTCGACAGGGGCAACCGCGTCGTCGGCCGGAGCACGCTCGGAGGTGCGCCCGCCGACACGGTGCTCGGCGGGTACTCGCTCGTCAGGGCAGATGACCTCGAGGCCGCGGTCGCCCTGGCCAAGGGATGCCCGATCCTCGGACGGAGCGGAGGAGTCGAGGTCGGCGAGCTCGCTGCCCCGACCGACTGAGCCTGCGCGCCGCGAGGTGACGACCCAGCCCGAGCGCCGGCCCCGGTGCCGTGAGAGGCGGCGGGGCCGGCGTTCCGGTCGTCACCGTCGAGTGGCGGCTGACGTACGCTCTCACCATGTTCGACGCCCGCCGGCACAGCAACGCGAAGCGTGCCCTGCTCGGGCGCCTCGTCGGGCCCGACGACAGATCCCAGTGGGTGGTATTGCTCCAGGACGACCAGTCTTCGCCGCTCGAGTTCTTCGTCGTCGCCCACGAGGGCGACTCGAGCCTGGCCACCGGTGCGGTCGAGGACGCGCTCCTGATCGCCGGCTACAAGCACGAGCGAACCGCCGTCCCAGGTGCGTGGACGAGGGCCTGGAGAGTCACGCCCTGACGCCACGCGCTATTGCGCTCGCCCCGCCGATCGACCGGACCGTAAGGTTCACCAATGGCACGACCGGTCAGGATCGAAGAGTTGTGGCTCGGTGTCGAGGGGACGGCGCTGCTGCGTCACCTGCTCGACGGATCTGACGAGTTCGTCGCCCGGCGAACGACGGCGATGCGCCAACGGCTGGCCGAGCTCGACGGGCACTCGCCCGGCGCCGCTGTGCCCGAGCTCGACGTCGATGCCGGCTACGAGGCGTGGGCGCCGTCGTACGACACCATGACCAACGACCTGATCCGAGCCGAGGAGCCGCTGGTCGCCGCCGCCATCGGTGAGCTCGGGTCGGCTTCGGGGGAAGAGCGCTGGTAACCATGATTACTTTTGGCGGCGCACCGAGGTTGGAGAGAAGAAGTGAAGTTCGCAGCGCGCGATAGGATTCTGCCATTTGCGATTGCGGCCGGACCTGCGTGATCAGTTCCACCGCTTCCTTCGAGGATGGCGATGACTAACCGCTTCGGTGTTCGCGCCTTCGCGGGCGGATCCTCGAACCCAAGAGGAATCATGCCGAGCGGCGGCAAGCCGGAGATCATTTGTGCCTGCTCGGTGGTGCGGACGGTGTTGTCGAGGCCTTCGAGCAGAAATGCCAAGCCTACTCCTGAGGTGAGGCCAAGCATGAAGGCGAACGAAAGATTGCGGGGAATGTTCGGTTCGATGGGGCCGGTGGGGACGCGGGCGACGTCGACGATGCGGAAATTATTGGAACGCAGACCGGCGGAAACACCTGCCTCTTTTAGTTTTTCGAGCAAGCCCTTCGTAGAGCTGGCGGTTGGTATCGAGGTCGCGCTTGAGCAGGCTGTATTCGATGGCGCTTTCGTTGAGTTTATTGGCTTCCTGTTTCTGCTTTTCCAGGGCATCGTGCAGCATGTCTTCGCGCTGCAAGGCAGCCATGTACTGGCCCTTGATCTTGCCGCCAAGCTTTCTTGGTTTCGCCAGCAGTTGACGCGTCGATTTCTTTGAGCTGGTTATTGATCTGCGCCAGCTTTGGGTAAGACGGGCCGAATTGCGTGTTCAACTCGGCAGCTTGAATTTTCAGATCGGCTTGCCTAGTGCGCGAAGCTTTCCAGCAAGCGACATGAGGATTGCGACGCCAGCTCCGCGGAATCCAAAACGCTGGCGGCGGAGGCGATGGTATCGGCGTCGCCGGCCTGCACGAGGCGATAGACGGACTCCTTGTCCATGCGCTCGGATTCGGCGGAGGTGAGATGCTTTATTCAGTTCGTCGAGCTTGGCGGTAGTGATGTTCTGCTTATCGTCGATGCCCAGGATTTCGTGTTCTTTCTGGTAATGCACCAGCTTTTCCTGGGAGGTTTCGACTTTCATTTGCAGGTCGACCAGTTGCTTGGAAAGCCAATCGGAGGCCTGCATGGTGGAATCGAAGCGCGACTTGAAATTATTTTCCGTGTAAGTGGTCATCAAGGTATTGACCACGTTTGCGGCCAAGATCCTTGTCAGGACTGCGATAGTGCACTTCGATGATGTGGGTGTTGGGAGCCAAGCGCAACTTTCAAACTTCGCGCGGAAGGACGACCAGAAGGGAAGTAGTTCGCCCGGCTATCGGCCTGCAGAGGATCGGGAGCAAGATCGAGCGAAGAAGGAAGAGGAGCAGCTTGCCGCCGAATTCCGGCCGGCGGTCGAGACGCAAGTTCCTTGATCGACTCTGCAAAGCGAGCAGATCGCTTTGCAGAATTTTTACTTCAGTTTCCATCTCGGTGGGATCGTAGTAGTCCACGTTGAAGGTGGGAGAGTTGCTGAAATTGACGAGACCGGAATCAGGCTTGTTGATGGCGATGGTGCCACTGGCCTCATAGATCGGGGTCATCTTGAGGCTGGCGATGGCGACCACGGAAAAAATTATGACCAGGCAGGCGAGAACCGTCCACTTGCGCTTGATGAGGATGCGGACGTATTCGCCGAGAGCGGACTCCTGAGAGAGAAGTTCGGGATAGACGGCGCGGTCCGGCGGATTTCCCGAAATCCGCTCCGAGCGGCTGAATCTCACGAATGATCGGGGTATTAGCCTGTACCAGCGGTCCGGATTCCATGCACTTCTCCTCAACAGGTTCGATCTGCGTTTAGGGGCGGACGTGGCACATACCGACGCAACCCGAAAAATTCGGCGACACGATGGCTGGTTCATCGTCCGCGAATTTTTCTCAGAATGTTAATGTTGGTTTCGCCGCATATTTTAGCATTGCTTTCACCGAATACAATCGGCGAATCGTAGTGCAGCGCCAGTGGTGCAATAAATCTCTGGAGCACGAGGTACACGAAGTGCGAATTGCTGCAGACTTTTTTGCGTACCGTCTGCTACACGAAATAAAGAAACCTGATTTTACTTACGCGGTTCACGCGACACAACTCCGCTATACTACCTTGCAATCATCAGCCCTACAGGTGACAACGCTGGCACGTAAGCGGCACGGCAAGGCGGGAAAAAGCAAATTGCACATGACCGAGGCAAGCGCGATGAACTGGTCGGAGCAGGTAGTGCTGGTAACCGGGGGCACGGGATCGTTCGGCAAGAAAGTTCGTCGAGATCATGCTGCGCGAGTACCGCCCGAAGCGTCTGGTGATTCTGAGCCGCGATGAACTGAAACAGCACGACATGCGGACCGCCGGATTCGATCATCCCAGCCTGCGCTATTTTATTGGCGATGTGCGAGATCCCGCAGCGGCTGGAGCGCGCGTTTTCGGGAATCACGGTTGTGGTCCATGCTGCGGCGCTGAAACAGGTTCCGGCCTGCGAATACAATCCCTTCGAAGCGATTCAGACCAACATCATGGGCGGCCGCAACGTGATCGACGCGGCCATCAACCGAGGCGTGCGGCGCGTTCTGGCTCTCAGCACCGATAAGGCTGTCAATCCGGTCAATCTGTACGGCGCTACGAAGCTGTGCGCGGAGAAAGTTTTTGTGCAGGCTAACGCTTACGCGGGAGCGCAGGAGACGCGGTTTAGTTGTGCGCGCTACGGAAATGTTGTGGGGCAGCAGCGGCAGCGTGATCCCGGTTTTTATGGAGCAGCGGAAGCGCGGCAAGATCACGCATCACCGATCCGCGGATGACTCGCTTCTGGCTCACGCTTGAACACGGCGTGCGGTTCGTGGTCCGCTGCATCGAGCAAATGCACGGCGGAGAGATCTTCGTGCCGAAAATTCCCAGCATGAAGCTGGTGGATCTGGCGGAGGCGGTTGCTCCGGGTTGCGACGATGGAATACGTCGGAATTCGGCCGGCGAAAAGCTGCATGAAGTGCTTGCTTTCGGAAGATGAAGCGCGAAATGCCGTGGAAGTGGATGGCATGTATGTGATTCAGCCTTCGCATCTATGGTGGAAGGGATCAAACTGGAGTGCATGGCACGGCATTGCCGCAAGGATTTCGCTACACCAGCGACACCAATGCGGAATGGCTTACCAACGAGCAACTGCACGAACTGATTGAGCCGGGAGCGGCCTTCAAAGCGGCGATTCCGGCCTATGCCATCGCAAGTCATCGGATCGTTAACTAGACGCGGCCAACGTAAGCCTCTTAAAACTGTGTTATGACTATGCTGCCCATGACCCGCGAAGTTCTTGGCCATCGACGGCGGAACTCCGGTGCGGGAGACTCTGCTTCCGTACGGACGCCAGTCGATTGGGGAAGAAGATATCGCAGGCCGTGGTCGAAATGCTGCGGTCCGACTGGCTGACCACCGGTCCCAAGGTTGCGGAGTTCGAAGAAGCGTTTGCTGCGCGGGTGGGTGCGAAGTACGCTGTCAGCTTCAGTTCCGGAACGGCTGCGCTTGCACGGCGCGGCTTTTGCGGCCGGAGCTGAAGACTGGCGATGAAGCCATCACGACGCCGCTCACTTTTGCAGCGACCGCGAATTGCGTTTTGTATCAGGGAGCGACTCCGGTTTTTGCCGATGTAGCGCCGGACACTCTCAATCTCGATCCCGAGAAGTTGCCGGAGCGCATCACGTCCCGGACCAAAGCCGTGCTTCGCCGTCGACTACGCCGGCCATCCCGCCGACCTGGATGCCATCTGGAACTTGCCGCTAACGTCACGGACTGATCGTGATCGAAGATGCTTGCCATGCCTTGGGAGCGGAATATCAAGGACGCCGGGTCGGGGGCATTGCGCATATGACGGTGTTCAGCTTTCATCCGGTGAAACATCTGGCCACCGGCGAAGGCGGCATGGTCGACGACAAACCGATGCGGATTTCGCCGAGACGCTTGCGGCGATTTCGGAATCACGGAATATCGAGCGATGCGCGGCAGCGGCAGAGCCGAGGGCAGTGGCATTACGATATGGTCTTGCTCGGATACAACTACCGGCTGACCGATATCGCCTGCGCGCTGGGAATTCAACGCAGTTTAAGAAGCTGGATGGAAATCTTGTCACGCAGGCGCGAGATCGCGGCGCTATCGGCTGGCATTTCGGCGATCTTGAAGGCGTGACCCCGCCGGCGGTGCGGGACGATGTGAAGCCAGCCTGGCATCTGTATCCGATCCGGCTCAATCTGAAAAGCTCACGCGCCGATCGAGGCACGATCTTCCGCGCACTTGCGTGCGGAAAATATCGGCGTAAATGTGCACTACATTCCGGTGCACTTGCATCCGTATTATCGCGAACGCTTTGGCTATCAGCGCGGGGGATTATCCGTCTCGGAAAATGCTTATGAGCGGCTGATCAGCCTTGCCAATGTTTCATGGGATGAATGATGGCGATGTGGAAGATGTGATTCACGCGGTAAAAAGGTATTCGGCGCTCGGGCTATGAACTCGGGAAGTCTGTCCCCTTTGCGGGGTATTCAGTGCTGGTAGCCGGGCGCGGGTTCAATCGGGCGTCGTCATATGGCTAACCTACGGCACCTGGGATTCGGAAGCTTAGGCGGCCACCGACCCCGACGCAGCCAGACTACAGCCGGTGATCGACGAGTTGGGTGTTTCAGGATTTGCGGATTTATAGAAAGCGCTGCGGATTTTTCAGCCCAATGTAGTTTTTATCTGTACGCCGCCGGCCTTACACATTGAACAGACACTGAGCGCGCTGAGAAGCGGCGCGGACATTTTCGTTGAGAAGCCACTCAGTCATCGGCTCGATGGCGTCGGCTGAGACTTAGAGCCGAGGCAGAAGACTCGGGCGCGTGGTACAAGTCGGATATAACTTGCGGTTCAATCCCGGACTACATACGCTCAAGCGTCTGGTGGAGGAGGAGGTTGCCGGACGGATTCTCTGGGCACGCGCGGAAGTGGCGCAATATTTGCCGGATTGGCGTCCCTGGCAAGATTACCGCCAGAGTTACACCGCATGCCGTGAACTGGGAGGGGGCATCATTCTGGACGCATCACATGAGATCGATTACATGCTATGGCTTCTGGGCCGTACCCCGCGAACTCACTTGTATGGCGGGACAGGTCAGCAGGTTAGAAGTAAACGTGGAAGATTGTGCAACCCTGCTGATTCGCCTTCTGTCGGGAGCTCAGGCCGACATACATATGGATTTTGTCCAACGGACGCCATCGCGCTGCTGCGTGTAGCCGGAGACCGAAGCGGGACTGGAATGGGAGCACGCGAAGAATCAGGTCCGAATCCTCCGGCCGAGCGGGGCCACGGAAGTTATCAATTACGAGTTTGAGAGCAATCAGATGTACGTAGCCGAAGTGCAGAAGTTTTTTTCGAGTGCGCACGAACGGAAACGGCCAACCGGAGTTTGGCTGAATCGGAATTGACGTTGAAGGTTGCGATTGGCGCACTGACTTCGGCCGCCGAGCAAAAGTGGGTGACATTTGAGCAGTAAGTTGATCGCCATGATCCCCGCGCGAGGCGGGTCAAAGCGACTTCCCGGGAAAAACGTGCGGCCATTTTTGGACATCCCATGCTGGCGTATTCGGTTTCGGCAGCCTTGCACAGTGGGCTATTTGCAGAAGTGGTCGTATCCTCGGATGACCCTGCCATGGCCGGATCGCGGAATCCTACGGCGCGAGTTTTCACATTGCGTTCGCCGGAGTTAGCCAGCGATTCCGCGCAGCTGGTGGACGTGGCTCAAAATGTGCTGGATGTGTTGCGAGCCCGGGGAATGGAACCGGATGCGATTTGCCAGGTCATGCCCAACTGCCCGCTGGTTCGCAGCGCGAGATATTCTTGAGCATTGGAAAATTTTCGAGAGTGGCGAGCGCCGTTTTCAGATTTCGGTTGTCCCTTATCGTGGCGTATATCCGCACTGGGCGGTAGTCGCGGACGACGAGCAAATCGGACGATGGCTTTTGGGGGACGAGCGTTACCTGGTGAGGAGCCAGGAATCTCCCGCGGAACATTCTGTCCGACCGGTGCGATCTGGTGGGCGCGGACTGCAGATTTCCTTGCGCAAAACGCTTTCTATGGATCGCCATTTCATCTTGCTCCGATGGATGCAAACCGCGGAATCGACATTGACGAAGAGCAAGATCTGCAACTGGCGGAACTGCTGGTTCGCGGCTTACAGGACGAGACGGAGCGTTCCTCGAACCGGAATTACGCCGCTTTCGCATCGGGTCGAGAAATGGCTAAACAAATGCTTTGCGCCATCCCAGCGCGGGGAGGAAGTAAGCGTCTTGCGAGAAAAAATTTGCGCAATCTCGGAGGAGTGCCGCTTATCGCTCATTCCATCGACGTTGCGCGGAAGAGTGGGTTATTCGATTGCGTTTATGTCTGTACTGAGGATGAGGAAATCGCTGACGTCGCCCGAGCTCACGGCGCCAGTGTTCCGATCATGATGCCTGTCGAGTTGTGCGGCGATCTGGTTGCCTCTCATGTACCCTGCCAACACCTTGCCCGGCATCTCGAAAGTGAGGGGCATCCAATTGACACTCTGGTTTGCCTCCAGCCCACGTCGCCGCTGCGCAGCGTGGACGACTTAAGAGCTGCAGTAGGAAAGTTTCAGGAAAGCGACTTGGATTTTCTAGTGAGTGTAACGCCGGTAGATCCGCACGACTTTCATTGGGCCGTTGTCCCTGACGGAAACCAATACTGGCGGATGTATTTTGGCGAGAAATATTTAAAGGAACGTCCATTGCTGCCACCGGTATTTCGTCCCAATGGTTCCATTAAAATTGCGCGTATTCCGGCGCTGGCGGAAGTCGGACATTTTTTCGGCAAACGCATGAGTGTTATAGAAACACCGCCCGAGAGATCGGTACACGTAGCTCTGGAATTTGACCTCAAGCTTGCCGAACTGTTGCTGGCGGAAAGGACCGCGTGAAAGGTTTGAGAGATCGCGTGGCGCTAGTCACGGGAGGTACGGGCTTGTTGGGCGGCGCAATCGCAATGCGCCTGGCCGCGGAACAAGCCACTGTGGCGATCACTTCCCGGGACTTATCGAAAGCCAAGGGATGGGCCGAACCAGAAGGCGGGAATATTTCCGCAGCGCAACTCGACTTGGCGGATGAGAAAAGCATTTGCAATTGCCTGGACTACATTGAAGAGAAGGTGGGTTTACCCACCATCATCGTGGCGAACGCCTCATTAAGAGAAGGCGTGGGTGTACCTTTCGGAGGCATTACTCATGCTTCTTTTAGCAGATTGTTCGACGTCGATATTGCCGGCCACGTCCTGCTGCTGCGGAATTGCTTAACGCGACTCATGGCCAGCCAGCGAGCGTAGTGTTTTTGTCTTCGATCTATGGACGGGCGGGGGTAGACCACCGGATTTATCCCCCGGGATGACACCAGCTCCCGTGCAGTATAGTGCGGTGAAGGCGGCAGCCGAAGGCGCAACTCGCTGGCTGGCCGCCGCTTGGGGAGAGCGCGGGGTGCGGGTGAATGCACTGGTCGCGGGTGGAGTAGCTTCCCCGCAACGGCAGTCGAGTGAATTTGTGAAAAGATATTCAGAAAAAACTATGCTTCGCCGGATGGCCTTGGCGGATGAGGTAGCCAGCGCGGCCG
Organism: uncultured Actinomycetes bacterium; assembly: GCA_963731255.1. GTDB lineage: Bacteria > Actinomycetota > Acidimicrobiia > Acidimicrobiales > AC-9 > AC-9. Next base: position 32,033 of record CAVSUO010000001.1, on the reverse strand, counting down.
CGTTTCTTGCCTCCGACGAAGCTTCCTACATCACGGGTCATTGCCTGGTTGTGGATGGTGGATTGACCGCCTGGTGAAATGAATGAAAATCCTTCTGCTTGATGCTCTCGATACCGCCGATGCTGGTCCCTGGACTGGACGGCCTTGGGATCGGATCATCGACCTGGGTACGGCGGGAAAGAACAGCTACGAGCGCTGGAGTCGCCACTTTCACTGCATAGTGGCAAGGCTGGATGAGATGAGAGATGGCTTCGAGGATTTCCGCCGGGTGCGGCGTCTGCTGGATTTGGGCTGCGGACAACTCGTCGACGAACATGGGCTGGATTGGTGGGAAATTATGGGCCTTCTTCTGCATGGGGAACTGGAGTTGCTTATCCTGCTCCAGCGCTTGGCGAAGACAGTAGGCTCCGAGGATGAGGTCTACATCTCACGGCCTGGTATTCATGCCAGCCTTTTGCGGGCATTTACTGACTACCCGCGTCAGGGTTTTTCCGTTGCCTCGGGAGCGCAAAAGGGCGGACTGGCGCACTACGTTCGAGTTTCCAAAAAGCTTTCTGCACCGCAGATCATCGACGTCTTTTGGGATAAGTACGATTCGGGATATCAGTTTCGCGGAAAGTTCGGGCGAAAGCCTGAGCCCTTGCGGCATCCGGCGGTGCTCCTGCCCACTGCGTATGTGAATGTGTCACGAACCGGCATCGCGTATGCGAATACTTTTTCAGAGGAGAATTTTCTGCTGGTGGCCACGCGGCGGAGCGGATGGGTGGACGAGCTACCCCGGAACGTGGCGGCCACATGGCTTTCGTTGTATGCATCCCTTCGCGACCGCAGCGCCGAGAACGCCGAGATGGATGGCCGGTGGAGATCTTTGCTGAGAGAACTGGGGAAACGGCAGAGTTTGAAATTTTGCACCGGTTGGGTTTTCTGGATCCTTTTCCCCAGCGGTTCCGGCACGGATTCGAAGTCCGCGATGCCTGGCAAAATGTTCTCGACGCCGAACCGATTCAGGCTGTGCTGTGCGCGGACGACAGTAATCCTTATACGCGGATTCCCTTGCTCTTGGCGCAGGCCCGCGGATTACCGAATATTGCCTGCCATCACGGCGCCCTGGATGGCCGCTACGTTTCAAGAGGAGTTACGGAGATGTGATTTGGGCGAAGGGAAAAATGGAAGAAGACTATCTGGTGCGAAAATGCGGAGTGCCGCGGGAGAAGGTGGAAATTGGTGCACCTGCACTGCCCGCGAACTGGAGTGCGGAGGAAAGATCCAGGCAATCGTCGTTTCAGCCATACATCCTCTTTATCTCGGAGCCTTGCGATGTTATCGGGGGAAGGCAAGAAGAATTTTACCGGGATATTTTGCCTCCGTTAGCCGACTTGGCACTGGCGACAAAACGAAAACTAGTGGTGAAGTTGCATCCTGCGGAAAGCAAGCGAGAACGATCCGGCATGGTCGCTCGGATCCTTTCCTCCGAACAGAAAACGTCACGCTACTGGTAAGCGGACCGCTCACGGAGGATCTTCTGGCGAAAGCCTGGTTTGGAATCACGATTCTTTCCACAGTAGCTACGGAATGCGCAGTTCGCGGTATCCCATGCTTTTTGTGCAAGTGGCTAGAGTCGTGGCCGTACGGATACGTGGAACAATTCATTCGATTCGGAGTGGGTATTGGGCTGAACCACCCAGAGAAATCGAGAGGATTCCAGAGTACCTGCGGGAGAGTCCCAGCTAAACGGCGATGTTGGGGAGAATTGTTGGCGCCCTGCAAATCAGGGACGATTGCGGGAGTTATTAGCGGCATCGGGCAAAGGTTACGCGGCCGCGGTGCGTTGAGTTTAGACAGAACGCGCAGGACAAATGGTGTGGATTTAGGAACGCTTTCTGAGTGCGAGCAGATGGCAGCGTGGCCATGGGGACGGGGCACGTCATGCGCTGTCTCGGCCTGTCACAGGCCTGGCGAGGATTCCGGAGGCCATTCGATTTTTGCTATGGCCGAAGACACGCCGTCTTTGCGGCAGCGTCTGCGAGACCAGAGTATAGAGGCCGAGCATCTTGTGGTCCATGCTGGGACAGCTGAGGACGCGGAAGAGACACGACAACTTGCACACCGGACAAATGCAGATTGGATCGTAGTGGGATGGCTATCAGTTTGGCTCAGCCTATCAGTCTTTAATCAAGCGTGCAGGATTCAAGCTGCTATTCATGGACGACTATGTGCACGCTGAACCGTACACTGGCTGACCTGGTGCTGAATCAGAACTTTCAAGCGAGTCCAAGCCTCTACGCTAAGCGAGGCTTCGTCAACTCAGTTGTTGCTCGGGACCGCGCTACGCCGTGCTCCAACAAGAGTTTCGTCCGTGGCGTAACTGGCAACGCGAGAGCTCCTCCAATGGGGCGGAAGATTCTGGTCACCATGGGCGGCAGCGATCCGGACAATCTCACGGCGAAGGTGATTGAAGCGATCCAGAATCTTTCCGATCCATCTCTGGAGGCCACAATTCTGGTTGGAGGTAGCAACCCACATCCGAGATCGATGGAAGAGTTAATTCGCGGGCACGGAAGCTTTCCCATTCGTCTCGTAATCGATGCCCGCAATGTCAGTGAATGGATGGCTTGGGCGGATGTTGCAATTGCAGGCGCAGGCACAACTTTTTGGGAAATGTGTTTTTTGGGATTGCCGGGGCTTCTACTGGTGCTTGCCCCGAATCAGGAGAAGATCGCCGAAACCGCGGAGAAAATGCGAATTGCCTGGGTACTGGACAATTGATAGACGAAGTGAGCGCTTCTACGATTGCGGAAAAACTGGCCGACCTGCTGAATTCGGAAAATTCAGAGAGAGTCAGCAGTCCACCAACGGTCGAAAATTGGTTGATGGCTTGAGGAGCGAGGAAGAGTAGTTGCATTTCTTTTCAGGATTGAATTTGCGTCGCACGGTGGATTCTGACTGTGAGCCTTTCTGGGATTGGGCGAATGATCCGGAGACAAGGGCGGCATCCTTTCGCAGCAAACGCCATCTCGTGGGAGGAACATGCGAAATGGTTTCGCGCCAAGATGGAGCCGATGCAGAAGGCGCTTCTCTATACGGCAATGGACAAAGGCGGTAATCGAGTTGGAGAGGTGCGGTATCAAATTGAAGGAGAGACGCGCGCAGTTATCGATTAATGTAGACAAACGCCATCGCGGACGCGGCCTTGGCCAAAAACTTCTCATTTTGGCCACAGAGAAGGTTTTCCAGGACTCCGCCCATCGAGTGTATCGATGCTTATGTCAAAGCCACGAATGCACCATCACAAGAGGTTGTTTATGAGTGCTGGTTTTCCATCGCCTTTCATCAGAATCAATCGAGGGACAAGAAGCTATCCATTTTGTTCTGGAGAGGAATGGAGCGGCGTGACTGAGAGCATGCGGATTGGGGGGCGCCGAAGTAGGAGAAGGACTTCCCCGTATTCGTCAGTTGCAGAAATCTCAGCTAACCACAACGGCGATTATGAGCAGGCGGTTGCATCGTCCATGCGGCTAAAGATGCAGGCGCGGACGCGGTAAGTTCAGACTTACACGCCTGACACGATCACCATCGCCAGCGAGCGGGAGGAATTCCGCGTGGCTGGAGGGACGCTGTGGGATGGACGCAGACTGCACGATCTTTACGCGCGACGCTTTACCCCCTGGGATTGGCAGCCTAAGCTCAAGAAGGCTGGCGGAAGATTTGGGCATGGATTTGTTTTTCCACGCCTTTGATTCGACGGCGGTTGATTTTCTGGAAAAGATGAATGTGCCGCGCATAAAGTTGCTTCATTCGAGTTAGTGGATCTCCCTCTGATTCAGGAATGGCTCGTACGGGCAAGCCGTTGATCATGTCCACGGGAATGGCGACGGTTGAAGAGATCGATGAAGCCCTGCGGGCGGCGCGGGAGGCGGGTGCGACGCAGATTGCTCTGCTGAAGTGCACGAGCGCTTACCCGGCGCCGCCGGAAGAAATGAATCTTCGCACCATCCCTGAGATGCAGCGCGATTTCATGTGCCGGTTGGACTGTCAGATCACACGATGGGGATCGCGGTTCCCGTGGCAGCGGTTGCGTTGGGGGCGTGCATCATCGAAAAGCATTTCACGCTTTCGCGTTCAGTAGCCAGGACCGGACAGCGCATTCTCGCTTGAGCCGCAGGAATTCAAAGCGATGGTGGACGCGGTACGAACGGCGGAGAAAGCTTTGGGCAAAGTGCATTTTGGGCTAAGCGAAAAAGAAAAGGTCAGCCGCGCGTTTCGCCGTTCGCTATTCGTAGTGGAAGATGTGAAGCAGGGCGAAGCATTCACAGCGGAGAACATGCGCTCCATCCGGCCCGGAAACGGGCTGCACACGCGGCATTTCAAGATGTGTTGGGCAGAGAGCAGCGGCGCGAGCATCAAGCGCGGTACTCCTCTGAGCTGGGAATTTGTGAGTCCGATCATGAGGTTCTGGTTGTGAGCCCGCTTTTGAAGCGTGTCGTGTATCCGTGGCTTCGCCAACTCCGGATACCTGCAGCCGCCGCGCGGATGGCGGAAGCTTCTGCGTGATTACTTACCACGGTGTGTTGCCCGAGGGATATCGAGAGTTTCCGATCCTCAACAGGACGGCGGCCTGGTGAGCGCGGAAAATTTTCGCAGTCAGCTGCAGTTGTTGAAAGAGTGTTACCACGTTGTGTCGCCGGAACAGGTGCGCGACTGGATCGTCGATGGAAAAGAACTTCCATCTCTGGCCATCCTGCTGACCTGCGACGACGGATTGAAGAGTGCGCTTACCAGTATGGCGCCGATTTTGCGAGAAGAGGAATTGTCCTGTCTGTTCTTCGTTCTCGGCGCATCTCTTGCAGAGAACTCTCGAATATTGTGGTATGAAGAACTTTATCTGCTGATGTTGGCGGCACCGGGCGGGAGCTACGCATTCGATGCTCCGAGAATGAACTTCGAGTTGGCAGATCGAACGCAGAGAAGGTCGGCCTGGTGGAAGCTGGTAAAAAAATTGTCACAGTACGATCAGGCAAGACGAGATCGTTTTATCGAGGCATCGCGGCTCAAGTTCGGTGTGGCTCAAGAATGGAACGCAGGACTGTATGGCAGTGAAGCGCAGCGCGAGCGCTTCTCTTTGCTCAATGGTAACGAGTTGCGGCAACTGGTGGATCGGGGAATGAGCGTCGGATCGCATACTTTGAATCATCCGATCTTGTCGGAACAACCTTCTGAGGAGGCCTGGCGGGAGATTTCGGAAAGCCGCAGAGTTCTGGAGGACGCGGTTCGAAGGCCGGTGTGGGCGCTGGCTTATCCGTTTGGCGATCCTGCTTCCGTAACCGATAGAGAAATGCAGATGGCCGAGCAGGCCGGTTTTCAATGTGCGTTCATGAACGTAGGCGGAGGATTCGGCGCGCAGTTGCCGAGATTCGCTCTGCCTCGAGTGCATGTGACGGCGGACATGAATTTGTTTGAATTTGAAGCCCACGTCTCAGGCTTTCACCGCGACTTCCGCTCGCGCCTGTCCGGCGATATCGCTTAAGCGAGCTACGAAAATCAGCGAACTCGACTATTCTGGAGGCACTGCCCTTACCTTCCACGTTGGTACTAAGATGTATTCTCCAAGTTCGAAACGAGCGGAGAATATTGAATCTTGCGCCTTGTCTTTCATAGGGAAATTCCGGAGGATGCGGAACTTCACCGCCAGTGGAACGCGGTTGCGCTGCAGACGGAGCGACCGCAGGTGTTTTACACGTATGAGTGGGCCATTGCAGTCCAGGCAGCTTATCGGGCATCCCTGAAACCGGTGCTGGTCCTCGGGTACGAGGGCAACGATCTAGTCGGCGTGGCGTCGTTGGCCACCGATGCGGCCGAGAAAGATATGACATTTCTCTCCGCTAACACAGCCGACTATTGCGACTTCTTGACCGTGCCGCAACAGCGGCGGGAATTCGTCGACGCTGTGCTTGCCGAGATGCAGACCAGATCGGCCACAATGACGTTGGCTAATCTTCCCGCCGATTCTCCAACAGCGGATGCGATCCGCCACAAGGCGGCGCAGCATGGCTTTCACGTTTTCATTCGGCCAGCTTACCTCTGTTCACAGGTTGCGCTGGGCGTAGGAGATCGGCGTCAGGAACTGAAGGCGGCTCTATCTGGCAAGAAAAAGATTCGCCGCTATCTCAGGGAGATGGAACGTGATGGCCCGGTCACATTTGCCCATCTGCAGTCCTGCAATGAAATTCAAGCTGCTTTGCGGTCGTTCGCAGATGCCCACGTTGCGCGCTTTCTGGCCGCAGGGAGGGTAAGCAGTTTGGCCACGCCCGAGCGACTAAGTTTTCTGGATCAACTCGCTCGGCAATTTGACGGGAGCGGCGCAGTTACCTTGAGCGTGCTCAAAATTAACGATCGGCCGGTGGCATGGAACTACGGGTTTCGATTCTCTGGAAGCTGGTTTTGGTACTTGCCAACCTTTGAGAGCAGCCAGGAAAAGAATTCTCCGGGCCACTGTTTGCTGGCAAGGATTGTGATTGATGCTTGCGAGATGGATGACATGGAAGTGGTCGATCTCGGCCTGGGTGCGGAAGGCTACAAGGAGCGCTTTGGTAACAGTACCCGCCAGACGCTACACGTCACGCTGACGAGATCGTGGCCTCGCCATCTGCGCGAAATCATGAAGTATCGTGCTGCGAGCGGGTTGAAACAATTGCCGAATGTTGATTCCGCTGTCCGACGGCTGTTGGGTAGACCGCGTGCATAGAGACATCCCACCGCGAATCGAAAAACATTTAGACTGATCCATCGCGATGCTTGAGGCAGAGCGAGCTTTGGGGGAATTTTGCGATCCGGACTACAGAGTGGTGCGACTCGGGCGCGCGATGCATTGACCCTGGAACCAGTTGCAGACGAGCCAATATCAAATGCGCCGCTGAGCTTCCAGTCAGAGATGGGCCGAATTTCGCGGCAATCCGGAATCGTCTTCGCGGGAACAATCTTCACAGCGGTTTTTGGTTACGTCTTTAAAGTGTACCTGGCGCACGTTCTGGGAGCGGAAGCTCTGGGGCTGTATGCGCTGGGTATGACGATCATCAGTTTTTTGGGAATCATCAACGGGCTTGGCCTTCCGGAGTCCGCAGTACGTTTTGTTTCTTTGTATGTCGCATCGGGAAAATTGCCAGCATTGCGCGCGTTGCTGTGGAACGGCTCCTGGATATTGCTGGCCAGCAATCTGGTCATTGCTGCGGTGGTGCTGGAGGCGGGTCCATGGATCGCCGTTCGTTTTTATCATTCACCGCAACTCGTTCGCTATCTTCCTCTGTTTGCGTTAATTATGGTGACGGGCGCGTTGAATGTGTTCTTTGGCAAAGTTCTGGCTGGCTATAAGGAGGTTGGCCGCCGCACCATAATCACTCGATTTGTCGCCAGCCCGCTTACGATGGTGCTCACCATCGCCTTGATTATTCTGGGCGGTGGGTTATGGGGATACCTGGTGGCGCAGATTGTGAGTGCGGTCATCGTTCTGGGCTTGTTGGTGACATTGGTGTGGCGGCTTACTCCCGCCGCGGCCAGATCGTTCGATCCCGGCAAGCTTTCCATCGAGCGCGAAGTCTGGTCATTTTCCGCGGCCATGTTCGGCGTGGGCATGATGGAATTCTTTATGAGCCAGACCGATCGCGTGGCCCTGGGGCATTATCGCGGAGCTCACGATGTTGGCGTCTATGCCGTTGCCGCGACGCTGGTGGCTTACGAGCCGATCATACTGCAGTCCGTAAATCAGATTTTTGCGCCGGTCATTGCGGATATCCATACTCGCGGAGATCATCGGTTACTTGGCCGCCTGTTCCAAACTCTTACCAAATGGATGTTGGGTCTGAGTTTTCCTTTGGCGGTTGTCATGATTCTATTCGCGCGTCCGATTATGGCGGTATTCGGTCATGATTTTGAGGCGGGCTGGCCCATTCTCGTGATTGGGACATGCGGTCAATTAGTGAACTGCGGAGTCGGATCGGTGGGTTGCATGTTGTGGATGTCGGGTAATCAATATCGCCTGGTTCGTGTGCAGGCCTATATGGCGGCGATCATGGTGGTTTTGAGCATCTTGCTGGTGCCGCATTGGGGTGTCTGGGGCGCCGCGGTTGCCGCTGCGGTCACAAACGTGGGTGTGAATGTGTGGAATCTGGTGGAAGTGCGATCGTCGCTCAAGCTTTCTCCCTACAATCGCAGCTATTTGAAACTTGTGCCGCCACTCGCGTGTGCGTTTTTTGTGACTTGGTTGGCCAGCAAGCTTTTAATTTCAGCACCGATTTTTACATCGATGAAGACCGATTTGATTGTGATCTTCATCACGCTAGTTTCTGCCTATGCGACGTTTTCCGCCATCGCGCTCCTTATGGGATTGGATGAAGATGATCGCTTGATTGCGAATGCCGTTTGGGCGCGGGTTCGAGGAGTCGTCGGACGATGATGGCGTGCCATCGATTATGAACGACTCGCGAGAAATTAAGCTTCCCGAAGATTTGTGCGTGGCTGCAGAAAATAAATTCGGCGGCAGATTCGGCAGCCTTGATGAGCTTGTAGCATTTCTGCTGCGAGAACTGGTGAGTGGCGACACGGCTGACTTGGATCAAGCGGAGCGGGCGGCGGTGGAACAACGGCTGAAGGATCTGGGATATCTGTAAACGAATGTCCTTGGAGCTCTATACCGGAAAGAATCTTTCTGAGCCTTTGCTCTGCGAGATCACCGAATTTCTGGATGGTCAGGAAACAAGTCATCTTTCTCAGTTTCCGCAATGGAACGCTCGCGGGGCAAGGTTTGCATTGCTGCGGGAAGATGGAGTGATTCGGTGGTTCGGCACTTTCGGAACGCACTCCCCGCTTGGTTCTTCAGTGTCCTGGATGCGAGCGGTAGTCGCGAATCGAGGGCCGGTCTGCGACGACAAAGAGTTATGGCAGATGGCGACCGAAGAATTTATAGAGCAGATGCGGCTGGAGGGGATGACTTATTGTGAAGCTGTTCCCGACTGGGTGCAGATGCCGGGTAGCAACGCAGAAAATAATCTACGGGATTCAGGATGGCAGGGATGTGGGGAAGAACGCTGGTCACTCCGTCTTGACCTTACGAAGAACGACGATGAAATCTTTGCCAACTTTCGCAAGAACTCGCGTTACGAAATACGACGCGCGGAAAGGCTTGGAGTCTCCGTCGTGCTAGCTTCGACGAATGTGCACATCGAGGAGTTCCTGATGCTGCACGCGCGACTAGCGGCTCGCAAGGGTTTCTTGGCGGAGGGTCCTGACGTTTTGCGCGCGGCTATCCGTTGGCTGATTGGCGCAGGCTCGCGCGGAGCGCTGTTACTCGCTGTTGCAGAGAATCAGGTTTACGGCGGGGCGGTGATCGGGCGTGCGGGAAAGAGATGTTGGTACGTTTGGGGAGCGGCTGATAAGCACGAGCAATTCAACGTTGGCCACATCCTGCAATGGAGAGCACTGCTATGGGCGAAATCCCATGGTTGCCGCGAATACGATTTCGGCGGTTACACTCCCGGCGCAACGTCGGGCCCAGCATGGTTCAAAGCGGGCTTCGGAGGCACTGCGGTGCGTTTCGTGCGGCCGCATCGCAAAGTAATTCGGCGAGGCTATTATCGCACCTTAGAATTGATTTTATGGATGCGAGAGTTAGGCAGACGACGTTGGGTGTTACCTAGGCTTGTCCGAAACGAGCTGCCCGCTACCATTTCTACAAATCCGGTGAAGAAGTGAAATGACATCCGTCGAAGTGGAAATGAAAGAACTAGAACTCTCATGCTGAATGTCTTCCGCAGAGCGTGGCGGCCGCAATTTGCGTTTCCGGTGGAAGGTTTTTTTTTTCGGGCGCCCCTTGGTCTTACTCCAAAGCGATGATTGGGGCAGGGTCGGCATCCGGGATCGCGAAGGTTGGGAAGAGTTGCGCAGTCTGGGTGTGAATCTGGGCGAGCGAAATTATGATTTTTATAGTCTGGAGACCGCGGAAGATATTGAAGCGATCGTCGCTCTGCTCAGTCAGCACCGCGATTCGAAGGGCCGGCCCCCGTGTTTAGGAATGAACTTCATGATGGCGAATGTCGATTTTGCGAAGGTGATCGCGGATGAGTTTCGGCAGATTCATCTTCGTTCTCTGGCCGACGGATTACCAGACGGTTGGAAGCGTCCTGGATTATTCGAGGCATATCGGCAAGGGATCTCTACCGGTATATTGTCGCCGGCCCTGCATGGCACAACACACTTCTGCCGACTCGCGGCCGAGCGGTACTTAAACGATGGGGGAGAGCGGGGCAGCTATCTGAGGATGTTGTGGAGGGCTGGCGTTCCTTATATTCACTGGCGCATGCCATGGATGGGATTCGAATATTCGGACCCGGGAAGAAACGGAAGGGAAACATTCCTGACTTCAGAAATGCAAGATGTAATGATTACCGACGCTGTGAAGATCTTCAGACGGTTGTTCTCGGAGGCTCCGCGCTCAGCTTGCGCTCCGGGTTATCGCGCTGATTGGAGCACGCATCATTCGTGGGCAAAATGTGGCATTCAAGTGGCGCAGAACGGACCGGGGAGCAATCTGCCGCCTCATTTTGAGGCGCATGGTGATCAGAATTGCGACACGCACATTTTGCATTTGTATCGCACACTGGACTTCGAGCCAGCGTCAGCCCCAACTTTTTCTTTGGAAGCGTGCGTTCGAATGGCAGACGACAGCTTCGTACGCGGCATCCCCGCGATCGTTTCTGTGCATTCCATCAATTTTCATTCAACCCTCAAGGATTTCCGCAGCGAGACGTTGACTCAACTGGATAAGTTTTTGACGGCTCTCGAGTCGAAATATCCGGATCTCTTATACGTTCGGGACCAGGACCTCTATGACTTGGTGGACAAAGGCGAGTTCCAATCGATGCACTCGGCAGTGCGAGTGCCCGTGACCAAGCGAACATTCAAAAGTGGTCGCGTTACAGACGCAGGGAAGCATTAATGGCAGAGAAAAAATCAGTGGTGCTGGTCACGGTGGACTGCCTGCGCGCCGATCACTGCGGTTTCATGGGCTATCCTCGTCCGACCACTCCATTTCTGAATTCGCTGGCTGCGGAGAGTATGGTTTTTCCGGCTGCGATTGTCGCGGGGGCGCCGACATATTATTCCTTACCCTCCATTCTGGCTTCGCGTTATCCACTTGCTTGGGGGCGCGAGGTTTTGGGGCTTGCCGTCCGGGAAAAAAATCTGGCCTCTGCATTCAAGGAAGATGGCTACAGAACAGCTTTTTGCGGAGCGGCCAATCCCTATCTATCGGAACAGTTTGGTTACGATTTTGGTTTTGATACGTTCTGCGATTTTCTTGATGATGATCTTCCGCGCGCTTCGGATCCGGACGATCACTCCACACGCCGCGGTCGTTGGCCGGGAAGTCTGAATCAATTTCTAGCGAAAGTATCCCACCGGATCCCGGGACTAGGCACGGCCTACGACGAACTTTATTTCCAATACTGCCAGCGGTGGGCCGCTCCCGATGCGCAATCGTTGGACCGTATGCGTCGCTTTCCGACCGCCGATGTCATCGTTGACCGGGCTCAGAGTTGGCTTGCGTCCGTAGGCGAGCAGCCTTTTTTTCTGTGGCTGCACTTCATGGATCCGCACTCTCCTTATTATCCGAAGGAGGAAGCTCTGAAAATCATGGGGGATCAAAAGCTGACCGCCGCACGCGCCAGCTATTTGAATGAGTCCTGGAATCGATCCGATGTGGGAAGTAAACGCCTGCGCCGCTACCGTGAAGAAATTGTCGCGCTCTATGACGCTGGAATTCGCTGGGTGGATGCGCAATTGTCAAAGCTGGCCGATGGGCTGCGTGAATCGAAGCTCTGGGAAAACTGCATCTTCGCTTTGACGGCGGACCACGGAGAGGAATTCCTGGAACACGATGGCCGCTACCATGCGCCCTGCATGATGGAAGAATTAATCCATGTTCCGTTACTGCTTCGGGTGCCAGGAGCGAGAAGTCAGAAAGTTTCAAGCAGGCCTTTTAGCTTGATCCATCTGGCACCGACGCTTCTCGAAGCTGCAGGTTCGGCGATACCTGCGGAGTTTCAGGGACGAAGTCACTGGACGCAGCTCAAAGCTGGAAAATCATGGAGCGAGCCTGCGATTGCGGAGAGCGTTGCCGGATGTACGAATCCGTTTCGCCAGGAACATCGGTGCGGTTCTCGTTTGCTTGCGGTTCGCGACGCCGAATACAAACTTGTCCTTAACTTTGCCGCGCGAACCGCTCTGCTGTTTAATCTTAAGCTGGATCCGGCCGAGCGGTCACCTCTGCCTGAAGACGCGGCAAAACCCGAGCGACGCCGATTGCTGGAGATCGCGCTAGCTCATCTCCGAAGTGCTGGCGGAGAACGGAATTCGGAGGCTTACCTGCAAACACGGGTGCGTGACATCGCGTTCCATTTGAGTAGCGCCGGGCCAGCAGAAAACATCTACGCCACGCGACGCGCTTCCGCCAGTCTGCTTGGATGATGATCAATGAGATGAAGCCGGTCGAGATCCTGGTGGACTCTTTCGCGGACGTCGGGCTCACCAATGCGCAGATGATCAATGCCCGGGAGATTGTAAGCCGCCTGGACCCGGACCGCTTTTTTGTGACTATGTTTGTGCGAGGGGTCGCCGCACCGCAGATTCTCACTCGTTCGAACACTCGCCTGATTCGTCTTCCCAGCCGGCTGCAAACGGTTCCTTTGCTCATGCAATTCTTGTTCGGCCGTCAGGACATTCTTTTTTATCTGAAGGCGTCGCCAGCCAGTCGTTGGTATTTGAAGATCCGATCCCACCACCGTCGCCGATGCACAATTATCGGAAGCATCGAATCGCAAACGGACTGGCGCGATGAGACGATCACTCCGCAAGCGATTCGATTATTCGAAAACACGGTCCTTCGCTGTGATCATCTGTTTAGTAATTCGGCGATGGTGAAGCGGAGCCTGGAAAAGAATTATGGTCTGCAGAGTGAAGTCGTTTCCACCGGAGTTGACACCGAATTCTTCACACCAGACTGGGAAAAGCCGGCGAATCTTCGGCCACGCGTGCTTTTTGTAGGAGCACTCCGCATTTTTAAAGGGCCGCAGGTTGTTCTCGATGCTGCTCAACGCTATCCTGAAGCGGATTTTGTAATGGTCGGTGAGGGAGTGATGCGCGCGGAATTACAGGATCGCGCACGCTCCATGGCCAACGTCGAGATGCGTGGCACGCTAGGACGCAGCGAGGTCCGTGAAGAATATCGACGCGCGGATATATTTATGTTTCCTTCCCGATGGGAAGGATCGCCGCGGGTCCTGATGGAAGCGGCGGCGAGCGGCTTGCCGGTGCTGGCACGCAAAGACTACGATCCTGAATCTGTGATTGATGGCACAACTGGATTTCTTGCCGGCGATGATCACGAGATGATACAGAATTTGAGCCTTCTGCTTGCGGATGCTAATTTGCGCCGTAGGCTAGGTGAATCCGGACGCTCTCATATCGCGCGCTTTAGCTGGGACGTGATCACCCGACAGTGGGAGACAATCTTCTGGCGCCTGGCGGCCGCACAGAGGAAGGGTTCGCCACTTTGATTCCAAAGCTGGTCATCGTCACAGAGATCATTGCGCCCTACCGGATTCCTGTTCTTAACGCGCTCGCACAGAGGACGGAAATAGAACTTGAGGTGATATTTCTCTCCGAGAACGATCCTTCTTTGCGGGAGTGGAAAGTCTATAAGAACGAAATCAAATTTAGTTATCGCGTGCTGCCATCGTTCAGGCAGCGTTTCGGAAGGTACAACCTGTTGATAAACCGCGGCGTGCGTGCGGCTCTAACCAGTATTAAGCCAAGCGTTGTCTTGTGCGGCGGATATAACTATCTGGCCTGCTGGTCCACCGCGCACTGGGCTAGATCACATCGAGTGCCCTTGTTGTTGTGGTCCGAGAGCACCGCTTGGGATCGAAGGCGCGGATATCCGCTTGTGGAGTTTATGAAGAAGCGCTTTCTGAAATTGTGCGCAGCGTTCGTTGTGCCCGGGAGATCGTCTTTCGAATATCTAACGCAACTTGGGATCGCGCCGCAGCGAATCTTTACCGCGCCCAATGCAGTAGATACGGCATTATTTTCGAATCTAGCAGAGACCGCGCGCCGCAATGAATCTCAGGTCCGCAGCCGCCACCATCTCCCTTCTCGATACTTCCTTTATGTTGGCCGGCTGGTAAAAGATAAGGGGGTATTCGACCTTCTGGAGGCCTATGCTCAACTGGAGGCGGAGATTCGCCGCGCTATTGGTTTGGTATTCGCCGGAACCGGTTCTGACAGTCGGAAACTGGTTGAACGAGCCGCGAAAATCTCTCCGGGTGCGATTCAATTTCTCGGTTTTGTGCATCGCGAAGAGTTACCGGAAATTTATGCATTTGCAGATGCGTTGATTTTTCCGACGCACAGTGATCCGTGGGGATTGGTGGTAAACGAGGCGATGGCGTGCAACTTGCCGGTAATTCTTACGAGTGTGGCAGGATGTGCTGCAGATCTGGTGCAAGACGGCGAGAATGGGTTTGTAATTCCTCCGCGTGATGTCGCTCAACTTTCCCGCGCGATGGCACGCGTGGCTGAGGATTCGGCAACACGCGCGGAAATGAGGCTGCAAGAGCCGCAAACGCATCGAGGCCAATTCGCCGGACGCATGGGCGAATGGAATGTTAGAAGCGGTGAAGGCTGTAGTTCGGGAAATCTTATCCTAAGAACTAAAACTGGTAATATACTGGCTCCGACAAATCAGCAAACAATTAAACATGCTTGAGGTCCCGAGACATTGGGACGGCTGATCCGGAGTTGCATGCCACAGGGTGAAAGTGATGCCAAACGAAATATCCGGCCGGCGCGTGGAAATCCTGGAGTGCACGTTGCGGGATGGGAGCTACGCCGTCGATTTCAAGTTTACCGAAAACGACACCGCGGTCCTGGCGAGTGTTTTAGGAAGGCTTGGTTTTCGCTGGATTGAAGTGGGCCACGGAGTGGGGTTGGGCGCTGCCAAGGCGGGCAAGGGTGCGATGCCGACATCGGATGAACGGCTGATTGAAGTGGCGAAGCGAGCCGCGCCCAATGCGCAGGTCGGCTGTTTTTTCATTCCGGGGATCGGAACGGCTGATCAATTAAAATCTGCGCGCGCGGCCGGTATGGACTTCGTTCGCATTGGCTACAACGCCCCGGAAATTGAGGATGCCTTTCCTTTTTTAACCCTGGCTAAAGAACTCGGCCTGAAGGTTTGCCTGAATTTCATGAAAACCTATGGCATCTCTGCCGAAGTGTTCGGCGAGAAAGCCGCGGCCGGTGCGGCCGCCGGAGCAGACGTGATTTACTGTGTCGATTCTGCGGGGAGCATGTTCCCGGAAGATGTGCGCAAATATTTCACCGCTGCACGCGAACATTGCGATTGCGAGCTGGGCTTTCATGGACACAGCAACCTCCAGTTCGCGGTTGCCAACAGCGTGGATGCGGTTCGTTGCGGCGCTACATTCATTGATACGACACTTTACGGATTGGGTCGCAGCGCGGGTAACGTTCCTACGGAAATCGCGGTGGCGGTATTCGATAATCTCGGGGTCGAGACTGGGGTCGACCTCTTCGATGTGATGGATGCTGCGGAAGAATTTATGGGACCGCTGATGTCGCAGATGCAACTTTACGACATGATGTCCGTAGCGATGGGATGCAGCCAGTTCCATTCTTCCTTCCTACCCAAGGTGGCAGCGGCGGCGGGCAAACACAATGTAGAACTGCGCCGGCTTGTAGTGGCGATGGGAAAACTCGATCCCGTCAATCTCGATGAGGACAGTCTGAGCCGTGTGGCCGCCAGCTTGCCAAAGGCAATATCAGGAAAAGCCCGCGAAGTATTGACGTCGTTCTCGGCACCGGGAATTTCTGCACATACCATTAGCAGTTCACTCTCGGCGGTGCAGTCTCTAGTGGATGGCATGATCGTTACTTGCGCCAAGCGGCGGGCACGTCCGGTATTGGAGTTGGTTGCGTCGGAATCTCCTTCGCAGGATCTGGTTCTGGCGGATCTAATTCTTGCCGAGGGCCCAGTTGTGCTCGGCCGGGTAATTTATGGTTCTTTCGAAATGCTGGAGCAGGTATTGAAGATGACAAGCGCTTCTGTCCCGTTATTTCTTAACGATAAGGATGGAGGGGCGTGGGCGGCGGAGTGGCCTGCTTTCCTGGTAGAGATTGTGGGCGCTGAGAGAATCTTGCCCATTCGTTCAAAGCGTCTGTTTGCAGGGTACATGGAAGATGTTGTCAACGCCGCAGCCGCGCGTTGTGGTGATTTCTGCATCATGATTTACGGCAGTCCGACTTCTGCTTTGTTGCAGCATTGCTCCGAGGCTTTTAACAATGTAGTCGTACACGGTGAGTTGCCGCCGCAAGCGCCGGAGAACTCTTGGCAGATTGCGGACTTTTCCGACCGAATGCATTTTGATTTAGGGATTGGGGTCGCCCTGCTCCTTTGTCCACCGAGCCCTTCCGACTCCGCTTCGATCGATCAGCTTCTGTTGCCAGAGGGATTAGTAATTACCGCTGGTCACTTTCCCCGTTTCGAAATGGACATTCCAGGCCGCTCGATTTTGCGTCTTGATGCGAACCATGCCTATCGCGGCCAGATGGACCGATGGGTGGCCATCTCGAATCTGCTGAAGTCGGCACAGCCTTCTCCGATGGCGATGCAATGACGATTCGCGAAACGATTACGAATGTCATCGATCGCCGAGCGGAGCAAGTGTTTCTGGTGGATGCGAACACTGGGCGCGAAATTACCTACGCTGAATTTCACCGGCAGGCCTGCGCTTTAGCTGCGGAGCTAGGCAAGCGGGGCTTAGGCAAGGGCGACCGGGTTGGCGTGATACTTCCTAACTGCTGCGAGTTAGCGGTTCTATATTTTGCCAGCATCTACCTCGGAGCGGTGATCGTTCCGGTTAATCCCGCGCTTAGCAAGGGAGAAATTCAGTTCATCGTCGGGAGTTGCAAGCCCGCGTTCATCGTGGCCAGCCCGTTGAATGCGGAGTCGGTGCGAGAGTTCCACCCCAACGTGCTGGCGTTGCAGATTGGACAAGACCCGCATCGCGATGCCAGCGGCGGCAACGCGATCAGGATCGACGAACTCCAGGAAGCAAAGAATTTCGTGCCGCTCGAATCAGCGGACGCCGACGACCTGGTTGTAATCATGTACACATCCGGAACTTCGGCGAAGCCGAAGGGATTGGCGCACAAGATCGGACGGATGTTCCGAAACGCTTCGTCATTTGCCGGCGCTCAGAGAATCGATGAAGGGTCGCGATTTTATCTCACCCTTTCGATGGCGTATATGGGCGGCTTTTATAACTTGCTCATCCTGCCGTTCTTGTGCGGCGCGAGCGTAGTGGTAGACCACGTATTCGATGCGCGGTCGAGTTTGCATTTCTGGGAGAAGGCAAAGAAAAACAAGGTCAATACGCTATGGATGGCTCCGACAGTATTGTCCATTCTGTTGAGGATGGATCGCGGCCGCACCGGTGAGGAATTTTGTCGAAGCTGTGTGCGTCACACATTTGTGGGCTTTGCTCCGCTGCCGTTGAAGGTGAAAAACGAGTTCGAATCGCGCTATGGCGCGCGGTTGATCGAGAATTACGGTCTCTCTGAGACTCTCTTCGTCACTGCGCGTTCTGCAGATGCGCTTGGCGGTTCCGGCTATGTCGGCGAGCCCTTGCCGGGAGTTGCGCTTAGAATTGTGAACGACCAAGGAGAACAGGTTGCTTCCGGCGTGGATGGCGAAGTGCAAATCCTTACACCAGATCTGATGGCTGGGTATCTTGATTCCGAAGGGCAGTTATTGGAGACGAATTCGTCAGCGTGGTTCGCCACGGGCGATGTTGGCCATCTTGATGAAGGGTCGTCACTTTTAATTACCGGGCGCAAGAAAGACATCATCATTCGCGGAGGGGTGAACATCAGTCCCGCGGCCATCGAAGACGTGCTGATGCATGTGCAGGGTGTTGCTGAGGTCGCAGTGGTCAGTATTCCACACGAGCTCTATGGCGAAGACATTGTTGCGGTGCTGAAGATGGACGCTGGGGCAGAGCCCGAAGCAACACTGGAAATGGCGGCCGCGTTTGCAAAACGAAATCTGGCGCAGCATCAGCAACCCGCACGCTACATGGCGATTGATGAACTGCCGAGAACGACGAGCGGTAAGGTGCAGAAAGCTCGCATTCGCGAGTTGGTGGCTCAGAAGCTGCAGACAGGTTCGACGTCGACCGCTCGTAACGTACCAATGGAAAGCGCGGTCGTGTCCCGCTGATTGATTAAAGTGATGCCTCGCACCGATTGATCTACGATGATCAATTGGAACTGCCCGACCTCCAAGCGGATTCGTATCGAAGATCACGTATGAAAATTATTGACCTCTCGCTGGCAATCGAAGAAGGCATGATGACGTTTCCTACGCACTGGCATCCTGTGGTCGAGGTCACTATACTCGGTCGTCATGGAATCGAGGGACGCGAGACGCGAAAAATAGTTTTGGGAACGCACATTGGTACGCACGCCGACGCGCCTCGTCACTTCATTCCGAATGGCGGAACAATCGATGACGTTCCGCTGGACGTGCTTGTAGGGCCAGCCACTGTGGCCGACTTCACCGGATGCCGGCCGTTGCAGGAGATCGATGTTGCCGATCTTAAGAAAAGATTGGGCGACAAAATCCCCAAGCGTTTGATTCTGCGGACTGGATGGTCTGACTACTTTGGCAATATGAAGTTTTATAATGAATATCCATTCCTTTCCGAAAATGCAGCGCAATGGTTGGTAGACAACGGCGTGCGGCTTATTGCAATGGACACGCCGTCTCCCGACAATCCAGTCCATTCGCGGGGAACAGCCAAGGATTCTCCCAACCACAAAGTTCTTTTAGGCGCGGGCGTTGTGCTGGTCGAGTATCTGACCAACCTGAAGGCACTGACCGCGCTGGAAGTCGAACTGGTCGTGATGCCTTTGAAGTTAAAAGGCTGTGATGGTGCGCCGGCGCGCTGCGCGGCAATTGAAAGATAGAGATCGAGATCAAGGGGATGAGTGAGGGGCGCGAGTTCGAACGTGGATCATATTCAAACGTGGATCATAAACTGGTTCGAGAGCCGGGCAAAGACCCCTAAACCAGCGCCCGAAGCTCTCCTGACGGTCGACTATTTCGAGGCAGGCTGGCTTACGTCGATGGAGGTTGTGGAATTCATTACCGAGATCGAGCAGGCGTTCGGAATGCAGTTCTCCGACGACGACATGCAGGACGCTCGTTTCGCAACCATCGCCGGCCTGACGGAACTGATTCTGGAGCGCTCGACACAGAGCAGTGAGAGCAGGTAACTTCAGACATTGTGTATCGCGATTCGGGACGCGCTGAGAAAATTACGGAGCAAGCAAATTGTCCCAAGCCGCATGTTCTGACGCTTACGCCTTTTTATCCGTCCGATGGCGATGAAGTGAGCGGTTGCTTCGTGGCGGAAGCGCTGCGCGAAATCGAATGGCAAGGCGCCAACTCTTCGGTTATCGCGGTTGATTCGATTTATCATGCGAGCCGAAAATCAAGCCGGCAGTTTCCCGCGGATTGGATCCGCTATCCACAACTGCCGGGAAACCTCGGGCTGGCGAGCGCAGGTAAGTTTCTAGGTGCTGTACTACTAAAGCGGGTACGGGAAATCCATCAGCATTCACCGGTCAGCGTGATCCATGCTCACGCTGCGTTGCCTTGCGGTGACGCGGCCGGAATCCTTTCGCGTGATTTAAAAATTCCGTTTGTCGTTACGGTCCATGGACTGGACGCTTTCAACCGGTGTTTTGAAGATGGGATCGCCGCGAGATGGAGGCGAACAAGCTCAACGCGCGTTTATGCCAACGCGCACAAAGTAATCTGTGTGAGCGAAAAGGTACAACGCGTGTTGAAGGAGGGAATGGCCGCGGCTGGAGCAGCGGCGGAATCGGAAGTCGTTTATAACGGAACCGATCCCGATTTCTTCGCACCGAAGTATAACGGCAGCGAGCGCCAAACTATCCTGGTTGTGGGTAATTTGTTGGCGGGGAAGGGGCACGAACTTGTCTTGCGCGCCCTTGGCAAACTGAAAGAGTCGCATCCCGATTTGCAATGCAAAATGATTGGCGAAGGAGCCGATCGGGATCGTTTCACCCGGTTGGCGCAAGATTTGGGCATCGGCAGTCGAGTTTCTTTTCTCGGGCGAAGGAGCCGCACCGAAGTCGCCGTCGCCATGCGGAGCTGTACGGTTTTCGTCTTGCCCAGCCGCAATGAGGGTCTGGGCTGTGTTTACCTGGAAGCGATGGCTTGCGGCAAACCAGCGATCGCCTGCAATGGGCAAGGCATCGAAGAAATTATTCGTCACAGCGAGAATGGCTGGCTGATTCCGGTCGATGGACTGGAAGAATTGGTGCAGGGGTTGAAAGTCTTGTTGGAGAATGCTGAACTTCGGGCGCGAATCGGCAGTGCGGCGCGGCTGACTATCCTCGATAATCTGACATCGTCACACCAGGCTGGAAGGCTGATGAGAATATACGAGGAAGCGGCGAGATGAGCCTGGACATTGCGGCTTCGGAGCAGCGAT
Source organism: uncultured Actinomycetes bacterium (assembly GCA_963731255.1). GTDB lineage: Bacteria > Actinomycetota > Acidimicrobiia > Acidimicrobiales > AC-9 > AC-9. The sequence continues at coordinate 11,385 of CAVSUO010000001.1, read as the reverse complement.
CCCGGCGCGCTGACCTCATCGCCCTGTCGGAGCGGGATCTTCGCGAGATCGCGCAGTTCATTGCGAAGCAATCTCGGCGCCCCCCGGAAACGGTGGAAGCACATCTGCGTTGGTTCCTCCTTGAGAATCCCGCGCGTGGAAAAAATGATCCATTGGGTTTCGGATTAGTAGTCGCGGACCAATTAGCGGGATGCATCCTGTGCGTTCCGCAACTCTTTTGCTCCGGGAACGAAAGAATTCTGCTGATGGGTTCCAGTTCGTTCTACGTGGATAATGCTCATCGGGGGCAAGGGGGGCGAATTTTCCTGAAGTATTCGCGCATGGCGAACCAATGGCCACTGTTTGGGACGTCGGCGAACGCGGAGTCCGCGGCATTGTGGAAAGCGGCTGGAGCGAAGCCGATCCCATACTCTGACGGTGAACTGTTTGGCGTGTTGCACTGGCCGCCGGTGGCGGAGGAGGTTGTTCATCGGAAGTATTCGAGTCGATTCCTGTCGAGCTTGGCGGGGAGTTCAGTTTCCCATCTGGCTCGATTATTACGGCCATTGAAGATTGAAACTGAGAAGTGTGGCATGTTGCGGCAGCTTACATCTGCCGAGCAGGTGAATGATCTTCCGATTCACGGTTGCCCCACCAAACTCACTGCGATGCGCGATCGGGCTTATATTCATTGGCGATATTTTTCCGGCAGGGACCGGACAATCGCCGCATTTGCCTTTCGCAGCCGCCGCCCGGATCAGGAAGTGCTGGTGACGGTGAATCAAAGGGCTCGCGGGTTTCGCGAGCAGATCAAGACACTTAACATCCTCGATGTCTTTCCCGAAGTTCCAGAGGAGGAGTGGTTGCGCATCCTTGGGGCGTTGCTCGAACGCTATCAGAAGACTGTCGACGCCGTGGTTTTGCGCAATCAAAATCAGGATCTGCAGGATTCGTTTTGCAGAAGAGGTTTTCAGCTTCGAACGTTCGATGCTCCGACTTGTTGGTATCTCGACAAAACGCATCTTATGCCGACTTCCGATTGGTATCCCGTGCCAGCCGATGGCGACGGACTCATCTGACAGGGCGAATGAACCTGCGGCACCAAGCTCGCGCATTTCTAATCCAGGCGGCGAACCTTACTGGGGCAAATTCGTTGGCTTTCATCATCCAGAAGAGCATGCACCATTCGCGTGCGGTGATAGTTGCGATGCATGAGACCCCGGCATCGATGGAATCGCAGTTACGCCAACAACTTGAATTTGCTGCAAAACATTTCACGATTACGAGTCTCGAGGGCTTTGCCAGGCTGTGGGAAGAAAGAGAGGAATCTAGTTCCCGTTCGAAGCCCTTGCTGCTGTTTACATTTGACGATGGCAGGGAGAGCAACTACTTGGTCGCCGCTCCGCTGCTGGAGTCGTTCGGCGGGCGAGGCGTTTTTTTCATAGTGCCGTCATTCGCAGAGCGTGCAGGCGTGGAGAAAGACCTCGCTTTTTATCAGGGGAAAATGAATCCGGACTCAAAGCCGGGCGACGAAGTAGTAGAGGATTGGAAGCCGATGAATCCAGCTCAAATCATGGACCTCGCAAATCGAGGTCACGCGATTGGGAGCCACACGCTTACCCACGAGAGACTTGTCGGGCTTACGCCTGAAGCTCTGGAGCGAGAGATTGGCGACAGTGCCCGGCAAATTACGGCGTGGACCAAGAAGCCTGTCGATGCCTTTGCGTGGACGTTCGGTTGGGACGTGATCGATGCGGACGCCTGGCAGACCATACAGAAGTACCATCGCTTTTGCTTTGCACCATGCGCTGGAGCGATTCTTCCCGATCGCGAGCATCCCTCTTTGCTATGGCGGCGCGAGATCGAGGCGAGGTACACGAGAGCAGAGTACCGGTTTTGCTATTCGGGACTGGTCGACTTGTGGTGGAGCAACCGCAGAGCACGACTGCGCGGTCTATTGCGAAATTCCCCCTCTGGAAAGTCTAAGTAACCATTTGTCGAACGAAACGTGGGCGTGACTACATCGAAATAGAATGATCCATATTTTTATTAACGCACTCTCGGCCAGTGCAGGAGGAGGTCTCACTTACATTCGTAATGTTTTACCGCGCCTGGCTGGTCGGGAGGAGGTACGCACGACCTTGCTGGTTGGTGGAATTCTGCGCGGCGAGATTTCAGAATCAGCGCAGGTGAAGGTTATAAGCGAATCACCTCCCGACGGTTCGGGACAAAGATTCTGGTACGAGCAGCGTCACCTTCCCACTGTGATCCGCAACTCGGGAGCGGACATCCTGTTGTCCACGGGGAATTTTGCACTTTACCGCTCGCCGGTTCCGCAAATCCTGTTGAGCCGGAATGCGCTGTATATTTCCTCGGATTTTCTTCGTGACGTCAGGCAACGTGGAGATTTTCGACTCTGGATTGATACAGAAATAAAGGGCGCTCTGGCTAGATGGTCTGTGAAAGCTGCAGATTGTACCGTCGCTCCCAGTGCGACCTTCGCCTCCGAATTGCGGAACTGGACCGGGAAAGAAGTGAAGTCGATTCATCATGGGTTCGACAACGAAGCATTCTTCCGGGAGCGGGCGCCATTGGGCCAGGACGTGCTAACCCGGCTTACGGCAGCCCCGGGCTCCGTCCGGATCCTGTTTGTCAGCCACTACAACTACTACCGGAATTTCGAAACTCTGATTCGGGCGATCGCGATTCTAAAAAAGCTGCTCCATCCCCGGAGCGTCCGATTGATTCTTACCTGCAAACTATCCTCAAAAGATAATCCCGGAATCTACCAGGCGGATCGCGCAGCGGATTTAGTGCAGCAACTCAACCTTCGCAAGGAAGTGGTTGAGTTAGGCACCGTGCCCTACGCGGCACTGCATTGGCTTTATCGCAGTTGCGATCTCTATGCGACTCCCGCTTATGCTGAAACTTTTGCCCATCCTCTGGTTGAGGCAATGGCAAGCGGGCTTCCGGTGATTGCATCGGATTTGGCGGTGCATCGGGAGATCTGCGGAGACGCTGCACAATATTTCCCGCGCTTTGAACCCGAAATATTGGCGCAGCGAATCAAACAGCTATGTGAATCGCCCCAGCAAAGAGCGGACATGCGAGAAAAGGGGATCCTGCGATCGCGGGATTTCAGCTGGGACAAGCACGTGGAACAGTTGCTTTCGCTAGCCCGAAGCCTCGCACAGAAATAGCAGTCTGATCTTAAAAACTGTCATTGGCAACTCGAAGTTGCTATTGCAGCAAAATAACGGCTGACGATTCACGTAAGATGATTTGCAACGGTTCGGGAGGCGACGCTTCGGATGTGCGGAATTGTCGGCATCATTGGCTTGGAAGCATCCGTCCCCGCCGAATGTGCTGGAGCGCGCTACGGTTTCGCTGGCCCACCGAGGACCCGATGATAGCGGAACGATTATTCTGCGCGACTTCCTGAGTGGACGAGCGGCAGAAATTGAAATCGGTTTAGGGAACCGTCGCCTCGCGATTCTCGACCTGTCTCGCCCTGGGGCATCAACCCATGCACGATCCAGCCACCGGCAACTGGATCGTCTACAACGGAGAGATCTACAACTTCCGCGAAGTTCGCGCGAAACTGGAAGCAAGCTGGTTTGCACATTCAAAAGTCTCTCCGACACCGAAGTGATTCTCAAGGCGTACGCGCACTGGGGCGACAGTTGCCTCCAAGAATTTCGCGGGCATGTTTGCCTTCGCGATCTGGGATGCCCAGCGGAATCAGCTCTTTATTGCCCGCGATCCGATGGGAATCAAGCCGCTGTACTATTTCCACTCGGAACAGTATTTTCTCTTTTCTTCCGAAGTCCGCACCCTGCTGGGCACCGGGCTTGTACCGCGTGCATCGACGCCGCCGGCCTCATCAATTATCTGACTTTCGGATCGGTTTATGATCCAAACACTCATGGTCAAAGGCGTGCAAGCCGCTTCCTCCTGGCCATTCTTTGACTTGGAAAGACGGGCAAGCGAAGCTAGTCGGACGTATTGGGATCGGCATGACACGGCTGATAAAAATGCCGCCAGTGCTACAGTAACACGATGCGCGAACAGCGAAGCGAATAATCGCTGACCATTCTGGATGAATCCGTGCGGATGCAACTGGTCAGCGATGTGCCCGTGGGAGTATTTCTCTCAGGAGGAATCGATTCCAGCACTCTGGTCGGCATCCTCAGCGGAACGACGTGCGACCGAGTACCTTTTCAATCGTATTTCGAGAGGCCGATTATTCCGAAGCCGAATATTCTCGCATCATCGCAGAACATTTTCGCACCGATCATCACGAGATTACTGTTTCGCAATCTGACTTTTTTGCGGCCATCGATCCCGCTGATCGACGCGATGGACCTGCCTACCATCGACGGGATCAATACTTATTTTGTTTCGGAAAGAGCCCGGGCGGCGGGCGTGAAAGTTGCTCTTTCCGGTCTGGGTGGCGACGAAATATTTGCCGGCTACTCAAATTTCCGCACCGTGCCACGGATGGAAAAATTTTGCCGGCCCTGGCAGCATTTGCCCGCAATCGCCCGCTCACTCTCGGCAAATATATTTGCGGCGTTCTCTCCCGTCCATCGATCATAATCGCAAATTAGGCCCCTTTCGGCATGAGGAAAGCATTGCTCAACCCTATTTTCTTGCGCGCACGCTTTTCACTCCGCCGAGCATGCACATGAATTGCTGCGCAAGGCGAATATCGACTGCGCGCCTTCGCCGGCCCAGAACCCATAACGAGCAGCTTCTGCCGCGCACAGAGCCTTGATCCCGGTCAATCGCGTTTCCTATCTCGAGGCGCGCTGTTATATGCTCAACACACTGTTACGGGACGCTGATTGCATGAGCATGGCGCATGGACTGGAAGTGCGCGTGCCATTGATCGATCATCAACTGGCGCGGCAGAGTCCTCGCTTTGCCGGGAGCGTGGAAGCTGGACAATCGAACCCCGAAACCCTTGCTGGTTCACGCGTTGCGTGGCCAGCTTGCCGGACAAAATCGTCCACCGACCGAAGCGTGGGTTTTACCTTGCCGTTTGAACATTGGCTCCGGATGAAATGCGTCCAGTAGTGGAAAAATCGCTGCGCAAGATCGCGTGAGGGCGTCTAGCTGCCTGATCAACTGAGCGAGCGGCACTGCCGCGTCTGGCACGATTTTCTCGCTGGTAAGACTTCATGGTCGCGCCCTTGGTCGTTATACGTTCTGCAAAGCTGGTGCGAGCAACATCTTTCGAATTGAGATGCAATGGAGAACGCTGAAGAAGTACGGAATCGCGGCACGCTGCCGCGCGGCACAATTCCGGTGAGCGTGATCATCGCCACGCGCAATGAGGCCAAAAATCTTCCCAGCTGCCTGGAAGCTCTGAAAGAGTTTGGCGAAGTTTACGTGATCGATTCGCAGAGCACCGACGATACAGTGGAGATCGCCCGATCCCACGGAGCGCAAGTAGTCCAGTTTCATTATCGGCGGCGGCTGGCCGAAGAAGCGGCAGTGGGCCATGGATACTCTGCCGCTGGCTTACGACTGGATTCTGTTGCTCGATGCCGACGAAGTGATGACGACCCGAACTCGCGGAAGAAATTCGTGCCGCAATTACAAATCCAGCGGTGAGCGGCTATTACATTCGCCTCGCAACCTGTTTTCTTGGACGCGCCCTTCGCCATGGCGATGTTGGCTTGTGGAAGCTGGCACTCTTTCGCCGAGTAAAGGCCGCTTCGAATGCCGCCTGAAAGATCAGGACGCGTCCATGGCGGATATGGAAATTCACGAGCATGTGGTCGCGCGAGGGCGCGACCGCGAAGGCTGCGCAATCCTGTCATTCATCACAATTTCGAATCGCTCTCGCGCTACATCCAAAAGCACGACGAGTATTCCAACTGGGAGTCGCGCGTATCTTCTGCAGCGGAGGCGATGCCGATCTTCCCGCCGTCGCTCTGTTGGGCACGCAGGCGCAACGCCGCCGCTGGCTGAAGCGCAAGACTCTTCGCCATCCCCGGTTCTCCCGTGCTGCTTTTCCTGTATCGTTATATTTTCCGGTTGGGATTTCTGGATGGCGTGCCCGGCCTTATCTACTGCGGCTTCCAGGCAGTTCAAATGTTTCACACCAAGGCCAAGATTTACGAGATTGAAACGCAAAGACTGGAGAACTCAAGGGGATCTATTAGCATGTGTGGAATTGCCGGACTGGCAAATTGGGGAGACAAACAAGTGCTCAGCCGCATGGCGCACGTGCAGGCGCACCGCGGCCCTGACGATTCCGGCCTGTGGGAGCGGCGGTTTCCTGATGGCTCTTACGTCGGTCTTGGCAGCCGCCGGCTTGCCATTCTCGATCTCTCCGCCGGCGGGCACATGCCGATGTGCAACGAAGACCGCACGGTCTGGATCACTTACAACGGAGAAATCTACAACTTCGGCGAACTTCGCCGGGAGCTGCAAAGCAAAGGTCATCGCTTCGCTTCGAACACCGATACCGAAGTCGTGCTCCATCTCTACGAACAGGAAGGGGCGGATTGCGTTCACAAGCTGAAAGGCATGTTCGCCTTCGCCATCTGCGATCTGCGCTCCGGACGTCCGGAATTATTTCTCGCGCGCGATCACTTTGGCGTGAAGCCTTTTTACTATGCACAGCGCGGAAACAAACTGGCATTTGCCTCAGAAATTAAATCGCTGCTTCAGGTGTCCGGAATCGACGCCGAGATCGATCTCGAATCTTTGCATCAGTATCTGACGTTCTCTCTGGGTTCCCGATCCGAAAACGATGTTCCGCGGAATCCACAAACTTCCCGCCGGACATTGTGCCACCTTCCGCGACGGCGAACTCAAAATCACCAATATTGGGATTTGAACTTTCCTCGCGCTAGTGCCGACTATCCGCGCTCCGAGGCCGATCTGGCCGACGAAGTTCGCGAACGCTTTCGCCAGTCCGTGGAGCACAAATGGTGAGCGACGTTCCCATCGGCGCATTTCTCAGCGCCGGACTGGATTCCTCCAGCATTGTCGCCATGATGTGCCGGGCGGCGACAACAGCCCCTACGAACTTACACGATCACTTTTCCGGAAAAATATCGCGTCGGAGAAACCACGCTCGATGATCCGCAAGGTGCCGGCGCGCCTTGCGCGGCAGCTAGGCTGCGAGAATCAGCAAATTGTCGTCGAGCCGGACGTCGCCGAACTGCTGCCGCGCCTCACCTGGCACATGGACGAACCCACCGCCGATCCCGCGATCATTACGGCTTATCTGGTTTGCCGCGAAGCGCGCAAACAGGCCACGGTTCTGCTCTCCGGAGTGGGCGGCGACGAGTTATTCGCCGGCTATCGTAAGCATGTCGCTCATCGCTGGGGCCATGCTTATCAAAGAATCCCGGGCTTTTCGCGGAGCGGAATCGAGTCGGGCATGAACTCGCTGCCCGAGTCTGCGCGGCAGCTCGCATGAAAGGGAGGCGTTCGGCTGGCGAAGAAAATGGCACGCAGCGCGTTCGCTCACTCCGCAAGAACAATTCATTCGCAACTGCACCTATCTGGATCGAGCGCAGAAGATGGACCTGTACGCGCCGAAGTGCGCCGAGCAAGCTTGTCGACTGCGATCCCGCGATTCGCCATTATTCCAGCTTTGACGCGGTGCGCGACGCCGACTTCCTCAACCAGATGCTTTATCTCGACACCAAGATTTTCATGCCCAGCCTGAATCTGAATTACAACGACAAGATGAGCATGGCCTCGTCCGTGGAAGTGCGCGTTCCGTTTCTTGATCGAGAGCTGGCCGAATTCGCCGCATGGAATGTTCCGCCGAACCTGAAGCTCAAAGGATTTTTGCGACCCACCACCAAGCACATTTTCCGCCGCGCGATGCAGGATGATTCTGCCAGATGGAGGTTCTACGGCAGCCCAAAGCCGGTTTCGCCGCTCCTGTCGACTACTGGCTGGCAAACGATTTGCGCGAAATGGTGGATGATCTTGCTTTCTGAAACGAACATTCGCCAGCGCGGTCTGTTCAAGCCCGAACTCCGTGCGCCGCTATGTCGATGAGCATCGCAGCGGAGCGCAGGATTGGTCGATGCAGATCTGGCAATTCCTTACCCTCGAGCACTGGATGAAAATCTTTCTCGATGCCAGCGCCGCCCAACGAACCGACGAATTTGCAACCGAAGAGGTTAGAATCAGCGCCTTGAATTCCACACCCGAGGCGGCGACAGCGTGAGCTCGGTGCACCCAAAAAATGCATCGCGACGCGCATTCGGCAAGGTGCTCACTGAGGCTATTGGCCTCGCCCGCACACCTCAACGTGCGTTTTCGCTTGTTCAAAAACTAATTTCGGATAGGTTCCGGACCACTCTCGAGCATCGCCACCTATACTCGTATATAAAAGCCAAACGCGACAGCGACGAGATTCTCGACTCTGTCATCCGCTGGATTTTAAATGCCCAGCGCCCCGATGGCGGAATTGCGGCCTACTACAGCCTGCTCACTGGCTTTTCTGAAGCCTATCCCGAAGTCACGGGCTACGTTGTCCCGACTCTCTACGACTACGACGAGGTAAGAAAAAATTCGTCCGCTGTGGCAGTAGCCGAACGAGCCACGAATTGGCTCCTCTCGCTGCAACTCCCCACGGGAGCTTTTCCAGGCGGGCTGTACGGTTCTACCGCACATCCCTCTGTCTTCAACACCGGGCAAATCCTTCAAGGCCTGGTTCGCGCGCATATCGAAACGCGCGGTCCCGAAATCAAACGTGCTGCCATCGCCGCCGGAGATTGGCTTGTCCAGCTTCAGCAGCGGGACGGTTCATGGTCGGGCCGCGGAGCGTATCAAGACACGGCCCACACCTACTACACCATGGTCGCGTGGGCGCTGGTCGATTTGTCCGAGCGCACATCCGATCGTCAATACGCGGTGGCCGCCAACAAAAACCTCGATTGGACCCTCGATCACTTCCGCCCCAACGGCTGGATCGACGGCATCCATCTACACGGTCATCCCAACTACCTGCACTTCATCGCCTACATTCTTCAAGGAACTCTCGAACTTCCATTCGCCTGCGCAGAACCGACGCCATTGAACGCGTCGCAAAATCAGCCTGGGCCCTGCTGCGCAAGTTCGAAACCAACAAATTTCTACCCGGAGCCTATGACGCCGATTTCAAGAAGGCCCACAATTTCGCCTGCCTCACCGGCAACGCCCAGATGGCCTGCGTCTGGTTTCGTCTGTATGAGGTCAGCAGTGATCTTCGTTATTTCAACGCCGCTCTCAAGATGAACGAAATGCTGAAACCATTCATTCCGATCGAAGGGGCAGCGCGGAATCATAGGGGGCGTTGCCGGTTCCTATCCCATCTGGGGCCGCTACCAACCTTTGCGCTACATCAGTTGGGGATGCAAGTTTTTCGCCGACTCGCTTCTGCTTGAACGCCGCCTGAAACGGCGACGTGACAAACCAACTCGAAGTCGCACGCCCAAGGCTCTCCCATGCGCGTCGTAGTACTCAGTTCCAGCGTTTACAGTGAGAGTGCCTGCGCTTTGGCATCGCATCTGGCGCAGTCAGGCCACGACTCCGGTCGGCGCTCTCGCCCTGCGCACCGCGCATCCCGGAACTCTTATTCGGAAAGTAGGACAGTGGGGACTGCGCGCATCGATCGACTATGCGAAATCAAAGTTGTCGCCTCAAAAGCAGAGCGCCGATGCAACCCTTCGAAATCCTCAACTTGCGAGCTTTCCTTGAACAAGGCGAGCAGGAACACTTCAGAATCTTCGCGAAGTTGCTGGCGAACATGTTTCCACTCGCGCTTTGCGGGAACCAGAATTCACCATCGTCGATCGCCCGCTTAAGAAAATGGTCGCCCGACTTTATCGTCTTCGCCGGCGGCAATATCCTGCGCAGGCCCTTGCTTCGACGTTCCGCGCCTCGGAGTACTTAACGCGCACCTCGGCTTGCTGCCGGAAATCAGGGGGATGAGCAGCCCTGAATGGTCACTGTTAACGGTGTTTCCGTGGGCGTGACGATTCATTACATCGACTCCGGAATCGATACCGGTCCAATTCTTCAACGATGCGAGTTCCGAGACGCGCCGTATGCAAATCGCTGGACGACTTACGTAACAAGCTCATTGCATCTGGCATCGAGAAGCTGGTCGGAGCTGGTCGCATGCCATCGACCGCGGAACGATTTCCTCGACACCGCAATCCGAAGTCGGGCACGGTTTTCCGGTAACGTCGCAACGACGATACTCAGTTCTTCGTCATGCACGAGTGGCTTCAAGCGAGATCTGCCGAAACTTTAGCCGGGTCACAGGCAAAGATGAGCGAGTCCAACCCGCCGCACTCCCACCATGCCTGAGCCCGCCAGCAAACTCGATACCGTGTTGCAAGTCGGACGCACCTTCGGCATCCGCGACGGCATGCTGCGCCTCGGCTACGAGTTGCAACGCGGCAGCGGGCTTCTGTCATGGAAAATGCGCAGCGCCCAGGGTGGGATGCCTGGACTTTAAACAACATCGCACCTGGCATTACTGCCGAGAGAATATTAGCCACCCGCCGCGATGGCTCCCATGGATTTTTCTTTCGACGGATGCAAGAACTCTTGGACCGAATTCCGCGAGACTTACCAGATCGAACAAGAGGTATCTATCCTTGCAGATGCCAGAATATCCTGCAAGGCAATCTCCCATTTTTCGGCAGCCCTCTCCTTCAACTGCGGCTTTCCTCCCCGCTGGTTCGAAAATCCATCGACTGGGCAGAAGGTCTCGCCGCAACAACCCTGGACCCAAATGCGCTTCGCCTCGCCGATCTATGGCGACTTGAAATTTATCCTTGAACCTTCACGTTTTCTATTCGTCTATCCGCTGGTGCGCGCCTACGCTCTTAATGGCGACGAATGTTCCCGAAGGTTTTGGATCACAATCGAAGACTGGGCTCCAAAATCCGCCGATGGACGGCCCTCTATGGATTTGCGGCCAGGAAGCTCGCTACGAATTTTGGCGTGGTCTTTCGCGCTCCAAGCTTTTATTCATTCCACATCGACCACCAGCCAACGAGTTGCCCTGCTGGTTTCGATGATTGCTGCACACGCCTGGCGCACTGCGCAGACCTTGACTACGCGCGCTCCCAGCGTAGCAATCACCTGATCAGCGAGGCAGTCGGCCTCTGGACCGCCGGCACGCTTTACCCAGAGTTGAAAGAAGCGCAGCTGTGGCAAACTCTGGGCGCGCAACTCTTGCACGAGGCCGTCCTCGACCAGATCACGCCTAAGGGCGTCTCCCAGCAGCACTCCTTCAACTATCAGCGCATGATTCTGCATCAGCTCCTCTGGACCCTGCGCCTGGCCGAGATTTGCTCGGTGCCGCTTCACGAGGAAATTCGCGAGCGTGCACAATCAGCAATACGTACTGTTCAGCGGTCACAACATAAC